>NZ_BCQA01000001.1:3865941-5349382 GCF_001748145.1 Bosea sp. BIWAKO-01
CGGTCCGGAGACGCATCTTGCCAAGCGCGGCACGCCGACCATGGGCGGCCTGATGATCCTCTCGGGACTGTTCGCCGCGGTCCTGCTCTGGGGCAATCTGCGCAACTCCTATGTCTGGATCGTGCTTGCCGTGACCGCCGCCTATGGCGCCATCGGCTTCTATGACGACTATCTCAAGGTCACGAAGCAGTCGCATAAGGGCTTTTCCGGCAAGGCGCGGCTCTCGATCGAGGTCGTGATCGCACTCATCGCCTGCTACTTCATCATGCGGCTCGGTCCGCCGGCGATTTCGTCCGGCTTTGCGATGCCGTTCCTGAAGGAACTGGTCATTCCGCTCGGCCTGCTCTTCCCCTTCGTGACCGCCTTCGTCGTGGTCGGAGCCGGCAATGCGGTGAATCTCACCGACGGCCTCGACGGGCTCGCGATCGTGCCGGTGATGATCGCAGCGGCGACGTTCGGCTTCATCTCCTATCTCGCCGGCAACGCGATCTTCGCCAATTACCTGCAGATTCACCATGTGCCGGGCGCCGGCGAACTTGCCGTGATCTGCGGCGCCGTGATCGGCGCCGGCTTGGGTTTCCTCTGGTTCAACGCGCCGCCGGCCCAGATCTTCATGGGTGATACCGGCTCGCTCGGCCTCGGTGGCCTGCTTGGCGTGATCGCGGTTGCGACCAAGCACGAGATCGTGCTGGCGATCGTCGGCGGCCTCTTCGTGGTCGAGGCGCTCTCGGTCATCATCCAGGTCTTCGTCTTCAAGCGCACGGGTAAGCGGGTCTTCCTGATGGCGCCGATCCATCACCATTTCGAGAAACTCGGCTGGACCGAGCCGCAGGTCGTGATCCGTTTCTGGATCATTTCCGTCGTGCTGGCTCTGGTCGGCCTCGCTACGCTGAAGCTCCGCTGATCATGACGCCGGTGACAGTATTTGCTGGCCGCAAGGTCGCGTTGTTCGGCCTTGGTGGCTCGGGGCTGGCGACGGCGCGCGCCTTGATCGCGGGCGGTGCCGAGGTCGCGGCCTGGGACGACAAGACCGAAAGCCGTGACAAAGCGGCGGGCGAGGGCATCGGCATCGTCGATCTCGCAACCGCCGACTGGGCGGATTTCGAGAGCTTCATCCTCTCGCCGGGCGTGCCTCTCACCCATCCGCAGCCGCATTGGACGGTCGGAAAGGCGCAAGGCGCTGGCGTCGAGATCATCGGCGATATCGAACTCTTCTTCCGCGAGCGGGCGACGATCGCTCCCGATGCGCCCGTGATCTGCATCACCGGCACCAACGGCAAGTCGACCACGACCGCACTGATCAGCCATGTGCTGCACCAGGCCGGCCGGGACGTGCAGATGGGCGGCAATATCGGCACTGCGGTTCTCGCCCTCGAGCCGCCGGCCGCGGGGCGTGTCCATGTCATCGAGTGCTCGACCTTCCAGATCGACCTGACCCCGTCGCTGGCGCCAAGCGTCGGAATCCAGATGAACCTGACGCCGGACCATCTCGACCGGCATGGCACGCTGGAGGCCTACGCCGCGATCAAGGAACGCATGGTCGAAGCTGCCGATATTGCCATCGTTGGCGTCGACGACGAGGCCTCCAAGCAGATGGCGCGCCGGCGCGCCGCTTCCGGGCGCCCGCTGGTGAAGATCAGTGGAGAGCAGCCGCTTGACGAGGGGGTCTTCGCCGGCGTCACGGCCAATGCCGGCAAGCTCGACACCCGCATCGTCGAGGTCCGCGACGGCAAGCCGCGCGTTGTCGCCAATCTCGCCGGCATCGGCTCGTTGCGTGGCTCGCACAATGCGCAGAACGCGGCGGCTGCCTTTGCCGCCTGCGCGGCGATCGGCCTCTCCGCCGAGGAGGTCGCTGCCGGCTTCAAGTCCTATCCCGGGCTCGCACACCGCATGGAGGAGATCGGCCGTGTCGGTCGCGTCGTCTTCATCAACGATTCCAAGGCGACCAATGCGGATTCCACCGAGAAGGCGCTGACCTCGTTTCGCGACATCTTCTGGATCCTTGGCGGCAAGGCCAAGGAGGGCGGTATCGAGAGCCTGAGGCGCTACTTCCCGAACATCGCTAGGGCCTATCTGATCGGCGCGGCAACGGATGCCTTCGCCGCGACCTTCGATGACGATGGTCGAGTGGATTATCTCCGCAGCGGCACGCTCGATGCTGCGGTCGCCGCGGCCGCCAGTGACGCGGCGGCGCATCCGGGGGAGGCCGAGATTGCCGTTCTGCTCTCGCCGGCCTGCGCTTCCTACGATCAGTACCCGAATTTCGAGGTGCGGGGCGATGCGTTCCGCGCACTCGTGAAGGCACTGCCTGGCTTCAAGGCAGGTTGAAAACGGGCGTTCACATCAAGTCGGAATCAATCGGTTAACCAATCGTTGCCAATGTGATTCGCTGAAACGGGCGGCTGAATTTCGCCCGTCTGGTTGATGGAGCCAGAGCATGGTCTCACGCGCGGAACCCAGTCTCAGCGGGCGCTGGTGGTGGTCGATCGACCGCATCATCCTGTCGACCCTGGTGACGCTGATGGTCTCCGGTGTCGTGCTGCTGATGGCGGGCGGACCGCCGGTGGCCGAGCGGCTCGGCCTTTCGACCTTCCACTTCGTCAACCGGCAGGTGTTCTACCTGCTGGCCGCCTTTGCCATCTTCCTTGCGGCTTCGTTCCTGACGCCCCGACAGGTCCGGCGCTCGGCGCTGCTGATCTATGTGGTCGCGCTCGCGATGGTGGTGGCGACGCTGTATTTCGGCGTCGAGGTGAAGGGCGCGCGTCGCTGGCTGACGCTCGGCCCGCTCGGCTCCGTCCAGCCGTCTGAATTCCTGAAACCCGCATTCGTCGTGCTTGCTGCCTGGGCTTTCTCGGAGGGCATGCGCCGGCCGGACCTGCCGGGTACGCTGATGGCGTTCGCGCTGTTGCCGCTGACGATCACGCCTCTCGTCCTGCAGCCGGATTTCGGCCAGACGGTGCTGGTCAGCCTCGTCTGGGGCGGGTTGTTCTTCGTTGCCGGCCTGCACTGGTTCTGGGTGGCGGGGCTCGGCGGCGCCGGCATGTTCGGCCTGCTCATCGCCTATCAGCTCGTTCCACATGTGCGCGCCCGCATCGAGCGCTTCATGGACAAGGGCTCGGGCGACACCTTCCAGGTCGATACTGCGCTCGAGAGCTTTGCTCAGGGCGGCTGGCTTGGGAAAGGGCCGGGCGAGGGCACCGTGAAGCGTATCCTGCCCGACGCCCATACCGATTTCATCTTCGCCGTCACAGCGGAGGAGTTCGGCATCGTCGTCTGTATCCTGCTGGTGGCGCTGTTCGCCCTGATCGTGCTGCGCGCACTCTTCGTGGCCCAGAAGGCAGAGGATCCCTTCATCCGTCTCGCGGTGACGGGGCTGGCGCTGCTGTTCGGCATCCAGGCTGCGATCAACATGATGGTCAACCTGCACATGATGCCGGCCAAGGGCATGACCTTGCCGTTCATTTCCTATGGTGGCTCCTCGCTGCTCTCGCTGGCGCTGGGTACAGGCTTCCTGCTGGCCCTGACCCGCAAACGCCCGCGCGCCGAGGGCTTTGGTGAATTCGGGCGTTGACGGATATGACACAGCGTCCGCTCGTTGTTCTCGCCGCAGGTGGCA
Source organism: Bosea sp. BIWAKO-01 (assembly GCF_001748145.1). Lineage (NCBI taxonomy): Bacteria > Pseudomonadati > Pseudomonadota > Alphaproteobacteria > Hyphomicrobiales > Alloboseaceae > Allobosea > Allobosea sp. BIWAKO-01. The sequence goes on from NZ_BCQA01000001.1 coordinate 3,869,558, forward strand.
CCGGCGGCCACCTCTTTCCCGCCGAGGCGTTGAGCCACGCGCTGCACCGCCATGACGTGCGTGTCGCGCTCGTCACCGACGCGCGCGCGGTCGAATATGCGGGTGGCTTCCCGGCCGAGTCCGTTCACCCGGTCCCGGCGGCGACGCCGTCCGGTCGCTCGCCGCTCAAGATGGCGGGCGCGGCGCTCGAGCTGATGAAGGGCGTCCTTGTCGCACGTCGCGTCATCAAGACATTGCAGCCTGCGGTCGTTGTCGGCTTCGGCGGTTATCCGACCGTTCCGCCGGTGCTCGCCGCCTCCTTCGCCGGCGTGAAAACGATGGTGCATGAGCAGAACGCCGTCATCGGCCGCGCCAATCGCTTCCTGTCCGGTCGGGTCGACATCATTGCGACGGGCTTTGCCGAGGTCGGTGGTCTCGATGCCGCTCGCGCCGCAAAATGCAGGCAGGTCGGCAATCCCGTTCGCCCCGCGGTCATTGCCGCCGTCTCTCCCTATGCCGATCCGTCGACAGGGCCGTTGCGGCTGCTCGTTTTCGGGGGCAGCCAGGGCGCCCGGATCATGGCCGATATCGTGCCGCCGGCGATTCAACTGCTGACGCCCGCGGAACGAGGGCGTCTCCACATCGTGCAGCAGGCCCGCGCGGAGGATGGCGAGCGCGTCAGGCGGATCTATTCCGAACTCGGGGTCGCGGCCGAGATCGCGCCCTTCTTCAAGGACCTGCCGACGCGCATGGGTGCGGCGCATCTCGTGATCGGCCGGGCGGGCGCCTCGACCGTCGCCGAGCTCACCGTGATCGGGCGGCCGTCGCTGCTGGTGCCCCTGCCAGGCTCGCTCGATCAGGACCAGGCCGCCAATGCCGCGGTGCTCGAGCGGGCGGGCGGCACCATCCGCATCCTGCAGCCTGAATTCACGCCGCGCCGCTTGGCGAGCGAGCTCTCGGCCCTGATCTCAGACCCGTCGCGCTTGACTGCCATGGCCGACAGCGCCAAGAGCGCGGGAATTCCCGATGCGGCCGACCGGCTTGCCCGCCTGGTTCTGCAGGTCGCAGGGATCACGTTCTGAGGCATGTCTTGACGGAAAGCTGGTTCCCACCTTTTCGCGACATGCCGTAATCCGCAGGAGACACCTGACCCATGAAGCTGCCGCCCAAGCTCGGCTCCATTCATTTCGTCGGCATCGGCGGCATCGGCATGTCCGGTATCGCTGAGGTGCTGCATAATCTCGGCTACAAGGTCCAGGGTTCGGACGCGTCCGACAATGCCAATGTCCGTCGGCTCGCCGACAAGGGCATCAGGACCTTTGTCGGCCATGCCGCCGAGAACATCGAGGGGGCGGAGGTCGTCGTCGTCTCCACGGCGATCAAGCGCGACAATCCCGAGCTCACGGCCGCGCGCGAGCAGCGTCTGCCGGTCGTGCGCCGCGCCGAAATGCTGGCCGAATTGATGCGGCTGAAATCCTGCGTCGCCGTCGCCGGCACGCATGGCAAGACGACGACGACTTCGCTGGTTGCGACCCTGCTCGAGAAGGGCGGGCTCGACCCGACCGTGATCAATGGCGGCATCATCAACGCCTATGGCACCAATGCGCGCATGGGCGAAAGCGACTGGATGGTGGTCGAGGCCGACGAGTCGGACGGCACCTTCCTGAAGCTCCCTGCCGATGTGGCGATCGTCACCAATATCGATCCCGAGCATCTCGACCACTTCAAGACCTTCGATGCGATCAAGGAAGCCTTCCGCTCCTTCGTCGAGAACCTGCCCTTCTACGGCTTCGCGGTGATGTGCATCGATCATCCCACGGTGCAGGGCCTCGTCGGGCAGATCGAAGACCGGCGCGTCGTGACCTACGGCGAGAACCCGCAGGCGGATTTCCGGTTGATCGACATCGATCTCTCTGGTGGGCAGGCCCGGTTCACGCTGCTGATCCGCGACCGCAAGCGTGGGCGCGACGAGGTTGTGCGCGATCTCGTGATGCCGATGCCCGGGCACCACAATGCGCTCAATGCCACCGCCGCGATCGCGGTCGCCTATGACCTTGGCATTCCGGTCGAGAAGATCCGCGAGGCCCTGGCCGGTTTCGGCGGCGTCAAGCGTCGCTTCACCAAGACCGGCGAATGGAACGGCGCACTGATTTTCGACGATTACGGCCACCATCCCGTGGAGATCGCCGCCGTGCTCAAGGCGGCGCGCGCCTCGACCAAGAGCAAGGTCATCGCCGTGGTGCAGCCGCATCGCTACACGCGGCTCTCCAGCCTGTTCGACGATTTTGCGGCCTGCTTCAACGATGCCGATACGGTGATCGTCGCCGACACCTACGCCGCCGGCGAGGCGCCGATTCCCGGTGCCGATCGGGATAGCCTCGTCTCGGGCATCAAGGCGCGCGGCCACCGCCATACGCTGGCCCTGGAGGCTCCCGAGAAGCTCGCGGGCATGGTGGCGGAGTTCGCGGGGCCGGGCGACTATGTCGTGCTGCTGGGAGCCGGCAACATCACGCAATGGGCCTATGCGCTGCCGGGCGAACTCGCCGGGCTGGGTGGCAAGCAGTGAGCTTCCCCGATATCACCCCCGACCTTCGCGCGGCCGCGCCAGAATTGCGCGGCCGGCTCCTGGCCAACCAGGAGATGGCAGGGCTGACCTGGTTCCGCGTCGGTGGCCCGGCGCAGGTGCTGTTCGCGCCGGCTGACGAGCAGGACCTGGCCTATCTGTTGTCCAGGCTCCCGGCCGAGATTCCTGTCACGGTCGTCGGGCTCGGCTCGAACCTGATCGTGCGCGACGGTGGCATTCCTGGCGTCGTCATTCGACTCGGCGGCAAGGCGTTCGGCGAGATCTCGCTCGAAGACGGCAACCGGTTGCGCAGTGGCACGGCGGTGCCCGACGTCAAGGTGGCGCGGGCGGCCGCCGATGCCTCGCTCGACGGCCTCGCCTTCTATCGCGGCATCCCCGGTTGCATCGGCGGCGCTCTGCGAATGAATGCCGGTGCTCACGGCGGCGAGACCACCGATGTGCTCGTCTCGGCGCGTGGCGTGACCCGCGAGGGCGAGATCGTCACGCTCTCCCATGCGGAGATGGGCTTCACCTATCGCAATAGCGCGGCAGCGACGATGGACACCATCTTCACGTCGGCCCTGTTCCAGGGGCGGCCAGGCGACCAGGCCGCGATCTTTGCGGAGATGGACCGGGTGACGGCGGCTCGCGAGGCCGCTCAGCCGATCAAGGAGCGCACCGGCGGCTCGACCTTCAAGAACCCGCCCGGCGGCAAGGCCTGGCAACTGATCGACGCCGCCGGGTGCCGCGGATTGCGGGTCGGCGGTGCCCAGGTCTCCGAGATGCATTGCAACTTCCTGATCAATGCCGGCGGCGCGACGGCCGCCGATATCGAAGGTCTGGGCGAGGAGGTTCGCCGCCGGGTCAAGCAGACCTCGGGCTTCGACCTGCACTGGGAGATCAAGCGCCTGGGCGTCGCGGCGTAGGCCGGATGCCGAACTTATCTGGCGACCTGGCGCGGTTGCGACAGTCGCCCCCGGCTGGGCCGGGCTCGGGCCGACGCGTCAGCCGGGGAACGAGCCGGCGAACGCGATCTGGTCGAGCGGAAGGCGCTGGCTCGGCAACTCCCGGCTGGCGAGCGCCTCCGGCAATTGGCGGGGATCGCCATGCCTCCCGACCGCAATCGCAACCTCCACACGGAAGCGCGCTGGAAGCTTCAGATGCTGGTGCGCGCGCTCGAAATCGACGCCGGCCATGACGTGGACGTGGTAGCCGAGATGCGTCGCCTGGATCGCAAGCTGCGAGCAGGCCGCTCCGGTGTCGAAGCTGTGGCTGCGGGACGGCGCCGGAGCCTCGTCGTCGGGCGCGCCGATCAGCGTGTCGGACGCGACGAGGATCAACGCGGAGGCATTCTGGGCCCACTCCGCGTTGAACGTGTCGAGCAGGTCCACGAAACCCTGCCAATGCACGTCGCCGCGCCGGGCATAGAAGAACCGCCAGGGCTGATGATTATAGGCCGAGGGAGCCCAGCGTGCCGCTTCGACCATTGTGAGCAGATCGGCCTTTGGGATCGCCTCGTCACGGAAGGCGCGTGGCGACCAGCGCTCAAGAAAGAACCGCTCGACCGGGTGTTCGGAGTGCCGTTCGCTGCCCTGCCGTATCGGCTCCTGCTGGACAGGGGCGAGGCGATCAGGCAGGAATGTCTGCGTCGGATAATTGATCATCTGATTGCTCTACATCGAATTGTTTGATGTCAAATTATATGATGCAGGACTTGCGATGAGTCAAGATGTCGAGGGCGATCGGCACGAAGGCGATTTCCAGGGCGCGGCCATGGACGCCATTCTGACGCAATGGCGGCGGGAACGCCCCGATCTCGATCCGAGCCCCATGGCGGTGTGCGGGGATGTCTGGCGGGCGGCCGAGCGCTTGCGACAGGGTGTCGTGGACAATCTGTCGGGCCGCGATCTCGATATGCCGGGCTTCGACGTCATCCTGACTTTGCGGCGCCAAGGGCGCGAGGGATCGCTGTCGCCCTCGGTCCTTGCGGGCGAGATGATGCTGTCGACATCGGCGATGACCAATCGCCTGGATCGGCTGGAGCGGCGCGGGTTGATTGAACGACATGCCAATCCGGAGGACCGGCGTGCGCTCAGGATCCGACTGACATCGGAGGGGTTCGCGCTGGCGGAGGATCTGGTGGCCTCCCATGTCGCCGCCGAGGCGCGAATGCTGGCTGCTCTCACCCCCGAGGAATGCGCGCAGCTGCGCCTTCTGCTGAATCGGGTTGCGGTCGGGCGGAGCGCCTGACGCGAGCAGCCTTCGTCCGGGCGGGGCTCTGCGAGGTGTGCCGTCGGAAGCGATACGGCGTTTCGATCACCTCGCCGCCGTCGCGTTAACGCGTCGTTAACCATGCTCCCCCGAGGGTCTCGGGGAAGCGGAGTAGCGATTCAATGACCAAACACGTCGCAGTCTTGATGGGCGGATGGTCCGTCGAGCGGGAGGTCAGCCTCAATACCGGCGACGGCTGCGCGAGGGCCTTGGAGAGCGTCGGCTACCGCGTGACGCGAATCGATGTGCAGCACGATATCGCCGATGTGCTGGATCGGCTGCGCCCGGACGTCGCCTTCAATGCGCTTCATGGCCGTTTTGGCGAGGACGGCACAATCCAGGGCCTGCTCGAGATTTTGCGCATTCCCTACACCCATTCCGGGGTGCTCGCTTCAGCGCTCGCACTGCGCAAGGACAGGGCGAAGACGGTTGTTGCGGCTGCCGGGGTTCCGGTCGCGCGCGGCGTTACCCTGTCGCGCTTCGAGGCCGCCAAGAAGCACCCCTTGCCGCCGCCCTATGTGCTCAAACCCGTCAATGAGGGGTCGTCTGTCGGGGTCATCATCGTGAAAAAGGGGCGCGAACATCCTCCGCAGGAAGTGGCGCGGGAGGACTGGCCGTGCGGAGACATGTTGCTCGCCGAGAGCTTCGTCGCCGGGCGGGAGCTGACCTGCGCGATCATGGGCGACAAATCCCTCGGTGTGACCGAGATCCGGGCCGCGACCGGTGAGTTCTACGACTACGATGCGAAATACACGAAAGGTGGTTCGATCCACATCTGCCCGGCTCAAATTTTACCAAAAATTTACCAGCAGATCGAAGAGTGTGCGTTAACGGCGCATCAAGCAATCGGGTGCCGGGGCGTCAGCCGTTCTGACTTCCGCTACGACGACGAGACCGACACTCTCGTCTGGCTGGAGGTCAATACGCAGCCCGGGATGACCGAAACCAGCCTGGTGCCCGAGTTGGCTGCCCACGCGGGCCTGAACTTCGGTGAGCTCGTCAAATGGATGGTGGAGGACGCCTCCCTCGATCGATGAAAGCGGCGGCGGTGCCCGCCCGACGTTCATCGATGCCGGCCGCAGGGCCGCAACTTCTGGTCGGCGAGCGTTCGCGCCGCTGGTTCCGGTCGTCGCGGCGTAGTGCGGTGGCCCTCCCGCTGTGGCAGCGCCTGCCGCAGCGGATCGGGACCTGGCTGGCTCTTGGGTTTCTTGGATTGAGTATCGGGACAGGCTTCGTGCAGGGCGGACATGTCGAAACGATGCGGGAGAACTACGGCGAGCCGCGCCATATGCTGGCGCGCCTGGTCGGGCTCGGCGTCGACAGAGTGACGATCTCTGGAATCTCGGAGCTGTCCGAGATCGAGGTCCTGATCGCTGCAGGGATCGATTCGAAGACCTCGGTCGCCTTCTTCGATGCCGACGAGGCGCGCCGTCGCCTCGAGGCGACACCGCTGATTCGCCAGGCAACCGTTCGTAAGCTCTATCCCAGCGAGATCGCGATCACGCTGACGGAGCGAGAACCCTTCGCCCTCTGGCAGGTGAAGGGCGACCTTTTCCTGATCGCAGCCGATGGCACGGTCATCGACAAGATGGATGATGGCCGCTTCGCCCATCTGCCGCTTGTCGTCGGTCCCGACGCCAATACCCGCGCCCGCGAGTACGTCGCGCTGCTCGCCGACGCTGGACCGTTGGCGCCGCGCATCCGCGCGGCCAGCCTGATTGCCGGCCGGCGCTGGAACCTCAAGCTCGACAACGGCATGGATATCCGCCTTCCGGAGATCGCGCCGGGGGAGGCCGTCAAGCGTCTCGCCGGCCTCGAAACGGATTTCAGGCTGCTGGACAAGGACGTGCTCGCCATCGACCTGCGCCAGCCCGACCGGGTGGTGATGCGGTTGACGGAAGAGGGGGCGGCGACCCGCGCCGAGCAGCTCAAGAGCAAGACCAAGAAGAAGGGAGGCGAGGCGTGAACTTCACCTCTCAGGGCCTGACACCGCGGATGCGTCCGCTTTCGTCGCGCAAGAGCGCGACCTTGTCGATTCTGGACGTCGGCACGAGCAAGGTGGTCTGCCTGATCGCCGAGCTGAACCCCGCCGAGGCGAACGAGCGGTTGCGCGGGCGCACCCATGTCGCGCGCATCATCGGCATCGGCCATCAGCGTTCGCTTGGCGTAAAGGGTGGCGCCATCATCGATCTCGAGAACGCGGAGCGCGCGATCCGGGCCGCGGTCGACGCGGCCGAGCGCATGGCGAAGGTCGAGGTCCAGTCCGTCATCGTCAACCTGACCGGTGGGCGCATCGGCTCGCAGCATTATGCCGCCAGCGTCGACCTGCGCAGCGGCTCGGTCAGCGATTCCGACGTGAAGCGGGTTCTCGCGGTCGCCGCGACGCATGCAATCAAGCCCGGCAAGGCGGTGATGCACGCATTGCCCACCGGATACGCGCTCGACGGCGTGCCGGGCGTGCTTGATCCGCGTGGCCTCGTCGGCGGCAAGCTCTCCGTCGACATGCATGTCGTCGCCAGCGAGGCGGCGGCTGCCCGCAACGTCATGCTGGCGGTGGAGCGGTGCCATCTCGAGGTCGAGGCGGTCGTCGCGTCTCCCTATGCTTCCGGTCTCTCGGTTCTCGTCGACGACGAGGCCGAAATGGGCGTCGTCGTCGTCGACCTGGGCGGCGGCACCACCAGTCTCGGTGTTTTCTCCGGCGGCCATCTGGTCCATGCCGACGCCATTGCGGTCGGTGGCAATCACATCACCATGGACGTGGCGCGTGGATTGTCGACCCGCGTCTCGGCTGCCGAGCGGCTGAAGACGCTGCACGGATCGGCGATCTCCAGCGCTTCGGACGAACGCGACATGATCTCGGTGCCGCAGGTCGACGATGACGAGCGCGACACCCCGAACCATCTGGCGAAATCGCATCTGATCCGCATCATCAAGCCGCGGGTCGAGGAAATCCTCGAGCTCGTGCGCGACCGGCTCAACGCTGCCGGCTTTTCGGCCCAGGCCGGCCGCCGCGTCGTGCTGACAGGCGGCGCCTGCCAGTTGACCGGCCTGCCGGAAACGGCGCGCCGCCTGCTCGGCGGCCAGGTCCGCACCGGCCGGCCGCTCGGGATCAAGGGCTTGCCGGAGGCTGGCAAGGGTCCAGCCTTTGCGACCGCGGTCGGCCTGCTGGTCTACCCGCAGGTCGCCCATGTCGAACATTTCGAGCCTCGCGCGAGCGGCGCTTACTTCGCGACGGGGACGGACGGGTATTTCTCGCGTGTCGGGCGTTGGCTGAAAGACAGTTTCTAAGGGTATCGGGCCGGGCGGCGCGGCGCCGTTCCGACCCAAGAGTAAAATCGTAGCAATCGGGACGGCTCCCGCCAGGCGCCGGACAAGAAATCGAAAGAGGCAACCATGGCGATGAATCTGCAAGCCCCTGACATCCGGGAGCTAAAGCCCCGGATCACCGTGTTCGGTGTCGGCGGAGCCGGCGGCAACGCGGTCAACAACATGATCGAAGCCGGCCTCGATGGGGTCGATTTCGTCGTTGCCAATACCGATGCCCAGGCTCTGGCGCTCTCGCGTGCTTCGCGCATCGTGCAGATGGGCCTGCAGGTCACTGAAGGCCTCGGCGCCGGTTCGCAGCCGGAAGTCGGGCGTGCGGCGGCGGAAGAGGTGATCGACGAGATCCGTGATCACCTTGCCGGCGCGCACATGGTCTTCATCACCGCCGGCATGGGCGGCGGCACCGGCACGGGTGCGGCCCCTGCGATCGCCCGCGTCGCCCGCGACATGGGTATACTGACCGTCGGCGTCGTCACGAAGCCGTTCCAGTTCGAGGGCCATCGCCGCATGCGCATGGCGGAGGCTGGCATCTCTGAGCTGAACGAGGCGGTCGATACGCTGATCGTCATCCCGAACCAGAACCTGTTCCGCGTCGCCAACGAGACCACCGGCTTCGCCGATGCCTTCGGCATGGCCGACCAGGTGCTCTATTCCGGCGTCGCCTGCATCACTGACCTGATGGTCCGCCCCGGCCTGATCAATCTCGACTTCGCCGACGTTCGCGCCGTGATGCGCGGCATGGGCAAGGCGATGATGGGAACCGGCGAGGCGCAGGGCGAGAAGCGTGCGCTGACCGCGGCCCAGGCTGCGATCAACAATCCGCTGCTCGATGATGTCTCGATGAAGGGCGCGCGTGGCCTGCTGATCTCGATCACCGGCGGGCGCGACATGAAGCTCTATGAGGTCGACGAAGCCGCCACCCGCATCCGCGAGGAGGTTGATTCCGAGGCCAACATCATCGTCGGCGCGACATTCGACGAATCGCTCGAGGGCGTCGTGCGCGTCTCCGTCGTGGCCACCGGCATCGACAAGCCGATCAGCACCCAGGCTGAAATGGACGATACCGAAGCCCGTATCGCCCAGGTTGCCGAGCGTCTGAAGGCCGAAGCGCGTCTGCGCAACACCGCCGCCGCACCGCGCGCCGCGGCTCCGGTTCACGCCGAGCCGATGCTGGAGATGCGTGCGCCCGTGAATGTCGAGACCGTGCGCCAGGTGGCTCCGGTGCAGCCGAGCGTTGCGGAAGACATCCGCATCGAGCCGGTGCAGCCGCGTCCGGTGATCGCGACCGCCCCGGTGAGCCAGCCGATGATGCATGAAGAGCCGATGATGCGTCACGAGGACAGCTTCATCGCCCCGGCGCCGGAGCGTGCGGTCGTCCGCCCGACGCGGATGCCGCGGATCGAGGACCTGCCGATGCCGGCACAGAACCAGATCGCGGCGAGCCGTGGTGCGCAGTCCGTTCCGCAGCCTCCGGCCCAGGCCGACCAGAAGCGCATGTCGCTGATGCAGCGCCTCGCCTCGGTTGGCTTCGGTCGCAAGGACGAGGACGAGGTCCAGCCGCAGGCCCCGGTGCGCCACGCGCCTCCGCCGATGCAGCCTGCCGCTCAGGCGCCCAGCGCGGCCCATGCAGAATATATGCGCCGTCCGGCTCTGCCGGCCTCGCGCCCAGCGCAAGGGCAGCTCGACCAGATGGGCCGTGCTGCGCCGAATCGCAGCAGCGAAGAGGATCAGCTGGAGATTCCCGCGTTCCTGCGCCGCCAGGCGAACTGAGCGCCACAGCGCCTGCGACAGTTGTAACAGAGCCCGGAGCGAACCCTCGCTCCGGGCTCTGTTTACGTTTGAAAAACCATATACTTCAATGGGATGGTTATTTTTCTCTGTTTGAGTTCGCTTGTTACAGAGCGAAAGAAAGCGTGATTTTGTCGGCATCCACCTAAGGCGTATGTTGCGCTTGCCCCAAAGGGGGATGACGGCACCGGCAACCGCCAGGCGCCGCCCAACTGAAGGACCGCAAACGACCGTCAGGCAGCCCGTAGCGTTGTGCAGCCGAGATCGTTAGCGTTCGAGATTGGATACCGGAATGAATTTTGATCGGCAGACCACACTCCGCGCTCCCGTGTCCTTGAAGGGAATCGGTGTTCATTCCGGAGCTCCCGCCGGAATCTGCCTCAAGCCGTCCAACGCGAACTCCGGCATCGTCTTCCTCCGCAAGGAGTCCGAGGGCGGCCCCTCGCACCTGATCCATGCCCGCTACAACAAGGTGAGCGCCGCTGAGCTCTGCACCGTGATCGGCGATCGCGGTGCCGCCTCCGTCGCGACCATCGAACACCTGATGTCGGCCTGCGCCGGCCTCGGGCTCGACAATGTCCTGATCGAGATCGACGGCCCCGAAATGCCGATCATGGACGGCAGCGCGGCTGAATTCGTCACGGCGATCGAAGATGCTGGCATCGTCACGCTTGGTGCGAACCGTCGTTATCTCAAGGTCCTGCAGCCGGTCCGCGTCGAGAAGGGGCGCGGCTTCGCCGAGCTCGCGCCGTTCGACAGCGGCTTCCGCCTCGATGTCGAGATCGATTTCGACACCCCGGCGATCGGCCGTCAGCGCAAGATCTTCGACCTCGAGCCGGTCGCTTATGCCCGCGAGATTTCGCGTGCCCGTACCTTCGGTTTCATGCGCGAAGTCGAGCAGCTCTGGAAGGCGGGTTTCGCGCTCGGCGCCTCGCTCGACAACACGGTCGCGATCGGCGACGACAAGGTGGTCAACCCGGAAGGCCTGCGCTACGCGGACGAGTTCGTGCGCCACAAGGTGCTGGACGCAGTTGGCGATCTCGCGCTGGCCGGCTATCCGATTCTCGGCGAGTTTCGCTCCTATTGCGGCGGTCACCGCATGAATGTGACCGTTCTGGAAGCCTTGTTCGCAGATCGCGCGAATTACGCGATCGTCGAGGCCGAGCCGGTCTATGCGCACCGTGCTGTGCAGATGGCCGTTGCGGCCCCCGCGGCCTTCGCGCCCGATCTGCACTGAGCAGTCGAACAGTTTCGCGCGCGCCTTGCATTCGCCTGTTTTTTGTCGAATGCAGCATGGGCCCCGCATGTTCGTAACCTGCCTTTCCCCGGTAGCGTGAGCGCTGCGTCTGAGGTAAAGGCATCCTTCGCCATCTTGCGGTGACGAGCGAAAGAGGACGGACGACGTGAGCGTCATGCGGCTGAACAACCCGACTTCCCAAAGCGCCCGACCGATGCGGATGGGCGTTGCCCTGACGCTCGGCGCCGCCTTGCTGCTCGGCGGCTGCGACACGATGTCGTCGCTTAATCCATTCGACAAGCCTGAGGTCTACAAGCCGGAAATCGTCGCGGATGTGCCGGCCGACAAGCTCTATAACGAGGGGCTGGCTCGCTCTCAGAACGGCGACAGCGAAGGCGCGGTCAAGAAGTTCGAAGAGATCGACAAGCAGGCGCCGTTCTCGCCCTACGCGAAAAAGGGCTTGATCATGGTTGCCTATACGAATTTCCAGGCAGCCAAGTACGAGGACGCGATCACGGCGTCCAAGCGCTTTCTGGCGCAGAACCCCGCCAGCCCTGATGCTGCCTATGCGCAGTACATCATGGCGATGTCCTATTATAACCAGATCCCGGACGCGACGCGCGACCAGGAGCGCACCGAGCGCGCGCTTGCCGCGATGCAGGAGTTGCTCGATCGCTATCCGAAGTCCGAATATGTGATCGACACCCGCGAGAAGATGCTGGTTGCGCGCGATCAGCTTGCGGGCAAGGAGATGAATGTCGGGCGCTACTATCTCGAGAAGCGCAACTATACCGGTGCCGTGAACCGCTTCCGCGACGTCATCACCAAGTACCAGACCACGCGCCATGTCGAGGAGGCGCTGATGCGCCTGACCGAGGCCTATATGGCAATGGGCATCACCAATGAGGCGCAGACTGCCGCTGCCGTGCTCGGGCATAACTTCCCCGACAGCCCCTGGTACAAGGACGCCTATACCCTGCTCCAGAGTGGCGGCCTCGAGCCCCGCGAGGATCGCGGCTCCTATATCAGCCGGTTGTTCAACGGCTTCACCCGTTCGGTCGTCGGCCTCGTCCGCTGAGGCCGGGCAGGTGCATGGCCGGGTGACGGACCGCATGCCACTCCCTTCAATCACGCGCTGAGCATCATGCTGGCGCAGCTTTCGATCCGTGACATCGTCCTGATCGACCGGCTCGATCTGGCGTTCGGCGCCGGGCTGAGCGTGTTGACCGGTGAGACCGGCGCCGGCAAGTCGATCCTGCTCGACGGCTTTGCGCTGGCGCTCGGTGGTCGCGGCGACGGCGGGCTCGTGCGCCATGGCGAGGCGCAAGGCCAGGTCAGTGCCGTCTTCGACCTGCCGCTCGCCCATCCGGCTCGCAAGCTGGCGCAGGCCCAGGAGATCGACACAGACGGCGATCTGATCCTGCGACGCGTGCAGTATGCGGACGGGCGGACACGCGCCTTCGTCAATGACCAGCCGGTCAGCGTCCAGATCCTGCGGCTGATCGGCAGCGCCATCGTCGAGATCCATGGTCAGCATGATGACCGGGCCCTGACCGATGCGGCGCAGCACCGCGCCATACTTGACGGTTTTGCCGGCCTTGAAGGGCAGGCCGAGATCACTGCGACGGCCAGCGATGTGCTGAAGCGCGCGCGGCAGGCGCTGCAGACGCAGCGCATCCGTGTCGAGGCCGCACGCAAGGAGGCTGATTTTCTGCGCCACGCCGTGGCCGAACTTGGCAAGCTTGCGCCGGAACCGGGCGAGGAAGATGCGCTGGCCAGCCGGCGCCAGGGCATGATGCAGGCGGAAAAGGTGGCGCGGGATCTTTCCGATGCCTATGAGGCCGTCGGTGGCCAGGCTTCCCCTGTCCCCTCTCTTGCCGCGGTGCTCCGCCGGCTGGAGCGGCGTGCTGCGCAGGCACCAGAACTCGTCGATCCCTCGATGGCTGCGCTCAACACCGCGATCATGGCGCTGGAAGAAGCGGGCGAAGCGCTCGCGGCGGCCATGCGTGCAGCGGAGTATGATCCGCGCGAGCAGGAACGGGTCGAGGAACGGCTGTTCGCCTTGCGGGCAGCGGGCCGAAAGTTCGACGTTCCCGTCGAGGCGCTTGCCGATCTTGCGGCCAGGATGAGTGCCGACCTTGCCGAGCTCGACGAGAGCGAGAGCTCCTTGGCCCGGCTCGAAGCGGAGCTCGCTCGGGCGGAAGCCGATTATCTCGCCAGGGCGCGGGCGCTCTCTGCTGCCCGCGGCGAGGCCGCGTTGCGTCTCGACACTGCGGTCAAGGCAGAATTGCCGCCGCTGAAGCTCGAGCGTGCGCGATTTATCACCCATATCGATCGCGACGAGGATGCGCGTGGGCCGGAAGGGTTCGACCGCGTCGAATTCTGGGTCGAAACCAATCCCGGCACGCGGCCCGGCCCGATGATGAAGGTTGCGTCCGGGGGCGAGCTCTCGCGCTTCATGCTCGCCCTGAAGGTCGTGCTTGCCGAGCGCGGGTCGGCGCCGACGCTTGTCTTCGACGAAATCGATAGCGGAGTGGGCGGCGCGGTTGCAGATGCGATCGGAGAGCGTCTGGCGCGTCTGGCGCGACAGGTGCAGGTCATCTCGGTGACGCATGCGCCGCAGGTCGCGGCCAAGGCTGGACGTCATTTCCTGATCGCCAAATCGGCGCTGGACAATGATGCGGCCTCTCGCACGGTGACGCGCGTGACGCCGCTCGAGGACCGGACACGGCGCGAGGAGATCGCTCGCATGCTTGCCGGTGCCAGCATCACCGAGGAGGCGAGGGCTGCCGCCGCCCGTCTGCTCGAGGCTGCTGGCCTGCATGGCGCGGCGGCGCGCGCCTGACCACAGCGATCTGCATTCCCTTTCTGCGAATTCTGCTCTAAGAGCGGCAGAGACTGGCTTATGGTGTTATGGCTGCGTTTCACGCGCCGCGATGCCTGCCTCACGATCTCCCGCGCCGCATCACGCCGCGCGCATGAACTCAAGGCCGATTAACGATGGCATTCCTTCCCACGAGCCCGCCGCTCGCGCGTGCGCTCGCCGAACGCAACTACAATGATCCGACGCCCGTCCAGAACGCCGTTCTGGAAGAGGCGGCGGCCGGACGCGACCTTCTGGTCTCGTCACAGACGGGCTCCGGCAAGACCGTCGCTTATGGGCTCGCCATCGGCGAAACCCTGCTGGAGGGTGCCGAGGTCCTGGGCCGCGCCGGGAAACCTCTGGCGCTGATCATCGCGCCGACCCGCGAGCTGGCATTGCAGGTCCAGCGCGAGCTCGCGTGGCTCTACAAGCATGCCGGCGCCCGGGTGATCTCCTGTGTCGGCGGCATGGATCCGCGCCGAGAGGCCGCCTTGCTGGACGAGGGCGCGCATATCGTCGTCGGCACACCCGGCCGCCTGCGTGACCACATCGAGCGGCACAGGCTCGATGTCTCGGCGCTCCGAGCCGTCGTCCTCGACGAGGCCGACGAGATGCTCGATCTCGGTTTCCGCGACGATCTCGAATTCATTCTGAAGACGACCCCAGCGGAACGCCGCAGCCTGCTCTTCTCCGCGACCTTGCCCAAGGCGATCATCGCGCTGGCGAGGAGCTATCAACGCGATGCCCTGCGCATCGAGGTGGCCGGCTCGGCAACCGGGCATGCCGATATCGAGTATCGCGCGATCCGTGTCTTCCCGAAGGAAGCCGAGCTCGCGGTCGTCAACCTGCTGCGCTTCCACGATTCGCCCTGTGCGCTCGTCTTCTGCAACACCCGCAATGCGGTCCGCCATCTCGAGGCGATCCTGCTGGAGCGCGGCTTTTCGGCGGTGGCGCTCTCCGGCGAGCTCAGCCAGAGCGAGCGCAACTCGGCGCTGCAGGCTCTGCGCGACGGTCGCGCCCGCGTCTGCGTCGCGACCGACGTGGCTGCGCGCGGCATCGACCTGCCGGGCCTGACACTGGTCATCCATGCCGAGCTGCCGAACGATCCAGAGGTCATGCAGCACCGCAGCGGCCGGACGGGCCGCGCGGGCAAGAAGGGGACCAGCGTCCTGCTGGTGCCGCCCTCTCGGCGCCGCAAGGCCGACATGCTGCTCTCCGAAGCCAAGGTCGAGGCCGTCTGGGCCGGTGCTCCGACGCAGGAGGAAATCCGCGCGCTCGACCAGGAGCGGCTGCTGCAGGATCCGCTGCTGACCGGCGAGGCGAGCGAGGATGATGCCGGAATGGTCGAGGCCCTGCTTGCCGGTCGTTCGACGCAGGAGATCGCGGCCGCCCTGGTCAGGGTCTATCGTTCGCGCCTGCCGGCGGCGGAGGAGGTCGGTGATCCCGGTTTCGGGCGCGACGAGCGCAGGCCGGTGCGCAGCACCGAGGATTACGCTCGTCCGCGCGAGCGGGACCGCGAGCAGGGCGAGAGGCCGCACAAGGCGGGGCCGCGTGGCGATACGGTCTGGTTCCGCCTGAATATCGGTCGCCGCGACGGCGCCGATCCCCGGCAGCTGCTGCCGATGCTCTGCCGTCGTGGCAAGATCACCCGTGACGAGGTCGGCGCCATCCGCATCTTCGACACGGAAACCAAGGTCGAGATCGATGCCGATGTCGCGGAACGCTTCGCGTCGCTGGCGAGCGCGACCGACCGGGACAAGATCGTGATCGAGCCCGTGACCGGCGAAGGCGAGCGGCGCCCGGCCAAGCCCTTCGCGGAAAAAGCATCCCATACGCGTGCGCCGCGGGCCGAGGATGAGCGGGCGAGCGCGCCATTCCCCGGCAAGAAGAAGCCTTACGAAGGCAAGGGCAAGCCCTTCGGCGCCAAGGCGCATGGCGGCAAGCCTTATGATCCTGCCCGGCGCGATCGCGAGCCCGTCTATGACGAGAACGCTGTGCT
The DNA here is from genome assembly GCF_001748145.1 of Bosea sp. BIWAKO-01. Taxonomy (NCBI): domain Bacteria; kingdom Pseudomonadati; phylum Pseudomonadota; class Alphaproteobacteria; order Hyphomicrobiales; family Alloboseaceae; genus Allobosea; species Allobosea sp. BIWAKO-01. The sequence goes on from NZ_BCQA01000001.1 coordinate 3,885,582, forward strand.
GCGCCCCAGCGAGCGGCCCTTCGACAAGAAGTCCGGTCCCTCGGACAAGCCCTTTGCCAAGGGCAAGCCCTTTGCCGGCGCCAAGCCGTTTTCCGGTAAGCCCAGCCATGGTGGGAAGAGCTTTGGTCATGGCAAGCCGGACGCTGGATTTGCAGGCGGTGAGCGCGGCAAGCCTGCCGGCAAGCCGTTCAAGAGCAAGAAGCCGCGTCGAGACGATCGCTGATCCGCAACGTGGTTCGTCAGCCGTGGCAGCAGGGCTCGAGATCATTCAGAAACGCCCCCTCCCAGGCCGGGAGGGGGCGTTTCGCGTTTCGGCGACCAATCCATCCTGAGTGGCGGGCAGGGAGCTCCGTGTCATTTCCGCGGCCGAGACCGCACGGAAGCAGCGCTCGCGAGCGGAGATGCGAAGGCAAGGGATGCGGCTGACGCCAGGACGTGGTTGCGTCCGGCGAGGGCAAGTCAGGATGGTGGCGAGCCGGTGGCGATCAAACGCTGAGGGCGCATCCGCAGACGAGCGCCGATGACGTCCGTAATGTTCGCCAACTTGCCGGTCAGCGCAGGCCCAGGAAGGACAGGATAGCGAGGACCACGACCACGAGGCCGACGATGTAAATGATGTTGTTCATGAGAAGCCCCCGGCTTTGATCGGGCTGCTGGCGCCCGCATGATTCAGCGTCACCATTCTGTTGTGACGAGAACTGAACCGGTGCGGCGCGCAAAGGTTCCCAAACGGCGTTGGCGGCTGCAGGAGCGATGGAATCCCGAAGGTCGTATTGGCCGGGCTGCCGAGCGATATTGCCGCCGGGCCGCGTTGAGAGGGAGCCGGATTGCTCCGACACCCTCCTCAGGCGAATTCATCTGCGTTCAGCGGCAGATGGTGACCGGGCGGACCACCGGGCCGACGCCCGGAACGAAACCACGACGGAACACCTTGTAGCAGCCGCCGTAATGGGCGCTGGTGTAGACCGGGCGGTATCCCCAGCCCGGGCGGCCCCAGCCCCAGGGGCGGGGATGATGAAAACCGTGGCCGAAATGGCCGTGATGGCCATGGCCGTGCCAGCCAGGCGCGGCCTGCGCGGAGGTGGCGATGGCCAGCGAGCTGCCGATGAGGGCACCGGCACCGAGAACGAAGGCGGTGGCAAGGCCGGTGAGGATCGTGCGGGCGGTCATGAAATCTCTCCCTTGGCTTTGTGCGAGGCCGCGGGACGCAGCCTCATGACCTTTGGTCGCGCGAGACGCGAGACAGGTTCAAAGTTGCAGGAGATTTTCTGAGGAGCCCGGCGCAACCGGGCCGAACCGGCCCGGTTGCTGAAGACGGGCTATCTCTCCACGACCTTGCGATAGAGATGCCAGGTGGCGTGGCCGAGGATCGGCATAACCAGGACGAGACCGACCAGCACCGGCAGGCAGCCGAGGATGAGCAGGCCGGTGACCATGAGACCCCAGATCATCATGACGCGTGGATTGGCTTCGACCGCGGCAACTGAGGTGCGGATCGCCGTTGCCACATCGACATGCTTGTCGAGCACCAGCGGGAAGGAGATCACGGTCATTGAAAAGGCGGCAATCGCGAAGAGCGCGCCGAGTGCGTTACCGACGATAATCATGGTCCAGCCGTTCGGTGTCGTCAGCACTTCGCCGAGGAAGTCGCTGATCGAGGTCACCGGCATGCCGCCAAGAAGCCAGCGATAGATCAGCCAGGCGGAAAGCAGCCAGGCGATGAAGAGCCCGGTCAGCAAGCCTCCGAGTGCAAGGATCGTCCCGATCGAGCGGGATTTCAGGATCGCGAAGGCGTGCGCCCATGAGGAGTTCATACCGCGTTCCCGGCGTCGGCTGATCTCGTAGAGGCCGATGGCAGCGAAGGGGCCGAGCAAGGCAAAGCCGGACAGCAGCGGGAACAGCAATGGGAAGATGTTGTAGCTCACTGTGAGCTGAGCGATGACGACGCCTGCGATCGGATAGATCAGCGCGATGAAGACGAGATGGCTCGGCTGGGCCATGAAGTCCTCGTAACCGCGCCAGAGCGCGTCGCGCAGATCAGCTGTGGTGATGGTGCGCACGCGCGGCTCAATGACGGGCTTGGCAGGTGCATTCGTCTTGCGGTCAGCATTGGAGATCATGCTGTCGAGATTGGCCATTGGCAGTCCTCCCGGTTCTGGCCCGGTGCGCAATGGCGGTCCTGACGCGATCCTTGGGTCAAGTCGCCGAAGGCGTCGAGCATCCAATTCCAGCACCACCACTATACGCCTGATGACGGAATTTGTCGCAAGCCCTTGCGAACACGATGGTGAGACGCGCGCAGGCGATGGTCTTTCTCGACTCCAGCAACTCGCCTAAGACAACGGACATGAGCGAAGCCGAACCCCTACCCGTCGAAGACCTCACGCCCCGCCAGGCGCGCGCCGAGCATAAGCTGCTGGCCGCCGAGATCGCCGAGGCCGACCGCGCCTATTTCCAGGAGGATGCGCCCATCCTCGACGATGCCGTCTATGACGCGAAGCGTCGGCGGCTGGTTGCGCTGGAAGAGGTGTTCGCTGAGCTGAAGGGCAACGAGGCGCTCAGCGACAAGGTTGGCGCCAGGCCGTCCTCGAAATTCGCCAAGATCCGTCACCGCGTGCCGATGCTCTCGCTCGCCAATGCGTTCTCGGATGAGGACGTCGCGGATTTCGCCGTGCGCATCCGAAGCTTCCTCGGGCGCAAGGACGATGCCGGGCTCGCCATTACGGCCGAACCCAAGATCGACGGGCTCTCGCTGTCGCTGCGATACGAGAAGGGCGAGCTCGTCTCCGCGGCCACGCGCGGTGACGGAGAGGAGGGTGAGGATGTCACGCTCAATGCCCGCACCATCTCGGAGATCCCGCACGTACTCGTCGGGGACGAGGTGCCGGAGGTCGCGGAAGTCCGCGGCGAGGTCTATCTCGGCCATGCTGATTTTGCGGCCATCAATGATCGCCAGCGCGAGAAGGGCGAGCGCGAATTCGCCAATCCGCGCAATGCTGCAGCCGGATCGCTACGCCAGCTCGACGTCTCGATAACCGCCGCGCGGCCGCTTCGTTTCTTTGCCTATGCCTGGGGCGAGATGTCGGACCTGCCAGCCGCGACACAGTTCGGCGTGGTCGAAGCCTTCCGCCGCTGGGGCTTCAAGACCAACCCGCTGATGCGCCGCTGCGAGCGTGTCAGCGAGCTCCTGGCGCATTACCGCGCAATCGAGGCCCAGCGCGCGACGTTGGGTTACGATATCGATGGCGTGGTCTACAAGGTCGATGACCTCGCGCTCCAGACCCGGCTCGGCTTCGTCGCGCGTGCGCCGCGTTGGGCGATCGCGCATAAATTCCCGGCGGAACTGGCGACCACCCTTCTCGAGGCAATCGACATCCAGGTCGGGCGCACCGGCGCGCTCAGCCCGGTTGCGCGGCTGCGCCCGGTCACAGTGGGTGGTGTCGTCGTCACCAACGCGACCCTGCACAACGAGGATTACATCCGGGGCTTCGATTCCAAGGGCCAGCCGATCCGTGACGGCGCCGATATCCGTGTCGGCGACACGGTGACGGTGAAGCGGGCCGGCGACGTGATTCCGCGCGTCGAATCCGTTGATCTCGGCAAGCGGCCCGCGGATTCGCAGCCCTATGTCTTCCCGACGCTGTGTCCGGTCTGCGGCAGCCATGCGACGCGCGAAGTCAACCCGCGCACGGGCAAGGAAGATGCCGTCCGCCGCTGCACCGGAGGGCTCATCTGCTCGGCGCAGGCTGTCGAGCGTTTGAAGCATTTCGTCTCGCGCGACGCACTCGACATCGACGGGCTCGGCGACAAGCAGATCGAGTTCTTCCACGCCGATCCCGACCTGCCGGTACGGGAACCCGCCGACATCTATACATTGGCGGTCCGCGATGCTGCCAACCTCAAGAAGCTGAAGGACAAGGAAGGCTTCGGCGCGCAAAGCGTGAAGAAGCTCTTCGATGCAATCGCGGACCGGCGCGCGCCACCGCTCAACCGCTTCATCTTCGGACTTGGCATCCGCCATGTCGGTGAAACCACGGCACGGTTGCTGGCGCGGCATTACGGATCATTCGAGGGCCTGCGCGAAGCGGCGACCGCCGCTGACCCGCAATCTCCCGAGCGGCAAGCGCTCGATGCCATCGACGGCATTGGCCCGACCGTCGTCGAGGCACTGGTCGAGTTCTTTGCCGAGGCCCACAATCAGGAAACGCTCGACCGCCTACTGGCGCAGGTGACGCCGCAGCCGCTCGAGGCGGTTGCCTCGACCAGCCCGGTCGCCGGCAAGATCGTCGTCTTTACCGGCGCGCTGGAGCAGATGACCCGTGACGAGGCCAAGGCCATGGCGGAACGGCTCGGCGCCAAGGTCGCGGGTTCGGTCTCGTCGAAGACCGACCTGCTGGTCGCCGGGCCTGGCGCCGGCTCGAAGCTCAAGGACGCTGCGAAGCACGGGGTCCAGGTGATTGACGAGGCCGGCTGGTTCGAGCTGGTCGGCAGGTAACGCCAGCGGGAGCGGAGCTGCGCCATCCGATTGGGGTGAGCGGCAGGTGCGGGTTCGGACTGGCGGGTGGCTTGCTCAGGGGCCTCCGAATTGCTGCGGCGGTGCAGAGCCTGGCCGCGGATCGCTATTGAACGCCGGCCCCCCTTCCGCGTCCGTCACCCGGAAGTGGCTGGGCGGCGCGCCTATGACGCGCTTGAAGGCACGGCTGAAGGCAGCCTCCGATTCATAGCCGAGCCGGCGCGCGACGATGGCGATCTTCATCCGGTCGCGGACGAGCCATTGCCGGGCCTGATGCATCCTGACCTGCACGACATAACGGGCGGGAGTTTCGCCAACGACGCTGGCGAAGCGCTCGGCGAAAGCGGAGCGCGACGCGTGCATGACCCCGGCAAGCGCCTCGACGGTCCAGTCCTCACTAGGATTGAGATGGATCGCGGCCAGGACCCGCCCGATATCGGGATCGCGCGCCGCGGCGACCCAGCCGGTCGAATCACCGCAACCCCGCTCGACCCAGGAGCGGATCAACGCAGCGGCGACGACGTCGGCCAGGCGGGTGAGGATGCTGCCGGCACCGACCCGGTCCAGCGCGAGCTCGCAGGCCATGGTCGTGAGCAGGGGCGGGATGCCCGGTTCGTTGGCCGCGAGCTCATGCAGCCGCATCAGTTCCGGCATCATCCGCAACAGCGGGTGCTGGCCATCGACGTTGAAGCTCATGCTGCCGCTGAAGAACATGGTCTGTTCGCCGTCGCCACCGCCGCGCGCCTCGGCGATGTCGCCGCAGACGGTCTGGAGCTGGCATTGTCCGAGCGGCTTGGCGCAGGCGCCGGGCGCGCTCGCCAAGGCGTGCTCGGCGCCGCGCGGCAACAGCACGGCATCGCCTTGCTCGAGGCGGATCCACTCGTTCTCCGGCGTCCGTAGCCAGCAGCCGCGTTCGGCGGCGAAGTGGAAGCGCGCCGCCTGCTGCGCCGGAAAGAGCAGGCCCCAAGGGGCGGTCATCTGGAAGCGAGCGTAGTCGACGCCCTCCAGCCGCAGGCCACGGAGCATTTCTGTCAGCGGATCGGTCATGGAATCCTGGACGAATGGTCAAGCATTTCGGATTTCCTAACATGGAAGCTCCAGAGCGTCATCTCTACTTGTCGGGTCCGACGTCCTGGAGACCGCCATGTCCGATTCCCTTTCCGCTACCGCGGATCCGCAATTCATCCCTGCCGAGATCGAGGAACGCGCCGAAGCGGCGTGGCCGGCGATCTTCTCGCTCACCATGGGCGTGTTCGGGCTGGTCACGGCCGAGTTCCTGCCGGCAAGCCTGCTGACGCCGATCGCTGCCGACCTGGGCATCAGCGACGGGGCGGCCGGGCAGGCTGTCACGGCGACCGCCGTCATCGGCGCGGTCGCCGGTGTCGCGACTGCGATCATGACGAGAGGTATCGACAGGCGCATCGTGATGTGGGCGCTGACGTCGCTGCTGGTGGTGTCGAGCCTGCTGGCTGCGGTCGCCACAGGGCTGACGACGCTTCTCTTCGCGCGCCTGCTGCTCGGCATCGGCCTCGGCGGCTTCTGGTCGATGGCGGCGGCAACCGCGATGCGGCTGGTCCCGGCAAGGCTGTTGCCGCGGGCGATGTCGATCATCTTCACCGGCGTCTCGGTCGCGACAGTCAGCGCCGCGCCGATCGGCGCCTATCTCGGCGAGGCGATCGGCTGGCGCGCCGTCTTTGTCATTTCGGCCGGCATCGGCGCGGTGACGCTGCTCGCCCAGGTGCTGACGCTGCCGAAGCTGCCGCCGCTGGCGGCGCCAAGCATCGGTACTCTCTTCGAGTTGCTGGCGCGGCCGAGCATCCGGCTCGTCCTGTTCGCCGTGCTGGTGATCATCTCCGGCCACTTCGCCGGATTTACCTATGTCCGTCCCTTCCTGGAGCAGGTGCCGCTGCTGAAGGTCGAGGCAATCTCGCTGGTCCTGCTGGCCTACGGCGTCGGCGGTTTCTTCGGCAATTTCGCCGGCGGTGCCGTGGTCGCACGCAGCGTCAAGGCCGCCGTCGTGCTGGGCTCGCTCGCGATTGGCCTGGCGGCGCTCGCGCTACTCTTCTTCGGCGCTTCGAGCCTTGTGTCCGGGCTCGCCATTGCGCTCTGGGGCTTCGCCTTCGGCTTCCTGCCGGTCGGCATCCAGACCTGGACGGTGCGCGTCGCTGCCGATCAGGCTGAAGCCGCAGGCGGCCTTCTCGTCGCTGCCTTCCAGGTCGCGATTGCGGGCGGGGCGATCTTCGGCGGATTGCTGGTCGACCATCTCGGGGCGTTGGGCGCCGTCGGCTATCTCGCCACCGCGACGCTGCTCGGTGCTGCCCTCGTCCTCGGTCTGGGCCGCGAGCCACCGGCCGCCAGCGGCGCGGCGCCAGCCATGGCTGGCTGAGATCGGATGGCGATGGTCCGCGTGATCGTCGCCATCACTTTTCTTCAAGACATCAGGGCCGGTATTCGCTGTATCCTGCCGGCATGGAATTGATCAGCCAAGGCGAAGCACTGCTGGAGACTCCGCTGCTGGCGGGGGAGCATGCTCGCATCTTCACGGCCTCACGTTTCGCGGGGTTGGAATGCCTGTCGGCGAAGTTCCAGACGCATTCCTACGCCCCACACGCGCACGAAACCTATGCAATCGGCACGATCGAAGCGGGCTGCGAGATCTGGCATGCACGGGGCCAGCGGCTTTATGCCCATGCCGGCGACATGGTTTTCAACCATCCGCTCGATGTCCATGACGGCCTGCCGCATGCCGGCGGCTATCGCTATCGCATGACCTATCCGACCGTCGAGCTGATGCAGGAGGTTGCGGCCTCGCTGACCGGCCACGAGGTGTTTGGCACGCCGTTCTTCGCCGAGCCCTGCGTTCACGATCCGGAGGCTGCCGCGCTGTTCAGCAACGCGCATCGGATGCTGGAGGAAAGCGGCGATGCCCTGGCGGGTGAAGAAGGGCTTTTGCGCGCTTACGCCTTCTGCCTGGGGCGTCATGCCGATCTTTCTGTGCGTCCGGTCGGACGCGAGCGTGGACCGATCTCCGAGGCCCGTGCGCTGCTCGAGCAACGCTATGACGAGGACCTTTCGCTGGCCGAAATGGCGCGGCGTTGCGGGTTGCCACGACATCATCTGATCCGAGCCTTCCGTCGCGAGACCGGCCTGACGCCGCATGCCTATCTCGTCGACATCCGCGTCCGTCGGGCGCGCGATCGCCTGCGCCGGGGGGAAATGCCTGGCGACGTTGCAGCGGCGACCGGCTTTTGCGACCAGGCCCATCTGACCCGCGCCTTCAAGGCGCGGCTGGGCGTCACTCCGGGCGCCTTCCGCGCTGCCCATCTGGCCTGAAGGGCTATTTTCATGTCCATCCTCGACGATGCCCGACTGGGCTTCAGCGATATCTGGCCGGCTGCCTTGGCTGCGGTTCCGATCGGCCTGCTCTTTGGCGCGCTCGCGGCCGGCAAGGGCCTCTCGCCGCTGGAGGTCTTCGTCATGGGGGCGCTGGTCTTCGCCGGCGGGGCCCAGTTCGCTGCGGTCGAACTCTGGGCGAGCCCGGCGCCTGTCTTCGCCATCATCTTCTCGACCCTGCTGATCAATGCCCGCCATGTGCTGATGAGTGCGTCGATTGCACCAAAGCTCGGGCGTTTCAGCACGGCCCAGAAGCTGACGGGCCTCTACTACATGGCCGACGAGAACTGGGCCCTGGCGGAGAAGCGGGCCCGGCTGCGGCAGCTCACGCCGGCCTACTGGTTCGGCATGATCGTGCCCTTCGTCTCATGCTGGCTGACGACGACGACTGTGGGGGCGACGGTCGGTGCGGCAATGGGCGACCCGCGCAGGCTCGGGGCCGACTTTGCCTTCACAGCGCTGTTCATCGCGCTGGTCGCCTCGTTCTGGAAGGGCAGGGTGACGTTCTGGACGGTGGCGGCTGCCGGTATCGCATCGGCGCTGACCTACAAGTTCGTCGGGCCACCCTGGCATGTCGCAGCGGGGGCACTGAGCGGTCTGCTGGCCGCCTGGCTGGCTGCGGGGACGGAGCCAGACGTGGTTGCGGAGGGCGTGAAGTCGTGACACTCGACACGCTGAATCTCATCGCCATCCTGGGCATGGCGGCCGTCACCTATCTGACGCGGATCGCCGGACTGGCGCTGGCGGGGCGGCTCGATCTGTCGCTACGCGCGCAGGCAGCCTTCGACGCCATTCCACCGGCCGTGCTGGTGGCCGTCATCGCGCCGAGTGCTCTGGCGACCGGCTGGCCGGAGACCGGCGCCGCACTCCTCGCCGCACTCGCTGCAACGCGGCTGCCGCTGCTGGCCGTCGTTGCCGTTGGAGTGCTGGCCGTGGTCGGGTTGAGGATGGTGATCTGAAATGACCTGAAGCCGCCGTCATGGCGGGACGGGCCCGGCGATGACGGCAGCGTCACTGCAGTGGTCGGCGTCTAGAGCTGCCTGCAGGCGGCTTCCAGCCAGGCCCTCGCTTCGCCCTCCAATTGCGGGCCGAGCTTGGCCCAGACTTGCGCGTGATAGGCGTCGATCCAGGCGATCTCACCGGCATCGAGCAGGGAACGCTCGATCAGCGCCCGCTCATAGGGGCACCAGGTGATGGTCTCGAAACCATAGATCGTGCGGTCGCCGCCGGGGATCTTCCGTTCCTCGACCACGATCAGGTTCTCGATGCGGATGCCGTACTCGCCCTGCTTGTAGTAGCCGGGTTCGTTGGAGAGGATCATGCCCGGCTCTAATGGCGTCGTGCCGAGCTTGGAGAGCCGCTGCGGCCCTTCATGCACCGAGAGATAGCTGCCGACGCCGTGGCCGGTGCCGTGATCGAAGTCGAGACCGGCCTGCCAGAGCGGCAGGCGGGCCAGTGCGTCGAGCTGCGCACCCGACGTTCCCTTGACGAAGACCACGCGCGAGATCGCCAGATGGCCCTTGAGCACGCGTGTATAGCGATCGCGCATCTCGGCGGTGGGGGGGCCGATCGCAATGGTGCGGGTGATGTCGGTGGTCCCGTCCTCGTACTGCGCTCCGGAATCGACCAGGAAGATGCCGGGTTCGAGCCGGCGATTGCTGGATTCCGTGACGCGATAATGGGGCAGGGCGGCGTTGGGGCCGGCGCCGGCGATGGTGGTGAAGGAGACGTCCTTGAGCAGGCCTGTTCTCAGGCGTTCGGATTCCAGTGCGGCAACCGCGTCGATCTCGGTGAGGTTGCCCTTCGGCGCCTCGCGCGCGAGCCATGACAGATAGCGCACCACGGCTGCGCCATCGCGCAGATGCGCGGCGCGTGTCCCGTTGAGCTCGGCTTCGTTCTTCCTTGCCTTCATCAATGCGATCGGGTCGGCGCCGGCATCGGGCGTGCCACCGGCATCGCGGATCAGGACGGCGAGCGCGGAGGCGGCCGTCGCCTGATCGAGCCGGACCTTGGCCCTGGCCTTGCCTAGCGCCACGAGTTGCCTTTCGAGGGCTGCAGGCGCCGCGATCTCACCGACCGCGCCGATGGCGTCGCCAGCCTCGTTCGTGATCTTCTCGGGTGCAAGGAAGACGGTCGGGCGCCCCTCGCGGGGCACGATGCCGTAGCCCAGCGGCAGGGGCGTGTGCTCGACGTCACCGCCGCGGATATTGAAGGTCCAGGCGAGGGCATGCGGGTCGGAAATGACCAATGCGTCCACCTTGGCCTTGATCAGCGCTTCCTGGATGCGTGCAAGTTTGCTGGCGGTGGTCTCACCGGCATAGTCGCCGCGATGGGCCTTGACCGCGGCGGTTGGGGCGGCCGGGCGATCACTCCAAAGGGCGTCGATCGGGTTCCGTGCAACGGCGGTCAGTGTGCCGCCGGCAGCCGCGACCGCCTTCTCGAGCTTGGCGACGCCATCGACGGTGTGCAGCCAGGGATCGTAGCCCAGCCTCGCCCCTGCAGGTAGGTTTGCTTCGATCCAGCGTTCGAGCGGGGTCTCTTCCATCTTCACTGGCGCAACGACCTTCGTGTCGGTCTGCTCGGCCGATTGGATGGTGTAACGGCCGTCGACGATCAGGACGGCCTTGTCGGCCAGCACGACGGCATTGCCGGCCGAGCCGGTGAAGCCGGTGAGCCAGGCGAGCCGTGCCATATGGGCGGGAACATATTCGCCCTGATGCTCGTCGGCGCGGGGCACGATGAAGCCGTCCAGGCCTTGAGCAGCGAGCGCCTTGCGCAGGGCCGCGACGCGGGGCGCGACCTCGGCCGGATTGCTCGGTTCGGAAAAGGACTGGAAGCGGCAGGTCGGCAGGCGGTGCGCGGGCGATTCGGTCATGACGGGTCCAAGCATGGCGATAACCGCCATCGTCGCGTCAGAACTGGCGGAAGGCCAGCGCAAAAGCGGTATCCTGCCCTGCTTTGTCCGTAGGCCCTCATGGCCGCTGTTTTGGGCGTTCTGCCTCTTCGCTATGCGATGAGCGTCAATCGTTAATGGAATTTAGTGGCGTGCATGCGTTTGATGCATATCTCGCATCTGCGAAATCATCTTCTCGCAAGTGCGAAGAAGTACCACTTTGGTTGCATAAGAGAACGAGGAAGCGACCGGGACTGTCCTTCGTTTGGAATGAGGAGATGGACCTGTGACCTATGTACTGAATGCGACCGACACCCTGCCCGCCGCCAAAGCCGTGAACACGGCGGGGCTGAGCTTCTGGCAGCGCCTCTACGTCGCGTTGATCGAAAGCCGTCGCCGCTCCGCCATCCGCGAACTGCGTGCGCGCTCCTACCTCGTCAACGAGGCGGAGATCGTGCTCGGCGGCTTTCCGCAAACGGCGCTGAAGAACGACGCCGCGCTTCCGTTCAACCGCTGATCTTTAGCGCCGCGCCCGAAGAGGCCGCCCGCGCTCAGAAAAGGACCAAGACCATGATCGCCATCATCAAGCACGCTTTCGAATGGGTCGTCGATACGGCCAAGTTCACCGCCGCCGTCTGGCATGACGCTCGCGCCCTGCAGGCCGAGGCGGAACAGAAGTACGGCCACATCGCCTTCTGAGCCTGAGCTCGAAGCGACAACACCCTTCTTGGGTGGCTGGCCTAGTAGGGGCGGCGCGGTCTTGGGGCCGCGCCGCCCTTTTTCATGACCAGGGTGGCCCAACCCTCGCGCAGGGACTGGCGCGCCAGGAACAGGCCCTGATGCCGGTAGGTCGAGACGATCCCGGCGACATCCATCGCCAGAAGCCCGGAGAGGATCAGGGTTCCGTCCCTTGCCAGCACGCGCGCGAGCGAGGGGGCGAGACGCTTCAGCGGGCCGGCCAGAATATTGGCGAAGACCAGATCGAAATGGCCCGGCCGGTTTGCCTTGGCGTGGAGCAGCCCGGGCGCGACATAGAGATCGAGCGCCCCTGGCGCGTGGTTGACGCGGGCATTGAGCGCTGCGACCTCGACTGCGACGGCATCGATATCGCCGGCAACGACGCGGCGCTTCGTTTGCATCGCCAGCGCCAGCCCCAGAATCCCGGTGCCGGTGCCGACATCCAGGCCGCGCAGCGGGCGGCGCTTCTTGAGTTCGGCATCAAGCGCCAGCAGGCAGCCGGCCGTGGTTCCGTGGTGGCCGGTGCCAAAGGCAAGCGCCGCCTCGATCTCGATCGCAATATCATTCACCCGCACCGTACCGCGGTCGTGCGCGCCATGGACGAGCACGCGCCCGGCCCGCACGGGCTTGAGCCCGTCGAGGCTGGTGGCGACCCAATCCTTCTGGTTGACAGTAGTGAAGGGGGTTGAATCGATGCTGTCGCCGACGATCGGGCGCAGCATGTCACGCACCGCATCTTCATCGGGATGGGTCGCGAAATAAATCTCGACCTTCCACGGCGCACTCAGCGAGAGCGTGGTGACGCCGTCCTCGATCTCGAAGGAGGAAATGGCCGTCTCAGTCGGATCGAATATCTCGCCGAGCAGTTCCGTCAGCGCGCGCGCCTTGTCGCCGCTGGTTGAGAGTTCGAGCACGGTCGCGACCGTGGCTGGGAGAAGACCTTCACGCATGCGGGCGGGATAGCAGGGCAGGGGGCGGATGTCATGCGCCGTCGGCAGGGGCGGCGAGGTCCTTGGTCATGAAATAGCGGGTCGCTCCGGGCGGTTCGAGCGCGATCTCACCGAAGACGCTCCAGCCGAAGCGCTTGTAGAACTCCGGCGCCTGGAAGCTGAGCGTGTAGAGCACCGCCTTGCGGCAGCCTCGGCGAAAACCCTCGGCCTCTGCCATCTGCAGAATGCGCGTGCCGAGGCCCGACCCGCGCTGGGTCTTGGGCACATAGAACAGGTCGATGAACAGCAGGCCGAGCGAGGTGCGACCGAGCAGCCCGCCAATCAGTTCATCACTCCTGCCGTCCTTGATGGTGATCGTCAGTGGCGTGTGGTCGCTGACGCCGCCCATCTCGACATTGTAGTCCCGCAGCCCCTGCGAGATCACCGAGTGGAGATCGGGATTGGCGGTGTCGGTCAGATTGACCGCGACGTCGGGCATCGTGCTGATCCTGCTGGCTTGGAGCCGGCATTCCTGCGGAACCGGACCGGGGCAATCCGGGCCTGCATAACCGCTTCGGCGATGCTCTGCATCGGCGCGCCGGACATGACGGCTGCGCTTGCTCAGCCCGCCTTCTGCACGAACGAGTCCAGCACCATCTTCCGGCCGGCCTTGTCGAAATCGACGGTCAGCTTGTTACCGTCGACGCTCGCGACGGAGCCCGGGCCGAATTTGATATGGAAGACACGGGCGCCGGCATCGAAAGCGGAGCTGCCGGTTGATTTCGCGGTCAACTCGCCCTCGATCAGCAGCGGGCCGCGCTGCCGGCCCGAGCCCGAGCCACCCTGGCCGAACCCACGGCCGCTGGTGTCCGAGAAGCCTGAGCCGCCACCGTTCCGCGCACGATTCTCCTGAGCGCGCTGCCAGCCAGGTGTCTGGTAGGAGGAGCCGAAGCTTTCCATCCGGTCGAAGCGCGAGGCTCCGTAGCCGCCCTGGCTGTAGGTCGACGGCGCCTGCACGACCTCGACATGCTCTTCCGGCAACTCGTCGATGAAGCGGCTCGGCAGGCTCGACTGCCAGAGGCCGTGAATTCGGCGGTTCGAGGCGAAGAGGAGCTTCAGGCGCTTGCGGGCCCGGGTCAGACCGACATGGGCAAGGCGGCGCTCTTCTTCCAACCCGGCGCGGCCGCTTTCGTCGAGCGCGCGCTGATTCGGGAACAGGCCTTCCTCCCAGCCGGGCAGGAAGACGGTATCGAATTCGAGCCCCTTGGCTGCATGCAGCGTCATGATGCTGACGCGCGCCCCGGCCTCGCCGCCATCGGCATCCATCACCAGCGAGACGTGCTCGAGGAAGGCCGGCAGGTCGGGGAACTCGTCCAGAGAGCGCACCAGTTCCTTGAGGTTCTCGAGGCGGCCGGCGGCGTCGGCCGAGCGATCCTTCTGCCACATCTCGGTATAGCCGGATTCCTCCAGCACCTGCTCGGCAAGCTCGCCCTGCTTCATGTGTTCGGCCTTGGTCGACCAGCGGGCAAAGGCCTCGACCAGTTCGCGCAGCGCGGTGCGGGCCTTCGGCTTCAGTTCCTCGGTCTCGACCACGGCACGGGCCGATTGCAGCAGCGACAGGCCGGTTGCCCGGGCGTGGTTGTGCAGAAGCTGGACCGTTGCGTCGCCGAGCCCGCGCTTCGGCACATTGACGATGCGCTCGAAGGCGAGGTCGTCAGTCTGGCTCACCACGCAGCGCAGATAGGCCATGGCGTCGCGGATTTCGGCCCGCTCATAGAAGCGCGGGCCGCCGATGACGCGATAGGGCACGCCGACATGGACGAAGCGCTCTTCGATCTCGCGCATCTGGGCGGAGATGCGGACGAGGATGGCAACCTCGGCAAGGTTCTCGCCCTTGCTCTGCATCGCCTCGATCTCGTCGCTGATCAGGCGGGCTTCCTCCTGGCTGTCCCAGGCGCCGGTAATGGTGACCTTCTCCCCGGCCTCATCCTCGGTGCGCAGCGTCTTGCCGAGCCGGCCTTCGTTGCGGGCAATCAGCTTCGAGGCGGTGGCGAGGATGTGCCCGGTCGAGCGATAGTTCCGTTCCAGTCTGACCACGACCGCGCCGGGAAAATCGTGCTCGAAGCGCAGGATGTTGTCGACCTCGGCGCCGCGCCAGCCATAGATCGACTGGTCGTCGTCGCCGACGCAGGCGATGTTGCGCCGGCCCTGCGCCAGCAGGCGCAGCCAGAGATACTGGGCAGTGTTGGTGTCCTGATATTCGTCGACCAGGATGTAGCGGAAGCGCTCATGATAGGTCGCGAGCACATCGGCATGCTCCCGGAACAGCGTCAGGCAGTGCAGCAGCAGATCGCCGAAATCGACTGCGTTAAGCGTCTTCAGCCGCTCCTGATAAGCGGCGTAAAGGGCGCCGCCCTTGCCTCCGGCGAAGACGCCGGCTTCACCCGGCGGCACGTCCTTGGGGGCAAGCCCGCGGTTCTTCCAGCTGTCGATGAAGCCCGCCAGCATGCGGCCGGGCCAGCGCTTCTCGTCGATCCCGGCCGCCGTGATGACTTGCTTCATCAGGCGGATCTGGTCGTCGGTATCGAGAATGGTGAAGTCCGAGCGCAGATCGAGGAGCTCGGCATGGCGGCGCAGGATCTTGGCCGAGATCGAGTGGAAGGTGCCGAGCCAGGGCATGCCTTCGGCCACGGGGCCAACGAGGCTTGCGATGCGCTCCTTCATCTCGCGCGCTGCCTTATTGGTGAAGGTCACCGAGAGGATCTGGGACGGGTAGGCGCGGTTCGTGGCGATCAGATGGGCGATACGGGTGGTCAGCACACGCGTCTTGCCGGTGCCGGCGCCTGCCAGAACCAGAACCGGGCCGTCAGTGGCCTCGACCGCTTGCCGCTGCTCCGGGTTGAGGCCTGCCAGATAGCCGGCGGCCGGCTGTGCGGCGGCGCGGGCGGCGAGGCCGCCGGGGCGGGGCAGAGGGGCGGACGTGGTGTGATCGGACAAGGCTTCAGGTCGCTTTGATCGTGATTCGTTCCAGGGGCAATATAGGCTGTTGCGCCGCAGATTGCTGGATAAGGCTGTTGGGCGTTGAATGCTCGCCCGATCGTCAGGACGCGCCCCGATGAATGTGGATATCGCCTCCCGCCATTCCACCCATGAGGTGACGAACCAGGTTCCCATACTGTGCGATTACGACGCCTTCGCGGCTGATCCCGTGTTGCAGGCGGCGGCCACCGCCTTCGATGCAGGCTGGGCCTCGGAGCGCCTGCATGCAGCAGGACGCATTGTCGGTTCGGCGCAGGTGCAGGACCTGGCGCGACTGGCGAACAGGTTCACGCCCGAACTCAGGACGCATGACCGGTTCGGCAACCGGATCGACCAGATCGAGTTCCATCCGGCCTGGCACGAACTGATGGGGCTCGCGATCGGGCAGGAAACCCATTCGCTCGCATCGAACTGGCCGGGCCCGGGCGCACAGGTGGCGCGTGCTGCGCTCTCCTATCTCTGGAGTCAGGGAGAAAGCGGTATCTGCTGCCCGATCAGCATGACCTATGCCGCGATCCCGGTTCTGAGGCAGGAACCCGACCTCTGGAGCAAGTGGGGCGCCCTGGTCAGCTCCAACCGCTATGACCGCCGCCAGACGGCAGCCTCGACCAAGACGGGGGCGACCGTCGGCACGGCCATGACCGAGAAGCAGGGAGGCTCGGACCTGCGCCAGACCCAGACCGTGGCCGAGGACAATGGCGACGGGACATGGTCCCTGACCGGGCACAAGTGGTTCTTCTCGGTGCCGCATTCCGACCTGTTCCTGACCTTGGCCCGAACTGCCGAGGGCATTTCCTGCTTCGTCGTGCCGGGCTGGCTGCCCGATGGCTCGCGCAACGGCGTGGCGATCCAGCGGCTCAAGGACAAATGTGGCAATCGCTCGAATGCCTCGTCCGAGGTCGAATTCCGCGGTGCAATCGGCCAGATGATCGGAGAGCCAGGCCGGGGCCTGCGCACCGGCCTGGCCATGAACCAAGGCTCCCGGCTGGACATCGCGGCGGCGTCGGCCGGGCAGATGCGGCTCGCCGTTTCACTGGCGGCGCATCACGCGGCCCATCGGCGCGCCTTCCAGAGAGGGCTGATCGATCAGCCGATCATGCAGAACGTGCTGGCCGATCTTGCGATCGAGGCCGAGGCCGCAGCCTGGCTCGCCTTTCGGCTGTTTGCGGCGCTCGACCGTCAGGAAGCGAGCGAGAGCGAGCGGTTGCTGGCGCGGGTCGGCGCGCCGATTGCGAAATACTGGGTCTCGAAGCGCGCGCCGGCGGTGGTGGTCGAGGCCCTGGAATGCCATGGCGGCAACGGCTTCATCGAGGAAAACCCCATGGCCCGGCTCTATCGGGAGGCGCCGCTCAACAGCGTCTGGGAGGGCTCGGGCAACGTCATCTGTCTCGATGTGCTGCGCTCGCTGGAGCGAGAGCCGGGCTCTCTCGTGGCGCTGATCGAGGAGATGCGAAGCGCGGCCGGCGCCGATAATCGCTTCGATGCGCATTTGAGCGCGCTGGAGTCGGAGATACCCATTCTGGTGCGAAGCGAAGGACAGGCGCGGCGGCTGGTCGAGCGGCTGGCGCTGGCGCTGCAGGCCTCGCTGCTGCTGCGCCACGCACCCCACATGGTCGCCGACGCCTTCATTGCGACGCGGCTCGAGGGACGCTGGTCGGGCCATTTCGGCGATCTGCCGGCGTCCGTGGACGCTGCCGCGCTGGCGCATCGGGCAGCCCCGGCCGTGGAATAACACTCGCGAGTTTAGAGCGGCCGTCCTCCCGAAGCGGGAGCGCGGCCGGCCAACTGGCTCAGGCCTCGGCCGGAGCGAAATCCATCGCGACGCCGTTGATGCAGTAGCGCAGTCCGGTCGGTGGCGGGCCGTCAGGGAAGACATGGCCGAGATGGCCGCCGCAGCGGGCGCAATGCACCTCGGTGCGCCGCATCATGTAGCTATTGTCCTCGCTGATCCCGACCGCGCCCTCCAGTGGCTGGTCGAAGCTCGGCCAACCCGTGCCGCTCTCGAATTTCTTGCCGGACTGGAACAACGGGTTGCCGCAACCGGCGCAGGTGAAGCGCCCGGCGCGCTTCTCGAAATTCAAGGCGCATGAGCCGGCGCGCTCGGTGCCATGCCCGCGCAGCACGTGGTACTGCTCCGGCGTCAGGCGGCGGCGCCACTCCTCGTCGGTCAGCTGGAATTCGAACTCACCGGCTTCCCTGGCCTTGCCGCCGAACAGTTCGGACAGTCCCATCGTCATTCTCCCGTTCAAAGGCTTCGGGCGGAATATGGGGATGATTGCGCTCCACGTCAGCCCGCCCTCACGGATAGCTGATCCGCAAAGCGCGTCACCCAACCGTCACGCGACTCCTCTAGTCGGCTCGCCATCGCAACGGACCGCGCGAGGAACGAAGAATGCAGACGGCGCGTACGGTTCGGCGGGAAACTACATTGGGCCTGACCACGGCGGTGCATCGCAGCAAGCCGCTGTCGCGGGCGGGGATGTTGGAACGCCTGTTCACTCTGGCCTTTTCCGGGCTCGTCTATCCGCAGATCTGGGAAGACCCGGTCGTCGACATGGAGGCGCTGGACCTGCGCCCTGATGATCATGTCGTGGCGATCGCGTCCGGCTCCTGCAACATCCTGTCCTATCTCACGGCCAACCCGGCGAAGATCAGCGCTGTCGATCTGAATGGCGCCCATATCGCGCTCGGCAAGCTCAAGCTCGCCGCACTCGACAGCCTGGCAGGCCATGAGGAGTTCCTGCGCTTTTTCGGCGAGGCGCAATCGCAGGCGAATGTCGCGCTCTATGACGCGGAGATCGCGCCACGCCTCGATGGCGTCTCTCGCAGCTATTGGGAAGGCCGCAGTCTGAGCGGGCGCCGGCGCATCCAGGTCTTTGCCCGCAATTTCTACCGGTACGGCCTGCTCGGCCGTTTCATCGGGGCTGGACATCTCCTTGGTCGCACGCTCGGCTGCGATCCGCGCGTGATGCTTCAGGCTCGCGACATGGCCGAGCAGCGCGCCCTGTTCGACAGGCATATCGCTCCCGTCTTCGACAAGCCCCTGGTGCGTTGGCTGGTGCGCCAGCCGGCCTCGCTCTATGGTCTCGGCATCCCGCCGGCCCAGTACAAGGCTCTCGCGGCTGATGGCGACGCCGGGATACGCGGCGTGCTCCGGCACCGGCTCGAAAGGCTGGCCTGCGGCTTCGACCTGAAGTCGAACTATTTTGCCCGGCAAGCCTTTGGACGAGGCTATGCGACGGACGAGGACGCATCGTTGCCGCCCTATCTTGAAAGGCGGAATTTCGCGGCCGTTCGAGAGCGGGCGGGCCGCGTCGCCTATCACCAGAGCGCGATCACGGCCTACCTCGAGAGCCAGCCTGCCAAGAGCTGCGATGCCTATGTGCTGCTCGATGCCCAGGACTGGATGAATGATGCGGATCTCACGGCGCTCTGGACGCAGATCACGCGCACGGCGCGACCCGGCGCCCGCGTGATCTTCCGGACGGCCGCCGATGAGAGACTTCTGCCTGGCCGGGTGCCGGCCTCGATTCTCGGGCAATGGCGCTATGAGGAAGCGCGCAGCCGCGAGCTTGGAGAGCGCGATCGCTCGTCGATCTATGGCGCCTTCCATCTCCATGTGCTGCAGGGGGCGGCGGCATGAGCGCTGGCCGCGCCACGACCGAGGCCGCCGGCCTGATGGACCGGATGTATCGCCACCAGCGCCATATCTACGACGCCAGCCGCAAGTTCTATCTGCTTGGCCGGGACCGGCTCATCGCCGAGCTCGATCCTGCGCCGCGCAGCGCCATCCTGGAAATCGGCTGCGGCACCGGGCGCAACCTGATCAAACTCGCCCGGACCTATCCCGGCACGCAGTGCTACGGTCTCGACGTCTCGGCCGAGATGCTCGCGACGGCAGAGAGAAGCGTGGCAAGATCGGGGCTCTCGGAGCGCATCCATCTGGCACAGGCTGACGCGACCTGCTTCGACGCGGCGGCCCTGTTCGGGCGCGATGGATTTGATCGCATCGTCATCTCCTATGCGCTCTCGATGATTCCGCCCTGGCGGGGAGTGATCGCTCAGGCGCTGCGAACGCTGACGGCCACCGGTTCGCTGCATATCGTCGATTTCGGCGACCAGGCCGGCTTGCCTGCGTCGTTCAGGGCGGTCCTCAATCGCTGGCTGACATTGTTTCATGTCACGCCAAGACATGACCTGCCCGAGGCAATTGCCGAATTGTCGCGGATCGAGGGCGCCGAGAGCCGCACGACCCGGCTCCTTCGCGGCTACGCCATCCACGCCGTGGCAACGCGGCGGGCCGCCTGAGCAGCCGGCGCTGGACGCGCCATCCTTTGGCCTGTAACGCCATGGAATGGCCGAGAATACGACGTCTGTTCGCAGGCAAGGGCAGGTCGAGAGACTGCGGGACGGCCTGCGCCAGCTCTACCATGGCCGTTCGCCCGGGGCGGTGCGCTTTCAGCTTGCGACGGCGGTCGTCGACCTGCTGATCATCGCCTTCTTCATCGCGACGCCGCTGATCCGCGAACGCCCGCTCTTCTACTGGCTCGATTACTCGGTCGCCGTGATCATGGTCATCGAGATCGGCGCGCGCATGCTGGCCTCCTCGAACATTCCGCGCTTGCTGCGCCAGCCGAGCATGCTGCTCGATCTCTTCATCCTGGCAACGCTGCTCGCGCCGCAATGGCTGGAGAATTTCGGCTTCCTGCGCATCCTGCGGCTCTGGTCGCTGTCGCAGCGTGGGTTGATCTGGGAGCGGCTGCGCGCTGCGGGCTATCCCGAGTGGGAAAGCGCAGCGCGGGCCATGGTCAATATCGTGACCTTCCTGTTCGTGGTGACAGGCTTCATCTATACCTTCTTCTTTCGCGAGACCGCGGGCTTCGCGGGTTATGTCGACGCTTTCTATTTCACGGTCGCGACCGTGACGACGACTGGCTTCGGCGACATCACCTTGCCCGGCACCGCCGGCAAGCTGACCTCGATCGTGGTGATGATCGTCGGGATTTCGCTGTTCGTGCGCCTGGCGCAAGCGATCTTCCGGCCCAACAAGGTCACCTTTCCCTGCCCGCAATGCGCGCTGCAGCGGCACGAGCCGGACGCCGTGCATTGCAAGGCCTGCGGGCATGTCCTGAAGATCCCCGATCACAACGACTGATCAGGAAATCTCCACACCCTTCCAGAAGGCGACGCGGTCCTTGATCTCGGCGGCAGCGGCCTTGGGCTCGGCATAATACCAAGCGGCGTCCCTGTTCTCAGCGCCAGCGACGACGATCGAATGGTAGTTGGCCGTGCCCTTCCACGGACAGATCGACGTCGTCTCGCTTGGTTTGAAGAATTCAGAGCGGATCGCGTTGCGTGGAAAATAGTGGTTGCCTTCGACCACGACCGTGTTGTCGGCTTCCGCCAGAACGGCGCCGTTCCAGGTTGCCTTGACCATCTCCGTTCCTCCCGACCGTCGCTGATCGCCGAAGATGGGGCCGCGCCAGGCCCAGTGACAGGGGCAGGCAGCCTGCGCCGACTCTGCCGCCCTCAGTGGCGCGTTTCGAGCTCGCGTTCGTCGTGCAAATCCTCGACCGTGATCGTCGTCTTCTTCGGCATGCCGATGATGCGCCCGATCGTGGCTGGCAGTGGCATGCGACAATGCGCCGCTTTCATCAGGGCGAGATTGGCCAGGATATCGGGCGGAAACGGCGAAACCTTGCGGGTCGCCATGTCGACATGCAGCGAGAGGTTTTCACTCGTCGCCGCGAGCCAGCCTTCGCTCGCATGCCGCATTTCCAGATAGTAGTGCAGGCGCTTTTCGTCGAAGGCGATCAGTTGTGCGGTGACCCGTACGAGGTCGTCCTCGGTCAATTCGCGCTTGTAGAGGACATGGCATTCGGCCGCGAAATAGGACGCGTTGCGCGTGTCGACATAGTCCTGGTTCAGGCCGACGAGCGAGAAAACCTCGTCGACAGCCCGATCGAACAGCACGTGGTAATAGGCCATGTTGAGATGGCCGTTATAGTCGATCCAGGGCGTTTCGACCCGCATTGCGGACGATACGAAGGGGGAGAAGAACAGCGCCGGAGCGCGGATCTCATCTTTCATGGCCGCCTCCCGCAAAGTTGTTGCGTGCGGCGGAACGGAACTCCACTGACACGCTACCATCGTCTTGAAGACGCCGCCGGACGAGCTATGCCCTGCCTGATGCACCGCCTCCCATGCGCCCGGCGATCTTGCTGCCGGCGGCGACACGCAGGACAAAGACGCCTGCTATCGCTACGGTCTGCCTCGTCAGATTCAACCGCAGAAGCCGACCAGTTCCAAGTTAAGCGCCAAGCCCGGAAAAAGACAATGAGCCTTTTTGCAACTGCTTCTCATGCCGCCTCTGCCGCAACCCTGCCGCCGTCGCCGGCTGCGATCGAGGCGGTGACGCGGGCGCTCGCCGCCCAATTCGGCAACAGGCTGGTGACGAGCCTGGCGGTACGGGAGCAGCACGGCCATACGCTGACCTGGATTACGAACCAGCCGCCGGATGCGGTCGTCTATCCGCAGAGCACCGAAGAGGTGTCGGAAATCGTCAAACTCTGTGCGAGCCACGGCGTCCCCGTGATCGCGTTCGGGACCGGCACCTCGCTCGAAGGCCATGTGAACGCGCCGTTCGGCGGCGTCTGCGTCGATCTCAGCCAGATGAAGCGCATCATCGCCGTTCATGCCGAGGATCTCGATTGCGTGGTCGAAGCCGGCGTGACCCGTAAGGAACTCAACGAGCATCTGCGCGACCAGGGGCTGTTTTTCCCGATCGATCCCGGCGCGGATGCGTCCATCGGCGGCATGGCGGCGACACGCGCCTCGGGCACGAATGCGGTGCGCTACGGCACGATGAAGGACAACGTCCTTTCTCTGACCGCGGTGATGGCCGACGGCTCGGTCGTGAAGACGTCCAGCCGCGCGCGGAAGAGTTCCGCCGGCTATGATCTGACCCGCCTGCTCGTCGGCTCGGAGGGCACGCTCGGGATCATCACGGAGGTCACGCTCAAGCTGCACGGCATCCCGGAGGCGATTTCGGCCGGCGTCTGCCCTTTCCCTTCGGTGAAGGCAGCCTGCGACGCGACCATCGTGACGATCCAGTCCGGTCTGCCGGTCGCGCGCATCGAACTGCTCGATGCTGTGATGATCCGCGGCGTGAACCTGCATTCCAAGCTCGGCTTGCCGGAGACGACGATGCTCTTCGTCGAGTTCCATGGCACGGAAGCGGGCGTGAAGGAGCAGGCGGAGCGCTTCGGCGAGATTGCCGCCGATTTCGGCGGTGGACCGTTCGACTGGGCGACCAAGGCCGAAGACCGGTCGAAGCTCTGGCAGGCTCGCCATGACGCCTACTGGGCGGCTCGCGCGTTGCGGCCAGGCGTTGAATCGGTTGCGACCGATGTCTGCGTGCCGATCTCCCGGCTTGCCGAATGCGTCGAGGAAACCAAGCGTGACATCGAGGCCAGCGGTCTGATCGCCCCGATCGCCGGCCATGTCGGAGACGGCAATTTCCATACCCAACCGCTCGTCGACCTCGCCGATGAGGACGAGATGGAGCGCTGCCGCGGTTTCATCGACCGGCTGGTGAAGCGCGCCCTCGCCATGGGCGGCACCTGCACAGGCGAGCATGGCGTCGGCCAGAAGAAGATCAAGTATCTCGAGATCGAGCACGGCCCGGCGACGCTGGATGTGATGCGCCTGCTCAAGCGCTCGCTTGACCCGCAGAACATCCTCAATCCCGGCAAAATCCTGGTCTTGTGACATCCAGACAGCTTGCGCGGCGGTACCGGGAACTGGAATGTCGTGATCTCGCCGCGAGTTGGCGGCAAGATCGCTTAACCGCCGACAAGAGGGATGATGCTAAAAGGTGCGTGAGACCCTGACCGTTCTGGCCGGTCTCCTGGTGCTGGCATTGCTGGCCGCGTTGATCGGACCGGGCTTTGTCGATTGGCGACTGTATCGACCGCAGATCGAGGAGCGCCTCAGCGCTACGCTCGGCGCGGAGACACGCGTTGCCGGGGGCATCGGCCTGAGGTTGCTGCCGTCGCCGCGGCTGACCCTGGCCGATGTCCGCATCGGCGATCAGGGCGGACAGGCGAGCTACGCGACGGTCGAACATCTCACCGTCGAGCTCGCGCTGACCGCGCTTGCACGTGGCGAGTTCCGTTTCTCCGACGCTGATGTCGAAGGCGCGACGCTCTCGCTTGTCGCCAATGATGCAGGCGCGGTGCTGCTGCCGCATCCGATTGGTGCGGGCCTGCCTGTGCAGACCAGCCTCGACCATTTCAGCATACGCCGCTCGGCGCTGATCTGGCGGGAGGCGGGCAAGGCCCCCGTCACAGTGTCGCCGATCGCTGCGGAACTCACCGCGGTCAGCCTTGCCGGCCCATGGCGCATGGAGGGCGAGGTCGGCGGATCCTCGTTGCGCCTCGCGACCGGAACGATCGAGCCGGATGGTCGCCTGCGCGCCAAGGTCACCGTGACGGGGGAGGAGGGCCAGCTCAGCTTTGACGGCGCCTTCCTGCTGCCGACAGAGAAGGGCGGCGTCACACCAGGACTGGACGGTCTGTTCACGGCTGCGCCGGGTGGAGCAGTCAGCCTTTCGGGACGGGTGAGCGGTGGCAATCGCCTGTTCGAGTTGAGCGGGCTTACGGTCGATCTTGCCGGCGGGGTTGCCCGGCTGGAGGGCGAGGGGCAGTTCCTGCCCATGCAAGGCAAAGGCTCGGTTGCCTTGCGCGCGCGGCGCGTGGATGGCGACGCGCTGGCCACGGCTCTTGGCGAGCGGGCTGGCTTTGCGCGGGCCCTGCGTGGACTCCCCGGCGCGCTCGATCTCAGCCTCGATCTCGATCAATTCGCGTGGCGCGGGGAGGACTTCTCGGCTGTCGCTCTGCGTGGGCGGCTGAACGAGGTCGGGTTGGCCAATGCATCGGCCTCGCTGCGCGTCGCAGGCGCCCTGGTCGGTGCAACGGGCGCGGTCGACGCCACAGGACTTCGTGGCAAGCTCAACCTCAAGGCGGATGATGCGCGCCGCGTCGGACTGGCGCTGGCGCGGGCCGGGCTCGATCCGACCCTCTCCGACCTGATTGCAGATCTGAGGCAGATCGATGCGGAAGCGGTTGGCGATTGGAGCTCGGAACAGCTGCGCTTCGAGCGCCTGACCATCGCCGGGGCTTCCGGCGTCAGGCTGGACGGATCCGGAGAGATTGCCGCGGATCGGCTGGCCGCAAAGCTCGCAGTGCAGGGGCTCGACCTCAATACCCTGCCAGCGGGCGGGAGTTTCGCCGGGTTGATCGGGACGCGCGACCTGGCGCTCGACCTGTCTCTGAGCGGAGCCCGTTTTCGCAATGCGCCGCCCGGTTCCGCCCAGCTTGCTCTCGCGCGCGAAGGCAGCAACTGGCGGCTCAGCCGGCTTGCCGTCGACGGGTTCGGCGGAGTTTCAGTCAACGGCGCCGGTGCGCTGCTGCCGGAAGGGGGCGAAATCTCCGGTCGCATTCGTGCACCACGCTTCGAGGCGCTTGCAGCCCTTGCCGGGCCACTTCTGCCGGAGCCGCTCCGTCAAGCGCTCGGGCGCGCCGGGGACGGGCTCTCACGGCTGGATTCAAGCTACCGTCTGACGCGCACGGTGGCCGGCGACACGGCCCTGCTGCTGGAAGGCGGCGCGCAAGCCGGAACGCTGACACTGAATGCTCGGTTGGACCGGAGCGGGACATGGACCGGAGCCAATCTGCGCTTTGATCTTGCCGATCGTCGACAGCTTTTCGCCGCCCTCGGCCTGCCGGCACCGATGCAGGGAGGACCCGGCCGGCTCGTTCTTGACCGTCAGCAAGGGCGCCTCAGTGGCTCACTGGCGGGGCCTGGATTGTCGATCGTTGTCGACGGCGAGTCAGGCCTGGATGTGCCGCGACTGACCGTGCAAGCGGACCGTCCCGGCCAGATCCTGCCGGAGGGGCTCGCGCGCGCTCTGCCCGATGCGGTGCTGGACGCACATGGCATGGTTCGCTTTGCCAGCGACCAGATCGCGCTTGATGGTCTTGTCGCCAATCTTGCCGGAAGCAGTGCAAGGGGAACGCTGGCCTTGCCGAGAGAGGGGCCAATCTCCGGCAAGCTCGCACTGCCGTATGTTGATCTGAGGAGCGTGATCGGCTCTTCCCTGGGGACAGCGGCAGCGTCTCCGGGCAGCAACTGGTCGGCGGTCCGTTTCAGCGCGGCCTCGGGTCTTGGCGAGATCAGCCTGTCGGTCGAAGCCAAATCCCTGCTCTTCAGTGACGATATCGCCCTGAACGATGCGGCTTTCGGCCTGCATGCCAGCCCCGGCGAAATCCAGATCGAGGCACTCTCGGGAAGTTATGCCGGTGGCAAGGTCTCCGGGCGGGTCACGGCACGGCGTGAAGGCGGGCTTGCGCAGCTCTCCGGCCGGATCGCGCTTGCGCAGCTCGATCTCGCGATGCTCACTGGCAACGCGCTTGCCGGCAAGCTGTCGGGGCTCGTGGAGGGCGGTGGTTCCGGAGAGAGCCCCGCGCGGCTGGTTGCGGGGTTGGGGGGAGCCGGTAGTTTCACCATCGCAGGCGCGAGTCTCACCCGGTTCGACCCCGGCGGCTATGCCCGCGTCATCGACGGGACCGGAGAGGATGCATCCGAAAGCGAAACCGGCCGTCTGCAGAGCCGTCTGGCGGATGCGCTAGACCGGGGCTCATGGCCGCTGGGCGATGTCACGCTGCCCTTCACGCTGGCCGGCGGCCTCGTGCGGCTCGCCCCCTTGACGATCGAGCGTGCCGACCTCCAGGCGGAGGTAAGCGGCGTCGTCGATCTCAGGGCATTGACGGCCGATCTGAGGTTGGGACTGCGCCCGCTCGGCCCGATGCCCAAGGGCTGGCCGATGGCGGCGCCGGCACTTGGCGTGGCATGGCGCGGGCCGCTATCGGGACTGCGGCGCGAGACCGATGTCGGAGCGTTCGCGAATGCCGTGGCGGCGCGAGCGCTGGCACGTGAGATGGAGCGGGTCGAAGCCTTCGAGGCGGATGCACGCGAGCGAGCAATGCATGCGCGCCGCCTGCGCGCCGAGCGTGAGATGCGTGAGAACGAACGCAAGCTTGCAGACTTCCTGAAGGCAGAGGAAGAACGCCGCCTTGCCGAGGAAAAGCGCGCCGAAGAGGAGCGCCGTGCCGCGGAAGCGCGCGCCCAGGAAGAGGCCAGGCGCGCCCAGGAGGCGCAGCGTCTTGAGGAGCAGCGCCGGGCGGAAGAGGCCAGACGGGCAGACGAGGCGCGGCGCAGAGCGGAGATTGAGGCGCGCGCTGCGGCAACGCGTGCAGCTCAGCCTCAGCATCCTGGCGGTCCGCTGATCCTGCCCGGCGCACCCCGCGAGAATTTTCCCGAGCAGATTTTGCGACCGGTGACACCGGCTCCATCGCTGGGACCGCCCCTGCAGATAGAGCCCGTGCCGCGTCCGCTCTCGCGGAGTCCGTAGCCGGACTGATCGACGAGCTTCACACCGTGATTCAGGTGCTTTCCGGCTTGAAGCAGTATGCCTGTGCAGAGCCTTGAAACCGAGAGGATCAGGCTCCGCCGGTGAGGCGATGCCGTCAGCCTCGTCCGGCCAGACGCTGGTAATGTGCCAGCACGTGCAGGCGCAGCGCGGAGGAAAGATTGGCCTCGCCGCGGCGGGAATCCACATCGGCGACGAGTGCGGCAAGCGTGCGGCGCTCCTGTCCCGCAATCTCCTTCAGTGCCGCCCAGAACGGCTCCTCGAGCGATACGCTGGTGCGGTGCCCGGCAATGGCGAGAGAGTGTTTGCGCTCGCGGCTCACCGCGGAAGCTCGCCCTTGTCATCGGGCGGAAGCGCCAGCTTGTGGCCGTCGAGTTCGCGGATGGCCTTCTCGCGCCGCGCTTCAGTCAAGCCGCGCTCGGCCTTGCTCCGTCCGAAGTCGATACGGTTCTGGTCGGCCTTGGCTTCGGCCGCTACGCGTTGGCGCTGTTTGCGGGCGCGCCGGAGATTGATGATCTCTGCCATTCCGCCCGGCCCTGTTCAGGACGGGCCGAGCATGCGCTCGGGCCGCACCGTGCTGTCGAACAACTCGGCGTCGACACCGACCCTCAGGGCTTCCTCGCGCAGGGTCGTGCCATTGTGATGGGCGGCCTTGGCGATGTTGGCAGCCTTGTCGTAGCCGATGGCCGGCGCCAGTGCGGTGACCAGCATCAGCGAGCGGGACAGCAACTCGGCGAGACGGTCCTCGTTGGCGACGATCCCTTCGATGCAGTGCACGCGGAAGCTGTCTGCGGCATCGGCGAGCAGCCTGACCGATTGCAGGAAGGCGGCAGCGATCACCGGCTTGAAAACGTTCAGTTCGAAATGGCCCTGGCTCGCGGCGAAGCCGATCGTCGCCTGGTTGCCGTGAACCTGCGTGGCCACCATGGTCAAGGCTTCGGCCTGGGTCGGATTGACCTTGCCGGGCATGATCGAGGAACCGGGCTCGTTCTCGGGCAGGCTGATCTCGCCGAGACCCGAGCGTGGGCCCGAACCCATCAGGCGGATGTCGTTGGCGATCTTGAACAGATCCATGGCAAGCGCGGCGAGCGCGCCATGGGCGGCGGTCAGCGCGCCATGGCTCGCCAACGCCTCGAACGCGTTGGAGGCGGGGCGGAAGGGCAGGCCGGTGAGCCCCGCCATCTCCTTGGCGAAGAAGGCGGCGAAGTCGCGATGGGTGTTCAGACCGGTGCCGACCGCCGTGCCGCCCTGTGCCAGCGCGTGCAGCCCGCCGAGCGAGGCCTCGATCCGCCCGATGCCGAGATGGATCTGCGTGGCGTAGCCCGAGAATTCCTGGCCGAGCGTGACGGGCGTCGCGTCCTGGAGATGCGTCCGGCCGATCTTGATCAACGAAGCGAAGCGCTGTGCCTTGTCCTGCAGCGCCTGTTCGAGCTTGCGCAGGGACGGAAGCAGCAGGCGCGAAATCTCGAGAGCCGCGGCAATATGCATCGCGGTCGGGAAGCAGTCGTTCGACGACTGGCCGCGGTTGACCTGATCGTTGGGATGAACCGGGCTCTTCGCGCCGAGGCCGGCGCCGAGAATCTCGTTGGCTCGGTTGGAGAGGACCTCGTTGACGTTCATGTTGGTCTGGGTGCCGGAGCCGGTCTGCCAGACGACAAGCGGGAAGTGGTCGTCGAAGCGACCGCCCAATGCTTCATCCGCCGCCTGGCCGATGGCGCCGGCGACACGCTGGTCGATCAACCCCAGCCGGGCATTGACGTGCGCGGCAGCTTTCTTGACCAGCACGAGAGCGTGGATCAGCGGGAGCGGCATGCGTTCGCTCGGTCCGCCAATGCGGAAATTCTCGAGCGAGCGCTGGGTCTGAGCGCCCCAGTAGCGATCGACGGGAACGGCGATGGGGCCGAAGGAGTCAGTCTCTGTGCGGGTGTCCGGCATAGGCTCTGATCAGGTCTTCTTGCGGAAGGAATCGAGACTGACGACCTGCGCGCCGCCGCCCTCGTCACCATCCGCGCCCGCGTCGGCCTTCGCCGGGTCCGCTTCGTCGTCGGTGGCTGCCTTGTTCTTCGCAGTGGCACTTGCGGATTGTGGCTTTACCGGGAGGGCAAGCGGTGTCGGGGCAGCCACGCTGGGCTCGGAACCGGCTCCGCGTGGTGCCTTTGCGGCTCCCGCGGTCTGATCACTCGCCGAGGCTTCATCAGGAGCCTCCTGGGTTTCGAACTTCAGGCCGAACTGGACCGAGGGATCGAAGAAGGTGGTGATCGAATCGAAGGGCACCAGCAGCCTTTCGGGCACGCCGGAGAATGAGAGACCGACCTCGAAGGCGTGGTCGCTGACGTTGAGGTCCCAGAACTGATGCTGAAGCACGACCGTCATCTCGTCCGGGTGCTTTTCGCGCAGCCGCTGCGAGAGGCGCACGCCAGGGGCCGTCGTGCGGAACGTGATGTAGAAATGGTGCTCGCCCGGCAGGCCATCGCGGCTCGCCTCGGCCAGGATCTTCCGTACGACACCCTTCAGCGCGTCCTGCACCATGAGATCGTAGCGAAGAATATCCTGTACCATCGTATCGACTATCCGTGTCCGCTTCCGAGCAAGGCAGAAAGTCGCCGGCCCTCGCATAAAAAAGTGGAGGCTTCTGTTGCCAGGCGCCTCCGAGCCCCGCCTTACGCGGCTAAGCGCAAGGGCTTTGGTTTGGGAACCAGCACCGCTTACGCGGCGACAGCAACCCGAGCATTGTTGTCGTTGGCAACTATGCAATGGCCCGATAACGGCGGAACCATGCCGAGCAAAAGAACGACCTTTACACCCTCGTCGATCCTATTTCGCCCCCGCCGGAGCCCGTCTCGCGAATCGCGGACGGGCTTTGGTGGAGGCGCCGGGTACCGCCCCCGGGTCCGAAAGGCTTATTTCGACGTTCGTTTATCGCCATAGCCGCTCTTGCGAGTGGCAAACCGAATATAGGGGCTCGGAGCGCGCGGGGAAAGAGAGCATCGTCACTCCATCCGAAGCAATTTCGCCGGCTGTCACCGGGACGGAATATCGAGATTTGGCTCATCCCGGATGATCCTGAGGACCCTGCCGTCGCTGACGCTGACATCGATCGCGATCTCGGCGCCGTTACTGTCGACGCCGCCGAGCTCCCAGCGACCGCCGTGGCGCTCGATATCCTCGATCCAGACCATGCCGTGATCGATAGCGATCTCGCGAGCTTCCGTAATCGAGATTTCACGGCTGCTCGGAGCGGGGGGCGGCATGGTGTTGGCGGCCACGGCAGGGAAGGAGAGCAGGACGGCGACTGGCAGGAACCACATTGCGCTGCGAATCGACATTTTGGTTCTCCTTAGCCTGAACAGAGGCAGGGAGCGGCCCAATCATGGCTTTGTTTCGGCTGGTCTGAGGCGCTTCCTTGCGGCTTATCGCATTGCCGTGAGCGCATGTGTGCACTGCAATGCGATGGCTCCAGACGATGCGATAGTGTCTCCAGGATGGGCGTCGCCGGAGCGGGAGCACCCGGTTCGCGCCTCCGTTTGGACGCGGCGGTGCATTCGAACGGGGCCGGCGAGTGAGGCCGTTGCCTATGCATGCTGCACGGGCGGTAAACCTGCCGATGCCTGGTGACCTCGAAGCCTGTCAGTTTATATGTTGCGCGCACGGATCGTGCCGCTAACACACATGTTCAGGGCCAACGAGCCTGGAGTGGCAAGTGCTCCCGGACTCTTCGCGGAGGCGGCTAGTGATCAGAAGGCATCCAGAATTCCAGTATCTCGACCTGCTTTCCGACGTCCTGGAGCGCGGAGACGAGCGGTTGGACCGTACTGGCGTAGGCACTCGCTCGCTGTTTGGCGCCATGGTGCGATTCGATTTGTCCGATGGCACTGCGCCTATCCTCACGACGAAACGCGTCTATTGGAAAACCGCGGTCAAGGAGATGCTCTGGTTCTTGACCGGGGGCACCAATATCCAACCTCTGCTTCGCGAGAACGTCCGAATCTGGACCGATTGGCCGCTTGCGCATTATCGCCGTGAGACAGGCGAGACCATCTCGCAGGACGAGTTCGAGCAGCGTGTTGTCGAGGACGACGCCTTTGCAGCTCGCTGGGGCGAACTTGGCCCTGTCTATGGCAAGCAATGGCGCCGCTGGCTGGGCGCCGACGGCCGCGAGCATGATCAGATCGCGGCACTGGTCGAGGCACTTCGGACGAATCCAACGAGCCGGCGAATGCTCTTCCATGGATGGAACGTGCCGGAACTCGGTGCGATGGCGCTTCCGCCTTGCCACATGGTGTATCAATACCACGTGACCTCGGATGGGCGGCTGAACTGCCTTTTGTTCCAGAGGTCGGTTGATCTGCTCCTCGGAGCTCCGTTCAACTTTGTCGGCGCCGCTGCACTGCAACTCATGCTGGCCCAGCAGGCGGACCTCCGTCCTGGCGAACTGATCTGGGTGGGCGGGGACGTCCATCTCTACCTTAATCACCTGGGGCAGGCCCGGGAGCAGGTTTCGCGTGAGCCCCGGCCATTTCCCACGATGCGGCTCACCCGACGGGCGGCGACGATAGACGATTACCGCATCGACGATTTTGACGTCTCAAGCTACGCGCCTCACGCGGCGATCAAGGCCGACGTGGCGGTCTGAGCGCAGCCTTTGCGATTGTGGTCGCCCCTCGCGAAATGGGGCTCCACGGCAACCGAGGAGAGGCGGATTTGCGCCCCTTGCTCGCCGCTGACCGCGAGTACATCGGCGTCATCGACGAGCCGCGCCCGCTCTGATCGTTTCCCATCGACTGGCTCGACCGGGGGACTGCGCCGCTGACCGCAGCAAATGGCACGGTGGAATGAGGCATCGGGGAGCGCCATCCTGCTTGTGCAGGGTGAACTGCGGGTGCGGTTCCTGGGATGGCTGCTATCGGAGTTCGGGATAGGCGATCCGGTCTTATTGCAGACCTCCGGCTCTGAGCGCGATGTGCTTCGTCTCCTGGAAATCGTGGAGAGAGGCGAGGCCATTCAGTCGGCCGATGCCGCTTTGTTTGAAGCCGCCTTCCTCGAACTCGTCGTGGATGGCGGCCCAATCATTGATCCAAACCGCGCCGACCTGCAGTTCGCGGGCGACACGGAGGGGCCGATCGACATCGCGGCTCCAGACGCTGGCGGCCAAGCCGAAATCGCTGTTGTTGGCGAGGGCGATGGCCTCCGCTTCGCCTTCGAAGACCTGGAAGGTCGCGACGGGTCCGAACACCTCTTCCTGGACGATCGCCAGATTCGCATCGGAGACCTCGAGCAGTGTCGGTCGATAGAATGCCCCCGCCGCGAGCGCAGGCTCGCGCGCGATACCGCCGCGGACGATCGGCTGAGCGCCCTCCGCCAGAGCTTTCTCCACCATCGCATCGACGCGGGCCACGCTTTGCCTGTCGATCAACGGGCCCATTTCGCTCCTCGGGTCGGATGCCGGGCCGACTCTGAGCTGATCCAGTCGCGCGCCAAGGGCCTGCCGCAGACGGTCGGCGATGCCGCGTTCCGCCAGGATCCGGCTTCCGGCCATGCAGAATTGGCCAGCGAAGACCGTGATGGCCTTCTCGAGTTGCGGGAGCGCTGTCGCGAGATCGGCATCGTTGAACACGATCATCGGGGTCTTGCCGCCGAGTTCGAGGCCGAAGCGCTTCAAGCGCGATGCGCCGGCGGCCGCGATCGCCCGGCCCGTGCGGGTGCTGCCCGTGAAACTGATCACCGGCACGTCGGGCGACTCGACCAGGAATGCCGAGCCGGAAATGCCGCTTTCGGAGAAGATGTTCACGACGCCAGGTGGCAACTCCGCGATCTCCGAAAGGATCTGCGCGACGAGAGCATTCACCTGCGCGGTCTGACCAGGCATTTTGGCGACGACCGTCGTGCCCGCGGCGAGAGCCGGGCCGAGGGAGCGCATCAGCAGGACGACCGGGCTGTTCCACGGCACTATGAGTCCGGCGACGCCGATCGGTTGGCACAGGGCCATGGAATAGGCGCTCGGTCGAACCTCCAGAGCCCGGCCATGCTGGGAGAGCGCCAAGGCCGAGCAGTAGCGCAGCTTGGGCGCGACCGTGAAGACTTCGAACCGGGCCTCGGGCAGGATCTTGCCATTCTCAGTTGCGAGCATCTGCGCCAGTTCTTCGGCGCGGTCTTCAAAGCGATCGGCGATCACATTGAGGGCGCGGGCGCGCAAGCTCCTGTCATCGCGCCAGGGGCTGTGCAGGAAGGCGTCTCGAGCGGCAGCCACGGCGCGCTTCGCATCGGCTAGCGTCGCGTCCGCGAAGGACCCGATGAGCTCGCCGGTCGCAGGATTGATGCTGGGGGTGCGGTTCGCGCTGTCGCACCAGGCCCCGTTGATCCAGTTCATCGCATTCGGCAGATGTTTCACGACGATATCCTCTTGGCTCAACGGCGCGGGGCCGTGGCCGCAAACGCCTCAATCCAGTCCGTAGAGGCCAGGCACGGCCCGATCGACCAGCACTTCGACGAGCCTCGGCTTCGCGCTGGCGAAGGCTTCCGAAAGAGCCGGCGCGAGATCGTCGGCGCGCTCGACGCGCACGGCTGAGCAGCCATGCCCGGCGGCGAGTGCCGGGAAATCCAGGCCGGGCAGGTCGATGCCCGGTGGTGCGGCCTTTCTCATGAGTTGGCTGAAGGCGCGCATCGCCCCGTAGCCACCGTTGTTCAGAACCACCACTGTGATCGGGAGGCGGTGCTGTGCGGCGGTCCACAAGGCCTGGATGGAATACATCGCCGATCCATCGCCGATCACGCAGATGACCGCTTGGGCTGGCCTGGCGAGGGCGATCCCAACCGATGCCGGCAGCGCGAAGCCCAAGCCGCCGCTCGCCATGCAGTAGAAGCCGTTATCCCGAACCGGCAGGTGACGCTGCAGCGCTTCCTTGTGCGAGGGCGCTTCCTCAACGATCACGCTGCCGGGGTGACGCAGATCTGCGATCGTCTGCATGACGAAGCTCGCCAGGACCGGTTCGCTCGGGGCGATCCGCGGCGCGGAGGCGCGAACGGTGGCGGGTAGGCGATTGCGAAGCGGCACAGTCGCGAGCAGACCGGAAATCGCGGGACGCATCGTCGAGAGCAGGCTCACTCCACCAATGGCGGCTGCGGCGGCATCTGCATCGTCGGTGATGTGGAAGATGGGTGGCCCTGACCTGAGGCCTGCGAGATCGCCGGGAACGTGAAAGGTGAAGGCCGGGGCGCCAAGGACCAGCACCAGGTCGTGCCGACCCAGTATCTTG
This sequence comes from Bosea sp. BIWAKO-01, assembly GCF_001748145.1. NCBI lineage: Bacteria > Pseudomonadati > Pseudomonadota > Alphaproteobacteria > Hyphomicrobiales > Alloboseaceae > Allobosea > Allobosea sp. BIWAKO-01. The sequence continues at coordinate 3,919,831 of NZ_BCQA01000001.1, forward strand.
CCAAGCGGTTCGGGGGCGGCGGGCAGAAAGCCGTTGAAGAGCCGGTGATCCTCCGGAAACGAGGCTCTGCTTGCCACCGGTGCGGCCCAGACTGCGGCGCCCAGACGTTCTGCGAGCGCAACGGCAAGTGCCGATGCTTCGTCCCGTGCGACCGCAGCACCGACGACGATGGCCGGGCGTTCGCTGGCATCGATCGCGTTGGTGAATGCCCGAAGACCTTCAGGATCGGGCCCGAAATCCCCGCTGGTTGGCCGGGCCTCGACGGGCTCGCAGGGAACTTGCCAGTCATCGGCAGGAATCGAGACGAAGGTTGGACCGCAGGGCTTCTGCATGGCGATGGCGTAAGCTTGTGCGATCGCCAGCGGCACATCCTGCGGACGTGCCGGTTCGCAGCTCCATTTCACATAGGGTTTGGGAAACTCGGCAGCCGAGGCGGCGCCGAGAAATGGACGCAGCGGCAGCAGCGCGCGCGCTTGTTGTCCGGCTGTGATGACCAGCGGCGTTTGATTTCGATAGGCTGTGTAGATGCTCCCAAGCGCATGGCCGACGCCGGCCGCGGAATGGAGATTGACGAAGGCCGCCGAGCCGGTTGCCTGGGCATGTCCGTCGGCCATCCCGACGGCACTGCTTTCCTGCAGGGCGAGCACATAGCGGAAATCGCTTGGCCAGTCGTGCAGGAAGGCAAGCTCGGTCGAGCCGGGATTGCCGAACACCGTCGTCATCCCGAGTGACCGGAGAAGGGCGATCGTCGCATCGCGCACAGTGCCGGCCGGTTTCGTGATGGCGGAGGGCGAGGCCGCGGGCTGGTCTGCTGTCTGCATTGCAATTCCATTGGTTTGCTGCGGCCGCGTCGCGCGCCGATGTGAGCAAGCGTTGATGAATGCGGCGGCTTCGGCTCTTGCTCAGATCGCGCGAAGCCTGGTCTCTTCGGCAGCCATCACGGCGCCGATGGCGATGACCGAGACTAGGCTGAAGTAGATCAGGATGGGCAGAAGGCTGCCGCCGCTCCATGCGAGCAGACTTGCTGCGATGACGGGCATGGCGCCGCCGCCGAAGATCGTGCCGAACTGCCGCCCAAGTGATACCCCGCTGAAGCGAACGCGCGTGTCCGGGAACAGCTCCGGATAGAAGCTCGAGGTGACGCCGATATGCATCGGCTGGATGAGCGCCCCGGGAATGGCCATGGCCAGCACGACCAGCAGGGTGTCGCGGGTCTGCAGCAGCGGAAAGAAGAGGAAGGCCACATAGAGCCCGGCCTGGACGAAGCCGGTGCCCAGCACCAACCGCCGCCCGATACGGTCCGACAGCGCGCCGAACAGCGGCACCATCGCGATGGCAATGACATTGCCGATCAGAACGCCGCGCAGCAGCGTGGCCTGATCGATGCCGAGCGTTTTTACCCCGTATGAAAGGCCGAAGATGGATGTGAGATAGAACACACCGGACTCGGCCAGGGCGCAGCAGAACACGATCAGTGCCGGCCGCTTGTAATTGTCGAGCACCTGCAACAGCGGTACCCGAGCAGGAGGCGTCCGCGTCGCTTCGAAAACGGGTGACTCTTCGACCTTGAGCCGAACGTAGAAGCCGAGGCCCACGAGCACGATGCTCAACAGGAAGGGCACGCGCCAGCCCCATGTCAGCAGGACGTCGCTCGGCAGCGCGGCGGCAAAGGATACGACCAGTGTCGCAATCACGACGCCGGCGAAATTGCCGGATTGCGCGATCGAGGCGAAGACGCCGCGTTTGCCTTCAGGCGCGCTCTCCAGCATCAGCACCGGCGCTCCGGTTGACTCACCGCCAAGGGCGAAGCCCTGCAGGAAACGCAGGGCCAGCAGGAAGCCCGCAGCCCAGATTCCAATGGAATCATAGGTCGGCAACAGGCCGATGGCCGTAGTCGATAGACCCATCAAGATCAGCGTCGCCGCCATGACCGGCTTTCGGCCGAGACGGTCGCCGAAGTGACCGAAGAACAGGCCGCCGAGAGGTCGTGCCACAAAGCCGACGGCAAAGATGCCGAGCACGGCTATCATGCCTGCGACCGGGTCCGCATGCGGGAAGAACAGTTTATCGAAGACGAGAGGTGCCAGAAAACCGTACAGCATGAAATCATACCATTCGATCGCTGACCCAAGGAAACAGGAGAGCGCGACCTTCGTGCGATCCTTGTTGCGAAGCGCAGATTGACCGTTCAGTGCTGCGACAGACATGGCGTTCCTCTCTTGCATAGATTTTCTTCTTCGCAATGCTGCCTGCCTGCGAAGGATCTATCGTTGCAAAGAGAATGGGTGCGAGCCTCGCTCCGGGTCGAGCGGTATTTCGTCAAGCATCGTTCGCATTCGGGAAACTGCCGCCGGGGTGGAGCGGAGCAGGCTTCGCCGACAATGGAACGCCCGGAGAGCGGGCGCCGGGGAAGGGGCGTTTCAGGAGTTCGGGGGGCGGCTGGAGGTCACGCCGGTCTGTCTCACTCGATCGCGAGCATATCGACGAGAGCAGTCAATGCCGGAGTAAGAACGGCGTTGCGCTGGGTCGCCAGATGCAGGTTGCAAGGCGCCCAGTCTTCAGCGAGCGGGATGTCGACAAGGCCCCGGCTTGCAATCTCGCGCGCCGCGCTGCGCATCGGCAGCACCGTAATGCCGAGACCGCCCTGGACCACCCGGCAGATCGACGCGATGCCATGGACGCGGACGCGCGTAGACAATTCCGCGCCATGGCTTGCGGCCTTGCGGGCCAGCAAATGCCCGATGGCAGAGTCCGGTGGCAGAACCCAATCCTGGTCGAGCAGATCGGCAAGGCGAACAGCAGCCGCGCCTGCAAGAGGATGGTCCGGGCTGACGACGATGCCGAGCGCGTCGCGACGATACGGTCTCAGGCGCAAGCCAGGGCTGGATTCCGCACCCAGCAGGATACCGAGCTCGGCCCGCCCATTCAGGACGCTTTCGGCAACCGCATTGCTGGTGAGTTCCTCGACTGAGAGCCGGGCATGGGGGAAGGCGCCGAGAAACCTCCGCAACTGCTCCGGGAGGTCATGGAATAGCGCGGGGCCCGAGACCGACAGTCTGATCTGCTCCAGGACGCCGTCCGTGATGTCACGCAACTCGTCTTCAAGCTCGTCGACATCGGCAAGGATCCTGTGCGCATGCGCCGCGATCGCCCTGCCGGGCGCCGTCAGCCCGATCCCGCGGCCTGTCCGCTCGATCAGGCGGAAGCCGAGCGAGTCCTCGAGGAAGCGAATCCGACGGCTCGCCGCCGAAACCACGATGTGAAGTTCCTCGGCGGCCAGCGACAGGTTGCCATGGCGCTCCACGCCCATGATCAGTTTCAGGGTCTTGAGGCTAAGCCGGTCATTGAGTTTCACCGAAGCGACGTCCCTCGAAGCTGGCAACGAGCCGACGGCCGTTGCCATAAGGTGCAAATACATTGTCAAAATCTCAAAACATGGGAAATTGACTCATCTGTCATATCGATAATATCGCTATTCCAAGAATGGAGTAGCAAAATGATGCTCACCGCCTTGCAAGCCAGCGCCTATCTGCATCACCTCAATCTGAGAACGCCGGACGTGAAGCGGCTCGCCACCTTCTATGCGGAGGTCATGGACATGGAGCTGATCCGGCTGGATGGGGAAGCGGCGCTGCTGGTGGGGCCCCAGCGTCGCGTGCTGCTGACGCAGGGGGCGGCCAAGACACTCCAGCATGCAGGCTTTGCGGTCCGCGACAGCGAAGGGCTGGCGGGGCTGCGTGCCCGGGCGGTCGAGCAGGGGCTCGAGCCTGCCGAGGTTTCCGTGTCGCTGTTCGAGAGCGACGCCTTCTCCGTGCGTGACCCCGATGGCAACGAGGTGATCTTCGGGCGCGCCATCGCCGATACGGCCGGGCCGCGCGGACGTATCCGTGGACCGATCCAGCATCTGACGCTGGCAACCCGGGACGTCGACGCGATCGAAGGGTTCTATGCCGGCAAGCTCGGCTTCGGCGTCTCCGACAGGGTGGTCGATGACGCCGGTCGCGTCATGACGTGCTTCATGCGCGGTAACCACGAGCATCATAACTTGGCCTGCTTCCGGCAGGACCGGCAGGGCATCGATCATCATTCCTACGAAGCCGGCGAATGGAACACGATCCGCGACTGGTCGGATCATTTCGCCGCGCGCGGCGTGTCGCTGATGTGGGGCCCCGGGCGGCATGGGCCCGGGAACAACCTGTTCATTTTCATCGGGGATCCGGACGGGAACTGGATCGAGGTCTCGGCCGAGCTGGAGGTCGTCCACGATCGCCCGGTCATGCAGTGGCCCCATGCCGAGCGGACGCTCAACCTGTGGGGGCGCGCGATCCTGCGCGCATGAGGAGCAGACCATGAGATTTGTTTCGTTCAGAGCCGAAAACCGCGCCAGCTACGGCGTTGCGGGCGCCACCGGCATTTTCGATCTTGGAGCGCGCTTCGGCGCGGTGCTTCCCGACCTGCGGACTTATCTGGAGGCCGCCGGGCTCGGGCTCGTTGAGCCGGTGCGCGAGCCGATCCAGGCCGATTATGCCGAGGGCCAGTTTCGCTACGACCCGGTTCTGCCCAATCCCGGCAAGATCCTGTGCGTCGGCCTCAACTACGAGGAGCACCGTCGCGAGACGGGGCGGCCGGAGGCCGCGCATCCCGCGATCTTCACGCGGTTTGCCGATACGCTCATCGGGCATCGGGCGCCGATCCTGCTGCCGCAGCTATCCAGGGCGCTCGATTACGAGGGGGAGCTGGCCGTGGTGATCGGCCGCCCCGGTTTCCGGGTGCCAAAGGCTTCGGCTCTCGACCTGGTCGCGGGCTACGCGCCATTCAACGACGCCACGTTGCGGGATTGGCAGCGCCATACCCACCAGTTCACGCCGGGCAAGAACTTCCCCGGCACGGGGGCGTTCGGCCCCGAACTGGTGACGCCGGACGAGATCGCGGAGTTCGCGCGCGCCCGGATCGAGACGCGCCTCAACGGAACGATCGTTCAGTCTGCCACGCTGGGCGAGATGATCTTCCCCGTCGCCGACATCATCGCCTATGTCTCGGACTTCACGCGGCTGGCCCCCGGAGACGTGATCATCACCGGCACGCCTGGCGGGGTCGGCTTCAAGCGCGAGCCCCAACTGTTCATGCAAGCGGGCGACATCGTCGAGGTCTCGATCGAAGGGATCGGTCGGCTGACGAACCCGATCGTCTCCGAAGCCGATCCGGACCGGACATGAACGCGCTCGGCCGCTTCGTCAGTCTGCTTCGGCTGTTCCGGGAAACAAAGGGAAGCTGGACGGTTCAGGATATGTCGGAGGCGCTCGGCGTACCGGCGAGCACCGTCTACCGTACGGTTCGGGAACTGGTCGGCGAGGGGTTTCTCGAACCGGCCTACGAGGCCCATTATCGTCTCGGTCCCGCCTTCGTCGAATTTGATCGGCTGGTGCGCCTGACCGATCCGCTGGTGCGCGCCGGGCAGTCTCACCTGCATGATCTGATCGCGCAGGCGGGCGTTCCCTGTGTGGCATTGTTGGCGCGTCTCTATGGCGACACCGTGCTGTGCGTCGCCGACGAAGCCGTCGGAAATCTACCGGCGCGGCCGTCCTATGAACGCGGTCGGCCGATGCCGCTGACGCGAGGCGCCACGTCCAAGACGATCCTGTCATTGGTCCCGCCCCGACGGCTGGCCCGGCTTGTGGCAGGGAGTTTCGGCGGGCAGCCCGTCACCGACCAAGCCAATCTGCCCATGACGATCGCCGAACTGCGCGATCTGCTGGCCGGCGTCCGCAAGCGCGGCTACTGCATCACGCGCGGCGAGATCGACGAAGGGCTCGTCGGCATTGCCGTCCCGGTCGCGGTGCCGGAGCTCGGCATCGCCGCCAGCATCAGCCTCGTTCTCGATGCTGCCAGCCTGGACGAAAAGCTCGAGCATCGACTCGTGCTCCTGCTCGTCTCTTCAGGGAGCCTGCTGGGCGATCGGTTGTCCGGATCTCGGCTCGACGCAGCGGACGTGTCGCAATGATCCAGGAATGCGATGTCGCGATCGTTGGAGCCGGTCCCACCGGACTGACCTTGGCCAATCTGCTGGGGCAGGCCGGCCTCGACGTCATCCTGGTCGAGCGCAATTCCAGCACGGTGCAGGAGCCACGGGCGGTCTCCATCGACGACGAGTCGCTGCGTACAATGCAGGCAACCGGCCTGCTCGATTCGGTCCTGCAGGACGTGGCCCTGGACTACGGCTCACATTACTTCACCCGGGACGGACGTTGTTTTGCCAAGGTCGAGCCGGCGACCCGGGAGTACGGATTTCCCCGGCGCAACGCCTTCACCCAGCCGAAGCTGGAAGCCGCGCTACGCCGGGGGCTCGACCGTTTCCCCAATGTGGTGACGTTGTTCGGCCATTCCTGCGAGACGGTGGCGGAAGATGGTTCCGGCGTGTCGCTGTCTCTTCGTTCTGGAAGCGGCGGCGGCATCGCCATCCGGGCCCGCTATCTGGCGGCCTGCGACGGCGCCAGCAGCGCATTGCGCAAGGTCGTCGGTGCAGCGCTCTGCGGCTCGACCTATCGCCAGCGCTGGCTCATCGTCGATCTGGCCTCGACCCACGAGCAGCTGCGCCAGACGCGTGTCGTGTGCGATCCCGACCGCCCCCTGATCACGTTGCCCGGCCCGGACGGAATCCGCCGCTACGAATTCATGCTGCGCGACGGCGAAGACGAGGAGCGCGCGGCTCATCCCGACCATGTGCGTGCGCTGCTCGAAGCCCACGGGCCCGATGCCGACGCACGAATCGTCCGTCGCCAAGTCTACGCCTTCCACGCCCGCATCGCCGATCGCTGGAACACGCAACGCATCTTCCTGGCCGGCGATGCGGCGCATCTGTCGCCGCCATTTGCCGGCCAGGGCATGAACAGCGGTGTCCGCGATGCGCATAACCTTGCCTGGAAGCTCGCCGAGGTGATTTCGGGGCGCCTCGGGCCGGAGCTTCTGACGACCTATCAGCGTGAGCGGGCACCGCATGCATGGGCACTGATCCAGCTCGCCATCAAGATGGGGCGGGTGATGATGCCGACCTCCCGGCGGCAGGCGGCCATGATCCAGCTCGGCTTTCGGCTTGCCCAGCTTGCGCCCGGGATCCACGCGCATTTCACGCAGATGAAATACAAGCCCAAACCCTTCTATGAGAAGGGCTTTGTCGTTCCTGATGACGGCGGAATGCGTCTTGCGGGACGGATGCTCCCGCAACCGCTGCTCCAGATGACGGACCGCCGTTACCAGAGGCTTGACGATGTCATGGGCGGCCAGTTCGCGCTGGTCGCCTATGGCCCCGATGCACAGCACATGGCGGCGACGACCGAAGATTTCGGGCTTCACTCGCTCCGTCGCGTCGCGGTGCTGCCGACCACGTTCAATCCGGCTCAAGACTGCCCTGACGTTTCGGCCGGGCGCGACACTGACGGGCATATGAGCTCGCTGTCGCCGGCTGGGCGCAACGTCCTGATGCTGGTCCGGCCGGATCGTTATGTCGCTGCAGCCGCCTTTGCGGAAGGCTCATCGATCGCCCGGATGGCGCGAGCGATGCGCGATCTCGCTGGCCAAACCTGGAGTGCGACCGCGTCCGCTACCGGGCCCATCCCTGCAGAACCCGAGGCTTCCATCCGATGAGCACCACCGACAAGCACGCAGGACCACGGAAGACCGCCTTCGAGCAGCGCTTTTCTCGCTATGCCAACCGTATTGTACCATCCGCCATTCGCGGCCTTGCGACCATGGCGAAGGCGGCCGATTGCGTGTCGTTCGGACCTGGCGAACCTGATTCGACGCTCTTTCCGGTTGCCGAGATCCGCGACAGCCTGGCCAGGATCCTGTCGAAACCGGAAACGGCGCGGGCCGCACTGCAATATGGCGCCAGCGAGGGCGATCCTGCCTTGCGCGACCGGATCAGCACCTACATGCACACCAAAGGCGTGCAATGCGACAGGCATAACATTCTCCTCACCAATGGCGCGCAACAGGCGCTCGATCTCGTCGCCGAGCTGCTGGTCGAGCCCGGGGCGACCGTGCTCGTCCAGACGCCGACCTATCCCGGGGCGCTGCAGGTCTTTGCCGCGCACGGCGCGCGGATGCGGGGACTGGAAGCGGCGCGGGCCGGGGCTGACGATCGGCCGGCGCTGATCTACGCGATGTCGAATTTCCACAACCCGACAGGAGCGACCTTGTCGCTCGCCCAACGGCGCGAACTGGTCGCCTTGGCCGGTGATCTCGATACGATCCTCGTCGAGGACGACCCTTACGAGATGCTGCGTTATGAGGGCGAGGCGTTGCCGCCGCTGCTGGCGGTCGACACAGAGGCCCGCTCGATCGAGGACGCGCGGACGATCTATCTCGGTACCTTCTCCAAGGCGGTCGTGCCGGGCTTTCGCGTCGGTTGGCTGGTCGCGCCCCGTGCGGTGGTTGCGAAACTCGCTCTCATGAAGCAAAGCGAGGATCTGCAGGCGGGTACCCTTGCCCAGGCCTGTCTCCTCGATCTTTTCGACAGCATCCTCGACACACATGCTGGCCGGCTTCGCGACGCCTATCGCATTCGGCGTGACACGATGCTGGCGGCACTCCAGTCCGAGCTCGGCAACCGCGCCAGCTGGGTCGTTCCCCAGGGAGGCCTGTTCATCTGGCTGAACCTGGAAGCGCATCTCGACACCCATGCCTTGCTGAGCCGTGCGGCTGAAGTCGGAGTGACCTATGTCCCAGGCTCGGCGTTCCAGCCCGATGGGCAGGGCGCGGCGGCGTTACGCCTCAGCTTTTCAGCTGCGCCTCTCGACCGGATGCAAGACGGCGTGCGGCGCTTGGCGAAGGTGCTGGGGGACAACGCGCCGGGGGGGCGATCAGGGCTGACGCGATGAGGTCCGGCCCGGCGTTCGGGACGTGTTCGCGCCGTGGTCGATCCTCGGTGGCACTCGAACCACTCAGCTGCTCTCCGCCTGCGCGTGCCGCTCCCTATCGCGGGCGGCAACCTTGACCAGCAGGTTCAGGGAAGGGGAGAGGGTCGGTTTCCTTCTGTCTCAAAAGAAGGTTGCATTTCGTGGCCAGCGCCCCTGACCGCCAGGGTATTCTGGCTGGTTGACGGGGGCGCTAGATGCTCTCCGCCCCAGATTGGTTGGGCACGATGATAGCCTCCTGGGTGGGATCAATCAGGTCGCGCATGCTTTGCATGGCCAGGTCGCACATGGTCAGGAGGCGTTGCTCTGGCACACCATCCCGCGCTTGCACGGAAAGGCCGTGCATCAGCGCAGTGACATAGTCGCCCATCGCGTCAGTGTCGGTATCCTGTCTCAGCTCGCCGGCGCGTACGGCTTGCACCAGCCTGTCGACGATGGTCGCCGTTTGCTTATGGCGGCGTTCGGCCAGCCATTCCCGCACGCGGTCATTCTCGACGGCGCAGTTGGTCGCGGCCGATACGACCATGCAGCCCCATGGGCGCCCGGGCCTCGTGTAGGTCTCGACGGCTTCGCGCAGCATCCTTTCGACGGCCTTCAATGCCGTCGGCTCCTGGGCCAGCGCCCGTGCGACGAAGCTGCCGTCGCGTTCCTCGTAGAGCCCAACCGCCTCTCGGAACAGATCCTCCTTCGAACCGAAGGCTGCGTAGATGCGTGCCGAGGCAAGACCCAGCGCCGCCACCAGATCAGCAATCGACGTTCCCTCGTAGCCGCGTGCCCAGAATGCGTCGCGAGCCCGCTCAAGCGCCAGATCTCGATCGAACTCCCGTGGCCGCGCCATCGACATCCCTATTCTTTAATGATCGATAAATAATTCGCTTGACTCCGGATGGCAAGCTTTCATTCTTTGTCGATCAGCAAAGAATCAGGAAGCGGAGACACGCATGAGCGCATCGGATCTGGCATCGCCACCCGACGGATCGTCGGTCAGGAGAGGTATTGGGGCAAAACGCGGCGCGACATTGGCACTGCTCGCCTTCGCGCAGCTGATCATCGCACTCGACCTCAACATCGTCTTCGTCGCGTTGCCGGAGATCGGCGCGGGCCTGGGCTTTTCGGGCCAGACCCTGCAATGGGTGGTCAGCGCCTACACGGTGTTCACCGGCGGCTTCCTGCTGTTCGGCGGCCGGGCAGCCGACCTGATCGGCCAGCGGCGAATGTTCGTCTTTGCCCTCTGGCTTTATGCACTATCGTCATTGATCGGTGGCTTGGCCTGGAGCCCTGAAGTCATCATCCTGGCGCGCGCGGTTCAGGGTATCGGAGGCGCATTCCTGTTTCCGGCGACCTTGTCCCTGGTCAACCGCCTGTTTGCCGAGGGGCCGGAGCGCAACAGGGCACTCGCCGTCTGGGGGGGCGCCGGAGCAAGCGGGCTCACGATCGGTTCGATCGCCGGTGGTCTCCTCACCAGCGCCTTTGGCTGGCCCTCCGTGTTCTATGTCAATGTCGCGCTCGCCGGCATCGCCATCGTCGCGGCATTCCTCGTCATCCCGCGGGACCCGAAGCGGCATCAACGCCGCAGCTTCGACCTGCCGGGCGCGCTGACTGTCACAGCCGGGGCGACACTGCTCGTCTTCGCGCTTGTGCAGGGGCCGGAATATGGCTGGGGTTCGCGCGGCATCGTCTGGAGCTTTGTCCTGGCGGCCGCCCTGCTCACTGCTTTCGTGGTGATCGAAGCACGAAGTGCCGATCCGCTCATGCCCTTGCGCTTGTTCCGCAACCGCAGCCTCCTGACCGGAATGACAATCACATTCCTGTACATGGCGACATTCGGCACACTGCCCTATTTTCTGACGGTGCTGTTCCAGAACGTGCAGGGTTTCACAGCTCTTCAGACCGGGCTTGCGTTTCTGGTTCCCTCGATAGCGATTGCGGTGGGGACGCAGGTCGGCGAGCGGTTGGCTACGCGGCTTTCGACCCGCACCACGCTGATTGGCGGCATGGCGGTGGGGGCCATCGGAACGGCACTGATGGTTCCCGGCGCTACTGTGGAAAGCAGCTACCTCATCATCCTCCCAGGGTTGATCATTTCCGGCATAGGTCAGGGTGTGGTCTGGACCGGTATGTGGATTGCGGCCGCTTCCGGCGTTCATCATGACGAGCAGGGCGTCGCCTCGGGAATGGCTTCGACAACGCTGAATGTCGGCAACGCCATTGGCCTTGCGGTTCTCATCGCCGTTGCCAATTCCCGGGTCGGCGGATTGGCAGGCGATGCGTTGCGGATCGCCGTGGCCGAGGGCATGCAGCGGGCGTTCTGGCTGGTGGCCGCAGGCATCGGCCTCAGCATTATCGTCGCCCTCGTTGCGCAACAGAAGCAGCCGAACGCTGACGCCGTGTGAACCCCGGACGTCGCGGTGCAAAGCGGAGATGGCCGTCGTGCGCCATCTCCAGCCTTCGGCACGATGCCGCATGGCGCCATCTTCGGCTCATGCCCTCCATCGCTTCATTCATGAGGCGGTGGCTTCCCGGATTTCAGATGGGGCGCCAGCGTGCCTGCGGCGAACGGCGCAGCTAGCGCTCGCGTCTTCGGGGCTGCGGCATACTGCTGATCGTGAGGGCCTGCTTGCGGACTGATCCGGGGAGCTGCCGGTTCGACTGATGGTGCGTTCCTGAGCTATGCACGCGAGGCTTCCGGCGGAATCGGCCTACCCATTCTGCTGCATGCCTGCATGAATCTGGCGATCGTAGTCGCGGGGACCCTCCTATGACCCTTTCCATCCGTCCAGCCCGGCCCGACGAGGCCGGGCTCGTCCTGGCCTTCATCAAGGAGCTCGCCGAATACGAAGAGCTTCTGCACGAGGTCGCGGCCAGCGAAGAGCAACTCGCGCAGGCCCTGTTCGGGCCAGATCCGAAGGTCGCCTGCGATATCGCCGAATGGGAAGGAGCGCCTGCAGGGTTCGCCGTCTGGTTCTATACCTATTCGACCTTCTCGGGCCGCCATGGCATCTGGCTCGAGGATCTCTATGTCCGGCCTGAATTCCGCGGCAAGGGCATCGGCAAGGCCCTGATCGCAGGGCTGGCTAAGCGCTGCGTCGACGAGGGGCTGCCGCGCCTCGCCTGGTGGGTGCTGAACTGGAACGAGCCCTCGCGCGTGTTCTACCGCTCTCTTGGCGCCAACGCGCAATCGGAATGGACGGTCAAACGCCTCGACGGCGACGCGCTGCGGCGGCTGGGAGAGAGCGTGTGAGCGGACCTCAAGCCCTTCCCATCGTGGTCATTGCCGCCGTTGCCGATAACGGCGTGATTGGTGACGATAATCGGCTGATCTGGCGGCTGAAAACGGACCTCAGGCATTTTCGCGGCCTGACGCTCGGCCGGCCGGTGCTGATGGGGCGCAAGACCTTTCTCTCTATCGGAAAGCCGTTGCCGGGGCGCGAGACCATCGTCCTGACACGCGATCCCGGTTTTCGTGCCGACGGCGTTCATGTCGCGCATAGCCTCGACGAGGCGATCGAGGCCGGCCAGCGGCTCGGCCTTGCGATGGGCGCGGATTCCGTCACTGTTGCCGGGGGCGCCGAGATCTACGCTCAGGCCCTGCCGTTTGCCGATCGGGTTGAACTGACCCAGGTTCACGCTGAGCCCGAAGGCGATGCCCTTTTTCCGGTCTGGGACAAGGCGGCGTTCGAGCGCGTGAAGCAGGAGAACCACCCTCGGAGTGCCGATGACGAGCATGCTTTCACCTTCGCGACCTTTCGCCGCCGGGCCTGAACGCTGTTTCCGTTGACGATGAAGGGCTTGCGTCGTTGACGAATCCGTGTCCGATGACCAAGTCACGGACACGCGTTCCCTAAGGGCGCTGACAAACAGCCGCCGTTCGCCTATGGCACGTGTGGTACAGATGTGAGGAACGGCACGAGTATGCCTTGGAGCAACCAGAGCGGCGGTAGCGGTAGCGGTGGCGGCGGGGGAGGACCCTGGGGCCAGCGCGGAAGTGGTGGCGGCGGTGGCGGCGGCCCATGGGGGCAGGGCCCCGGAGGCAGTGGCGGTGGTTCGCCACCGGATCTGGAAGAAATTTTGCGCCGCAGTCAGGATCGGTTGAAGGATCTGCTGCCGGGCGGCAATCTCGGCGGACGTGGCCTGGTGCTCGGCATCCTGGCCCTGATCGTGATCTGGCTGATGACGGGCTGGTATATCGTCCGGCCGAACGAGGTTGGTTTGAACCTCCGCTTCGGCAAATATATCGGCAAGACCGGCGAAGGCCTGAACTACAACTGGCCCTATCCGATCGGTAGCGTGATCAAGCCCCAGGTCACCAATGTGATCACGACCGAAGTCGGCTTCCGCACCATCGAATCAGTGCGCACCTCACGCCAGACCGATGTCGGCGAAGAGAGCCTGATGCTGACAGGCGACGAGAACATCGTCGATATCGACGTGATCGTGCAGTGGCAGATCGACCCTGCCGCGCCGGAAAATTATGTCTTCAATATCCAGGACCCGCCGGGCACGGTGAAGGCTGTGGCCGAGAGCGCGATGCGCGAGGTGATCGGCCAGCGTAACATCCAGCCCGTGCTGACGACGGACCGTGCGGCGATCGAGACCGAAGTGCGCCAGCTGATGCAGGAGACGCTCGACAGCTACAAGGCTGGCGTGCAGATCCGCCTCGTCCAGCTGCAGAAGGTTGATCCGCCGCAGCAGGTCATCGACGCGTTCCGCGACGTCCAGGCGGCGCGCTCCGACCAGGAACGCCTGCGCAATGAAGCCCAGACCTATGCCAACCGGGTCGTGCCGGAATCGCGCGGTCGTGCGGCGCAACTGGTCCAGTCGGCGGAAGCCTTCAAGGAGCAGACCGTCGCGGAGGCTCGCGGCCAGGCCAGCCGCTTCAATGCTGTCTATCTGCAGTACAAGGCGGCGCCGGCCGTGACCCGCGAGCGTCTCTTCCTCGAGACGATGGAGCGTGTGCTCGGTGGTACCGACAAGATCATCCTCGACCAGAGGGGCAACGGACAGAGTGTCGTGCCTTACCTGCCGCTGAACGAACTCCAGCAACGGCGCGCTGCGCCGGGTGCGCCGCAGGCGGGAGCGACCCGATGAACGGTTCCATCCTGCGCATTGGTGCGCTCGTCGTCCTCGCCGTCGCCGCGATCGTCTTCTATGCCGCGACTTTCGTGGTCCAGCAGACCCAGTCGGCCATCGTGCTGCGCTTCGGCGCGGTCCGCAGCGTCGTCACCGCTCCGGGCATCTATCTGAAGCTGCCGGCTCCCTTCGAGCAGGTGACGCTGCTCGACAACCGCATCCTCGATCTCGACCTTCCCGCCCAGGAAATCATCGCGTCGGATCAGAAGCGGCTCGTCGTCGACGCCTTCACGCGCTACCGGATCTCCGATCCGCTGCGCTTCTATCAGGCGGTGAACAACATCCCGCGGGCCAATTCGCAGCTTGCCTCGATCGTCAATGGTCAGGTTCGCGCGGTCCTCGCCGATGCCAGCTTCATCTCCGTGGTCCGGACCGACCGGTCGCGGCTGATGAGCCGTATCCGCGACGACGTGAACCGCGAGGCGGCCCGCTTCGGCATGACCGTCGTCGATGTCCGCCTGCGCCGGGTCGATCTGCCGCAAGCGAACTCGCAGGCGGTGTTCCAGCGCATGCAGACCGAGCGTCAGCGCGAAGCCGCCGAGGCGCGCGCACTTGGCGCCCAGCAGGCGCAGGAGATCAGGGCCCGTGCCGAGCGTGACGCGACCGTGATCGTCGCCGAAGCCCAGCGCCGTTCGGACGAGATCCGAGGCGAAGGCGAGGGCGAGCGGAACAAGGTCTTCGCCGAGGCTTTCGGCAAGGATCCCGAGTTCTTCACCTTCTATCGCTCGATGCAGGCCTATGAGGCGAGCATCAAGCCGGGGGACACGCGGATGCTGCTTTCGCCGGATTCGCCGTTCTTCCGCTACTTCAACGACCCTACGGGACGTCCCGAGAGCTCGGCTGCTACGCCGGCCCCGGCGGCCAATCCCTGATCGATAGCGAGCGTCGCGTATGCTGGATTTCATCGCGGCGCTCGGCCTCGTCTTCGCCATCGAGGGCATCCTGTTCGCCGCGATTCCAAATCTGGCGAAGGATGCGTTGCGCAGCGCAGCGGAGACGCCAGCAGAGCGGATGCGGCTGATCGGTATCGGTTCAGCCGTGTTCGGGGTGCTGCTCGTCTGGCTGGTGCGCGTCGGGGTGTAGAAGCGGCGGTCGGAATGCCTGGTGACGTGATTGTGTGTCGCCCTTCCGCCGCAATTTGAGGTTCAATCTCTAGGCCAACATCCTGGCCGCACGATCGGCCTGCTTCTTCACGAGGACCCTGATTGATGGCACTGAAAATCGTTTCCGCTTCCGGGCTCGTGCGGGCCGCGCTCGTAGCCGGCGTCGCGGCGTTGCCGATGCTGGCGACGCCCGTGGTCGCCCAGCCGCCAACGGGAGCGTCGCCGCTGGTCCAGGGGCAAATCTCGCTCGCCGATCTGGCCGAGCGGGTGATGCCGGCGGTGGTCAATATCTCGGCTGTCACGACGAGCGACACGCGCAGCCGCGCCCTGCCGCAAGTGCCGCAGCTCGGCCCCGATACGCCCTTCGGCGATCTGTTCGAGGAGTTCTTCAACCGCCGCGGTCAGGGCCAGCAAGGCCAGGGCCAGCCGCCGCAGCAGCGACGGTCGCAATCGGCCGGCTCGGGCTTCGTGATCGATTCCTCCGGCATCGTCGTCACCAACAACCACGTCATCGGCGACGCCAACGAAATCACGGTGATCTTCAACAGTGGCCTGCGCCTGAAGGCGGAGATCATCGGCAAGGACACCAAGGTTGATCTCGCGGTGCTGCGCGTGAAGCACGACAAGCCGCTCGACGCCGTCAAGTTCGGCGATTCCGACAAGATGCGGATCGGCGACCCTGTCATGGCGATCGGCAATCCGTTCGGCCTCGGCAGTTCCGTGTCGTCGGGCATCGTCTCGGCCCGCAACCGCGATATCCAGCAGGGTCCCTACGACACCTATATCCAGACCGATGCGGCCATCAACAAGGGCAATTCCGGTGGCCCGCTGTTCAACATGGCCGGTGAGGTCATTGGCATCAACACCGCGATCCTGTCGCCGACTGGCGGCTCGGTCGGCATCGGCTTTGCGGTTCCCTCGTCGCTGGCGGTCAATGTCGTCGATCAGCTCCGTGAGTTCGGCGAGACCCGCCGCGGCTGGCTCGGCGTCCGTATCCAGAGTGTCGACGACGCCACAGCCGAGGCGCTCGGTCTCGGCACAGCGCGCGGCGCGCTCGTTGCCGGCATCGATGACAAGGGCCCGGCCAAGCCGGCGGGGCTCGAGGTGGGCGATGTCATCGTCAAGTTCGACGGTAAGGAAGTGAAGGATTCGCGCGACCTGCCGCGGATTGTCGCCGGTACGGCGGTCGGCAAGGATGCGCCGATCACGGTGGTCCGCAAGGGCAAGGAAGTCGTCAAGACGGTCAAGCTCGGCCGGCTCGAGGATGGTGAGAAGGTCCAGCAGGCCTCTGCCAAGCCGAATGCCGAACCGGCCAAGCCCGCCGTGACCACGGCCTTGGGTCTGGAACTCTCGCAGCAGACGGACGAGCTCAGGAAGCGCTACTCCATCAAGGATGGCACCAAGGGCGTGGTGATCACCAAGGTCGATCCCAACTCCAATGCCGCGGACAAGCGCATCTCGATCGGTGAACTGATCGTCGAGGTTGGCCAGGAGGCGGTGAACTCGCCTGAGGACGTGACCAAGCGCCTGGATGCGCTGAAGAAGGAGGGCAAGAAGTCGGCTCTGCTTCTGGTCGCGAACGGGCAGGGCGAGGTTCGCTTCGTCGCGGTCACGATGAACTGACCAAGCTGGTCTTTGGCAGGATCAAGGGCGGCCCTCGTGGCCGCCCTTTTCATTTCTCCCGATTGCGATCAGGCCGATGAGCAATTTGCATTGGTTGCGCTCCGTCCGGTGTGCGATCAGGGCGACGAGCAGCGGAGTGGACATGCGATGCGGATGAGCGAGATTCCTTTCGGAACGGTCGACTGGAGTTCAGTGGAGCCGGTGCGTCATCCGGGCGAGAAGGGCGAGGCGATCTGGCGCACGCGTTTCTTCGGACCGGCTGAAAATGCGATCAGGGTTCGCATGGTCGAGTACTCCGCGGGCTACGTCTCGGATCACTGGTGCTCGAAGGGGCATGTCCTGCTCTGCCTCGAGGGCGAGCTCGAGACCATGCTGGAAGACGGTCGCGCTTTCACGCTCCGGCCTGGCATGAGCTATCAGGTCGCCGATCAGGCCGAGGCGCATCGCTCACAGGCGCCCAGAGGCGCGAAGCTGTTCATCGTCGACTGAAGCATCGGCCGAAAGACGGGTTGCGGGGCGGTGCAGACACCGAAGCCTGGATTATCGGGCCGGATGCGAAATCCGGTGCGATCATTCAGGCTTGGATGATCTCGTCGCCGCGATAGCCCTGAGCGTAGAGCAGAGCCGTCAGGTCCGCGTGGTCGAGCCGGGCATCTGCCGCAGCCGCAACCGCGGGCTTGGCTCTGAAGGCGACGCCAAGCCCGGCCTCGCCGAGCATCGCGAGATCGTTGGCGCCGTCGCCGACCGCCAATGTCGCGGCCCTTGAGAGGCTGCGCTGCTCGCGCAGTTCGACAAGCGAGTCCAGCTTGGCCTGTTTGCCGAGGATGGGGGCTTCGACTGCGCCGGTCAGGACGCCGTTTGCGACAAGGAGCGTGTTGGAACGATCTTCGTCGAATCCGATGGTCGCGCCGAGCGGGCCCGTGAACACGGTGAAGCCACCCGAGACCAGCGCCGTATAGGCTCCGTTGGCGCGCATGGTGCGCACCAGTTGCCGGCCTCCGGGCGTCAGCGTGATGCGCTCGCGGATGATCTCGTCCACGACCGACGCCGGGACCCCCTTCAGCAGCGCCACGCGCTCGCGCAGCGCCGGTTCGAAAGCAATCTCGCCGCGCATGGCGCGTTCGGTGATGCTTGCGACCTTGTCCTTGAGCCCGACATAGGCCGCGAGTTCGTCGATGCATTCCTGACCGATCATGGTCGAATCCATGTCGGCGAGGAACAGCGCTTTCCGGCGTGTCGCGGCCGGCTGGACAATGATATCGACCGCGGTTCCGTCGAGCGCTGCACGAATGTCGGCTTCGAGCTTGCGTGCGTCCGCCCCATCCACGAAGAGGTCTGCTGCGACCTCGCCATCCAGGCGGGCTTGCCGGGTTACGCCGGATACGGCATTGGCGAGACGCGTCAGCAGGGCGTCGCTCAGCAGCGCCTGGCCGTGAGCAGAAACAAGTGTCGCGACGAGCATGAGAAGGACCGATTGAGCGTGGCGTACAGGGCGGTGCTCATCGCAGGTCCTACGGCGAGCGGCAAGTCCGCGCTGGCGATCGAGATCGCGCGCCGCTTTGGCGGAACCGTCGTCAATGCGGATTCGATGCAGGTCTATGCCGATCTGCGGATCATCACCGCGCGGCCGACGATCGACGAGGAGGCGATGGTTCCTCACCGTCTCTATGGCCATGTCGACGGGGCCGTGAACCATTCGGCGATGCGCTATGTCGCCGATGTCAGCGCGATCCTCGACGAGCTGGCGCGCAATGGGTCTCTTCCGGTGCTGGTCGGTGGGACGGGGCTTTACTTCAAGGCGCTGACCGAGGGCCTTTCGGAAATCCCGCCGGTGCCCGAGGCAGTTCGCTCGGCCTTTCGTGCCCATGCCGAGGGGCGCGAGACGGCTGCGCTCCATGTCGAACTTCAACGCTGCGATCCCGTCATGGCCGAGCGGCTGCGTCCGAGCGACCGCATGCGGATCATGAGAGCACTGGAAGTCTTTGCCGCGACCGGGCGGTCGCTGGCGAGCTTTCAGGGCGCACGCAAGCCGGGCCCGCTGGACGGGGGAGCGCTGCTCCAGCTCTTCGTCTCTCCCGAACGCGACCTGGTGCGTGCCCGTATCGATCGACGCTTCGAGCAGATGATGGGGGAGGGCGCCCTAGAAGAGGTTGCAGCGCTACGGGCGCGCGGGCTCGATCCCCTGCTTCCGGTCATGCGCGCACATGGCGTGCCCGGCCTGATCGCCCATCTCGACGGGGCGCTCAGCCTCGACGAAGCCATTGCGAGGGGGCAGGCCGATACGCGTGCCTATGCGAAGCGCCAGGTCACATGGTTCCGTCACCAGATGGCGGGCTGGCATGCTGTCGCACCCGAAGCCGCTCTCGGCTTTGCGCTCCAAGAGCTGGAGACACGGGCCTGAGATCAGGCGGCCTCGGCGACGTCCGCCCCCGCAAAGCGGATACAGTCGCGGCCTTCATGTTTGGCGCGGTACAAGGCGCTGTCGGCGCGCGCAAAGAACTCCGCGAAGCTCTCCGCACTCTCGCGGGTCGCGACCCCGAGGCTCGCGGTGACACGCAGGGACATCGTCTCAGAAGTCGGCAGTTCGCGCATCGTCAGCGCATCCTGGATACGATGGGCGATGCGCATCGCCGCCGCGGAGCCGGTGCGCGGCAGGAAGACGGCGAACTCCTCACCGCCGAAACGCCCCACCAGATCGCGCTCGGGCCTGACCAGGCCAAGCAGGAGATCGGCGAAGGCCCTGATCACGGCATCGCCGGCGACATGGCCATGCGTATCATTGACGCTCTTGAAGTGGTCGATGTCGACGATGATCAGGGACGCATCGTCACCGTCGGTTTCGCACGCGAGGATCTCGCGATTGGCCTTCTCGATGAAGGAGCGCCGGTTTAGGAGCGCGGTCAGCGGATCTGTCTCGGCAAGGCGGCGCAGTTCCTGCTCGCGTTCCTCGCGCTGGCCGATCTCATGTGACAGCGCCCGTCGGGTCGCGCGCTCCCGGCCGATCTCGAGCGCGAGCGTTGCGGCCCGGCTCTGCAGCGTCAGGTTCGCGATCATCAGCTCGGAGATGTCGGTGAGCGTGATCACCAGCCCGTCGCCGAGCGGCGCCAATGCGAGCTGGAGCCAGATCTCACGGCCATTCACCGTAAAGCTGGATTCGAAAATATCGTTGCGGCGCAGCTCGATGGCATAGAGGCATCGACGCCAGATCATGGCGTCAGAAAGGAAGGGCAGGCTTGTACGGGCGTCCGTGTCGAGCAGGTTCTCGTCGGGATGGCCCGCCATCAGTGCTGCGCGGCGATTGGCGGTGATGATGATCGTGCGCTCGATATTGCCGTCATCGTCGCGCACGGCCCGCAATGCGACAATACCGCTGGGCGAGGTCTCCAGAACCGTGGTCAGCAGTTCCTCGCGGAATTGCAGCGGCCGGCTGAAGACGACAAGGAAGCGATCGCCATTTGCTGACGTGGTCGGCAGGACCAGTCGCTCCCACAGGCAGACCCGGACGGTCTTGAGCGAGCGATGCACCGTATACATCGGCTTGCCGTGCGTCAGGGCCTGGTCATAGCATTGGATCGTGAACCGGGCGACCTGAGGGGTCATCTGCGAGATGCGTTCGCCCTGCCTGCTGCCGCCGACATAGCGTGTGATTTCGCGGCCGTAATGCTCATAGCGATAGTCGCCGTCTTCGGTCGGGACACACACCATGAGGTCGTCGCCGAAGCGGGGCATGAGGTCCTTGAGCAGCGCCTCGTAGGAGACGCCGCCTGCGCCAGGGGCATGCAGGGCAAAGCGCTGCAGAAGTTCGGCTACTTCCGGCGCATGGGCGCGTTCGACGATATTTTCGGTGTGCACTTCCTGATACATGGCGGCCCCGTTTCGCGCGCAAGGATCTTAGCAAGGCCGTTCTTGAAAAAGTGTTCCCTTTCGTCATGGGATTTTCGGAACTGAGGGCCATGAGCTTTTGCGGCTTGACCATGCCAAACCGGTCGTCTAGCGTGCCGCAATTATCGCAAAGGATGTCGGGCGCGATGCGCAAGCTTATTCTCGTACGGGTGCGCTGGTAGGGGGCGGTTGAACAAACCGCTTGGCCCCTGACGCCAGCGCACGCCCAGGCCCCTCCGAGGGCCTTTTTTATTGCCCGATTTTCCCTGAACTGACCCGAAGACCCCGAGGAGAGCGACATGAGCGAGATGATGACCGGCGCGGAAATGGTCGTCCGTGCGCTTCAGGATCAAGGCGTCGAACATCTGTTCGGCTATCCCGGCGGCGCCGTGCTGCCGATCTATGACGCGCTCTTCCTCCAGGACAAGGTGAAGCACATTCTGGTCCGGCACGAGCAGGGTGCCGTCCATTCAGCGGAGGGCTATGCGCGTTCCTCGGGCAAGGTCGGCTGCGTCCTGGTGACCTCCGGTCCCGGCGCGACCAACGCCGTCACCGGATTGACCGACGCGCTGCTCGACTCGATCCCGGTTGTCGTCATCACCGGGCAGGTCCCGACGCATCTGATCGGCTCCGACGCCTTCCAGGAATGCGATACGGTCGGCATCACGCGTTCCTGCACCAAGCATAATTATCTCGTGAAGAGCATCGCGGATCTGCCGCGCATCCTGCACGAGGCTTTCTATGTCGCCGCCAACGGCCGTCCCGGGCCGGTCGTCGTCGACATTCCGAAGGACATCCAGTTCGCAAAGGGCGAGTACACCCGCCCGCGCGACAACCAGCACAAGACCTACCGTCCGACGGTCAAGGGGGACCTGAACAAGATCAGGGCCGCGGTCGAACTGATGGCCAAGGCGAAGCGCCCGATCTTCTACACTGGCGGCGGAGTCATCAATTCCGGCACGCACGCCTCGGCGCTGCTGCGCGAACTGGCGCGGCTGACCGGCTATCCTGTCACCTCGACACTGATGGGGCTGGGCGCTTTCCCGGCGGCCGACAAGCAGTGGCTCGGCATGCTGGGCATGCACGGCACCTACGAAGCCAATCTTGCGATGCATGACTGCGACGTCATGATCAATATCGGCGCACGCTTCGACGACCGCATCACCGGTCGGCTCGACGCCTTCTCGCCGCGCTCGAAGAAGATCCATGTCGATATCGACCCGTCCTCGATCAACAAGAACGTCAAGATCGACATCGGCATCGTCGGTGATTGCGCCCATGTCCTGGAGGACATGGTCCGGATCTGGCGCGAGACGAGCCCTCAGGTCGACAAGGAGGCCTTGAAGGGCTGGTGGGAGCAGATCAGCGGCTGGCGCGCGCGTAACAGCCTCGGCTACAAGCAGTCCGGTGCGGTCATCAAGCCGCAATACGCGATCGAGCGGCTCTATGAGCTGACCAAGGACCGCGACACCTACATCACCACCGAAGTCGGCCAGCACCAGATGTGGGCGGCGCAGTATTTCCACTTCCAGGAGCCGAACCGCTGGATGACCTCCGGCGGACTCGGCACCATGGGCTACGGCCTGCCGGCGGCAATCGGCGTGCAAATGGCCCATCCGAAGGCGCTTGTCGTCGACATCGCCGGCGAAGCCTCGATCCTGATGAACATGCAGGAGATGTCGACGGCAGTGCAGCACCGGCTGCCGGTCAAGATCTTCATCCTGAACAACGAATATATGGGCATGGTTCGTCAGTGGCAGGAGCTGCTGCATGGCGGGCGCTATTCTGAGAGCTATTCGGCATCCTTGCCCGATTTCGTGAAGCTCGCGGAAGCCTATGGCGGCCACGGCATCCGCTGCTCGGACCCGGACCAGCTCGATGACGCGATCCGAGAGATGATCGATACGCCAAAGCCGGTGATCTTCGACTGCCTCGTTGCGAAGGAAGAGAACTGCTTCCCGATGATTCCGTCGGGCAAGGCCCATAACGAGATGATCCTGCCCGATTTCGAGGGAAATACCGGCGATATCATCGACGCCAGGGGCAAGCAGCTTGTCTGAGGATCGGCAAGCGGGCGAGGAGGCGCGGGCATGAGCACGATCGGACTGATCGGCGGCATGAGCTGGGAATCGACTGCGGTTTATTACCGGCTGCTCAATGAGCGGGTGCGCGCCCTCCGGGGCGGGCTGCACTCGGCGGATGTGCTGCTGCATTCGCTCGATTTCGCGCCGATCGCCGAGATGCAGGCGAGCGGGGACTGGGCTACGGCCGGCCATCTCCTGGCCGACAGCGCCATCCGGCTCGAGCGGGCGGGCGTGAACTGTATCCTGCTGTGCACCAATACCATGCACAAGCTGGCGGACCGGATCACGGCTGCGACTCGCGTGCCGTTCCTGCATCTGGCCGACGTGACCGCGACGGCGATCCGCAAGAGCCCGTCGCGGCGGCCGCTCTTGCTGGCGACGCGCTTCACGATGGAACAGGCTTTCTATCGCGAGCGCCTCGCTGCGTTCGGCGTCGAGGCCATGGTTCCCGATGCCGAACAGCGCGACGATGTCCATCGCATCATCTACGAGGAACTCTGCCGTGGCCGGATCGAGCCTGCCTCGAAGGCACGCTATCTCGACATCGTTGCTGCGGCCGTAAGGCAGGGCGCGGACGGGGTGATCCTTGGCTGCACCGAGATCACCCTCCTGGTCTCGCAAGCGGATTTCGACATCCCGGTCTTCGACACGACGGCGTTGCATGTCGAAGCGGCGCTCAATTTCGGCCTGGAAGCGGCGAGCCAGGCGGCATGAAGCTCCTGATCGGAAACAAGTGCTACTCGTCCTGGTCGCTGCGGGCTTGGCTCCTGCTGCGCGCCAAGGGCATTGCCTTCGAAGAGAAGCTCGTCCTGCTCGACGAACCTGGCTTCAAGGAGGCGATCTTCGCCGAGGCTCCGGGCAGCGGCGGCACCGTGCCGACGCTGGTCGACGGGGACATCGCGACGTGGGAGACGCTCGCGATCATGGAATACCTGCATGACAGCTATCCCGATCTCGGGATCTGGCCAAGGGACCGGGCGGCGCGCGCGCATGCCCGTGCCATGTCGAGCGAGATGCATGCCGGCTTCTTTGGGTTGCGCCGGGCCTGTCCAATGAATCTCGGCAAGCGCTTTGCGGCACGCGATCGCGGAGGCGACGTCGCGAAGGATGTCGCCCGTATCACTGCGCTCTGGCGCGAGGCTCGTTCCCGCTTCGGCGAGGCGGAGGGAGGGCCCTTCCTCTTCGGCGCCTTCTCGGCAGCCGATGCCATGTATGCGCCTGTCGTCACAAGGCTTGATACCTATTCGATCCCGGTCGACCCGGTCAGTGCGGCCTATATGGCCGCGGTGCTCGACCATCCCTCCTATCGGGATTGGCTGAAGGCCGCCCTGGCCGAGCCCTGGATCGTAACCCAGGACGAGGTCGACGAGCCCGCCATCGCCAATCTCCGTCACGTCTAGTTCCGAATTCCGCTTCAGCTCCTGCAGGTGTCCGATGCCGACGTCAGCCACGCATTATCCGAACGCTCCCAAGATCCAGCCGGTCGCCCGCCACACGCTGGCGGTGATCGTCGACAATGAACCGGGCGTTCTCGCCCGCATCGCCGGGCTGTTCTCAGGCCGCGGCTACAATATCGAGAGCCTCACCGTCTCAGAAACCGAGCACGAGAAGCACATCTCGCGCATCACCGTGGTCACGTCGGGGACCGCCAACGTCATCGAGCAGATCAAGGCACATCTCGACCGGCTGGTGCCCGTGCACCGGGTCGTCGACCTGACGCTGCAGGGGGAGGCGCTGGAGCGCGAGCTCGCCTTGGTCAAGGTCGTCGGCAAGGGCGACCATCGGGTCGAGGCAATGCGGCTTGCGGCGGCTTTTGGCGCGCGGACACTCGATGCCTCCCTGACCTCCTTCGTTTTCGAGCTTACGGGCTCGACCGAGGAGATCGAGCGGTTCATCAAGCTGATGACCGTGGTCGGGCTCACTGAAGTCTCGCGCACCGGCATCGCGGCGATGAGCCGCGGCCCTGAGGCGATGTGATCTAGGGCGATGGATGCGGCTTCGCTCAATATGGTGGCGCTTGCGCTCGGGGCGGTCGGGTTCGGCTGCTTCGCCTGGCCGATCATTCAGCGGCTCAATGGCAAGGCGCCGGCGGAAGCTCCCGGCAGCGGCAAGAGCCTGCGCTCGCCGCTGTGGTGGGCCGGCTTCGTCCTGACGGTTGCAGCGATCTTCCTGCAGCGCATCGCCAGCCAGCAGGCAGGCGGGGGCTGATGCATCGGCTCGAAAACTGGATTGCGGTTTTGGCGGAAACCGGCGCCAACCCAGAAGGTTAGCTCATCGGGTCGGATAGGATATGCGGCCCGATGAGCTGGCGCGCCGCGCTGGCCTCAGCCGCTGAAGCCGCCTGCGTCGAGAAACGCGCGCTCGTCGGGTGTCGTGTCGCGGCCGAGAATGGCATTGCGATGCGGGAAGCGTCCGAAGTCGCGAATGATGTCGCGATGGATGATCGCGTATTTGGTGCTGTCCTCATCGCCCGAGGCGCGGCTCAGATCGATGCAGCGTTCCTGATGGTCCAGCTCTTCGGAATGCATGAAGGGCATGTAGAAGAAGCGCCGCTCAGGATTGGTGAAATGCTGGTCGAAGCCGCGGGCGATGGCGCGCTCGGCGACCTCGACTGCGAGATCGTCGCTGGCGAAGGCCTCGGGCGAGCCGCGGTACAGGTTGCGCGGAAACTGGTCCAGCAAGATGAGCAGCGCATAGGCGCCTTCGGGGGTCGCTTCCCAAGCGCCGAGCTTGGCCGCCGCGGCGGCGCGCTGGGCCTCGAGAAAGCGATCGCGGATTTCCTGGTCGAAGGCGTCGTCCTTGTCGAACCACTTATCCGGTCCGGCTTGCCGCCAGAAGGCGACGGTCTCGGCGGCCGTAGGCAAGCTCATACTCTATCTCCAGATCGGATAACGTATTGTCCGTGAAGCGCAATTTCGACAGCCGCCGGGACGGATGGCGGCGCAGATTGCCCCATTTCGGGCCGGAGTGGAACCCGGTTGAGCCCAGCGCGAGGATCTTCGTGCGCTGGCCCTTGCGCTGGGAAATGCCTTCCTGTAGAAACCGAACCGTAACGTACGGTACTGATCCTTGAGCGCCATTCCCGACACAGCAAGCGAAGGACTGACGGCCCGGCAACAGGCCGTGCTGGATGCTGTCCTTGGCCTGATGGTCGAGAAGGGAGAGCACCTGACGATGACGGCTGTCGCCCGGCGCGCGAGCTGCTCGAAGGAAACCCTCTACAAGTGGTTCGGCGATCGTGACGGCCTGCTGACCGCGACCGTGCAGTGGCAGGCCTCGAAGGTGCGGGCCGGCAATTATGATCGCCAGAAGCTCGATGCCCTGACGCTGCGCGAAAGCCTGACGCGTTTCGCGACGAACTGGCTCAATGTGATCACCAGCGACACCTCGATTGCACTGAACCGGATTGCCATCAGCCAGGCCGGATCGAAGGCCGGTAACCTCGGCGGGATCGTGCTGGCGAACGGACGTGTCGCCATCGGCGAACGCCTGAAGCCGGTTCTCGACGCAGGCCGCGAGGCGGGGCTCCTGGCCTTCGATGATACGGAGACCGCGTTTCGCGCATTCCTCGGCCTTGTCGGGCGCGATGTGCAGATCAGGCTGCTGCTGGGTGATGCGCTCGTGCTGAGCCCGGCGGAGAACGAGCGCGATGCAGCGCGCGCAACCGATCAATTCCTCACTCTGTACGGCGCGGTTGAAGCCGCTCCGGGCAAAGAAAAACTCTAACGCGAGACCAAGGAGCAACCTATGCGCGTTTATTACGACCGCGATGCGGACATCAATCTGATCAAGGGCAAGAAAGTCTGCATCGTCGGCTACGGCTCGCAGGGCCATGCCCACGCGCTCAACCTGCGCGATTCCGGCGTGAAGGACGTGATCATCGCCCTGAAGGCCGGTTCGGCCACCCGCAAGAAGGCCGAGGAAGCCGGCTTCAAGGTCATGACCCCGGCCGAGGCCGCCAAGACCGCCGACATCATGATGATGCTGACCCCTGACGAGCTGCAGGGCGACATCTATCGCGACGAACTGCATGGCAACATGAAGGAAGGCGCGGCGCTGCTCTTCGCGCACGGCCTCAACGTGCATTTCAACCTGATCGAGCCGCGCAAGGACCTCGACGTGCTGATGGTCGCGCCGAAGGGCCCTGGCCACACCGTGCGCTCGGAGTATCAGCGCGGCGGCGGCGTGCCGACCCTGATCGCGATCCACCAGGACGCCACCGGCAACGCCCATGATCTCGGCCTGTCCTACGCTTCGGCCAATGGCGGTGGTCGCGCCGGCATCATCGAGACCACCTTCAAGGAAGAGTGCGAGACCGACCTCTTCGGCGAGCAGGTCGTGCTCTGCGGCGGCCTGGTCGAGCTCATCAAGGCTGGCTACGAGACCCTGACCGAGGCCGGCTATGCACCCGAGATGGCCTATTTCGAGTGCCTGCATGAAGTGAAGCTGATCGTCGACCTCATCTATGAGGGCGGCATCGCCAACATGAACTATTCGATCTCGAACACCGCCGAGTTCGGCGAGTATGTCACCGGCCCGCGCATCATCACCGCCGAGACCAAGGCCGAGATGAAGCGCGTGCTGACCGACATCCAGTCGGGCAAGTTCACCCGCGACTGGATGCTCGAGAACAAGGTCAACCAGACCTCGTTCAAGGCCACCCGCGCCCGCATGGCCGCGCACCCGATCGAGGAAGTCGGCGCCAAGCTGCGCGACATGATGCCCTGGATCAAGGCCAAGGCGCTGGTCGACAAGACCAAGAACTGATCGGGCTCAGCCTCTGACCCTCAGACTTGGCGAGCCGGTGCAATATCGCTCGCCAAGCGCCTGAGAGGGTTAACAAATCATTGATTCCAAGAGGGCGGATGCAGTAATGTGTCCGCCCTCTCGCCTTTCCGGGCGTGGAACCGGTTCCACTCCGATGCGTTCGTCGAGGCAGTCGTACGTGGAGGCGGCCATGAGGACGATGAACCTGAACAGTGTCATTGACAGCCCTATCTGTGCGCGGGCCTTGCTTGCAGTGTCGCTCGTGATCGTATTTGCCGCGGTGTTCGGACTTTTCGGATACTGAAAGGCGCTTGCGTCAGGCGGCAGGGTTTGGCGAAGGACGCCGTATCATCGAAAACGGAAAGGCCTCCGGCGTCTTGCGCCGGAGGCCTTTCTCTTCGCAGAGATAGCGGGGGTCAGAACGTGATCTTGTCCTTGATGTCGGATTCGACATTCGAGGGCAGGACGCTGCGCTTCACGAGATCATTGAAATCTTTGAACTTCGCCTTGGAGCGCTCCTCGATGATTTTCTTGGAGCGCGCTTCGCCGATGCCCTTGAGACTGTCGAGTTCGGCGGCGGTCGCGGTGTTGATGTTGATCTTCTTGACCTGAGCGGCGGCTGCGGGCTGGGCGGGCTTGGCGGCAGTGCCAGCGGCGGGCGCTGCGGGCGTCGCGACTGGGGCCGGGGCACGTGCGGGAGCACTCGGCTGCGTGGCGGGCTGTTGTGCGAAGGCGAAGCCGGCGGTCAGCGCGAGGGCGACGATCGGCGAGATGATGCGCGAAAGGCTCATGGTTGGACTCCATAGTCCTGCCCCGGGAGGGTAGCATCGGACAGGCGCCGGGTCGCCCGCCTCGACAACGCCGGCAGCCTGGAGCCGTTCGGCGTGCCGCGTCAGATTCGCACTGGTGAGTGGCGATATCGCGACGCAACGCCGTCAATTCGCGCCTTCTGGCCTGAACCCGCCCTGAATGCGCCGTTCAGTGTTTGGACGGTTTTCGGGATCAGCGCGTCACGAACTCGGCCAGCCGTCCGGCACCATAGAGCAGGCCAAAGCCCCATGCGAAAGACGCGGCCCAGTTGGCGAGCTGGAACGGCAGGAACGGCATCTTCACGATGCCGGCGACAATGCCGATGACCGCCCGCAGCGGGCCGAAGAAGTGGCCGATGAGAATGCTGAAGATGCCCCATTTCTCGAAGAAGGCATGTCCCTTCTCGAGCAGTTCCGGGTTGTTCTTGAGCGGCCAGGTTTCTCCGATGCGCGGGCCGAGCACGATGCCAGCCCAGTAGGAGATCCAGAAGCCGCAGCCCGCGCCGAGCGAGGCCGCGAAAGCCAGCGGAACCAGGTCTAGACCAGAGGCTCCCGCCGCCGCGCCGAAGGCGGTGAAGAACACCGTGGCGGGTACGAGCCAGGACAGCACCGCGACACATTCGGCGAAGGCCACCAGAAAGACGATCGGGATCGCCCATTGCTGGTTGGTGCGCATGAACTCGACGAGTCCCTGCATCAGGCTTTCGAGTTGCTGCATGAGGGTCGAGATCTTTCAGGCCAAGGCGCTGGCTTATCGCTGTCCCGGGCCGCGGATGCAACAGCTGCGCGCTGCGGCGAATCTGCCGGGCAAGACCAAGGTTGGGTTGCCTTCCGGAGGCGATCACCTAGAGTTTCGCCAAACGAACGCGATATTCGGCCAGTGCGCTTGGCGCAGCAGGCCGTTGGGGAACGCTTTATGGAGCTTCAAGACCGCCTGCACACTGGTGCGGGCCCCGCTGGCGTGCCCGGGGCGGATACCGCACCAGCTGTCAATCTCAGCGGCATCGACATCACCTTCCAGCTTGCAGGCGGGCATCGCTACAAGGCGGTGACCGGCATCGATCTCACCGTCTCGGCCGGGGAGTTCGTCTCGGTCGTAGGGCCGACCGGCTGCGGAAAGTCGACCTTGCTCAATGCTGCGGCTGGGCTGCTGACCCCGTCTGCCGGCAAGGTCGGAATATTCGGCAAGCCGCTCTCGGGGCTGAACGTGCGCGCGGGCTATCTCTTCCAGCAGGATGCGCTAATGCCGTGGAAGACGGCGCTGCAGAATGTCGCCGTGGCGCTGGAGCCGATGGGTGTGCCGGCCGCGGAGGCCGATGCCCGTGCCCGGGACTGGCTCGGCCGTGTCGGCCTGCGTGCCTTCGTCGATCGGTATCCGCATATGCTCTCGGGTGGTCAGCGCAAGCGCGTCAGCCTCGCGCAGATGCTGATCCGCAATCCCGAAATCCTGCTGATGGACGAGCCGTTCGGGCCGCTCGACGCGCAGACCCGGCAGATCATGGGCAACCTGCTGCTGGATCTCTGGTCGAAGGATCGAAAGGCCTTGATCTTCGTCACGCATGATCTCGAAGAGGCGATCGCGCTCTCCGACCGCGTCGTAGTGATGTCGGCGGGGCCGGCCGCCGGAATCGTCGCCGATTACAGGGTCACCCTGCCGCGCCCGCGCGACATCGCCGAGATTCGGCTGGAAAAGGCCTTCCACGAGATCCATCGCGACATCTGGTCGTCGCTGCGCGTCGAGGTGCAGAAGGCTTACGCCATGGGCGAAGGCAAGGAACTGGTGCAGGGAGACGCCTCGTGAACCGCCTGACGCTCCTTGCACTGCAGATTCTCGTTGCGGTCGTGTTCCTGCTGATCTGGCACGTCTTCACCGTCTATCCGCTGCTCGGCGACACCAAGACGATCCAGTTCTTCTTCTCGACGCCGCTGCAGGTCCTCGGTCGAACCTGGACCCAGCTCACTGGCGGCGACATCTATTTCCATCTCGGCATCACGCTGACCGAGACCGTGCTCGCCTTCGTCATCGGCTCGGCGGCGGGCATCTTCTTCGGCTTCACCTTCGCGCGCCGGCAACTGATGGCGGCGGTGTTCGACCCCTATATCAAGGCGGCCAATGCGTTGCCGCGCGTGGTGCTGGCGCCGATCTTCGCGCTCTGGTTCGGCCTCGGTATCTGGTCGAAGGTGGCGCTCGGCTTCACGCTGGTCTTCTTCATCGTCTTCTTCAATGTCTACCAGGGCGTTCGCGAGGTCTCGCCGACGGTGCTCGCCAATGCCCGCATGCTCGGCATGAACGAACGCCAGCTCTTCCGCCATGTCTACTGGCCGTCGGCCCTGACCTGGATGTTCTCCTCGCTGCACACCTCTGTCGGCTTTGCGCTGGTCGGTGCGGTCGTCGGCGAATATCTCGGCTCGTCGGCTGGCCTCGGCTACAAGATCCATGAGGCTGAGAGCGTCTTCGATGTCACCGGCGTGTTCTCCGGCATGCTGATCCTGGCGCTCTTCGTGATCGTGATCGATTCGCTTGTCACCTTCGTCGAGAAGCGCCTGCTGGTCTGGCGGCCCGGACAGAGCGCGACCACGACGACATAAGGCCGGCTCACCCCGCGCTTGCTGTTTCGGGGCGCTGCTGACGAGCCTTGAGCCCGGCAGCGGCGCTGTTTTCAATCAGGGCCAGGAAGGCTGTCGCGACCGGGCGAAGCGTCTCCGCCGGCAGCGATACGGCGTGCAAGGTGCGTCGGAGATTCGGGCGGAGGGGGATCGCGACGACGCCGCGGCTGTCGTCGAGGGCAAGCTCGGGCATGATCGTCAGGCCGAGCCCTTCACGCACCATGCTGAGCAGGGTCGCGTTGTCGCGCACGAGGCAGGCGATCTCGGGATGGCTGGCTGCTGCCGTCAGGAGTTCCTGGATGAGCGTTTCGCAGCCGCCTCCCGAGAGCAGCATGCGTTGCCCGTCCAGGGCAGCGAGGGGGAGCGAGGCCCGGGAGGCAAGCTCGTGGTCGGCAGGGACAACCACGAGGTAATCGTCGGAATAGACCGGGCGGGCTGCCAGTTCGGGATGGGTGCGGCTGGTGATGCCGATTTCGACCACGCCGGCCTGGATCCAGGCGGTGACCTCCGGGTCGGTCCCTTCGTACAAGCTCACCGTAATGCCGGGATGCTCGGTGCGCAGGCGCCGCAGCCATGTGGGCAGCAGCCGGATGGCTGCGCTCTGCACGACGCCGATCCGCAAGGTGCCGCTCAACTTGCCGGCAAGTCCGCTGCAAACGCCGAGCCTTTCGACGGCCGCGAGTACCGCACGCGTCTCGACAAGTGCCGCTTCGCCGGCCGCCGTCAGCACCACTCCGTCGCGGCCGCGCAGCAGCAAGGCGGCGTCCAACGCCCGTTCCAGTCCCGCGACCGCCTGGCTCACGGCTGACTGCGACAGGCAGAGGCTGTCGGCTGCCACCGTGAAGCCGCCATGTTCGACGACGCCGGCGAAACAACGCAGCTGCACCAGAGTGACATTAGGTGGCATGATCGATGGGTATTCCCCGAATTAATTGGACTGATCGTATCCACGTCCTTAACCCGGCCACTGCAACACACTCAAGACCAAGGATGGGGCTCGATGACCGCCGTATCAGACACATTGACCGTGGGCCTGGCCCAGATCGCTCCGATATGGCTCGATCGCGATGCCACACTCGGAAAGGTGGTCGACTGGATCGCGCGCGCTGCCGCGGCTGGATGCGGCTTCGTCGCGTTCGGGGAGGCGTTGGTGCCGGGCTATCCCTTCTGGATCGAACATACTGACGGGGCGCGCTTTGAATCGTCGCTGCAGAAGGAGATTCACGCGCATTATCTGGACCAGGCCGTTCAGATCGAGGCCGGTCATCTGGCTCCGGTCTGCGCAGCGGCGCAGCGCGGCGGCATCGCGGTCATGCTCGGCATCATCGAGCGGCCGGCAGATCGCGGCGGGCACAGCGTCTATTGCTCCCGCGTGCATATCGGCCCGGACGGCAAGATCGCGTCGGTGCATCGCAAGCTGATGCCGACCTATGAAGAGAGGCTGAGCTGGGCGCCGGGCGACGGACATGGCCTTCAGGTGCACCGTGTCGGGGCCTTCACGGTTGGCGGGCTGAACTGTTTCGAGAACTGGATGCCGCTGTCGCGAGCAGCGCTGTATGCGCAGGGTGAGAACCTGCATGTGGCGCTCTGGCCGGGAAATCTGCGCAACACGGTCGACACGACCTGCTTCCTGGCGCGCGAGGGACGCAACTACGTCCTGGCGGTCTCGGGACTGATGCGCAAGCAGGACGTGCCGGCCGGCAGCCCTGCCGCTGCCATGCTGGAAACCTGCCCCGAGATCCTGGCTGATGGCGGCTCCGGCATTGCCGGCCCGGACGGCAAATGGGTGATCGAGCCCGTGACGGGGCGAGAGGAGCTTCTCGTTGCGACGCTCGATCATCGCGAGGTCCGGCGCGAGCGCCAGAATTTCGATCAGGCCGGGCACTATTCCCGCCCGGATGTGACACGCCTCGTCGTCAACCGGACCAGGCAGGGCGTTGCGTCCTTCCTGGATGAGGGGGCGCTGTAGCGACGTGGGCTCACCGGGGTTGGGCTTGGGAGACCCAGACGAAAGTTCCGCTCCGGACCTCGGGCTGATCGGGGAGGCGAGGTTGCCCGTGCCGTGCAATCTCGCCTATCGTCGGAGCCGACAGCGCCAGTTCAGAAGCGCAAACCGATCCCATAAGGAGGAAATTCGATGAGCTTCACCCGTCGCGGCGCGCTTGCCGCGCTCGCCTTGTCCACCTCTCTCGGCTTCGTGCCGTTTGGCGCACAGGCCCAGACGGCCGAGAAGCCGAACGTCACGCTCGGCGTGGGCGGCAAGCAACTGCTCTATTATCTTCCGCTGACGGTCGCCGAGAAGAAGGGCTTCTTCAAGGAGCAGGGGCTCGACGTCACGATCAACGATTTCGGCGGTGGCGCGAAGTCGTTGCAGGCCCTCGTCGGCGGCTCGGTCGATGTCGTGACCGGCGCCTATGAGCATACCATCCGGATGCAGGCCAAGGGCCAGGATATCCGCGCCGTGGTTGAGCTCGGGCGTTTCCCGGCGATCACCATCGCCGTGCGCAAGGAGCTGGCCGACAAGGTCAAATCCGCAGCCGATTTCAAGGGCTTGAAGATCGGCGTCACCGCGCCCGGCTCCTCCACCTCGCTGACCGCGCAATATGCCATGGTCAAGGCCGGCCTGAAGGCGACCGACGCGCCGATCATCGGTGTCGGCGCCGGCGCCAGCGCCGTTGCCGCGATCAAGCAGGGCCAGGTCGACATCATCTCGCATCTCGATCCCGTGACCTCGAAGCTCGAAGCGGATGGCGATGTCGTGGCGCTGATCGACACCCGCACCGAGGCCGGTACCAAGGCGCTGTTCGGCGGCTCAAACCCTGCTGCGGTGCTCTATCTCAAGAATGATTTCGCCGAGAAGAACCCGGTCACGACGCAGAAACTCGTAAACGCGCTGGTCAAGTCCCTGAAATGGCTGGAGACGGCCAAGCCCGAGGATGTCGCCGATCTCGTCCCCGCCGAGTACCATCTCGGGGACAAGCCGCTCTATCTGCGCGCCGTCAAGAATTCGCAGGAAAGCTATTCCCGCACCGGCATTTCCACGCCGGATGCGATGAAGAGCATGTATGACTCGCTGAAACTGCTCGATCCTGAGCTTGCGACCTCGAATGTCGACCTGAACAAGACCTTCATCGACAGCTTCGCGAAGAAGGCCGCTGCCGGATCGTAGTCTCTCGACTCCTTTCTGCAGGCCGGTCAAACTCGGCTCTTCCGTTGGGAGAGCCGAGATGACCGAGCGCGCTGCGATCGAGACCTTGCTCCTGAGCGCCTATGAGGCGCGCGTGCAGGGGGATCTTGATGGAGTGATGACCTTCTTCCATCCTGATTGCCGGTTCCATTTCATGGGAGCGGAGGATCTCGGGCCAATGTGCAGCCCCCTAACGGGCTGTGCTGCGGTTCGGGAGCAGATGGCCGGACTGATCGGCACGTTCGCCTTTTCGAAGTTCAGGGCGCTGGGGCTGCTCGTCGAAGGCGCTCGCGCCTCGTTTCACTGGAGCGCCGATGTCACCCATGTGCCGACCGGTCGTACCCAGAGCTTAGAGGCGGTCGATCTGATCACCGTGGAGGACGGCAAGGTGCGAAGCCTGACGCAGTTCACCGACACGGCCAGCGTGATGCGCCTCGGCTCTGCCTGATCTCCGTTTGTCATCGCCTGCATCAACGCTTTCGATTTGCGCCCGGCGCGGCAACCGCTAGGTTCGCCGCGTCGTTTCGTTGAAGGCTTGTGCTGCGCGCCATGAACATCCTCTCGATCCAGTCCCATGTCGCTTTTGGCCATGTCGGCAATGCCTCCGCCGTTTTCCCGATGCAGCGGCTCGGGGTCGAGGTCTGGCCGATCCATACCGTGCAGTTCTCGAATCACACGGGCTACGGGGACTGGAAAGGTCGGGTCTTCGAGGGCGGCATGATCGACGAGGTGATGGAAGGCATTGCCGAACGTGGCGTGCTGCCGGGCTGTGACGGCGTGCTTTCCGGCTATATGGGATCGGCAGATATCGGCCACGCCATCCTGTCTGCCGTCGAACGTGTCCGCGCGGCCAATCCCGATGCGCTCTATTGCTGCGATCCGGTGATCGGCGATGTCGGGCGCGGTATTTTCGTGCGGCCGGGCATTCCCGAGTTCATGCGCGAACAGGCGGTGCCGGCCGCAGATATCGTCACGCCGAACCAGTTCGAGCTCGAACTCCTGACCGATATCGAGGTCAAGACGATTGCTGACGCGCACCGCGCCGTCGAAACGCTGCGCGATGCCGGCCCGAAGGTCGTGCTGGTGACGTCGCTGGTCACGGAAGAAACGCCGGCGGATGCGATCGACCTGATGGCGGCCGACGCCAAGGGCGCCTTCCGGGTGCGCACGCCGAAGATCGATATCAGCGTCAACGGTGCGGGTGACGCGATCGCCGCACTCTTCTTTGTCCACTATATGCGCGAGGGATCGGCTGCCGCTGCCCTCAGCAAGGCCTCGTCCTCGATCTACGGCCTGTTGAAGCGGACGAAGGAGGCCGGCTCGCGCGAAATCCTGACGGTCGCCGCGCAGGACGAGTTCGTGACGCCTTCGCAGCTCTTCACGCCCGAAGCGATCTGAGCCGCAGGCTGAACGCGATGAAACTGCGCGTCGGCACCTTCAATGTCGAAAACCTGCTGACGCGCCACCGCTTCGAGAATGGCGGACGCATCGACACTGCCGCAGCGATGTCGCTCTTTCATTTTCCGCGCGCCGATCAGCGCGATGCCGTCGAGCGCTCGCTCGCGGTGGCGCTTGAGGACGACAAGCGGCAGATGACGGCACTCGCCATCGCCGAGGCGCAGGCCGATATCTGGATGCTGCAGGAAGTGGACTCGCTCGCCAGCCTGCAGGCGTTCTTTGCCAATTACGTCCATCGCATCGCCGATTACCGCTACGGCCATTTCGCCTTGATCGACGGCAATGACAGGCGCGACATCGATATCGGCTTTGGCGCCCGGCGCGATCTGCTGGCGCCGCAGGCGGTCCGTGTCGTCTCGCACAAGGAGATCAGTTTCGGCCAGGCCGGAGCCTATGATCCTTCGCTCGCGCGTTTCGGCATCAGGCCGGGCGACAGGGTCTTTGCCCGAGATTGCCTCGCCGCCGAGCTGCGCTTCGGGGACCGCTCCCTGACGCTGTTCGGGTGCCATTTCAAGTCGATGAACAATGGCCGCGACGATGGCCGGCAGGAGACCCTGCCGATCAGACGGGCGGAGGCCCTGGCCGTCAAGCACATCGTCAAGACCTGGTTCGGCGCGTCGTGGCGCGAGGCCAACTGGATCGTGCTGGGTGATCTCAACGGCTACCGCCATGGCCTTGGCCCACTGGGCGAGCTGGTTGACGAAGGTGATAGCGGCATCGAGCCACTGCTCGAGGATTTCGCTGTCGATCCGATGGTGCATCTGCCCCAGCATGAGCGCTGGACGCATTTCAGGCGCTACTGGTCGGAGGCCGAGCAGCGGCTGATCGATAGCCATATGCCGCTCGATCACATCCTGCTGTCGCCGACGCTGGCGGCCGCGAACCCGAGACCGGCCATGCAGATGATCCGGCGAGGTTTGCCCTATCGCGTGCCGCTCGACCCGCGTGAGCCCGATCGTTCGATGGCGCGGCTGGCGACCTGCAGCGACCGCTATCCGCGCGTCGGCTGGGACAGGCCGAAGGCGTCGGATCATTGCCCGCTGACCATCGATCTGGTCGTGCCTGCCACCAAGGGAGGGTTGCCGTGAAACGCCGCTTCGTCACGCTCGATGTCTTCACCCGGGCACGTCACGCCGGCAACCCTTTGGCGGTGGTGCTGGACTCGGAGGGGCTCGACACCGAGGCGATGCAGGCGATCACGCGCGAATTCAACCTGTCCGAGACGGTTTTCGTCGCGCCGCCCGCCCACTCGGCCAACAGTGCGGCGATCCGGATCTTTACACCGGGCCGGGA
Source organism: Bosea sp. BIWAKO-01 (assembly GCF_001748145.1). NCBI lineage: Bacteria > Pseudomonadati > Pseudomonadota > Alphaproteobacteria > Hyphomicrobiales > Alloboseaceae > Allobosea > Allobosea sp. BIWAKO-01. Next base: position 3,956,686 of record NZ_BCQA01000001.1, read on the forward strand.
ATTGCCGTTCGCTGGCCATCCGACCGTCGGCACCGCCGTCCTGCTCGCTCTCCACGACGCCCAGGCGGGCAGGGCGAGCGACAAGCTCGTCCTGGAGGAGCGGATTGGCGCGGTCTCCTGCGACGTCTCGGTCGGGAATGATCGGGGCAGGGCGACCTTCACCTTGCCGCGATTGCCGGAGCGGATCGGAGAAGCGGCAGCCGTGGCGGAGATTGCCGGCGCTCTTGGGCTCGATCCAGCCGAGATCGGCTTCGATGCTCATGAGCCTGGCGTATTCTCCGGTGGCGTCGACTTCACCCTGGTTCCCGTGGCGAGCCTTGAGGCCATGGGCCGCATCACGCTCGACATGATGCGGTGGAATACGGTGATGAAGCCGGCCGAGCATCCCAACGCCTTCGCCTATTGCCGGCAGACCCGCGATGTGGGCCATCATTTCCATGCCCGCATGTTCGCGCCGGGGATGGGCATCGGGGAAGACCCCGCGACCGGTGGCGCAGCCGCCGCCTTTGCCGCCGCCGTGATGGCCTTCGATCGTCCTGGCGATGGCGAGCACCGCCTCGTCATCGAGCAAGGGTACGAGATGGGACGCCCCTCGCAGATCGCACTCACCCTGCGGGTCGAGCGCGGTGGACTCGTTTCGGCCAGCATTGGCGGCGAAGCTGTGTTGGTGAGCGAGGGCGTGCTGCTGTGAGCGGGACCGAATGATGAATGGTGTTATCGACGGAACGATCGTTCCGCTCGCGCGGGTCGAGGCGGTGGTCGAGCCGCATGACTGGGGCTTCGAGCGGGAGAACCAGAGTGCGATTGCTGCGCATTGGGCCAGGATCAGCGCGGGCAAGCCGGCGATGTTCAATGGCCGGATCATGCTGCAGCATCACGGCGCGATCGTGGATGGCGTGTTCAGCGCGCGCTATTTCGAGACCGACTATGCCGCCTTCATGACCTGGCGCGATCTTGGCCATCCCGGCCCGGTGGTTCGCAACGGTTATGCGATGGCGGCCCTGCGGGCGGCGGATGGCGCCTTTCTCTGCGGCGTGATGGGCGACCACACCGCCAATGCGGGCAAAGTCTATTTTGCCGCCGGCACGCCTGATCGCGAAGATCTCAGGGACGACGGCACGCTCGACCTCGCCGGCAGCGTTACGCGCGAACTCTGCGAGGAGACCGGGCTGGCCCTGAGCGAGATCGAGGTAGCCGAAGGCTGGACGGCGGTGATCATGACGGGCCGCGTCGCTTTCATGCGGCCGGTTGCGTTGTCCTGGTCGGCCGAGGAGGCGCGCGAGATCATGCTGTCACGCATCAAGCAGCAAGCGGAGCCGGAACTCTCCGACATCGTGATCGTGCGTAATCTTGCCGAGAGCGACCATCTCGACATGCCGCCCTTCATGCGGCGCTACCTCGCCCATATCTACGCTCGAGACTGACCTTCCTCTGTTTTTCCGGAACGGAACGAGATGACCGCGCCAGAAGCCTTGCCGCTACCCGCAGACAATCCCTTCGCCGCCGTCTGGGAGACACCCTTCGGCCTGCCGCCCTTCGCGGTAATCAAGCCTGAACACATCACGCCGGCTTTCGAGGCGGCTCTGGCCAAGCACAAGGCGGAGATCGCCACGATTTCCGGCGATCAGTCAGAGCCCGATTTCGCCAACGTGATCGAAGCTCTGGAACGGTCGGGCCGTGCGCTCAGCCGTGTCGGCGGTGTCTTCTACAATCTTGCCGGCGCTGACACGAACGAGGCGCTGCAGGCGATCGAACGCGAGATCTCACCGGTCACCTCGCGGCACTGGTCGGCAATCATGATGGACCCGGCCCTGTTCGCCCGCGTCGATGCGGTCTTCGCGAAGCGCGAGAATTTGGGACTGGATGCTGAACAGAAGCGCCTGCTTGAGCGGACCTATCGCGGCTTCGTCCGCTCGGGCGCGCAGCTTGGCCCCGAGGAAAAGAAACGCCTTGCGGCGATCAACGAGCGGCTGGCGGGGCTCGGCACGCAGTTCAGCCAGAACGTGCTCAAGGACGAGGCCTCCTATGCGCTTGTCCTCGATGACGAGGCCAAGCTCGCGGGCGTGCCGCCCTTCCTGCGGGCGGCGATGGCCCATGCAGCTGGCGACCGGGGCCACGAAGGCAAGCACGCGGTTACACTGTCACGATCGATCATCGAGCCCTTCCTGACTTTCTCTACCCGCCGCGAGCTCCGCGAGGAGGCCTTCGTGGCCTGGAGCAAGCGCGGAGAGAATGGCGGCGGGACGGATAACCGCGCCATCGTCGCGGAGATGGTGGCGTTGCGTGCCGAGAAGGCAAAACTGCTCGGCTTCGAGACCTTCGCGCATTTCAAGCTCGACGATTCCATGGCCAAGACGCCGGAAAACGTCCGGGGACTGCTCGAACTGGTCTGGAAGCCGGCCAAGGCGCGGGCCGCGAAGGAAGCGGCTGACCTTGCCCTGCTCGCGCAGGAGGAGGGCGAGAATGGCCCGATCCGACCGTGGGACTGGCGCCACTATGCCGAGAAGGTGCGCCAGAAGACCTATGCGCTCGATGAGGCGGTGCTGAAGCCCTATCTCCAGCTCGACCGCATCATTGCTGCGGCCTTCGACACCGCGGGCAAGCTCTTCGGCCTGACCTTCGAGGAGAAGCGCGATCTTACGGGCTATCATCCCGATGTCCGCGTCTTCGAGGTCCGCGAGGCGGGCGGCCGGCATATCGGGCTCTTCCTCGGTGATTATTTCGCCCGCGCATCGAAACGTTCGGGTGCCTGGATGAGTGCCTATCGCGGCCAGCGCAAGCTCGGGGGCGAGGTTCGGCCGATCATCGTCAATGTCTGCAATTTCGCGAAGCCCGCGGCCGGCAAGCCGGCGCTGCTTTCGATCGACGATGCGCGTACCCTGTTCCACGAGTTCGGCCATGCCCTGCATGGGCTCTTGTCCGACGTGACATATGGCTCGCTCGCCGGCACCTCGGTGTCGCGCGATTTCGTCGAGTTGCCCTCCCAGCTCTACGAGCACTGGTTCCTGACACGGGAGGTTATGCAGGCCTATTGCCTGCATGCCGAGACCGGCGAGCCGATCCCCGAGGCGCTGATCGACAAGATCAAGAAGGCGCAGACCTTCAACCAGGGCTTTGCGACGGTGGAATACACCTCGTCCGCGCTGGTCGACCTCGCCTTCCATTCGCTGAAGGATCCGGCAGCGGTCGATCCGCTTGCCTTCGAGGCGGCAGAATTGAAGCGGATCGGCATGCCAGCCGAGATCATCATGCGCCATCGCACGCCGCATTTCACCCATGTCTTCTCGGGCGACGGCTATTCGGCCGGCTATTACAGCTATCTCTGGTCAGAGGTGATGGATGCCGACGCTTTCAACGCCTTCATCGAGGCTGGAAACGTCTTCGCCGCCGATGTCGCCGGCAAGCTGAAGCGATTCATCTATTCGGCGGGCGATACGCGTGATCCGGCAGAGGCCTACACGCTCTTCAGGGGCAGGCTGCCCACGCCGGATGCCCTGCTGGAGAAGCGAGGCCTGGCGGCGTAGAAGCGCAGGCTCTCCCTGTCACAGCGGCCTCGCACAGGCCGGCCCCGTCTTGAACCGCCGGGGCGAAGGGTGACGGTTGGACGGAAGTCGTCGTGGCCGGGATAAGCCCGACCACGATGCGTGATGCTGACGAGCCTTACGGATAACCGAACCGTGACTTGGTGGCGCGCACCTGGGAGATCGCGCCAGCGTCATTGCCCGCTGCGCAGGTCGAACGGGCGTTGGCAATCTCGGCACTGACGCGGCTGTGCACGCCCTTGGTGGTGTGGCCGGTCGCAAGGTCGTTATCCATCACTGCCTGGAAACGTTCGACCTCGCCCGAGCAGCCCGATCCACTCGGCATGCGGAAGGTGCTGGGCGTCACGCCAGGGGCTGCCTGCTCCGGCGCCGGGGCGGGCGGTGGTCCGGCTGTCTGGCAGGCGGCGAGCAGGAAGCTGGCGAAGGCGGGGATCAAGAAGGAAGTGGCGCGCATCGCATGCAGGCTCCGGCTGGCGAATGGCCGGGACAATGACCGATTCCCCGCGCCGTTCCAATCGCCTCCGCTCGCGGTTCAGTCCGTCAGCAAGAGGCGGGAGGCCGTCAGGGTCAGGAGCGCCGAGAAGGCGGCCGCCAGCCAGATTGCGTCGAGCCCGATCATGTTATGGGCGAGAGCGCCGGCAACCGCTCCACTCAGCAGCCCGAGCCAGAGCGTGAAATGGCGCAGCCAGGCGAGGCGCGAGCCGCCTAGCAGGGCGCCGGCAAGGCGTTGTCCCATCTTCACCAACGTGCCGGTCATGTAGGTCAGTCCGATCGTGACTTCGCCGTCGCGCTGGAAGACCGAGTTCTCCATGCCCATGGCGATGGCGAGCAGGGCGATGCTGATGCCGGCCTCTCCCAGCCTGCCCGACAATGCAGCGATGAAGAGGCAGATCGTCAGGGACGCCAGCACGGCGGCATGACGTTTCGCCCGGGCGAAATGCCCGACGAGCGAACCGAGCACGACGCCGCCAACGAAGAGCATGATGATACCACCTGCCAGCGCGATGCCGCCGAGATGGCCGTTGGCGAGCTCAATTCCGAGCCGCGTCGTGTTTCCGGTCATGAAGGACACGAAGAAACCGCCAAGGCTGATGAAGCCGAGCGCATCGACATATCCGGCAAGGAAAGTCAGCCCGACCGCAAGACCGATCGTGCGGCGGTCGTAGCGCATCATCGGATATTTCTCCCCAGCCTGCCCGACGATCGAATGCGATTCGCAGGCCGCGGACAACATTGACCGCGCCAGCCGCGGCGGCTCGGGCAGGATAATGAGTCTGCGCCCGAGATGACGCCGCAAACTTCGCATGCGTCACATGCTTGCGCATTGCGGGTGCTTTCGGTTACATCGTGTCCAGTCGAAAGAGGAACGCCCGTGGCCGCATCTGCCACCCATGCCTGGATCCTGAGCCGCGCCGTTGCGCGGACGGCCGGCATGCGCGCTCCGCTTGGCCTTGGTCAGCTTCTTCTCCTTAGCCGCCCCTGAGGGCCGGCCGGGCATGCATGCCTGGGCGCTCAGGGGAGTGACGAGAACCGCCTTCCAGACCTAAAGCGCCCATCTGAACGACCGCGGCGCGACCCATTTCAGGATCACGACCATGACCAACGCTTCCCAGACCGCCTCGTCCAAGGACCGGGTGCTGATCTTCGACACCACCCTGCGTGACGGTGAACAATGCCCCGGCGCCACCATGACCTTCGAGGAGAAGCTGGAAGTCGCGGATGTGCTGGACGCCATGGGTGTCGACATCATCGAGGCCGGATTCCCGATCGCGTCCGACGGCGATTTCGAGGCTGTCTCGGAAATCGCCAAGCGGATCAAGCGTGCGACCGTCGCCGGGCTGGCGCGGGCCATCAGCGCCGATATCGCTCGGGCAGGCGAAGCCGTACGCCACGCGGTGAAGCCGCGCATCCATACCTTCGTTTCGACCTCGCCGATCCATTTGCAGCATCAGATGCGCAAGACCGAGGATGAGGTTCTGGAGATCATCACCAGGACCGTCGCCCAGGCGCGCAACCTGGTCGAGGATGTCGAGTGGTCGGCGATGGATGCGACGCGCACGCCGATCGAGTATCTCTGCCGGGCAGTCGAGACCGCGATCAAGGCGGGGGCGACGACGATCAACCTGCCCGATACCGTCGGCTACGCGACGCCGGATGAGTATCGCACCATGTTCAGCTCGATCCGCGAGCGCGTGCCGAATGCCGACAAGGCGATCTTCTCGGTGCACTGCCATAACGATCTCGGTCTGGCTGTCGCCAACTCGCTGGCCGGCATCGAGGGCGGCGCGCGGCAGGTCGAATGCACGATCAACGGCATCGGCGAGCGCGCGGGCAACGCGGCGCTGGAAGAGGTGGTGATGGCGCTGCGGGTCCGTGGCGATGTGCTGCCCTACGATACCGGCATCGAGTCGGCCATGCTGATGCGCGCGTCGAAGGCGGTTTCCACCGCCTGCTCCTTCCCGGTTCAGTACAACAAGGCGATCGTCGGTCGGAACGCCTTCGCCCACGAGAGCGGCATTCACCAGGACGGCATGCTGAAGCACCAGCAGACCTATGAGATCATGACGCCCGCCTCGGTCGGCGTGACCAAGACCTCACTGGTGATGGGCAAGCATTCGGGGCGCGCCGCCTTCCGCTCCAAGCTGAAGGACATGGGCTACGATCTCGGCGACAACCAGCTGGAGGACGCCTTCACCCGGTTCAAGGCCTTGGCCGATCGCAAGAAGCACGTCTATGACGAGGATATCGAAGCGCTGGTCGATGAGAACATCGCAACCGCCCATGACCGCGTGAAGCTGGTCTCGCTGACGGTGATCGCCGGCACGCGTGGCCCGCAGCGGGCCATGATGAAGCTGGATGTCGAAGGGCGCGTCGTTGCCGAGGAAGCCGAAGGCAACGGGCCGATCGATGCGGTCTTCAAGGCGATCAAGGCGATCGTGCCGCACGAGGCCCATCTGGAGCTCTATGACGTCCATGCCGTGACAGAGGGGACCGATGCGCAGGCCGAGGTTTCTGTCAGGCTCTCCGAAGGTGGTGCGTCTGTCACTGGCCGCGGCGCCGACCCCGACACTCTGGTTGCTTCGGCCAAGGCCTATCTCTCGGCGCTCAACAAGCTGATCGCGCGTGGTGCGCGCGTGCATGCGCAGGCAGCTGCGGAGTAGCTGCCACCCTTCAATTGCGGCCCCCGGGGCGAGGCGATGAGTTCGTCCCGGGGGCTTGCGGTAAAGTGATATTCCGGCGGTTTGCGACGAGGCCGGGGATGCCGCGTCAGCCGGGCTTGCTACCTCTGGCGACCAGGGCCGGCGACGGCACGGCATAGATGCCGTTGCGCTCGTATGCAGAAACCCGTTCGCGCAGATATTCCTTGATCCTGGCCAGGTTCTCCGGACGCTGCCGGCGCAGGACAGCTGCCGCGCGGACCGTGCCGGATGAAATGGCGTCGATGATCGCGTCAGGAGATGAGACGCGCCAGATCAGCGGGACTTCCGTTGTCGATATATTCACGAAGCCGGCTCGGGCGAGCAACTGCGCTGCGAAGCCCGGTTCGCCGTAGCTGAAGAAGTTGGGGCCGGGAGGCAGTCCCACATCCAGTGAGCCATGGGCCTGAATGGCGTCATAGACCATCGAGAAACCGATGCACTTCGTCGCGTCGCACCACGAGGCATAGGCGAAACGCCCGGCGGGTTTGAGAGTGCGGCAGGCCTCGGCGAGCGCCTTGTCCGGATCGGGCAGGTGAGGCAATCCAAAGGCGTTGAGGACGGCATCGAACTCACCATCGGCAAAGGGAAGCGCCTCGGCATTGCCCTCTACAAAGCGGATTTCCGGATAGGTCTGCTGCGCCAACCGAATCTGGACCGCGGAAAAGTCCAGGCCGACGGCGTCTGCGCCATGGTCACGCGCGGCGGCCGCCACATAGCCGACGCCACAGGCGACATCGAGAACCCTGTCTCCAGACCTCAGTTCGGCGGCGCGGATCAGTTCGGGGACGCAGCCCGACGTCACTTCGCCAAGGTTGCGATGATAGGCGAGCGCGACCGTCGCGGTGCCCCAGCCTCTATGCTCGAAATCTCCAAAGGTACTGGATGCGGCCATGAGCCAGGCCTCCCCATCACGCTCCGCTTGGCCGCGGTCGCGCGGCGGGCATAGGGTCGCAGAATAGCACGACCCGGGCGAGACGTCCGCAGGTCTCACACCGGCCAGCCCTCGTCCGCCTTGATCGTCGCCAGCACGAAGGAGGAGCGCATGTCCGCGACACCCGGTAGCGTCAGCAGGCGCTGCATCGCGAATTCGCCATAGGCCTCGATATCGTCCGCGACGATATGCACGAGCAGATCGCATTCGCCGGTCATGGCCTGGCAGGAGATCACCTCCTCGAAGGATTTGAGCTTCGCGACCAGTCGGGTCCGCCAGTCGGGGTCGGATTGCGAGAGCTTGACGAGGGCATAGGCTTCGACGCCGTGGCCGAGGGCGCGGCGGTCCAGTTCCGCGCGGTAGCCGGTGATGATGCCGTCCTCCTCCAGCGCTTTGAGCCTGCGCAGGCAGGGCGAGGCTGCCATGCCGATCTCTTCGGACAGAGCTGCGTTGGTGATCCGGCCATTACGCTGCAGGGCGCGCAGGATCCGCCGATCGGTCTCGTCGAGCCGAGGCGGGTTTACACGATCGTGGGGCATGATCGGACCTCAATCCATTTCAGCGGGTCATATCCTGCCAATAGACGTGTCGAAAAACAAGAAATGGTCAGGACATGACCGTCGGCTCCGCGCATCATCCTTCATGCAAGGGAGGTGCGCCATGTCGACCGATCCGTTCTCCCGCTCGGGCTTGAAGCCGCATGAGATACCGGAGGATTTCGTCGTCGATCAACGTTTCGACGCCTATTCAAGGGCTGATCATGAAACCTGGTCGCGGCTGCATCGACGCCAGGCCGAGTTACTGCGGGGCCGCGTCTGCGACGAATATTTCGAGGGGCTCGCCGCGCTTGGCATCGCTGCCGATGGCATTCCCGATTTTCGTGATCTGAACCGCGTGCTCGAAGCTGCAACCGGATGGACGGTCGTGGCCGTGCCGGGGCTAGTGCCGGACCGGGTCTTCTTCACCCATCTGGCTGCGCGCCGCTTTCCAGCGGGTTTCTGGATCAGGCGGCCGGAGGAGTTCGATTATATCGAGGAGCCGGACATCTTCCATGACATCTTCGGCCATGTGCCGCTGTTGATGAACCGGTCCTATGCCGATTTCGTCGCGGCCTATGGCGAGGCGGGCTTGCGGCTGCATGATGCCGCCGATCTCGCGCGGCTGGCGCGGCTCTATTGGTACAGCGTCGAGTTCGGGCTGATCGAGACCAAGGCCGGCCTGCGCATCTTCGGGGCCGGCATAGCCTCCTCGCCGGGCGAGACGATCTTCGCGCTCGAGAGCGCGTCACCCAATCGCATCGCCTTCGATGCTGTTCGCGTGATGCGTACGCTCTATCGCATCGATGATTACCAGCAGAGCTATTTCGTAATGCCTGGCTTCGACGCCATGCCGGCGCTTGATGAAACATCGCTGGCGATGACCTTGTCCCGGGCGCGGGCTGGGGCCGACATTGATCCGGAAATGGCGCTGCCGGCGGATCGTCTCTTCCAGCGTGGTGATCAGAGCCACCACCGGCAAACGCAGATCGCCTCCTGAAACGCCGGGGAGAGCCGGTTTTCCCCTGAAATCACAGCGATTTCGCCGCCACCGTCTTGGCGGCGGCAGCGCGCTTGCCTTCTATGTCGCTTCGTGACGCGAGCATGGTCGCGGCTTGGCTGGGGAGCGTGAGGCATGGCTGGCTATTTTCCGAAGTGGACATTGAAGACCACCGGCGCGGTGATGCCGGATGAGCGGCTGCCGACCGGGCAGACCATCGTCGCCGGGTTGCAGCATGTCGTCGCCATGTTTGGCTCGACAGTGCTGGCGCCGCTGCTGATGGGGTTTGATCCCAATGTCGCGATATTCTTCTCGGGCATCGCGACGCTGCTCTTCTTCGTGATCACCAGGGGGCAATTGCCGAGCTATCTCGGCTCCTCCTTTGCTTTCATCGGCGTGGTGATCGCTGCGACCGGCTATGCCGGGGCTGGCCCCAACGCGAATATCGGCGTGGCGCTTGGCGGCATCATCGCCTGTGGCGCAGTTTACTTCGCCATCGGCCTGATCGTGCAGGCCGTCGGCACCAACTGGATCGAGAAGCTGCTGCCGCCGGTGGTCACTGGCGCGGTTGTCGCCGCGATCGGTCTCAACCTGACCGCGGTCGCGATGAACATGATCTCGGCGAGTCCCTATACGAAGTGGATCGCGTTGTTCACCGTCGTCGCGGTTGCGCTGGTGGCGGTTTACGGGCGCGGGCTGGCGCAGCGGCTGCCGGTGCTGATCGGCGGCCTCACGGCCTATGTGGTCTACGCCGCGACGGCCTCGTCCTTCGGCGCTCCGACAATCGATTTCGGCAAGATTGCCGCCGCGTCCTGGTTCGGCTTGCCGAATTTCGTCGCACCGGTCTTCGATTTCAAGGCGATGGCGCTGATCGCTCCGGTCGCGATCATCCTGGTCGCGGAGAATCTCGGGCATATCAAGGGCATCGCCGTGATGACCGGCCGTAACCTCGATCCGCTGATCGGGCGCGGCTTCATGGCCGACGGGCTGGGGACCATCATCGCCGGGTCGGGCGGCGGCACGGGCGTCACGACCTATGCCGAAAACATGGGCGTGATGGCGGTGACGCGGGTTTATTCGACTCTGGTCTTCGTCGCTGCGGGTGTCATCGCAGTGGTGCTCGGCTTCTCGCCCAAATTCGGCGCGGTGATCGGCACGATCCCGGTCGCAGTACTGGGCGGTCTCGCCGTCGTCGTCTTCGGCTTGATCGCTGCGACGGCGGGCCGGATCTGGGTTGAGAACAAGGTCGATTTCTCCGCGCCGAAGAACCTCATCACGGTTGCGACCGCGCTGATCCTGGGCGCCGGTGATCTGAAACTGCCGATTTTCGGCTTCGAACTCGGCGGAATCGGCACTGCTACCTTCGGTGCGATCGCACTTTACCACCTGCTCAACCGCCGCACGGCGTGAGGTTTTCTCGCAGTTGCACACAGGCATTTAGCCGGAGTGCATTTTTCTGCGCAAACGGGGTGGACAGGGCAGGGGGCGTTTGTTACACGCCCCCTGCCTGACGCGGTTCCGGCCGGCAGAAAGGCAACGTCTTCGTGGCGTATGGGTGATTAGCTCAGTTGGTAGAGCAGCTGACTCTTAATCAGCGGGTCGTAGGTTCGAGCCCTACATCACCCACCACGAAATCAAGAACTTAGCAGCCAGCCGAATACCAGCATGGCTGTGCAGGTTCTTCTCAGGTTCTTCCCCTGATTGGCTGCGGCCAGCTGGCGGCCACTGAACCCTCGCGGTTCAAAGACCCAGGCTGAAATCGGTACCTGTCCAAATCACGCGTTTGCAAAGCCTCAGTGAGGCCTAAAGCGAAAAACAAGTCTGCCACGCCTGTCGGACAGCCCGGCCGGCTTCTGCGGCGGGTTGCAGGCCTTCCGTAGATGGGCGCGCCGGCACGGCCCAAATTGCGCGACTATCAACGTCTGGCCCTGAAGGCAGAGGCGTTCCTAGACTTTGCGAGCTTGTTCGGCGCGCAAATGGAACCAAGTCGCTAGCCGAGGTTTCCAGGCGTGTGCGGCCGAGGAGCTCAGGTTATGGCTTGACGGGGCCGCCGTCGCCGAGACGCTCGCCGAGTACAGCGTGATGTGGGACAGGCTCGGACGTGCAGCGGGCGACAATTCGGGGCATTGATCGAAGCCGCTCTTAATCGACAACCGGGTAAAACGGCCGCCCCCAATCCTCCTGAGGATTGTCCATCATTAGATCGATGAAGACCGGCATCAAAAAGCCGAGGATCGCCGCACCGTCGCGCACCTGCGCGCGGTTCACGCCGCTATTCCAGGTAGAGCCGCCATGCACCAGCTGGTTGCGCAGGACATAGAGCCGGTCGAAGACAAAGCTCAGCACTCGCGCACTATGGCCCGTCTGGAATGCCTGCATGAATGCGCGGGCCGATCCCCTCAATCGGCCCTCCCAGTCCTCGAAGCCTTCGATCCCGTTATGGTGCTGCCAGAACGGGTTGAACACATAGCGGTTTTCCATGAGCAGCCGCACGGGCCCGGGAAACCGTTGCCAGATGGCCTTGTAGATCCTGCGTTCGGCATCCAGCGCCGTCAGCCGCCCGAAGAAATCCAGGAAGGCCGCCCGCTCACCCTGCGGAAACGACTGAAACTCTCGCTCGTCTGCATAGGCCGCGTTGAATGCGATCCAGAGGAAGATAAAGCGGGCGTCGTCGTCATCACCGCAAGCCTCGGCGCGGCCGATCCAGCTGATAGCGCGATGGGCGCGCAGGCCCATGGTTTCGGGAAAGCCATCGCGAATGGCGCGCTGTTTGGCTTTCAAAGCTGCGTGGTCGACAACATCCTTCATCGCACAAACCCGCCCTCTGAAAAGCTGCTCACGGCAAGGCGTCAAAATCCGGTCGCCGATGCCCTTCGACCAAGGCCCGCAGCCCCTCCGGCGCGACCACCTCGACCTTGTCGCCCCACTGGTAGAGATGCCAGGCCATCTCGAGCCAGCCTGCCGCCTGAAACCGGACGATCAGGCTTCCGTCGTCTTGTGGCTCCAGGACCTGAGTGGGGTGAAAGCGGAATTCAGAGGCGCGCTCGGCGGCCGCGGGCGCGAAACGCCAGATCACTTCGCCGTATTGCGCGGGATCCTGATAGACCCCGAATGCTTGAGCAGCGTAGTCCTCCAGAACGAATCCCGGCGCGAACGCGAAGCCTTCGTCCAGCACTTCGGCGGTCTGGAGGCGGTCCATGCGAAAGTTCAGGATTGTCTCGCCGCGCGTGGGCTGACGCGCCACGAGATAACTGCGATGGCCCAGCAGCAGGCCGTGCGGTTCGATCACCCGGGGTGCGGCGTCCACTGATCCGTAGGTGACGCACAGGCGAAACGGTCCTCGCAGTGCTTCGATCACTGCATCCGTCACCTCGGGACGCAAGGCGACGGTCGGGCCGGGGCGCATGATCTGACCCAGACCAGCTAGCACGGCCTCGGCATCGGCCTCGGACCGGGTGGCATCGCGGGGTGTCAGCCGCGCCAGCAACCTGTCGCGCAAATCCTCCAGCGCGCGGGCATGGCGCAGCCGGCCTTGGTCGCGTGCAGCGCTGGCGGCGATTTCCAGCGCCTCTATGGTGGTTTCCTGTCGCGGTTGGAGCCGCTCGGGCGGTGGCGCGTCGAGCCGCCAGTAACGCCGCCGATCCTCGGCGTCCGTGGTCGTGACATGAGCAAAGGTGGCGTCCAGCGCCTCGGTCATCCGCTGCGCCGTCCGGTGCGAGACACCGAACTCGGTGCAGATGTCCTCAAGGCAAACGCCCCCACGCCGGGACGCCGCCATCTGGGCGAGACGGAGAAGATCCTGAGCCTTGGCGAAAGACATTCGACCTCTATGCCAGAAATTGACACCATCATAGGCTATTAATGGACTGCCGGTCTGTCGAGGCGGTTCCCTCGGGGATCGAGCGTCACAAGGGTTGGAGCAGTAATGAGGGATCTCGACGGTCGCATCTTTTTGTCCGCCTCGGACCTTATGCGCTTCATGGGTTGTGCGCACGCAACGACCCTCGATCTTGCATACATGCGCGGAACCGGGCCAGAGCCACGAGAGGACAGCGAGGACGCCGCGCTGCTGCAGAAACAAGGCGATGCCCACGAAGCGGCGCACCTAGCGCGGCTCAATGCGGCTGGACGCGGTGTTGTGGAGATCGCGCGGGGTGGCTTGGCTCGCAACGCCGAAACCACGCGCGCGGCGCTGGCGGCAGGGCCGGAGGTCGTGTTTCAGGGGGCCTTTCTGTCCGGCAACTGGGGTGGTTGGTCGGATTTTCTGGAGCGCGTCGAGCGTCCTTCTGTGCTCGGCTCGTTCAGCTACGAGGTGGCTGACACCAAGCTCAAGCGCCGTCCGCACCCCAAGCATGTGCTGCAACTGGTGCTCTATTCCGATCTGCTGACCGAAATTCAGGGTGTGGCGCCCGAGTTCGGTCATGTCGAGTTAGGGGACGGCACCCGCGCAACCTTGCGACTGTCAAGCTACGCCGCCTATGCCCGCATGGCGCGGGCGCGGCTCGAAGGTTTCGTGGCCAATCCGCAATCGACACGTCCCATCCCTTGTGCGGATTGCGGTCTTTGCCGTTGGGGCGATCATTGTGCAGGCGTCTGGCAGGCAGAAGACAGCCTGTTCAACGTCGCCAACATCAGCCGCGGGCAGGTTAAGAAGCTGGAAGGGGCGGGCGTCAGAACAATGGCGGCTCTGGCCAGCCTCGACCAACCGATCCGCGGCATGGCGGAAAATACCCGTATCCGTCTGGTGACACAGGCCCGGCTGCAACATGCCCGCAAGACCGGCGCGCCCTCATTCGAGTTGCGCACCCCTGAACCGGGCATGGGCTTTAACTTGCTGCCCGCGCCGCAACCGGGCGACATCTTCTATGACATCGAAGGCGATCCGCACTTCGAGGGCGGTCTGGAATACCTTCATGGCGTCTGGTTCGATGGCCAGTTTCGCGCGTTCTGGGGGCATGATCACGCAGCCGAGGCGCGGGCGCTCTCCGAGTTGCTCGATTTCTTCCGCGCCCGCCTGGCCGCAAATCCTGCAGCGCGCATTTATCACTACGCGCCCTATGAGATTACCGCGCTGCGGCGGCTGACCACGAAATACGGGATCGGCGAAGCCTTTTTTGACCGCCTTTTGCGCGAGCGCCGATTCGTCGATCTGTTCGCGGTCGTGCGCGGGGCGCTGATCGGGTCTGAGGCCAACTATTCCATCAAGTCGATGGAGGCATTCTACGGCCGCAAGCGCGACGGCGAGGTGAAGACGGCGGGGGGCTCGGTTGTCGCCTATGAGCGGTGGCGCGAGACGGGCGATCAGCAGATCCTTGACGAGATCGAGGATTACAATCGCGTCGACTGCATCTCGACCGAAGAGTTGCGTGACTGGCTGGTGCGCATCCGGCCCGCTGCGCCTTGGCCGACGCTCGGGCAGGATGCGGGCATCAAGGAGGCCGAGGAGGACGCCGACACGCAGGCCCTGCGTTCTACCCTCGCAGCCTCCGGTTTGCCGCAAGACCGGCAAGACATGCTGTTCAACCTCGGCCTCTTCCACAAGCGTGAGGCCAAGCCCGCACAATGGGCGGTATTCGACAGCGTGGGCAAGGACGAGGACGATCTGATCGACGACCTCGATGCGCTTGCCGGCCTGGAAGCCACGGGTTCGGCCGAACAAGTCAAACGTTCCATGGCGCGGACCTACCGCTTCCCGCCGCAGGAAACGAAGTTGCGGGGCGGCAAGAACGCGACGGTGCCGGTCGTCGACGGTGCGCCCGCGACTGTCAGCATCGAGGCCCTTGATCGGACGGCGCGCGAGATCACGGTCAAGGCCGGTCCAGCGAAGGCGCATCTTCTGACGGATCGGCTGACGCTGCACCCGGACTGGCCGTTGAACACCGACGTCATCGCCGCCGCATTGCGCGATGTGATCGCCGATCAATGCGGCGCGCGGCGGTTCACGGCAGTCGACGATCTCTTGTCACGCGCCCCGCCGCGCCTGACCACCGGTTCGCGGCCCGATCTGCTGAACGGTGCCGATCCCGTTACAGGCACGATTGCCGCAGTGGCGGCCATGGATGGCACCGTTCTGCCGATTCAGGGGCCGCCCGGAACCGGCAAGACCTATGTCACCGCCCGCGCGATCCTATCGCTGGTACGCAAGGGCTATCGCGTTGGCGTCGCCTCGAACAGCCATGAGGCGATCCGCAATGTGCTGATGGGTTGCCTGATCGCTTTGGGGGAAAGTGATCCCGATATCGTGCTGGAAAACGCCGAACTGGCCCACAAGGTCAGCGGCGGCGAGGACGGCTATCCCGAGGGCTTCACCGGCATCACGCGGGCCACATCGAATGACGATCCTGCGCTGCATCATGCACACGTCGTCGGCGGAACGGCTTGGTTCTTGGCGCGCCCCGAGTTCGAGCAGACCTTCGACTGGCTGTTCGTGGACGAGGCCGGCCAGGTCGGTCTTGCCAACATGGCCGCCATGGGGCGGGCGGCCCGGAACATAGTGCTTGTCGGTGACCCGCGTCAGTTGCCGCAAGTGATCCAGGGCGCGCATCCCGCGCCTGCGAACCTGTCGTGCCTCGACTGGATGCTCGGCGACCACGCTACCGTGCCGCCCGACCGCGGCATCTTCCTGCCAATCTCAAGGCGGATGCATCCCGAGGTCTGCGGTTTCATTTCCGATCAGTTCTATGAGGGACGGCTGGCCAGCCACCCCGACACCGCGCGTCAGGCCGTGAGCGGCACGTCGTTCCCGACAACCGGTGCATTTTGGGTGCCGGTCCCGCATGAGGGCAACGCCCAGATAGCGCCTGAAGAAGTCGCGGCCATCAAGGGCGCCGTGCGCGACTTATTGATGGGCGCCTGGACGGAGAAGGACGGCACAACGCGACCTATGCGCCAGTCGGACATCATCGTCGTCGCTCCTTACAACGCGCAGGTGAACGCGCTCCGCGACGCATTGCCCGAAGGCATTCGCGTCGGCACCGTAGACAAGTTCCAGGGGCAGGAAGCACCCGTCTGCCTGGTCTCGATGACGGCGTCATCGGCCGAAGAAACGCCGCGCGGCATGGACTTCCTGTTCTCCCTCAACCGGATCAACGTGGCAGTTTCGCGCGCCAAGGGGCTGTCGCTCGTCTTTGGCGCACCCCGCCTGCTCGAGGCAAAAAGCGACACGGTCGAGGAGATGCGGCTGGTGAACACGCTCTGTGCTTTGGACGTTACTGAGATTCAGAAGTGAATTAAAACGATGGCAGAAGGCGAAGGCATTGGCTCCAAACCCAGAAAGAACAGGCTTTAGCCTTCGGCAAGCCAGTTCCCTCTGGTTTTGTTGTTCGTCAAGGTTCAACCGCGATGCGTGAAGGGTCCCCGGGATAAGAAACGGGACAGGCCTGAGCGAGATCGTTTGGTGGAACAAGGTGTTCTCGTTCCCGATGATAGGGTTTCCCTTCCGTGAGAACGCTACGGCTCCGGGGTGATGGATCACGAGGCCAGCGGCGCGGCTCCGGGCCTGCCATGCGGCTAGGGCCTCCATGGGCGCGCCGTCGCTATCTCGCACGCGATTGGGAGCGCTACATAGTAGCAATCATAGCTCAGCCTTCACAGCTCTAGCGGCTCAGCATCCGCAAGCCCCTGTGACGACTGATGAGAGCGACCTCAGGGATCGAAAGGCCATATCTGAAGAACGGGGAGACCGCCTCGGGCCGCAGATCATGGTGTCTTAGGTCCTCTATGCCCGCGTTGGCCTTCACGCTCTGCCACGCCAGATTGGGCCTCCTCCTTCACGGGAAACTAGCGGTCTCCTGAGCGCTCTAAGGACGACAGACCCTCTGTAGCCCTCGGTAGCAGGGGCACAACGCGAAGGTGTCCGGTGCCCATTTGATGGCCCGCACTTGACACGTGATGCGCTCTATTGTTCTCTTTTTGTTCACTCAAGAAAGGATTAGCGAAGATCGCTGTGCCCTGAGAGGGCCTGCGCCGACCTTGCGTGTTGACAACCGTGCTATGTGTGTCAACCGTGTACACGGCGTACATCCAGGGTGATTGGCATGAATGAGGTAGGCCTTCGAATTCGGATCGACGAGGCTCTCCGTCGCGACTTTATCGCTACGTGCAAGCTCCAAGACTCGACAGCAGCGCAAGTCCTTCGAGCGTTCATGCGCCAATATATCGAGACAAACGGTGCCAGTATTAGGCAAGGTCAGCTCTTCGGGCCGCTCTCGCAGGCTCCTAATCTCCGGCAGTCCTAAGCGCGCAAGAACTCAGGCGATTGAGCTGATATGTCCAAAGAAGGTAAGAATCTAACGGCAATATCGTTGTTCGCTGGAGGTGGCGGGCTAACGATGGGCCTGCACAGTGCTGGCTTTATGAGCCTTCTCGCGACGGATGCTGAGAGGTCGTCCGCAGACACTTTCAAAGCCAATTTTCCCGATACCGCGTTTCACTTAGGGGACGTTCAACATCTTACTAGGTCGCAGATTGTTGCTGCCTGCGGCCATCTAGAGATTGATTTGGTTGCCGGTGGCCCTCCCTGCCAAGGGTTTTCAACGCTCGGCGACCAGAATCCCGCCGATCCTAGGAATGGCCTCTTTTGGCGTTTTGTCCGAATCGTGGATTGGACACGTCCGAAGTGCTTCTTAATGGAGAACGTGAACTACCTCAGAACTCAGTACGGGGGACGTTACGAGAAGGAGATCACCCTCGCTTTTGAGCGCCTAGGCTATCGTGTTTGGGTCACCACACTAAATTCTGCCGACTTTGGCGTGCCGCAAGTTCGTAAGAGGGTCTTTTTCTTCGGAACGCGGTTGTCCGCCGAGTTCGATTGGCCAAAACCGACACACGGACCGAACAGACTGCCGTACACAACGGTGGGCTCGGCCCTTGAAAATTTGCCAGAGGGCTCCCGTAACCACGCGCACTTGAATCATAGCGCTACGGTCGTGGCTCGTTACAAGCTTATCCCTGAGGGTGGGCGCATGCCTCCTCCTGGAGAGTTGCCTGTAGAAATTCGCAGGAAGAATTTCGGAAACACCTATAAGCGGCTTCACCGCGAGCGCCCATCGCTGACGCTTGTCCCAGGCAACAATGCCTTCCCGGTTCATCCCACGGCACACCGCAGCCTCTCGGCTCGAGAAGCCGCACGGCTCCAATCCTTCCCCGATGAGTATTTCTTCGCAGGCAGCAGAGCGGAGCAGTGCAGACTCGTCGGCAATGCGGTGCCGCCGCTGCTCGCAAAACACATTGGAGAAGCGATAGTGTCGCACATCGAGGCCAGTTCCACGCTGATCAAGGACACTAGTAAGCTTAGGCGCACTAAAGACGCGCCCACTCCCGTCCGTTTGGTGTCGCGCCAGCCCTCAACGAGCAAGTCCGGCTTGACAGCAGTGAGCTTGTTCAGCGGCATTGGCGGGCTGATGCTCGGCTTCATCAACGCCGGGGTGCGAATAGCTACATCGTATGATCTAAAAAATAGCGTAGCGCGTAACGCCGAGGTAAATTTTCCGACGATAAAGCATGAAAAAGCGGATATTGCTTCGCTTACGTCTGCGGAAATCGAGAATGCTGCTGGGGGCCCGATCGATATCGTATTTGGAGGTCCGCCCTGCCAAGGTTTTTCTATTTTTGGTCGAAGACGATTTGTCAATACTCGAGACCATAAGCCAGATACAGACGAACGAAACGAAGTATCGCTAAAGTTTATTGACCTCGCGATTGAGTTGTCGCCGCGTGCGATTTTTATGGAGAATGTCAAAGGATTTGTATCCACTCAGCGCGGGGATACCACTTATCTTGCCGAGGTCGAAAATCGACTTCAACTTGCCGGTTACGAATATGCTCACAAAGTAGTCAATTGCGCCTCATATGGCGTTCCTCAGTCACGCGAGCGCTTTATCCTCATCGCTTGGAAGGCGGGCGGCACATTTGTTTGGCCGGAGCCAAAGCATTTTGCTGACCCGAAGCCTTGGCAGAGGCGCGTGGTTACGGTGGGTGATGTGATCACAGACCTAATGGACCCTGCCACTCACGGCGAGGCCTTTAGTCACGTCCCAATGAACCACAAGGACCTAGTTGTCGAGCGCTACAAGCTGATTCCCGAGGGCGGGAAGCTGCCTGAGGGAACAATGCCTGATGAGCTACGGAAGGGCTACCGCTCAACTTCCGTCAAAAATTACAGCCACGTCTATAAGCGTCTCTCAATGTCAGCGCCAGCAACCACGATGGTGCCTGGCCACAATGCCTTCCCCGTGCACCCGGTACTTCATCGCACTTTGACCGTCCGCGAAGCAGCTAGAATTCAAACCTTCCCCGACTGGATGACCTTTCACGGCACCCGACAGCAGCAATGCACGCTAGTGGGTAATGCGGTACCGCCGCTGCTGGCAGAAATATTCGCTACAAGCATCGTAAAGAGCCTGATGGGTAACTTCTCTAGTGAGGGCTATAAGAGAGACGTTTATGATCTGGCGGCGGGCTTATGAACACGCACGATCTGCTGGCCTTCTCTGTAGCTCAAGAAGCAATAAATCGAATTTCAACAGGCACCGCGCCTTGGGATACCATCCTGTCGGCAACTAGCTACATCACTTCATCGAGGTCTTGGCCTATGCCAGACTTCGTACTTGTTGACCCCACAACTCGGGTAACGGTTGGGGCGGAGTTCAAGCCTCCGCAGCAGACGAAGAGAGAGTATCTTACCGGTCTCGGCCAAGCTATTTCATATTCGCGTGATTTTCATTATGGATTACTTATTGTTCCGTCGATTTCCGATGATGGATATCGCATCGCTGATCACGTAGTATCGGTGCTATCTCAGTCGCCTCTTGATATGGCGCCCATTGGGGTACTTGAATACAATCCTGCAACCCTATCTCCCACTAATTCAACTTTCACCGAGTCGAGATTCTTCAGTCCGCGCGTAACGGCGCCGGCTCAGCCTGCAGTATTGGATCAGAGCTTCTTCGCCAAATGGCGCGAGATGAGCCCGCAAGAGATGCTTTTCTTGTTGTCGGCCAGCTACGATGCGATGCGCAATCGCCTCCCCGCTCTGGGTACCATACGTGATCTCGCTTTCGACGCTCTATGGATAGCAATTCAGGCGCGCACGATACATCACTGGGGAGGGGGCCTGCGGACATACAATAATACGGCATCAAATAAGGTCGCCGTAAGCAAGAATTATAGGAACTTTCTTTTCCACATAGGCTGGACGGAAAGCGATGGCAGCCTGACTAAGCAGGGGCTGGAGGCGCTTCACGTTGGAACGCTATACGGACATCTATCACAGCCATTTCTAGACGCAGTTGCAACTGCCCTTCTAATCGAGGGAAAGCACCTTATCCTCTTCAATGCGATCTCTGAGTTTCAAGATACGATTGGCACGATGCCGTCAGAGCCTGACTGGCTTAATCTGCTGGAAGAGACACTTGAATTGAAAGGATTGCTCAAACGAAACCCCTCCCGACACGCGGTGGCCACGGCCAATTCATCTCGTCAATTTCTAAAAGCAGAGAAGCAATTATGGAGGAACCTTGGTCTAATCATGCCAAGGGGGCCTCGCGTGTTTCATCCCGGCCGTGGATTCATTTTCAACTGGGCGCGTATTGCTGGCCTCCTCCAGTCCAGCGATTAACCTTTCGGAACAGGGAAGCATTTGAGCGCCCAGTGTACACGCCTCGGAGGCGCAGCCCTTCGCTTAAAACGAACACCCATGAGTTCCGCGGGGCTTAAGGGCCCATGCGTATCTTCAGAAAGGTGATCGCTGTTGATCAGAAGGTCTGCCGGTATTTCCGTTGGTCGACACATGGGCTCAAGGAACGTTAGGGACGCTTTCCGTTGATCGCACTCGTGAACGATGTTGAGGACTTCGCGGATGGACCTTCCGAGCCTGCCGAGGCGCGTGACGATGAGTTTAAGGCTCGGCCTGAGGAAGTCGAGGATCGCAGCTAGCTCGTCACGACCATCTCGGTTTGCGGTGCTGATCTTCTCCTTGCCCCTCGACCTTCCGGTCGGCCTTCAGGTGCGCGACCTGTCCGTCATCGTCTTGGTCCGTGGTCGAGACGCGGGACCCGGGCGATCTTGCGGCCCATCCGGGCACCGGGAGCGGGTTTCGCGCCTTGGCGCAAGAGCGCAACAACTCGGCATCAGGAAATCCAGCAGGCGCGTTTGAAGGACTGTGGGGTCACGAAGTTCGCACTCCCACAGCACCAGTGCGTTCCAGCCTAACATCTTGAGATCGACCAGGGCGCGGGCGTCCCGAGCCACGTTGCCGTCAAGCTTCGGGTGCCAGTAACTCGTTCTCGTCCTTGGTCTCGTGGCTGACCGGCATCCGGCATGCTGGTGCCAAAAGCAGCCGTGGACGAAAATGACCTTACGGAGGCGCGGCAGGACAAGGTCAGGGGAGCCTGGCAAGTCGCGACGATGTAGCCGGAAGCGGAAGCCCATCGCGTGGACCGCGCGACGCACGACCAGTTCAGGCTTCGTGTCCTTTTGGCGTATGCTCCGCATTATGCGCGAGCGAACTGCTTGATCCATGCGCCCACAGTTGCCCACAATTCCGGCCATTCGGCGGCTTCTGGTTGAGCCGCGACGAACCCCTAGGCTGTGGCCTTCTCCAGCACCCAAGAAACGCCGGCGGCGGTCCAGGTGGTAAGCGCAGCAACGCCTATGTGATGGATCGCCTCGAGCGCTACACCGCATAGAACAACTGACACCGGCCTTGCACATCCTCGTTCCTGATTTGGAAGGCGTTCCTGTGTCCAGCGAACATCGGCGCGATCTCGGCGGACGATTGTTCCGGCTCGTACCCTTCTCCCTATCGCAATGCGATCGAGCGCCGCCCTGAGCTTGAGCGCCTCGGAAGCGAATGGGTCTCGAACGATGATTGACAAGGTGACCGAGAACTTCGCCATTCGGCTCGAACACCTGCACAGGGTGTTTGCGAGCGCCGAGGGAGTTCGTTCGGCATCAAAGGAAGATTTGTCGATCGGACTTATGGCTCTCCACGCGTTCAACGAGCTGCTTCGCTTCGTGAAAGGAGGTGGGAAGAACCTGATCCCCGAGTTTTGGAGCCGGACAACAACGACGTAGTACGCGTCAGGCAGACGCTCTCTTACCTGATCTACGGGGGTGGGGAGTTTATCCAGCCCCCTCACGATGTTCTGTACGCCCCTATCGGAAGCTCTCCAATTTCGGGCTCTTCTGCGCCCTGGAATTGTACGGGTCTCTGAAGCCTGAGGAGTGCCCGCCGCTCAATGGACGGATCGCGAAAGCACTCAGGTACATCGGTTTCGACGTCAGGGGCGATGCCACCTCTGCGTGACTCCGAAACGGGCCGCAGCTATTAACCGCGGCAATTACCGGCCCCGACGATGCTGGAGTGTCCCGGTGATTCGGGTGCAAAAATTTGAGCCGCGTCTCATGCGGTAGATGACCCGAAGTTCCCCCGTGCAGGGGCCTTCGGAGCGATGCGGGGAGTGAACACCAGCCCAGCAGGAGCAGATGGACATGCACGGTGCTGGCCGAGATGAGGATGTGGAGGCACCAATGGAAGCGTCAGAGGTGAGCAACCGGCCGCTGCACAATTGGGTCGGTCCTGCTGACCGGATGCCCGAAGCCGAGGTGGCGCTGCGACTGGCTGAGTATCTTTCCGAGCGGCCGGGCTTCGGCGGGCACGTTGAGGTGGCCATCGACGGAGCATCGGTCCGGGTCGCAGATGCAGAGGTGTTTGACATAGTCGGCTACTTGGCCGGCGCTGGATGGGTTCGCGATGCTGAGGTCATGGGCAAGAATGCCTGGGCCACCCTGTACCGGCGTGGGAACGCCACGCTGCGCGTTCACTCTCGATCAGGCCAAGGCGACGTTGAGGCCATGATGGACGGCCGGCGCATCATCGCAGAGTGCAAGAAGGGGCCACTCATCAAGAAGCCCGGTAGCCCGGAGTATCCTCTTCTCACTGCGGCCATTGGGCAGGCGTTGCTCTTCGACGCCGATGAGACTGATCTGCTGGTCGCGGCGGTCCCGGACACGCCCAGCTTCCGGCGGATCTCCGAGGCATGGCGCAACAGGCCCCGGCTTCGAGCGAGCGGCATCGAGATTGCGCTTGTGTCGCGCACAGGGGCCGTCTTCGGCCTGTCGGTGTAGTTCTCTCAGCGAGAGCGGTCGGATGTACGTTGAGGTATCTGCGACACGGTCGGGGCGACGACACCCCTTCGTAAGCCCCTGATTTCATGGTGGAATCCGTTGGAGGCCTCGGAGGGAATCGAACCCCCGTGCAAGGATTTGCAGTCCTTTCTCGCACCGCTCAGCACAACCCAAGACCCCTATGCGCGGAGAAGGATGTCCCGCACCTGCGTCGCGGCCCATTTGCCCTTGCGAGCCGTCTGGACGCCTCTGGCATTGAGCATGTCCGCGATGGCCCGGAGCGAAGAGCCCGACGTGCGAGCATCGCGGATCATCGGCAGGAGCGCAGCGGCAAAGCGCTCGGCATTGGCCCTGCCCGTGGCCGCGCCCTTGGCCTGTGCCTCTGCCAGGTTCGTCCGGTTGCCGAGCTTCGTGCCCTTTGCTTTCGCAGCGGCCAGCGCCGACTTCGTGCGGGCGGAGATCATCGCGCGCTCTTTCTCGGCGAGCGCGGCATAGATGTGGAGCATGAACGGGTCGGCATCCGCGCCCAGCTCCGTGACGATGAATGGAATGCGCTGCGCCATTAGACCGGCGACGAAGGCCACGTCACGAGACAGGCGATCGAGCTTGGCGACGACGACCGCGCATTTGTGCCGGTGAGCCTCGCGCAGCGCTGCGGCGAGTTGCGGGCGACGATCGAGGGCGTCGGAGCCCTTGCCTGACTCGACCTCGACATGCTCGCCGACAATCTCGAAGCGTTCGACTTGGGCAAAGCGAGCAATGGCGGCGCGCTGCGCTTCAATGCCCAGCCCGGAGCGTCCTTGCTGCGCCGTGCTGACCCGGATGTACCCAACTGCCCGCCTCATCTCCTGCCCTTTCCCGGCATGTATGGAGACTATACGTGCAATTAGATTCCTTACAACGGGCTAAGGGCCAACCGGGACATCATTAGATCGTCTTCCGCGAGGGGCTCGACGAACTTACCCTTCTGGGTAAAGGAAAGGTTGGAATCAGATTCTCAATGTATACATCTATAAATTAATGATTTCGGACCCGAAATAATCTAGTAGTAATGAATATTAACTCGCGCACCATTGCAGACACACTTCAATAAAGCTATATTGAGAGGCGCCATAACCGTCCGGCTTCTTCGCGGGTGGGGAGCCGCGCAGCAGCCCCCTGTTTTGAAGGTTCATTAGAGGCCGAAAATGCGCCTTTTGTTAAGGAAAAGCTGATGAAACAGCCCAACGACGCTCTTAAGGACCTTAAAGATTCGATCCTGAATGATGTTCCCGAGGAAGACGCGATCAGCGAGATAGCCCGAGAATATGGGCTATCGCCCGTTTTCCTGCGCAACCGCGCCAAAGTGGCTTTCGGCGACCTGACCACACTCAAGGAACGGTCCGCCGGACAGCTTGACTACCAGAATAGGGTTCGCAGTGAGTGGAAAATGCCTTCGGTCAAGGTCAGCTACGATGACCCGAAGCGAGGATGCCTTCGGAAGATCACGGTGCGTCTCGGTAATTCGACTGAAGACAAGGACGCTGATGCCGAAAATTTCGTCTATGTCGTCGTGCAGGGAGGAGACGATGGCCAGTCGGAGGATAAGAAGTGGCGCATCCACCGCATGGAGCTTAGCCGCATCTCCGAGCACGGTCGCAACGATACCCAGGCGGTCTGCGACTTCATCAGGGCGGCGTGGGTCTATGCCAGGCACTACGGCGATCAGCCCGATATGTCGCTGATCAAGAAGACCGACGAGCAGATCAAGATGATGGACTACTGCAAGCGCACTGGCCGGCAGTTGCTCGATGCTCTGGGTATCCATCACCCCGTCCAGTTCCATGAACTGATCAAGGCCATCACGCCGCATACTTCACCTCTTCGTAGGTGATCATTATCATCCTCCCATCACGGGACGCCCCGTGCGTGTCTCTCGAACCACGAAGCAAGATCAGCACCCCACAAGGCGGCGAGTTCCGAGGGGCTAAAATCATAGGGCGAACGAGGGCTCAGTGCTTCGATGCCCTTCAGCCAGCGCTCGCGATGCTTCGGTGGCAGAAGCGGGTTGTTCACGTCGATCGGCTGGTCGTCCATCGCTCTGAGGACATCCTTCAACCGGAGCGCGCGCGGTCTCCGTCTGGTCTGCGTGTTCCGCTCCGTCGCCAGCTTCCTGAAATGCACCAGGTCGCTGACCAGGCGCGCGTAGGCGGCGACGTTCTTGAGCCGCAGCTGCTCGACCACCTCCGGGCCGTGCTCTGCGACATCGGCGGCGATGAGTTCGATGATCGATGCGCCGAGGCGATCCCGGGCGCTAAGCAGGTTCCTTCGCTGCATGGCGTGCTCTCCCGCGCCTGCGCGCGGCGCGCGCGAGCGGTGAGCTATTTTAGCAGGGGCTCGCCGGCCGCGCCCGCCGAAAAGTGAAACGCCGCAGCTGCGGGCAACCACCTTCGCCGCGGCGCCTTCATCGATCATCGCAGGAAGGGTGTCAGGCCGGCAACGAGTGGGGAGCATCGGTGTCGACCGGGTTGTTACGAACCTGCCCTTCAAGGATCAGGACGAGTTCCTCGCGCACCTCCTGCGGCTGGCAGCCGAGGCTGGATGCGGCGTGGCAGTGCTGACGAGGCTGGAGTGGACTTCGGCACAAGCGCGTCGTTCCCTAGTTCACGAACGCCTACCTGCACGGGACGCAGCATGACGCGCATGCGGACCGGACAACCCTGCCGCGCCCGCCAGAAGGCCGCCAGCGTCCAAGCTGGTCGCGCCGCTGCTGGATAGGCTGGCCGCTGATTAGCCGCACTTGGGCTCCGGGCTAGGCCCAGCTATCCCCGCATTGCATTCGCCGCGCCCAAGGCTGACGGCGCGGAGCGTTGCGGGTCTCGCAGGTTTCGCGGTGTTTCCTACAGTCCTATTTCTTTCTAGTAAAAAATATTCTTCACGGTGCTTGTGCACCCCAAAAGTATTCTTATCCTGAAAATTTCAGCGTTGTAGCGAAACCCGCGAACCCCGCGAAACCCGCAGCTACGCACCCTCAGTCTGCGGCCGGGTAATGACTATACGATACACATGCACCTTGCTGTGCGGATCGACCGTCCGACGCAGGACAAGCGTGCGCTGGCCGCTCTGAACCGGCTCGTCGATATGCTTCTTCAGCATTCTGGCTACAGCTTTTGCTGTGAACACGTGCTCGGCCATGGCACCTGGAAACAGGACATCGCGCACGATCTGGGCGTCTTCGGGCCTGCTCCGACTGTTGATCATCGCCGTCACGGCACTCGCCGGGAACGTTGCGTCGCCCAGGTACGTCGCCAAGGCTTCGAGCATGTCGGCGAGCGATGCCGATTCCTCGTCATCCTCCTCCTGCGCGAGTAACAGGGTCTGGAAGTCCAGTTTGTGCCCGGTCAGTTTGGCGGCGTGTTCAACCCCCGATCCGACCAGCCGCCACCACATCTTGAACCTGGTCTTGCCCGCAGCATTGCGCTTGGCCTTGAGCTGCGGATTGCCCAGCAGGATCGTGTATAGCGCTGCCATAATCTCGGCGCGATGGTCCCCGGTCCACTCGACCGGGAACGGATGCACGACCTCCCGGTTCTCCGGGTCGACACGATCGACATCGAGACGGATCTCGAGGCTGCGCGAGGCCAGGTCACCCTTCGCCCTGATATTGTTGCCCGTGAACAGGTGGATCGTCGCTGCGGCCGTGTTGACCGTCTCGCTGAAGCCGAGCTTGCGATCGGAGTAATAGGCCGCCGTGCAGGACTTCTCGATATGCGGGCACGAGATCTGCGAGCCGCGCGCGATGTTGTCCCAGAGGATATAGGGAACGCCGGCGATGAAATAGGCCAACAACGCCTTGCGCCGCTCCTCCTCGTTCGTCGACCACGCCGCCGCCGATGGCAGGATCCCGGTCACGGCGTAGATCAGCATTGTCAGCGCCGTGGTCTTGCCGCTGCCGCGACGCCCGGCTGTCACGAAGAAGCAGGGCCTCTGGTCGAGCAGCGACCGCTCGATCAGCGTCAGGGCCGCCGCGATGATGCTGCACTTCCCATCATCGTCGGTGGCGACGTCGACCAGCCAATCGTCGCACAGGAACTCCATCGCCTTCCTGACCGCATCCTCCGTGCAGTCCTCCCAGCGCGGCACGACCGCGCGCAGCTCCTCGGGAATGATGAACTGGATGCCGCGCAGGCTATCGAGCCCGCGCGGAGCCAGCAGCCCGCCGTCCGCCAGAACGATGGGAGCCGTCGCAATCGCCACCACGGTCGGCAGGGCATCGTCATCCCGGTTCATGTAGTGCCGAACGAACGGGGCCGGATAATGCACCGAACGGCGATTGCCATCCGCATCCTCGACATAGTGCTCGATATGCTTCTCGATCATCTCGGCGACTTCCATTTCGCTCATCACCGAAAGCACCCATTGCTCGGGCGCAGGCAGTCTGGTCATGCGGCGTCTCCCTCATTGGCACTGGTGAATGCATGCATGTCCCTGACCCGGAGCTTGCGTACGCGGGTTGCGTCGGCATCAATGTTGCGGACCGGAGGTACCTCCTCCTCTACGCCCCCGACCACCTCGTTCAGCACCTTCATCTGCGGCAGCCACGGTTCATCGGGCGCTGGCGCACGGATCAGCGGCCGCGGATCCTGTCGCTGGGCGGCGCGCCGCGCCCGTGCGCCTTGAGCCTGCTTCTTGGCATGCTGCTTCTGCGCCGCCTTGAGCATGGAATTGATCTCGCGTAAGCCGGCACCGGACAGCGTCTTGGCCTTCTCCCGCAGCTCGGCGAGTTCGATCGCGTCGAGATCGGCAGCTGCGGCGAGCCGGGCGAAGACCGCCACCACCTGCTCCTTCGCCGCCTGCTCCATCGCCCCGCGCACGCTGGCCGCGTCATGCCTGAGTTCGTAGACGGTGCGGCCGTGCGCGAAGCTGTGGATCCATGGCGTGCCATCGTCCCCGCGCATGATCCGCGCCTTGCCAGGCCCGTAATCCGCACCCTCGAGAGGGTCGGCCAGCGTCTCGCCCTCGAAGCGTTCCGGGTCGGACAGCACGTCGCCGACCGTGCACCCGGACAGGTCGGGGTCATCGAACACCAGTTCGACGACCGGCCGCAGGATGCCTTCGCATTGCCGGCTGACGATCTGCCGCGCCACGGCCTCGCTGACGCCGGTCCGCTCGACCAGCTTCCTGGCCTGCCGCGCGACGAAGGCGGCCTGTGCCTTTGCCTTCTCGGGTGCCATCCGCTCGCGCTCCTTGGCCTTGAGTTCGTCGAGGCGCGACCGCTCGGCGATTGACAGCGGCGGACAGGCTTCCACGGTGTCCAGTACCGCGCCCAGAACGCTGGTGGGGCGACGTCTCGCCTTGTCCTGCTGTAGTGGCGGCTGCAGGATCGGCCCGCCTTCGAACACCAGTCGGGATGCCTGTCCGACCATGCGATCGACGAGCGAGCGGTCGAGCAGCGCACCGCTGCTGCTAACCACGAACCAGCCCAGACCGGCCAGCCAGCAGCGGTCGTGCAGGGCGCGCAGGAACCGCTCGACATCGGCACCATCCCTGACCATCAGGTAGACATGGACGCCGTCCGATCCCGGCAAGGCCTTCCCGGTATCGCTGCGCGACAGGCCGGCGCTGGTCGAACTCCGCGTCAGGCGCGCGACGCCGTCCAGCACCGGCAGCACCGCCAGCAGCGCTGGCCAGAAGCCGCCATGCTGCCTCAGCCCGGCCGCGACCGGGTCGGGCATCGACTTGGTGTCGAAATCGATCAGGGCGAAGGCTGGTCCGCGATAGACGATATTGGCGGCGACGCGGGCGATCAGGTCCGGCCGTACCGTGCCGTTGCGCAGGTTCTTCTTGGTGGTGACCTCAACCTTGTCGGGGAGATCGGCGCGAAGGGCGCCAAGCGCGATTGCCTGCGATGGCGTCAGTTTTTCGATCAGTTCGCCGAGTCCGTTGACGCCGTCGACCATGACACGCGCGGCAGCGCCCCGGCTCATCACACAGGCGGACTTGTCCTGTATCAGCGTGCCATCGGGGGCGAGCGAGATCTGTTTGGTCAGCGGCCCGCCTTCCTTGGTGAAGACGGTCAATTCGATCGGTGAGCCTGCGGTCCTGTCGTGCATCGACTGTCCCCAAGGAAATAGCGGGCGGCTTGCGGGCCGCGGTGGATGCTCCAGCTGCGCGTCGAGCAACGCGACGTCAGCCGCGGCGAGCCCAAATTGGCTCGTCGGCGCGCGCGCGGCCGGTGCCCGAGCGGGGATGATGCACACGCATGGTGAGACTCCGGCTCGAGATTTGTGAGAGCTGTTTGCGGTTCAGCGCCATTGGTGCGCAGCGTCACGCGCCCGGCTTCCCGGCCGCTTGCGCTCACCGTGAGCCGTTCACTTCAGTGACCGCGACGCTTCGCTTGTTCGTGCGATGAACGCGTCACTGTCGCTGACGCGCCAGACGGTCCGCCCCCGAGTTTGACGGCGAATGAGACTATGAAGCTCCGCTCTGATCGACACTAGGGCGGCGTTCGAGCCAAGCGATGACGTCACTGGCGCGCCAGCCGCGAAGGGTGGCCGTGATCTGGACGGGCTGCGGGAAGCGGCCCGCCCTGCGCTCCCGCCAAATCGTCGTCCTCGAAAGACCTGTCGCGTGCTCGACTTCACGACAGCGGAGGATACTGTCGGCGACCTTCTGGTCGGGATTCGTTGTCTGAGCCACCGTCGTCTCCTGCGCGTTCGTGATGTTGCAGGAGA
Source organism: Bosea sp. BIWAKO-01 (assembly GCF_001748145.1). NCBI lineage: Bacteria > Pseudomonadati > Pseudomonadota > Alphaproteobacteria > Hyphomicrobiales > Alloboseaceae > Allobosea > Allobosea sp. BIWAKO-01. Next base: position 3,986,735 of record NZ_BCQA01000001.1, read on the forward strand.
CGATGCGACGGGTTGGGGACACGAGGTAGGATGATTAGAGAGTTTATTTCTGCCCCGCTAAATGCCTGATTCTGGCGGGGCGTAGAGGCCAGCCAAGTATCGAAGGTTCGAGCTATTGCGAGCATCTGCCAAGACCGAGCGTTTCAAGGCGGACCTCAAGGTTGCCTGTCGGGGCTCCGGCAACTCGGCGAGCCTGTGGACAAACTCAACAAGACGGAAAAACGGTCCGTCTGGCGTACCAGTCGGGCTCCAGCCCCTCGACATCCAGATCCCGGCGAGGGTCGGCCACAAGATCCAAGTCTCCAGCTTCAGCCGATTGTTCTTACTACCGATCGGGAGATGATGGAGCCTTCGAAATATGAAGGTATCGGCGATCGTGCCAATTGATACGGCGGTACGTTCGAGCGTCTGCGCCGCCTGCTCTATGTCCAATGGTGTTGGGAGGTTAACCTGGCGGTAGATGTCGAGAGGTTCAACTTTTATGGTCGTTCGGAGTTCCTTGGCTGCGGTCGCCAGTCGGTCTGCGCGGGAACGAAGTTGTCTGCATTGTTCCTTCAATTCACTGCCTGAAAGGGCCTTGATTCTGCGAAGCTCGAAAATCGCAGCTTCGATCATCTCAACCTCCGTTGCGATGTCGGTGGGCTGGCATTTCAGGAGCCGTGCAAGCTCTTGGCATGACGTTTTGTCAAACAGGTTCACGCGGGCCTCTCCCGCAATTGGTCCAGGTCGTCGGCGAGGGCCTGGATCGCCTCTCGGTGCTCGGCGAAATACCGGGACTTGTTATAAACGTTCGCGAGCGCGGTATGCGGAACGGCATGCCCCAGGACGACCTCGATTACATGCGGAGCGACGCCAAGGTTGCCTAGTCGGGTCGCCACGGTCCGCCGGATGTCGTGGCGGTGCCAGCCGCTGGTCGAGGTGAGTGAAAATAACCGCAGCTGGAACTTCGGCCAGTTTTCGAGCCGGCCACCTCGCCGGTTGCAAAAGAGCAAGTCTGCCGCACCGTCCTGTCGCCCTTGAAGGAACTCAATGGCCTGTCGTGGAAGAGGGATAGCATGGTCCCGCGCGCTCTTTGTGCGCGACGCCGGGATCAACCAAATCCCGCTCTCGATCTCGCCAAACGTCGCGCCGACCGCCTCGTCAAGGCGACAGGCAGTCCAGAATAGCCAGCGCATGCAGTCGGCATAGCCGCCAGCGAGATGGGGTGTGTCGAGCGCCCCGAGTACGGCCCTTATCTCGTCGTCGCAGAGATAACGGGCACGGGCACGATTGGCGCCGCGCGGCTGTTCCAACTCCGCGGCGATGCCCTTTGGACAGAGACCCCGCTTGGATCCCCATTTCAGCATCGGGCGCAGATACCGGACAGCGGCGGCCGCACTCGACTTCGAGGAATGGCCATCGACGGCCAGTTGTAGATCGGTGAGGGTCAGGTCGAGGGCAGGCCGCTCCAAGAGGCAATTGAAAACGGATGAGCAGCGCGCCTTCGCATCCCTCCAACCCCGCTTAGCGTTTCCTTCGGTGCCGCCGTAAGCGTCGATCAGGGCCGCTAGGGTGCCGCTGCCGCTGTGAGCGGCGTCTTGGCGGCGCAGTCGCGCTATCTTCTCCGCAACAGGGTCATAACCCTGCCGAACCTTTTCACGGAGAGAATGGGCAGCGGTGCGAGCATCCGACAGTCCGGTAGTGGGGTAGGTGCCGACGTCAAACCGCCGCCGACGGCCGTGGCTGTCTGTGATCATTAGGGTCCAACGGCGGTCGCCCGCCGCCGACACCCTTAACCTGAGACCCGGGCATCCGCCATCAGCGACCTCTGTCACGCCCTCGCGAGGAGGCTTGATCGAGCGCACCGCCGTTGCGGTGAGTGCGGGTACGGCTTTTGGCATCAGGTTCTTCTCAGGTTCATCCCGTGCGAAACTGCACGCACTTCTGTGGCGCGGATTGAAACAGAGAATTGACTAGAAAAGGCTTCCTGGGCAAGGGGTTATGTTACTTGTTGGGGCGAGTTGAAACGCACAGAAACCGTTAAGCCAACTTCCTCTTAATCAGCGGGTCGTAGGTTCGAGCCCTACATCACCCACCACGAACCTTTCCTGAAGTTCAGACATTTAGCCCGATCGGGCGCCCGCCCGATGCCGGGTCGGATTGGCCATTCTGCAGTTCGTTCTGCACGTTCGGCTGCCCATTCGCGCTGAGCCGGTCAGATTTCCGCTCCAGCTCAGCACCGGCAGCCTCCAGCCCTTTTTGACCAGATCCGCCGAGATAGCGCCCATCAGGAATGGGGCGCGCCCGCTTCGAGCGTGAGGCGCGCGGCGGCATTTGGCGCTCCTGGCAAGCCAACCGGCAGATGCAGCCGACGGCGCTACCGACGTTCCGTAGTGCCTCTGATGTGCGTAGCGACCCAAGTCCAAATGGCGGATGGTTTCCGCAGGGTGGACGACGCGCCAGCGAGCCTGACGCGTCGCTCCGTTGTCTCTGCGGCCGCTCAGACGAGCGTGGTCTGAATGGCAATGTTGCCGTGGACGGCCTTCGAGTAGGGGCAGATCTCATGCGCGGCCTCGACCAGGGCCTGCGCCACGGTCCGCTCGATGCCGGGGACGGTCACCGCCAGGCGGGCAGCGAGGAAGTACTGTCCGCCGTCCAGGTTCAGGTCAATCTCCGCGTCGACAGAAGGTTCGGTCGGCAGGACCACCTTCTTGCGCGCGGCGGCAGCCTGGATTGCGCCGATATAGCAGGCCGACCAAGCGGCGCCGAAGAGGTTCTCGGCTGCCGGATGTGGCTGCGCGAGCTTGATGTCCAGGAAGCCGTCGTCGCTGCGCGCGGCGCCGTTGGCGCCGGCGGTGTTGTGGGTCTTGCCGGTGAAGAGAACCTTGGCGGCCATGGTGGTGTCCTTTCAGGTTTTATTGAATCGGTAGCGATTCAATCGGTGGCGCTTTAAATAGATGGATGCTCAGCCGTGTCAATCTCTTCCGATTTAATCGGTTGCGATATATATGATGCGGAGCGATCACAACCCCGCGAGGCCACCGTCATGTCAGCCGCCGTTTCCCTCGACGCAGATACGTCCGGCCTGGACGATTTCCTTTGCTTCGCTGTCTATTCCGCGAACCTGGCCTTCGGTCGCGCCTACAAGCCGATCCTCGATGCGCTCGGTCTCACCTCGTACACGCAGTTCATCGCCATCGTGGCGCTCTCGGAGCAGGACAACCAAAGCGTCGGCAGCCTCGGCGAGAAGTTGTTCCTGGAATCGAACACGCTCACGCCGATCCTCAAGAAGCTCGAGGCCCTGGGCTATATCCACCGCCGCCGGGACCCGGCGGATGAGCGTCAGGTCCTCGTCAGTCTCACGGCTGCGGGACGCAGCATCCGTGAAAGGGCGCGCGGGATGAGCCTGTTGCAGGCCAGTGGTCTCGGCGATGAGACAACTGCCGTACAGAAGGCGGTGGTCAGGCTACGGAATAATCTGCTGCTAACCGCGCACGGCCAACACGCCGTGTAGGCTCCAGACGCGTTACCGCTGCCCAAGGTGCGGTGCGCTCGGATGGGCGCAAGCCGCTGCAAACATGGCGCAACGGAGAGGATCGGATCAGTCTGAATAGTTCTGCTCGAAAATCGCCGGCGTGCCGCCGGTGTGCAGGATGCAGGCCGCTTCATTGGGCGGAATGATGTGCTCTTCTGCCAGCTTCAGAAGCCCGGCGAAGGTTTTGGCCACGTAGGTCTGTTCAAGCATCAGCGCCTCATGCCGGGCAAAGAGAGCTGCCGCCTGAAGCGATGCGGGCGTCGGGGTGCCATATCCCTCGCCGAGTTGTCCGAGGTCGATCCGGACGCGGTCGAGATACCCTGATGGCAGTGCTCGGCCAACAAGCCCCGCAAGATCGCCCAGGATATCGTCGAGCCGGCGCCGAAGGGTGGGCGCATCGTATTCGACGCTGACCAGATGGAAGGTCCACGGCAGCTCGAGGATGGCTGCTCCGAAGATCATTCCCGCTTCCGTCACGCCCATCGAGCCGGGAAGAACGATGTGTCGCAGGTCGAGATTCAGCGCTTGGGCCTGTTCGGACAGCTCCTGCGCCGCGCGGACATAGCCCAACGCTCCCAGAACCGGATCGCCAATCAGATAGGGCCGCCGTCCAGCTGCCTCGAGTTCGGCAATTGTCCGCCGTGCCAGCCGCCCACGCTCCTCCTCGCCAACGGGGCCGAGCATCTGGATGTCGGCTCCCAGTCGCTTTGTCAGCAGGGCGTTGCCGCGCAGAGGTGCCGATGCGTCTCCGGCATAGAGGACGAGCATGTCGATGCCGATTTTTGCTGCCGCCGCGGCGGCCAGCCGGCATTGGTTGGAGGGCAGGGCGCCGGCCACCACCAGCACGTCGCTGTTCCGTGCGAGCGCTTCTCCGATCCAGAATTCGAGACTGCGCACCTTGTTGCCGCCGAAGGCCAGCGGCATGCAATCGTCGCGCTTGATCCAAAGCTGCGGATGCCCGGTCACATGGCTGATGCGATGCATCGGCTCAAGCGCCGTTGGGCCGCCGACAAGATCGATCCGCGGAAATGCGCTCAGCATGACGTGGTCCAGATCCAGAATGCGGGGGCGCGGCCGCGACTCCAAGCATGGCGAGGCAACCGAAGCGCCCTATAGCAATAGACAAGCGGAACGGCGGTGCAATCCAGCCGTCGATGCTGACGTTCAGGACGTCCGAGCTTGTCGGCGTGCCGCATTGGCCTCCGCATATTGCAGCAACCGGTCCAGATCATCGCGAGCGATGTCAAAGGTCTCGCCCATTTGCGCCAGAGCCTCGTCGATATCCGCGGCGCTGAAGGGCTGAGCTGAGCCATTCGGGAGTCTGTTCAGCTCGGTTCGTGCTGCACGATGGGGATAGGAGCGGCGCGAGAGGGCATGGAATGCCACCCCGAGCGCAACCAAGGCCAGCGAATTCAATCCGACGGGGATCAGCGGGAACAGAGACCCCCATTTGGCGACAGCCGAGCCGCCAAGTGCGGCAGTCAGGGCAACCGCGCCGCCGGGAGGGTGAAGCGACCGCGTGACCGACATGACGGCGATCGCGAGCGCCACTGCGAGGGCTGCGGCGAGGGTGACGTCAGGAACAGCCCAGGCGACGCAAAGGCCGACGCAGGCGGAGATGACGTTGCCACCAATGACGGGCCAGGGCTGGGCGAGCGGACTTGTCGGCACGGCGAAGATCAAGACCGCCGAAGCCCCAATCGGGGCAACAACCAAGGGTGAAGGAGCGGGGAAGAGAAGGCCGGCTGCGGCGGTCAATGCGATGGCGACGAATGCACCGGCACAGGCGATCAGGCGCTCCGAGATCGTGGCGCCCGCGAGAATGGGACTGAAGAGTTTCACGCTGCCCGCACTGGTCCGGCCCTTTGGGTACGCTGCTTGTAATATGAGCATTGTGCGTAGATCAACGGCAATTACTTTAATTCACGTAATATCATGTAAATTGTAGCGAGTGCGGTTGAGGAAATGGCCGCGCTGTTGATCGATCGCGCCGGTGAGTAGAGAAATGAGGCTTCGCCGCGTCGTCCGGAACCGCTTCGCATGCTGACCGAATTCGACATCCTCCTGAAGCTGCTCTGCGGTGCGCTTGCCGGCATTGCAGTGGGCTGGCAGCGGACGCTGAGGCACAAGAGTGCCGGCATCCGCACCTTCGGCCTCGTCGGTGTCGGCGCAGCTGCTGCGGCCGCCCTGTTTAGCGGGGAGCTCTACGGGGCACCCCATCCCGACGCCGCGAGCCGCGTCGTGCAAGGCGTCCTCACCGGCATCGGCTTCCTGGGCGCGGGCGTCATCATTCGGCGCGAGAACGATCTTATGCCGCATGGGTTGACGACGGCAGCGGCCGTCTGGGTGACAGCAGCACTCGGTTCAGCGGCCGGGCTTGGTCATTGGCGGGTGGCTCTCACCGGCACGGCGATAGCGCTCGTCCTGCTCGCCATCGACCATTCGCTCGAGCGCTGGGTGCAGGGACGGCCACCGAAGGGGAATCAATCCTCGCAGGGAAATGGATCTGGCGCCCAGGCCGGGACGGAGTCCGGGGATTCCTCGGGGCCCTGACCGGCGGGCCGTTCCTCCGCGCTCCTCCGTACCACGGCACTGATGCCGCTGCCGTCGAGCAGCGCTCTCGGAGTGCCGGGGTGTTTGGCAGGCCGGCGCGAACCTTCGCGGCTTCGACGCGTTGATGACCGAACAAGGAGTTCGTGATGTCCGCGACGACCACCGATTGGCTCAACTCACCGGGAGTGCCGCAGCCGCCATTTCCGCCGCCGGAAGCCCCGCCTCTGGCGCCGGCAGAAGTGCCGCCGGCTCCGCCGGTCGAATCGCCCCCTGAGGAGGAGCCTGTCGGCGTTCCACGTGATCCGCCGCGGGAGCTGCCGCCGAATGTGCCGCCGGAAAGGCCTCCGGCGACACCGTTCGATCTGCCGCCCGACAGGGCGCCGCGCAAGCCTGTCGAATAGGCCTCAGATCACGCTGCGTTTGGGCGAAATCGTCCAAACGCCGAAAACGTGATCGACTCTCATCGTTCAGAGCATGCTGAGTGCGAAAAACCGTTGCCGCTATTTCGCAGCATGCTCTAGAGCGCCGGCGTGTTGCCCTCGCCGAGATCCCAGTAGAGGCCCGCCATCATGCCGAGACCCTCGCGCGCGATGGCGACGGGCAGGTGCTCGTCGGGAGCATGCTGGGAGCAGCCGGGATAGGAATGCGGCACCCAGATGGTGCGCAGGCCCAGGATCTCCGAGAAGATGTCGTTCGGCAGGGAGCCGCCGAGATTGGGCAGCAGCGCGGGCTTCTTCTCGGTGGTCTTGGCGATCGAAGCGAGCGCCCAGTGCACCCAGGCGTCCTCGGGATCGAGCCGGGTGGCGTTGAAGATCTCGTCACGAGCGAGCGTGACCTCGACCATGCCGAAACCATGGCGCTTGAGGTGACGGCGGAGTGCCGGCAGCACTTCCTGCGGATCGATGCCGACCACGAAGCGGAGTTGGCAGCGGGCCCAGGCGTTCGGCGGCACGGCATTCACGGGAGTCTCGGGCACGCCGGACTTCATCGCCAGCACGTCGAAGGAGCACCAGCCGAACACCTGCTCGGCAGGCGAGAGGCCCGGCTCGCCCCATTCCGGATCGATCACCGGACCATCGGGGCCACCGTCGACCTCGCAATCGGCGAGCGCCTTGCGCACCGGCTCGGGCAGCTCCTTCGGCACCCATTCGTGGATACGGATCTGGCCGGTCGGCGAGGCGATCGAGGCGATGGCATGGGCCAGCTGGATAGCTGGATCGGAGAGAATGCCACCCCAATTGCCGGAATGGTGGCCGCCTTCGCGGGCGTTGATCGTGAGATCGAAAGTAACCCCGCCACGCGAGCCGAGAAACACCGTCGGGCGCTCTGCATTGAGACGCGGGCCGTCCGAGCCGATCAGCACATCCGACTTGAACAGCTCCTTCTGCTCGGTGCAGAGCTCGCGCAGGCCCGGCGAACCGCATTCCTCGCCCATCTCGATCAGATACTTGGCGTTGAAGCCGAGCTTGCCGCGCGTTTCGAGGACGGCACGCAGGGCGTTGATGTTGATGACGTGCTGACCCTTGTTGTCGACGACGCCACGGCCATACCAACGGTCGCCGCGCTCGGTCAGTGTCCAGGGGGAGAGGCCCTCGCTCCACTGCTTGTCGAGGCCGCGGATCACGTCGCCATGGCCATAGCCGAAGATCGTTGGCAGGCTCGGGTCCTCGATACGCTCGGCGAAAAGGAACGGGCCCTTGGCGCGCGGATGGTTCAGCGTCCTGCAGGTGAAGCCGAGTGATTCCAGCAGCGGCTGCATTTCCGTCTCGAGATACTCGCTCAGAACGGGCGCTCGCTCGGGGTTCTGGCTTTCGGTTGGCATTGCCACGAGGCGGGCAAGGTCGGTCTTGAACTTGCCGCTGTCGAAATAGTCATACGCATGCGCAATCGCCTTGGCGCGGGTCATGGTCGTCTCCTTGGATGTCAGGATGCTGTTGCGCCTGAGGCGGCGGATTCGTAGAGATGGCAGGCGACCAGCCCGCTCTCGTCCTGGCGCAGCTTGGGCGTCACCGTCGCGCATTGCGCCATCTTCGCCGGGCAGCGCGGATGGAAGGGGCAACCGGGCGGCGGGTTGAGCGGGTCGGGAAAGGCGAGGCCGAGGCCGGTTTCCGGGATGCCCTTGCCCGGCTCCGGCGTCAGCACCGAGGCGAGCAGCGCCTTGGTATAGGGATGGCGCGGCGCCTTGAAGAGGGTCGCGGTATCGGTCAGCTCGACGACCCGGCCGAGATACATCACGGCGACGCGGGTCGCGATATGCTCCACCACCACGAGATTATGGCTGATGAAGACATAGGTCAGGCCGAGCTCGCTGCGCAGGTCGTTGAGCAGGTTGAGGATTTGCGACTGCACGGAGACGTCGAGCGCCGAGGTCGGTTCGTCGCAGACCACCATCTCGGGATTGAGGATCAGCGCACGCGCGATGGCGACGCGCTGGCGCTGGCCGCCCGAGAGTTCACGCGGGTACCGGTCCGCGAAGCGCTTTGGCAGGCCGACCTTCTCGAGGATGTCGATGGCGCGCTTGCGCCGTTCCGTTGCTGTGCCGATGCCCTGCACGGCGAGCGGCAGCGCGACGATCGAGGCAATCGTGCGGCGCGGGTTGAGCGAGGAATACGGGTCCTGGAAAACCGGCTGCACCCGCTTGGCCATGCCGAGTCGTCCGAGCTTCCCGACATTCTCGCCGGAGAGCGCGATCTCGCCGCTCGAAGGCGGCAGCAGGCCGAGCAGCATGCGCGCCAGCGTGGACTTGCCGCAGCCGGACTCGCCGACGATGCCCAGCACCTCACCCTTGGCGATGGCCAGCGATACGCCGTTGACGGCGTGCAGCGTGCGCTTGCCCTTGAACAGGCCCTGGCTGACCGAGAAGGAACGGGTCAGCTCGCGGGCCTCGAGCAGGATATTGGATTGCGGCAGGGTGTTGGTCGAGAGAGCGCCGCTCATGCCGCGTCCTCCAGGATGCAGCGCCAGCTCTGGCCGTCAGGCCGGTGGCGCAAGGGTGGGGTTTCGGCACATGCCGCTGCAGCGTGCTTACAGCGATCGCGGAAGCTGCAGCCCCTGATCTCGCCGACGAGCGAGGGGACGACACCGGGAATGACGCCGAGCTTGCCGCCGGGCTCGGTCCGTCCAGGGACGGGAATGCAGTCGATCAATCCCTGGGTGTAGGGGTGGCGCGGCTGGCGGAAGATCGCTTCCGTCGGGCCTTCTTCGACGATCTGCCCGGCATACATCACCCCGACCCAGTCGGCGATGCGCGCGACGATGCCGAGGTCGTGCGTGATCAGCACCATGGCGATCCCGAGCTCTTGCTGGAGGTCGGCAAGCAGCCTCAGGATCTGCGCCTGGATGGTGACGTCGAGCGCCGTGGTCGGTTCGTCGGCGATCAGCAGTTCGGGGCCGCACATCAGCGCCATGGCGATCATCACGCGCTGGCGCAGGCCGCCCGAGAGCTGGTGTGGATACTGGCCGAGACGCTGCGCGGCATTGGCGATGCCGACCTTGTCGAGCAGATGGGTCGCGCGCTCGCGTGCCTCCGTCTCGCTCGCCTTCTTGTGCAGGCGATAGGCCTCGGTCATCTGGTCGCCGATGGTGTAGGCCGGATTGAGGGCCGTCATCGGTTCCTGGAAGATCATCGCCATGCGGTTGCCACGCAGGCTGTTGATGCGCTTGGCGCCAGCCCTGGCGAGGTCTTCGCCGGCAAAGCCGAGCTTGCGGGCGCTGCGCTTCGCAGCCTTCGGCAGCAGGTCCATGATCGCAAGCGAGGTCATCGACTTGCCGCAGCCGGACTCGCCGACGAGGCAGAGTGTCTTGCCGCGCTCGACCTTGAAGGAGAGGTCGCGGACCGCATGGAGCGGGCCCCGCGGGGTGGCGATGTCGACGGTGAGACCGTCGACATCCAGAATTACGGTGTTGTCGGAGGCCTGCATCAGGAGCGACCCTCCGGCGAGATCACGTCGCGCAGGCCGTCGCCGGCGAGGTTGATCGCGAAGATGAGCACGGCGAGCGCCGTGCCTGGCAGGGCGATGAGCCAGAACGAGAAGAACATGTAGGCCTTGGCTTCGGAGATCATCAGACCCCAGGAGGGCAGGGGCGGCTGCACGCCGAGCCCGAGGAAGGAGAGCGCTGCTTCGAGCAGGATGGCGCTCGCCGCTTCCAGCGTGGCGACGACGATGAGATGGGGCGCAATGTTGGGCAGCACTTCGCCGAGGATGATGCGCGTGGTCGAGGCGCCGGCGGCCTGAGCGGCGGCGACATAGTCGAGCGAGCGGACCTGCTGGGTCGCACTGCGCATGACGACTGCGAACCGGTCCCATTTCAGCAGGCCGAGCACCAGGATGACGATCCAGAGCGAGGAGCCGACGATGGCGACGACCGCGAGCGCGACCAGGATTACCGGCATCGACAGGCGCGTCGTCACCAGGAACGTCATCAGCATGTCGATCCGGCCGCCGAAATAACCGGCGAGCAGGCCCATCGTCGTGCCGATCAGGCCCGAGATGATGACGACGCTGATGCCGATCAGCAGCGAGATCCGGGCGCCGTAGAGCAGGCGTGAGAGATAGTCACGCCCGAGCGGATCGGTTCCGAGCGGGTGGGCCCAATTGCCCTTCTCGTACCAGAACGGCGGCACATTGCGGGCCGTCAGGTTCTGCAGATAGGGATCATGCGGCGCCAGAACCGGCGCGAGCAGCGCCATTGCGATGAAGAGCAGCAGCAGGCCGACGCCGAAGACGAAGGCCTTCTGGCCGAGCATGCGGCGCAACAGCTTGCGGGCTTCGGAAAGCTCGGGCGCGTCGGGAGCCGAAAGTGCGCTTTCGCTCATGATCAAGCTACCCTGATGCGCGGGTCGAGCCAGGCATTGGCGATATCAGCCGCGAGCGTAAGCAGGACGTAGACGACCGAGAGCAGCAGGACGACGACCTGCATGACCGGGAAATCCTTGTAGGTAATGCTCTGATAGGCGAGGTAGCCGAGCCCATCGAGCGCGAAGATCGTTTCGATCACCACCGAGCCGCCGAGCAGGAAGCCGAGCTGGACGGCGGCGAGCGCCACGACGGGGACGACCGCGTTGCGCAGCGCGTGCTTGAACACGACCTTGCCGGGGGGCAGCCCCTTGGCACGGGCGGTGCGGATATAGTCGGCGGAGAGCACTTCGATCATGCCGGCGCGGATCAGCCGCATGAAGGCCGGCGCGGCGTAATAGCCGAGCGCCACGGTCGGCATGACGTAGTGCAGCCAGCTATCGGAGCCGGAAACCGGCAGCCAGCGCAGGGTGATGGAGAACAGCATCACCAGGATCAGCGCGAAGAAGAAGTTCGGCATCGCCTGGCCGACGACGGCGATCGCCAGCGCAACACGATCGATCCAGCTATTGGCGTAGATCGCCGCGAGCACGCCCAGCGGAATCGAGATCAGCAGCGCGAAGGCGAGCGATGTCAGGCCGAGGATCAGCGTGACCGGCAGCTTTGCCATCACCAGCGAGGCGACGTCCGTCTTGAAATAGATCGACGTGCCGAGATCGCCGGAGAGTGTCCGCCAGAGCCAGTCGAGATACTGCACGACGATTGGCCGGTTCAGGCCGTAGGTCTCGCGGATCAGGTCGATATCGGCCTGCTGCGCGCCTTCGCCGGCGATCGCGACCGCGACATCGCCCGACAGGCGCAACAGGAAGAAGGCAATGGCCGAGACGGCGAGCGCGACAAGCAGCGCCAGGCCCAGCCGTTTGAGAATGAAGCCTAACACGTGGTGCTTCCAATGATGTTCATGGGGAACGAAATCCCTGGTCATCCCGGCCTGAGCGCGCCGGGAAGCGGGGATTCACGCCTGAATCCCCGTCCGAGGCGCTCTGGCATGGATTGCGGACCGGCGCAGTCGGCGCCGATCCGGGAAGACGCTTCGCTCGAGCGGGGCTGAGAGCGTGCTACTTCCAGCTCATTTCCCAGAAGCGGACGAGCTCGTCCGGATAGGCCTTGAAGACCAGGTCCTTGTTCGCGACGTAATAGACCGGCAGCGAATAGAGCGGCGCGGCATAGGCCTTGTCGGCGATGATCTTCAGCGCCTCCTTATAGGCCTCCTTGCGGACCTCCGGCGCGACCGAATTATTGCCCTTGTTCAGCAGGTCGCGGACTTGGGGATCACGGGTGATGTCCTCGCTGCGGAAAGCGAAATAGTTCGGTGTGTTGGCCGAGACGTCGTTGACCGAGAACGAGCCCCAGGTCTGGTGCGTCAGCATCGCCTTGTTGGTGGCGATCATCTCGCGCATGGCGGCGTATTGCAGGAAGCGCAGGTTGGTCTTGATGCCGACGGCCTGGAGATAGCCGATCAGCGCCTCGGTCTGATTGCGCTCGCGATAGGCGACGATGTCGAGCGTGAGGTCCTTGACGCCAGCCTCGGCGAGCAGCGCCTTGGCCTTGGCAGGGTCGTAGGGATAGCGTGCGGCGCCCTCGTCCGTGCAGCCGAACTGCGAGGGGAAGCAGATCGTATTGATGACGCGCGAGCCGTCGCCGACGATGTTCTTGACCATCGCCTCGCGGTCGATGGCGTGGATGACCGCCTTGCGGACACGCTCATCCTTGAGCGCCGGGGAGGGCGTGTTCTCGAGGATGTTCATCTGCATGAAGACGATGCGCATCGTCTCGCCGGAGACGACCTGCAGCATCGGCACGGTCTTGAGCTGGTCGGCCTGATCCTTGGGCACGTGCATGATCAGGTCGCCACCGCCCGACAGCATCTCGGCCATCTGGGTCTGGCGATCGGGGATGAAGCGGATTTCGATCTTGCCGACCTTGGCCTGCGCCTTGGGCGAATCCTTGAAATAGTCCTTGTTGGTCTCAAGGGTGATCGACTTGCCGGGGACGTAGTTCGTGACCTTGTAGGGGCCCGAGCCGACCGGCTTCTCGTTCTGCCCCTTGGGGCCGACCTTCTCGTAATACTCGTTCGGATGGATCACGACCGGTCCGGCGAGATACTCGATCGCGGCCGGGAAGATCTCCTTGGTGGTCAGGCGGACCTTGTACTTGTCGAGCTTCTCGGCCTTCTCGATCCAGTTGACGTTGCCCTGGGTGACGACCTTGCTCTCGGGCTTGGCGACGAAGTTCAGGGTGTAGACCACGTCATCGGCGTCGAATTCCTCGCCGTTGTGGAACTTCACGCCTTCGCGGAGCTCGAACTCGATGGTCTTGTCGTCGATCTGTTTCCAGCTTTTGGCGAGCTGGCCCTTGTATTCGTTGGTGATCGGATCGCGATAGACCAGCGTGTCCCAGACATTGGCGCCGATGATCACGCCGATGCGGACGTTGTTGAAGAAGGGGTCGACGTTCTCAGGTGCCTGATCATAGGCGAAACGGACGGTATTGGCGGCCTTTTGGGCGAATGCCGGCGTGGCCGCTCCCGCTGCGGCCAGAGCCGTCGAAGCCAGGGCCAGCGCGATGGCCTTCGTGACAAATCTCATTCTTCTTCCCCTCGCAGCGTTATCGCTCGTCTTGGTGTAGCCACGTGCGGCAACGGTTATCCGTCGCTCTGCATGCAGTTTGAAATCTGCCTAAGGAAAGCGCTTGCCGCCATAAGAATGAATAGAAGGGATCGTTGCCGAACCGGCAAAGCATCGCTAAAGCCCGATCATGCAAACTCCGGCGTTGCGATATTTCCTGGCAGTGGCGCGAACAGGTTCCGTCAGCGCTGCGGCGCAGCGGCTGCGCGTTGCCGGTTCGGCCGTCAGCCGGCAGATCGCCAATCTGGAAAAGGAACTCGGCGCCGGCCTGTTCGAGCGGCGCTCGCACGGCATGATCCTGACCCAGGCCGGCCAGACGCTTGCCGCCTATGCCCAGCGCCTGGAGCTCGAGAGCGAGCAGATCGTCAACGAAATCCGCGAGTTGCGCAGCGCCAGCAAGGGCCTGATCCGCCTCGGCGTCACCGAGGGCTTCGCCGTCAGCTTCATCCCCGAAGTCATTTACAATTTCCGGAAGCTCCACCCCAATGTTGCTTTCGATCTCAAGGTGATATCGCCTCAGGTCGTGACCGAGCATATCCGGACTGGCTCGGTCGATATCGGCCTGACCTTCGTGCTGCAGCCGGAGCGCGGGGTGACGATCAACTGGCAATGTGCGGCCCAGACCTATGCCTTTGTCGCGCCGCATCATCCGCTGGCGACCAAGACGCCGATCCATATCGAGGATATTTTCGCCCATCCGATCGGGGTGCTCGATGGCGAGGCGACGGTGCGCAGGATCGTCGATATCTACTTCTCGGCTCGGGGCCTGACCGTCGACCCGGTTCTTGTCACGACCAATGTCGCGAGCCTCAGACATCTCTGCAAGCTCGGCGGTGCGGTGATGTTCGCCAGCAGCATCTCCTTCGGTGCCTCGGTCCGGGATGGCTCGGTGGTCGCGCTGCCGCTCAGGGATGGCGAGTTGCCGCCGCGCAGCCTGCAAGTGCAGACCATGTCAGGCCGCGTGCTGCCGCGGCTGGTGACGAATTTCATCGCCATGTTGATCGCGGAACTGCAGGCCGCGGACGCCGTGGCTGCAGCGGCGACGCCGCGGACCGGACAGGCGGCCATACCTGCCGAAGCAAGAGAAACCGAGGGCTGAATGACGAAGCCGACCGGAAGAGGCGTGGCGCCGTCGGAGATCATGATCCCGCACCCGCACCAGCTTGTCGCGCGCGATGCGATCCTTGCCGCACGGGCGGCTGGCAAACCTGGCTTCCTGCTCGGCGATCTGACCGGACTCGGCAAGACGCTTTCGGCCTGGCTCGCCGTTGCCGCGATGCCGGAGGACGAGGTGCTGGTGATCTGCCCCAAGGGCGCGATCCCGCAGTGGCGGCGCACCATCACGCATTCCGGCCTGCCGCCGAAGAAGATCACGCTGATGAATTTCGAGCGGACGAAGTCATTGCTCGCAGCCCCCACCGACAGCAAGAAACGCTCGACGCGGGCGAAGAACAACGAGCTCGCGAAACTCGGAACGCCGAAGCGGGTCTGGCCGATCGTCGTGATCGACGAGGCGCATCGCATCCGCAAT
Organism: Bosea sp. BIWAKO-01; assembly: GCF_001748145.1. Classification (NCBI taxonomy): domain Bacteria; kingdom Pseudomonadati; phylum Pseudomonadota; class Alphaproteobacteria; order Hyphomicrobiales; family Alloboseaceae; genus Allobosea; species Allobosea sp. BIWAKO-01. The sequence continues at coordinate 4,001,816 of NZ_BCQA01000001.1, forward strand.
CCGAACTCGCAGCAGGGACTGGTCTGCCGCCAGATGGCCGCGGCGGCCCGCTTCGCGATTTATATGAGCGCGACGGCGGGCCAATCCCCGCACGAACTCTCCTATCTCGGACCGCTGCTGGCCCAGGCAGCCGGTGCTCCGAGCGCCGATCTCGACGGTTTTCGCGCACTGATGAAGCGCCTGAAGATTGGCCGGGCCAAGGGGCGCTGGAAGAACTGGAGCTGGGAGTCGAACGAGGCCGACCGGAAGCTCATGTCGGACCTGCTGTACCGGGGCGAGAACGCAATCGGATTGCGCCGGCGGCCGGAAGAGATCGCCGGCTGGCCAGAGGTGCAGCGTGAGCTGGCGCCGATCGCGTTGGATGCGGCGGCACGGCGTCTCTATGACGCGACATGGCGCGAGTTTCGGCGGGAGCTCGGCCTGGCCGGTGGTTCGACACGCAAGCCGGCGGGCTGGGCGGCCGATCTCAGGTTCCGCCAGAAGGCGAGCCTGCTGCGTATTCCGGGCACCGCCGATTTCGTCGAGGACCTGCTCGGCAATGACGAACAGGTCGCGATCTCCGTCGCCTTTCTCGAGACCAGCGCGATGCTGACGGAGATGCTGCGCGGGCGCGGCTGGAAGGTCGGCGAGATCAATGGCGAGCATTCCGGGCAGGCCAATGAAGAGACGCGGCTTTCCTTCCAGACCGGGGCGCTCGACGTCGTCGTCTTTACCGTGACGGAATCGATCTCGCTGCATCGCGGCGAGATGGCCGGCGGCGAGCGCGAGCGGTCGCTGGTCGTCCACGACATGCGACACAGCGCGATCCAGCTGCAGCAGATCGAAGGCCGCTGCCATCGCGACGGTCAGCACGCCACGATCTTCTATGCCTTTGCCGAGGATACGGTGGAGGAGACGGTCGCGGCCACCGTCATCCTCCGCATGGCGGCGATGGACGGAATGGCCGGGGACGACACGCAGATGCTGGATGCGATCGCGTCCCTCGTCGAGGAGCGAGCCGCGGCCTGAGTGCACGGCTCCGGGCTATCACTGTTTGATGCTGCCCAGCAGAGAGTTGGTCAGGCCGACAAGGCTCAGCCAGATCTCGCGGGTATAGGCGCCCTGATGAACGACCGCGTCAAAGCCGATGGCGATGACCGCGATGATCAATAGAATCCGGAACATGTGATCCCTCCTGGCCGAACTCTTGTTCCAGAACGCGGACGAGACCGGGCTGTTCCGCAACGCAGCAAAGGTTCGCCGCTGCCGAGGGCGGTCTAACGGCCGGTTGACCCCCGCATTGCGGCGGTGTCCCTTCGCGTTGCATCGAGGAGCGGGGAGGAAGCGGCATGTTTGGGGATCTGCAGGGCAAGCGCGTGCTGGTGACCGGTGCGTCTTCAGGGCTTGGCGAGTATTTCGCCCGGCTTCTCGCGGCGCGGGGCGCCCATGTCGCTGCTGCTGCGCGCCGCCTCGACCGGTTGTCCGAGCTGGCTCGTTCCTGCGCCGGGTTGCCGGGCAAGGTGACGCCGCTCGTGCTCGACATCGGATCGGTCGCCGCGATCGAGGCCGGCATCCCGGAGGCGCACGCTGCAATGGGTGGCCTCGATCTGCTGGTCAACAATGCCGGCATTGCCGATCCCGAGCGCGCGCTCGGCCTGAGCGAGGCGCAATGGGATGCCCATCTTGACATCAATCTGAAGGGCTGCTTCTTCGCCGCACAGGCGGCGGCGCGATTGATGGCCCAGCAGGAAGGCGGCGGCGCCATCGTCAATATCGCCTCGATCCTCGGCGAGCGCGTGGCACTCAGCGTCGCGCCCTATGCGATCTCGAAGGCCGGACTGATCCAGATGACCAAGGCGCTGGCGCTGGAATGGGCGCGTCACAAGATCAGGGTGAACGCGCTGGCGCCGGGCTATGTCGTCACCGATCTCAATCGCGCCTTCTTCGAGACCGATGAGGGCAAGGCCTTGATCAAGCGCATCCCGATGCGCCGTGCCGCCGATCTCGCCGATCTCGACGGCCCGTTTCTGCTGCTGTGCTCAGACGCAGCCCGCTTCATGACCGGCTCGGTCGTTGCCGTCGACGGCGGCCATCTGGTCAGCGGGCTGTAGCGCCCTCAGCCTGCCGGCAACAGATCCTGCAACCGCAGCAGCGCGATCTTCTCCACCTGGACCAGCGCGGTCAGGAATTCCTGCTCCGGGGTGCTCTTCAGGCGCTCCTCGAAGGCGACGACGATTTCGTTCTTGGTGAGCCCCTTGACTGCGATGATGAAGGGGATGCCGAAGCGGGCCTTGTAGGCTTCGTTCAACGCAGTGAAGCGTGCGCGCTCGTCGCTGGTCAGCCGGTCGAGGCCGGCCGAGGCCTGTTCGACCGTCGACTCCGGGGTCAGTTCCTTAGCGGCGGCGAGTTTCCCCGCAAGATCGGGATGGGCGAGGAGAAGGGCACGCTGCTGGTCGCGCGAACCGGAGCGCATCACTTTCGCCATTGCCGAGTGCAGGCCTTCCGCGCTGTCCTCACAGGGCGAGAGACCGGCGTCGTAGGTTGCTTCGGCTACCCAGGGCGAGTGTTCCCAGACCCGGCCGAACACCTCGGCAAAGAGGGCTTTCGGGAGTCGTGATGGCTGATAGCCCCCGGCGGGCGGATGCTGCCTGATCCAGTGGCGGGCGATATCGAGCCTGGTCGCGACCCAGACGCGGTCATGGCTGCGGACATAATCGAGGAAACGGGCCAGCGCCGCGGCGCGCCCCGGACGGCCGACCAGCCGGCAATGCAGCCCGATCGACATCATCTTCGGCGCTTCGTCCCCCTCCGCATAGAGGGTGTCGAAGGAATCCTTGAGATAGGTGAAGAATTGCTCGCCGGTGTTGAAGCCCTGTGGCGTCGCGAAGCGCATGTCGTTGGCGTCGAGCGTATAGGGCACAGTGAGCTGCGGGCCCTTCGCTCCGGTGATCCAGTAGGGCAGTTCGTCGGCGTAGGCGTCGGCGGTGTAGAGGAAGCCGCCTTCCTCCATCATCAGCGGCGTCGTGTTCTCGGACGAACGGCCCTGGTAGAAGCCGAGGGGCCTTTCGCCGGTCAGTTCGCGCTGGATACGGATCGCCTCATCGATATCGGCGCGCTCCTGCTCGGCGGGCAGGCTGCGATAGTCGATCCATTTCAGCCCATGGGTGGCGATTTCCCAGCCTGCCTCCTTCATCGAGGTGACGATCTCGGGATAGCGGGCCAGCGCACTCGCAACGGCGAACACCGTCACAGGCAGGTGGCGTTCGGTGAACATGCGCCAAAGCCGCCAGTAGCCGGCACGCGAGCCGTATTCGTAGATCGACTCCATGTTCATGTGGCGCTGGCCGGGCCAGGGGGCGGCTCCGACGATCTCGGAGAGGAAGGCCTCCGAGGCCGCGTCGCCGTGCAGGATGCAGTTCTCGCCGCCTTCCTCGTAATTGATCACGAACTGCACGGCGATGCGGGCATTGCCCGGCCAATGCGGATGCGGTGCATTGCGGCCATAGCCGACGAGGTCGCGGGGGTAGGTCTGGTCGCTCATGGCTGATGCTCGCGAGGGTGATTCTGACTTTGCGGTAGGGCGCCAGGATTGGGACCGGGCGGCGATGTCCAGGCTTCTGCGTTGCATCGGCTTTCCCGAAGACCGCAAACTACTCTTCGGGCCGATGCGCTAGCTGCCGCGATAGGTCGAGTAGCTCCAGGGCGAGGCCAGGAGCGGGACATGGTAGTGGCCTTCCACGTCAGCGATGCCAAAGCGGATCGGCACAATGTCGAGGAAAGCCGGCTCCGGCATGGCGGTGCCGAGCGAACGAAAATAGGCGCCGAGCGCGAATGTCAGTTCGTAGGTGCCGGGCTGGACGGCCTCTCCGGTGAGCAAAGGCTGGTCGGTGCGTCCATCGGCATTGGTCGTCGTCTCGACGATGCGCTCGCGCTTGCCATCGGGCGTCAGGCGATCGAGCGCGAGCGTCAGTCCGGCTGCGGGCCTGCCATTGACCGTGTCGAGCACATGCGTCGAGAGACGTCCCATCCCAGCCAATCCCTTGAAAATGCGCCGGCCGAACCGCTGATGCCGTGTGCTGTTCGTGGCGAAGCTTGCGTTCGGAAAAGGGCCAACCCTAGTCTGGACGCATCATGAAGGTTCCATCCCGGATTCGGCCCTGTCAATCAATTGTGCGCCCTGCGGGAGAGGGGCTTTCCCATGCTTGACGCCTATCTGCTCGAATGGGGCGGCATGCTGCTGCGCTGGCTGCATGTGATCACGGCGATCGCCTGGATCGGCGCATCCTTCTTCTTCATTCATCTCGACGCGTCCCTGCGGCCCGAGGCCGATATCCCTGCAGGTGCGGGAGGGCGCGCCTGGCAGGTGCATGGCGGCGGTTTCTACGAGATGCGCAAATATCTGGTCGCCCCGCCGCGCATGCCGGAGGAGCTGACCTGGCATAAATGGCAGAGCTACTGGACCTGGATCTCGGGCTTCTTCCTGCTGGTCTGGGTCTATTACGCTCAGTCGGAACTCTACCTGATCGACCCGGCGGTGATGGCCCTATCGCCCTTCGCTGCGGGCGCGATCGGCATCGCCGCGCTGGCGCTGGGCTGGCTGTTCTATGACTGGCTCTGCAAGTCCCCGCTGGGCAAGAACGAGGTCGTGCTCGGCCTGCTCGGCTTCGGATACGTCATTGCCGCATCCTACGCCTTCAGCCAGGTCTTCTCCGGGCGTGGCGCGCTGATCCATACCGGTGCGCTGATGGCGACGATCATGACCGCCAACGTCTTCTTCATCATCATGCCGAACCAGCGGAAGGTCATCGCCGCATTGACGGCCGGCGAGAAGCCCGATCCGCGACTGGGCAAGCAGGCCAAGCAACGCTCGACGCACAACAATTACATCACCCTGCCGGTGCTGTTCCTGATGCTGTCGAACCACTACCCCGTCACCTATGCGAATTCGGCGATCATCCCGGCCCTGGTGGCGCTGATCATCATCGCCGGCGCGCTGGTCCGGCATTTTTACAATGTCCGCCATGCCGACCACGCGAAATCGCCATGGTGGACCTGGGCCGTTGCACTGGTTGCGCTCTGGCTCGCCTTCTGGTTGGCGATGACATCGTCGCCAGGCGGGCGCGAACGGCTAGGCCTGAAGGCCATCGAGCCGGCCAGACCGGCACTTCTGGCAGGAATGAACCTGCCGCCCGCCGAGGTGGCAAACATTGTGACCGGGCGCTGTGCCATGTGCCACGCGCCGGAACCGTCCTGGCCCGGCATCCAGATCGCGCCCAAGGGAATCTGGCTGCATGAGCCGGAGCGGATCGCCGTTCAGGCCCGCGCGATCCGGACGCAGGCGGTGATGACCCATGCCATGCCGCCCAACAACCTGACCGGCATGACGGAGGCTGAGCGGCGCACACTCGGAGCCTGGCTCGCCGCGCAGCGCTGAGGCCTCCGGGCTTTCGAAAGCGTTCAGCCTGTTTTCGACCGGCGCACGAAAATGTGAACCCATTCAGTTTCGGTTCACGTGGGCCTTGGCAAGGTCAGCAATACTGACTGGGCTGGAAGAAGGTTCCCACAACGGGGCCGTCCGTGCCGGGGGACCTTGGGGGTCCGGGTGAAGCGGTTTGAAGGGCAGGTCGCCGGCTATTGGCTGGCGGCCCTGGGATTTGTTTGTGCGTGGAGCATCCTGTGCTGGCCCTGGCTGTCGGGGGCGGTCACGATTCCCTTCGATGCCAAGGCGCATTTCCAGGCCCAGATCCAGTTTCTCGCCCAGGCCCTGCATAGCGGCCAGTCGCCGTTCTGGACGCATAATGTCTTCGGCGGCTCGCCACAGGTTGCCGATCCGCAATCCCTGATCTTCTCGCCCGCCATCCTGCTTGCGCTGCTGACGCCATCGCCGAGCTTCCGGATGGTGGATGCCTATGTGCTGGCGCACCTGCTCGCCGGCGGGCTCGCCTTCCTGATGTTCTTCCGCGATCGCGGCTGGCACCCTGCCGGCGGCCTGCTTGCCGCTCTCGTCTTTGCCTTTGGCGCCTCGGCGGCCTGGCGTGTGCAGCATGTCGGCCAGATCGCGAGTCTTGCGTTCTTTGCGATCGCCTTCTGGCTGACGGCGCGCATGCTTCAGCGCGGGTCGCTAAGCGCGGGTGCGCTTGCCGGCTTTGCCTCCGGCATGATGGTGCTGGAGCCCGATCAGGTGGCGCTGCTGGGCGCCTATGTGCTGATCGGCATGGTCGTCGCGCATTGGTTCTCCGGCGGCTGGGCCGCCGTACGGGCGAGCCTCGCATCGATTTCGGTCGCAAGCGTCACGGGGCTTGCGACGATTCTGCTGCCGCTGATCTGGACCTGGCTTTTCGCCGAGGCGACGACTCGTCCAGAGGTCGATCTCATCGAAGCCGGGCGCGGCTCGCTGCATCCGGCCTCGCTGCTGACCGCCTTCGTGGCTGATCTTTTCGGCGCGCGGGATCCGGCCGTGGATTTCTGGGGGCCCTACAGCCCGGTCTGGGATGCCAAGGAGCTCTTCCTGTCGCAGAATATGGGGCAGGTCTATGTCGGGGCGCTGCCGCTGTTGCTCCTGATCGCGCCGGGCTTGAGCCGCGGCTGGCTCTGGGACAAGGCGATCCGGCCGCTGACGCTGCTCTTCGTCTTCATGGTTCTGTTTGCGCTCGGGCGCTACACGCCGCTGTTTCAGGCGGCTTACGAGTATTTGCCAGGCGTGAAGGTCTTCCGGCGCCCGGCCGATGCGACCTTCCTGATCGGCGCGCTTGGTGCGCTGCTCGCAGGATACGTGCTGCATCGCATTCTGAGCGAGGAGCGTCTCGGTTCACTGCATCGCGATCTCGGTCTTGCCGGAGTGGTCATCGCTGCGCTCGTCGCCGCGGCCTTGTTCATCTCGAAGCGCGAGGGGCACCTTGCCGACGCCTGGTGGCCGAGCCTGTCGGCTGCCTTCTGGTTTGCGGGTGCGGGGCTGGTCCTGGTCGTGCTGACGCGCTGGCGCGGAGCGCTGGCGCCGCTTGCCAGCGTGCTCCTGGTCGCCGGCGTCGTCGGCGCGGATCTTGGCGTCAATAACGGCCCCAACGACTCGACTGCACTGTCGCCGCAGCTCTACGACGTGCTCCGTCAGGAGACGAAGAACGAGACCGTCCACATTCTCAAGCAACTGGTTGCCCAGCCGGCCGGTTCGCCACGCCGCGACCGCGTCGAGTTGCTCGGCATGGGGTTCGAATGGCCGAATGTCGGGATGGTTCACGGCTTTGACCATACGCTCGGCTATAATCCGTTGCGGCTGGCCGATTTCTCGGATGCGGTCGGCACGCGGGACTCGATCGCTGCGCCCGACCAGCGCAAGTTCACGCCGCTTTTTCCCTCGTATCGCTGCCGCCTCGCCGATCTCCTTGGCCTGCGCTACATCGCGACGCGCGTTCCGATCGGCCAGGTCGATCACGCGTTGAAATCGGATGATCTCAAGCTCGTCGCCTTCACGGGGGACGGCTACATCTACGAGAACCCACGGGCCTTGCCGCGCGCCATGTTCGTCGGTGGCTGGCAGCTTGCCGATTTCGACGGCATGAAATCTGCGGGCCAGTGGCCCGACATCGATCCGCAGCAGGTTGTGTTGCTCGATAGCGTGCCGCCGGATGCGGTGCCGGAGGGACCGATTTCGGCGCAAGCCGACGTCAAGTTGACGCGCTATCAGAACACCGAAGTCGAGATCACGGTCACGACGGACAAGCCTGGCTTCGTCCTGCTCAACGACATCTGGCATCCATGGTGGCGGGCGGAGCTCGACGGTGCGGACGTTGATATCCTGCGGGCAAATGTGCTGTTTCGCGCCGTGCAGGTGCCGGCGGGGACGCATACCGTGCGCTTCAGTTTCAAGCCGGTCGAGGGCGCCATCGCGGAGCTGCGCGATCGCGTCGAACCGATCGTGCCGGAGGAGGTGCCTTCGGCTGCCGAGCCACGCGTCGCGGCTGGATCCGGCACGGCGCCCAATCCGCGTCTCTATGAAGATGGCGGCTGGTTCGAAAGCCGCGATCACGGCCAAGCGCCGCAGACTGCGACCCTGGTTCGTTAGACCATCGGACCGGATCTCGTATCCGGTCCGATGGTCTGCCCTTTTCCGCGTCTGGATCGGCCTTCCCGAAAACGGCAATCCAGTTTTCGGGCCGATGCGTCAGATCGCACCCCCCAAAGAAAAGCCCGGCGACACGAACGCATCGCCGGACCCAAATTGTTCGAGGCGAAGCCTTGCGGGCTTCGCTTTGCCTAGCCCTCAGGCGACGCCGAGCTTCTTCTGCAGGCTGGTCGAGGAGGTGGTGTATTGGAAGGTCAGCCGCTTCTCCGGATAGACATAGCGGTGCACCTTCTGGGCGGCGAGCGCCGCCTCATGGAAGCCCGAGAGGATCAGCTTGAGCTTGCCGGGATAGGTGTTGATGTCGCCGATGGCGAAGATGCCCGGCACATTGGTCTCGTACTTCTCGGTGTCGACCGGGATCAGGTTCTCGTGCAGGTTCAGACCCCAGCTCGCAATCGGGCCGAGCTTCATCGTCAGCCCGAAGAACGGCAGCAGGGTATTGCAGGAGACCTCGAAGGCCTCGTTGGCGTTGTCACGGCAGATCGCGGCTTGCAGCGCCGTACCATCGCCCTTCAGCCCGGTGACCTGGCCGATCCTCAGATCCATCTTGCCGTCCGCGACCAGTGACCGCATCTGCTCGACCGAATGCGGCGCAGCGCGGAAATCGTCGCGACGGTGCATCAGCGTCACTCGCTTGGCGAGGGGCTGCAGGTTCAGGGTCCAGTCGAGTGCGGAATCGCCGCCGCCGACGATCAGGATCTCGCGGTCGCGGAAGGCTTCCATCTTGCGCACAGCGTAGAAGACGCTGTGGCCTTCATAGGCCTCGATCCCCGGGATCGGCGGCTTCTTCGGCAGGAACGATCCGCCCCCGGCGGCAACGAGCACCGTCTTGGTGTTGAAGACGGTGCCGGCATCGGTGCGAACCCGGAAGCGCGGCGCCTCCGCCGTGCCGGTCGGTTCGAGCGACTCGATCATCTGGTTGAGATGGAAGGTCGGGCCGAAGGGTTTGACCTGCTCGATCAGGTTATCGACCAGACCCTGGCCCGTGACGATCGGAAAACCGGGAATGTCATAGATCGGCTTTTCCGGATAGAGCTCGGCACATTGGCCGCCGACCTTCGGCAGGATGTCGACGAGATGGGCGCGGATATCGAGCAGGCCGAGTTCGAACACCGCGAACAGGCCGCACGGACCCGCGCCGACGATCACGACGTCGGTTTCGATGACCTCGCTCTCGGCGACGTTCTCGTTGGCAATTTCGGCACTCATCGTGAATTCCCTCGGGGTGTTCCCTGCGGCCATGCGCGGGAGCCGATGCAGCAAATCCTGCTGCGATGCAATGAAAACCCCCGCCCAAGCTTAGGCGGTAGCCGGAAAAGAGAAGAATTTCCTGTTTCAGGCGCCCGTGTCAGCAACAAGGCCTATGCTCGCGATCCCGGCGATGGCCGCAGCCTCGTCGTTGTCCGAGGTGTCTCCTGAGATTCCGATTGCGCCAAGCAGCACGCCGGCTCCGTCGCGCATGAGCACACCACCCGGGACCGGCACGAGCGATCCGCCGACCGCATGGGTTGCTGCTTCAATGAAATAGGGGCGGTCGAGCGCCATCTTGTGCAGCGCGCGCGACCCGAGGCCGAGCGCCACGGAGCCATACGCCTTGCCGAGTGCGATCTCGCCGCGCTTCAGGCTGGTGCCGTCCTGTGCCGCAAAGGCCTTCTGGGCGCCCCGCGCATCGATGATGGCAATCGCGAGCGGTTTGAACCCGGATTTCTCGGCATGGGCGAGCGTGTTGGCGAGGATGGTCTGGGCCTGGGCCAAGGTGAGCATGGGAAGGGCCTTCCGTTGAGGACGCGAGCTTCTTGCCACCCCGCAGGCACGGAGGGAAGCTGCCGCAGCGCGCAAGCTGCCATGTCATGGTGAAACCTGCCGGCAAATCGCCCCCTTTGCCGGCATCACGCAATTCAACTTGAACTTGCAGGGGCAAGCGGGCTTCATACCAGCCCCGACACTGGAGGATAAGCTATGGGTCTGTTCAGTTTCATCAAGGAAGCCGGTGCGAAGATCTTCGGTGGCTCGGCACAGGCGGCGACGCCCGACGCCCTGCAGAAGGAATTGGCCGGGCACGGGCTGCCCTCCGACGTCAATATCCAGATCGACGGCGACAAGGTGAAGGTGTCCGGCAAGGCGGTTTCTACCGAAGAGGCCGAGAAGATCATTCTTGCGCTCGGTAACACGACGGGCGTTGCGCAGGTCGAGTCCGACCTGGCGGTCACGAAGGAAGCGCCCGCTGCCGTGTTCTACACGGTCAAGAAGGGCGATACGCTCTGGAAGATCGCCGAGGAGCATTACGGCAAGGGACAAGGCGCCAAATACACCGAGATCGTCAAGGCTAATACGCCGCCGGTGAAGAATCCCGATCTGATCTTGCCCGGCTGGGTGCTGCGTATTCCGCCCAAGGCCTGATCCGCGCTCGGCTTAGCGAAGTAACGGCATGCGGCATGGCCCGCATGCCGCTCTGATGCTCGTCGAGACCGCGTCAATTTCAAGCGGACGGCTCTTGCGTCAGCCGCGCTTTGGCGCTCATCTGTCATACCAATAAGGCAGACAGGGCATTCCTTATGGGAATGGCCCGTCATGCTGTGCCTGGGCAGGCCTCTGGGGAGGGGATGAATGAGTTTTGATCGCCGCAAATTCCTGACGCTTGCCGGCTCGGCCGTTGCCGCGCCGGCCGTTATGCGTGTCAGTCGCGCCAATGCCCAGGAGGTGACGCTGAAGATGCATCACTTCCTGCCGCCCGTCGCCAACGGCCATTCCAAGTTCCTGAAGCCCTGGGCCGACAAGGTCGCGGCCGAATCGAATGGCCGCATCAAGATCGACATCTTTCCGTCGATGCAGCTTGGCGGAACGCCGCCGCAGCTCTTCGACCAGGCTCGTGACGGTGTTGCCGATATCGTCTGGACGCTGCCCGGCAATACGCCGGGACGCTTCACCGGCATCGAGGCCTTCGAGCTGCCCTTCGTCTCGAACAAGCGCGCCCTGGTCAATTCGCTGGCGCTGACGGACTACGCCGAGCAGAACCTCAAGGACGAGTTCAAAGACGTCAAACCGATCTGCTTCTGGGCGCATGATCACGGGCTGATCCATGCCAACAAGCAGGTGAAGACGATGGAGGACCTGAAAGGTCTGAAGTTGCGCTTCCCGACCCGGCTTGCCGGCGAAGCGCTGCGGGCGCTCGGCGCCAATGCGATCGGGATGCCGATCCCGCAGGTGCCGGAATCGCTGGCGCAGCGTGTCATCGATGGCTGTGTCGTGCCCTGGGAGGTCGTGCCGTCGATCAAGGTCCAGGAACTGGTGAAGTATCACACGGAGATTCCAGGCTCGCCGACCTTCTATGTCGCGACCTTCATCCTGGCGATGAACCGGGCGAAATATGATGCGCTCGCGCCCGACCTGAAGGCGGTTCTCGACAAGAACTCCGGGGCCGCCGCGGCTGCCATGGCCGGCAAGGTCTGGGACGAGCAGGCGGTCGTGGTGTCCGAAATGGTCCGCAAGCGCGGCAATACCATCACCATACTCGACGAAGCCGAAGCGGCGCGCTGGCGCAAGACGACCGAGCCGGTGATCGACGGCTGGATCAAGGCCGCCAAGGACAAGGGACTCGACGGGGCGAAGCTGCTGGAGAGCGCCAAGGCGGCGCTGGCCAGGCACGAGAAGGCGGCCTGACGGCGGATCATCATCATGTCGGTCAGAGATGGGGAAGCAACGACGCCGGGCTTCGATGCTCTGGTGCGCGGGATCGCCATCGCGGGTGGCGTTCTGCTGATTGCGCTGGCGACCATGGTGGTTGTCAGCGTGACCTTGCGCAGCGACCTGATCGGCGCGGCCGGCGTACCCGGTGATTTCGAGCTGGTGCAGATGGCGACGGCGGTCGCGGCCTTCTGCTTTCTGCCCTATTGCCAGCTTCGGCGCGGCAACATCTTCGTCGATACCTTCACGCTGAAGCTGCCCTTGCGCTGGCAAAGGGCAATCGATGCGCTCTGGGACGTCGTCTATGGCCTGGTCATGGCGCTGGTCGCCTGGCGACTCGCCGCCGGCGCGCTGGCGGCCTTCGCGAGCGGCGAAAACACGATGGTGCTGCAGTTGCCGAGCTATCTCCCGATCGCGATCTGCGCAGCGCTTGCTGCGCTGGTTTCGCTGACCTCGTTCGTCAGCGCCAGCCGGCTGGTGAGGGCGCGCGCGTGAGCGGCTTTACCCTCGCCGTCACGGGCTTCATCGCGCTTCTCGCGCTGATGGCCGTCAGGTTGCCGATCGGGCTGGCGATGATGCTGGTCGGTGGCCTCGGCTATATCCAGCTCAATGGGCTCGAGCCATTCCTCAACTACATCAAGACGACGCCCTATCAGATCTTCGCCAACTACACGCTGTCGGTGATTCCGCTCTTCGTGCTGATGGGGGCCTTCGCCGAGCGGTCGGGCCTGGCGTCCGACCTGTTCAAGGCGGCCTCGGCCTTTGTCGGCCACCGTCGTGGTGGGCTCGGGATGGCGATGATCGGGGCCTGCACGGGCTTCGGCGCGATCTGTGGGTCCTCGGTTGCGACGACGGCGACCTTCGCACGCGCGGCGCTGCCGCAACTGCGGCACTATCGCTACGATCCTGGCTTCGCCTGTGGCGTTACTGCCGTCGGCGGCACGCTCGGCATCCTGATCCCGCCCTCGGTGATCCTGGTCGTCTATGCGATTTCGACCGAGCAGAACATTGCCAAGCTCTTCAAGGCGGCCTTGATTCCTGGGCTGATGGCGGCCGCGATGTATTGCATCACCATCGCGATCATGACCCGGCTCGACGCGACGCTCGGTCCGGCGCATCAGCGGATCGCCTGGCGCGACCGGCTCGTCTCGCTGCTTGGTATCATTCCGGCGATGCTGGTCGCGCTGGTCGTGGTCGGCGGCATCTATGGTGGGATCTTTACCCCGACCGAGGGCGCCTCGGTCGGCGTCTTTGTCATGTTAATGATCGGCGTGTTCCGGCGGACGCTCGGCTTGAAGGCAATCGGCGAGGCGATCCTGCAGACGGCCGAGACCTCGGCGATGATCTTTGCGATCCTGCTCGGGGCCGAGATCTTCAACGCCTTCCTGGCGCTGACCCAGGTGCCGACCGCTGCGGCCGAGATGATCGCGGCGTCCGGCTGGCAACCCTATTCGGTCCTGATCGGTCTGCTCGTCTTCTACATCGTGCTCGGCGGCGTCATGGACGAACTTGCCATGATCCTGCTGACGCTGCCGGTGTTCTTCCCGATCGTGACCGCACTCGATTTCGGCATGCCTGTCGACGATATCGCGATGTGGTTCGGCATCCTCGTCCTGATCGTGGTCGGCATCGGGATGACCTGCCCGCCGATCGGTCTCAATGTCTTCGTCGTCGCCTCGCTGGCTCGTGATGTCCCGGTGACGCGAATCTACCGTGGAGTGCTGCCTTTCGTGCTCTCCGATGTCATCCGGCTCGGCATCGTGGTGGCATTTCCGGCCCTCACGCTCTATCTGGTGAAGCTACTGGATTAGCCTGGACTGGATGGCAGCAGTGACCGTGAACGATCTCGACATCGACGACATCAAGGCCGGGCTCGCGGCTGATTCCATTCTGATCGTGGACGTGCGCGAGCCGCATGAATTCGCGGCCGGACATATTCCCGGCTCGGTCTCGCGGCCGCTGTCCCAATTCAACCCCGCCGACCTGCCCAATCCTCCTGGAAAGCGCGTCGTGTTCTCCTGCGCGGCCGGAGTGCGCTCGCTGCGGGCTCTGGAATTCGCGCAGTCGGCCGGGCTCGATATCGACAGCCATTATCGCGGTGGTTTCAAGGACTGGGCGATGCACGGCCAGCCCGTCGAGCAATAGGACCAAGCCTTGCGCGTCATGCATCGCAGCTTTCTGCCTCCGGGGGCTGACGCGACGCCGATCCTGCTCCAGTTTCCTAAGCGACGGTTTCGAGATTTTCGTACTTTCAAGGATGTAAGCCCATGCGCCCCATGAAGTTCGGAGTCGGCCAGCCCATTCGCCGGGTCGAGGATCACCGCCTGACCACCGGGACGGGGCGCTATACCGACGATATCGCCGTCGAGGGAGCGCTGCATGCCTTCGTGCTACGCTCGCAATACGCTCATGCGAAGTTCACGATCCGGGACAAGGACACCGCCCGCAAGATGAACGGCGTGAAGCTGATCCTGACCGGCGAGGATGTCGCGCATCTCGGCGACATCCCCTGCAAAGGCTTGATCAAGACGGTTTCGGGCGAATCGGTGGAGCCGAATCCGGTGCCGATCTTGCCGACCGATACGGTGCGTCATGTCGGCGAAGCGGTGGCCTTCATCGTTGCCGAGACCTTGAGCCAGGCCCGCGACGCAGCCGAGGCGATCGATATCGCCTGGGAGGTCCTGCCCTCGATCACCGGCATCGCCGAAGCGCTCGCTCCGAAGGCACCGCAGGTCTGGCCGGGGCGTGAGGGCAATGTCGCGTTCGAGGCCGAGCAGGGCAATGCGGAGAAGACCGAGAAGGCTTTCGCCAAGGCCGATCGCGTCGTTTCCGTCACGATCGTCAACAACCGTCTCGCCTCCAACTACATGGAGACGCGCGCCTGCATTGCCGAATACGACAAGGATTCGAAACGCTGGACGCTGACGCTCGGCAGTCAGGGCAGCCATGGCACGCGCGATATCCTCGCCGGCTACATCCTGAAGGTCGACCCCTCGCGCATCCGCGTCATCACGCCCGATGTCGGCGGCGGCTTCGGCACCAAGATCTTCATGTATCGCGAATACCCGCTGACCATGGTGGCGGCCGAGAAGCTGAAACGTCCGGTGCGCTGGGTCGCGGACCGGACCGAGCATTTCCTCGCCGACACGCATGGCCGCGCCAACCTGACCACGGCCACGATGGCGCTCGACAAGCAAGGCCGGTTCATTGGCCTCAAGGTCGACCTCGCTGCGGAAATGGGCGCCTATCTCTCGCAGTACGGACCCTTCATCCCCTGGGTCGGCACGACTATGACGCCGGGCTGCTACAATATCCCGGCCGTGCATGTGCGCTTTCGTGGGGTCTTCACCAACACCACGCCGGTCGATGCCTATCGCGGAGCCGGGCGTCCGGAGGCCGCCTACCTGATCGAGCGGCTGGTCGATGCCATCGCACGCGAGACCGGCAAGACACCGGACGCTGTCAGGGCGCAGAACTTCGTCAAGCCGGCGGAGATGCCGCATTCGACCCAGACCGGGCCAGTCTATGATTCCGGCGAGTTCGAGGGGCATATGCGCCGCGCCATGGATGTCGCCGACTGGAAGGGCTTCAAGGCGCGTCTCAAGGCCTCGACCAAGGCCGGCAAGATCCGCGGCATCGGCATGGCCTGCTATATCGAGGCCTGCGGCGGCGGCGGCCCGGAGAGTTCAACCGTCATCCTGGAGAAGGACGGCACGGTGACCGTGCTGATCGGCACCCAGTCGAACGGGCAGGGGCACGAGACGGCGTATTCGCAACTCGTCGCGCAGCATCTCGACATCCCGATGGACCGCATCCGCGTCATTCAGGGCGATACCGACCGGGTCGAAACCGGATCCGGCACCGGCGGCTCGCGCTCCATTCCGGTTGGGGGCGCTGCGCTCGACAAGGCATCCTCGATCCTGACCGAGAACCTGAAGCAACTCGCGTCCGAGAAGCTCGAGGCCGGCATCGGTGATCTCGAGATCGTCGATGGCGCGGTGCGGATTGTCGGCACCGACAAGGCGCTCGACCTCAAGGCCATTGCCGCGTTGCCTGGAGCGACGGCGGACAAGCTCAGGGTCCATCAGAGCTGGACGCCACCGGAAGCGACCTATCCGAATGGCACGCATATCTGCGAGCTGGAGGTTGATCCCGGTACCGGCGCGACCGAGATCGCCAACTATGTCGTGGTCGACGATTTCGGCGTGACGCTGAACCCGCTGATGCTCGAGGGCCAGGTCCATGGTGGTGCCGCTCAAGGTATTGGCCAGGCTCTGATGGAGGAAATTCGTTTCGATAGCTCCGGCCAGATGCTGACGGCGACGTTCATGGATTACGCTCTGCCGCGCGCGGTCGATGTTCCCAGCTTCCATTTCGAGACCCGCAATGTCCGCTGTGTCACCAATGCGCTCGGCGTGAAGGGCGCCGGAGAGGCCGGGGCGATCGGGGCCTGCCCGGCGGTGATGAACGCGATGGTGGACGCGCTTGACCGCGCAGCCGGCATCCGGGCGATCGATATGCCCGCGACGCCCAAGAAGGTGTTCGGGGCGTTGAGAGCTGCAGGCTATCAGCAGTAATGTGGACATAAGCCACTCCAATTCCGATGTGATCACGGAAATGCGACTTGGCGTCGTGATGCGGATCGGCTGATCTGGAAAGCTTCTAAGCGGCGCGCTCGACGCCGCGCTTTTCGGGAGGAGGCTTACGCATGATACGCACCGTACTCGTTGCCGCCGGCCTAGTTGTGACGCTCTCGACCGTAATTGCCCAATCGGATCCGATTGCCGAGCGTCGCAACACGATGAAGGGAGTAGGCGCCGCCACACGCGATGGCGCGGCCATGGCCAAGGGCGAGGCAGCCTTTGACGCGGCCAAGAGCGAGAATATCTTCAAGGTCTACGTTGATGCAGCCAAGAAGATGCCTGGCCTTTTCCCTGACACTGCCAAGACGGGCGGCGAGAGCACGGCCGGACCTAAGATCTGGGATGATCCAGCCGGATTCAAAGCTGGGTTCGCCAAGCTCGAGACGGAGGCCACCGTGGCAGCGGCGAGTGCCACCAAGGACCTCGACAGCTTCCGCGCCGCCTTTGGAAATGTGACCAAGAACTGTGGTGCCTGTCACGAGGTCTATCGCATCAAGAAATAGGTTTCTCTGGGCCACCGCAGAGATACCACCTGGTCGAACATGAGGTGAAGGGCGGGGTCCATACTGGAGCCCGCCCTTTTGTCTTTGCCCTGCACTGCGGCCGTTCCAGGCTCCCGCAACGTTGGCGGCGACTGCCTGTCCGTGGCTGCGCCAGATAGATTTGCTTAAATTCCGGTGCGTTCACGAAAATGCGACTTGGCGCTGTCATGCGAATGGGCTGATCTGGAAGAGTTCTAAGCGGAGCCTGTCGGCACCGCATCTCCCCGAAAAGGATAGTCGCGCATGATCCGTACCGTAGTCGTTGCTGCTGGCCTCATTCTCGGCCTTTCGGCCGTCGTCGCGCAGTCTGATCCTATCGCCCAGCGCCGCGACGCGATGAAGGCCGTTGGGGCGGCAACGCGCGAGGGCGCGGCTATCGCCAAGGGCGAGGCAGCGTTTGATGCCACCAAGGTCCAGACGATCTTCAAAGTTTATGCCGACGCGGCCAAGAAACTGCCGCCTCTGTTCCCGGAAACGGCAAAGACCGGCGGCGAGACCACGGCGGCGCCGAAGATCTGGGAAGATCAGGCCGGCTTCAAGACCGCACTCGCCAAGTTCGAAACGGAGTCCGTGGCCGGTGCCGCCGCCGCCAAGGACCTCGACAGTTTCCGGGCTGCCTTTGGCGCCGCGACCAAGAATTGTGGCTCCTGCCACGAGGTCTACCGCATCAAGAAGTAAGCTCGGCTGCGCCGCGCGGTTGCGTCACGCGGTCGAACATGGGTTGATGGGCGGGCTCCACAGTGGGCCCGCCCTTTCTTGTCAGCTCTGCGATTCGAACCTTTGAAGTCCTCGAAACGTTGAGGCACCAGCAAACCGGGAAACGCTTGATGCGCCGCCTATTCCTCACGCTCGGCATTTTCATCCTGTTGGGACTAGCCGGCTTCTATGTTCTCACCGACCCGCGCGTCGTTTCGCCCGCGCCCGAGATCGGCACTCTGCCGCCGCCGGATGTCGAGAATGGCAAACTGCTCTTTGCGGCGGGAGGCTGCTCTTCATGCCATGCAACGCCCGGGCAGGACGACAAGCTCCGGCTTGGCGGTGGGCTTGCGTTGCCCTCGCCCTTCGGCACGTTCCACGCACCCAACATCTCGCCGCATACGCGGGACGGGATCGGCAATTGGGGCGTGAAGGACTTCGTTGATGCGATGGCGACCGGTGTGTCGCCATCCGGGCAGCATTACTATCCGGCCTTTCCCTATACCTCCTACCGGCTGATGCCGCCCAAGGCGCTGGCCGATCTCTTCGCCTATATTCGCACCCTCCCTTCGGTCGAAGGACGTGCGCCCGGGCATGATCTGCCATTTCCCTTCAACATCCGCCGCGCCGTCGGGGGCTGGAAACTGCTGTTCTTCGATGGCACGCCGTTCCGGCCAGACCCGACAAAGAGCGAGGAGTGGAACCGGGGAGCCTATCTCGTGCAGGGGCCGGGCCATTGCGCCGAATGTCATTCGAACCGCAATGCTCTGGGCGCGATCATTCAGGCGACGCGCTTCGCCGGTGGCCCGGACCCGGAGGGCAAGGGCTTCGTGCCGAACATCACACAGCATGCCGATGGGCTGGCGAACTGGTCGAAGTCGGAGATCGCCGAAATGCTCAAGACCGGCTTCACTCCGAGCTTCGACAGCGTCGGCGGCAGCATGACCGCAGTGGTGCGCAACACCGCGCAGCTGTCGGATGCCGATCGGATGGCGATGGCGGAGTTCATCAAGTCACTGCCGGCGGTTGCCGGCCCGCCACGGCCCAAGAAGGCTGAATGAGCCGCGCCAGCGAGTTCCGCTTGCGTTCGCGATGTCATCCCGATCTGCCTTTGAGCGCCCGGGATGACGGCCGCGGGGTGGGGGCTAGGAGCTCACTCCATCACCGCCGCCTTGAGGATGCAGACCATCAGGGCCGAACCTGGCTGGTCGCCGACACAGCGGACGATATGGCGGCGGTCGCAGCGGTAGCGCAGCGTCTCGCCGGCCTTGGCGCGCTGGATCACGTCCCCGACCTCGACCTCGAACTCGCCGGAGGTCACGGAGAGCGATTCGATCGAGCCGCGCTGATGACCTTCGGAGTCGAGCTCGCCGCCGGGTTCGGCCTGCACGTCGTACCATTGCAGCCATTCGACCGTCTTGATCCATCCGATGATGGCGAGCCTGAGCTTGCCGTCCTCTGAGACCAGAATCGGCGTGTCGGCGCGGGTGGTCTTGTCGATGAAGGCTTCCTCTTCGCCGCTCGACAGCACGCGCTCGATCGAGATGTCGAGGGCCTGCGAGAGCCGCCAGATCGTCGCCAGTGTCGGGTTGGTTTCGTTGCGCTCGATCTGGCTGATGATCGACTTGGCAACGCCCGACTGCTCCGCGAGCTCGGAAAGCGAGAGATTATAGGCCTTGCGCAGGCGCTGGATCGTCTTGCCGAGCTGGCCCGAGATGACCTGGGCTCCGGATTCGAGCTCGCGCCCGCCACGTTCCTTGGTCTCGATACCCATCCTGATACCTGTCACACGAATGCTGTTCGTTTGCGGAAGCGAACAAACGTTTGTCTAACCGGACAATGCCTGTTCCAGTTGGAAGGAGCAAGCCGGAGAGGGGCGGGCGACGGCCGAGGGCGGCCTCGTCGGGGGGCCTTTCACACAATTCTGCGCGTGTTCTCAGGTCGCCCGCGTCGGGCCGACCTCGCGCGTCTCCCGCTTGAGCAGACCGAGCTGCTTCTCGCGCAGGATCACATAGATTCCGGACGCGATGACGATGGCCGCGCCGATGAGCACGGCTGAAGCCGGCCAGTCGCCGAAGACGAACCAGCCGATCGTAACGGCCCAGAGCATCGTCGAGTATTCAAAGGGCGCGATCAGCGAGGCGTCACCGTAGCGATAGGCCTGGACCAGGAAAATCTGGCCGAGCCCGCCAAGGATGCCGATCGCGACCATGAGTGCGGCATCCTGGAGATCGGGCATGCGCCAGCCGAGCAGGATGGTGAAGAGGCCGAGCGTCGTGGTCATCAGCGTGAAATAGAAGACGATCGCGCCGGTGCGCTCGGTCATGGTCAATTGCCGCACCTCGATCGAGGCAAAAGCCGAGCAGCAGGCGCCTGCAAGGCCGAAAGCCGCGCCGATTGCCGGTGCATTGCTGCCAGCGATCTGGAAGCTGCCCAGATGCGGGGACAGCATGATCAGGACGCCGATGAAGCCGATCGTCACCGCGCTCCAGCGATAGATGCGGACACGCTCCTTCAGCACCAGCGCTGCAAGCACGACGACTGCGAGCGGCGCGGCATAGCCGAGCGCGACCGCGTCCGGGAGCGGCAGAAAGCTCAAGGCTACGAAGCCGCAGAACATGCCGGTCGAACCGATCACTCCCCGCTTGAAATGGCCGCGCAGGTTCTTGGTCATCAGGGCAGCCGGAATTTCGCCGCGCCAGCCGAGCCAGAGCAGCAGCGGGATCAGCGCGAAGAAGGATCGGACGAAGACGAGTTCCCCTGTCGGATAACGGGCCGCGATCGCCTTGATGCCAGCCGACATCAGGGTGAAGGACAAAGCTGAGATCAGCTTGAGCGTGATGCCGAGGAGAGGAGACAACGGTGCTGCGCGTACGTGTCGGGGGAGAGAGTCTTATAAAAGACTTGGTCCCTCTAGATCACGTTCGCGCGTCCGGTCCAAGCGCAATGCTTGCAACCCTGATGCCCGCAGCGACGCATGCGTGCCGGGGAAGGGCGCTGGATGCGGGTCTTGCGCGGCAGGAACTGGGAGAGAATTCCTGCCCCGGACAGCAAGGCTCGCCGGGGCAGATGCTGGCCTTGCCCCGTCTCAGAACGTTCCCTTGAAGACGCCGCCATCGATCAGCAAGTTCTGGCCGGTGATGTAGCCGGCATGGGCGCTTGCCAGGAAGGCGCAGGCTTTGCCGAACTCCTCGGCGCTGCCGAAGCGCTTCGCCGGGATCTCGGCCATGCGGCCCTTCGTCATTTCCTCGGGCGTGATCCCCTTGATCGCCGCCATCTTGGTGGTCGAGCCCTTCAGCCGATCCGTATCGAACATGCCTGGCAGGATGTTGTTGATGGTGACGTTGGCATAGGCGACCTCGCGGGCGACGCCGGAGAAGAAGGCGGTCAGACCGGCGCGTGCGCCCGACGAGACATCGAGCCCGGTCAAGGGGGTCAGCACGCTCATCGAGGTGATGTTGACGATGCGGCCGAAGCCGCGCGCGATCATGCCGTCGACGACACGCTGCATCAGTTCGACCGGCGTCGCCATGTTCTGGATGACGCCTTCGAGTAGCGCTTCGCGCGAGACTTCGCGGAACGGCTTCGGCGGCGGGCCGCCATTGTTGTTGACCAGGATGTCCGGCTCCGGCGCCGCGGCGAGCAACGCGTCCTGGCCAGCGCGGGTCGAGACGTCGGCAACGACCGCGATCACGGTTGCACCATATTTGGCCCGGATCTGACTTGCCGTGGCCTCCAGCGTGGTCGCGTCGCGGCCGTTGATGACTACGGTGCATCCAGCCTCCGCGAGAGCCTCGGCACAGCCCCGGCCGAGCCCCTTGCTCGAGGCGCAAATGATGGCCGTCCGGCCGGCAATACCCAAATCCATCGCGTTTCTCCCGAGCTTTGGCTGATGTTCAGCTGAGCAGAACCACGGATTGAGGTCTGCGTCATCAAAGCGCAATGCAAATCAGACACACGCCCCAAGCAATGCAACAAGATGGGCTGGCGGCATGAGCGACGAGGACGAGGCGAAGCAGGTTCGCAGCATCTTCATCTCCGACCTGCATCTGGGGACGCGCGGAGCACAGGCCGATCTCGTGCTCGAATTCCTGCGGGCCTATGATGCTCCGCAGATTTATCTCGTCGGCGACATCATCGACGGCTGGCGGCTGAAGAACGGCTGGTACTTCCCGCAGGCGCATAACGATGTCGTGCAGAAGCTCTTGCGCAAGGTGCGCAAGGGTTCGCGGCTGATCTACATCACGGGCAACCACGACGATTTCCTCCGCGACTTCACTGGTAGCGAGTTCGGCGGAATCCACATCGCTGACCATGCGCTGCATGAGACTGCCGACGGCAAGCGCCTGCTGGTGATCCATGGCGATCTGTTCGATCTGGTCGTGCGCAACGCAAAATGGCTCGCTCTGTTGGGCGACTGGGCCTACACGGTTGCGCTTGCGTCCAATACGGTCGTCAACAAGGTCCGTCGTCTCCTCCATCTGCCGCACTGGTCGCTCTCGGCCTGGGCCAAGCAGAAGGTCAAGAATGCGGTCAATTATATCGGCGAGTTCGAGACCTGCCTTGCCGCCGAGGCCCGCCGCCATGGTGCGGACGGCGTCGTCTGCGGCCATATCCACCACGCCGCACATCGCAAGATCGACGGGCTCACCTACATCAACACGGGCGACTGGGTCGAAAGCTGCACGGCGGTGGTCGAGCACCATGACGGCCGCTTCGAGGTCATTCGCTGGCCGCAATACCGGCTGAAGAGCGAGCCGGTGCGGCCGCTCCCGCTGCCGGCTCTGGTCAGCGAGGCCGCCTGATGCGCGTCCTCATCGCGACGGACGCCTGGCGTCCCCAGATCAATGGGGTCGTCCGGTCGCTGGAGCGGATGGTCGAGGCGGGGCCGTCATTCGGGGTGACGCCGCATATGCTCACGCCCGAGGGATTTCGGCAGATTGGCTTGCCATCCTATCCCGATATCCGCATCGCGCTGGCAACGCAGGGCGCCATCGCCCGGCGCATCACCGATTTTGGGCCGGACCATATCCATATTGCGACGGAAGGGCCGATCGGCTGGCTGACCCGCGCCGTCTGCCTGGCGCAGAAGCGGACGTTCACCACGAGTTACCACACCCGGTTCCCGCAATATGTCGCGGCCCGCTGGCCCATCCCGGAACGCTGGAGCTACCAGTTCCTGCGCCGGTTCCATGGGGCGGCTGCCGGTGTCATGGTCTCGACCGCGACAGTCGAGACCGAACTGAAACAGAACGGGTTCGAGCGCATCCTGCGTTGGGGGCGCGGTGTCGATCTCCAGCAATTCCATCCGCGTCAGGCAAGCGTGCTCGATCTGCCACGTCCGATCTTCCTCAGCGTCGGGCGCGTCGCGGTTGAAAAGAACCTGGATGCCTTCCTGTCGCTGCGCCTGCCCGGCAGCAAGGTCGTCGTCGGCGATGGCCCGGCGCGCGCGGATCTGCAGCGTGCTTTCCCGGATGTTACGTTCCTCGGCACGCGCGAGGGCGACGACCTGGCCGCGATCTATGCGTCGTCGGATGTTTTCGTCTTTCCGAGCCTGACCGACACCTTTGGCATCGTGCTGCTCGAAGCCGCGGCAAGCGGGCTGCCCGTTGCCGCCTTTCCGGTGCAGGGGCCGAGCGATGTCTTTGCCGGCAGTGGTGCCGCCGTGCTCGACGAGGATCTGCGGCGCGCAGCGCTAGCGGCCCTGCGCATCCCGCGCGAAGCCTGCCTGGGACTTGCCGCACGTCACAGCTGGCAGAGCAGCGCCGAGCAATTCTATGGGCATATCCAGCGGATTTCCCAGCATGTTCCGGCCCAGAGCATTACAACCTTCGCGAACGTCCGTGCCGGGGAAGCGCAGGCGCAGGAGCAGCAGCGGGCTTGAGCTCGCGCCGAAACACATCCCGCCTTTCGTGCACGGAAGCGATGACGAGGCCCATCGGCACGCCAAGCCCGACAAGCGCTGCCTCCGACAATTGCAGGCTGGCTTCGATGGTTTCCGGCACAGCGTCATTGACGCCGAGTTCGTAGAGATGCCGGGCATGGGCGGCGTCGCGGGCGCGCGCCACAATGATGAGCTCGGGGCGCAGCGCCCGCGCGGCCTTGACGATCTCATCGACGGCCCGGTGGTTGTGGATCGTGACGATCAGAGCGCTTGCGTCGACCACGCCGCAGAGTTTCAGGAAGTCGGGCTTGGTCGCATCGCCGAAAAAGGCGGGCCGGCCCGCGCGCCGTTGACCGGCGATCAGGATGGGGTCGGAGTCGAGGGCGATATAGGGCTTCTTGTGCTCTTCGAGCATCGAACCGACGAGCCTGCCAACCCGGCCGCACCCGATGACGATCGCGCGCCCGCTATGATCGTCGGGCGGCAGGATCGTTGCCTCCTCGGGCAGGATCACTGGTGCCGCGAAACGCACCGCCATTTGGCGCGCCACGCGGGCGAATAGTGGCAAGGTCACCATGGTGAGGGACACCGCGGCAAGGACGAGGCTTGCGGCATGGTGATCGACCAGCTTGGCCCCGACAGCCGCGTTGAGCAGCACGAAGGCAAACTCGCCGCCTGGCGCGACCATGATCGCAGTCTCAATCGCCGTCGAGGCAGAGAGAGACAGGAGCCGGGCCAGGCCCAACACAACCAGCGCCTTGGTCAGGAGAAGGCCGGCTGCAATGCCGAGGATGATCCCGGGTTGAGCTGCAAGCTGAACGGGGTCGACACTCATGCCGACGGTCAGGAAAAAGACGCCGATCAGGAGGGATTTGAAGGGCTCGATCGTGACTTCAATGGCGCGCCGATACTCGGTTTCTGCCAGGAGCAGGCCGGCGATGAAGGCGCCGAGCCCCATGGAGAGGCCAGCGGTTGCCGCCACCAGTCCAGTGCCGAGCGCGACCAGCAGGGTCGCGGCGAGGAAGCTCTCCGAGCTGTCAGTGGAGGCGACAAGGCGAAAGAGAGGGCGAAGCGCGAGGCGCCCGACCACGACGATGCCGGCAATCGCCGCGAAAGCGTGCACGAGGGCCTGTGCAAGGCCGGCGACCAGCGAGCCGCCATTCTGCGCGCCGAGGACGGCGATGAGGAAGAGCAGCGGCACGACTGCGATATCCTGGCAGAGCAGGATCGCAAAGCTGGTGCGACCAGCCGAGGTCATCATGCGCCGTCTGGCCGAGAGCAGTTCGACGACCATGGCGGTCGAGGACAGGGCAAGGCCGAAACCGATGATCAACGCGGCCGCTGCCGGCTGCTTCAGCAGGAAGGCGAAGCCGCCGATGATCGCGGCCGACAGCGCGACCTGACCGAGCCCGAGGCCGAAGACCAGCCGGCGCATGGTCACCAGCCGCTCGAAGGACAGCTCAAGCCCGATCACGAAGAGCAGGAATGCGACGCCGATTTCAGCCGGGCCGATCAGCGCATTGGGATCAGACACGGTGATGGTGCGCAGCAGCGGCACCGAGGAGACGAGGCCGCCGAGGCCGAAAGGACCGAGCAAGGCGCCGCAGGCCATGAAGGCGACGATCGAATTGACGCGGAAGCGCTTGGCGAATGGCACGATTACGCCGGCCGTGGCGAGGACGACGATGGCGTCTTTGTAGGCCGAGGGATCGATCGTCGTTGCCAAGCTGTCCTCGCCTCGCCGATTCAGGGGAGCGAATCATGTTTGCGGTCCAAGCGGTTGCGTTACAAGCGCTGGTGTGGGGCCCAGCAAAAAACTTGCCGTCGCCGGAGACGGCCCGTAGCTTCCGCCCGCATCGTTCGAAGGGGTTTCCATGCGTTTTGCCGGCACCGATTCCTATGTCGCGACCGAGGATCTCACCGTCGCAGTCAACGCGGCGATCCGGCTGGAGCGGCCTCTGCTGGTCAAGGGAGAACCGGGCACCGGCAAGACCGTGCTGGCGGAGGAGATCGCATCGGCCCTGAAGGCGCCGCTGATCACCTGGCACATCAAGTCGACGACCAAGGCCCAGCAGGGTCTCTACGAGTATGATGCGGTCAGCCGTTTGCGCGACAGCCAGCTCGGCGACCCGCGGGTGTCCGATATCTCCAACTACATCAAGCGCGGCAAGCTCTGGGAAGCCTTCGCCTCGAGTGAACGACCCGTGCTGCTGATCGACGAGATCGACAAGGCCGATATCGAGTTCCCCAACGACCTGCTGCTCGAGCTCGATCGCATGGAATTCCATGTCTACGAGACGGGCCAGACGGTTCGGGCCGCGCAGCGCCCGGTGATGATCATCACCTCCAACAACGAGAAGGAACTGCCGGACGCCTTTCTGCGCCGCTGCTTCTTCCACTACATCCGCTTCCCCGATGCGCAGACGATGCAAGCGATCGTCGAAGTGCATTTCCCCGGCATCAAGAAACGGCTGATGGAGGAGGCGCTGCGCCTGTTCTTCGAGGTGCGCGAAGTTCCGGGAATCAAGAAGAAGCCCTCGACCTCCGAGCTGCTCGACTGGCTGAAGCTGCTGGTCGCCGAGGATATCGGCCCCGAGGTGCTGCGTGAGCGCGACCCGCGCAAGCTGATCCCGCCGCTGCACGGGGCGCTGCTCAAGAACGAGCAGGATGTCAGCCTGTTCGAGAAACTCGCCTTCATGGTGAGGCGGGAGAGCCGCTGAGCGCCGGACCGCTCAGGGGTCGCAGGGCGGGATCGCCACCGCGAGATCGATCTTGGGATCGACCTCGCGCACGGCTTCGCGCAGATCGAGATCGCGCGCCACGACGACGTAGTCCTGCGTTTCCGACGTCTTCAGATAGCTCGTCATCAGGATTGGCTTGTCGCCGAGTTCACCGGTGCGGCAGGCCTTGTCAGCGCTGAGCGCCAGGGAACCGCGATTGCCGCTGTTGCCGACCCCGACAAGCAGTTCCTCGCGGAAGACGGAGAGCTTGGTTGCATCAGTGGAGCTGAGCCGGAACACCGTCAGACGCCGTCCCGGCGAAGTCATGACAGGCAATGCGGCGAGTTCGGTGGCGTCGCGTACTTCCTCCAGTACGACCTTGCGCTCATGGCGTCCGCCGCCCTTGGGGTTGATCACGATCGTCATGGTGACGCCGCCCGGCAGGGGGCGGATGTCGGACGGCAGGCTGATGGCGGCACGCAGATCGGCCAAAGTCGTGCTGCGCATGTCGATGCGCGACAATTTCGGCAGGGAACTCAGCGGGACATGGCCGCACCCGCCGGCAAGGGCGGCCATGATCATGGAAGCGAACAGGGAGAGACGCATGGGTGAGGCTCGTCAATTTCAAATGAGGTTGTGGCCTGGACATTCAAAAATTCATCTATTAGTTTAATTTTGTCAATCGAGGGCAGAATGAATGAGCGCGGAAAACACTCTGGGGTCGAGCGAGACGCCGCTGGCCAGGCTGAAGCGCGTCAGCATGGCAGCACGGCTCGCCAGCTATGCCGCAGCATTGCTCATGGGATTTGGCATGGTCTGGTTGTGGAGCGACCCTGAAAGCCTCGCCAATCATGCGCGCGGCACCATTGGCGTAACTGTCGCGCCGCCGACGACGGCGATGCGCAGCTACTGGCTCGCACTGTCGGTCGGCACTGTTCCGACTGGCTTGTTCATCTACGCGATGCTGCGTCTGGCAAACCTGTTCGGGCGCTTCGGAAAGGGACGGGTCCTCGAAGTCGTCAATGCCGTCGAACTCAGCCGGATCGGCTGGCTGCTCATTCTGTTTGGTGCGGCGACCCCGATTGCGCGCGCCCTGCAGAGCGTGGCGCTGACCTATGACAATCCGGCCGGCCGCCGGCAGCTTGCGATCACGCTCGATCCCGGCATGTTCGGCGCGCTGGCCGCAGGCGCTGTCCTTGTCGCTTTCGGGCTGGTGCTGCGCGAGGCGATGCGCCTCTCTGACGAGAATCAGAGTTTCGTGTAGGACAGGGCGATGCCGATCATCGTCGAACTCGATGTCATGCTGGCGCGTCGAAAGATGCGCTCGAAAGAACTCGCCCAGCGCATCGGCCTGACCGAGCAGCAGGTGTCTCAGCTCAAGTCCGGGAAGGTCCGTGGCATGCGTTTCGATACGCTTTCAAGGATCTGCGACACGCTCCAATGCCAACCCGGCGACCTGCTGCGCTACGAGCCGGGCGAAGAGGAGGAAGGTGGGGGCGCAGAGGCTTGAGAGTAGCGCGCGGCCTCTCGCAAAACCCGAAGCAGATGGTTAGGTTCTGACTATGCTGCGCCTTCTGCTCCTTCGCCACGCCAAGTCGAGTTGGTCCACCGGTCTCGCCGATCGGGAGCGACCACTAGCGGTCAGGGGCCGCGAAGCAGCCCCTGTCATGGGGCGCTATCTGGCAGAGGAGATGTTGCTGCCCGATCTCGTGCTGGTCTCGCCAGCACGACGGACAACCGAAACCTGGGAACTGGTCGGGCCGATGCTGCCGGAGCGCCCCGGGAGTCATCTCGAACCACGCATCTACGAGGCCAAGCCCGAGCGATTGCTGCAGGTCGTACACGACACGGAAGCCAATGTCCGCACGCTCCTGATGATTGGGCATAATCCCGGTTTTGAGGAATTGGCCGTAAAGCTGACCGGCCATGGCGACCGTTATGCGGCGGCGCGAATGGCGCAGAAGTACCCGACCTGCGGGCTGGCCGTGCTCGATTTCGCCGTCGAAGAATGGCGCGATGTCGCGCCGCGCGGCGGGCGGCTCGATCGTTTCGTGACACCCGCCTCGCTGGGCGAAGGGCCGGACGAATGAGCGGACCTGCTCCGTTCCTCGCCACATGAGCTCCCCTTCCTATCTCGACGAGGCGCGCAATGCCGCGCTGTCCTTCGGTGACAGCCTGCTTGGACTTGCCCGGCCGCGCCTGCGTCTGGGGGTCACTGGCCTGTCGCGCTCGGGCAAGACGGTTTTCACCACGGCGCTGATCCAGAATCTCATCGAGGGCGCCAGGCTGCCGGTGCTCAAGGCGGCGGCCGATGGACGGATCACGCGCGTACGGCTGGTGCCCCAGCCGGATCCCGATGTACCGCGCTTTCCCTACGAGGCTCACCGCGCCGCCCTGTCAGGTGCCGACCGGCGCTGGCCCGAGTCGACCCGGCGCATTGCGGAGCTGCGGGTCGAGATCGACTACGAGCGAGCGGTCGGCTGGTTCAAGGGGCCGGCGACGCTGACACTGGATATCGTCGACTATCCCGGCGAATGGTTGCTCGATCTCGCGCTGATCGGCGTCGACTACAAGGCGTGGTCGCGGCAGGCGATCGCGGATGCGCGCAAGCCCCACCGGATCGGTTCGGCCAGGCCCTGGCTCGATGGCCTCGCTGTCCGCGATCCGTCGGGGCCGCCTGACGAACTGGCCGCGGAACTCGCGAGCGATCTGTTCAAGGCCTATCTTGCGAGGCTGCGCGCCGATCCGGAAGCTGTCGCCGTGACCCCGCCCGGGCGGTTCCTGATGCCGGGTGACCTTGAGGGTTCACCGGCGCTGACCTTCGCGCCGCTCGACATCGCTCCCGATACCGAGGTCGCGCCAGGCACGCTGGCAGCGCTGATGGCGGATCGCTACGAGGCCTATAAGCGCGTTGTGGTGACGCCGTTCTTCCGTGATCATTTCGCCCGCCTGGACCGCCAGATCGTGCTGGTCGATGCATTGGCGGCGCTCGATGCCGGTCCACCGGCACTCGCCGATCTTGAAACGGCGTTGGGTCAGGCTCTCACGGCGTTTTCCGTCGGCCGCAACTCCTGGCTGACGAGCCTGTTCGCGCCACGCATCGAGCGCGTCCTCTTCGCTGCGACGAAGGCCGACCATATCCACCATACCAGCCACGACCGGCTGGCGGCAGTGATGTCTCATCTCGTGGCGCGGGCAGCCGCGCGGGCGCAAGGCGCCGGCGCCAAGGTCGAGTCGATGGCGCTGGCCGCGGTGCGGGCGACGAGGGAAGTCAGGATCAAGCAGGGACGCGAGGATCTGCCGGCGATCGCGGGCGTGCCGGAGGCGGGCGAGAGGGTCGGCGACGAGGAGTTCGACGGCATCGCCGAAGCGGCGATCTTCCCGGGCGAACTGCCCGAGCGGCCCGAGGCGATCTTCGATCCGAAGGCGCAGTCCTGGCAGGTGCGGGCGCCACGCTTCAGGCCGCCGCTGGTGCTGGCGGATGCCGGAGGGCGGAGCCAGCCGCCGCCGCAGATTCGCCTCGACCGTGCGCTCGAATTCCTGATCGGTGACAAGCTGGCGTGACGGAGGGAGGCAAATACATGAACAAGGCTCCCCGCGCCGTTCGTCTCGATGCCACCGTGCCGGGCGAGGACGGTCCACGCATGACGACGGGTGTCGCGGTCCTGCCCGAAAGCGAACCGCTCGACCCGGCCGAGCCGGCCGTCGTTCCGATTGCGAGCCGTAAGGGCTTCAGCTGGGGCAGCGTGTTCGTTGCGGGTCTATCTGCCTTCCTGACACTCTCGATCGGCGTCTGGGCCGAGCGGACCATCACCTCGCTGATGAATGAGAGCCCGGTGCTGGGTTATGCGGCATTGGCCTCGGCGGCGGTCGCCGTGCTCGCACTTCTGGTGATGCTGGGCAAGGTTCTGCGCGACATCCTGCGCGAGCGGCGCGTCGAGTCCTTGCGGCTGCGTGCCACGGCGGTGCTTGCTGGTGGCAGTCTCGACGAAGCCAAGGCGATCACCGGCGAACTCCAGCGCCTTTATGCGACGCGACCGGAGACCGCAAAGAGCCGGGCGGAGCTGGCGGACAGCCTGCCCCAGCTCTTTGCGCCGCATGATGTTCTGACGGTCGCAGAGCGGAGCCTGATGACGCCGCTCGATGCGGCGGCGCAGGCGCAGATCGCGCTGGCTGCGCGCCGGGTCTCGCTGGTCACCGCCGTCAGCCCGCGGGCCCTGATCGATATCGTCTTCGTACTTGTGGCCTGCGCCAGATTGCTGCGGGCGATCGCCGGCATCTATGCCGGCCGCCCCGGGACGCTGGGTCTGCTGCGGCTGGCGCGGCAGGTGCTCGGCCACCTGGTCGTGACAGGCGGCATCGCGGCCGGTGACGCGCTGGTTCAGCAGGTGGTCGGACAGGGGCTCGCCGCTCGGCTTTCGGCCAAGCTCGGGGAGGGCGTGCTCAATGGCCTGCTGACGGCGCGCGTCGGGCTCGCTGCGCTTGCCGTCTGCCGGCCCCTGCCATTCATCGAAGCCAAGCCACCCACCCTGTCGGATGTGGCCAGCGACCTTCCGTCTTGGCGCGGCACGGCTTCCAGTTGATCTTCGGGCTCGGCAAGATTTTGGGCTCGGCAAGAATTGCCGGCCGGCACGGAAACTGCCGGGCGGAATTCGCCGCGATACGGTTTCGAAACCATCCAAGTGATTGAAAAATAGAATTCTCGTGCATGGCACAGGCCGTGCAGTGGCTGCCTCGACGTATTGGGCGCCCATCCGGGTGCCAGGGTTGAGGCGAGGGTATCATGGGTGTCTTCAGCGCGCTGACGACGGCAGTTTCGGGCATGCAGGCGCAGTCCTATGCGCTCGAGAATATCTCAGGCAACATCGCGAATTCGAGGACGGCCGGCTTCAAGCGTGTCGATACGACGTTCTCGGATCTGGTCCCGGATTCGGCTCTCAATCGCCAGATCGCTGGCTCTGTCGCGTCCTATAGCCGCGCGACCAACACGATCCAGGGCGATCTCCAGGCCACGCGCATCGACACCAATGTGGCGATCAACGGCGATGGCTTCTTTGTCGTCGACCAGCGCCAGAGCGGATTGGGGGCCAATACCCAGTTCACCAACAGCAACCTCTATACCCGCCGCGGCGATTTCGACTTCGATGCCAATGGGTATCTCGTGAATGGCGCGGGCTACTATCTGAAGGGGCTGAAGATCGACGCCGTCACGGGCCAGTTGGTCGGCACACAGCCCGAGGTTCTGCGGATCACCAAGGAGCAGTTCCCGGCCAAGGCGACGACCTCGATTGAATATCGCGCCAATATCCCGGCCTATCCCGGCACGACGAACGCGAAGACCACCGTGCCGGGTTCCGAGCTGCTGAAGGCCACGGGTTACACCTCCAATCCGCTGTCCACGACCGCCGGCGGAACCGGTCTCGTGACCGGCGCCGACGTGACCCGATTCCTGAGCGATTCCATCGCCGGCGGCTCCGTCACCGTCTATGACGCGCTAGGCAAGGCGACGAGCGTCGAACTGCGCTGGGCCAAGACCACGAATGCGGCGCCGGCCCAGGTCGGGCCGCCGGCCGTTCCGGCGACCACCGACACCTGGAACCTGTTCGTCGCCGAGAATACCGGAGCGACCGGCGCCGCGGTGGCCTATCGCAATGCCAATATCGACATCACCTTCGGCCCCACCGGCCAGATGACGAACCCTGCGGGCGGCAACATCACGCTGCCGAGCATGACGATTGCGGGCACCGCGATCTCCGGCATCAACCTCACGACCGGCGGCAATGGTCTGACCCAGAACGGCGATGTCAGCGGCCAGATCGACGCGCGCAGCATCCGCCAGGACGGCTATACGGCCGGCACGCTCGACCGCGTCTCGGTTTCGGCCGAAGGCCAGGTGATCGGCACGTTCAGTAACGGCCAGGTCGTCGCAATGGCCCAGCTTTCGGTGGCTCGCTTTAACGCCGGCAACGCCCTGAAGCGCCTTGACGGTGGCGCCTTCGAGGAAACGATCGAATCCGGTCCGCCGATCATCGGTCTGGGTACGTCGCAGCTCATTGGCGGCAATGTCGAGCAATCCAACACCGACATCGCCGACGAGTTCTCGAAAATGATCGTCACCCAGCAGGCCTATTCGGCCAACACCAAGGTGATCAGCACGGCGCAGGAAATGCTGCGCGACGTGTTCAGCATCATCCGCTGAGCGGCCTTGACCGCCGGCGGAGGCGGTTCCGGGCGATCCAGGAGGATCGCCGGTGACGGCAGGAGTTGACGATGGGTCTGAGCACTTCCCTGGGTACTGCGATTTCCGGCCTGCATGTCACGCAGACCGGTATCGGCGTCGTTTCGCAGAATGTCGCCAATGCCGGCGTCGCCGGCTATGTCCGGCGCGTCGTCAGCACCTCCGATACGCTCAGTGGCGCGACGATCGGCACGTCGAGCACGGCCGTTCAGCGCCTGCTCGACAAGATCGTCCAGCATCAACTCTGGCAGGAAAGTGCCGGCGCTGCCTACACTTCGACACGGGCGGATGCGCTCTCGAACCTCGACAAGCTCTTCGGCGCGCCGGGAAGTGCGACGGCACTGGATTCGGTCTACAGCTCCTTCACCACCTCGCTCCAGGCGCTGAAGAACGATCCGTCATCCTATACCAACCGCACGGCCGTGCTCGATGCAGCAAGCCAGCTCGCGAACCGCCTGAACGGGCTGTCGGCCGGCGTTCAGGCTGAACGCACCCAGGCCGAGACGAAGATCGGCGGTGCCGTCAACCAGATCAACCAGCTGCTGGACTCGCTAACCAGCGTCAATGCCCGGATCGTGCAGGGGCAGAGCGACCAGGCTACAGCAGGACTGAAGGACCAGCGCGACCGGATCGTCTCCGAACTCTCGCAATACATGGACATCAAGACCAGCGAGGATGCGCGCGGCTCGCTCAGCATCGTCACCGGATCAGGTGCTCAGATTTTCGACGGCCGCCCGGCGGTGAAGTTCAGCTTCGACGGCCGCTCCGCGCTTGGCCCGGAATCGCAATGGAGCCCCAACGGGGCGACGCGTGGTGTCGGCACCATCACGATGACCGACAATTCCGGCAACCAGATCGACGCGATCGCCAACAAGGTGTTCCGGTCGGGCGAGATCGCGGCCAATCTCGAGCTTCGCGACAAGACGCTGGTGCAGATGCAGGCCCAGCTCGACGAGATGGCCGCGCAGCTCTCGAGCGCCTTGTCTGATCGGGAGATCGCGGGAACGGCCGTTACTGCAGGCGCGGCCTCGGGCTTCGATGTCGACCTCGCCGGGCTTCAGTCCGGCAATAGCGTGACGCTCGACTACCAGGTCACCCCCGGTGGGGCGACGCGGCGTTTCACCTTCGTTCGCGTGGAATCCGGTGCGTCGCTGCCGCTGCCCGCATCAGCAAGCGGCGATGCCAACAACACCGTGGTCGGCATCGATTTCTCGGGCGGCCCGGCGTCTGTCGCGGCCCAGATCCAGGCCGCGATCGGCGGTGGGTTCACGGTTTCGAATACCGGTTCGATGCTGCGCATCGTGGACGATGGCGCGGGCAATACCCGCGACGTGCTCGGCCTGACCGCGCGCCCGACTACGACAAGCCTGTCGGGGGCCAACGGATCGCCCGAATTGCCCTTCTTCGTCGATGCCGGGAACGGCAATGGCGCCTATACCGGCTCGTTCGAGGGCAAGTCCCAGGCTGTGGGTTTTGCCAGTCGTATCACGATCAATCCTGGCCTGATCGCAGACCGCTCGAAGCTCGTCGTCTTCAACACCACGCCCGCGACGCCGCAGGGCGACGCGACCCGGCCGCAGATGCTGCTCGACCGGCTGACCAAGGGCCTGCGGAGCGTCACCAACGCGGTCTCGCTCGACGGTTCGACGGCGACCTCCAACATCACCGTCTCGAACTTCGTGCAGCGCGTTGTCGCCTCGCAGGGGCAGGCAGTCGAAAACGCCAAACGCCTCGATGAAGGCCAGCAGGTGGCGCTCGCCTCGGTGCAGAGCCGCTTCGCCGAGACCTCGCAGGTCAATGTCGATCAGGAAATGGCGACGCTGATCGAGCTGCAAAACGCCTATGCCGCCAATGCCCGCATCATCTCCACCGTGAAGGAGATGATGGACATGCTGATGAGAGTCTGAGGGACGCCATCATGACGATTACCTCCTATGGCACCGGAGCCTATCGCGCGGCCAGGCCGAGCGAATTCGTCTCGACCCGGGCAAAATTCGACGATCTGCAGCGTCAGCTCGATACGGGCAAGAAGGTCACGAGCTATGGCGATCTCGGGATCGAGCGGCGCACCAGTCTCGATCTTAATGCCAAGAAGGCCTCGCTCGATTCCTGGCTCTCCGGGATCCAGCTTGCCGACGTCAACCTCAAGCTCTCGACCAAAGCGGTCGAGGGGTTTGCCAAGCTCACGGCCGAAACCAAGAACGACGCGCGTCCGGGCAGCTATGTCGAGAGCGCCAGCGGCCGTTCGGCGCCCCAGGTTCTGGCCGAGGAAAAGTTCAAGCAGGCGCTCGACCTGCTCAACACCAATGTCGGCGGGCGCTACCTGTTCTCGGGGCGGACGTCGGATACCGAGCCGGTGGTCAGCTATTCCCTGATCATGGATGGGGACGGTTCCGGCCGCGCCGGGCTGAAGCAGATGATCGCTGAGCGCAAGGAAGCCGATCTCGGCCTGACCGGGCTCGGGCGCCTCACGGCAGGTGGCGCCGGCACGACGGCGACAATCGCGGAAGAGGCGGGCAATCCCAATTACGGCTTCAAGCTGAAATCCGCCACCACGACATCGGCGGGATTGGTCCCGACCTATACCGCGGGTCCGCCGGCCGATGTCTCCGTGAATGTCGCGGCTCAGCCGCAGCCCGGTGACACCTTGCGCTTCAAGGTCGATCTGCCCGATGGCACCCAGAAGGAGATCGTCCTGACGGCGCGGGCGGCTGGGAGCAATGGCAGCGCGACGGACACGTTCGAGATCGGTGCCGACGTCAATGCCACGGCCGCCAATCTGCGTGCTTCGGTCTCCGCCGCCTTTGGCAAGGAGGCGCAGACGACGCTATCGGCTTCGTCGGCCCAGGTCGCGGCCAAGAACTTCTTCGACGGCAGTCCCAGCAATCCGCCGGTGCGTGTGCCGGGACCGCCCTTCGCCACCGCGACGGCTGCGCCGGCGCCAGGCACCGCGGCGAATACGGTGATCTGGTACCAGGGCGATGATGCGCCTGGCTCGGCGCGTGCTACGTCGACCGTGCAGGTCGATCAGAGCGAGACCGTCGCGATCGGTGCACGCGCCAATGAGGAAGCCTTCAAGGTCGGGTTGGCGCAGTTTGCCGTGTTCGCCGCCGAGACCTTCCCGGCCGGCGATCCCAACTCGAAGGGGCGTTACGAGGCCCTGGCCGAACGCGTCAGCAATACGATCGGCTACGGCACCGGCGTGCAGAAGCCGGCCGAGATCATCGTCGAACTCGGGACGGCCCAGAAGGCGATGGCGAGCGCCAAGGAACGCCACACCGCGACCCAGAATTATTTGACGACGACGCTCGCCGGGGTCGAGGAGGTCACGACCGAAGAGGTTGCGACGCAGATCCTGGCACTGCAGACACGGCTGCAGGCGAGCTATCAGACGACCGCGATCCTCTCGAAGCTGACACTGACGAACTACATCTGACCCAGCCGAAACTTGGTGAAAACGAAAACGGCGCCAGAAACTGGCGCCGTTTTCGTTCGAGGGTTTGGTCGGTGTCGGACGCAAGGGCCGCCGGGTCAGCGTCCTCGCAGGCCGGCAGCGATGTCGCGGTTGATGCCGATCAGTATCGCCAGGGATTCCGGGGCCGGTTTGGCGGCGATGCGGAAAGTCTGGTTGAAGATGAAATTGGCGAGGCCGAGAATATT
This sequence comes from Bosea sp. BIWAKO-01, assembly GCF_001748145.1. Lineage (NCBI taxonomy): Bacteria > Pseudomonadati > Pseudomonadota > Alphaproteobacteria > Hyphomicrobiales > Alloboseaceae > Allobosea > Allobosea sp. BIWAKO-01. The sequence goes on from NZ_BCQA01000001.1 coordinate 4,037,981, forward strand.
GCGCTTGATCTCGACCGGCAGCGGATTGTCCTCGGCGATCACGGCCGAGACCAGCAGGGTCCAGAGTTTGCGGTTGTAGTTCAGGGCCTCATCGAGCTCGCGCTGGCGGCCGAGCCAGTCATCGGCGACGGACTGAAGCCGGACGGCGGCTTTCAGGAGCAGGGATGCTTCGAGTTCGCGAGGGGAGACGGCAGACTGGGCAGTCCTGGCGGCAGAGGCGTACGCGTTAAACCCGTGTTGCATTCTCGATAAGTTCCGCTTCGTACGCGATCAGCTGCTTTGCTGCCTTGAGGGCTTTGTACAGATCGCCGCTTAAGATGCGGTTATTGATCTCGGTCATATGCGGCAGGGAACTCGGTGCAGCCTTCATGAAGTCGCGGACAAGCGCGAAATAGGTTTCGTGCTCATGCGTCGGGTCCTGCGCCAGATACATCAGCTGGATCGCGAGGTAGATCTTCTTCGCCGGCGTGGCGGCGCTGGCGGCGGTGAGAATATCCTTCTCGCGCAGGATCGGCGCCTCGCCTTCGATGAAGAAGCGCGTGCGCTGCTCGTCGTTGCGGATCACCACCTGGCCGATGATGATGCGCTCGTTCGGCTTGAGCTCGACTTTGAGAGCCATGACGATCCTGCCTTCTGGCTTTTGGGAGGGGAGGTCGGGTTCTTCGGCGTAATCAGCCGAAGAGCCGGAGCACGCCCTGGTCGGCCTGGTTGGCCAGCGAGAGCGCGGTCTGCGAAAGCTGCTGGCGCGTGTTCAGTGCCAGCAGGCTGGCGCCTTCCTCGTTCGGATCGGCCAGGACGAGATTGTCGGCACCGATCTTGAGCGTGTTGACCAGTTCCTTGGTGAAGTCCTGGCGGGTCTGGGCGACCGAGAGATTCGAGCCGAGCGTCGAGGCGAGCGACTTCAGCGAGGTCAGGGCGCCGGTCAGGGACTGGGTCGCCTTCTCCAGGTCGAGGTCGTTCTGGAAGTTGACGAAGCCAGCCAACTGGGTGTTGACGGCCTGGTCGATGCCGAGATTGGCAGCGCTCAGCGTCGAGCCCTGGATTTCCAGCTTGGTCTGGTTCGTGCCGGTCTTCTCGTTGAAGACGATCGAGAGGCGGTCACCTGCAAGCAGGTTGATGCCATTATAGCTCGAATCCTTCGCGAGCTTGTCGATCTGCTCGCGCAGGTCGTTGAACTGCTGGATCAGGTTGGAGCGGACGGCGGAGGTGACGTTCGACGAGGTGATCGTCGAGGTGCCGACGACGGCATCCAGCGCGCTGAAGCCGATCGCGGCGTTGTCTCCGCCTGCCTGGGCATCGGTGATCGCAGCACCACCATTCGCGCCTGAGCCGAAGCCAAAGGCGACGGTTTCGGAGCCTGTTCCCTTGACGTTGAGCTGGCCCTTCTCGTCGACGAAGGCTGTGGCAAGCCCGGACTTGTTGATCTCGTTAACTACATCCCGGACAGTCGTGTTCGCGGACGCAAAGGAGGCTGTGTAGGTGGTGGTGCCGACAGTGATCGAAATGCCGAGCGATGGCGTTGCTGTCGTGTCGATGCCGAGGTCGCCGGCGGAGGCGGGGGTCGCGGTGGAAACAGCCGTATCGCCGGCGCTGCCAATACGCTTGTCGAGCGCGATATCCTTGAGGCTCTTGCTGGTCACTGCCGCTTCGGTAGCGTTGGCGAGAGCCGTGCCGGCCTTGGTCGGGCGGTTTTGGGCCGCGTCGGCCTGCGCCTGCTTCACCGTCGATTGCAGCGACTGCACCAGCTTGGTGACGCCGTCGATGCCCTTCGAAGCCGACTGAATGGTCTGGATGCCGTTGGAAATGCCGTCGAGCAGGCCGGTGAGCTGGCTGGAGCGGTCGTTCAGCGAGGCCGAGGTGAAATAGTTCACCGGGTTGTCGATGGCCGAGTTGACCTTCTTGCCGGTGGCGAGGCGATTCTGGATGACGCTCTGCTGCGCGGTGGTCTGCTGCAGCGTCAGGAGGTTGTTGCGCACGCCGCTGGAAAGAATCGTATTCGCCATCTTCGGTCCCCTGGAACGCGCGATTCGGCGCTGAGCCAAATTTTCTGGGGCGATAATCCCTTGTTAGGGATAACAAATGGTTAAACGAGGTATGTGGCGCGCTCTTCATGCCGCCCGTCAAATGCAAAAGAGGCGGAGCTTTCGCTCCGCCTCTTTTTGTCTTCGGCCCACATTCTGTGGGCAAGCCCGCTTCTGCGGACGAAGGATCAGAACAGGCGCAGGACCGCCTGGTCGCCCTGCGAGGCCATGGAGAGGGCGGTCTGCGAGAGCTGCTGACGGGTCTGCAGCGAGAGCAGGTTGGCGGCCTCTTCGTTCGCGTCGGCATTGACGAGGCTATCGGCACCAGCCGCCAGCACGCCGGCGAGGTCCTTGGTGAAGTCCTGGCGGGTCTGCGCCACCGAAAGGTTCGCACCAAAGCCCGAAGCGAGCGACTTCAGCGAGGTCAAGGCGCCAGTCAGGGCCTTGGTCGCGCCTTCCAGATCGGCGTCGTTCTGAAAGTTGGTGAAGCCGGCGAGTTGGGTGTTGCCGGCCTGGACGATGCCAAGGTTGTCGGAGGTCAGCGTCGAGCCCTGAATCTCCAGCTTGGACTGGTTCTTGCCGGTCTTTTCGTTGAACTGGATCGAGACCTTGTCGCCGGCCAGCAGGTTGACGCCGTTGAAGCCTGAATCTTTGGCCAGTTCGTCGATCTGCGTGCGCAGGTCATTATACTGCTGGATGAGGTTCGAGCGAACCGCCGAAGTCACGCCAGATGAGACGCCGCCGGTGGTGCGATCAGCCGCTGCGAGACCGAAGGCAGCATTGCCAGCGCCGGTCGAGGCTGCGGTGGTCGAGGCCGTGGCATCGGCACCGGTGCCAATGCCAACGCCCAGTGTCTCAGAACCGGTTCCCTTGACGTTCAGCAGGCCCTTTTCGTCGACGAAGGCAGTAGCGACACCCGAACCATTGATGGCGTTGACCACATCGCGAACAGTGGTGTTGGCCGTCAGGGCGATCGAAACGTTGGTCGTCGAAGTTGGGGAGGCTGGCGTGCCAGTCGTGAGCTGGATGGTCAGCGAGGGAGCGGCCGTGGTGTCGATACCCAGGTCGCCGGCGCTGCCGGCAGTGGCTGCAGAGACCGCCGTATCGCCGGCGCTGCCGATGCGCTTGTCGAGTGCGATATCCTTCAGGCTCTTGCTCGTCGCAACAGCTTCTGCTGCGCCGGCGAGCGTGGTGCCGGTGCCGACGACCGTCGGACGGTTCTGAGCGGCGTCGGCCTGAGCCTGCTTCACAGTGGACTGCAGCGACGAGACCAATTTGGTGATGCCATCGATGCCCTTCGAGGCAGCCTGAATGGTCTGGATGCCGTTCGAGATGCCGTCGAGCAGACCCTTGAGCTGTCCCGAGCGCTCGTTCAACGACTGGGCGGTGAAATAATTGACCGGGTTGTCGACCGCGGTGTTGACCTTCTTGCCGGTGGCCAGCTTGTACTGGGTGGCCTGGGCGGCGGCAGCGGTCTGCTGGAGAGTGGCGACCGAATTGCGGACAGCCGAAGAGAGCGTAATAGCCATAGTCGTTATACCTTCTGGTATGGTGCCATTCTGGCGTCATGGCCTTCTGGCCGCGACCTAGGGACACTCGGTCGCCAGCCCGTAACGAGTGGTAAATTTCGGCGGTCGAATTGCCGCCAGATTGGGCAAAGCCGCGGCATGGTTAAGGGCGCGATAAGACGCTGGCTGGGCTCCGAGCGCCCAAACGCAAACCGCCCGCGGGAGCGGGCGGCTGGAATACAAATTCGGGAAGGCAGCCTGGTCAGGCGGTGCGCTCGACGTAGTGCTGCGCGCTCGTTTCGTCGGAGAGACGAGCCTTCTCTGCGAGTTCGCGCGAATAGATCCGCAGCCGAAGCAGTGTCTCGTCCGGGAGTTGTGAAACGGTCTCGCCGGTCACCCTGTTCTTCTTCTGAATGACGACCTCGCGAGTGCGTGGCTCGATCACGATCCGACGCTCGATGAGATCGCGCAGATCCTGCTCGCGCTGGCGCGCCGCGTGCCGGTCCGCCACGGCGTTCTGTTTCGCCATGGCATCGTCGCGCCGAGCTTGTTCGGAGCGGGCCTGCAGATCGAGCTGGACCGCTTCGCCCGCCGCTGCCGACTGGACGGTTTGCGCTGCCGGCAGTTCGACCGGGATGCTGCCCTTCGTCGCAACCGCATCGCTTCTGGCGGTGACGTGATAGGCGCCGACCGCCGTCGCTCGCGTCGAGGCTCCGAAATCCATCGCTCACTCCTTCTGGAGTCGGATAACAGCCGCCCCTCGCGGCCGTCGCACGAAGGGCGCGGACAAGCCGCACCCTTCGCATCAGGTCGAGAATGACTGCAAAGATTGAATCTTCCGTAAGGAGATTAGGTAAATTTTGACGATTGCCGTGGCAGCCGCCGCCTCGGGGCGGGTTTGCCCAGGGGGGAAGGTCGCCTCCGCGCCTTCCCTTCGGTCAGAGACTGCGCGAGATCACGAGCGGCCCGGAGTTCGGGCGTACAAATGCGCCGGCTCCCACAGTCGCCGTCGGTCCGTAGCCGGCGGCCCGCAACGGACGGTTCGCCTCGGAGGCGAGATCGCGGACGATCGATTCCGAGACGGCCCGCGCGGTGGCAAGCACGATCTGGTTGATCTCGATCAGGTCCTGGAATGCGACATGGGCCGCCTTCAGACGCTTGACCTGATCGGGGACGAAGCGTGCCAGCGCGACGGCGTTCAGCTTCACCTGCTCGACACCGCGCATATAGATGCCGGCAAGCTCGGTCTTGCGCGGCTCGCGCTCCATCGCGTCCGACAGTTTTCCGGCGCGGACCAGTTCGGTTTCCTCGCCAACGACATGGGACAGCGCGCCCAGCGTCTCCAGCACGGCTTCGATCAGGGACTGCGCCTCGAGGGCGCTCGCGATGCGTGGCCGTTCATCCAGTACACGCCTAGCCAGCGACACGGGGAGCTCCGGTCGTTGCCGCCGCGGTGGCCTGTTCCTGGACCTGCAGCAGGCTGCGCATGATCGGATCGGACAGGCCGATGCCACCGGCGCGCTGCAGATTGCGGGCATATTCCTGGGTCAGCATCGTGCGATAAACACCGCCGCCGGTGCCGTTCTCGCCAAGCGGTCCCTCGGTCTCGCTGGAGGCCATCAGCTTGTCCGTGACCTGTTCGAGGAAGACGGTCTCGAATTCGTCGGCCTGCTTCTTGGCCTTCGCCTTGGCGGGATCGAGAGCGTTTGCCAGGCCGTTGACCAGGCTTCCGGCAACGCCGAGCGCCAGTTTCGCGGCGGGGAGGGCGAGTACGGCGGTCATTACATCACCTCGATTTCTGCCTGGAGGGCGCCGGCGGCCTTGATCGCCTGAAGGATGGAGATCATGTCGCGGGGGCCGATTCCGAGGGCGTTCAGTCCGTCGACGAGCTCGGCGAGCGTCACACTCTCCTTGACGAGGGCGAGCTTGTTGCCGCCTTCGGTGTCGACCTTGACGTTGGTGCGGGGCACGACCGTGGTGCGACCACGGGCGAAGGGTTCGGGCTGGCTGACTTCCGGCTGTTCGCTGATCGTCACGGTCAGGTTGCCTTGCGCGACGGCGACGGTGGAGACGCGGACATCCTTGCCCATGACGATGATGCCGGAGCGCTCGTCGATGACGATGCGGGCGAGCTGGTCGGGCTCGACCCGCAGCTGCTCGATCTCGGTCAGCATGCGGATCATGTTGCCCTGGAAGCGCGGCGGAATCTGCAGCACGACAGTCGAGGGATCGGTCGGTTCCGCCGCATCGCCACCGAGGAAGTCATTGATCGCCGCGGCGACGCGGCGCGCCGTCGTGAAGTCCGGGTTGCGCAGCGAGAGCCGCAGCGTCTTCAGCTTGTTCAGTGCGAAGTCGATCTCGCGTTCGACCAGGCCGCCATTGGCGATGCGGCCGACCGTCGGCACGCCGCGCGTGATCTTTGCGGCGTCGCCCTCGGCCGAGAAGCCGGAGATCGCGACCGGCCCCTGCGAGACGGCATAGACCTCGCCATCGGCGCCGAGCAGCGGCGTTGCGAGCAATGTGCCGCCCTGCAGCGACTTGGCGTCACCGAGCGCGGAGACCGTGACATCGAGGCGGGTGCCCTGAGTGGCGAAGGGCGGCAGGTTCGCAGTCACCATCACGGCGGCGACATTGGCGGTGCGCATATTGGCGCCGCGCGTGTTGACGCCGAGCCGCTCCAGCATCGCCTGCAGCGATTGCTTGGTGAAGGGGGCATTGTTCAGCGTGTCGCCGGTACCGTTAAGGCCGACGACGATACCGTAGCCGAGGATCTGGTTGCTGCGCACGCCTTCGACGGCGGCGAGATCCTTGATGCGGGAGAGGGCCTGCGCCGGCTCGGTCGCCCAGGACAAACCGATGGCCAGCAGCGCGGCCAGCGGCATCACAAGGCGTTTCAGGGAGGGCAGGCGAACCATCGGGCACCGGCGGGAATGAGACAGTAGCGGCTCATGCCTTGCGAGGGGCGTGCCAACTGTGGCTTCTATGAAAGTCCTTATTTTCCAGATTGTTATGGCATTAGCTCTGTCAGGCTCTTGCCATCGTCGCTATGTCGTTCCTGCCGGATCGGCAGTTTTTGCCGGGCGATTTACCACTTGTTAACCATGCGGGTCCAAGGCTTGGCGCATCGTCAACCGAGGCTGTCATGATCCGTATCGACCCGCGCACGCCCGTTATCGGGGCAGGCTCGGCCAGCCAGACCCGGCGGGCCGGTGCGGCGTCGTTCTCATTGCCCGGCCGCGAAGCCGCGACGTCGACGCAGGGCAGCACGGTCAGCAATGCGGGTTCGCTCGACCTCCTGCTCGCGGTCCAGGCCGAAGGCGATGCGCAGGAGCGCAAGAAGCGTCAGGCACGGCGCGGGCATGACCTGCTCGACGGGCTCGACAAGCTGAAGGCCGCGCTCCTCTCCGGCCGTGTCCAGATCGCCGAGCTGGAACGCCTCAAGACGACGCTCTCGTTGCGGCGCGAGACCACCGATGATCCGCGCCTCGACGATGTGCTGGCTCATATCGAGCTGCGGGCTGCGGTCGAGCTCGCCAAGCTCGGACGTTAGATCATCGGACCGGATATCGTATCCGGTTCGATGACCTAGCCCTTTGTGTTTGCCTCGGCTTTCCCGAAAATCGCAATCCACTTTTCGGGTCGGTGCAATAGCCTGTGAACCTGCCGCCGGTCCGATCAGGACCGAGCGGTCGCGGCCAGGCCCTTACTGCGACGGGGCGCAAACGCTCGGCGGCGTCACGCCCTTGAAGCGCTGATCCATCCAGGCGATCGCCGCGTCGGCGCTGTCACGCGCAGCCAGGAGATGGCCGACGCCCGACAACGCATCGAATTGCACCGCGCTGCCGGCGCGACAGAGCTTGTCTGCGTAGTCGCGTGTCACCTGGGGCCGGACGAGCGTGTCGCTCGTGCCCTGCGCGATATAGACCGGGACGCTGCGCGGCAGGAGGCCGGGGGTATTGCGGCTGAGAAGCGAGCGCCAAGGCTGCTGCTCAGCAAAGGCGTTGTCGACGAGGAAGCGGCGCTCCAGCGCCTTGGTCGGGCGCAGCCTGCTGAAGATGTCCGTCAGGCTCTCCAAGCAATCTGCGGCCAACTGATCGACCACCGGGATCGCTTCCGAACTGACGATCTTGTTCAGGGGCGCCTTGTAGACACGCGTCCAGGACCACAAGGTCATTGCCGTCAGGTTCCGGCCGCCATCCGTGTCGATGTCGTCGGACAGCAATGTGGCGAGTTCGGTCGCGGGCGCTGCGGCGGCGACACCGACGAGGTCGAGTTCGGGCGCCAGGCGCTTCGCCAGGATACCGGTGAACAGCGCCGCGTGCCCCCCCTGCGAATGGCCCCAGACGGTGAAGCGCCGCCCGGCGGCGGCACTGGGGAGCTGGCCGGCTGCGCGCACCGAGTCGACTACGGAGCGGGCCGCGCTGGAGCCGACCAGATAGGGATGGACCCCCGCTGCGCCCAGGCCGGGATAGTCCGTCGCCGTGACGATGTAGCCACGCGCGAGCATCGAACGCAGGCCCTGAATGGATTGGAAGATGCCGCCGGAGCGCGACGGTCCGCATTGCGGCTGGACCCCGGTCGTCGGGTGCGCCCAGGCGACGACCGGGCGTCCCCCGGCCGGGCCGGGGCCGGGCGGGACGATCGCGACGCCGGATACCGCGATCGGCTGTCCATCGAGACCGACCGAGCGATAGAGCATCCGGTAGGCGCTGGCGCCGTCGGGCGTTCCGTTCAGAATCTCGGTCCGGATCAGTGTTCCGGGGCGCCCTCCGGCGATTTCGGCAGGCGTCGCCGTATAGAAGTCCGATTGCGCGTTGGCTGGCGAGAGGAGGCTGGCCGCCGACATCCACATCAGCAGGGCGAGGACGACACGCATGAACGGTTCTCCATAGGTGGCATAGGCTTCGGTCAATTTGACCGGAACTAGCCGAGAGCCCGTTTAGGATTCGTCCGTGCTGCCGAGCCGACACGTGTCGATCCGGCACGGAATCCTTGGTCGTCAGCGAATGAACTGGTCCGCGTAATCCGCTCCAAGCCCGTTGCCCGCGTAATGCGCGCGGCATTTGTCGAGGCGGGTGAAGACGTCGTCATAGCCCAGGCACTTGCCGTCGGGATCGACATAGATCATCGCGCCATTGACCTGGAACATGGTGATCATCTCTTCGACGTCAGGGTCGACGACGAGCGTGTGGGTCTCGCCCGGGGCCTCGTAGACATAGGCCCCCTCGGTCGCCACCCAGTCGTGTTCCAGGTAACGCCACTTTCCCTTGAGGACATAGCCATGCACGGGCAGGGGGTGGCGGTGGCGCGAGAGCACGCCGGCGCGGCGCACCTTCAGGAGGTTCATCCAGTAACCACGTGTCACGCAGAAGAGCAGTGGACGGAACCAGACATTGTCATCGACGGGCACCCAGACCCGCTCGTCGGTTGGAATGACATGGGGCACGATCAGTTCGGGTGGGGAATCCTTCGGCTGAGGGTGGCGATAGGGCGTCCAACGGTCCTCGGCGCTCGCTTCGACGGGCATGGGGTTCGGATTGGTCATGGCGTTTCCTGCCTGAGATCTTGCTTCAAGTCGTTGCCGGAGTGATTCCGGAAGCGGTTGCATGCCGTTGCCGTGTTTGGCGTTTTTCGTGTTGATGCGGATGGCGTCAGACGGCGAGATACCCGCCATCGACGGGCAGTATGGCACCTGTCACGAACCTGGCCGCATCCGAGAGCAGGAAGGCGATGGCGCCGCCGACATCGCTGGGTTCGCCCCAGCGACCCTGCGGTGTACGCGCCAGGATCGGCGCCGAACGGGCAGCATCCTCGACCAAAGGCCTGGTCAACTCGGTCGCGATCCAGCCGGGAGCGACGGCGTTGACGCGGATGCCTTCAGGTGCCCAGGCGGCCGCGAGCGACTTGGTGAGCTGGCCGATACCGCCCTTCGATGCGGCGTAGCCCGGGGCGAAGGGCGAGCCGTGGAAGGTCAGCATGGAGGCGATGTTGACGATCGCCCCGCCATTGGCGGCGAGCTTGTCCTTGGCCGCCACGCACATCCGCATCGAGCCCGTAAGGTTGACCTCGATCGTCAGGCGAAAGGCCTCGATCTCGAATTCCTTGCCGCCGCGCTGGATCATGCCGGCGCAGTTCACCAGCGCATCGATACGGGGGCAGAGCGCGACGATGGCCGCGACCTGATCATCTCTGGTCACATCCAGTCTGGCATGACGGATCGCGGGGTGAGGCGGGGACGCCGCGACCTCCTCATCGGTGAGGCCGGTGGCGATGACCTCGTAGCCGGCCTGAGCGAGCGAAAGCGCAGCGCCTGCGCCGATGCCGCGTGTACCGCCGGTTACGAGAGCGAATTTGGGAACGGGAGTGTCTGTCATGCCTCAAGGCTAGAGCGACCGGCGCGCTCACGGAAGGCCGGAAAAGGCAGGGCAGGGTCCCTTCATTCGAGGCTGTATTTCAGCCGCAGCAGGGCGGTGCCCCGCGTCTCGAACTGGCTCGCGACCAGCGGCATCTGACGTGCCAGTGCCAGATCCAGCGAGGCCTCCCAGGAGAGATCCGCCAGAGCTGCAAGATCGGCGCTCAACTTGACCTCCGGCACGAGTGTCGAGTGCGGGCCGCCGTCGGGAGCGAAGACATAGCTGCCGGCCATGGAGAGCTGTGAGCTCATGGTCAGATGCTGAAGGAGCTGGTGACGGAAACCGATCAGCAGATTGGCGTTCTGCTCGGGCTTTCCTGCCGTGCTGCTGCCGCCTCCCGTCGAGACCGTCCAGATGAAGCCCGGCCCCTTGTCGGCGACGGGCCGGGCCAATTTCCAATCGATGCGGGCGTCGCCGACCTGCTCGCGCCCGGGTGGTGCAATCAGCTTGGTCGAGATCGAAAAGGTGTCGGCGCCGAGCTGGAGGCCGACGCTGCGTTCGAGCGCGGAACCTGCCGGACCGCGCTGTGTCGAAAAGCCCTGGCGAATGACGCTGAGCGGGATTTCCCGGCGCAGCTGCCGGTTGGCTTTTGGCGGGGCGGGCCAGTTTGCGCGCGCGCTCAGAGCCGGATCGAACGGCACGGCGGCCAGATCGTCCTGCGCCTCTTGAGCCTGTGGTTCGACCGCGTCCTCAGGCTCCTCATGGATGAGGATCGGTTTGGGAATGGGGAAACGCGGGCTGTAGGCACCGTCGTCATTGGCTTTCGCCGCCCAGCTCGTGACGAGCAGGAGCGCAACTATGCCGGTCCGCGCCCCGATGGGCCGGCCAGCACGAATACTGCAGGGACGGTGATACAAGGTCGGCATTCTTCCTCGGCGGCGATCTGGAATCGAAGCTAGAACGGGAAGGTGCGGTTTTTGCGGCAGTGCAGCATGAGGCCGTGCAGCATCAGGCCTTGGGCTTCTCGGCCAAAAGCCGCGCTTCCCCAGTGGCACGTAACCCGCTAGGAAGCGCGCGGGCGGGCTGCGGAGCTATGGCTGCAGCCCGGAAACGTTCCAGACTGGCCAGCAGCAGGGGTCGATATCACATGAGCAAGATCAAGGTCGCCAATCCCGTCGTCGACATGGACGGCGACGAGATGACCCGCATCATCTGGCAGAAGATCAAGGACACGCTGATCTTCCCCTATCTCGACCTCGAGCTGGATTATTACGACCTGTCCGTCGAGAACCGCGACGCGACCAACGACCAGGTCACGATCGATGCCGCCAACGCCACCAAGAAGCATGGCGTCGCGGTGAAGTGCGCCACCATCACCCCGGACGAAGGCCGGGTGAAGGAGTTCAACCTCAAGCAGATGTGGAAGTCGCCGAACGGCACGATCCGCAACATTCTCGGCGGCGTGATCTTCCGCGAGCCGATCATCTGCAAGAACGTGCCGCGCCTCGTGCCGGGCTGGACGCAGCCGATCGTCATCGGCCGCCACGCCTATGGCGACCAGTACCGCGCCACCGATTTCAAGTTCCCCGGCAAGGGCACGCTCTCGATCAAGTTCGTCGGCGAAGATGGCGCCGTGATCGAGAAGGAGGTCTTCAAGGCTCCCGAGGCCGGCGTCGCCATGGCGATGTACAATCTCGACGAGTCGATCAGGGATTTCGCCCGCGCTTCGCTGAACTACGGCCTGATCCGCAAGTACCCGGTCTATCTCTCGACCAAGAACACCATCCTCAAGACCTATGACGGCCGCTTCAAGGATATCTTCGAGGAGATCTACCAGGCCGAGTTCAAGGCCGAATTCGATAAGCTCGGCATCACCTATGAGCACCGTCTGATCGACGACATGGTCGCCTCGGCGATGAAGTGGTCGGGCGGCTATGTCTGGGCCTGCAAGAACTACGATGGCGACGTGCAGTCCGACACCGTGGCTCAGGGTTTTGGTTCGCTCGGCCTGATGACCTCGGTGCTGATGACGCCGGATGGCAAGACCGTCGAGGCGGAAGCCGCCCACGGCACGGTGACGCGCCATTATCGCGAGCATCAGAAGGGTCGGGAGACCTCGACCAACTCGATCGCCTCGATCTTTGCCTGGACGCGTGGCCTCAGCCACCGCGCCAAGCTCGACAACAATGCCGAGCTCGCCAAGTTCGCGACGCTGCTCGAGAAGGTCACGGTCGACACTGTCGAGGCCGGCGACATGACCAAGGATCTGGCGCTGCTGGTCGGTCCCGACCAGAAGTTCCTCTCGACCACTGGTTTCCTCGAGAAGGTCAGCGAGAACATGCGCAAGGCGATGTCCGCCTGAGCCCAGCGATCCTGATTGAATGACTTGAAGCGCCCGGATCCCTATCCGGGCGCTTTTTGCTGTCGGGATCCAGGTGTATGCGACGACCCAGCGTGTCGTGCCTGCGTGGGACAACCGCTGGCGTGACGTCAGCGGGGTGATCTGCACATGCTGCTGCCGGCATCCGTGCTTGACGAGGGAATCCTGGCGGCTCGGTTGGACGGGCTCTGCGGGATGACCGGCAAACTCACTGTGGAGCCGTCTCGTTCGGAGAGCTCCGCGCTATCGAGAACTTCGATCGCGATACCTGGGCATGTGCCCGGGATGATCGCTACTCGATCGTGAGGCGGCGGCGAGCGAGGATACGCTGGCCGCTCAGCGGTGCGTTCATGACATAGCGAAGTTCATAGCTGCCCGGCTTGTCCGGTGCTTCCAGCAGCGCTTCGACATTCTCAGCCGGAAAGAAGGACGGGCCTGCCGCGTCCACGGCTGCGTCGGGCGCCGTGATGACGACGCGATCACGCTCACCATTGGGTCCGATTCCGCGAACCGGGATGCTTGTCCTGGCCTTGGCCCGGTCGGGCGCCGACAAGGTCGCCGAAGGGGGCGTGGTTGCCAGGGGCTGCCTGGCCAGGATTTCGGGCTTGCCGGAATCCTGGCGAACGAGGCGGAGTTCATAGCTGCCGGGCTCGCCGGGCGCCGTGATCGCGGTTGCGGACACGGCGCCGAGGATGACCGAGACGATGGCCGATTCAGCAGGATCGCCGGGGCGCGCGATGGCGAGCTGTGATTGTGCCGGCGCCTTGCTGGCGAACACCGTCAACATGGAGCCGGCCATCGCGCTACGCGAGGCCGACAGGGTTGGCTGGACGGGCTGGGCCGGTGCGGCAGGGCGGGGGCGCACCTGCTGGGCAAAGCCCGAGGTGCTCGCTGCCACCAGGGCAAGAGCAATGGTGGCGGCGAGACGATACTGCACCCCGTCTTCTCCGTCGTCCGAACCCGGTCAGTTCATCGCGGCTGCGACGGCGTCGAGCGCAGCCTGCGCCTTGGAGCCGTCCGGACCACCGGCCTGCGCCATGTCGCGGCGCCCGCCACCCCCCTTGCCGCCGAGCTGCTCGGACGCGGCGCGCACCAGCGCCACCGCGTCGAAGCGCGAGGTCAGATCCTCGGTCACACCGACGACGACCCCGGCCTTGCCGTCTTCCGCGACGCCGACAATGGCGACGACGCCCGAGCCGACGCGGGACTTGGCTTCGTCGGCGAGGCTCTTCAGATCCTTCATCTCGACGCCGGTGACGGCGCGGGCCAGGAGCTTGGCGCCGGAGATTTCGAGGATCGGATCTTCGGCGCTGCCGCCGCCACCCATGGCGAGCTTCTTGCGCGCCTCGGTGAGTTCGCGGTCGAGCTTGCGGCGCTCCTCGACCAGGGCGGCGAGGCGTGCCTCGGCTTCGGCCGCCGGAACCTTGAGCAGGCTGGCGAGGTCGCGCAGACGCCTGGCATCGGTGTTGAGCTGACGCCGGGCTTCCGTGCCGGTCACCGCCTCGAGACGGCGCACGCCAGCTGCCACCGCGCTTTCGCCGGCGATGCTGACGATGCCGATATCGCCGGTGCGCGAAACATGGGTGCCGCCGCAGAGCTCGACCGAGAAGGCCTTGCCGGCCTCGGTCGTCCCCATCGAGACGACACGGACCTCATCGCCGTATTTTTCACCGAACAAGGCGCGGGCACCCGAAGCGATGGCTTCGTCGACGCTCATCAGATGGGTCGCCACCGGCTCGTTCCGCAGCACCGCTGCGTTGGCGATATCCTCGACCTGAGCGAGCTCGGCCTCGGAGATCGGCTTGGGGTGCGAGAAGTCGAAGCGCAGCCGCTCGGGCGAGACCAGCGAGCCCTTCTGGGCGACATGATCGCCAAGGACGAGCCGGAGCGCCTCATGCAGCAGGTGGGTTGCGGAGTGGTTGGCGCGAATCGTGGCTCGGCGCGCATGATCGACTGTAAGCTCAGCCGGTGCGCCGAGCTTGATTTCGCCCGAAGTGACCTTGACCGCGTGGGCGAAGATATCGCCGAGCTTCTTCTGCACATCCGAAACCTGTGCGGCGAAGCCCGCCCCGGTGATCGCGCCGGTATCACCGACCTGGCCGCCGGACTCGCCATAGAATGGGGTCTGGTTGAGCACGACGAATCCGGTCTCGCCGGCCTTCAGGCTCTCGACCTCCGCATTGTCGCGGATCAGCCCGGTGACGACGCCCTCGGCCGTCTCGGTATCGTAGCCGAGGAATTCGGTGGCGCCGACGCGGTCACGCAGCGGGAACCAGAGCTTTTCCGTCGCAGCCTCGCCGGTGCCGGACCAAGCGGCGCGCGCCTTCGCCTTCTGCTGCTGCATCGCCGCGTCGAACCCGTCGAGATCGACGCCGATATCGCGGGCGCGGAGCGCATCCTGGGTCAGGTCGAGCGGGAAGCCATAGGTGTCATAAAGCGTGAAGGCGACGTCGCCCTTCAGCTTCTGGCCGGCGCCGAGATCCTTGGCGGCGTCGTCGAGGATCGAGAGGCCGCGCGCCAGCGTGGTGCGGAAACGGGTCTCCTCGAGCTTCAGCGTCTCGGTGATCAGGGCCTCGGCACGCAGCAGTTCGGGATAGGCCTGGCCCATTTCGCGGGTCAGGACCGGCACGAGCCGGTGAAGCAACGGCTCCTTGGCACCGAGCAGCTGGGCATGGCGCATGCCGCGACGCATGATGCGGCGCAGGACGTAGCCGCGGCCTTCGTTCGAGGGCAGAACACCGTCGGCGATCAGGAAGGCAGAGCAGCGCAGGTGGTCGGCGATGACACGGTGGCTCGCCTTCATCGGTCCGTCGGACGAGACCGATGTCATGTCCGCGATGGCGCGGATCAGGGTCGCAAACAGGTCGATCTCGTAATTGTCATGCGTGCCCTGGAGCACCGCGGCTACGCGCTCCAGCCCCATGCCGGTATCGATCGAGGGACGCGGCAGATTGGTGCGGATGCCGCCGGCAGCCTCCTCATACTGCATGAACACGAGATTCCAGATCTCGATGAAGCGATCGCCGTCCTCATCGGGCGAGCCGGGAGGGCCGCCCGGGATATGGTCGCCATGGTCGTAGAAGATCTCGGAGCAGGGGCCGCAGGGGCCGGTGTCGCCCATTCGCCAGAAATTGTCCGAGGTCGGAATCCGGATGATTTTCGAATCCGAAAGTCCGGCGATCTTCTTCCAGAGCGCGTGCGCCTCGTCATCCTCGGAATAGACCGTGACGGTCAGCTTTTCCTTCGGCAGGCCGAATTCGCGCGTGACCAGCGTCCAGGCGTGGGTGATCGCCTGCTCCTTGAAGTAGTCGCCGAAGGAGAAATTCCCCAGCATCTCGAAGAAGGTGTGGTGGCGCGCGGTGTAGCCGACATTGTCGAGGTCATTGTGCTTGCCGCCGGCACGCACGCATTTCTGCGCTGACGTGGCGCGCTGGTAGGAGCGCTTTTCCTGTCCGGTGAAGACGTTCTTGAACTGCACCATGCCCGAATTGGCGAACATCAGCGTCGGGTCGTTGCGTGGCACGAGCGGGCTCGATGGCACCACCTCATGGCCGTTCGCCTTGAAGTAATCGAGGAAGGTGGACCTGATTTCGTTGACGCCGCTCATCGCAATTCAAACTCTGCTTCAGGATGGTGGCCGGGCGGGCCTGCTGGTTGGGATCGGTTCTAGTCAGCGGCTTTGCGCCTGTCCAGAAATCCCGTGACAAGGCCTTGGCGCATAAAAGAAACGGGCGGCCCCGAAGGGCCGCCCGGCGAAAATACTCTGCCGCTGGCGCGGAATGGGGCTCAGGCCTGGCCCTCGTCGAGATCATCGTCGGTCGGTGTCGCCTCATCGAGGATGCGATCGGCGACGAGGCCGGAATTCTGCCGGATCGTGGCTTCGATGCGCGCTGCGACGTCAGGATTGGCCTTGAGGAAGGATTTTGCGTTCTCGCGACCCTGGCCGAGGCGCTGGCTGTCGAAGGAGAACCAGGCGCCGGCCTTCTCGACCATGCCGGCCTTGACGCCGAGGTCGATCAGCTCGCCGACCTTCGAGATGCCCTCGCCGAACATGATGTCGAACTCGACCTGCTTGAAGGGCGGCGCCACCTTGTTCTTGACGACCTTGACCCGGACCTGGTTGCCGGTGGCCTCGTCGCGCTCCTTCAGCGTCGAGACGCGGCGAATGTCGAGGCGCACGGAGGCATAGAATTTCAGGGCGTTGCCGCCGGTCGTGGTTTCGGGCGAGCCATACATCACGCCAATCTTCATGCGGATCTGGTTGATGAAGATGACCATGCAGTTCGAGCGCGAGATCGACGCCGTGAGCTTGCGCAAGGCCTGGCTCATCAGGCGTGCCTGGAGGCCGGGCTGAACATCGCCCATCTCGCCTTCGATCTCGGCGCGGGGCGTGAGGGCCGCAACGGAGTCGACCACCAGCACGTCGATGGCGCCGGAGCGAACCAGGGTGTCGGTGATCTCAAGCGCCTGCTCGCCGGTATCGGGCTGCGAGATCAGAAGATCATCGAGATTGACGCCCAGCTTGCGGGCATAGACCGGGTCGAGCGCGTGCTCGGCATCGACGAAGGCGCAGACGCCGCCCTTCTTCTGAGCTTCAGCAATGGTGTGGAGCGCAAGCGTGGTCTTGCCGGAGGATTCTGGTCCGTAGATCTCGATGACGCGGCCCCTGGGGAGCCCGCCGACGCCGAGCGCGATATCGAGCCCGAGCGAACCGGTCGAGATGGTCTCGATCTCGATCGCCTGCTGGTTCTTGCCCAGGCGCATGATCGAGCCCTTGCCGAAAGCCCGTTCGATCTGCGAGAGCGCCGCATCGAGCGCCTTGGCCTTGTCCATCGAAGAGCCTTCCACGAGCCGGAGATTTGCCTGATTCACAACGTGCGCTCCTTATGGCAGGGGCGCGATCACTTCTCAATGTGCGCCGTGAGCAAATATGGTCACGGTTTGTTCCTGTCTTCAAGTTCTTTTTTTGTTCTCATTCGTCGCCTCTCCGCAGGGCTGTTCAAACCCGGCTGTCGCCTTTCGCCTGCATGGCCCGGATCTGCATCGCGTTGCCGAGCCGCTCGAGCTCCAGCGTGTAGCAGTAGAGCGCGAAGATGACGGCGATGAGGAGCGCCCCGCGCCAGCTCAGATCGAGATAGCCAAGATCGAGCTCCGGGACGTGCCGCAGATAGTAGAGCGAGAACAGAGCGCCGCCGAAGATGAAGCCGATCCTGGCTGCGAAGGAGACGAAGTGGCCGATCACCAGGCCGCCATAGGTGGCGGGGATGGTCACATGGCGCAGGCGCCACCAGTAGCAGGCTTGGCCGATCAGGACCGCGAGCGCGGTCTGCAACGCGCTGCCGAGAGGGGCAGTCATAACCGTTCCGATATTGTGGATCAGCAGGAGGAAAATGCCCCGCACATTGGCGAGCACGATGATCGCACACAGGGTCTGGACGAGAAGCAGGATCAGATATCTGCGTGAGTTCCCGTCTGACACCGCGCTGCCCGCTTGGTTCGTGGACGCCGCGCCTGGCTGCCCGCGCAGCCTTGCGGCTCAGCTCATAGCGGCCTTCACTGTCTCGACCAGCTGCTTCATCGTGAAGGGCTTGGGCAGGAAGTGGAATTGCTCGCCTTCCGGCAGGTTCTTGCGGAAGGCCTCTTCTGCGTAGCCGGAGACGAAGACGACCTTGGTGGCCGGGTTGCGCTGACGCAGCTCGCCAAGCAGGGTAGGGCCGTCCATCTCGGGCATGACCACGTCGGAGACGACGAGATCGATCTTGCCGTCATGCTCGAGGAAGATATCGAGGGCCTCCACGCCCGAGGCCGCTTCGTGCACGGTATAGCCGCGCGAGATCAGCATGCGGGCATTGAGCGCGCGCACCGCGTCCTCGTCTTCGACCAGCAGGATGACGCCGGCGCCGGTATGATCGGCTGCGACCTTCTTGGGTGCTTCCTTGGCGGCGTTGTCGGCGGCGATCTCCTCTTCCGTCGGCACGTGACGTGGCAGGAAGATGCGGAAGGTCGTGCCCTTGCCGAGGGTCGAATCGACGAAGACGAAGCCACCGGTCTGCTTGACGATGCCATAGACCATGGAAAGGCCGAGGCCCGTGCCCTTGCCGACCTCCTTGGTGGTGAAGAAGGGCTCGAAGATCTTGTCGAGATGTTCGGCCGGGATGCCGGTGCCGCTGTCTTCGACTTCGAGCATGACATAGTCCGCGGTGGGCAGGGCCTGATGGCCGAAACCGGCGCATTCCTCCGCTGCGACGTTGCGCGTGCGGACCTGCAGCTTGCCGCCGTCCTGCATGGCATCGCGCGCATTGACCGCGAGATTGACGATGACCTGTTCGAGCTGACCGAGATCGGCCTTGACCGACCAGAGGTCGCGACCCTGGCGAATGTCGAGCGAGACCTTGTCGGCGACGACGCGCTTCAGCATCAACGAGAGATCGGAGAGCACATCGCCGAGCTCGAGCACTTGTGGCCGCAAGGTCTGCCGTCGCGAGAAGGCGAGCAACTGCCGGACAAGCGAAGCGGCCCGGTAGGCGTTCTGCTTGATCTGCATGATGTCCGGGAAGGACGGGTCGGTCGGCTTGTGGCTGGCGAGCAGGAACTCGGACGCGTTGATGATGACCTGGAGCACGTTGTTGAAATCGTGCGCGATGCCGCCGGCGAGCTGGCCGACAGCCTGCATCTTCTGGGCCTGGTCGATATTGTCCTTGAGCTTACGCTCGGAGGTGGTCTCCAGCGCATAGACGATGGCGCGCTCACCATCGCTGTCCTCGGTCGCTGCGACCGGAGAGAGATAGAGTTTGGCGGAGCGTCCGTCCTCGCCCGAGATATTGGCATCGAGCGGGGCGATATCGCTGCTGCCCGCCATGGTCGCCGCGAGCGCCTCGTCAAGACTGCCTGGCGAGACAAGATCCTGAATCGTGGCGGGCTGGCGGCCCTGCTGCGTCAGCCGGGTGAAGGCGGCGTTGGAGCGCAGGATCGCGCCGTTGCGGTCAACGGTCGCTATCGCCATCGGCGTCGAGTGGAAGAAGCGGGCAAAGCGCACTTCGGCATCGCTGCGCCCGTCGGACCCGGCTTCGCCGGTTGTCCGGTTGAGCACGAGCGTGCGCGAGGGGCCAGCGCGGCTGTCGCTGCCGAAGGCGACCTGATGATGCAGCCTGACCGGCAGGGTCGTGCCATTACGCCGGCGCAGATCGACATCGAGGACCTCGACGCGGACATCGCCCGGCTGCCCGCGGATGGCCTGGATCAGGGCAGCCGCGTTCGAGGTCGCGATGTCGTCGAGATGCAGTCCGCCCGAGCCGAAGCGGGCGAGGTCATAGTCGAGCCAGCCCGAGAGCGTGGCATTGAGATAGGGCACCTCACCATCGGCGTCGATCGAGAGGAAGCCGGCCGGCGCATGATCGAGATAGTCGATCGCGTGCTGGAGTTCCTGGAAGGCGTTCTCCTGACGCTCACGCTCGGGCGTCACGTCGGAGACGCTCCAGAGCATGGCCGCCTTGCCCTCGCGGCGCACAGGCGAAACCCGGATTCGATACCAGCCGACCGTGTCGCGACCATTGAGGGCGGGCTCGAGCCGGACTTCCTCCGCCAGTCGGCGGCCTTCGCGCGCGGCGGTCGCCAAACGGTAGATCGCTTCCGAGACCTCCGGGCGGCCGGTGAACAGGCGCTCGACCGGCTTGATGTCGCTGGCTCCGCGCGCTCCGGCAAGCGCCAGATAGGTTTCGTTGGCGTAGACGATGCGGTTCTCGCCCTCGGTGACGACGACGCCGTCATCGGCGCTGTCGACGATGGCCTTGGTCAGGTCGTTGCGCGCTGCGCGGCCCGAAAATTGAACAAGGCCGATGGAAAAGGCAAAGAGGCCGAAGACACCGATCACTGAAAGCAAGGCCAGCAGGCCCAGGATCAGCGGCTGCGCCCATTCATTGGCGATGAAGCCGAGCGCGATCGCGGCTCCGACGAGCAAGCCGGCGACAAGCAGGATCAGGCCGATACGGCCTGGCTTGTCGGAGCGATCGATCGCGGTTGTCGCCGTGGTTCCGCTCATGCGGCTGGTCCGTCCCGTTTCACGCCTCCTCGCCGCCAGCGAGAGGCTTAGCGCGCAGGTCGCGCAGATTGCGAGTTAGGCGCGCCTACCCTTCAGGCGCAAGACGTAACCGATGACTTCGGCGACGGCCTGATAATGTTCGACAGGAATTTCTTCGTCGATATCGACCGTCGCATAGAGCGCGCGGGCCAGCGGCGGGTTCTCGACGATCGGCACGCGATGCTCGCCCGCGACCTCGCGGATCTTCAGGGCAAGCGCGTCGACGCCCTTGGCGAGGCAGAGCGGCGCGCCCATGCCCTGTTCGTATTGCAGCGCGACGGCGAAGTGGGTCGGGTTGGTGATGATCACGGTCGCCTTGGGCACCGCGGCCATCATGCGTTTCCTGACCCGCTGCGCGCGGATCTGCCGCAGCTTCGCCTTGACCTCGGGATTACCTTCGGAGTTCTTGAACTCCTCCTTGAGCTCCTGCTTGGTCATGCGCTGACGCTGGTACCAGCTGAAGCGCTGATAGACGAAGTCGCCGATCGCGATCACCGCAAAGAGCGCGAGCACGCTTACCATTAGCTTGATCGTCAACGACAGCGTCGCCGGCAGCATCGCGGCGACGCTCATCTGCGCGAAGCTCTCGAGCCGGTCGTGCTCCTTCCAGAGTGTCAGGCCGACGGCGGTGCCGATCAGCAGGATCTTGGCGAGGCCCTTGGCGAAATTGACCCAGGCCTCCTTGCCAAAGATCCGCTTGGCCCCCGCCATCAGCGAGATCCGGCTGAATTTCGGCATCAGCGGCTCGAAGGTCCAGAGCGGCTTGTGCTGGATCAACGCACCGGCAAGCCCGGCGCAGAGGATGAAGGCGAAGGGCAGGCCGAGCGCCATGAAGCCCGTCATCACGCCCTGCCTGGTGACGTTGAAGAAGGCCTCGCCGCTGGAGGGCACCTGATGCGCGTTCATCAGGAAGGAGCGCAGGGAAAGCGCTGCGCTGCTCGCCGACCAGCCGGCTCCGACGAGCAGCGCCAGCGTGAAACCGCAAAGGACGAAGAAGGTGCCAATCTCCTGCGAGCGGGCGATGTCGCCCTTCTCGATCGCCTGGTCCAGCTTTCGCTGGGTCGGGTCTTCTGTTCTGTCCTCGTTGTCGGCGTCCTCTGACATCGCCGCTCCTCAGTTGCCGGTGAACTGGCGAAGGAAGTTGCCGAGATCCTCGAGGAAGACGCCCATCATCACGCCGACGACGGCGAGCAGCACGAGCATGCCGCCGAGGATCGAGGCAGGCACGGCGAGGAAGAAGACCTGAAGCTGCGGCATCATCCGCGCCAGCACGCCGAGCCCGAGATTGAAGAGCAGACCGAAGACGATGAAGGGCGCGGAAATCTGAACGGCGAGGGCGAAGCCCTGCGTCGCTGCACGGATCGCCAGGGTCATCATGTCTCCGACATCCGGAAAGCCGCCGGGCGGCAAGAGCCGGTAGCTTTCATGAATCGCCGCGATGGCGACGTGATGGAGGTCGGTGACCAGGATCAGCGTGATGCCGAGCATCGTCAGAAAGTTGCCGATCGACGGGTTCTGCATGCCTCCGGTCGGATCGACCGTCATCGCGAAACCCAGGCCCATGGTCTGGGCCACGATCGCACCGGCGCTCTGCAGGCAGGCCATCACAAGGCGCACGCTGAGCCCGATGGTCAATCCGATCAGGAGTTCGCTGATGAGAAGGCCGACCAGCGCGGGCATGTCGCCGGGTGGGGTGATGATCGTGCGCGCCATGGGGACGATCATCAATGCGATGAAGAAGGCCAGCGAAAGTCGCGCGCGTGAGAAGATGAAGCGTTCGCCGATGCCGGGCATCAGCATCACGAGGGTGCCGACACGCGCGAAGACGAGCACGAAGAGCGCGCCGATCTCGGGCAGGATCGCGATCTGCATCGTGCCGGCAGGGCCCTTGCGCCACTCGGGACGCCACTGCGGCAGCCCCAGAGCCGGTCGCGGCAGCGAAAGGTTCATTCGCCCGTGGCGATTCGGACGGCGACCCGCCCCATATAACCTGCAAGCGCATCGCCCATGAACGGCAGAAACAGCATCATGGCGGCAAAGACCGCAACGATCTTGGGGACGAAGATCAGGGTCTGCTCCTGAATCTGCGTCAGGGCCTGTACGAGCGAGACGGCGAGGCCGACGCCGAGCGCGACCATCATCAGCGGGCCGCCGGCTTTGAGGAAGACGACGATGCCGTCGCGCGCGACGTCGAGGATGGCGCCTGAGGTCATGGTTACGTCCTGATCGAGCCGGGAATCAGACCGGCATCCGCATGATTTCCTCATACGCTGCAATCACGCGGTCGCGAACCGCAACCAGCGTTTCGATCGCGGCCTCGCTTTCCGCGACGGCCGTGACGACATCGACGATATCGGAGCGGCCGGCGGCCACGCTCGCGGTCTGGATGTCGCCCTTTCGACCGGCATCGGCGGTTGCTTCCAGCGCCTTGCCGATTAGCGAGGAGAAATCCGGCATGCCCGCGCTGGCGCCGGCGGCCGCACCGAGCGGCTTGCGCATCAGGTTGCCGGCGCCGAGACCCTGCGTCGAGGCGTAAGCGCCGGCGGCGAAGCTGGATGTGGCCATGGTGCGAGGTTCCGTTCCGCTGGCGCCGATCAGACGCGCAGGATGTCGATGGTGCGCTGGATCATCCGGCGCGTGGAGGAGATCAGGTTGAGATTGGCCTCGTAGCTGCGCTGTGCCTCGCGCATGTCCATGGTCTCGACCAGCGAGTTCACGTTCGGCATGCTGACATTGCCGGTGGCGTCGGCTGCGGGGTTGCCGGGCTCGAATTTCGTCCGGAAGGCGCTCTGGTCGCGCTGGACGCGGCCGAGATCGACGACCTGGGCTTCGAGTTCACGGTCGACCCGCCGCTGGAACGTCGGAATCTTGCGGCGGTAGGGATCGACGCCGGCGCGATCCGGTCCCGAATCGGCGTTGGCCAGGTTCTCGGCGATGATCCGCATGCGGCCGGACTGGCTGCGCAGGCCCGACGTCGCCACTGCGATGCTCTTGAGAAGATCCATGAGGCTTCTGCTCCTGCGTCCGCTGCCTTAGCGGCCCTTGCCGATCGCGATCTTCATCAGCCCGAGGCCCTTGCTGTAGAGCGAGGCGGCGAGCTGATAGTCGGACTGGTTCTGGGCCACCTTCATCATCTCGTCCTCGAGATTGACGCCGTTGCCGTTGGGAGTGACCTCGAATCGGGGTGCCTTGGCGGTGTCGAATCCATTGCGCTGTCCGGAGGGGCCCATATGCCCGGCAGAAGTCTGTGCCAGCGAGACGCCGGACGAAGCCGTGCCGATGGCCGGCGCCTTGAGATCCATCGGGCGAAATCCGGGGCTGTCGGCGTTGGCGACATTCTCGGACAGCACTTTTTGCCGGGACTGGTGCCAATGCATACGCGTCTTCAGCGCCTGCATCAGGTTGCCACCATTGCCTAAAGCATTGCCAGACATGGAGTTCGTCCCGTTTTCTTAGGGGATGGCCGTGATCGGAGCCGCCGAGCGATTCCGTCCTGACAGTCGATCCACTGGGAAAATATTGCCGGGTGCTTGGTTAATTTCGCGTTAAGATCCGCGAATCCGGTGAACCAAATTAACCAAGTGCTAACCCTGTTTCCCGAAATTGCGGGCGTTATGCTATAGCCAACGTGTTGAACCTTGGGTGGAATTGCGGTCCGCCAAGGGCTGTCGCCGTCGCACATGAGGCAAACCTTGCAGACGTTGTTTGGCTTCGAACTCTCGACCGGCCTCCGCTGGATCATTGCATTCGCTATCGTCCTGATTTTGGTGGCGCTCTTCGCCTTCCTGCTGCGGCGCATCACCGGCGGCCGACTGAGGATAGGAGGGCAGGGCGGTGGCCGCGCCCGGCAACCTCGCCTCGGGGTAGTCGATATCCATGACCTCGACCGGCAGCGACAGCTCGTGCTGATCCGGCGCGACAATGTCGAGCATCTGGTGATGATCGGCGGCGCGTCCGACGTGGTGGTCGAGACCAATATCGTACGCGGCAGCAGCAGCGGACGGATTGCGGTACCGGCGCAGGCCGAGGCCCCGGTCTTTGAACGCCCTCTGGCGATCGACCCGGCGCTCGGTTTCGAGGCTCTTCGTGCCGATCTGCAGGAGGAAACGCGTCGCGCCTCTCCGCCGCCGCCGCCGCAGCCGGCCGCCCCGCTGCCGGACACCCTGCCACCGTTGCCGCATCGTACCCCTGCGCCTGTTTCGCACGTCGAACCGGCTGTGGCACCGGCAGGCGCTGCAGCAGCTGGCATGGCCGGCCTCGCGGCAGGAGCTGCGATCGTGGCCTCGCAGGCTCCGAATTTCGGGCGCAACCAGGCCCCCGCGCCAAGCGTGAGCTCCGATGAGCTTGACGATATGGCCCGTCAGCTCGAGGAGGCGCTGAAGCGTCCGCATTCGGCTGTCCGGTCATCCCAGGCGCCGGCGATCCCGGTTCCGGACGTCGTTTTGCCGGTGACGCCGCCTGCGCCGGTCAAGCCTGAAGAGCCGAAGCCCGCAGCAGCCGCGCCGGTTCTCGCTCCGGTTCCGACTGCCCCTCCGCCGGTCTTCGGGCGGCCCGTCGGCGTGCCGCCCGATGTCGCTGCCGAGCTCGAAATGGCCCTGGGCCTGAAGCCCAAGCCCTCGGACGTGGTGACGCCGCCGGTGCCTGCCGTCGAGCCGAAGCCCGCTCCCTTCCGTGAGCCTCCCGAAGCTGCCAAGCTGCCTGAGCCCGCACCGGTCATGCATCCCGCACCGACATCGGCGGAGCATGGGGAGAGGCTTTCGGCAAAGGACGAGGAAGACGCTCTGGAGGTCAGCGAGGACGAGGCCGATACAGAGGCCGAGGCGGAGGCAGCTGAGTCCGAGGCAGCAGAGTCCGGGGCCGAGGTCGAGCCAGGCCCTGAGCCGTCCTCTGTTCCCGCCCCCGAGGAGCCGAAGGCCGAATCGAAGCGGGAGGAGAAGCCCATCCAGATCGATCCGTTCTCGGTCGATGCGATCGAAGCCGAGTTCGCGCGACTGCTGGGGCGCGATCCGAAGTCTAAGTCCTGACCGGACGGGCGTGATCAACAGGATTGTCGGGCTGCGACGATCCTGATGCCGCCGGCTTGGTTGCCCTGGCGGACATGGGCACCCTAGCGTCGTCTCGCCCGATCGTTTGAGTCGGGCTCTGATGGCGGCTTTGCGTGATCCTGACCCTGACGGATGCGAGATGGCGTCGCGGTTGCCGCGTCGCGTGTGCCGGCACGATGGTCGCGCTTGCGCTCTGCGAGCCGGCTCGGGCGCAAACGCTTTCGCTTGATCTCGGGCAGGGTGGGGGCGTCGCCGAACGGGCGCTGCAACTCATCGCCGTCATCACGGTGCTCTCCCTGGCTCCGTCGATCCTGATCATGGTGACGTCGTTCACGCGGATCGCGGTCGTGCTGTCCCTGCTGCGCTCGGCCATCGGCACGCAGACAGCGCCTCCCAACGCCGTGATCGTCGGGCTGGCGCTGTTTCTCACCGGCTTCGTGATGGCGCCGACATTGCGCGAAGCCTATCGCGTCGCGGTCGAGCCGCTGGTTGCCGGGCAGATCCAGCCCCAGGAGGCCTATAACCGCGGTGTCGTGCCCTTCAAGACGTTCATGCTCAAGCATGTACGCGAGAAGGACCTGATGCTGTTCATCGAGATGTCGCGGGAGCCACGCCCGACGCAGCCGGAGGATATCCAGATCCAGATCCTGGTGCCGGCGTTCATGATCTCGGAGCTGCGCCGGGCCTTCGAAATTGGCTTCCTGCTGTTCGTGCCATTCCTGATCATCGATCTCGTCGTGGCCTCGATCCTGATGTCCGTCGGCATGATGATGTTGCCGCCGGTGACCGTCGCCCTGCCGTTCAAGCTGATCTTCTTCGTCCTGGTGGACGGCTGGGGCCTCGTCACGGGATCGCTGATCAAGAGTTACGGGACGTAGCGGTCAACCGCGGCCAGGTGCTGCGCCCGGGCTCGCCTCGGCGCCGGTCGAGCTGGGCGGCGTCGCCTGGTCAGGCTCGGGTTTGGGCCGGCTGCGGACCGAGGTCGAATAGGCCGGATAGCGCTCGCGATAGGCCCGCATGAACTCCGACAGGTTGTCGGCACCGGAAACGGCGCGCGCCATCTCGCGGATATCGGCGGCATTGGCCCGGTTGGCCCCGGTCATGAAAGCGAAGGTGCGGGCATCCGTGCTCTCGGCCATCTTGGCGGCGAATTTGGTGCGCAGCCGGTCGAGCGACAGGGCCTCGTTCGACATCACATAGGAGACCGCGGCGCGCATCACGTCGGCGCGCTCGCGTTCGTTCAGCGGCGTGTTGCCCCGCCAGCTTTCGCCCAGAATGCGTTCATGCGCTTCTCCGGCCTCGCGCCAGCGGCGTCCCGTCCAGTAGATATCCGAGCGCAGGCGGTCGACTTCCGGACCCCGTTCGATTTCGAGCATTTCGAGCGCCTGATCGGTGCGCGAGAGATCGGAGAGGGCCTTCGCCTCGAGCAGGAGCCGCGCCCG
Organism: Bosea sp. BIWAKO-01; assembly: GCF_001748145.1. Lineage (NCBI taxonomy): Bacteria > Pseudomonadati > Pseudomonadota > Alphaproteobacteria > Hyphomicrobiales > Alloboseaceae > Allobosea > Allobosea sp. BIWAKO-01. The sequence goes on from NZ_BCQA01000001.1 coordinate 4,064,807, forward strand.
CTTGACGTCTCCCGGCAGCTCGATCAGTCGGGTCGAGGAGATCGCTTGCAGCGCTTCGGCTGGCTTGCCGTTCATCAGCGCGATCATCGCAAGGCGTGCAGCCATCGTCGACCGCGCAGCGCCGGTCAGGCGGGCCTGCATCTGATAGCGCAGGATCTCGCTCGCCTGGTCGAGCAGGTCGAGTTCCACCAGCCGATCGGCGAGAAGGCGGGCGATTTCGTCGCCGCGTCGGCCGATCGGCAGGAATTCCTTGAAGTCGTAGAACAGGGCCAGCGCCTCGATGCGCGGCAATTGCTCCTGCGCTGCGTCGCGATTGCTGAAGATCTCGGCGAAGCGCTGGGCCGTTTCGTCGTGAAGGCGGCGCGTCAGCGGATTGTCAGGGTAGTTGTTGTTGGCGCGGCGCGCGATCTGGAAGGCGTCGCGCCACCGGTGCTGCGCGGTGTAGAGTCGGCCGAGTTCGGACAAGGCCTCGATCTCGATCTCGCCGCCGCGCCAGATGATCGACACCGTCTCGAGCCTGCGGGTCGCCTCACCAGGCGAAATGTCCTGGCGGTTCTCGGTCTGCACCAGCCGGATGGCACGCAGTTGCGCTTCTGCTGCGACCGGCCTGCTGGCGGCCTCGAATAGCGGCTTGTAGCCGTTCAGCGCGGCCTCCGGGCGACCGCTGACATCATCGAGCATGGCGCGAAGGAGTGCGAGCTCCTCCTGGTCCACAAGATCGCGCGGCAATTCCGAGAGCCGCTCGATCTGGCGCTCGGCCGTCGTCATGTCCTGCATGGCCATGGCTGCGCGTGCCATCGCCGGGCGGAACTGCACCTGCAGATCATCCGGGTAGCCGTCGAGCGTCGCCTCGGCGCGCCGGAAACCGGCAAGCGCCTGGGCCTGGCGCCCCAGCCTCTGTTCGATCAATGCGCGCCAGAGCCCCGCCTCGGCATCTTCCTTGAGCGGGCCGGCCTCGAAGGAAGCGAGAGCTTCGGGGTTACGGTGCATCTTCGCCGCGATCACACCCTTCAGGAACAGAGCCTCGCGATTGCCGCGCATGGCGGCATCGTCGGCCAGCATCGCCTGGAGAGGCCCCGCGGCCTCCGGCATCAACCCGTTTGCGGCATAGAAGCGGGCGAGAGCCAGCCGCGCTTCGGATTTGCGGCTGCGCGAGGCGTCGGCGACATCGCGCAGTAGGTCACGGGCACGTTCACGGACGGCTGCAACGCGCAGGTTCGCCCAGAGCTCCGGGTTGAGCAGGGGCGGGGGCGCGGCGACCGGCGTTTTCGTCTTGTCTTCCTCGCTCTGCGGAAGATCGAGGGTGACGGTCAGGCCGCCGGCGCGCCCGATCAGCGCTTGCTCGGTGCCGGCGCGGACGACGATGTCGTCGGAGCGCGGCATGATGGCGAGGCCATGGGCGGTCTGCATCAACCCGAACTCGACGAAGCGATAGGGCTTGGTCACGGCCCGCGTGGGTCCCAGTGCGGTTGCGACAGCCATGGGCATGCCCGCGGCCCCACCCTCGATCCAGTGCACGCCGGTCATGCCGGGCAGGGGGATAGCGAGGATCGTCTGGCCGCGCTCATCGACCGTGCGCGCAGGGGCGACAGGGTTCGTCGGCTTGCCTGCCTGCTCACCGAAGCCGAGTGTCCAGCCGGTGCCGTCATCGCTGAAGCGTACCAACTGCTGGTTGGACAGGCGCAGCCGGACCAGCGTGGCTTTGCCTTCGCGGGTGACAACGGTTTCCTCGATCAGTTCCGGAAGCATCTGCCGAAAGCTCGCGGGGTCGATCGTGTCGCGGGTGTCGAAGACGAGGGTCACCAGGCCGGCATCGACGAAGGCCGCAGCCCCGGTCGGGCGCGGGAAACGGAAATCGATGCGAGTGCCATCCGGCCCCGCCGATGACTGGATCTTTACGAGCTGAGGGGTCGGGTCGATGGCCGGCGCGGCGGGTTCCGCGGCTGGCTTGGCGACTGGAGAAGCTTGCTGCGGTACCGGTGCCTCGCTTGCGGCCGCCGGCTTGACGGCAGGGGCGGGGGGCTTGTCTGGCTGATCCGTGGCATTCGCCTGGAGGCCGGCCAGGCTGGGCACGCCCGCCTTGGCCGGCGGCAGCAGATCGACGACGAGGCGGTCGTCATCGCGGAAGCTGCGGACCTGCCAGTCCTTGGGCAGGGAAAGATCGAGCTGGGTATTCTCCGCACCGGCCTCGGTCGAGACGAGCCCGACCCGTTCCGGCAGGGCCGACCGGATCGCGGAGGGTTCCACCGTAAGTGATTGGTCGAAGGTGAGCCTGAGCGTGCCATCGACAAGCTCATGCGCCAGTTTGGTATCGGCGGGCGCCTGGAAGATCAGGCGCTCGAGTGTCGGCAGCTTGGCGCTGTTCAGCAGGAGAGGCTTGGGCGCAGGTGGTGGACGGCGGTCGATCTCGCGAGCGCGGGCCTCTGCCAACCGGACGCGCTCGGCCAGAGCGGCGATGACCTCGGGCGGAGGTCCGGGCATCACGCCCTTCCAGGTTTCCGGCAGCAGGTCGATGAAAGCCTTGTCGCCAGCCTCGATCAGATTCGCCTTGTAGGGGCGGGCGAGGGCAAAGCGCATGCCGCGACCGTCGGGGTCGATCCGCGCGATCGAGACATAGTCCGGGAGTTCCTTGGCGATCTTGTTGACGTCGATCTTCACGGGGCCGCCGAAGGCAACGACCAGGACGCCATTGGCGACCCGGACGCGCACAGGCATCGGCTCGTCGAAAGTCAGCGACAGGCGCCCGAAGCCGGGCGGCATGGCGGCACCCTGCAAGGTCGCCGTGGCGGCGAGCGCGGGCATGGACAGGCTGGCGGCAACGCCAAGCGCGGCCAGTCCGACACCAAAGGCAAGAGAACGCGGGAAACGCAAACCGGTACACTCACGCAACGCGACACCAGTGCCCGGCACGGCCGCAAGACGGCAGCCCGAGCGCTATCGACGGTAAGGCGTCAAGGATAATGGCGCGTTAAGGACGCGGGAGGGTCAGCGTCGCTGCGGCAGCGCGACGGCGGGCAGCTCGTTGCCCGGCAGAGGGGCTGCTTCGGCGGCGAGACGCGGGAGGCTGGGCGCGCGTGCCGGGGTCGCCAAGGCAACGGTGAGCTTCTCCGCGGCATCCGGGGACATTGCAGCGAGCACATCCGACATCTTGCGCGGGTTCATCTGCTGGACCACGGGAACCAGCACGCTGAGGTTCAGACGATCGAAGACCTTCGCGGCGTCCTTCGGCTTCATGGTCTCGTACATGATGACGAGGTTCTTGATCGCCTTGCTCTCTTCCTCTGCCTGCTTGGCCTTGGGGGCGTCGACCTTGTCCTCGAGCTGCTTCAGGTCGCCGACGCGGCCGTCGAGCTTCTTCTCCGCCGTGTCGAGCAGGCGCTCGCGCATCTCCAATTCGCGCATGCGCGCCTCGATCTCCTCGCGCCGCTCGCCGAGGCGCTCCAATATCGCGCGCTCGGCAGGCGAGGTGGTCCTGGCGGTGCCATTGAGGACATCGGCCTTGTTGTTCGGGTTGGCCGCGCGTGCAGCCTCGGCCTTCGCCTCTTCCTCCGGCTTGGCCTTGGGCTTCTCGATCGTGCCGGTGGTTTCGGGGTCGAGGAACGTATCGGGGGCGTGTGCGCGGGCGATGACCTTGGCGAGACCCCAGACTTCGGGTTCCGTCTTGAGAGGCTGTGCGGCAGGTTGGGTCTTCGCAAGCGCCTGCGCGCTGGCAGGCCCCCTGGCGGGATAAGGCTCCGACGTCCAGGCGATCAGCTTCAACGCCAGGAGGCCCATGGCGCCGAGGATCACTGCCGGGATGAGGCGGGGCCTCTCGATCACGCCGCCTGACCTTCCAGCCGCTTGGCGGCACGGGCGCGGATCGCCGCGGCGGCGTGCGCGGCATTCGTCAGGCGCGACACGGTCGGTTCTTCGGCAATCTCGGGCACGGCATCTGCGGTTTTGGGCGCAACCAGCGTGGCGGCACTGACGATCTGGGTGATGCGATCCATGACGTCCTGACCGGCTTCGACCTGGGCCGCGAGATCGGCTGCATAGCGCTCGGCCGTACGCAGTCGTTCGGCCAGCGTCCGGTCGCAGTCGCCAAGCGTCAGTTTCAGGCCGGCGATGGCGCGCTCGGCCGTGTCGGTGGCGGAAATCAGGGCGCCGATGGTCTGTCGCATCGCGCCTTCATCCGCCTTGAGCCGTTCGATTCGCTTGGACAGGACATAGCAGGTGATGATGGTCGCGACGAGGAGGCTGGCGACCAGCGCATCGGCGATGAGGGTAATCGTCATGGCGTTGTCCCCGGGCGTCAGATCGGCGAGCCGAGATGGCTGGTGGCGCTGTCGAAGGCTGCGATCGTGGTCTTGGAGCGGCGTAGCGGGCTGACGACCTGGACGGCGATCTTGTCGTCGACGCGCCCGATGCGACCTTCGCTGACCATGAAGTCGCCGCAGCGCAGCGAAACCACCGAATCCGGGCGCGCGTCGAACATCAACGTGTCGCCGATCTCGAGCTTCATCACGCGCTTCAGCGGCATCTGGGTTTCGTGGAGCACGCATTTCACGGCGACGTCAGTCTGCCAGACCTCGGTTGCGAGGTGGTTTTCCCAGATCGGGTCGCGGCCGAGCTTCTCACCCATGAAGCTCTCGAGGAGCAGTTCACGGATCGGCTCGATCGTCGCATAAGGCAGGAGGATGTGCAGCGAGCCGCCGCGCCCTTCCATGTCGAAGCGCAGTTCGACCCGGATCGCTGCGTTGGCCGGGCGCGAGATCGAGACGAAGCGCGGATTGGATTCGATCCGGTCGACCTTGAAATTCACCGGCGAGAGCGGCTGGAATGCCGCTTCGGCATCGCTCAGGACGAGCGCGATCACCCGTTTCAGCAGATTGAATTCGATCGACGTGAAGGGACGCCCGTCGACCCGCGGGGCAGGCTGCCCACGCTTGCCGCCGAGCATCGTGTCCAGCACCGAGTAGATCAGCGAAGACTCGATCGTGATCAGGCCGAAATTGTCCCATTCCTCTGCCTTGAAGACCGAGAGCATGGCGGGCAGAGAGATCGAGTTGATGTAGTCGCCGAAACGGACGGAGCGGATGCTCTCCAGGGAGACCTCGACGTTGTCGGTGAAGAAGTTACGCAAGCTGGTCGAGAGCAACCGAACCAGACGCTCGAAGATGATTTCGAGCATCGGCAGGCGTTCATAGGATACCGAGCCGGATTCAACGATCGCCTGGATGCCGTTGCGGCTATCCTTGTCGTCTCCGGCGGAGAAACCGAGCATCGTGTCGATTTCGTCTTGGCTCATCAGGCGGTCGGTACCGCCTTCGGCCTCGCCTTCCTCCTCGACGGTGTCCGGCATGGTGGCCCATTCCGCCGCCATGTTCTCGGGCGTCAGCGGCTGGTCCTTGGGAAGGCCGCCGGTCTGTTCGAGTTCGCTATTGGCCATAGGACGCTCGGCTGATGGTCAGGGATCGGGGAGGCCGGCTCACTGGACCAGCAGTTCCTTGAACAGCACCGCTTCGACCTTGGCCGGATAGACGGTGACGTTCACGCGACGCAGAAGCTCTTCCTTCAGCCGGTAGATTCCAGCGGAGCCGTCGAGGTCAGCGGGGCGCAGCTCGCGCATGAAGACCTGAAAAGCATCCTCGACACGGGGCAGCAGCGGCTTGATCTCCTCGGAGGCCTTGGCATCCGCGATCTCGAGCACGACCTTGATCTTCATGATCGGCTGGCGGTCCTGCTGGCCGCCGCTTGAAATGCCGATCATCATGTCCTTCATTTCGACGAAGGTTGCCGGCTTCTTGACGTTCTTGGCCGCTTCCGCCGCCGCAAGCTGCTCTGGCGAAGGCTTCTTCAGGAAAAACCAGCCGCCGCCACCGAGAGCGGCCAGCAGCACAACGCCACCGACGATCATCACGAGCTTCTTCTTGCCCGCCTTCGGCGCGCCAGCGCCTTCTGCGGCCTCGTCGTCGCTGCTCTTGGTCTTCTTGGCCATACCTGTCTGCCCGGGTCCGGAGCACGGCTCCATTCTGGGCGGCTCACTCCCGCAAATCTGACGAAACAGGGTTAATGTCTCGTTAAGGACGGCAGTTTTTGCCGGGTCGTTTCTGCCCCCCGACACCCTGTTGCCGAGCGGGGGCGCAATCCGGATTGAGTAATATCCCTTATATTTCAAGATGATGATATCAGTTAACCACGTTGGCACGGCGGTTGCGGTGACTGATCTGCGAAGGCTGCGCTGGGGAGCGTCGAGGCTTTCGCGGGACATGATCGGGAGTTACCGCCGTGGAGAACATGCTTCTCGTCGGCCTGTCGCGCCAGATGGCTCTGGCGCGTGAGCTGGATGTTATCGCCAATAACGTGGCGAATGTCGGCACGAACGGCTTCAAGGCGCGTTCGGCGCGCTTCAATGAGTTTCTCATGCCCCAGGCGAGTGCCGAGGGCTTCAAGGCGCCTGACCGCAAGCTGTCCTATGTCATCGACAAGGGCACCCCGGTCGATCTGTCCCAGGGCGTGATCGAGCGCACCGGCAACCCGCTCGATGTGGCGTTGCGCGGCGACAATTTCCTCGTGGTGCAGACCCCGCAGGGCGAGCGCTATACGCGCGCCGGTTCGCTCTCCATCAATGGCCGCGGCCAGCTCGTCACCCAGGGTGGCCAGCCGGTCCTGGGTGAGGGCGGCCCGATCCAGTTCGGCGATACAGAAACCGGCGCCAGCATCGCCACGGACGGCACTGTGTCGACCAATCTCGGCACGCGCGGCAAGCTCCGCCAGGTGCGTTTCGCCAATCCGGCTGCATTGAGCAGCGACGGCACCAATCTCTTCGCCTCGACCGCTCCCGCTCAGCCTGCCGGGCCACTGGCCCGCCTCGAGCCCGGCGCGGTCGAGACATCCAATGTCAAGGCGGTGATCGAGATGACGCGGCTGATGGAAGTGCAGCGCTCCTACCAGAGCATGGCGAACCTGATGTCGAAATCCGACGAATTGCGCAGCCGGGCGATCTCGCGCCTCGCTGACCAGCAGGCCTGACAGGAAAAGGAGCCAGCACGATGCGCGCCCTTCAGACCGCCGCGACCGGCATGATGGCCCAGGAACTCAACGTTCAGGTCATCTCCAACAACATCGCCAACGTGCGCACCACTGGCTACAAGCGCCAGCGCGTCCACTTTCAGGATCTTCTCTACGAGAACTTCCGTCGGGCCGGTTCCGCCACCTCCGATCAGAACACGCAGGTGCCGGCGGGGACCTTCATCGGCTCGGGCGTCAAGACGGTTTCGACCGGTCGCGTGATGACGCAGGGCAACATGACGTCGACCGAGAAGGAATACGATCTCGCGGTCAAGGGCGAGGGCTTCTTCCGCATCCGCATGCCGGATGGACGGACCGCCTATTCCCGCGACGGCTCGTTCGATCTCGACTCGCAGGGGCAGCTCGTGACCCGCGACGGCTATCAGGTCGAGCCGGGCATCACGATCCCCAACAATGCGACCAGCGTCAGCATCAACGCGCAGGGCACGGTCGAAGTCAGGCTCCCCGGTCAGACCGCTCCACAGCAGATCGGGCAGATCCAACTTGCCCGCTTCATCAACAAGGTCGGCCTTGAGTCGCTCGGCGACAACCTCTTCATTGAGACGGCCGCCTCGGGCCAGGCGATCGATGGCGTCGGCGGGGCCGAGGGGTTCGGCACGCTCCAGCAGTATTCGCTCGAAGAAGGCAATGTGCAGGCCGTCATCGAGCTGTCTTCGCTGATCTCGGCCCAGCGTGCCTATGAAATGAATTCCAAGGTCATCACCGCCGCCGACCAGATGCTGTCGGCGACGACCCAGATGTTCCGAGGGTGAGGACCATGCTCATGATCCGCTCCTCCAGCCTTCTTGTTTCGCTGCTCTTCGCCGGGTCTGCGCTGGCGGCTCAGCCGCACCAGGCCGCGCCTGTCGCGACGGCCGCCTTGCCGGCGGAAAAGGCGCACCCAGCCCCGGCCCTGCGCCGGATGCATTTGCGCAACGAACTCACGCTGTCGCGCGACCTCGTCACCTTCGGCGATCTGATCGCCGGCCTTTCGCCGCAGGATGCTGCCATGCCGGCCTTTCGGGCGCCGGCGCTCGGCGAGACCGGCACGATCCAGGCCGCTCGCATCATCGAAGCCGCGAAAAATGGCGGCCTCATCCGCGAGGCCAGCGATATCGACAGCCAGGGCATCGCGCAGGTCGTCGTTACTCGCGCGGCTCGCCGCGTCATGGCCTCCGATGTCGAGGCTGCGGTGAAGACCGGGCTGCTGGAACGCTTCGGTGTCGATAGCCGCATCTTTGCGCTGGCCGTGGACGGGGGCACGCCTTCGATTGCGGTCGAGCCCGAACTGACCGGCGCCATGACGGTGGTCGATCTGAGCTATGACGCCCGCTCGCGTCGCCTCCAGGCTTTGCTGACGGTGCCCGGTAGCGCTGCGCTGCGCCTGAAGCCCGTGCGGATCTCGGGGCATCTGGTCGAAACGACGGAAGTCGTGGTTCCGCTCCGCGCGATTGCCCGCGGCGAGACGCTGACCTCCGCAGACGTGATTGTCGAGCGGCGCCCGCGTGAAGGCCAGGGGGGGGAGCTGATCGCCGAAATGAAGGGAGCGGTCGACAAGGTTGCGCGACGTGCGCTGATGGCCGGAATGCCGCTGCGCAATGGCGATGTGCAGCGCGAGGAGATCGTCGGCCGCGGCGATCTCGTTACCATCGTCTACGAGGCGCCGGGCCTGCTTCTCACCATGCGTGGGCGCGCGGGAGAGGCTGGCGCGAAGGGTGATGTCGTCAGTGTCACCAATCCCCAATCCAAGCGTGTGTTGCAGGGCACGGTCAGCGGTCCCGGCCGGATCACGGTGAAGTCGGCCGGTATCGGCCGCGTCGCCAACGCGCAGTAGTCACGAAGATGCGGAATATCATCATGTCCCAGGCCAAGCTTCTCAGGTTCTCGAGCATCCTTGCGCTCGGTCTCGCGCTCGGCGCCTGCGGTGCAGCCGACCGGCTCGCCAATGTTGGCCAGGCACCAGCGCTCTCGCCGATCGAGGATCCGACCGCGATGAAGGGCTACAAGCCCGTGCAGATGCCGATGCCGGCAGTCGAACATGCCTCCTTCGCGCCGAACTCGCTGTGGCGCACCGGCTCGCGCGCCTTCTTCAAGGACCAGCGCGCCCGCATGGTCGGGGACCTCGTCACGGTCAAGGTCAAGGTCACCGACCGGGCCCAGCTCGACAACACCACCAAGCGCAGCCGCAAGAACGGCGAGGATTTCGGCGCAGCGAGGATCATGGGGTTCGAGAACAAGCTCGACAAGTTTCTGCCTGACGGTTCCAGCGCGGGCGAGTTGCTCAAGCTCGACTCCGAGGGGTCGAGCGAAGGCTCGGGTTCGGTCCGCCGTGCCGAGCAGCTTGCCACCAATGTCGCGGCCGTGGTGACCCAGACCCTGCCAAACGGCAATCTCGTGATCGAAGGCAAGCAGGAGATCCGGGTCAATTTCGAGGTGCGCGAGCTGATCGTTGCCGGTGTGATCCGGCCCGAGGACATCGAATCCGACAACACGATCGATTCCAGCAAGATTGCCCAGGCGCGCATCGCCTACGGAGGCCGCGGTCAGATCACCGATGTCCAACAGCCGCGCTACGGCCAGCAGGTCATGGATATCCTGCTGCCCTTCTGACGGCCATTCGAGAAACCCGGCCAGGCGAGGTACGCTCCCCGCCTCTCCCTCCCTGGCCGGTGGGCTGCTTCCTCCCGAGGCAAGCCCCTGTCCCGGATGCCAGCCACGCTCCCCAAGCTTCCACGGTTGGCATTCAGTGAAACCCCGCGCCTCCCGTGCGGGGTTTCCTCCATTCCAACAAAAAAAGCCTTTCGCCGGCGGCGAAAGGCTTTCTTCAGACGCCAGATGGCGGAAAAGGCTCAGTCGTCGCGGAAAACACGTTCATTGCGCTCGTGACGCTCCTGCGCCTCCAGCGAAAGGGTGGCGATCGGCCGGGCCTCGAGGCGCTTGAGCGAGATCGGCTCGCCGGTCTCTTCGCAATAGCCATAATTGCCCTCGTCGATCCGCGCGATCGCGGATTCGATCTTGGCGATCAGCTTGCGTTGACGGTCGCGAGCGCGCAGCTCAATCGCGCGATCGGTCTCGGATGAGGCGCGATCGGCGATATCGGGGTGATTTTCGCTTTCGCTCTGCAAGGTGACCAGCGTCTCCTTGGCTTCCTTGAGGATCTCCTCCTTCCAGGCGAGCAGCTTGCCGCGAAAATACTCGCGCTGCCGCTCGTTCATGAAGGGTTCGGCGTCGGAAGGTCGGTAGTCGGCGTCCAGGATGATCTGTTTCGACATAGGCGCGCTCTCTGAGTGTCTGTTTCCGGCGTGCCTACCGACTCTGCCTTAGTCGGGCCGCCGATTTGGCGCCCTTATAGCGAGGGAGAGAGACAGTAACAATCGCGATCGATGCAGTTTCAACCAATCTCGCGAAGTCGTTGTCATAAAAATGAAATCAGCCGTTCTCGGGGCATCTTTGCCAAGCCTATCGCAGAGACGTGAGCGCTGCCGCAATGCTCGTTTCGACCTCGCGGGCGACAATCTGGCGGTAATGGGTATGGTCGAAGAAATTGGAGGGCTCGCGTATCAGAGGCGTGTCGCGACGGAGATCGACAAGCTTTGTTGCCGGGCGATTGTCGGCGAGGGCCTGGAATGGAGCCCGGCAGGCCGCCTCGGCGCGCTCCGCAGAGCTTCCGGGCTCCGGCAAGGCGCTTACATAGACGGGCGGACGCACGAGGATGACAGGTGTGTCCTTCGCCTCCGCGTCAAGGAATGCGGCGAGCGCAGCTGCGGCTGGAAAGGGGCCAGTCTCGTTTCCGCCGCTGACGTTCGCCGGCGCAAGCAGCTTGCTCCGGTGCTGCGGGGCGTCGAGGAAGCCCTGGACCCTATAGCCCTCCTCATAGTCCCAATAGCCGTCGGGCCGGGCACGCTCCGGGCTTTGGGTCGTGAGGTACCGGATCCGTCGATTGACCTCTTCCAGCACGTCGTAGCGCATCAATCCGGTTAGGTATTCTGCGGGGTTGCGGCTGAAAAGCCAGAATGGGAACGGCTTGCCGGTCGGCAGCGCCGGGTCCGGTGTGCACCAGGCCTGGTCGATGCCGATGACCAGGGCCTGAGCAGGTTCTCGCCTGTGGCGCAGGAACCAGTCGATCAGCACCAGGGTTTCCTTCGGTCCCGTGGCCGGTGCGATCAAGGAGACGAACGGAATGCCGGTCAGCGCCTTCAACTGCTCCGGCTTGATCAACTGAATATGGGAGTTGCCGAATATGGCCCCAGAAAAGGCAGGATCGCGGCCCCGGCTGGCGGCGGCCGTGCGTGGACCTTGCGGGCGTACGCCCTCCTTCAATGAAAGCGGCGAGCGGCCGGTGTCGTAGGGATCGATCGCTATGGCTGCCAGGAGGAAGGCGGACACGAGAACGCCCCCCGCTGCCACCAGGACACGCAGAAATCTCCGCCAATGCAACCCGCTGGCGGGTGTGGGCACGGCCCACTGCCGCTCAGAACTGGAAGTAGATGAATTCATAATTGGCGTCGTCGCCGATCTTGAACAACACGAGCACGAAGAGCACCGCCGTCAGGACGGCGATCCATCGCGCCGGCGGCAGCCGATGCACCATTGCCCAGGCGGTCGGTCCGATCATCGCGAAGGCCGCAGCGGGCAACAATGCGCGCCATTTGAAGCCTGATCCGATGGGAGCGAAGCCGAAGAGGCCCTTGTAGATCGTCAGCGCCGCCGGGAAGGACGAGGCACGGAACAGGACCCATGACAGCGTGACGAAGAGCAGTGTGAGGGCCCAACCGAGCAGCGCCGGCATCGGCAGCTTGGCGCGGCGCCAGAGCAGGCAGACGATCAGGGCCAGCCCATGGGCGACGCCCCAGGCGATGAAGGTGAGGCCGGCGCCATGCCAGAGGCCGCCGAGCGCCATGGTAGCGAAGAGCGCCCAGATCTGGGTCGGCAGCCCCCGGCGCGAGCCACCCATCCAGATGTAGAGGTAGTCGCGGAGGAAGCGCGACAGCGTCATGTGCCAGCGCCGCCAGAAATCCTGGATGCTGACGCTGCGATAGGGCACGTCAAAATTCTGTGGCAGCACGATGCCGAAGAGCAGGGCGAGCCCGAGCGCCATGTCGGTATAGCCGGAGAAGTCGAAATAGATCTGGAAGGTGAAGGCGAGCGTAGCCTGCCAGGCCTCGACCACCGAAACGGCCTGTCCGGCTGCAGCCGCTGCAAAAACGGGATTGGCGTACTCGGCCAGAGGATCGCCGAGCAGAACCTTCTTGGCGAGGCCGGCGGTCAGGAGCATCAGCCCCCGCGCGATGCGTTCGGCTGCGTCCGACCGCAAATACGGCCGCTCGTCGAACTGATGCATGATCTCGCGCCAGCGCACCAGCGGTCCGGCAAGCACCTGCGGGAAGAAGGCGATGTAGAGCGCATAGCGCACCAGATCGTAGCGCGGGGCCTCTCCGCGCCTGAGATCCGTCAGGTACATCACATGGTGGAAGGTGAAGAACGAGATGCCGAGCGGGAGTGCCAGATCAAGCTTGGGGGCGGGGAGCCCTGGAACCATGCTTGTGATCTCGGCGAAGAAATTAAAGTACTTGAACAGCGCCAGCACGGCGAGGTTGAGCGCGATCGCCAGCGAAATCAGGCCGCTGCGCTTCGTCTTCAGGAAGGCTTCGGCGATCCACCAGTTGAGCAGGATCGAGAAGGCGAGCAGAGGGACGAAGCGCCAGTCCCAATAGCCGTAGAAGACGAAGGACAGAAGCGCCAGAACTGGCAGCCGCAGGCTCGGCTGAAAACGCTCGACCAGCCAGTGCAGGGCCAGCGCCAGGGGCAGAAAGCCGAGCAGGAAGACGAAGGAATTGAACAGCATCGAGTGCGGGAGATCTCTTGGGGGCGAGCGCCGCCTTAGACGATTATCTCCCAGGAGTCATGTCCGGGGTCGCAGACCGGGAGGCTCGGCGAAGCGGGCTTCCGGACGAAAATGCTCGTCAGGCGCGCAGTCTTTCCGATCTTCGAAGCATATGTGTGGTTCTATGTGGGTCTTTGAAAGTGTATTATTCTCATTAGAATAATTATAATAAATATTCGTGTGATCAATGTCGTAATATTGTTGATGTGCTACGAAACGATGCTAGTCAGTCGCGTGAGCGCCGCCGTCTTGCTCTGAAACAATCGTAGTAGCCGTGTCCAAGGGACTGCCCATATTCTTGCTGTTGGGACTGCTCTGGTCTGTGGCCAGTGCGTTCGGTCTCGTTTCGCCCTTCCTGCTGCCTGGGCCGGTTGCGGTCATGGAGGCGGGACGTCAACTCATCGCCGATGGCTCCCTTGCCAGGCATGTGGCGATCAGCTTGCAGCGCGTGATCCTTGGCTACGGCCTTTCCGTCGCGACTGCCTTGCCCCTGGCTCTGCTGTTCGGTCTGCTTCCGCGGTTGCGCGTGCTGGTCGAGCCGGCACTCGAATTCCTGCGCCAGGTTCCGCCGCTTGCGCTGCTGCCGCTGCTGATCCTGTGGCTCGGCATCGGCGAAGTGCAGAAGATCGGTGTGATCGTGCTTTCCTGCTTCTTTCCGATCTTCCTGGGAGCCCTTGGGGGGATTGCCCAGGCGGATCCGAAGCTCGTCGAGGTCGGCCGTGCCTGCGGCCTGAACAGCTCGGAAATTCTGCGTAGAATCGTTCTTCCAGCCTCGCTTCCGGCTCTCCTCGTCGGTCTGCGGATCGGGCTCGGTTACAGTTGGCGGGCTCTGGTCGGAGCCGAATTGATCGCGTCGAGCTCGGGGCTCGGCTACATGATCATCGACGCCCAGAATCTTGCGCGCACCGACATCGTTCTCGTCGGGGTCCTTGTCATCGGCGTGCTCGGGCTGATCGCCGATGCCCTGGCGCGGGCCGCGATCCGCCGCAGCGCGCCGTGGTTGCGCTCCCATCTGGAGCTCGGCCGTGTTTGAGGCCCGCAATCTCGGCATGAGCTATTCGGTGGCGGGGCGCAGCGTCGCCGCTCTCGAAGGCGTCGATCTCGATCTGTCGCGCGGCAGCTTCACAGCGATCGTGGGGCGCAGCGGCTGCGGCAAGACCACGTTGCTGCGCATCCTGGCCGGGCTTGCCGAGCCGACGTCTGGCACATTGAGTTTTGCTGGCGGCGGGCGCCCGCGCGTCGGCTATGTCTTCCAGGAGCCGCGGCTGATGCCGTGGCTCAGCGTCGCGCGTAATGCCGGCTTCGGGCTCCGCGGCCGCATCCCGCAAGAGGTCATCGATCAGCGCGTCGGCGAAGCGTTGGCCCTCGTCGGGCTTTCGGGATTTGCAGAGGCGACGCCCGAGCAGCTCTCGGGCGGCATGGCGCAGCGGGTTGCGATTGCCCGCGCGCTCGTCCTCGAACCGGATCTTTTGCTGATGGACGAGCCCTTTGGCGCGCTCGACGCCTTCACGCGCCGCACCATGCAGCAGGAGCTCGTCGAAATCTGGCGCAAGCGCCGGCCGACCGTCGTCTTCGTCACCCATGACGTCGAGGAGGCGGTTCTGCTCGGCGAGGCCATTGCCGAATTGTCGGCGGGCCGGCTCGTCGGCCTGCGCCGGGTCGATCTTCCCTACCCGCGAGACGCCACGGACCCCGCGCTGCTCGCCCACCGCCGTGCCGTGCTCGAGCGCCTGCTCGAAACGCGCACGCATCCTTTACAGAAGGAGATTGTGTCGTGAAACTTCTGAAGCTGATCGCCCTTGCAGTCATGGTTGCGGCTGCGCCTGCGATCTCGGTCCATGCTGCCGACAAGCCATCGAGCGTGCGCGTCACTTATGTGGCGTCACCCTTCAACGTTCCCTCGATCGTCATGCGCAAGAAGGGCTTCCTCGAAGAAGCTTTTGCCGCTGCAGGCATCGACAAGGTCGAGAATCCCGAGATCACCTCGGGCGCAGCGCAAATCCAGGCGCTTGCCGCCGGCGCGGTCGATATTGCCAGCGTACTGGGCGGGACCTCGGCTATTCTCGGGCGGGCGAACGGCATCGATCTCAAGGTGATTGCCGCCTATTCGCGTTCGCCCAAGGCCTTCTTCGTGATGACGACGGCGAACGGCCCTGTTTCGGTCAAGGATCTGAAGGGCAAGAGCGTGGGCGGCCCCAAGGGGACGACGCTGAACCAGCTCCTGGCAGCGGCGTTGGCCGCCAATGGCATGAAGCTCGGCGATGTCGAGTATCTCAACATGGATATCCCGGCGGCGCGGGCAGCACTTCTGGCGGGCAAGGTTGATGCGGCGACGCTGGCCGGCGCCAATGCCCTGCAGGTCGAAGCTGCCGGCGGGCGCATCCTGGCTAGCGGCGAGGGGCTGATCGCTCCGACCTCGGTGATCGCGGTACGAACCGGCTTTCTTCGGGACCATCCAGACCTGGTGCAGGCCTATCTCGCGGCTCACGGGAAGGCACTCGCGTTCATGAAGGCCAATCCCGAGGAAGCCCTGAAGATCGCGGCCGAGGACCAGAAGATCTCGGTCGAGGACGCGCGCAAACAGCTGCCCTGGTATGATTTCACGCTCGCCATGACCGATGCCGATGTGAAGAACCTCGAAGCCGATCAATCCTTCATGATCGAGGCCGGCATGTTGCAGAAGACCATCGACACGCGCCGCGACCTCATCGATCCGATGGCGTTCAAACCGTGATCGACGCCATCCTCCTTGATTGCGAGCAGAGCGAGACCGGTGCCCAGGCCCTGATCACCGACCTCGCGCTCGGCCCGCGTATCGACCTCGTGCCGTTCTACGACCTCGAACGGACCGCGCTTTCCCGCACGCGCGGCCTGCTGCTCGGCTTGCATTCGGACCAGCGCTATCTTGCCTCGCGCCGGGGTCAGCTCGAAGCTTTCCTGGCCGGTGGCGGCACGATCGTCGTCTGCGGCCATATCGGGCACCCTTTCCTGGCCGAGCTCGCGCGGTTCCAGCCGATCCCCCGCTATCGGGTCGACGATCTCACCGTAAACCGAGAGGCGGACCATCTGGTCTGGGCCGGCATCGATCCTGCTGATCTCTCGAAGCGGCGCGGTGTGGCGGGCTTCTATGGGCGCGGTTCCAACCCGCCACCGCCTGGTGCGCGCATCATCAACAGCCTGGGGCCGAGCCGGTCTCCGGTCGATTTCGATTGCCGGCCGGCGGTGGGAGGACGGTTGCTCGTCCATGCCGGCGCGGATTTGTGGGGCTATTTCGGCTCGGGCAACAGCTCGGAGCAGATCATGCCGCAGCTGTTCGACTGGATCGCCAAGCCATCGGAGGCAGCATGACACTCGCGGTGCTGGACGGCGGAACCTATTACCACCAGGAAGCAATCTACGGTGAGCGGCTCGGTGGTCGCTTCGACCGGACGATCTACGCGCCGGAACTGACCGCGGCCGACCTTGCCGGCTGCGACGCTCTGATGGTGGCGGATCGCATTCATCCGGGCGTTCTGAGGGGCAAGCGCCCGATCCTCCTCGACTATCTGGCGGGTGGGGGCACCTTGATCGTGCTTGGCGAGAACAGTGCCCAGCAATGGGCGCCCGGCGTCTCATGGGAGTTCCGCCCAACCAATTTCTGGTGGTGGCTGGAGCAGGGGGCCGATCCGGGCCATCGCATCGTCGCGCCCGATCACGAACTCTTCCGCCATGTCGGGATGAAGGAACTGGTCTGGCACTATCACGGCCTGCTGACGCCGCCGCCGGGGGCGACCTCACTGGTGGACATCACGCGGGATGGCGACCCTCAGGGCAAGGGCGGCTCGATCCTCTACGACCACCGTCATGTTGGCGGTGGGGCCGGGCGCATGATCGTGACCACGCTCGACCCGTTCTACCATCATGGCAGCTTCTTCATGCCGGCGGCCTCGCGCTTTCTCGGCAAGCTGCTCGACTGGACGGATGAGGCGTTCCGAACCCCGGGGTAGCGGCCCCGGTGCTAAAGGCACCCCACTCCGGGCAGATCAGTTGCTTGCAAAAAGATAGTAACTGGTCTAGCCGAGGTGAGCATGCAATCCAGATCCGTTTCACTCGCCGAATGCCCTTGCGCACGGACGGTCGAAACCGTCGGCGAATGGTGGAGCCTGCTGATCCTGCGCGATGCGTTCCAGGGGCTCACGCGCTTCGACGCGTTTCAGGCGAGTCTCGGCATTGCGCCCAATATGCTGGCCCGCCGTCTCAAGCACCTCACGGAAAGCGGTCTGTTCGAGCGGCGGCTCTATCGCGAACGGCCCAAGCGATATGAGTACCTGCTCACCGCCAAGGGGCGAGACTTCTTCCCGGTGATTGCGGCAATGCTCGCCTGGGGTAACCGGCATCTCGCCGCCGAGGGCGTGTCCGTGCTGCTGGCAGGGCGCGATTCCGGCCAGCCGCTCGAGCCGATCCTGGTCGATGCCGCCAGCGCGACACCGATCACGTCGGATAACGTCGCTCTCATTCCCGGTCCGCGAGCCAGCGAACAGATGCGCCAGCACATTGCCGCGCAGAGAGGTTTGCGACCGCTCTCCCCCTCTCACATGGAATAGGATCTGCCGATGCGCCGCGTTGTTGTAACCGGTATGGGCGTTGTCTCGCCCCTGGGCTGTGGAACCGAACTGGCATGGTCGCGGCTTCTCGCCGGCCGTTCCGGGCTGCGGCGCCTGCCCGACAGCATTGTCGAGACCTTGCCCTCCAAGGTTGCCGGTGCCGTGCCGACGAAGGCAGAGGACGCTGAGGGGGGCTTCGATCCCGACAGCGCGATTGCTCCCAAGGACCAGCGCAAGATGGATCGCTTCATTCAGTTCGCGCTGGTGGCGGCGAAAGAGGCGCTGGAGCAGGCCGGCTGGGCGCCGACCGATGACGTACAGCGCGAGCGCACCGCCACGGTCATCGCCTCCGGCATTGGCGGCTTCCCGTCTATCGCCGAAGCGGTGCGCATCACCGATACGCGCGGCGTGCGGCGGCTTTCGCCCTTCACGATCCCGTCCTTCCTGGTCAATCTTGCGGCTGGTCATGTCTCGATCGACCACGGCTTCAAGGGGCCGATCGGTGCGCCGGTCACGGCCTGCGCCGCCGGCGTGCAGGCGATCGGCGATGCGGCGCGGCTGATCCGGGCGGGAGAGGCCGATATCGCACTCTGCGGCGGCGCCGAGGCCTGCATCGATCTTGTCGCGCTTGGCGGCTTCGCCGCGGCGCGTGCGCTCTCTACCGGTTTCAACGACGAGCCCGAGCGTGCCTCGCGCCCCTTCGACCGGGACCGCGACGGTTTCGTCATGGGCGAGGGGGCCGGCATGCTGGTGATCGAGGCGCTGGAACATGCGCAGGCGCGAGGCGCGACGCCTCTCGCTGAGATCACGGGCTATGGCACCAGCGCCGATGCCTATCACATCACGTCGGGGCCGGAAGATGGTTCGGGCGCGCGGCGCGCGATGGAGATCGCCCTGAAGCAGGCTGGCCTGCAGCCGGGCGATATCCGGCATCTCAACGCGCATTCGACCTCGACCCCGGTTGGCGACCGCGGCGAACTGGCGGCGATCAGATCCCTCTTCGGTTCGGAGCGCAGCATCGCAATCAGCGCCACCAAATCGGCGACCGGCCATCTGCTCGGCGCTGCCGGCGGGCTGGAAGCGATCTTTACGATCCTGGCGTTGCGCGACCAGATCGCTCCACCGACGCTCAACCTCGACAATCCGGACGAGGATGCGGCAGGGCTCGATCTTGTGGCCAAGCAAGCACGACCGCTCCAGATGGAGCATGCCATCTCGAACGGTTTCGGCTTTGGTGGGGTGAATGCGAGCGCAGTGTTCAGGCGCTGGCCGTAGCCCGCGCTGTCACAGCGGAATATTGTCGTGCTTGCGCCAGGGCCGCTCGATGCTCTTGGTCCTGAGCATGGCCAGCGCCCGGGCGATCCGGCGGCGGGTCGAGTGTGGCATGATCACCTCGTCGACATAGCCACGCTCGGCGGCGACGAAAGGCGACATGAAGCGGTCTTCATACTCCTTGGTCTGGCGGGCGATGGTCTCGGCATCGCCGCCACGGAAGATGATCTCGACCGCGCCCTTGGCGCCCATCACTGCGATCTGAGCCGTCGGCCAGGCATAGTTGACGTCGGCGCCGATATGTTTTGAGGCCATCACGTCATAGGCGCCGCCGAACGCCTTGCGGGTGATGACCGTGACCAACGGTACCGTGCATTCGCTATAGGCGAAGAGCAGCTTGGCGCCGTGCTTGATCAACCCGCCATATTCTTGCGCCGTGCCCGGCAGGAAACCCGGCACGTCGACGAAGGTGACGATCGGGATTTCGAAAGCGTCGCAATAGCGCACGAAGCGGGCCGCCTTGCGGCTGGCGTCGGAATCGAGCACGCCGGCAAGCACCATCGGCTGGTTGGCGACGACGCCGACGGTGCGGCCCTCGATGCGGCCGAAGCCGGTGACGATATTGCCGGCATAAGCCGCCTGGATCTCAAAGAAATCGCCCTCGTCGAGCGTCTTCAGGATCAGTTCCTTGATGTCGTAGGGCTTGTTCGGATTGTCCGGTACGAGCGTGTCGAGGCTCATGTCGACACGATCAGGCACGTCGAAGCTCGGCCATTCCGGGACGCCGACCGTGTTGTTGGCCGGCAGGAAATCGATCAGTCGGCGCACCTGAAGCAGCGCCTCGACATCGTTCTCGAAGGAGCCGTCGGCCACCGAGGATTTTGAGGTGTGGACCTTGGCCCCGCCCAGTTCCTCGGACGTGACGGTCTCGTTGGTGACGGTCTTGACCACCTCCGGGCCGGTGACGAACATGTAGCTGGTGTCGCGTACCATGAAGATGAAGTCGGTCATGGCCGGGGAATAGACGTCGCCGCCGGCGCAGGGACCCATGATCACTGAGATCTGGGGAATGACGCCCGAGGCCGCAACGTTACGCTTGAAGACCTCGCCATAGCCGCCGAGCGCTGCGACGCCTTCCTGGATGCGGGCGCCGCCGGCATCGAACAGGCCGACGATCGGGGCCCGCATCTTCAGCGCCATGTCCTGGATCTTGGTGATCTTCTGGGCATGTGTTTCGGAGAGCGAGCCGCCGAAGACGGTGAAATCCTTGGAGAAGACGAAGACGGTGCGCCCATTGACGGTGCCCCAGCCAGTGACGACGCCGTCACCCGGGATCTTCTCACCCTTCTCCATGCCGAAATCGACGCAGCGGTGCTGCACGAACATGTCGAATTCTTCGAAGGAGCCGTGATCGAGCAGGAGTTCGATACGCTCGCGAGCGGTCAGTTTGCCGCGCTTGTGCTGCGCCTCGATGCGCCTGTCGCCGCCACCCTTGCGCGCGCCCTCGCGGCGGGATTCGAGCTGCTCGAGAATGTCCTTCATGGAAATGCCCCGTCGCCGGTCAGAACGCCTGCGTTCCGGCTTAAGGGGCGAAGGCCATGCTGTCCATCAGCCGTTCGTTCGGGCTTGCGCTATCCGTGTTGGAGCAGAAGCACGGCCGCCGCGAATTCCTGGCGGCGGATCGTTCGCCTGTCGGCGGCGTCCTCATCCTGTCCCCAGATCTCGATCTGATAGTCCTCGTCGAGATGGGCGGCAGTCCATGCCTGCTCTTCGTCCAGCCGTCCGTCGGCGAGCGCCAGCATGAGGATGGTGGAGCCTGAAAGGGTCATCACATTATGCGCTCCGGCGAGCGCCAGCGGCGCGGAGAGATCGGCGACGCGCCGGGCGACGGCGTCGAGCACGCCGGCCGGTTGCGCAGCAAACATCACGCCCTCAGTGAGGGTGAAGCGTGCGCCGAGGGCAGCTTCGGTCCCGGCGATGATCGGGTCCCAGACATCACGCTGGCGCTCGACGAGATTGTCCGGTTCGCTGGCGCGATAGCAGAGCGCGTCGCTGCCGGCATAGCGTACGATCTCGGCGCGCACCGCCTCATGCTGGTCGGACACGCCATCGAGCGCGGAATTGACCAGTCGTGTCAGCGGCATGACGGCGGGGTCGATCCGCTCGCCCTGCGCCTGCCATTCCGCAGCGAGTGCCTCGGCGACCGGGCGCGAGGTGATGGCCAAGGGATTCCGGGCCGGTGTCCGGGCTGTCCTGCCATCGAGCGCGACATGGAAGAGCCCGTCGCGTTCGAGCACGCCAGCGGTTTCGTAGAAGCGCTTGGGCAGGGCGTTGCGCATGGCGCCTTGCGCCGCGGCAACGGGATCGGGCTGAGGTGTGCCCGGCGCACCGAACCGCTGGAGAAATGCATCTGTCGACATGCGGTCCCCATAGCGCATTCGGCGCTGGCGGGAAACGGTCCTGGCGGCGGTTGACGTTGGGAGGAGCGTGCTCTAAACGCCCGTCCTCCCGCGCCTATGCGCGCGGAAACGATCGTGTTGGGGAATGTCATGTTTGAGAGTGCGGGAACCCGGTGACGTTTCGCTTCGGCGGAACGTGATGCAGCGCCGGGTCTGAAATGCAGCATTCGATGCCTGCATGGGGCTCAGGCGCTTGTCATGGTTTCATGCACAGGCTCTACAAACATGAATATCTCCAGGGGCGAGCAGCGCGTGCTGCACGTGCTGGCCCAGGGCGGGCATATCCGTCACCATCGCGGCGATGATGGCCGCATCCACCATGTCGACTGCTTCACCCATGAGGGCTACGTGCTGAGCAACTGCACGCTCGAACTCTTCGGGAGCCTCAGGCGCAAGCGGATGATCGAATCGAGGCAGGGGCGGCCCTATCGCATCTCGCGACAGGGCCGGCTCGCAGTGAGGTCACAGGCCGACAATCGGTGAGACCAAGGGGAGGGCCCGTCATGGGCCCTCCCGCTCTTGCGAGAACCGAGGACGCAACATGATCATCCGCGATGAGCAACCCGCTGACATTCCCGCAATTCGGGCGCTCATTACCGACGCCTTCAAGGACGTTTCCCACAGCAACCAGACGGAGGCGGCGATCGTCGATGGCTTGCGCCGGGGCGGTATGCTGGCCTTGCCCCTTGTCGCCTCCAATGGCGAGGCCCTGCTCGGCCATGTCGCCTTCTCCCCGGTCACGATCGGCGGGCAGGAGCTTGGCTGGTTCGGTCTCGGGCCTCTGGCTGTTCGGCCGGACATGCAGCGGAGAGGCATAGGGCAGGCTCTGGTGCGCGCCGGGCTCGACAGGCTGAAGACGGCTGGCGCGAAGGGCTGCGTCCTGCTGGGGGCGCCGGGTTATTATGGTCGCTTCGGTTTCGCTGCGGACCCCCAGCTCTGGCTTGCCGATGTGCCGCAGGAGTATTTCCTGGTGCTTGGCTTTGGCGGCCCGCTACCAGCGGGCGAGGTCCGCTACCACGCGGCGTTCGACGCAGGCGAAGCCTGAGGAACACGCCCGGGGTTCTTGCAGCTGCGCATGCACGAGAATCAGGTTGCCCGGATCCAACCCAGGAACTGCGCGACCTCGGTGTCGAGATGCGCGGATTGGGCGGCCAGCCAGTCGGCGGACTCGGCTACGAAGGCCGCTGCCTGACCGGTTTCCGCTGCCAGCTTGCTGACGAATTCGATGTTGCCGGAGGCCGCGATGGTCTCGTGAGCTGCAGCCTCGATGCTGCGGGCCATCCCCTAGGTGGCCGCGTTCTGCTGTTCAACGACGGTCGCGACTGCCGCCGAAACCTCATTGAGCGAACCGATGGTCGCGTTCATCGTGTCGATGGCGCGGACGGCTTCAGCGCTCGAGTTTCGGATCGCTTCGATCTGGCGCTGGATATCGTCTGTCGCCAGCGAGGTCTGGTGGGCCAGCGCCTTGACCTCCTGGGCCACTAAACGCCGCGGGAGCGACCGGGCCTCAGGTCGCGAACCTGTCGCGCCAGGCGGGCTTGGTGCCGGCAAAGGGAAGGGCCGTTGCAGCGTGAACGCCGCGCGCGACGGCCCGAGCGAGGACGTCGGCGGCGGTCGCGCAGAGTTCTGCGAGGGCGAAGGAATCGGACGGCGCGCCGCTATGACCGGTCGCCGCGGCAAAGACGATGTCGCCGTCGAGCGGTGCATGGACCGGCCTGAGCGCCCGGGCCAGGCCATCATGCGCCGCAAGCGCCAGCCGCTTTGCCTGCGACTTGGTCAGTGCGGCGTCGGTCGCGACGAGCGCGATCGTGGTGTTCTGTCCTGCGCCGCCCTTGAAGCGCAGCCGGAGATCCTCGGGCGAGATCACAGAAGGCCAGCCGAGGCCGCCGAACTCACTCGCTTGCTCATAGGGGGCGGCCCAGAAGCAAGGCCCGTCGCCTATCGTGGCACTGCCAACGGCGTTGACGGCAACGAGCGCGCCCACGATCTGGCTGGTGGCGGCGCGCGCGCTGGCTGAGCCGAGACCCCCTTTGAGCGTGGCGGTGGTCGCACCGTAGCCAGCGCCGGCGCTTCCGAGAGAAAACTCAGTGCCAACATTCTCCGCTGCCGCCCGCGCCAGAGCCCGATAGGGGCCCTCCGCGCCATTGCCCTTGGCCCAGCCCTTGTCGCCGCCATTCAGGAGATCGAACAGGATCGCCTGCGGCACGACCGGCACGCGCATGCCGCCGACGGGGAAGCCGCGACCGTTTGCGGCAAGCGTCGCCATGACACCGTCGGCTGCTGCCAGCCCCCATGCGGAACCGCCGGAGAGCACGATGGCGTCAACATGCTCGACCGTCATTTCCGGTTCCAGCAATGCGGTATCGCGGGTGCCGGGAGCGCCGCCGAGAATGGCGACCGAGGCTACGGTCGGGCGGTCAAACAGGGCGACGGTGACGCCGGTCGCTGCGGCAAGATCCTGGGCTTGCCCGACGAGCAGGCCACGAACATCGGTGATCAGGTTGCGCATCACGAGGGAATGACACCGGGGGAGCGTGGGGGAACTTCGCGCTCGCTGGCGCGTCATCGCTACATTACGATCTTTTCATGCTTGCGCCATCGCAGGGTCAGGGGCGCGAGGTCAGCCTTGCCATGATCGCGAACCGGCTTCGAGACCCGCCAGCGACCTGACCTTGTCGATACGACAAACGGAGACCCAGGATGAAACGCATCGCACTTATCGCAGCTTCGTCGGCAGCCGCCCTGGCTGCGACGTTCGCGGTCGCGCAGCCGCAGCCGGTTCCTCCAGTCGGCGGCTCCGGATCCTCGCGCGACATGACGCAGCAGGAGCGTGCCGAGCAGCGCGACCAGCGCCGCACCGAGCAGATGGAAGCCCGCATGAAGGAGCGGCTCGAACGCGCGCAGACCCGCATGAGCGAGCGCTTTGCCAAATTGCGCGCCGATATGAAGCTCAAGCCTGAGCAGGTCCCGTTATTCGACGCGGTCGAGAACACCGTGAAGAAGGGCATGGAGCAGCGTCGCCTGGGCTTTGCGGCAATGCGCGAACAGCGCGAGAATTTCCGCCACGCCGATATCATGGAGCGCCTTGACGCAATGGCCAGCCGTCAGGCCGCGCGGGCCACGCGCAGCAAGGAGCTCGCGGATGCCGTTCGCCCGCTCTGGTCTACCCTGAGCGACGAACAGAAGACGGTGGCGCGCCGGGCTGTGCGCGAAGCATTCTCCGAGGGGCGCGCCCACATGGAGCGGACGCGGGAGAACATGCGCGACCGCTGGCAGGATCGACGCGGCGGCCGGGATCACGACGGTGACGATCGCGGCTCGCGTCGCGGCCGCTACGATAGCGACGACGACAACAACTGATCGCGGTGCGATCGCCTTCGCGGGGCGGCTCCTCGGAGCCGCCTTTTTCTATGCTGCTGTCGGTGGGGGCGGTTTAGATGACGATGCGGAAGAGGTAGATGGCGAAGGTTGAGGCGGCCGCGGTCATGAAAAACGAGAGTTTACCATAATCCTTCAAATTGAGTTCATTTTTGAGCGCCTAGGGTCTTCTCAGTAACTCTCGTGAGAGGGGCGTCTCATGAAGGCTCAATCGTCAAACTGGCTGATGAGGATTTTCATCGCCTTCGTTTTCATACTCTGCCTGTTCGGCCCATATGGTCTTTCGATCCTGATCGGCTGCGTCGGGCTCGGCTGCTATTTCTTTCGCGATGAGGTCGGTTCGCATCTCTGACGAAGGATCATCCGGCAGCGCCGCAGCCATCTGGGCGGGCGTGCTAGAGGGGGTGGCTCCTGCGAGCCGCCCCCTTTGCTGTTTTGCTCAGGCCCTGTGGCCAATCCTGTAACGCTGATCCGGAGCCTGTCGTTGCTCCCCCGCTTCAATACCGGGGGGCTCAAACATGTTGATCCTGCGCAAGCTTGAGATAGCTTCCATGCGGGATCTGGGCGAAGTTTGGGGGCAACGCATGAGAGACGCCGTGGTTCTTCGCGTTCTTGCCGCGGCGGGGTTCGCCTCCTTGTCGTTGTTCTGCCCAGGCGCCGGTCGCGCGGAGGAGGTCCTTCCGGCGTTCCAGGCGGATTTCGAGACAGCCTGCATCGCGGCCGAGGACTGGAAGATCTCGTCGCTGCTGGACAAATCGGTTCGCGCCGATCGTATCCGATGCGTCGGGGAACGGGGGGGCGGAGATGGCGGGCGCGTCCTAAGCGTTACCGTCAAGCCGGGCGATGCCTATGATCCCGATCCTGGCTCCTCGGCGACGGAGCGCGCCGAGATCCAGATGACGCGCGAGCTCATCCGCTTCGATACCACGACCTGGTACAGTTTTCAGTTCCGGGTCGAGGCTCCGTGGCTGACACGAAAGAACCGCACCGTCATCCAGCAGATCAAGCAGAATATCGATCCGCGCTACGAGAAGGGCAGGGGCGGAGAAGAGATCTGCGATCCCGGCAATCCGCTTTTCAAGATCGAGGTGGATTCGGACGGCAAGACTCCGATCTTCCGCGCCAAGAGTGCCGGCACCGAGACATGCGGCGACAGCGTCGGGCAGGTCCATTTCTGCGGCGACTGGCCAATCGCCCCGGGGGACTGGCACCGGGTCAATGTTTCGATACGGCCGAGCCAGAAGGCCGGCGAGAGCCATTTGCAGCTCTGGCTCGATGGGCGCGCCTGTCCCGCCTATCGCGGCGTGCTCGGATATCCGCGCTACGGCATGACGAAGGCAGGCAAGCCGGTCATCGATGCACAGCCGCGCTTCGGCATCTATCGCGATGCACTGCCCGATGTCTCGCAGACCATTCAGTTCAATGACATCGCCTTTTGGACCCGCAGCCCTGCCGGGCATCCGGCGTGGGGCGGTATCGATATCCCATCGGATTGAAGGCGCTGCTTGGGGAAGACGCCTGACCGGTCCACGGAAGGCCCGGTTCCATGTGTCGTGCTCCCCGCCTGGGCAGGCCGCGCAACGCACCTGCCGAGGGTTCAAATTAAAAAGGGCGGCTCCGAAGAGCCGCCCTTTTCTGATTCCGATCGGAGCTTCGCAGCCCGAGCCTGCAATGCAGGATCAGCGCGAGTAGAACTCGATGACCAGGTTCGGTTCCATCTGCACCGCGTAGGGCACGTCCGACAGGGTCGGGGTGCGGGTGTAGGTGGCCGAGAACTTGGTGTGGTCGGCATCGATGTAGTCCGGCACGTCGCGCTCGGCGAGCGCAGCCGATTCGATCACGATGGCGAGCTGGCGGGAGGATTCCTTCACCGCGATCACGTCACCCGGCTTCACCTGGTAGGACGTAATGTTGACGCGCTTGCCGTTGACCGTGACGTGGCCGTGGTTGACGAACTGGCGAGCAGCAAACACCGTCGGAACGAACTTGGCGCGGTAGATCACCGCGTCGAGACGGCGCTCGAGCAGGCCGACGAGGTTCTCGCCCGAGTCGCCCTTCAGGCGGATCGCCTCGGCGTAGTAACGGCGGAACTGCTTCTCGGAGATCGAGCCGTAATAGCCCTTCAGCTTCTGCTTGGCGCGCAGCTGCGTGCCGAAGTCCGACGGCTTGCCCTTGCGGCGCTGGCCGTGCTGGCCGGGGCCGTATTCACGACGGTTGACCGGGGACTTCGGGCGGCCCCAGATGTTCTGACCGAGGCGGCGGTCAATCTTGTATTTCGCCTCATGACGCTTCGACATATCGCGTGTCCTCTTGGTTCGCGAGTTGAGGACCGCGCCCTCCTGTCCCCGTTTCCAGGGCGACAGATCCGGCTCTCGACGAGCGGATCACGGGTGCGGAAAAAGCCACGCGGGCCCTGATGGACCCGCGCGACGAGAGCCCTATAGGCGCAGGAGCCCCCGCAAGTCAAATCCCTTGGGGCTATGCCTGGGGATCGCTGCTCAATTCATCAGCGGAAATGGCTCGATCAGGACCTGGGACAGCCCGTAGCCGGCGAGTGCAATGCGCAGCGGTCCGCTGATGCCGGCCCCGCTCGTGAAGATCGCCGGCGCGTCGCCAGCCGCGCTGAATGGTGGGGGCGCCGCAGGGCCCAGCAATTGGGAAATCCGCCGGGCGATGGCGGGGGCAGGGTCGATCCAGGTGACGGACCACGGTGCCACCCGGCGCATGCGTTCGAGCAGCAGTGGATAATGCGTGCAGGAGAGGGTGATCACGTCGGTCCGTACGCTGTCGTGTTCGACGAAGCAGGGTTCAAGTTCCGCAAGGATTGCCGCGTCGTCGACCGTTTCACCCTTGAGTGCGGCTTCGGCGAGGCCGGCGAGGCCGGTCGAGCCGACCAGCGTGACCTCGCAGCACGCCGCATAGGCCTCGATCAGGCCGCGCGTATAGTCGCGGGCGACGGTTCCAGGCGTCGCCAGGACCGAGATCAGGCCGCTGCGGGTGCACTCGGCTGCTGGCTTGATCGCCGGGACGGTGCCGACGAAGGGGATGGTGAAGCGGGCGCGCAGCGCCGGCAGCACCAGAGTCGATGCGGTGTTGCAGGCGATCACCACAAGATCAGGATGGCAGCGCGCGATCAGGCGTTCCATGACCTGCAGGACGCGGTCGATGAGTTCCGCTTCGCTGAGGCGGCCATAGGGGAAGCCGGCGTCATCGGCGGCGTAGACGATGCGTGCGTCCGGGCGGGCGCGCGTGGTCTCTGCCAGCACTGTCAGGCCGCCGAGCCCGGAATCGAAGACCAGAATGGTGGGTTGGCGGCGTGGCATCACGGCTGCGCCATAGGCTGTTCCGGCCAGAAGATCGACCCGCATGCGTAGGCGCCTGCACAGGAGATGGATGAGCGCTTCATTGGGCCAGAGCCCGGTTAAGGAGTGGTCAAGGAACTCCCGGCCGCCACGGTTCAATTTAATTGACTTTGTCCACTAACTGACATGATTCTGATCCTCGGAGATCATCATGGCCGCCACAGATAGCCCCGCGATCGCTGCGATCCGACGCTTCAACCGCTTCCACACGCGCTGGATTGGAGCACTTGGTGGCAGCCTGCACGGTTCAGGTTTCGCGTTGACTGAGGCGCGCGTGCTCTATGAGCTGGCTCAACGTGACGATTGGCTCGCAAGCGAGCTGGCACGCGAGCTTGCCCTCGATCCGGCCTATCTCTCCCGTATCCTCAAGCGCTTTGCTGCGGCCGGCTGGCTGAGACGCGAACGTTCTCCCGACGACGGGCGGGCTTCGCACCTGTTGCTGACGCGAGAGGGGCATGACGCCTTTCGACCGCTGGATGAAGCGTCACGCGATCAGGCCAGATCGATTCTGGCGCGGCTCGGACAGGCTGAACAGGCGGATCTGGTCGAGGCGCTGGGAACCGCCGAGCGGCTACTGTCTGGAGCCCGCGAGCGAAAGCGGCAACCGTTCATCCGCGAGCACAGGCCCGGGGATATCGGCTGGGTGATATCGGCGCATGGCCGGCTCTATGCGGAAGACTATGGCTGGGACATCAGCTTCGAGGCGCTGGTCGCGGAGATCGCGGCGAAATTCCTGCGGGACTTCCTGCCGGGCAAGGAGCGCTGCTTCATTGCGGAGCTGGACGGGATGCCGGTGGGCTCGGCCTTCGTGGTTCGAGAGTCGGACGAGGTTGCCAAACTTCGGCTCGTGCTGGTCGAGAAGCGTGGGCAAGGGCTCGGCCTCGGCAAGGCGTTGGTGCAGGAGGCGGTCGAATTCGCGCAATCGGCTGGTTATCGGCGCATGATCCTGTGGACCAATGATATCCTGCACGTCGCGCGTGGCATCTATATTGCCGCGGGCTTCAGGCTTATCGCCGAGG
The DNA here is from genome assembly GCF_001748145.1 of Bosea sp. BIWAKO-01. Taxonomy (NCBI): domain Bacteria; kingdom Pseudomonadati; phylum Pseudomonadota; class Alphaproteobacteria; order Hyphomicrobiales; family Alloboseaceae; genus Allobosea; species Allobosea sp. BIWAKO-01. The sequence continues at coordinate 4,093,814 of NZ_BCQA01000001.1, forward strand.
AGGCACACCATTCCTTCGGGCAGGATCTGGTGGGGCAGAACTGGGAGCTGGAGCTGGGACGCTAAGCTTTCAGCCGCGCCACGGCCGCTGCCGCCGCCCGCCCCGCCAGGGTCGCGCCGCCTACCGTCATCGCACCGCCACCGGCCGTCGCCTCGCCCGCGATCCAGATGCGCCCGCCGATCGGCTCGGCAAGCCTGTCCCGGGCCGTCTCGAAGCCGGGGCGGCAGACCGAATAGGAGCCATGCGAGAACGGATCGGTCCACCAGGCGGGGAATGACACGCCGGTGACGGCCTTGCGAAAGCTCCCGCCGACCATCTTGGCCAAGAGCTCGGTCACATGATCCCGTGCGGCGGCGGTTCCCGCACGGGAAAGGTCGCGTGCGTAGTCTCCACCGCAATAGGCAATGACGATGTCCTTGTCGTCCGGGAAGAGGTCGACATTCATCATGGCCTTGGGCGAACCGGCTTCAAGATAGCTCATGCCGGGCTTGATGCCGAAGCGATCGCCCTCGACCTTGAGCGCGATCTTGGTGAGGGCGCCCATGCCGATTCCATTCAGGGCGTCGCGGGTTCGGGCAGGCAGTGCAGGCGTGAAGCGGATGTCGCCGGCCTTCAGAACGCCGACCGGCACGGTGACGATGCAGGCGCGTGCCTTCAGCGTCCCCGAGCGCGTCGTGATCTCGACGCCGGGTCCGTCCCAACGAATGGCATCGACCGGTTCGCCAAGGCGAATATCGAGCCCTTCGCCATGGCGCGCGACAAGATTGCCGTAGCCCGAGGGGACGACGAAATCGTCGCCGCTCCACAGGCGCTGGTAGTCGCGCGCCGAGATGCGATCGGATTCCTCGCCGATCGAGAGCAGCAACCCGGAGGTGGCGACGGGCGTCATATCCGGGCCGAGATCTCCGAGCAGCTCCGCAACCGAGAGATCGCGCTTCGAGATATCGACGGTTTCGAGCTTGCGGTCGATTTGCCTGAAGGCACCGCGCCGTTTGACCCGCTCGGCATCCGACATCGGTTGCCCGTTGGCGAAAACCTGGAAGCCGCTGCCCCAGGATTCATTCGGCGTCGGGATGCCGAGATCGGCGGCGATCTTCACCCAGGGATTTCGCTCCGCCCAGTGGATGAACATCGCACCGGCGTCATAGGCGGCGCCAAGCGAGGTGTCGGTGAAGGCACGACCACCGACCCGGTTGCGCGCCTCGATGATCACGACCTGGCGCCCGGCAGCTTTCAGTTCGCGTGCGGCCGCGATGCCGGCTGCGCCTGCGCCGATGACGACGACGTCGAGATCTCCTGCCAAGGCAGGGCCGGGCGTGCCGGCAGCGGCTGCGGCAAGCGCAGTTGAGCCCATGAGAAAGGTCCGGCGGTCGAGCATCATCAACATTGTCCGCAGCGGTCTGGCGCCATGATGCGCGACTGCTTGTGCGTTGCAATACGCAACCTGCTTTGCGGCCGGATCACGGCAATCACGAGATCGGGAGGACGGCGTGAGCGGGGCTGGGTCCCGGGGAGGTGTCCGCAGTATAGAATACACATAACTTAGAACGCTTCTCCATTAGATGGATTCTATTGTTCTTTTATCGGTTGAGAATTGATTGACAGAATTAGCCTCTATTTCTATCGAGTTCTGGCTTTATTGATTTGATAAAGCTTAGTTTTCAGCAATTTTAAACTGCAATCTGCACATCCAATTCATTGGCTGTGCCGGCAGGGGCGGGGTTCTGACTATGGGCGGGCATTCTGGCGGGCTGCGTTACGGCGTGGCGCTTGGCGTTCTTGCGTTGATGACGGCGTCACAGGCAGGCGCGCAGCAGCGGGTTCGGGCCGCACAACAGCCGGTTCCTCTTCAAGCCGCCGACGGTCCTGTCGTTCTGGACACCATCACCGTCCAGGGGGAGGGAATCAGCGGCACGCCGTTGGTCACCGGGCCGACGACCACCCGCACGACGCGCGAAGAACTCGACAGGCAGCAGGTCCAGAGCATTTCCGACCTGGCCAACCGGGTTGAAGCGGGCATCAGCTTCAATCGCCAGAATAACAGCATCAATATTCGCGGCCTCGACGGCCCGCGCGTGCTGACCACGGTCGACGGTATCAGGCAGCCGTTCCTGACCGATACCCGGATCGACCGCAGTTCGACCAACGCCTTCGACTTCGATGCGTTGTCCACGCTCGACCTGCTGCGCGGCGGCAGCGGCGCCAGCGTGCTCGGCTCCGGGGCTCTGGGGGGCGTACTCGCTGTCCGCACGCTCGACCCCAAGGACCTGATCAAGGGCGGCCGCCAGGTCGGTGCGCTCGCCAAGACCGGCTATGACAGCACCGACGAGGCCTGGTTCGGCAGTGCCGCGGTGGCGGCACGACTGCAGCAGACCTTTTTCCTGCTCCAGGGCAGCTTCCGCGACGGGCATGAGACGGGCAACAGGGGGACGATCGACAGCATCGGCCCGACCCGAACGATGCCCAACCCGACGGATTTCACGCAGTACGGGCTGCTCGCGAAGATCCAGCATTATGTCGACGACGTGCACCGGTTCGGTATTACGGGCGAGTTGTTCAAGCGCGAGGACAGGGTCAACGTCCTCACCTCCACGGTGTCGCCCACCGGCAATTTCCGCCCGGGCAACTATGACACCGGCGAGGATGTCGAGCGCCAGCGCGTCTCGCTGACCTATGATTACAAGTTGCCGGGTGGCTTCCTCGACGAGGCCCACGCCAATCTCTACTGGCAGAACGTCAAGCGTAACGCCCTGGTCTCAGCCTACCGTTTCACCAGCGTGATCGGTCCCTATACCCGCAACAACGAGACCGAGCAGGAGGCCTTCGGCTTCAACGGCCATGTCGTGAAGAACTTCCAGACTGGCATCTTCTCGCACGGCATCACGCTCGGCACCGAACTGCGCACGACGACGCTGACCCAGTATTCGGCCGGTGTCGACAATTGCCGCCGCCCCTATACCGGCGCCTTCAGCGCCTGCAACAACCTGCACACCAATCAGGCCGACCAGCCGAAGGTCGACGGCAATGCGATCGGCATCTTCGCGCATGACGAGATCGGCATGCTCGATAACCGCCTGCGCCTGACGCCTGGCGTCCGGTTCGACTGGTATGAGGAGAAGCCGCAGAACACGCCGGCCTATGCCAATGGCGGCTCCAGCCCGGTCGGCTTGCCGCCGTCCTCCAGCGACAGCGCCTGGTCGCCGCGGGTTCGGCTTGAATACGACATCCTCAAGAATGTCGGCATGTTCAAGGACGTGACGGCCTTCGCGCAATGGTCGAAGGGTTTTCGCGCGCCGACTGCAAGTGAGCTCTATGGCCGCTTCGGTGCGGTTGGGACCTATCTGCGCATCGGCGACGCCACGCTGCGCCCGGAAACCAGCAACGGCATCGATGTCGGCTTCCGCTTCGGTGACCGGGCTTTTGGCGGGTCGGTGACCTATTTCCACACCAATTACCGCAACTTCATCGAGACCGTGCAGATCGCACCGCCGGATGCGCTCTACCCGCAGGGTGGCATCCAGGGGCCGCGGAACGTCGCGCGCGCCGAGATCCAGGGCGTCGAGGCGAATTTCCAGTATGCCTTCGCCGAGAACTGGCTGGCGCGCGGCTCCTTCGCCTATACCCGGGGGCAGAACAAGGACAACAATACGTTCCTGAATTCGATTCCGCCGATGCAGGGTATCGTCGCAATCGCCTATGGAACAGAGATCTGGGGCGCCGAGGTCTCGACCAAGCTCGCTGCAGCGCGTGACGATGTTGCTGCAACGACGGGCACGAATACCGGTTTCAAGGCTCCGGGCTATGCGATCTTCAACGCTTCGGCCTGGTGGCGGCCGACGAAGCTCGCCGATATCGAGCTGCAGGTCGGCGTCTACAACATCTTCGACCGCAAGTACTTCGATGCGGTCAACGTTCCGACGGGCACGCTTGCCCAGGCGCGCGACTACTACAGCGAGCCGGGGCGCACGGTGAAGGCGACGCTGAAATACCAGTTCTGAGGTTCAGCCTGGCGACCGGAGTAACAAGCGAGGCCGGGCAGCGATGCTCCGGCCTTTCTCGTTTGGCTCGAACGGGTTCGTCTATTCGCCCTCGGAGGCTTTCACCGGGCGCGGATGCCGCGGCCCTTCCGCCAGGGATTTGAACACGCCACGCAAGGTGCGCGCCTCCTGCTCGGTCATCTCCAGACGATGCAGGATGTCGCGCAGATTGGCGGTCATGACCGGCTTCTTGCCGGGCGGGAAGAAACCGCAGCGCTCGAGTTCGCCTTCCAGATAGCCGAACATCGAGAACACCGTCTCACGCGTCGCGGGCGGCGAGGGATTGTTCTCGCGGAAGGGCGGCTCGCCATCCGTCGTCTTGAACCACTCGTAACCGGCCAGCAGCACGGCCTGGGCAAGATTGAGCGAGGCGAAGGCGGGATTGACGGGAAAGGTCAGGATCGCGTCGGCGAGCGAGATCTCTTCATTGGTCAGGCCGATGCGCTCGCGACCGAACAGGATGCCGACCCGCTCTCCGCCGCCGACACGCTCGGCCAGGGACGGCATCGCCTCGGCTGGCGTGAAGACGCGCTTCATCTGGCCTCGTTCGCGGGCGGTGGTCGCGAGCACATGATTGAGATCGGCCGTCGCGGCGGCGGCGTCGGGGTAGAGCCGGGCATTCTCGAGGATATGGGTCGCGCCGGAGGCTGCGGCGGTTGCGCCCTTCTTGAGGCCTCCACCGGCGGGCCAGCCATCGCGAGGGGCCACGAGCCGCATCTCGGAAAGGCCGAAATTCGCCATGGCGCGAGCGCACATGCCGATGTTCTCGGCCATTTGCGGTTCGACCAGAATGATGACAGGGGCGGGGGTCCGCGTGGCGGGGCGGGTGCGGTCAGTGCCTGAGCCGGTCATCGGGTACTCTGTGGTATCGGTCTCGCCGGTTGTGGGACCGGGCTCGAAAGCCCGATCCTATCAACCTGCAGCAAGAGCGGCGTCAAGCGCTACGGCGCAGGCCAAAGCCGAACCCGGCCTCCCCCTTGGTGTCCATCCTGCGCTGCTGCGGCACCCGCTCTTCCTTGATCCGGAAGCTGGAGACGAGGCCGTTCAAGCGCTGGATCTGGCCGGTGAGCGAGCTGGCCGACGCGGCGCTCTCCTCGGCCAGGGCTGCGTTCTGCTGAGTCATCTCGTCCATGTGGGCGACGGTCTGACTCATCTCATCGATGCCGTTGGCCTGCTCGGCCGAGGCTGCCGAGATGTCCGAGACAGTGGCGGAGACCTTCTTCGAGGCTTCGACGATCTTTCCGAGAGCCTCGCCGGCCGAACGGACCAGGCCGACACCTTGTGCGACCTCGGCACCCGATTCGCTGATCAGCGAGGTGATGTCCTTGGCCGCTTCCGAGGAGCGCTGGGCCAGGGTGCGGACCTCCGAGGCGACCACGGCAAAGCCCTTGCCGGCATCGCCAGCGCGTGCTGCCTCGACAGCCGCGTTGAGCGCAAGCAGGTTCGTCTGGAAGGCGATCTCGTCGATAACCGACGTGATATCCGAGATCTTGCGCGAGGCCTGCTCGATCCGCGCCATCGCGGCGACGGCATCGGTGACGATCGCGCCGCCCTTCTCGGCCACTTCGGTCGCCTCGTTGGCCAGCAGCACGGCCTGGCGGGACGACAAGGCCGATGCCTTGACGGATGCCGCGAGCTCTTCTGTCGTCGCGGCGGTTTCCTCGAGCGAGGAGGCCTGCTCCTCGGTGCGCTTCGAAAGGTCGTCGGCGCCCATGTTGATCTCGCGTGCGGCATTGGCGACGTCGACCGAGGTCGTCTGGATTGTCGCGACGGTCTCGGAGAGGCGGTTCACCGCGCCGTTGAAGTCGTCGCGGAGCTTGAGGTAGTCGGCAGCGACATTGTCGTCGATGCGATAGGTCAGATCGCCCTGAGCGAGCATTTCCAGGCCAGCTGCGAGCAGCCCGACGACATGCTGCTGTTCCTTGGCGAGCATCGCCCGTTCCGCCTCGACGCGCTGGCGCTCTGCCTCGTTGCGGCGACGCTCTGCACCGGTCAGGCGCTCCTGCTCGGTGGTCTGAGCTTCAAGCCGGCGCATCTCGAGGCCGTTCTCCTTGAAGATCAGCACGGCCCGAGCCATCTCGCCGACTTCGTCGCGTCGCGTCTGGCCCTCGATCTCGGCATCGAAATCGCTGGCGGCGAGCCTCTCCATCGTGCCCTTCAACCGGGCCAAGGGGCCGGTGATGCTCTTCGCTGACATCCACATCGCACCACCCAGGCCAATCAACAGGCCAAGCAGGCTGCCGCCGATGACAATGGCGATGGTGCGCTTGGTCTCCGAGCTCAACCTTGCGCTGGTCGTCTCGGTATCCTTTCCGAGCGCGTTGTTGAAATCGGTGATGTTGCGGACGACAGCGGTGAGCTTGCCGTCGAGTTCGTCCATCACGGCCAACGCCCGCTCGTTTTCGTCATTAGCGCCGTAATAGAGCGCGCGATCGACGCCCACCTTGATGTCGGTGACCTGCTTGGTCAGGGCATCGTATTCGGCGGCCCGCTCCGGAAGGTGGGACTGTCCCTCCTTCAGCAGCTCGAGTGCCTGACCATAGGAGCGCTGCAACTGGCTCTGGGCATTGCGCGCACCATCCGTGTCGCGAGGATAGGCAATGACCTTGTAGGCCTGAGCCAGAATATCATTTGCGGCGCGCGCCGAACGGGCAGTGGCAAGCGTCGCCTTGCTGCGCGAATTGATCAGCTCGGAATAAGTGCTGTCGACCTTGCTCAACTGCACGCTGCCAAGAATCGTTGCGGCCACGCCAATCAACCCGACAATCAGCATCGCAGCTGCGATCTTGATGCTGATACGAATATTACCTAACGTCATGTTGATCGGCCCTCGAAGCGCTCGCAACAGCTGGAGCTGCGCAGCTCCGTGGCATTTCGGCGTTAAGAAAGCTGAAATTGATCGATCGGCGCGCGTTTGCTTTCTGTGCGAGACCTTTGGAGGCGGGGTCCGGCCATGAGCCGCGCAAGTATTCCTGCGGCCTGACCTGCATGGCCGAAGCCCGGTTTCCGTCGTTTCGGCCCCGCCGGGCCCCTGAAATGGCAGAGGAGCGCCTCAGCGCTCCGCCGCCGCCTCCACAGCACGCATCACGCGCAGCATGTTGCCACCCGCGAGCTTCTCCAGGTGCTCTTCCGACCAACCACGGCGAATCAATTCGGCGATCAGGGCCGGGAAGGTCGAGTTGTCCTCCAGCCCTTCCGGAGCGACGCCGCCGAAGAAGTCCGAGCCGATGCCGATATGGTCGTAGCCGATGCGCTTGGCGAGATAGTCGAGATGGTCGCAATACTGCGCCAGCGTCGCCGTCGGGCGCGGGCCGGATTTGGCGACGATCTCTGCCTCGGCCTTCTGGTAGTCCATGCCGTCCGGCGTCTTGCCGTACTGGTCCTTGGCGGGACGGTGCCAGTCGCGCGAGGCCTGGCTGATGAAGTCAGGCACGAAGGTCGCCATGACGATGCCGTTGTTCTCGGCGACGCGATCGAGCACATCGTCAGGCACGTTGCGGGGGTGGTCGCAGAGCGTGAACGCGTTCGAGTGGGACCAGACGAGCGGCGCATTGCTGACGTCGAGCGCATCATGCATCACCTTCGGCGAGACATGGGCGAGGTCGACGATCATGCCGAGCCTGTTCATCCGCCGGACCACGTCCTTGCCGAAAGCGGAAAGGCCGTTATGGCGCGGGGCATCGGTCGCCGAATCGCACCAGTCATGCGTGCCGTTATGGCAGAGCGTCATCAGGCGCACGCCAAGGGCTGAATAAGCGTCGAGGGCGTCGAGCTCGTTGTCGATCGCCGAGCCGTTCTCGATCGTCATGAACAGGGCGATCCTGCCCTCGGTCTTCGCGGCCTCGACATCGGCGGCGGAGAGGCCGGGGCGGAAGACCTTCGGATGCTTCGCGAGCACATTCTGCATCAGCGCGATCTGGGCCAGCGCGAAGCCGGCGGGCTTGGGGTGGTTCGGCGGCACATAGGCTGCGAAGAACTGGCCCGCGAGCTTGCCCGCCTGCATGCGCGGAATGTCGGTGTCGGTCTCGGGATGGACCTTGGTCAGGTCATAGGCTGCGACATCGCCCTTCGCCTTGGCATCGAGCCGGATCACGTAGGGCAGGTCGTTATGGCCGTCGATCAGCGGGGCGCGCTCGAGCAGAGCGAGCGCCGCGGCATAGGCATTGTCCTGGACTGGAGTTTTGGCGAGGGCCATGGCGCACCTTGGAGGGGATTCGAAACGGCAGGGATCGTGGCAGGGCTTTGCAGGCGAGGCGAGGGGCGATGACGCATGCCGGCTCGCTGTCTGGTGCGTGCGGAGTCAGGCCAGGGCCTGACCCGGTCTCCTTGCGAAGCATCATTCCCGGCGGCGGCAAGCGCCCCCGGGAGCATCTCCGTCTCAAGTGAAACGGGAAGGCGCAAAGGGGGCAGGATCGACGAAGACCTTCTCCCCGGTCACCATCTCGGCAACCATGCGCCCGGTCACTGCGGCCAGCGTGAGCCCGTGATGGGCATGGCCGAACGAGAACCAGAGATTGCGGTGCTTCGGCGCCGGACCGATGATCGGCATCATATCAGGGGTGCAGGGGCGGTTGCCGAGCCAGGGCTCGGCATCGACGCGCTCGCCGAGCGGGAACAGCGTCTTAGCGATCGGTTCTGCGCGAGCGAGCTGAACCGGCGTCTTTGGCGAGTCGCGCAGCGCGAACTCGGCGCCCGTGGTCAACCGGATGCCCTTCACCATTGGAGCCAGGAAATAGCCGCGCTCGGTGTCGAGGACGGGGTGGTTCAGCACGGCGTTGCCGAGCGGCTTGTAGTGCATGTGGTAGCCGCGCTTGACCGCGAGTGGCAGGCGGTAACCGAGCCGGTTGGTCAGGACATCGGCCCAGGGGCCGAGCGCGATCACGGCGTCATGCGCGCTGGCGCGGGTGCCGTCGGCGAGCGCGATGCTCCAACCCTGGCCGTCCTGCGCGAGCGTGCCGGCATCGCCCTGCGCAAGCTGCCCGCCGAGCTTTTCGAACAGGGCGACATAGGCCTTCGACAGGCCAAGCGGGTCGATCACCGTGACCGGGTCGGTCCAGTGCAGACCGCCGATCAGGCTCTGGTCGAGATGCGGCTCTTCGGCTCGCAGCGTCGCGACATCGAGCGGGCGGTAGTTCAGCCCGAATTCCTTGTTCCACTTGGCCGCCTCGGCCAGCCTTGCATCCTGCTCGGCCGCAGAGCGGAAGACCTTCATCCAGCCCTTGCGGCGCAGCAGATGCGTCGCCCCGGCTTCGGCCGCGAGCGCGTCATGCTCGGTGACGCAATGTTCGATCAGGGTGGCGTATTGGTGAGCGATCGCCTCGTGCTTGGAGGGGCGCGAATGCAGCCAGTAGGACAGCAGGAAGGGCGCGAGCTTGGGAATCGCGTTCCAATGATAGGACGCGTCGATGGTGTTGTTCATCGCGTAGCGGAACAAGGCGCCGAAATCATGCGGGAAGCCGTAGGGATAAACGCCTTCGCGCTGGATCAATCCGGCATTGCCATAGCTGGTTTCCTCGCCCGGTCCGCGCCGGTCGACCAGCAATACGGAACGGCCGGCCTTCTGCAGGTGCAGCGCCACCGAGATGCCGACGATCCCCGCGCCGAGAACAATCGTATCGGTCCGCATTTTTACGCTCCTGTCAGCCCTGTTGCCGCGCTCAAAATAGCGCTCTGTGCCGCGATGTCAGCGGCATGGTGTATCTTTGCGGTCGAACGGCGAAAGTTTCGCAAGTTTTGCGCCAACCAGGCGCGGATCACGTGCTACGCTTACAATCTGTTCTCCTCCGCGCAAGATTCTGCGTCACGCAGTACCGGCCTTCCCAAGCGGCAGGTGACGCCGGCTCCGCGATCGGCCAGTGTGGTGCAGTTGTCGCACCGATTCAGGCCTTCATGCTCGTGCGTTTCGCCGCCTTCCTCGCTGCAGGCCTTGCCCTTCTCGGCCGCTACGGCACGCAGGGCTTCGCGCTTTCAATCTTTCTGGGGTTGGCCCTGCCGCAGTTCTCGGCGGCGGCGCGGCCACTGCTGCCGATAACGATCTTCTGTTTCACCACGGTCGTCTTCCTGCGCGCCGATTTCAGCATCATAGCCGGGCTGATCCGTCGTCCCGGCAAGCTGATCGTCACCTGCCTGTGGCTCATTCTCGGCCCGGCGGTGCTGATCGGCGCCGCGTTCCTGCTCGTCGGTCGCGCGGCACTCGATCCCGGCCTGATCCTCGGGCTTGCCATCATGGGCGCCGCTCCGCCGATTATGTCTTCGCCGGCGGTCGCGATCCTCTACGGCTTCGAGCCTTCGCTGATCATCGCGGGCGTGGTGGTGACCACGGTGCTCAGTCCGCTGGTGGCCCCGGTGGTGGTGGAGTTGTTGGCGGGGGCTGCCGTGCCGCTGGATCGCTGGGCGCTGACGCTCCGTCTCGTGCTCTTCGTCGGCGGCGGCATGGTGGTGGCGGCGATCCTGCGGCACTGGCTCGGCGCAGCCCGGATCCGAGCGATGAAGGCCAATCTCGATGGCTTTGGCGTATTGATGTATTTCATCTTTGCCATTGCGGCGATGGATGGTGTGACACGGACAGCCGTGGCCAATCCCGGACAGGTCATGCTGTTCCTGGCCATCGCCTTCTCGGTTTCCGCCGCTGGCCTTCTGCTCACGACGCTCGCCTTGCGGATGTTCAAGCGCTCGGAACGCTTCATGATCGGCTATGGCACCGGTCAACGGAACATGGGGCTGTTGGTTGCGGCGCTCGGGGCCGGCGTGCCGCAGACGACTTTCCTGTATTTTGCGCTGGCGCAGTTCCCGATCTATCTGCTGCCCTGGCTGCTGCGCGGCATCGCCGGGAAGATCAAGCGCGCTGAAACGCCTGCTGACGCGGGTTGACGATCCGGCCTGAGACGATCGCTCCAGCAACCGAGGAGCGATGCCATGATCACTCTCTATTCCGGGCCTCTGAGCCTGTTCTCCCGCAAGGTCGAGATCGCGCTACGGGAGAAGGGCCTCGCCTTCGAGCGTATCATGGTGCCGTTCAACCAGCTGACTGGCTACGATCCGCGCCACCCCGAAGTGCTGGCGCTCAACCCGAAGCGGCAGGTGCCGGTGATCAATGACGAGGGGCTCGTCCTCTACGATTCCACCGTCATTCTCGAATATCTCGACGAGGCCTACCCGCTGCCACCACTCCTTCCCCGCAATCCAGCGGCCAGAGCGCGCGCGCGGTTGGACGAGCTTTTCGCCGACGAGGTCCTGTTCGCCGCGCTGCGGCCGCTCATGCACCGGAACGAGCCGCCGACGACGGATCGCAACAGGCGCGCAGCGCAGGAGACGGACGCGCTGATCGCCGAGGCCGAGCTCGAGCGGTGCTATTGCGGGCTCAACGAGAGGCTGGTCGGTCGCGACTATTTCGGCGAGGCCCTCTCGGTGGCCGATATCGGCATGTTCATGAGCGTGTTCTGGGCCGTGCGCCTCGGCGGCCCGGCGCTTGCACGCTATCCCGATCTTTCAGCCTGGTTCAGCCGACTGGGCAGCCGACCAGCCTTTGCGACGGCGGTGGAGGAGGTCGAGGAAGCGGACCGGCGGCTGTCCTACCCCGTCAATCGCCGCTGAAAGCTCCCGGTTTCGATTGCAGCGCTGGCCTGCGGGCGCTAAACGCTTCGCGCATGACCAGCCCCATCCGCATAGCTCCTTCCATCCTCTCCGCCGATTTTTCGAAGCTCGGGGAGGAGGTCCGCGCCATCGATGCGGCGGGCGCCGACTGGATCCATTGCGATGTGATGGACGGGCATTTCGTGCCGAACATCACCTTCGGCCCAGACGTGCTGAAGGCGATCCGCCCGCACACCAAGAAGTTCTTCGACGTGCACCTGATGATCGCGCCGGTCGACCCCTATGTCGAAGCCTTCGCCAAAGCCGGCGCTGACCTGATCTCATTCCATGTCGAGGCTGGCCCGCACGCGCATCGGACGGTGCAGGCCATCAAGGCACAAGGCAAGCAGGCTGGCATCGTGCTCAATCCCGGTACGCCGGAAAGCGTCATCGAGCCGCTTCTGAACGATGTCGACCTCATCCTGCTGATGACCGTCAATCCAGGCTTTGGCGGCCAGAGCTTCATTCATTCCGTGGTCGAGAAGATCGCGCGGGTGCGCGCGCTGATCGGCGAGCGCCCGATCGCGCTCGAGATCGATGGCGGCGCCACGCCGGAAACGGCGCCATTGGCCGCCAGGGCCGGCGCCAACGTGCTCGTCGCCGGCTCGGCAGTGTTCAAGGGTGGGCCATCGGCCTATGCCGGCAATATCGCCGCGATCCGCCAGGCGGCAGAAGCCGCCCGCGGCGACTGGGTTTGAATTTGTAACTGCGCCATCCTTCCGGGCGCAGCGAAGCGAAGCTCCGGAGCCATTGCAGTGCGTCTCGCGCTGCGATGGCTTTCGGATCGACGCTGCTTCGCCGCTTGTCCGGGATGAGGTCGCGCGCTTTCCTGAGAGGCATACCATGATCCCGCGCTATTCCCGTCCCGAGATGGTCGCCATCTGGGAGCCGCAGACGAGGTTCCGGATCTGGTTCGAGATCGAGGCGCATGCCACCGACAAGCTGGCCGAGCTCGGCGTCGTGCCGAAGGAGGCCGCGGCGACGATCTGGGCCAAGGCCAGGGACGCGGTCTTCGATGTCGCTCGCATCGACGAGATCGAACGCGTCACCAAGCATGACGTCATCGCCTTCCTGACGCATCTGGCCGAGATCGTTGGCCCCGAGGCGCGTTTCGTGCACCAGGGCATGACCTCGTCGGACATTCTCGACACCACGCTGTCGGTGCAGCTTGCGCGCGCGACCGATATCCTGATCGCCGATGTCGATGCGCTGTTGGCCGCGATCAAGCGCCGGGCGTTCGAACACAAGTTCACGCCGACGATCGGCCGCTCGCACGGCATCCATGCCGAGCCTGTGACCTTCGGCCTCAAGCTGGCGCAGGCCTATGCCGAGTTCAGCCGCTGCCGGGACCGTCTGGTTGCGGCCCGCTCCGAGATCGCGACTTGTGCCATTTCCGGCGCGGTCGGCACCTTCGCCAATATCGACCCGCAGGTCGAAGCCCATGTCGCCGAGAAGATGGGCCTCGCCGTCGAGCCGGTCTCGACGCAGGTGATCCCGCGCGACCGTCACGCCATGTATTTCGCGACGCTTGGCGTCGTTGCCTCCTGTGTCGAGCGCCTGGCGACCGAGATCCGCCATCTCCAGCGTACCGAGGTCTATGAGGCGGAGGAGTTCTTCTCGCCGGGCCAGAAGGGCTCCTCGGCGATGCCGCACAAGCGCAATCCGGTGCTGACCGAGAACCTGACGGGCCTTTCGCGGCTCGTTCGCGGCATGGTGACGCCGGCACTCGAGAATGTCGCACTCTGGCACGAGCGGGACATCTCGCATTCCTCGGTCGAGCGCATGATCGGCCCCGATGCCACGGTGACGCTCGATTTCGCACTCGCGCGGCTTACGGGCGTCGTCGACAAGCTGTTGGTCTACCCGCAGAACATGCGCAAGAATCTCGACCGGCTCGGCGGCCTGCATAATTCGCAGCGCGTCCTGCTCGCCTTGACGCAGGCCGGCGCCAGCCGCGAGGAGAGCTATTCGCTGGTTCAACGCAACGCGATGCGCACCTGGGAGCATGGCGAGGATTTTCTCACCAATCTCAAGGCCGACAAGGACGTGACGGCGAAGCTCTCGGCTGCCGAACTCGAGGCGATGTTCGACGAGGGCTATCACTTCAAGCATGTCGACACGATCTTCGCGCGCGTCTTCGGGGTAGCCTGAACCCATGCGGATTGCCGTCCTCGCCGATATCCATGGCAATCTCGGTGCGCTCGAGGCGGTCGTCGAGGATCTGGAGCGGACCCGGCCCGATATCGTCGTCAATCTCGGCGATTGCCTCTCGGGGCCGCTGCAAGCGCGCGAAACGGCCGATTTCCTGATGTCGCGGAACTGGCTGACGGTGCGCGGCAATCATGATCGCTATCTGGCCGAGAGGCCCCGCGAGGCTCTCGGCCTATCGGATCGGGCTGCGGCCGAGCAACTGGATGAGCGGCATCTCGCCTGGCTGCGGTCATTGCCGTTTGCGGCGCGCGCCGCGGAGGATGTGGCCCTGTTCCATGCCACCCCGAGCGCCGACGACGTCTACCTGGCCGAGCGACCAACGCCACATGGCCACGCGATTCGTTCCGATGAAGAGGTTCGGTCGAGCCTTGCAGATGTCGATGCGACGCTGATCCTCTGCGGGCATTCGCATATCCCACGGGCGATGGAACTCTCCGACCGGCGCAGCCTGTTCAATCCCGGCAGCGTCGGATTGCCGGCTTACGACGATGACACGCCCTTTCCGCATGTCATGCAGGCGGAAAGCCCGCATGCGCGCTATGGCATTGCCGAGCGCTGCCGCGCGGGCTGGCGCTTTTCGTTTCACGCCCTACGTTACGACTGGTCCGCTGCGGCTGACCTTGCCCTGTCCCGGGGCAGACGCGACTGGGCTCATGCCCTGTCGAGTGGCCTCGCCCTGAAACCCGATTGATTGCAATGCGCTCGTCCGACGCCGACATCCTCATCATTCCTGGCTGGTCCGGCTCTGGCGCGGACCATTGGCAGAGCCGCTGGGAGGCCAAGCTCACCACCGCCCGGCGGATCGAGCAGGATGATTGGTACAAGCCGGCCCGGGACGCCTGGGCAAACCGGATCATTGCCGCGGTCCGCGAAGCCAAGCGGCCGGTGGTTCTGGTCGCCCATTCCGCCGGTGTCAGTGCGGTGGCCCATGCGGCGGAACATCTGAAGCCCGGCGAAGTCGCGGGTGCGTTCCTGGTTGCGCCTGCCTCGGAGCGCGCGAAGCAGGCGATCCCCGGCATGGCGCCCGATTTCATCGAGCATCGGCGCGAGAGACTGCCATTCCCCGCCATCCTCATCTCGAGCACGACCGATCCCTACTGCACGCAGGATGAGGCACGAGCGTTAGCCGAGGCGTGGGGCGCCGAGTTCGTCGATGCCGGCGATGGCGGCCATCTCAATTCGGAATCCGGGCATGGCCCCTGGCCGGACGGTCTGCTGCGTTTCGCGACCTTCCTCAAAGGGCTGTAGGACGACGCCGCAAAACGAAACCCGCCCCGGATCGCTCCGGGACGGGCTGGTCGGATCAGGGTCGATCAGGCGCCGAGATCAATTCTCGACGTAGGTCACCTTGCCGTCGGCGCCCTTCTTCCAGGTGTAGACGGTGTAGTCCGGACGGGTGATGTCGCCCTTCTTGTCGAAGGAGATGTCGCCGATCACGGTCTTCACGGCCTGCCCACCATGGAGCGCGGCGGCGATCTTCTTCGGGTCGGTCGAGTTCGCGCGCTTGGCGCCTTCGGCCATGATCTGCACGGCGGCGTAGCTGTACAGCGTATAGGCTTCCGGCTTGAACTTGCGCGCCTCGAACTTCTTGAGGACGGCAGCTGCCTCGGGACGCTTCTGCGGGTCCGGCGGGAAGGTCATCAGCGTGCCTTCAACGCCGGGACCGCCGATGGTGGCGAACTCGTCGGTGGTGATGCCGTCGCCGGAGACCAGCACGGTCTTCAGGCCCTGGTCGCGCATCTGGCGTACGATCAGGCCGCCTTCGGTGTGCAGGCCACCCCAGTAGAGGTAGTCGGCACCGGCCGCCTTGATCTTGGAGACGAGCGCCGAGAAGTCCTTCTCGCCCGCATTCACGCCTTCATAGAGCACTTCCTTGACGCCGCCGGCATTGATGCCCTTCTTGGTCTCGTCCGCCAGACCCTGGCCATAGGTCGTCTTGTCGTGGACGACGGCGATCTTCTTGTCCTTGAAGTTCTTCAGAAGATAGGCGGCGGCGACACTGCCCTGCTGGTCGTCGCGACCGCAGGTCCGGAAGGTGTTCCAGAGACCGCGCTCGGTGACCTTGGGGTTGGTGGCGGAGGGGCTGATCATCAGGATGCCGTTCTCGGCATAGACTTCGGATGCCGGCATCGTGACGCCGGAGTTGAAGTGACCGACCACCCACTTGACGCCGTCGCCGACGAACTTGTTGGCGACAGAGACGCCTTGCTTCGGATCGGAGACGTCGTCGCCGACCGAGACCGTGATCTTCTGGCCGAGCACGCCGCCGGCCGCATTGATATCCTCCACCGCCTGCTCGACGCCGTTCTTGAGCTGCGCGCCAAAGGCTGCGTTCGGGCCGGTGATCGGGCCGCCGACGCCGAGCTTGATCTGAGCATTGGCCACGCCCGAGAAGGCGAGGACCGCGCCGAGCGCGATACCGCCCAACAGCAGTTTCTTCATGAGATGAGACTCCCCTGTATTGTCACTATGAACGGGCCAAAGTTTCGGCCCGTCTCGGCGCGTGTTGCCACCGTGAAATGCAGTCTTGCGCTTTTTCGACGGTCTGTCACGCGGCAAGCTCGGTGTGGTTTTTCGCTCTTTCGGAGGGGGTTAGCCGCCTTCTCGGG
This sequence comes from Bosea sp. BIWAKO-01, assembly GCF_001748145.1. Taxonomy (NCBI): domain Bacteria; kingdom Pseudomonadati; phylum Pseudomonadota; class Alphaproteobacteria; order Hyphomicrobiales; family Alloboseaceae; genus Allobosea; species Allobosea sp. BIWAKO-01. The sequence goes on from NZ_BCQA01000001.1 coordinate 4,110,303, forward strand.
GCTTCCAGCCGAAGGGGCCTGTGCGCTCATAGAGCCAGCGATATTGCGTCGTCATCTGCCGGGCGCGGTTGTAGCGCCAGCCGGCAAATCCGAAGGCCAACAGCACGATCGTGTCGATAATATAATAGTGCAGGGTCAGCAGGGTGGCCTGGAACAGGGCAAAATGGATGAAGCGGACGAAGAGACCCAGCACGAGAATATAGAGCACCAGCTGGAATGCCGGCCGCCAGGTCATCGCCACTGCCCGCCCGGTCATCCAGGCCGCCCAGCCGCCCATGATGACGGTGACCAGCAGGAACAACCAGATGGTCGGCTCCTCGTAGATTATGCCTTGCATCGTTGTGCTCCTAGGATCGTGAGCCTGGTGTCGACCGCATGCCGCCCTGAATCGCGATGCGTCATGCGGCTCTAGTGCCGCCCGCCTTCGAGATAGGCGGCGCGCACCTGCGGGTTCGCCAGCAGTTCCTGGCCGGTGCCGCTCATGGTGATGACGCCGTTGACCATGACATAGCCGCGATGGGCGAGCTTCAGGGCGTGGAAGGCATTCTGCTCGACCAGGAATACGGTCAGCCCCTGCGTGCGGTTGAGTTCACGGATCGCCTCGAAGATCTGCTTGACGATCAGTGGCGCCAGCCCGAGCGACGGCTCGTCGAGCAGCAGCAGCTTCGGCCGCGCCATGAGCGCGCGCGCGATCGCCACCATCTGCTGCTCGCCGCCCGAAAGGGTGCCGCCGCGCTGCTGCAGGCGCTCGCGAATGCGTGGAAAGAGTTCGCAGATCTTTTCAAGATCCTCTTCGAAATGGGCGAGGTCGCGCACCGCGGCGCCCATCTGCAGGTTCTCGAATACGGTCATGCGCGGGAATATGCGACGTCCTTCCGGCGATTGCGCGATGCCGAGCCGGGCGATCTCGTGGCTCGGCAGCTTCGTGATGTCCCGGCCCTCATAGGTCACCGTGCCTTCACGGGCCTGCGGATTGCCGAAGATCGTCATCATCAGCGTCGATTTGCCGGCGCCGTTGGCGCCGATCATCGTCACGATCTCGCCCTCATGCACGTCGACATCGACGCCCTTCAGAGCGATGATCTTGCCATAATAGGTCTTGGCCCCGCGAACGGAGAGCAGAGGCGCGGCGTCCGTCATCACAGTCCGACCTCTGCTTCCACTTTGGCAACTTCCTCGTCGTCGACACCGAGATAGGCCGCGATCACGCGCGGATCGGCCTGCACCTCGGCCGGGGTGCCGTCGGCAATCTTGGTGCCATAGTCGAGAACCACAACGTGATCGGAGATCTGCATCACCACCGACATGTCGTGCTCGATCAGCAGCAGTGCCGTGCCGATATCCTTGCGGATCGAGAGCAGCAGCGTGTTGAGATCGTGACTCTCGCGCGGGTTCAAGCCCGCCGCGGGTTCGTCGAGGCAGAGCAGCACGGGGTCGGTGCACATGGCGCGCGCGATCTCAAGGCGGCGCTGGTCGCCATAGGGCAGGTCGGCGGCTGGATCGTCGGCACGATCGATCAGGTTGATTTTCTCCAGCCAGAACTTGGCCTTCTCGATCGCTTCCTTCTCGCGGGCCTTGTAACCGCCGATGCCGAGCACGCCGAGGAAGGTGAAGCCCGACGCGATCATCAGAGGATTGTGCTGAGCGATCAGCAGGTTTTCCAGCACCGTCATGCCGCCGAACAGGCGAATGTTCTGGAAGGTGCGGGCGACCTTGGCTTTCCAGGAAATCCGGAAATCCGGCATGCGCTCGAGCAGGAAGCTCGCGCCGCTGTCCTGGGTCAGCGTGATCATGCCCTCGGTCGGCTTGTAGAAGCCCGTGATGCAGTTGAAGACGGTGGTCTTGCCGGCCCCGTTGGGGCCGATCAGGGCGGTGATGTCGCCCTTGCGGGCGGCGAAGGAGAGATCGTTGACGGCGGTGAGGCCGCCGAAGCGCATCGTCAGATGTTCGACCTGGAGCAGCGGAGGGGATGTCATCAGCCGTGGCCCTCCTGGACCATATCGGCCGAGATCGCCTTCTTCTCCTTGAGGAAGGCTGTCGGCTCGCGTGTCGATATCAGCCCGCGTGGCTTCCAGATCATGATTACGACCATGGCGAAGCCGAAGATCAGCATCCGGTACTTGGTCGGGTCGAAATCGGGGCCGAAGATCTGTTTCAGCCATTCGAGTTCGCGCAGGAGCTCGGTGCCGCCGATCATCACGCTGGCCGCGATGGCGACGCCCCAGAGCGAGCCCATGCCGCCGAGCACGACGATGGCGAGGATGATCGCCGATTCCATGAAGACGAAGGACTCAGGCGAGATGAAGCCCTGGCGTGCGGCAAAGAACGAACCGGCGAAGCCACCGAACATCGCACCGAGCGAAAAGGCCGTCAGCTTGGTGTTGGTGGTGTTGATGCCGAGCGAGCGGCAGGCGATCTCGTCCTCGCGCAATGCCTCCCAGGCGCGGCCGACGGGCAGACGGCGCAGCCTGAGTGTCACGAACGCTGTGAGCAGGGCCAGCGCGAGGATGACGTAGTAGAGGAAGATGGTGCGATAGAGCGGTGAGAACTCGAGGCCGAATACTGCTGCAAAGCCGTCATCGGCGGCCGTGAACGGGATGCCGAAGAAGGTCGGGCGCGGAATGCCGGAGATGCCGGCATAGCCGTTCGAAAACTCGACCCAATTGATCAGGATGAGGCGAATGATCTCGCCGAAGGCGAGAGTGACGATGGCAAGATAGTCGCCGCGCAACCTGAGAACGGGGAAGCCGAGCAGCATGCCCCAAAAGGCAGCGAGGATCCCGGACATCGGCAGCAGGATCCAGAAGGACAGGCCGAAATTCTTGGCGAGCAGCGCGTAGGAATAGGCCCCGACGGCGTAGAAGGCGACATATCCCAGATCAAGCAGGCCGGCGAGGCCGACAACAATGTTCAGCCCCCAGCCGAGCATGACGTAGATCAGGATCTGGACGCCAAAATTGTCGATCCATTTCAGGGCGCCGCCCCAGCCCGCCAGCGTGATGGCAATGATCGGGAAAGTGACGAGAAAGCCGAGCCCGGCCAGCGAGAACAGGCGCGAATGGCGCTGGAAGAAGCCGATCGTGCCATGTGGCAGGAGCCGCACCACCGATTTGCCTTCGCCGCGCTTCTGCTGGCGCAACGCCATCAGGAAGCGGCCGACGAAGATGATCGCAACAGCCCAGGCGACGGCGTCCCAACGTGGATCGAGGACGAGGACGTTGTCGAGGTTCTGGCGAGTGCCCCAGGCGATGATGGGGATGCACAGGCCGAAGGTGACGACGGCGGCGAAAGCGGCCTCCTTCAGCGCCTTCATCATGTCGAGCTGGCGTGCGGCCGGTAACTGTGTGACGGGAGCCATGCGTCAGACCTTCTCGACTTCGGGACGACCGAGGATGCCGGACGGCATGAAGACGAGCACCACCGCAAGGATGCAGAAGGCGGCGACGTCCTTGTAGTCGATGGTGAAATAGGCGGACCAGAACACTTCGATCAGGCCGATCAGCAATCCGCCGATCACGGCTCCGGGGAGTGAGCCGATGCCACCCAGAACCGCCGCGGTGAAGGCCTTCACGCCTGGCGTGAAGCCGTCGGCGAAGTTCACGACGCCGTAGAGCACGAGGTACATAACGCCGGCGACGGCGGCGAGCGCTGCGCCCATCACGAAGGTGATGGAGATGGTCCGGTCAACATCGATGCCGAGCAGGCCGGCCATCTTGCGGTCCTGTTCGCAGGCGCGCTGGGCGCGACCCAGAGAGGTCTTCTGCACGATGAACCAGAAGGCGGCGAGCAGGATCGCGGTGGTGAGGATGATGACGATCTGCTTGTAGGAGATCTGGACCGAGTAGGTCGCGCTGTCGATCAGCGTGATCGACTTGTTCAGCATCGGCGGGATCGACTTGTTGCGCGGGCCCTGCACGACCTGGACGAAATTCGTCAGGAAGATCGACATGCCGATGGCCGAAATCAGTGGGGCCAGTCGGAAGGAACCGCGCAGCGGCCGGTAGGCAACACGCTCGATCGCCCAGTTCCACAGCGACGTGAAGAACATCGCCAGCACCAGCACGAAGATCAATGCCAGGACGATGAGGCCCGCGCCGAACCAGGAGGCGATCAGCATGAAGAAGATTAGCGCGATGAACGCGGAGAGCATGAAAACGTCGCCATGGGCGAAGTTCACCATGCCGATGATTCCGAAGACCATCGTGTAGCCGATGGCGATGAGGCCGTAGATCGACCCCAGGGTCAGCCCGTTGATGAGCTGCTGGAGGAATACTTCCATTGACGACGTCTAACCCCTCGAACCAGCTCCCGTTCTCTTCGCCGGCATGACGCCGACGCATGCGGGATGCGATTGCTATGCAGAGCTACCAATGGCTTGCGCCTGCGACAATCCACCCATGCCATATTTCTGTCAAAAGCAATCTCGGACCGCTTGCTCTCGAAACAGGCAGAATTCTGTGCAGTGCAGCGCCAATTTGGCGCAAGATGATTGTCTGTTGTGCGGTGCAGCATCTTCCTTCGTGCAAGTAAAACGGGTGTTGGCAGGGGCTGGCGGGTGCGATCTGTCACCTTGCAGCCGCGGGTCCGCGGATCGCGGTAGTCGGTGACGATCGTGGTGTCGCCGATCATCCAGGGCCAGCCCTCGATCGAAGGTATAATAATGGCCTGGCCTCCGCCTTTGGCGGCTTGGTCCTGCGCGGGGGATGTAAGGGGGGCGCCCGACACCATCATGGCGCCTGCTTCGCGTTCCCGCGGCCCAATTCAAGCACTGAGCGACAGCGCTCGGCAAGAATCGCGGCAGCAGCCTCGGGTGCGAGGTCGGTGACGTCGAGTTCGACCAGAGGCGGCCCCGGGGCTCCGAGCAATCGGTACTTGGCACGCAGCGAGGCGAGCACCATGGGGTCGGTCAGCTTGTGGCGGGCGGCCCGGTCACCTGCAACGAGCCGCTCGGCATTGCGTTCGGGTGAACAATCCAGGACGACTGCAACGAGCGTGGCACTGCGCGCTGCTGCCAGAGTGCGGTACTCGTCGAAGACGGCGGCGTCGAAGGCATCGTCCGAGAGCGCATCGGTCAGGATCAGCGGCGTGCCCGGTTTCATCTGCGCGGCATGGGCGAGGATCGTCGATCGCAGGGCCTTGCGCAGGGAATGGTTGAGCGGGTCGCCCCTGTCGAACAGGGCCTCGGCTGGATTGAGGATGGTGTGATTGTCGAGGAGGCGGGCGCCCAGTCGCTTCGCCAGCTCGCGGCCGATGGTCAGTTTCCCGCAGCCCGGCCAACCATTGATATGGATGATCAGGTCGGGATCAGCCATGCCGCCCCTCAGAACCGGTTCGGGCTGAAATGGCCGAGATCAATCTCCGACGGGCGTCCGGCGATCAGATCGGCGACGAGACCACCGGTGACCGCAGATTGCGTCATGCCGTAATGGCCGTGTCCGAAGGCGAGAACGACGCTTGGGTTGCGCGCTGCCTTGCCGATCACCGGTAGGGAATCCGGTAATGATGGCCGGAAACCCATCCAGAGACGGCCACTGTCGAACGCAGGCAAGCCGTCGACGAGGCTGGTGGCCTTGTCATAGAGCGCCCGCGTGCGCGCGTGATTGGGTGGTGCATCGAGGCCACCGAACTCGACCGCGCCACCAATGCGCAAGCCGCTGTCGAGCGGGGTCATGACGAAGCCATGCCCTTCGAAACCGATGGGCCGGGATGTCAGCCCAGTGCTGCCGGGGAAGCTGACATTGTAGCCGCGCTCGGTCTCGAGCGGCACAGCGTTTCCAAGAGCCGCAGCGAGTGGCCTCGACCAGGCTCCTGCGGCGATCACGGCGCGGTCGACCACGCGCTGCCAGCCGTCGCGGCCGATCAGGGCAGGGCGCGCGGCCATCGAGAGGTTGCTGACCTCGGCCTTCTCGAATTGGGCGCCGCGTGCCAGCGCCGCCTCGAACAGGGCGAGCGTCAGTTCGAGCGGATCGCTGATATGGGCGGTCTCGGGGTGGAATGCAGCGCCGACGAAGCGGTCCTTCAGGGCGGGTTCGAGTTGGCGAAGCACGTCAGGCCCGATCATCTCGACCTTGATGCCAAATTCTGCCTGCCGCTGCGCGATACGCCGAGCTTCCCCGAAGGCGGCGTTGTCGGTGAAGGCGTAGAGGCCGCCATTGCGATGAATGTGGCGGCTGAGATTCGTGGTCTGGGCCAGCTTCAGCCAGGCCGGCAAGGCGCGCTGCTGCAGGGCGCCGAGGCCCTGGATCGAGCGTTCATAGGCGGCTGGCCGCGCGGCCAGGATGAAGCGGACCAGCCAGGGCAGGAGCTTTGGCAGATAGGCAGGGCGGATGGCGAGCGGTCCAAGCGGATCAGCCAGGAACCTCGGCACGTGCCGCAGGTTCTTCGGGCTCGCAATCGGCAGGATGTCCGTGTGCGCGATCCAGCCGGCATTGCCACGTGAAGGGCCGAAGGCCGGCCCTTCCTTATCGATGATGAGAACCTCGTGACCGTCATCGAGCAGGGCATGCGCAGTGGCGATGCCCACAATGCCTGCTCCGACGATCGCGATCTTCATGAAAGGCTGAGCTCCTTCAGCGCGCCCGGCTTCTTCACCTCGATCTCGATAAAGGCGATCGGGTGGTCCGAACCGTTCATCACGTCATGTTGGATTCCGGCCGGGCGCATATAGGCCTGGCCCTGAGCCAGCGGAACGTCGGTGATTTTCGTGCCGTCATGGATGCGCAGCGTGCCGTCGAACAGCATGATGACGAAATAGGGCCAGCCATGGCTGTGCCAGCCGGTCACGGCACCGGGCTCGAAATCCCAGCGAGTGATGCGGATCGTCTCGTCGTCCTGCTGGACGGTTGGAACGGCGGGTGTCGTGCAGGTAAAGGCCACGGTACCTCCCGGGGTGGGGCAGAGCTTCGGCAGGCTAGCCACGTGGCTTCCGCTGCCGTGACGATGGCCGCAAGGCGGGCGGGCTCCTCCCCCTCCCGTGCGATGCATCGTGCCGATCACGCGAGTTGATCACCGCCGCCTCGACCAGCTTGATGTTCTGGCCGAGTCGCGCCGCGACGTCGAGCCGCGGATGGCTCCAGTGACGGATTGCTCGGGTCTCGGTCCTGCGGCCAGATTTGGCGTGTCGACGCCGATATGCGCCGCGAGCCGATCGGCACGGAGCGATCTCGGCGATGTCGAACTCGTCAGCGGGCGTGAACCTGGCGGCACGGAAGGCAGGGCGCTGATGCATTTCGTCATCGCAGAATGCTTCTTGCGTGTGAGGACGTTTCGCTTGCAGATTGCATTGCGGCTGCGGCCAGCCCGTATCGGTCATGGTGATATATCAATGTTGGACGTCGCGTCAATTCTCGCCTTCCGTCCCTGGGGAGCGAAATGAGCATGCGCTCCAACGAAGAAACCCAGCTGTCTCCCGAGATGGATGCGCGTGTTCAGCCCGGCGTTGCGACAAGCCTCTCGGAGACCGCCTATCGCCGTCTCGAGGAGGCGATCGTGACACTCTCCTTGAGGCCCGGCGCGGTGCTGACCGAAGCCCAGTTGATCGACCTCGTCGGGGTCGGACGCACGCCGGTTCGCGAGGCCCTGATCCGCCTTGCTCAGCAGGGGCTGGTCGACATCCTGCCGCGCAAGGGCGTCGTCGTCACCGGCATCAACGCCATCGACATCATGGCGGCGCTGGATGCGCGGGAGGTGCTGGAAAGGCTGATCGCATCGGATGCGGCGAAGCGGGCGAGCCCGCGCGAGCGCATTGTCATCATCGAGAAGGCGCGCGCAATGCGAGCTGCAGCAGAGGCCGGCGATGCCAATGCCTATATGCGGCTCGACAAGGAGCTCGACGCGGCGGTCGCTACCGCCGCACGCAGCCCCTATGCGACACGCGCCGTCGAGCCGCTGCAGGCCCTGATCCGGCGCGCCTGGTACTATTTCGAGCGTGAGGACGATCTGGTGCCGGCGGCGGCGCATCACGTCGCCTTCGCCCAGGCCCTGGCGACGGAGGATCCTGCCGCCGCGAGCGCAGCCAGCGATGCCTTGATGCAGCACTTGCGCGCCGGCATGCTGGCGACGCTCGGCCGCGACTGAGAATTGAGTGGCGCGCGCCATTGATATATCTATTTCGAGGGCCGTGGCGCCCATGACGGGATGACATTGCGGCTGTGCGCTGGCCATCGCGCCGGAAAATCCCTACATCAGCCGGCGAAGACTTCCATTCCTGCAGATCGGGCTGATGACCAAGACGTTCCAGGCGGTGCCCCATGTGACGGCCATTCCTGATGCGCCGGCCTTCCGTCAGGCAATGGCGCAGGTCACGAGCGCCGTGCATATCGTCACCACGCGGGGCACGACGGGCCGCGCGGGCCTGACTGCGACCTCGGTCGCCTCGGTGTCCGACGCGCCGCCGACCATGCTGGTCTGTGTCGACGGCATCAGCCGCACGCTCGCCGCGATCGAGGCGAGCGGGACTTTCTGCATCAACACGCTGGCGGGCTACGACGGGGACCTCGCCGAGATCTTTGCGCGGCGCCGGGGCATCGAAGGCGAGGCCCGTTTCGCGACGGCCGAATGGACGACGCTCGTGACCGGAGCGCCGGCACTCGTCGGCTCGCTGGTCGCCTTCGACTGCAGGCTGATCGAGGTGCACCGTGTCGCGACCCACCGCATCCTGATCGGAGAGGTCGTGGCGATCGGCGGCCGGGGCCAGGGCAGCGGCCTGGTCTACCGGCGGCGCGGTTTCTCAGAGGTCTGAAGGGTCGTCAGACCTTTCCGGCTTCCTCGTCGATTTCGGCGAAGACGATGGCCGCTTCCTTGAAGGCGTGATTGGCTGCTGGCACGCCGGCATAAATGGCCGCCTGCATCAGCACTTCCTTGATCTCGTCGCGCGTCAATCCGTTGTTCAATGCGCCACGGACATGGATCCGGAACTCGCCCCAGGAGCCGAGTGCGGCTGCAATCGAAAGCACGATCAGCGAGCGCTCGCGCTTGATCAGCCCTGGCCGATTCCAGATGTCGTTCCAGGCCGTTCGGGTGATGAACTCCTGCCAGTCGCGGTTGAACTCGGTGACCCCGGCACTGGCCTTGTCGACATAGGCCTCACCAAGCACGGCGCGTCGGGTCTTCATGCCATTGGCATAGCGGGTGGCGTCGTCCATGGCGGCCTCCTCAGGTGTTCAGGAAGTCGAGAACGGCCCGGCCGAAGGCCTCGGGCTGCTCCAGATTGGAGAGATGGGCGGCATCGAGCGTGACAAGCTCTGCACCATGGATGGAATCAGCGATCTGCTGGCCGACGGCGGGCGGCGTGGCCGGGTCGAGCGCACCAACAATCACCAGCACGGGCAGGACGATTGCCGAGATCGCTTCGCGCTGATCCATGTCGCGGATCGCGGCGCAGCAGCCGGCATAGCCGAGCGGTGGCGTGGTGGTGAGCATCGCACTCACGGCCTCCACGGTCTTTCCGTCGCGCTCGCGGAAACCCGGGCTGAACCAGCGTTCCAGCGTCGGCTGCACCAGCGGCCCCATGCCATTGGCGCGGACATTGCGGATGCGGCCGTTCCAGAGATCGGGTGGTCCCATCCGGGCGGAGGTGTTGGCCAGCACCACGCGGTGGAGCCGCCTGGGGGCATGGGTCGCGAGCCATTGCCCGACCATTCCGCCCATGGACACGCCGCACCAGTGCACCTTGTCCAGGCCGAAATGGTCCATGATGCCGATCGCGTCGTCGGCGAGCTCGGCCAGCGAATAGGGCTGGTCCGGCGCCGTCGATTTGCCATGGCCGCGCGAGTCGTAGCGCAGGACGCGGAACTGCTTGGTCCATTCGGGAATCTGTGGATCCCACATGTGCAGATCGGTGCCGAGTGAGTTCGAGAGCATCAGGACAGGTGCGTCCTCAGCCCCGTCGAAGCGGATATTGAAGGGCTCGCCCCGGATGGTCTCGATCGGCATCGTCCTGTCTCTCCCTGGCCTATTGTACCGCGATGTTGCCGTCGCTGCTGATCAGAAGCGTCTTACCTGCAAGCGCCGCTTGCTGCGATGCGGGTAGCCGCAGAGCCGGCGGCGTCGGCCACCCCATCTCGCGCGCAACGACGAGGCCGAGCAGCAGGATCGCATCGGGCGCATCCATGAGGATAGCGGCGGGCGCGTTCCCGGCATGGACGAGTTCGAGCAGCACGGCTGAGGCCGAGGACGAACCGATCGTGCCAGGCAGGGCGAGCACGGTGCCAGCGATGGTGCGGTCTCGCTCGGGATGGCGCGCATCGATGATCATGCCCGTGCGCGGATCGACGCCGCCCCAGAAGCTGATTGCTGCGCTGAGCACCAGGCACTCGCCCTTCACATCGCCGCCCGGGATCAGGATTTCGCCCTTCAAGACCATGTCCGGGGCTCCCTGACGAGGCGACCGGCGACAGCGCTCTCGACGCATTCTGAGAGCGAGCCGTAGGTCACGGCGTAGCCGGTATTGCCCGGTGCATATTGCGCGAACTTTCCTGAGTTCGTCATCAGCACCGCGCCTTCGATCTCGGGCAGGATCGGCGTCACCACCACGCAGGTGTCGACGACGAAGATGACGCCGGCAGCTTCCAGACGCTTGCGGCGGCCCTGCGCTTCCAAAGGTTGGAGCACGTGGCGACCGGTATTGGCGTAAAGCGGGCGAGAGAGCGTGCGGTCCGCGAGCAGGTTTTCCAGCTCACCCATCTCCTTCAGGGAAAGGTGCGGCGAGCCGATCGCGACGGCGTCGATACGGTCGGTGGCGCCTGCCGTGGAGAGCCGTGCAAGGGTCGCCTGCACCTCCTGATGCGTCAGCGTGATGCGCTGCTTCGAGGGGCGATGCCCGAGTGCCGTGGCGAGATCAGGAGCTTCGGGCGTGACACCGGCGACATGAAACAAGCCGACGCCCCCTGCCGAGGCAGCAGCCGCACCGAGCGCCTTGAGACGGTCCTCGGTCGTACAATCCTGAAGCCCGTCGATGACGACGACCGTGCTCCCGGCAACGCGCCCGAGAAAGGTGCCGAGCACGGGATAGAATACATCCGACCGGCGCAGCTCCTTCGAGAGCCCGCCGACTTCGAGCAGCAACTCCGCGACGCGGTTCTCGGTGCGGTGGAGGCCATAATCCGGGGCGCGCCCGGCAATCGCGCAGGCGATGTCGAGGAAATCGCCATAGCGGTTCGTGCGCGCGCCCAGCACCGAGTTGCAGAAGACGACGGCGTTCGACTCACCCCAGGCGACATCGCTGCCCTGTGCGGGCCGGTGTCCGGCCTGGTAGGGCGCACAGGTCCAGCTCGGCTCGCAGCCCATCGCCTCATATGCGCGCATCATGCGAGCCGCCATATCGCGCTGATGCGCGGCGAGGCGGATCACGGCGCAGCCGGCGGGGGCGAGGGAGCCGACATTCAGCGTCGCCCGCACAGCAACCCTGGCGCCGCCCTCGGCCAGTTTCTCCGCGAAGAGCGTGCCGGAATCGCCGTGGTAGAGCGCCCCGTCGATATGGGCCGAGGCAACGGGGATCAACCTCTGCGCACCCATCAGGCGCGCGGCTTCGGCGACGATACGCAAGGCCATCGCTGAGCCGCCGCCTCGCGCGCCGGAGGCAATCGCCCGTTCCTCGTCGGTCAGTTCCAGCATGTCAGTCCATATACTCGCGCTCTTCTTCGTAGAGCGCGAGTATCCGGTCGATGATGCAGTCGGTCGCTCCCCGGTAGGTCGCGGGATCGAACAAGATGTCGAGTTCGTTGTCACCAAGGCGGCCGGCGAGCGCCGGATGCTCGGCGAGAATGGACTTGAGATGCCTGCCGCTGGCCACGCAGTCGCGGCTCGCCTCCTCGAGCAGGTGATGAGCCTCGGCCCGGCCGATCGACGCTGCGAGCGCGAGCGAAACACGCTCGGCCATGACCAGGCCGTGGGTGAGCTCGAGATTCTGCCGCATCCGCTCTGGAAAGACCTGCAGGCCCTCGATCAGCGCCACGCTTTGATGGAGTGCCGTACCGGCGATGACGAAGAGTTCGGCAAGCGTGCGCCATTCGGCATGCCAGCCGCCCATGGCGCGCTCGTGCTCCTGCGGCATCGCCGCGAGCATGGTCGAGACCAGCCCCGGGGCGCGCTTCGCTCCGGCGAGGATCAGCGTGCACAGCACCGGGTTGCGCTTGTGCGGCATGGCGGAGGAGCCGCCCTTGCCGGGTGCTTCCGGCTCGGCGAGTTCGCCGATCTCGGTCTGCGCCATCAGCGCCGTGTCCTGCGCGATCTTGCCGAGATGGCCCATGACGATGCCAAGCTCGGCCGCGATCCGCGCCGGCCGGTGCCGCTCCGTGTGCCAGGGCGTCAGGACCGCGCCGATGGCCGGCATCGTCCTGCTGAAGTTCTGGAGCACGGCTTCAGCCTTGTCGCCGAGCGAGGCCAGGGTGCCGGCTGCTCCGCCCAACTGATGCGAAGCCTGGCCGTAGATCATGAAATCGTCGTGGAAGCGAACGATCGGCCCAAGCCACTGTGCCACCTTGACGCCGAAGCTGATCGGCACGGCATGCTGGAGGAAGGTGCGCCCGATCATGGGGGTGTTTCGATGGCGCTTCGTCAGTTCGGCGAGGGCGTGGGCGAGGCGGGCGGAGCGCCGGAGGATCAGCCGGTAGGCCGTACGATATTGCTGGGCCTGGCCGGAATCGATCACGTCCTGACTGGTTGCGCCGTAATGCACCCATTTGGCCGCTTCCGGATCGACCGCGGCGACGCGGGCGGTCAATTCCTTGACCAGCGGGATTGCAGGGTTGCCTGCAAGCGTCGCGGCCCTGCCGATGGCGCCGCTGTCATAGAGTTCGGCCTTGCAGGCTGCCGCGATCACGTCGGCCGCGGCCGCGGGGATGACATCGACGGCCGCTTCGGAGCGGGCGAGCGCGGCCTCGAAATCCAGCATGCCTTGCAGAAGCGCCCTGTCTTCGAACAGGATTGCCATCTCGTGATCGGCGAAGAGCTCGCCATAGAGACCGGACAGGTCAGTCATGGCGGCTCCGCGTGTTCAGAAATGCGTGGCGCAATGCAGGCTCGCTCCCCTTGTCTAGGCTGGCGCTTTCCGATCAAGGATAGGCCAATGGGTTCTTGGATAGACCCGAGGCGCGCTCGCCCGCAACATGGGCCGTTCGGCGCAGCCAAGATGGAGGAGTGACGCCGTGGCGATGACGATGAATGGCGAGGTCACCTTACCCGCCAGCAAGGACGTGGTCTGGGCAAAGCTCAACGATGCCGAGGTGTTGAAGGCCTGCATTCCCGGTTGCGAGCAGCTTACCAAGGACGACGATACGCATTTCTCGGCGGTGGTGAAGGTCAAGCTCGGGCCGGTGAAGGCCACCTTTCGCGGCAAGGTCGAGCTTGCCGATCTCGATCCGCCGAACGGCTACCGGATCGCGGGCGAGGGCGAGGGCGGGATCGCCGGATTCGCCAAGGGCGGCGCCAAGGTGGTGCTCAGTGACGCGGAAGCAGGACAGACATTGCTGAGTTACGAGGTCGAGGCGCAGGTCGGCGGCAAGCTGATGCAGCTTGGTTCCCGTCTGATCGATTCGGTCTCGAAGAAGCTTGCCGACGAATTCTTTGCGAATTTCGCCAAGGCGGTCAGCGAAGGCTGAGCGCGCCTAAAAGCCGATGCAAACATAGGAGGTTAGATCACCGAACCGGGATACACCATCCGGTTCGGTGATCTAGGAGGCCTTGCGCAGCGACGCGAGAGCCTCGCTGACTGTCGCTTCAGCCGCTCCGATCTGGAGTGCGATGTCCGATGCGGCTGTGTTGGCACGTTCGAGCGCTCTTGCCGTCGTGGCAAGGCCGTCATTGACGGCGGTCGCGCTGGCGATGGCTTCGTCGGAGCTGTTTGCGACCTCGGCCGCATCACGGGCGATGCTGGTCGTGACGAAGCTTTGCTGGGCGACAGCGTCCGAGATCGCTTCGGAATCGCCCCTGATCTCGCCAATCGTCCTCCCGATCGACGCAGAGCGGACGCCACAGACCTCGGCACTGGCGGCCAGTTCGGCGATCTGCCGGGCAATATCCTGCGTCGCGCTCGCGGTCTGAGTGGCCAACGATTTCACTTCGGAGGCGACGACCGCGAAGCCGCGGCCTGCCTCCCCGGCGCGTGCGGCCTCGATGGTGGCGTTCAGCGCGAGCAGATTGGTCTGTGCCGCGATATCGGCGATGAGTCCGACGACGGTGCCGATGCTGCCGGTGACCTCGCGCAACCTTGCGATGGCCGAATTCATCGCCTCCGCGTCGTCAACGGCCCGATTGGCAATTTCTAGGCTTTGCCGGGCGCGGTGTCCGATCTCGGCGATATTGGCCGACATCTCTTCTGTAGCGGCGGCGGTCTGGAGCGCCTTCTCGCGCACGAGGGTGGAGGCGTGGGCGAGGCTGCCGATCTGGTTCTTGATGAAGGTGGTGGCTTCAGCCGTCTCGCCCGAGGTCGAGACGAATTGCTCGACTGCGCCGCTGATCGTCGTATCGAGTTGACCGATGCGGGACTTCATCAGCGCAGCGGCCTTGTCGAGGGCCTCCCCGCGCCGTTCCGCCTCGCCAGCCTCGATCTGCTGGTCGAACGTGATTGCGGTGTTGATGTCGTAGGTCAGGATTCGCTCGATGATATAGAGATCGCGGCCGACCTTCTTCGGGGACAGGGCGAGACGCCAGCGGCTGGCGACCGAGATCGCCTGGTACAACGCGAAGGCGATCGAGACGCGTGGACGCGGACCGACCTTGGCGACGCGCTCCAGCACGCATAACCGCTCGATCGAGTCGCAATAGGCCTCGCCGAACTCTCCGTCGAACAGCTGCTTGAAATGCGCGGCCTCGGCCGGATAGAGCGTTTCGGAAACTGGCTCGACCGTGCCGCGCAGGGGAGCATGGATCACGAAGGCGCGGGCGAAGTCCTTGGCAACGAGGCCCTCGATGACCCGGTCGACAATGGGGCGATAGCTTCGCAGGCGCTCACGCTGGGCCTCGTCGAAGCCGATCGCGCGCAGGCGCCGCTGGATTTGATCAGAGATGGTCGACACCGACGCGTTCATGATCCCGACCAAAGCTTCGATAGCGATCAGCAAAGCTGGGATCTCCGGCGTTAACATTCTGCGAATGCAGACAGTCGCAGCGCCGGTTTTCGTATGACTGTGTCTGTTGCGGTGCAGCAAGAATGATTGGCGAAAACAGCGCTCAAAGGTCGCAAAATCGGCGCTTCATCTTGGCGCTATCGCGCTTGACCGCGCAAAATCCCAGGTCCACATTCCGTTTCGAGCTGTTCCAAGAAAAAACTGCCTGATGAGGCTAGAAGTTTCGCGAACGGCTCCGGCTCCGGATTTCAGTGGCTGGGAGGGTCATTGGCCGGACGCCGGACGTAGGGTCACAGGAGATGTGCTCATGGCCACGGTTTCGTTGACGGTGAACGGCAAAGCCGTCACCGCGAATGTTGATCCTCGCACCCTGCTGGTGCAGCTCCTGCGCGAGAACCTACGACTGACCGGTACACATGTCGGCTGCGACACCAGCCAATGCGGCGCCTGTGTCGTCCATCTCGACGGCAAAGCCGTGAAATCCTGCACGACGCTTGCTCTTTCGGTCGACGGCGCTGCGGTGACGACAATCGAAGGGCTCGCCCTGAACGGTGTCCTGCATCCGATGCAGGAGGCCTTTCGCGAGCATCACGGCCTGCAATGCGGCTACTGCACTCCGGGCATGATCATGGCAGCGGTCGATATGGTGAACCGTCGTGGTCATTCGCTCGATGAAGCGACGATCCGTGATGACCTCGATGGCAATATCTGTCGGTGCACGGGCTACCACAACATCGTCAAGGCGATCGCCGCCGGGGCAGAGGCGATGGGCAAGGCGGAGACGCCGACGCGCAAGGCTGCCGAGTGACACCTTCGGCCGGCGCGCTCCTGCGCTGGCCGGTTCTCAAGCCATGAGGCGTCCGCCAGAGGCGCCGTGCGAGGAGGGGAACACCATGTCCGCAACCGGAATCGGCGCCGCTGTCCGCCGCAAGGAAGATCACCGTTTCATCACGGGTCAGGGCCGTTACACCGACGACATCAACAGGCCAGGCCAAGCCTACGCCTATTTCCTGCGTTCGCCGCATGCCCATGCCACTCTCAACAGGATCGACGCCAAGGCCGCCGCGACGATGCCCGGCGTGCTTGGCATCTACACAGGCGAGGATCTCGCCGCCGATAAGATCGGCGGGCTGATCTGCGGCTGGATGATCCATAACAAGGACGGTTCGCCGATGCGCGCCGGCCCGCATCCGGCGCTTGCGCAGGGCAAGGTCCGCTATGTCGGCGATCATGTCGCGGTCGTGGTGGCCGAGACACTGGCGCAGGCCAGAGACGCGGCCGAGGCGATCAGCGTCGATTACGGCGTGCTGCCGGCGGTGGTCGACACGGCAAGCGCTGCGACCTCGAAGACGCAGGTCCACGCGGAGTCCGCCGACAACACGGTCTATAACTGGCATCTCGGCGACAAGGCTGCGACGGAAAAGGCCTTCGCGGCGGCCAAGCATGTGACGAAGCTCGACCTCGTCAATAACCGCCTGGTGCCGAACCCGATGGAGCCGCGCGCAGCCGTCGGCGATTACGATCAGGGCGAGGGGGCCTTCACGCTCTACACCACCAGCCAGAACCCGCATGTCGCGCGGCTCGTGCTTTCTGCCTTCATCGGCATTGCGCCCGAGAACAAGCTGCGTGTCATCGCGCCGGATGTCGGCGGTGGCTTCGGCTCCAAGATCTTCATCTATGCCGAGGAGACGGTTTGCGTCTGGGCTGCGAAGAAAGTGGGCCGGCCGGTGAAATGGACCTCGGACCGCACCGAGGCGTTCCTCTCCGACGCGCATGGTCGTGACCACGTCACTCATGCCGAACTCGCGACCGACGCGGACGGCAAGATCATCGGCATGCGGGTGAAGACGACGGCCAATCTCGGAGCCTACCTCTCGACCTTCTCCTCCTCGGTGCCGACCTACCTCTACGCCCCGCTGCTGTCGGGCCAGTACAATATCCCGGCGATCTATTGCGAGGTCGACGCGGTCTACACCAACACGGCTCCGGTCGATGCCTATCGCGGCGCCGGCCGGCCGGAGGCGACCTTCGTGGTCGAGCGCCTGGTCGAGATTGCGGCGCGTGAACTGGGCAAGGATCCTGCCAAGTTCCGGATGCAGAACTACATCACGAAGTTCCCGCATCAGACCCCGGTCATCATGATGTATGACACCGGCAATTATGCCGCCTCGATGAAGAAGGCGCTGGAGGTCATCGACTACAAGGGGATCGCCAAGCGCAAGCGCGACTCGGCCCGCAACGGCAAGCTGCGCGGCATCGGCTTCTCCTCCTATATCGAGGCCTGCGGTATCGCGCCGTCGGCTGCGGTCGGTTCGCTGGGAGCTGGCGTCGGCCTGTGGGAATCGGCGGAGGTCCGGGTCAATCCCGTCGGAACCGTCGAGGTGCTGACCGGCTCGCACAGCCATGGCCAGGGCCACGAAACCACCTTTGCCCAGCTCGTCAGCGACCGGCTCGGCATCCCGATCGAGAATGTCTCGATCGTCCATGGCGACACCGACAAGGTGCAGATGGGCATGGGCACCTACGGCTCGCGCTCGGGCGCAGTGGGTATGTCCGCGATCGCCAAGGCCGTCGACAAGGTCATCGCCAAAGGCAAGAAGGTCGCCGCCTATGTGCTCGAGGCGGATGAGGCCGATATCGATTTCAAGGATGGCAACTTCCGCGTGAAGGGCACGGACAAGACGCTCGATTTCGGTTCCTGCGCACTGCAGGCCTACATCGCGCACAAGTTCAACGGGCAGGAACTCGAGCCGGGGCTGAAGGAAGGCGCGTTCTACGATCCGACGAACTTCACCTTCCCGGCCGGCGTCCATATCTGCGAGGTCGAGATCGATCCCGATACCGGTATCACCAGGATCGAGCGCTGGGCGGCCGTCGACGATTTCGGCATCGTGATCAACCCGATGATCGTTGAGGGCCAGGTCCATGGCGGCATTGCCCAGGGCGTCGGCCAGGCGCTGCTCGAAGGGGCGCGTTACAATCAGGACGGCCAGCTCGTGACCGCGAGCTTCATGGATTACTGCATGCCGCGTGCGGACGATCTACCGTCCTTCGATGTCGGCATGACGGTGACGCCATGCCCGTCCAACCCGCTGGGCATCAAGGGCTGCGGCGAGGCGGGCGCGATTGCGGCTCCGCCGGCCGTGATCAATGCCATCACCGATGCGCTCGGCCATGAGGAGGTCACCATGCCGGCCACGCCGCAGGTGGTCTGGCGCGCAGCGCAGAAAAGCATCAAGCGAATGGCCGCCGAGTGATCTGAAAGGACAACAGCATGTACGCTTTCACCTATCATCGCCCGGCCACGGCGCGTCAGGCCGCTGGACTCCTCGCCAAGAAGGAGGATGCCAAGCTGCTGGCCGGCGGGCACACCCTGCTGCCGACCATGAAGCAGCGCCTCGCTTCGCCGACCCACCTCGTCGATCTCGGCGGTTGCGCCGATCTCAAGGGGATCGAGCGCAAGGGGCGCAATGTCGTCATCGGTGCGATGACGACCCATGCCGAAGTCGCGGACTCGGCTGTCGTCCAGGAGGCGATTCCGGCGCTGGCTTATCTGGCCTCGCATATTGGCGACCCGCATGTGCGCCATCGCGGTACGATCGGCGGCTCTGTCGCCAATAACGACCCGGCAGCGGATTATCCGGCGGCGCTCATGGCGCTCGGCGCCACCGTCGTCACCAATAAGCGCAAGCTCGCGGCCGAAGAGTTCTTCACCGGGCTCTACGAGACCGCGCTGGAGGAGGGCGAGATTGTCGTCAGGATCTCCTTTCCGCTGGTGTCGAAGGCAGGCTACGCCAAGTTCCGCAACCCGGCTTCGCGCTATGCACTGGTCGGCGTCTTCGTCGCCAAACGTGGTTCGGAAGTCAGTGTCGCGGTGACAGGCGCCGGCGAAGGCGGCGTCTTCCGCTGGCCGGAGGCCGAGACCGCTCTGAAGGCTCGGTTCGCGGCGAAATCTCTCGATGGCATCAAGCACACGGCCAAGGGCATCAATGCCGACATGCATGCCGATGCCGAGTATCGGGCCCATCTGATCGGCGTGATGGCACGGGAAGCGGTTGCCAGGGCAACGGGTAAATAGCCGAAGCCGATTGACCTGCGACTGAATCCTCCCCCACACAGGGGAGGATTTTTGCTGATTGGCTGGTTGCGAGCGGAACATGGACAAGATGGTCATCACGGCGCCCGAAGCGCCCGAAGCAGCCGGCGGCTACGCCCAGGCCCTGCTGGTTTCGGGCGCGAGCCGACAGCTCTACATCAGCGGGCAGATCCCGAGCACGCGCGACGGAACGGTGCCGGAGAGCTTTGCCGAGCAGTCACGGTTGGTCTGGCGCAATATTGAGGCCCAACTCCACGCTGGCGGCATGACGCTCGACAACCTCGTCAAGGTCACGACCTTCCTCTCGGACCGCCGCTATGCTGCGGAGAGCCGGCAGTCGCGCAAGGAGATCCTCGGCGACCGGAAGGTTGCGCTCTCCGTCGTCATCGCTGGGATCTTTGACGAGGCCTGGCTTCTTGAGATCGAAGCCATCGCTGCGGCCTGACCGGCTCTGCTCTTTCGTCGCGAGAATCCCTTGAAAACTCCCGGTTCCATCGACGCCACGCTCTCCCTCCTGCAATCGCAGGGCTATGTCGCCGATCGGGCGCTGGCGACTGTGCTCTATTTGGCACTGCGCATGAAGCGACCGCTCCTGCTGGAGGGCGAGGCAGGTACGGGGAAGACAGAGATTGCCAAAGTGCTGGCGGCCGCGCTCGGGCGGCGCCTGATCCGGCTGCAATGCTATGAGGGGCTCGATCTCGCGTCCGCCGTCTATGAGTGGAACTATGCGGGCCAGATGATGGCGATCCGTCTTGCGGAGGCGGGTGGCGCTGCGGGCGATCGTGCCCGACTCGAATCCGACATCTTCTCGGAGCGCTATCTGGTCAAGCGCCCGCTCTTGCAGGCGTTGGAGCCGCAGGAGGGCGGAGCACCGATCCTGCTGATCGACGAACTCGACCGCACCGATGAGGCCTTCGAGGCCTTCCTGCTCGAGGTTCTGGCCGACGCGCAGGTGACGATTCCCGAGCTTGGCACGATCAAGGCAGCCGAGCCGCCGATCGTGATCCTGACCTCGAACCGCACACGCGAAATCCACGACGCGCTGAAGCGCCGTTGCCTCTATCACTGGGTCGGCTATCCCGACACGGCCCGCGAGCTTGCCATCCTGAAGGCGCGCGCACCGGAGGCCCCGGTCAAGCTGGCAAAGCAGGTCGTCGCTTTCGTGCAGGCAATCCGCAAGGAGGAGCTGTTCAAGGCGCCAGGCGTCGCCGAGACACTCGATTGGGCGAGTGCGCTGGTCGAACTCGACGCGGTCGCGCTTGACCCCGCGATCGTCTCGGACACGCTGGGGGCGTTGCTCAAATACCAGGACGACATCCAGGCGATGCAGGGCTCGAAGGTGAAGGAACTGCTGGACCAGATGAAGGCGGAAGCACGGGGATAGGCGCGCCTGCCTTAAGGGCATGCCTTGTGTGCCCACCCAGGTCTGTCCCTTCATTCGCGTCGCAGCGGGTGGATGCCCGGGACTGGCCCGCGCATGATGGAGCAAGCGATGAACGACGACATCAAGGCGATCGAAGCCGCAACTTGGACTTATCTCGACGGGCTCTATGAGGGCGATGTCGGCAAGCTGGACCAGATCTTTCATCCGACGAGCGCGCTGACCCAATCGCTCCACGGCGAACTTAAGATCGTGCCGCGCGCCGAATGGTTCGAGGCCGTGCGCAACCGCCAGTCTCCGAAGGCTGCAGGGATGGAGCGCAGCGACCATATCCTGACCATCGATGTTGTAGGCTCGGCCCTGGCTCTGGTGAAGGTGAAGTGCCAGATGCCGCCGCGCTATTTCACGGATCTGCTCTCCTTTGTAAAAGTCGATGGCAAATGGGTCATTGCGCAGAAAGTCTTCATGACCGAAACCGCAGCGTGATCGTACGGCAAGCCATGGCCGGCGATCTGCGTCTAGAGCGTGCTGCGAAAAAGTGGCAACGGCTTTTCGCATAAAGCATGCTCTAAACTATGAGAATCGATCACGTTTTCTGAGTTTGAACGAACTCGCCCAAACCCAGCGTGATCTACCGTGACGGCGAGAACCTCGTGACCGGCAAGCTGCCTGAGAACATCGTCTACTTCGCGCGGGCGCTTCGCATCGCCGGTGTGCCCGTTGGTGCGGGGGCGGTGGTCGAGGCCGTCGAGGCGTTGGCGGATGGTGCGCTCGGTGCACGCGACGACGTTTACTGGGCGCTGCATGCGATCTTCGTGAAGCGGCACGAGGACAGCGTGATCTACGACCAGGCCTTTCGCTTGTTCTGGCGGCGGCGCAATCTGATCGAGAAGATCATGGCGCAAATGTCCCCCGTCTCTCCGGGGGCAGATAGTCGGCCGGAGAAGGCGGAAGCCGGCGCATTGCGGGTCGCTGAAGCATTTGCTCCGCCGCAAGACCAGCAAGACGACCCCCCGGTCGAACTGACCGAGCTTTCGGCGCGCCTGACCGTCTCCGATCGCGAAATGCTGAAGTCACGCGACTTTGCCCAGATGAGTGCAGCGGAGATCGCCAGGGCCAAGCAGTTGATGTCCGAGCTGCGCCTGCCGCGAGACACCGTGCCGACGCGGCGCTTCCAGTCCTCGCATGTCGGCGCGCGGATCGACCCACGCCGCACCTTCCGGCGTTCGCTCAGGGGTGGAGGCGGCTCGATCGACCTCGCATTTCGCGAGCGCGCCGAGATACATCCCCCCGTGGTCGCCCTCGTCGATATCTCGGGCTCGATGGCAGAGTATTCGCGCATCTTCCTGCATTTCCTGCACGCGATCACGGAGAAACGCCGGCGCGTGCATTCCTTCGTCTTCGGCACGCGCTTGACCAATGTCACGCGTAGCCTGAGGGCGCGGGACCCTGACGAGGCGCTGGCACTTGCCGGCAGGGCAGCACCGGACTGGGAGGGCGGCACCCGTATTGCCGATGCCCTGCACAGCTTCAACCGCGTCTGGTCTCGGCGCGTGCTTTCGGGCGGGGCTATAGTGCTGCTCTTCACCGACGGGCTGGAGCGACATCTCGACGGCGAGCTCGCCTTCGAGATGGACCGGCTGCATCGCTCCTGCCGCCAGCTCGTCTGGCTCAACCCGCTGCTGCGCTTCGATGCCTTTCAGGCGCGGGCCAGCGGTATCCGGGCGATGCTGCCGCATGTCGACTCGTTCAGGCCGATTCACAACCTCGCGGCGATGGCCGATCTCTGCGCTGCACTCTCGCCGGACGCAGACCTGAGAAGTGATCCGCGCCTGTGGTTGAAGAAGGCGTGTTGAAGCATGATCTCATCTGCACCGCAGCGGGAACTCTCGCCATGATCAGTACCGACACCGATATTCTCGCCACGGCCGAGAGCTGGGCCAAGGCCGGACGCGGCGTGGCGCTTGCCACCGTGATCGAGACTTGGGGCTCCGCCCCCCGCCCGGTGGGCTCGCATCTTGTCATCGACCAAGAGGGCAATTTCCTCGGCTCGGTCTCCGGTGGCTGCGTCGAGGGCGCCGTGGTGGAAGAGGCGGCCGATGTCATCGCCGATGGGAAGGCGCGCACGCTTGAATTCGGTGTCGCCGACGAGACAGCCTGGAAGGTCGGGCTCTCCTGCGGCGGCCGCATTCGGGTCTATGTCGAGAGGGTGCACTGATGGCCTCCTGGGAAACACTCGCCGCCTTTGCGGTGCTAACGATCGCTGTCGCCTATTTCCCTGGCCCGGCGCTGCTTTACACGGCGGCGCAGACAATCTCGCACGGCCGCCGCGCCGGCTTCATGGCGATGCTGGGCATCCATCTCGGCTGCTATCTGCATGTCATCGCAGCTGCCTTCGGCCTCTCGGCTGTGTTCAAGCATGTGCCTGAACTCTATGTCGCGGTGAAGCTCGCCGGTGCGCTCTATCTGGTCTGGCTCGGTATCGGCATGATCCGCTCCAGGCTCGGCGGAGCGGATGTCGATGTCTCCCCGCCCAAGACCGTGAAACGGGCGTTGCTCGATTCCTTCATCGTCGAGGTGCTGAATCCCAAGGTGGCGCTGTTCTTCATCGCGTTGCTGCCGCAGTTCGTCGACCCTGCGGCCTCCCTACCGGTCTGGGCGCAGTTCCTGATCCTCGGCACGATCGTGAATTTCGCCTTCTCCTCGGCCGATTTCGTGACGGTGCTGGGAGCATCGGCGGTGGTCAAGACGATGAAGAAGACCAAGGCCGGATTTGCCTTCGGGCGCTGGCTCGGTGGTTCTCTGATGATTGGCCTCGGCGTCAAGCTTGCGACCGACAGGGGCTGAGGCATGGATCTTTCGCTGCTCTCCGCGCTCAATGTCGAGCGCGCTGCCCGCCGAGCCGCAGTGCTCGTCACTGATATCGGCAGCGGCGCTCAACGGCTGGTAGGGGAGGCCGATCTCGCGAACGATCCGCTGGCCGCCCTGCTCGACAAGCAATTGCGCACCGGCAAGAGCGCTGCGGTCGAGACGGAGGGGACACGTTACTTCCTGACTGTGCAGGTGCCTCCACCGCGCGTCGTGGTCACCGGTGCGGTGCATATCTCGCAGGCGATGGCGCCGATGGCGAAACTGCTGGATCTCGATGTCACGATCATCGATCCCCGGACCGCCTTTGCGACGCCCGAGCGCTTTCCCGACGTGACGCTGCTGCCGGAATGGCCGGATGAAGCGATCAAGCAGCTCGGCCTCGATAGCTATACCGCCTTTGTCGCCCTGACCCACGATCCGAAAATCGACGATCCCGGGCTGGAGGCGGCCTTGCGCTCGGACTGCTTCTATATCGGGGCGCTGGGCAGCCGGAAGACGCATGGCAGGCGCATCGAGCGCCTGACGGCGGCGGGCTTCGATGAGGCGACGCTGGCACGCATCCATGCGCCGATCGGCCTCGACATCGGCGCGGTCTCTCCGTCAGAGATTGCGCTCGCCATTCTAGGTGAGATCGTGATGACACTGCGTGGCCCGCGCAGGGCGCTCTCATGAAATTCGGCCCCGTCGCTATCGCCGATGCCGTCGGCTCCGTTGCGGCGCATTCGGTGCGGGCAGGCGAGGTCATCGTCCGCAAGGGGGCGACGATCACGGAGGATGATGCGCGCCGCCTGGCGGGAGCTGGCGTCACCGAACTGGTCGCAGTCCGGCTCGAAGCCGGTGACGTCGGCGAGAATGTGGCTGCCGAACGTCTAGCCAGGGCGCTCGCCGGGGGCGGGGTGGTGACCGAGGCTCCCTTTACCGGCAGGGTCAATCTCTTTGCCGCGGCTGCGGGTGTCCTGATGCTCGATGTGCAGGCGCTCGACGCCTTCAACACGATCGACGAGGCCATCACCGTGGCGACACTGCCGGCCCTCAGGGCGGTCGTTGCAGGCGAAATGGTCGCCACCGTGAAGATCATTCCCTATGGCGTCCCGAGTCAGCGCGTCGACGACGCGATAGGGCGGATCGGAGCGATCCGGCCGATCGCGGTCACCGAATACCAGCTCAAATCGGTGGCCGTGGTTTCGACATTGCTGCCCGGTCTCAAGCCTTCGGTGGTCGACAAGACGCTGCGGGTGATGGCGGAGCGTCTTGCTCCGGCAGGTGCAAGGGTCGAATCGGACGAGCGTGTGCCGCATCAATCGGGGCCGCTCGCGAAGGCCATCCGCACGGCGGTGGCGGGACCGGCCGATATCGTCGTCGTCTTCGGTGCCTCGGCGATCACCGATCGCCGGGATGTGATCCCGCTAGCGCTGCAAGAGGCAGGCGGCCACATCGAACATCTCGGCATGCCGGTCGATCCCGGCAATCTGCTGTTGCTCGGCGAACTCGACGGCAAGCTGGTGATCGGCGCGCCGGGCTGCGCCCGTTCGCCCAAGGAGAATGGGTTCGACTGGGTGCTGCAGCGCGCACTCGCCGGTGTTCCGGTGACCCGTGCGGACGTTCAGAAGATGGGGGTGGGCGGCCTGCTGATGGAGATCGTCACCCGTCCGCAGCCGCGTGCACCTGGCCATCAGGCTGTGGCACCCGTCGCCGGGCTTGTGCTCGCGGCCGGGCGCTCGACCCGGATGGGGGAACGCAACAAGCTGCTGCAGACGGTACGTGGCGAGCCTCTCGTTCGTCATGCAGTGAAAGCGCAGCTCGCCTCCCGCGCTGCGCCCGTATTGGTGGTCACCGGGCATCAGGCGGCCGAGGTCAGGGCGGCGCTCGCGGGGCTCGATGTCTCATTCGTGGACAACCCGGATTTCGCGGCCGGCCTATCCAGCTCGGTCCGCGCCGGCCTCAGAGCGTTGCCGGACGATGTCCCGGGTGCGGTGGTCTCGCTCGGGGATATGCCGAACGTGACCCCGCAGGTGATCAATCGGCTGGCAGAGGCCTTTGCCGACCGGCCCGACGCTCTCGCCGTGGTGCCAACACTGTTCGGTCAGCGCGGCAACCCGGCGTTGTTGTCGCGTGCGCTTTTCCCGGCGGTGGAGCGGCTCTCGGGCGACCAGGGGGCTCGCCGCCTGCTGGACGCGGCCGGAGAGTCGGTCGTGGAGGTGCCGCTCGACGATCCTGCGATTGCGATCGATGTCGATACGCCCGAGGCCCTGAAGGCACTGACGGGATAGAGCACAGGCAGCCGCGACATTGCCCAGGGGCCGTAGGTTGTAACTCGGATACGCGCAGCGATGCGGAGGCGCCCGCTCGCGCAGCGGCGACCAAGGATGGTCGTAGGTACCCGCGATATGCGGTCGCTTTGGCATTGGTTTTGCAAGCTTTTGTTAACCAGGCAGGCGCAGCCTCAAGAAATCGGCTACACTTTCATCGCATCGCGACGAGGGAGGGGGCGATGGTATCAGAGGACTTCATAAAGCAGCTCAAGGGCTACGGGCTGACCACGGCGACGATCCTCTATCGCATGCCGGATCATCCCAGTGTGCTGCAGACCTTCATCTGGCAGCATTACGATGTGGCGCCGCGCTTTCCGGTGCTCCGCGATTTCCTCGACTTCTGGCGTCGTGAGCTCGACGGGCCGCTGCATTCAGTGGTCGTCGCGCATTCGCGTCTGCTCAGGCCGGCCGAGATCGTGAACGTGAACGGCGTGCTGACGCTGCATTGAGCGTCTGCGCCAAGGGCGCTTGTTGGGCAAAGGGCGAGCGTGCTAGGTCGCAGCTCCCCAATGGCAGACCATCACGCTTGTCATCGCCCTTGCGCACATCCGGACTGCTGACGGCTCTCGCGACCTTACCCGGTGAGCGTATTCCCGTCGGAACCATCGTCGCAGCTCTGAAGGATCGGACCTACGCACTGCTCGTGGTCCTGCTCGGGCTACCGAATTGCCTGCCTATGCCACCGCCCATTCCGCTGGTCTGCGGGCTCGTGCTTGCCTTCGTAGCGGCGCAGATGCTGGCCGGGCGCGCGATGCCCTGGTTGCCCGAGGGGCTGCTCGGCAAAACGATCGGCAAACCGGAATTGGCGAAGGCCGTGTCGCGCGCGCTGCCTCCGCTGGTCCGGCTGGAACGGATTTCGCGGCCGCGACTGACGATGCTGGGAGGGACGGTCGCGGTCCCGATCCTGGGCCTGCTGATCTTGATCCTCGCGCTTGGCCTCGTGGTGTCGGCACCGTTCATCGGACAGATCCCGCTCGGTCTTGCCGTGTGCCTGGTGGGACTGGGTCTGGTCGAGCGCGACGGGCTGTTCATCATCGCGGGGACGCTGGTCGGTATTGGCGGCCTTGTCCTGAGCGCTGGATTTGCCTACGCGATCGTCAGCGGAATTTCCGAACTGTTCTGACGAACGGCGTCGTCAGGCCGCAACGAGACTGGCTGCGAATGGCATGTCGAGGGCGCGCAGCCGCTCGATCTCCTCAGGCGGGACCGCCTTGGAGAACAGGAAGCCCTGTAGTTCGTGGCAACCGATTGCCTGCAGGAAACGATGCTGCTCGGGCGTCTCGACGCCCTCGGCGCAGACCCGCAGGCCGAGAGCCCGGCCGAGATGCACGATCGAATGAACGAGAATCGCGGATTCGCCGGTCGTCTCCATATACTCAAGGAAGGACCGGTCGATCTTGATCTTGTCGAAGGCGAAGCGCCGCAAATAGATCAGACTGGAATAGCCAATCCCGAAATCGTCGAGCGCGAGGCCGACACCATAGGCGCGCAGATCCATCAGCGCGGCCTCGGCGGCGTCGGCGTCCTCGACGACGACGCCTTCGGTCAGTTCCAGCTCGAGACGGCTCGGGTCGAACCCGGTTTCCTCGATGATTCGGATGGTGTTCTGGACGAAATCCTTGTGGCGGAACTGCACCGGCGAGACGTTCACGGCAAGCCGCAACTCCGGCCAGTGCTTTGCCTCGAGGCAGGCGCGGCGCAGCACCCATTCGCTCAGCGGCACGATCAGCCCGCGCTCCTCGGCTATCGCGACGAACTCCGAGGGCGGCACCATGCCATGGAGCGGGTGTGGCCACCGCACGAGGGCCTCGACACCGGTGATGACGGTCCCGTCGACGGAGACCTGCGGCTGGAAATGCAGCTGCAGCTCGTCCCTTGCTATCGCCTTGCGCAGGTCTTCTTCGACCACGCGCTTCATCTGCAGCGCGCGGTTCATACGCGGCTCGAAGAAGGAGTAGCGGTTCCGGCCCTCGTTCTTGGATTGGTAGAGCGCCGTATCGGCCAGTCTGAGCAGGGTCTCGCGGTCGTGCCCGTCCTGGGGAGCGAGCGCGATGCCGATCGAGCAGCCGATCACGGTGTCGATGCCCATCAGGTTGAAGGGGCGCGTCAGCGCTTCGAGAATGCGCTCTCCCAGTACGGCGCTGCCACTGGCATCATGCAGATTGGTCTGGATGATGCCGAATTCATCGCCGCCGATGCGGGCGACGGTATCGCCAGTGCGCATGACGCCTGCGAGTCGTTCCGCGACCTGCCGGATCAGTTCGTCGCCGGCCTTGTGGCCGTAGGTATCGTTGACGGATTTGAAGCGATCGAGATCAAGCAGGAGTACTGACAATCCCATCTTGGTCCGGCTGATCTGGGCCAGCTCCTGGTCGAGCCTGAGATCGAAGGTCCGACGGTTGGGCAGAAGCGACAGTTCGTCTTGTGCGGCCAGGCGCTGGATCTGCACTTCGCGCAGCCGGATTTCATTGGCCGCTCCGCGCAGACGGCGGATCGCATAGAGCAGAATGCCTGCGAAGATAAGACCGGCTGCCGCCAGCGCCCAGATGAACTGCCGGATCATGGCATCCCCGGGGCGCTCCGGTGTCCAGGTCAACCAGGCCTTGGTGACGCCGTCGGGGGCGGCGAGGTCGCGGCGCACCAAGGGATTGGCGGGCAGCGTCCGGGTGATGCGCAGGCCGTTGATGCGATAGCGCATGGCCATCTCGTCGAGGATCGTGCTCGTCACACGCCGATAGCCGATGAGGTTGACCGGCGCGTCCTCCTTCATGAGGTGAAGATTGAGAACCTGCTCGAGATCGGCCGTCAGAATGGCCAGGACTTCGTGGCCATCATAGATCAGGCTCGAACGGAAGCCCGACATGAACCCTGCGCGAGCGGCTGCATTGTCGTTCACGGGGTTTTGTGACGGGCTCGGGAGCGTGGGATCGAAGAGGCGCAGGCCCTCGTAGCCCGCCTGATAGGCTTCGGCATGGTTCTCGACGCCTGCCAGGACGCGGCCGCTCTTGGTGACGAGATAGACGCCGTCAAATTCCTCGAAGCGCTGGCTCAGCTTCGTGAAGGCCCATCTGAGTGCTGCCGCCGGAATCGCTGGGTGGAAGGCCGCCTGAAGCGTTCCGGTCGATGCCAGGCTTTCCAACCGCAGGCGCCGCAGTCGGAGCTGGTTCTCCATCGCGGCCTCGATCCGGTCGCGCTGACGGGTCGCTTCGACGGTATTCGCGTTATGCGCAATCGTTAGGACGACGGTGATCGCTGCAGCCATGACCAGCAAAAAGGCACAGGCGAGCGTCGTCACGGTGCTGGTGAGCATCCGCGCCGAGGAGTCCGCGTTGGTCGTCTTCGCGACAGAGGGCGAATGCATCAAGGGTCTCAGAACCGTCGGAACCTGCACCTTTGCAGCCGATTCTTGATATCCGGTTGCTAAACGGGCCGGCAGACATCAAATTTCAACCTCCGGATGGTCCGTAAGGAGGTCGCGGGATCGCCTGATGTGCTGCGCGCAGTGCCGCGGACCAACGCTCGCGCAGGTCGTGGAAATAGGGCTCCCCCGCCTCGATACGCCGATTGAGCTCGGGTTCTTCGCCATCTCGCCGCATCACGATCAGGTCGATCGGCAGGCCAACTCCGAGATTCGAACGCATCGTCGAATCCATCGAGATCAGACCAACCTTCAGCGCATCGTAGAGATGGGTCTTGAAGGTTACGGCGCGGTCCAGAATCGGCTTGCCGTATTTGTGCTCGCCGATCTGGAGGAAGGGCGCGTCCATGCCGCATTCGATGAAGTTTCCCGCGCCGTAGACCATGAAGAGCCGCATGGGCTGGCCCATGATCTGGCCTCCAAAGAGGAGAGAGATATCGAATTTCAGCCCGGCCTCCGCCAGAGCCGGGCCGTCCATCTCCCTGACGGTGCGGACGGCGCGACCGACGAGCTGCGCTGCCCTAAACATCGAGCCAACGCTTTGGAGCGTATCGAGTTCTCCGGTGTCGGGATTGAGGAGTCCCTCATGAAGCAGGCTCACCACCGATTGGGTCACGGAGAGATTGCCTGCCGTCGCCAGTGCGAAGCTGCGTTCGCCCGGCCAGGAAAAGACATGCAGCTTGCGGAAGGTCGAGATGTCGTCGAGCCCGGCGTTGGTGCGGGTGTCGGCGATCATCACGAGTCCGTCCTGCACGAGAAGTCCGGCACAATAGGTCACGGAGTTGGTTCCTTCAGCTTGCCGGTCCAGGCGCGTTCATGCGCGCCGGGAAATCCTGATCGGGCCGCCCTCTGGCTGCTGTGGCGGTCGCAATCGCTTTACTTATTGATTGGCGAGCTGCGCGTTGGCAGCGCGGGCGCTGACCAGCACGGCGAGGTTTTCGCCGCTGCCGCCCTTGCGTGCACCGCGGACAGGCGCCGCATCGGCGAAATCGAGGCCGGCCGCGATGCGGACATGAGTGTCGATCGGGCACAAGCCATTGGCGCAATCGAATCCGATCCAGCCATAATCTTCGAGATAGGCCTCGGCCCAGGCATGAGCCCCTTCCGCCTCGGGCAGGGCATCGGATTGCGCGACATAGCCGGAGACGTAGCGAGCCGGAACTCCGAGCTGGCGCGCGCAGGTCATGAAGACATGCGTGAGATCCTGCGGGATGCCGCCGCGGGCCTCGAAGGCGGCTGCCGCCCCTACGCCGGTACGCTGGCCGGAACGGTCGCAGGCAAGCAAGTCGTGCAGCGCTTCAGTCAACGCGTGCATCTTGGCGAGCGGTGTCGAGTCGGCGCGCGTTGCCGCGACGGCGAAGTCGCGCAAGGCATCGTCGGGCGTCGTCAGCAAGGTATCGCGCCGGAACACTTCGGGCGGCACGCGCTCGATCGTTCCGCGAATGACACCGGCGAGATCCAGGGTCTCGATGACGCCGCCGACATGAATCGCGAGACCCGAGATCGGGCCATCGGCCGAGAAGGTATGGACGATGTTGCCATGCGCATCCTGGCCTGCGCGCAGATTGCCGTCGACGGTCGGTTCGATACGCCAGGACATCACATGCTGGCCGTCATGATCGCGCGGGGTTAGCCGCAGAATCTGCGTCAGCTGGCGTACGGGCTCGTCATAGGCATAGGTAATCGAGTGGGAAATCCTGATCCGCATGGGCGATCGCTGTCTCGACGGGCGCGTTGGTTTCCGGTCCATATCTAGTGTTCTGCGGGCGGGCAGGCGAGCCCGCCGCGTTCATTATTGCAGATACTGCTCCGAGATCGTGAGTCCGAGGCGTCCGTTCTCGCTGATGAAATCTTCGATGAATTCGTGCAGCCCGTGCTGGAAGACGGAGTCGATGCGCGCGTTCGAAAGGCTTGCCAGCGTCTTGCGGGCCTGGCGCTGAGCCGGGCCGTGCCGGCCATAGGCATCGCCGAGAGCGTCGAGGAAGCGTGAGATGTTCTCGTAGCAGGCGGCGAGCGAGCGCGGCATCCGGCGGTTGAGGATCAGCAGATCGGCGATCAGCTGCGGCTTCACGGCCTCGCGATAAACCCAGTGATAGGCAGTCAGTGCCGAGACCTCGCGGAGCACCGTCGTCCATTGGAAGTAGTCGAGCGAGCCGCCGACCTGTTCGCTCTCAGGCAGCAGCACATGGTATTTCACGTCGAGGATGCGAGCGGTGTTGTCGGCGCGCTCGATATAGACGCCCAGACGCGAGAACCAGTAGCTGTCGTCGCGTAGCATGGTCCGGTAGGCCGAGCCGTCGAAGACCAGCGAGACGTTCTTCACCCAGTCGAGGAATCGGGCGAACTCCTCGCGGTCCATGCGCTTCTTCTCGAAGCGCTGCAGTTCCAGCCAGGCGCTGTTCAGCGCGTCCCACATTTCCGAGGTGAGCGCGGTGCGTACCGCACGGGCATTGGAGCGGGCAAGCGCGAAGCAATTGCGGATCGACGACAGGTTATCCGGGTTGAAGGTGAGGAAATCGCAGACATTGCGCTCATTTGCCTCGCCATAGGCCTTGGCGAAGGTCTCTTCGCAACCGGCGGTCGCGACTGCGCTGTGCCATTCGGTCCCGGCGCCGCCATAGGACGAGGGCAAGTTGGTGAGCCGCATCGTCGCATCGAGGATGCGGGCGAGATATTCGGCGCGCTCGACGTAGCGGGAGACCCAGTAGAGGCTGTCGGCGGTGCGGGAGAGCATGGTCAGATCCGGCCTTTTCGCAATGCGCGGGGCTGCGTCCTGGAAGCGGGAATGCGGAAATGCGCTGTTGCCATCATGCATCGAGCACCCAGGTGTCCTTTGTTCCGCCGCCCTGGCTTGAATTGACCACGAGCGAGCCTTCCTTCAGCGCAACGCGGGTGAGGCCGCCGGGCACGCAGGAAATGCCGTTGGCGCCGGACAGCACATAGGGCCGCAGGTCGACATGCCGCGGTGCGACGCCGGAGGCGACGAAGGTCGGGCAGGTGGAGAGCGCCAGCGTCGGCTGCGCGATGAAGCCTTCCGGCTGCGCCTTCAGCTTCTTGCGGAAGGCTTCGATCTGGGCCTTGTTGGCGTGGGGGCCGACAAGCATGCCATAGCCGCCGGAGCCGTTGACCTCCTTGACGACGAGCTTGTCGAGATTGTCGAGCACATAGGCGTTGGCCTCCGGCTCGCGACAGCGGAAGGTCGGGACGTTCTTCAGGATCGGCTCCTCGCCGGTGAAGAACTTCACGATCTCCGGCATGTAGCTGTAGACCGCCTTGTCGTCGGCGACGCCGGTGCCGACCGCATTGGCGAGCGTAACATTTCCCGCCTTGTAGGCGCCGATGATGCCGGGCACGCCAAGCACCGAATCCCCGCGGAAGACCAGCGGGTCGATGAAGTCGTCGTCGATGCGGCGGTAGATCACATCGACACGCTTCGGCCCCTGCGTCGTGCGCATGTAGACGACATCGTCCTTGACCAGCAGGTCCGAGCCCTCGACCAGCTCGACGCCGAGCTTGTCGGCGAGGAATGAGTGCTCGTAGAAGGCCGAATTATACTGTCCGGGCGTGAGCAGGCAGATCGTCGGATCTGACGAGGCGCTGCGCGGCGCGACCGAGCGCAAGGTCGCGAGTAACTGGTCGGGATAGTTGTCGACCGGTGCGACGCGGTGCATCGCGAAGAGCTCCGGGAAGAGCCGGAGCATCACCTCGCGATTCTCCATCATGTAGGAGACCCCGGAGGGGGTGCGGGCATTGTCTTCGAGCACATAGAATGTGTCGGCATCGACGCGCACGATGTCGATGCCGGCGATGTGGCAGTAAATGCCGTGCGGCACCTGGAAGTCGACCATCTCCAACTGGTAGCAGGCGTTGCGGTAGACCAGGTCCGGCGGAATGATCCCGGCCTTCAGGCATTCCTTCGGCCCGTAGACGTCGGCGAGGAACATGTTCAGAGCAGTGACGCGCTGGCGCAGGCCCTTCTCCAGCTTGGCCCATTCCGGTTTGGTCAGCACGCGCGGGATGATGTCGAACGGGATCAGTCGTTCGGTGGATTCTTCGTCGCCATAGACGGCAAATGTAATCCCGATGCGCCGGAAGAAGAGTTCAGCCTGGCTGCGCCGCAGAGCCAGCATTTCGGGTGGGGCTTCCTTCAACCAACGATCAAGCGCTTCGTAGGCGGGCCGCAATTCGGTACCGGTACCGGTCATTTCGTCGAAGGCGACCATGTCAGGCGTCTTTCCCCATTTTGGCCAGCCTATGCGCATTCGTGACGGTTCGGAAAGGGGGCGCTTGATCACGGATAAATCGACCCGTGCCCAATCCTTGGGCAGCATCCGGGCCGATTGCGACGTGGCCCAGGTGCAGGTGGTCCTTGGCGCTTTGGGCCTGGTACGGGATGGCGCGATTTACGACGCGTCTTGGCCTAAGATGCGCCGCTCGACTGGACCAGCCGGACGATCAGCGCGGCCAGCAATTCGGTCGCTCCTGCCTCATTGGCCCTGCCGCGCAGCACCTCGCCCGACACGGATTCGGCCGCTCCGAGGATCGCGACACAGCACAGGTGCAGGTCCTCTGCGCTGAGCTGGCCGGCATAAGGAGCCAGCGCCTCGCGATAGAGCGAGATATAGCCGTCGACGAGCTCCCGCTGAACGGCCTCCATCGCTTCCGTGCCCTTGAGGGCGGCTGAAAGAGAGTGCCATTCCGGGCCGATCGACGTTGCGCAGGAGAGATAGGATTCGGCGACGGCGCGGGCGACCTTGTCGAGGCGCGGTTCCAACTGGCCGAGAGCCTCCGCCAGCGCTCCGCCCTGTTGTTCGTCGATCCGGCGATAGAGCGCGATCATCAATGCCTCGCGCGTGCCGAAATGATCATAGGCCACCGGCTTGCTGACGCCGGCCCATTCGGCAAGGCGCCCGAGCGTCAGCGCATCTGCGCCGCCCTCGCGCACCATCGTCATGGCGCAATCGAGCAACTGCTCGCGGCGTTCCATCCTGGACAGCTTCTTCGCAGGTCCCGTCGACATCGGCGTCTCCGCTTCTCCCTTTGCAGCGCAGTTGACAATGCAGCGGCGCAATCCTACTAAAAGTAACTTACTCTTGGTAGGTGATCAATAAGCCGATCGCCGCTTGGCATTCAACAGGAGACTTGTCCATGTCTACCCTCCAACGCCCCGTCCTGATCATTGGAGGATCGGGCGTCGTCGGCGGCCAGGCGGCCGCAGCGCTGCGCCGCCTGCAATTCGACCTGCCGATCGCCATCGGCGGGCGCGATCTCGCCAAGGCGCAGGTGGTTGCTCAGAAGGTCGGGCGCGCGATTGCGACACGGGTCGATCTCGACCGCCGGGATCTCGGCCAGCCGGAGGGAGCGCAGTACAGCGCCATCGTCGTCTTCGTGAAGGACGATGGCCTGAACTCGATGCGCTACGCGCAGGATCACGGTATCCCCTATATCAGCGTGTCGAGCGGCACCTTCGAGATCGGTCCGGAAGTCGCTCAGTTCATTCACGCGGCGACGAAGGCGCCGGTGCTTCTCGCAAGCCAGTGGCTGGCTGGCGCCGCGGTTTTTCCGGCCCTGGTCTTTGCCAAGGATTTCCGCACGATCGATTCCATTGCGATCGGCGCACTGCTCGACGAGCAGGATATGGGTGGCCCGGCGGCCTTGACGGACTACAACCGCATCACGGGAGCGGCACCGGCTGCGCTGACGCTGACCGGAGGCAAGTTCAGCTGGGTCAATGGCGAGGATGCCAAGGCGCGCTATCGTAGCGTCGACGGTGTCGAGCTCGAGGCAACCGCCTATTCTCCACTCGATATCGTCAGCCTGGCCGCGGTGACCAATGCCAGATCGGTGCGGCTCGACCTTGCCTTCTCCGAATCCGCCAGCCGCCGGCGCGGCGAGCCCTTCTCGACCGAAATCACGATCGCGATCGACGGCGTGCTCAGGAATGGCGAACGCAGCACGATGCGCCACGAGATCGTCCATCCCGATGGCCAGGCTCCCCTGACTGCACTTGGCGTCGCGCTCGCCGTCGAAAGGATGCTGGGGCTCGCAGGCGGCGCCGCTCCGCAGCCGGGCCTCTATCTGCCGGAGTCGATCCTGGATCCCGATTACTATGTCGGCCACATGAGGGAGTTCGGTGCTCAGTTCCGCCAGACCTGAGACAGATGGTGTTCACGGATCTAGGCGGCTCGAGGCTCCACGCCGCCTAGATCCTCTGATCGGATATCGTATCTGACCAGAGGATCTAACCTTCTGTGATTGCGTCGATTTTACCGAAATCCGCAATCCACTTTTCGGGCCGATGCCTTAGATCAACCCGAGCCCCCGGAAGCTCGCATGGCCATCGCGGCCGACGATGACGTGGTCGTGGATCACGATGCCGAGGGGCTTTGCGATATCGACGAGTTCGCGCGTCATCTTCACGTCGGCGCCCGATGGCGTCGGGTCGCCTGATGGATGATTGTGCACGAGGATGATCGCGCTTGCGGAGAGTTCCAGGGCGCGGCGCATCACCTCGCGGGGATAAACGGGAGTGTGGTCGACAGTTCCGGTCTGCTGGACCTCGTCGGCGATCAGCGCGTTCTTCTTGTCGAGGAAGAGGATGCGGAACTGCTCGCGTTCGGCAAAGGCCATCGCCATTCGGCAATAGTCGAGAACCGCCGACCAGGACGACAGCACCGGGCGTTTTGCCACCGCTCCCTTCGCCATGCGCTGCAGGGCGGCCGCGACGATCTTGAGATCCTGCGCAACGCCCGCGCCGACGCCCTTGACCTCAGTCAATCGCGCGGCCGGCGCGCCAAGCACCTCGGCGAAAGAGCCGAAGCGCTGGATCAGATCCTTGGCGAGCGGCTTCACGTCGCGCTGCGGGATCGAGCGGAACAACAGGAGTTCGAGCAACTCGTAATCGGGCAGGGCGTCGGAGCCCGACTCCTGGAAGCGGTCGCGAAGCCGCTGGCGATGGCCGTGATAATGCGGCACCGCAACGGCCGTGGGTTCTTCCGGCAGCGGGACTTGTGATCCGCGCTGACCGCCCTCTTGCTTCATCGTGCCGCGAGCGGATTGTCGCGGCCTGCCGGCGACAGTGTGAAGATCTCGCAGCCGGTCTCGGTGACACCAACCGTGTGCTCGAACTGGGCCGAAAGCGAACGGTCGCGGGTTACCGCCGTCCAGCCGTCGGAAAGCACCTTCACACCCGCCTTGCCGAGGTTGATCATCGGCT
The DNA here is from genome assembly GCF_001748145.1 of Bosea sp. BIWAKO-01. NCBI lineage: Bacteria > Pseudomonadati > Pseudomonadota > Alphaproteobacteria > Hyphomicrobiales > Alloboseaceae > Allobosea > Allobosea sp. BIWAKO-01. The sequence continues at coordinate 4,146,662 of NZ_BCQA01000001.1, forward strand.
CGATGGTGAAAAGCATGCCGGGCTTGAGCAAGACGCCTTCGCCGGGGCTGCCGTAATGCAGGATGTTGGGTGCATCGTGAAAGACCTGGCCCAGGCCGTGGCCGCAAAAATCGCGCACCACCGAGCAACGCTCAGCCTCCGCATAGCGCTGGATGGCGAAACCGATATCGCCGGTCGTCGCGCCGGCGCGCACGGCCTTGATACCGCGGAGCAGGCTTTCATAGGTGATTTCGACCAGCCGTTCGGCCTTGCGGGGAATGTCGCCGACCCCATACATCCGGCTGGAATCGCCATACCAGCCATCGACGATCAGCGTGTAGTCGATATTGAGGATGTCGCCTTCGCGCAGGGGTTTGTCGTCCGGGATGCCGTGGCAGACCACATGATTGATCGAAGTGCAGATCGACTTTGTGTAGCCGCGATAGAACAAGGTCGCCGGGTAGGCGCCGTTGTCCATGGCGAACTGGAAGGCAAGCTCGTCGAGGCGCTGCGTGGTGACGCCAGGCCGGACGTGCTCGCCCAGCATGTCGAGGCCTTCTGCCGTCAGGCGGCCGGCCTTGCGCATGGCCGCAAAGGCTTCGGGGCCATGAAGTTTGATGGCCGGCTCGCGCATCCGCGCCCGTCCCAGATTTTCGTCGAATGTCATGATGGGCAAGAAGCTCCTTGCCCATCATATCTATTGCGTTTGGCCGGCTGCGCAAGATGATTGCGCAGCCGGGGCCGCGCTTTGGCGGTGCTCAGATGATCAGGCTGAGACCGGTCGCCGCCAGAGCGATGATCCAGAGCGTGTCGAGATTGATCCAGCCTCGCCGCAGAAACGCCAGACCAAGCCATTCGTAAACGATGGCAGCAATTGCAGCTGTTACCGCGAGCATTGCGGCCATATGCAGGCCGATGGCGGCCAGCGAAACGGGCAGCGACCCCATGGCGGTCAGTTCCCGTGCCGGTGTGGCAGCGAGGCAGAGCGGGATGATGACTGGCACCAGCATCAGGCCGGCACCGTGGCTGGTCGCCATCAGGAATGACCAGACGCCGAGTCCGGCAAGCCCTGTCTGCATGCCGACGCGAACGCGATGCCTGTGTCCGAAGAAGGCATGGGAGGTCGCCCAGCCTAGAAGCAGAAAGCCGGCAACCCTTTGCAGTGCTTCGTGGTCGATGATGGTCCCGACGACAACAACCGCTGCGACCATCACGGCGACCGAGGCCGCGTGCCCCAATGCGATCGGAAGGAGCGACAGCCAGAGCACGCGGCGGCTCTCGCGGTGCAGTCCGAGCGCAACTGCAAAGAGCCAGCCCATGGCCGGGTTCAGGCCATGAAAGGCCCCGAGCCCGGCGAGCACGAGCCAAGGCGACATGTCAGCCTCCCGTCGGAGCATCCGGCACCAGGGGCATCAGGGATAGCAATAGGAATCGGACGAACAGTCGCCACCCTCCAGCCTGACCTGGTGAGGTCGGTGCCCTTTGGGCCAGTCGAGGAAGAACCTGTCGTCGAAGCGGATGCCGCCCTTTTCTGCGACATCGAGTTTCACCATCCAACCGTCAATTCCATCGGGATAGAACTGCGGGTCGATGGCCCCGTAGAGCGAGTTGGTGAAATAGACCCGCTTACCGTCGCGACTGATCTCGACCATCTGCGGGCCGCCGTTGAGTTGGCCGTTCTTCGCTCCAGGGTGGGAAGTGCGGGAAACGATGCCGCCGATGCGGACCCTTCCGGTTTCCACAGGTTTGAACGGATCCGACACGTCGTATTGAATCATGTCGCCGGTGCCCCAGCACGAGACATAGAGGTAGCGATCGTCCATCGAGAGATCGATGTCCGTGACAAGGGGGGCGACGGCCTTGAAACCCTTCAGGACCGGCGGCAGGAGATCGGGATCGGCCGGCTCCGCCGGGATCTCGATGACTTTCCTGACGGCCCATTTCGAGCCTTCGCGATACCAGGTCCAGATCGAGGCGGAGAGATCCTTCAGGCTGATGACGCAGCCGACGAAGCCATAAGCCTTCCTTGGGTCATGGGCCGGGCGCAGTTCGAAGACGAGCTGATGCTCCTCGCCGAAATCGATCTCCTGTTGATGCTTCCGCGTGTGCAGGTCCCAAAAATGCAGGCGCCGCCCGTATTTGCTGCCGAGGAGTACTTCCGGAACCAGCCCATTCTCGAACGTATCCGGTGTACCCCACTCGCTGGTCACCATGGTGTCGTGGCCAAGATGCCACCAGAAATCATAGGCGAGCTTCTGGGGGCCCCGGTCCATCTCCCATTGTCCAAGCACGTCGAAACTGACGGGGTCGAGCAGGAAGATGCCGCCGGGTTCCTTGCCTTCGGCATTGCCGAGCGCGTTCACGTAAATGCCCTCCGGCCCGCAATGAATGGTGTGCAGCCGTGAATACCGGGCCTTCTCGGCGATCTCCTGGGGCTCGATGACCCGTACGATTGTCGGTTTCCTCGGGTCGGGGCGGGTGTCGATGATATGAAGTCGCGACGAGCGCAGGCCGGGAACGATGAGGTAGCGTCGCTCCATATGGGGGTGCGGCGCGTTCGGGCACAGGCAGGACGAGCAGGCATTCCAGCCGAAATGGTGCAGCTCATCGCCGGTATTCGGCATCTCGACCTGGCCGACGATCTGAGCATAGCTGGAAGAAGCGGGGTCGACGTCGACGACGGCGATCGCGTCGGGCCTTCTGCGCTCCGGATCGAAAGATGCCACGTAGGCCAGCCGCTCGGCGGGCGCCTTGGCAGCCAGCCGCGGCGAAGAGTAAAAGGAAGGATCGGGTCGCCAGCTTACCATGATCAGTCTCCCGAGCACCCCAGCACTCCGGACAACAGGCTTCTGTATAGCCTAGACACGGCGTTGCGGCTTGCTGTTTTCGAGCTCGACACGGAGGCAGGCTACATGATCCGCGAACGCCAGGCTGGGCCGTGGCGGGGCGGAGGCGCCAGGGCCTCTGGATCGATCAAGTTGCTGGCGCGTGACGGCTTTGACGTGTATCAGGCGCTGCAATGGCAATGAACGACATCCAATCGACGGAAGCCCGTCCCTACGGCGCTTTCGCACCTCAGGGCCTCGTGGCCCGGATCATCAACTGGACACGCGGGGCTCCGGACAGCTACCTCGGCCGCAAATTCGCCTATGCGCTGCGCCGCATCGGGTTGAGTTCGCTCGCGGGCCAGCCGGTCGATATCGAGGCGCTTGGCGTCCAGATGCGCCTCTATCCAGACGGGAATGTCTGCGAGAAGCGCGTATTGTTCACGCCGCAATATTTCGATCGTTTCGAGCGGGAATTGCTGACGGGGCGGGCACGCCAGCGCGAAGGCTTCCGCTTCATCGATATCGGCTCGAATATTGGCGCCTATTCACTTTGCGTTGCGGCGGCAGCCGGGCCGGGAGCGCGGATCCTGGCGGTCGAGCCGCAGCCCGAGATCTTTTCGCGCCTGACATTCAATATCGCGCAAAATCCGTTTGGCTCGGTCAAGGCCATTGCTTGCGCGTTGGCCGACAAGCCAGGCGAGCTGACGCTGTTTCTCGACCCGTCCAACCGTGGCGAGTCCAGTGTTCGCATCCTGCGCTCCAGCACCGGCAGCACGGTTCGCGTGCCCGCGACGACACTGCTCGCCCTGATGGAGAACGAGGGTTATGACCGCCTCGACGCGGTCAAGCTCGATGTCGAGGGGGCCGAGGACCTGATCCTCGAGCCGTTCTTGCGCGATGCGCCCGAAGCGCTCTGGCCAGAGCTGATCATCATCGAGGATTCGCGTAACCGTTGGCAGAGCGATCTCATCGCCTTGCTGACCGCGAGCGGTTACGTGCTAACGGCACAGACCCGCCTCAACCTCATCTTCGAACGCAAGCGCGGCTGACGTTTTCGCTGCTGTTCAGCGCCTCATGCATGGCGGGCAGGCCACACACGGCGTTTCTGCCGCTTGAGCCGTTTGCGCCAAGGTCCTAGCTCTAAAGCGTGATCAGGAAAGCTCATGTCGCGGCGCTCCGACCCCGGCGCGGCATGAGTGGGCGGCGGATCAGCATCATCGTCACGAGCTGGCGGCATGTCTTGCCGTCCGGCATCTGGAGGAGCCGGCCATGACCGACGCACCGCTGAATCGTCCACCCGTCACGGCCGCAATCCTGGTGATCGGCGACGAGATCCTGTCGGGGCGGACGAAGGACAAGAATATCGGCTACATCGCCGAGTATCTGACCAATATCGGCATCGAGTTGCGCCAGGTTCGTGTCGTGCCCGATTCCCTCGACGAGATCGTCTCTGCGGTCAATGCATTGCGCTCTCGCTATACGTATGTCTTCACCACGGGCGGCATCGGCCCGACCCATGACGACATCACGGCCGACTCGGTCGCTGCGGCTTTCGGCGTGCCGATCAATGTCGATCCGCGCGCGGTCGCGATGCTGTCTGAGCGCTTTCCGCCGGACCAGCTCAACGAAGCGCGCATGCGCATGGCGCGCATTCCCGAGGGCGGGGAGCTGATTGCGAACTCCGTCTCGAAGGCTCCGGGCTTCATCATCGCCAATGTCATCGTCATGGCGGGCGTGCCGGCGATCATGCAGGCGATGCTCGACGTGGTCGGACCCACTCTCAAGACCGGAACGCGCATTCTGTCCGACACGGTGCGGGCAGGGCTGCGTGAAGGCGATATCGGCACGGCTCTCGGCGAGATCGCTCAGGCTCATCCGCAGGTCGCGATCGGCTCCTATCCCTTCTGGTCCGAGACTGGTCCTGATACGAATGTCGTGGTGCGCTCGCGCGATCCTGAGAAATTAGATCAGGCGATGGCGGCGGTGAAGCAGATGGTCGAGCATGAACGCGCTCGATTACGTCGGTGACGTCTTTCATTTTTTGAGTTATTTTTGATTATATATTTGGAGATGTTCTTTTTATTAGATTGGTTTCTTTTGATAATTGCCAGAGTCAATCGATCTTATGTCTATATGAATAAAAATCTATAGTTTTCGATGTATTTCTTGCTGTGAATGCAGCGCTAATTGTGTATTTTGAACCATTTATAAACCGCCATAATTTACCCTCAACTTGCGGTCGGCTTGCCGGCAGCGCTCATGTCGACGCGGCGGTTCCGGGGGGAACGGTGTCGGTGCGGGCTGCATGTGTCCGGCCCCTGATCGCCAATTCGAGCGAGCAGATCCCATACCGGCGTCAGTCTGGTGAAGAATGCCGGCGCGACGCTTCAGGAGATCGTCTCGGCTGCGAGCCGCGTCGCCTCGACGGTCAACGAAATCTCGGAAGCAACGGCCGAGCAGGCCAATGGTATCGATGAGATGGCCAGGACCGTCGCTCATATGAACGAGATCACCCAGCAGAGCGCCCTGCTTGCCGATGAGAGTGCGAAGGTGGCGCAGGAGCTGAGGCAGGATACCGAGCGCTTGAGCGCGATGGTCGCAGCATTCCGGCTGCAAGATGGCGGACCAGGCTTCGAGTCCGTGATTGCGCGCCAGATCGTGCGGAGGGCGCCACATCTCACCAGGTCCATTCCCGCTCCGCCTTCGCCGCCTGCCGAGGGGGTGCCGAAGCTGAGGCGCGTCGTGTCAGGAGGCACTGCCGATGGCTGGTCGGAGTTCTGACACCCGCTGAAACACGACCGATTGGGGATGAAGCGGAACGCGCCTCTTGCCAGCGCCCCGCTTATAGGCTTTCCGGATTGTCACAGAAACCGTGACAGCCGCTCCGGAGCCCCCAATGGCCGAACCGACCTCCAACAAGGCCTTCCCCGTCTCCTGGGATCAGTTCCATCGCGACGCGCGCGCGCTCGCCTGGCGGCTGGCCGAAAAGGGGCCCTTCGAGGCCATCGTCTGCATCACCCGCGGTGGTCTGGTACCGGCGGCGATCATCTGCCGCGAACTGGGCTTGCGCCTGATCGAGACGGTCTGCGTTGCGAGCTACCACGACTACAAGAACCAGTCCGAGCTCAAGGTGCTGAAGGACGTCGCTCCCTCGATCAGGGCGATCGGTGACGGCAAGGGGAAGGGTGTTCTGGTGGTCGACGACCTCACCGACACCGGGAAGACGGCGCGTGTCGTGCGCGAAATGCTGCCCAATGCCCATTTCGCCACGGTCTATGCGAAGCCGGCCGGGGTGCCGACGGTCGACACTTTCGTGACCGAGGTCAGCCAGGACACCTGGATCTATTTTCCCTGGGATATGGGACTGGCCTATGTCGAGCCGATCGCCAAGGATCACAAGGGCTGAGCCCGGGCTTCGCTGCTTGAGAAGTCATTCCGGGCGCAGCAACGTGTCTGGAACGACCGGGCAGGGGCTCGTTACGCCAGACTGCGCGCGCGCAGCGCGATCAACATGCCGGTGATTGCGAGGGCCATGCCGGCGATTTCGATCGGGGATGGTCGCTCGCCAAGCAGGAGCGCACCGGCGAGCGCGGTGACGACCGGCACCAGCGGCAGGAACAGGGCCGCCCGCCCGGCGCCGAGGATCGCGACGGCCTGCGTATAGAGAAACAGCGCGAAGGCGCCGACCAGCAATCCTTGATAGATCGCCTGGAGCGCTATGGCTGAAAGTGCCGCCTGCGCCAGATGCACGGGCATCACCAGTGCGACGAGCGGCAGGAGCGGCACCGACAGCAGGCATGTCGCCATGGTGACTTCGATCGCATCAGCACCCCAGCGCCGGCAGAGCAGGCCGAAGGCCGACCAGAGCAGGGCGATCAGCACGAAGAGCATGTCGCCGATCCAGGCGCCTTCGCGCGTCGGCGTGTTGGCGAGGGCCTCCATCGAGAACAGCGCGACGCCGAGAACGATGACGCTGAGACCGGCGAGGCGGGCCGTGCTCGCGCGCTCGCCGAGCACCCACCATGCGAGCAATGCGGTGCAGACCGGGATCAGTCCGGGCGAGATGACCGAGGAATGCAGGGCGGGGGCGAAATGGGCGCCGCCGACGAGGATCAGGCTGTAGGTCGGGCCGACGATCGCGGTCAGGATGAGGGCTCGCCGCCAGCCGAGCTTGCCGACCGGAAAGGGCTTCATGCGCCTGAGCGCGAAGGGCACCAGCACAAGCGCGGCGGCTGCAAAGCGCAGGATCGTGACATCGGCAGCGGTCATGCCATCCGCGACTGATTGCCGTGAGATCACGGCCTGAATGCCCCAGATCGCTGCCGCCAGGATGCCGCAGGCAAAGCCGAGCCAGGGGCGTTGCTGCCTGGCGAGAGGCAGCGGGTGCGGCCGGATGGCTTGGTTCACGCGAAAACTCTCGGAGGGGCGGCGAAGCAGCGCCATATGCGGGCTGTCGACATACAGCGACAAGCGCGGTGGACAGGCGACGGGGCTGTTGGCGGCGCATGGCGCAGCGACGCGAGTTTTCTCTGGCAGAGAGTGGAAGGCGACCATGGTGCCTGCCCGCTGCGCTGCTTCTTCAGGCCTCGCGTACAAGCCCGGTAACTCAGGTCGGGCGAGCGCTGGGGAGGAGGGGGAGCCCGGCACGAGGCAGGCAACGTCTCGGCCAGTTCGTCATCGCCTTAACAGCTTTTGCATGGTTTGCCGTTACGTCATGGCGGGGGCGATCGGGCTGCGAGCGTCGATGCGCAAGCCGGGGAAGGCAGGCGCGGCGGTGTGTGCCCTTTCCCGGGGGCATAGTTTGCAGCGCGACCTCGCTGATGGCAGCCCGAAATGAGAAGAGCAGGACGGTGAGGGGAAGGGCAATGCAGCAAAGGCCAGGATTTCTGGAGAATTCCGTCATCATCGGCGCCCACCCCGACGATGAACTGCTCTGGTTCAATTCCATTCTGCGCGACGCTGACGAGGTCATCATCGTCTACCGCCATTTCTGGGGGAAGCCCGGGATTGGTGAAGCGCGGGCTGCCGCGATCGCCGAATATCCCCGCGGCAACGTCACCTGCCTCGATGTGGACGAGTCGGGCGCCTATGGCTGCGCCAACTGGGCCGATCCCGTGCTGACCGGGGCCGGCATCGGTTTCGGCATAGAGGCCGAGCGCCGGGCAATGACGCGCATCGCCCGCAAGTCCGTTGCAGCCCTGCCGGCGGTGAAGCTCGAGCGCATCGCCGCCGCCAGCGTATCCAGGGCCTATGAAGCGAATTTTCAGATCATATGCGAGTTGCTGAGACGGCGCCTGCGGCCCGAGATGAACGTCTTCACGCATAATCCCTGGGGCGAGTACGGACATGAAGAGCATATCCAGGTGTTCCGCGCCCTGAATTTGCTGCGCGAGGAGATCGGCTTTCGGCTCTGGATGTCGAATTACTGCACTGAACGCGCCTTGCCCCTGGCGATGCGTCATTTCTCGCGTGCGCCTGGTGATTACATCAGATTGCCGACCGACAAGGTCTTCGCCAATGCGGTCGCGGCCGTCTACCGCAAGCACAATTGCTGGACCTGGGACGATAATTGGGCATGGTTCGACGAGGAATGCTTCATGGAAGCGCCGCGGGAGGCCTCGACGACGGCAGCGCACCGGCACCTCTTTCCGCTCAATTTCTTCACCATTGGCGAGGAGCGGCCCAGGAATTGGCTGCCCGTGGCCATGACGATATCGGCGGCGTTCGCGTTCACCCTTGCCGAGGCAATCTGAACCGGACGGAATCTGGGTTTGGCGCTCGCTCTGGCGGTTCAGGTCCGGCGGGCGCCCTGCCAATCGTACCGAACGCAGTCGCGGCGGCGATGCGGGTGAGGAGAACTGCCTAAAGTCTTGGGGCGTCGTCGTTTCCTGGATGCGCGGCCATCCCTCGCACTGCTCTGCTTTGGCTTCATTGAGACACAACATTTGTTGTGGTGCACATTTCTGCCGCAAATCAAGGGTAGTGAGCGGTTGCCCGGCAGGGTTCGGCAAGTTCAAATCGCCAACTCTGTGCCTGCGCTTAAGCCTATCATCGCTATCCATATCTTCTTCTTGGTCATAAGTCCGAGATCCTTCTCTCTATGATCGATTGACGTTCCCGCGAACGAGGGGGTCGCGGAGAGTTATATTGTCAATCATCATAAGAAAAAAGAAAGGGACGGAATGATTTCATTCCATCAACTTAAGACTCGCAGCATCAGCGCTGGAGCGCTGTTCCTCCTGGCCACCTGCCTGGTTGTCATCTTCGCCATTGCACAGGCACGTGCCGAAACCCGGCCCCGCTCCGGAGTCGCTTCGTCGTCTCCGGCAGCCTCATCTCATTCAGCGCGCGATTGGGTGGCTAATGATCTACCGGAAGTGGCCCCGCCCCGGCGCGATGGCAGCCTTCGCCTCACGGGAGATCGTGCGGCTGCGGGAGCGGCCAATGCCGGACGTCGTCCTGTAGCAGCGGCCAATCGCAGTCGCCTTCCTGCGCCAGCGACCGATGCCGGTCGTGCTCTTCCGGCGGAGGCCAGTGCCGAGCGTCCGTCTGCGGCAGAGACCATTGCTGATCATCCTCTTGCGACAGAGGTCAGTGCCGAGCGTTCGGCTGCGGCAGACGCCATCGCTGACCATCCTCTCGCGGCAGAGGTCAGTGCCGATCATCCCCCTGCGTCCGAGGCCAATGCTGTTTCGAGCATCGTCGCGGACAGTGTTACAGCGCCGGCCGCCAAGTTCGTGAGCTCGGCGCTGCGGCCGATCACCTTCAGCCTGCTGATCGCCAAGCCTGGGGAGTTGCTGAAGTCAGCCATCAAGGTGATGCATCTGCTCGGCATCATTCTGGGGCTGGGCGCCGCGACGGTCCTCGATCTCGTGATCGTCAAGTTCCTTATTTCCGGAAAGATCAAGTCTGACCAGATTGCAATGGTCAAATTCATGACCGGTATCGTATCGGCTGGCCTCGCGGTGCTCTGGATTTCCGGAATTCTGTACCTGACGCATTACGCGGTGTTTGATCCGGTCAAGCTCTGGAATGAGAAGGTCTGGGCCAAGATCGCGATCGTCGGCGTTCTTACGATCAACGGCTATTTCATCCACCATACGGTGCTGCCGCTGATGGAAAAGCAGATCGGGCGGTCACTCTTCGCCGGTCTGACGCGCAAGCAGATTGCGATGATGATGGTCTTCGGCACGGTCTCGGCGACATCCTGGTATGTGCCGCTGATTCTGGGCGCCATGCCGCATTTCAACTTCATCGTGCCGGCTCCGCGGCTGCTCGTGGCCTATGCGCTCATCCTGCTCATCGCCATCGCAGCGACCCAAGGCTTGGTCGACACCATCCGGCGTCGCGGCGTCCTGGAGCCCCGGCTGCAACCCGCAATCTGACGCTGCCACGACTGTCTGCGCGCCCGTTCAGTGCGCAGCCTGGACTGCAAATCGATGGGCGGTTGCCTGGTCGCGAATGACCAAGGCAACCGCCCTTTTGCGTTCGACGGGGAACTGCGCCCCAAATGGGCACCGACGTCATTGTGCTGGATCTGGCTGGATGCAAAGCAATTCGAGTGGAGAGCGAGGGGCTCTCCGCCGCATTCGCGTTGAAACCATGCGGCATCCCGCTACGGTGAACGTTCAAAGGAAACGCCAGCCGGGAGCAGAGCCAGATATGGCCGCCACCGACATGACCGCGTCGGCTTTCGACGCAAAAGCAGCGCGCATCACGCTGTTCCGGGCGCTGCTTCAGGCTGTTGCACGGCATGGCAAGCAACGTGTCGCGCTCGAGGATCCCGAGCGCCAGCCAGTGACCTTCGGCCGGCTCGTACTGGGAGCGCTGGTTCTCGGACGAAAGCTCGCCGTGGGCACGGAGCTGGGAGAGCGCGTCGGGCTGATGCTGCCCAATGTCCAGGGCATGGCCGTGACGTTGTTCGGGCTTTCTGCCTTCGGTCGCGTGCCGGCACTGCTGAACTTCACAGCGGGGGTGAAGAACCTGCGGGCCGCGGCCGAACTCGCCAGCTTGCGGACGATCGTCACCTCGCGCCGCTTCGTCAACCAGGCCAAACTCGACGATGAGATCGCAGCACTCGGCGAGGGCAGGCGGGTCGTCTATCTCGAGGATATCCGTCGGGACTTGACCAGTTTCGACAAGATGCTGGCCGCCATCCAAAGTCTCGCTCCGGCATTTGCGCTGCGGGCCTATGAGCGACAGCCGGATGATCCGGCTGTCGTGCTGTTCACCTCGGGCACCGAGGGCAAGCCGAAGGGCGTCGTGCTCAGCCACGCCAATCTGGTTTCGAATACCCGCCAGATCTTTGCGCTTGCAGCAGGCTTTCTCTCCGAGCGCGACATCGTCATGAACGCGCTGCCGGCCTTCCATTCCTTCGGCCTGACCGCAGGGCTGCTGATGCCGCTGCTGCACGGCATGAAGGTCGTGCTCTATCCGAGCCCGCTTCATTACAAGCAGGTGCCGAAGCTGATCGGCGAAATGGGTTGCACCTTCCTGTTCTCGACCGACACGTTCCTGCAGGGTTATGCGCGCGCTGCCGATCCCGACGATCTGAAGAGCGTGCGCTATGTCGTGGCCGGAGCCGAGCGGGTGAAGCCAGAGACTCGCGCGATGTGGCAGCCCTACGACACGACGATCCTCGAAGGCTATGGCTGTACCGAATGCTCGCCGGTGCTCGCCTGCAACACCCCGGTCGCGACCCGCGAGGGCAGCGTCGGAAAGCTGCTGCCGGGCATCGAGGCGCGGCTCGATCCGGTCGAAGGCATTCACGAAGGCGGGCGGCTGAACGTCCGCGGCCCGAACGTGATGCTGGGCTATCTCAGCGCAGACGAGCCCGGACGCGTCGCTCCCCCCGAAGGCGGCTGGCACGATACCGGGGACATCGTGGTGCTCGAGGACGGCTTCGTCAGCATCCGCGGCAGGGCCAAGCGATTCGCCAAGCTCGGCGGCGAGATGGTCTCGCTGGCTGCGGTGGAATCAATGGTGGCGGCCCTCTGGCCCGGGTTCAATCATGTCGTCGTCGCGCTACCGGATGTGCGCAAGGGCGAGCAACTCGTGCTGGTCACCGAAAAACCTGATGCCGACAAGGCTGCGTTGCAGGCGGCGGCGAAACAGCAGGGCTTCCCTGAGCTGTGGACGCCGCGCGCAATTTTGGTCGCACGCGCGATTCCGGTGCTGGGCAACGGCAAGATCGACTATGGTGCGACGCGCGAGCTTGCGTCGACGATGCGGGCGCTGCTGTGACGCCATAATTCTACGGTTAATGCCCGAGTCATGATCATGACGGCCGCCTCTTCCCTCGTCGCAATGATGCGCATCGCAGCGCTCCTGCCGGCTCTTTCCTTTGCTGGCCCCGCCGATCTCGCGGCGCAGGCGCCGAGCCAGACCTACGAGCGGCGGGACGAATGCATCGAGGCGGGACGGCTCACTGCGGCGCAATGCGATTTCGCCTATCGCAATGCCCGGGCCGAATTCGAGGAGAAGGCGCCACGCTATGCGTCGCGCGCCCTGTGCGAGCGCAGCCACAAGCGCTGTGGTGCACAGGTTTCCTCGACGGGCGGCTGGGACTCCTTTGGCCGCGGCGGCGCGACCTATGTGCCGCGCTTCACCGGTATCCGCGTCACCGGGGAGGGAACTGCGAGCCGTGCCCTGCCCGTGGTCGAGGGCGCGACGAAGATCGCCTTCACCGGCCGCTCGATCACGATACTCGAGGACAAGATCGGTGGGCGGCGTGGCGTCATCGGCCAGGCCAGCTCGATCGGGAGAGGCGGGCGCGGTCACGATCCGCAGGAGAGCGGCCCCTATGTGAAGCGTGGCGACCGTGACGACACCGTGCGCGTGCCGATGGAGCAGAAGCGCATCGGCTCCGATGTTGCGCCGGGGCTCTATGTCGATCCTGACGGCGTCGAGTGGTACAAGCCCGCTCGCCGGCATTGAGGCGCTTGCGCCCGCCGTCTGCTGTCGCTAGGGCTGCGTCCATGCGGACGTGGCGAAACTGGTAGACGCACGAGACTTAAAATCTTGCGCCCTAAAGGCTTGCGGGTTCGAGTCCCGCCGTCCGCACCAAGTTTGCCTTGCAGCGATTGCGCGGATCAGCCGCGCAGTCCACGCCGAAACACCAGGCTCAGATTGTTCGCCGGCATCTCGGTTACGTCCGGCTCACCAAACCCTGCCTGTTTGGCCAGTGCAACGACATCTTCGAGTTCGCGCAAGCCCCATTCCGCGTTGCGGGCGCGCAGGCTTTCATCGAAAGCGAGGTTGCTCGGCTCGAGGGCGCGACCAGGCCGGCGATAGGGCCCGTAGAGATAGAGCGGAGCGCCTTCCGGCAGCAGCTTGCCGGCCTGCGTCATCAGCCCCCGCGTCGCGGCCAAGGGCGAGATATGGATCATGTTGATGCAGATGATGGCATCGGCGGAGCGGACAGGCCATTCGGCCGCTGCGGCATCGAGCTGAACGGGTGGACGAATATTGGCGAGCCCGCTTTCCCTGATCCAGGCCGCAGTACTGATGAGCGCATCCTGATCAGGGTCCGAGGGCTGGAAGGTCAGTGTCGGCAGGGCGGCGGCGAAATGGCTGACATGCTCGCCCGAGCCGCTGGCGATCTCCAGGACCAGACCGGTCGCTGGAAGGATTTTGCGCAGGATATCGAGGATCGGCTCACGATTGCGCAGTGTCGCGGGGGCGAAGAGGCGTGGATCAGTCATGGCTCGCGGCGTGCTCCGGAAGTATCGACACTGTCATCGAAGGCTAGGTAGAACATTCATCTCACCTGCCCCGTTACAGTTAAGGCACGGAGCTTCTTCGCGCCCGCCAAAATTTCGCTATCACAAACTTCAAGCTTACCCATCGCCAAGTCGTCGCGATGCGCTATAAGGAGCGCGAAAGCAGGTCGATATTGAGTGCGGCCCTGCATGCTGCGGGCGGGTTTTGTTAACCGAGATCCTGATTGTCGTCGCGTTGACCGTCATTAACGGTCTTCTCGCCATGTCTGAACTCGCAGTGGTCTCCTCCCGTCCGGCGCGGCTCAAAGTTCTCAGCGATCAAGGCAGCAAGGGGGCCGCGACGGCGATACGCCTCGCCGAGCATCCCGGCCGGTTCCTGTCGACGGTGCAGATCGGCATCACGCTGGTCGGCGTCCTGTCCGGTGCTTTCTCCGGCGCGACCCTGGGTGCGCGTCTGTCGCAATGGTTGATGGAGCAAGGGTTCTCCAACGCTGTCTCCGATGGGCTTGGCGTCGGAACGGTCGTGGTCGCCATTACCTATCTCTCGCTGATCATTGGCGAATTGGTCCCGAAGCAGGTCGCGCTGCGTGATCCCGAGCGGGTGGCGGCCCGCGTTGCGCCGATGATGTCGTTCCTGTCGCGCATCGGCGCGCCACTGGTCTTCCTGCTCGATGTCTCCGGCAAGGCCGTGCTGGCGCTGCTCGGGCAGAAGGGCGAGTCGGAAGAAAGGGTGACCGAGGAAGAGGTTCGCACCATCATTGCCGAGGCCGAAACGGCCGGCGTGCTGGAGCGCGACGAGCGCGAGATGATCTCGGGCGTGATGCGCCTTGCCGATCGCTCGGCCCGCGCGCTGATGACGCCGCGCCGCGAGGTCGAGGTCATCGATCTTTCCGATACGGCCGAGGAGATTCGCGCGCAGGTTCGTGCCTCCAAACGCTCCCGGCTCCCGGTTCAGGATGGCGAGTCGGACGCGATCGTCGGCGTTATCGTGGTCAAGGATATGGTCGACTTCCTGTCCGCCGGCAGCACCGAGGATCTTCGCGCCCTGGTGCAGGAAGCACCGGTGGTGATGGACACCGCCAATGCCCTGCATGTGTTGCGGGAGATCAAGTCCTCGCGCGTCCACATGGCGCTGGTCTTTGACGAATACGGCCATTTCGAAGGCATCATTACTCCTGGCGACGTGCTGGAGGCGATCACTGGCGTCTTCCAGGAGGAAGATGCGGACGAGCCGCCGATCGTCACGCGCGCCGACGGCTCCTATCTCGTTGCAGGCTGGATGCAGGTGGACGAGTTCTCGCACGAACTCGGCATCCACATTCCGCGCGATGCCGATTTCCAGACGGTTGCCGGCTTCATCCTGGCCGAACTCAACCATCTGCCCAATGTCGGAGAGTTCTTCGAGAAGGGCCATTGGCGCTTCGAGGTGGTCGATCTCGACGGACGCCGCATCGACAAGATACTGGTGAGCCGGCTGGATTGAGTACTCCCTCCGCCCTTGCACCGGCAGGCCCGGTGCAAGGCGCAGCGTCTGGACCCAGACCGGCAGTTGCTTCAGCGCCCTGGCAGTTGTCATGTCCGGCGGGGCCTATGCTGTGCTGGTCTATGTGGCGCAGGCCGCGGTCGAGACCTATGGCTGGCTCGCGGCCGGCGATATGGGCGATGGGCTCGGCCTTGCCGAGACGACACCTGGCCCGTTGATCCTTGTGCTGCAATTCTCCGGCTTTCTCGCCGGCTTCCGCGCCCCAGGCAGCCTTCCGCCGATCCTGGCCGGGGGCATGGGCGCGCTACTGACGCTCTGGGTGACATTTGCGCCCTGTTTCCTCTGGATTTTCCTGGGCGCGCCTTACGTCGAGGCGCTGCGCGGCAACAGGGGGCTCTCGGCGGCGTCGAGCGCGATCACGGCCGCCGTGGTCGGCGTGATCGCGAACCTCGCGCTCTGGTTCGGGCTGCACGTCCTGTTCCGCGAAATCCGGCGTGTGGAGCTGCTTGGCCTCGCACCCGACCTGCCGGTCCTGACTTCGCTCGACTGGCGCGGAGCCGTGCTCGCGCTCGCCGCGATGATCGCAATGCTGCGCTTCAAGGTCGCGATGATCCCGACGCTTGCCGCCTGCGCGCCTCCTGCTGTCGAGGCTATCTGCCTGAGAGCCCAGAGCATCGCGCCGAAGAGTGGAAGCCACCTTTCGGAGACATTCGATGCTGCGCAAAGAGATCGTTCGCCACTTTGCGTCCGGTCGGACGCATGGCGAGCGGGTCAGCGCCGCGGCTGCTCGCCAGGCTCGATGATGCGGTACTCGGCATCGATAACCTCGACGCGCGCAGTACCGGGACGGACCGGAGCGAAGGGATCGCGCTGGTCGAATCCAGCAGCCTTCAGCTTGCTCTTCAGGCGCCAGGCCGCGATCGCGCCGGCAGCAAGCACGACGGGAATCAGGATCAGGGCGAGGCTCGCTGCGAGGAGGAACAGCGTCACGCCAAGAACGAGGCTTGCTGCCATGGTCAGCCAGGAGGCCCAGCGCGGCATGCGAGTCCTCTGGCCGGCGAGCTGCTCGTAGAGATTGACGCGGATCATGTGGTCTCCATCCGATGGGTCCACATTAGAGATAGGAAGTGAATGCGGCGAAGGCGAGATGCCCTAGGCTTGCAATCGCCAATCGTAGAGCCAGTCGAGACGATGGCGCATGCCCTCGGGCCCAAGGCGGCGCATTGCGAAGTTGCGCGCGATAGTCCAGGGCCAGTCCAAATGATAGGCCCGGCCGTTGCTACGGCTCGTGGCCTGGACGCGCCGGGCACGGTCCTGCCGGGCAGTCGCATAGGCCGCGAGCGCTGCCGGGAGCGCTGCGGCGCCGCCCTGCTGGAGATGAACCGTCAGTTCCTGCGTCAGGACGCCGGCGTCCTCGATTGCCAGCGCGGCACCTTGCGCCATGAAAGGCAGGACCGGATGGGCGGCATCGCCGAGCAGGGCGATCCGCCCCTGTGCCATCGCTGCGGGCTGCCGGTCGAAGAGAGACCAGACCAGCCAGTGGGGTGCCGCTGTCGCAAGCCTGTGCAGCACGGGCTCGGCCTTGGTGAGATGAGCGGCAAGTTGCCCGGGCTCACCGTCGCGGGACCAGCCCTCGCGCGCCTCCTTCGCTTCGCGAATGACGACGAGATTGGTCTCGCGACCACCGGAGACAGGGTAATGCACGGCATGGCGGCCAGGGCCGAGATGCAGGGTCACGACGCCGGACGCGGCGCGGCCGCCGGCGTTGGGTACCAGGGTCCGCCAGGCCTCATAGCCGGTGAAGACCGGCGGAGCGGTATCGCCGATGAGTTCGCGGCTACGCGACCAGAGCCCGTCGGCGCCAACCAGTGCCAGTGCCGAAATGGTTTCCATCTGACCGGCTTCGGTCGCGAGCGTCGCGGTGATGCCGTCCGCGTTCTGGGAGATGTCGCGCAGGCCGCGGCCGACGATGAGGCGGATGCCGGGCAGGGAACGGGCGGCGTCGAGCAGAAGAGTGTGAAGGTCGGTTCGGCGTATGGTGCGGAAGGGGGGGGCGGCGCCGGCGGTGGTCATCGGCATTTCAGTCAGCGGAGAACCGTCCTGCCAGCGTCGCACAACGAGGCGTTCGGCAACCACAGAGGCGCGCTTGACAGCCAGGCCGAGATCGAGAGCTTCGAGAACATGCCCGGCATTTGGCGAAAGCTGGATGCCCGCACCAGTTTCCCCGAAGCCAGTGCGCTTTTCCGCGACCGTCACGGAGAAGCCGCGCCGCGCCAGTGCAATGGCGGCTGTAAGCCCGCCGATGCCGGAGCCGGCGATCAGGATATGGGGAGCGGACACGGCTGTCTTCGGCAATTGGATGCGCCAGAAACCGGAACGACCGGTCGCGATCGGAAGCGGCGGGCGCCTTGAACGCCGGCGCCCGTCACGCGGCCTTGGCTGCCTCGTGATGGGCGCATTCCGGCGGTGTGCAGGCGCCTGCCGATAGCGAGGGCTCGTATTTGAACAAGGTCGAGCAATAGGGGCAGATGATCTCGCCGTCTGAGCCCATGTCGAGGAAGACATGCGGGTGATCGAAGGGCGGCTTGGCCCCGATGCACATGAATTCCTTCGCGCCGACATGAATGACGGCAACGCCGGGCTGGTTATGGAAATGCGGGATGCCCGTATCGGCCATGGATCATGCTCTTGCGTTGATTTGCCCCACCTCTAACCCGTCACGCCGGCCCGCGCCAGTGTGCGCAAGCGCCTCAGGGCGCCCGGAAGCAAGCACCAGCGATGGACCCGGTGCGCGCGCTTTCCTCGCGGGTGAGCGTGTTCGACAGGACTTTCCGCCAGAGTCCGTCGCGCTTGAGGCCATCGATCGCGCAGTTGCAGGCCTTTTCGCACACTTGCAGCGAGGTTTCGGCGCTGACACAGCTGCGCAGGCAGGAGATCAGAAACGGGCGAGCTTCCTGCTCGGGGCCGACGGCCAGCCGCATCACGATGAGCAGCACTCCGATGAAGATCGGCTGGTGCAGCAGATAGACGCTCAGGCTGTGCCGCCCGCCCCAGGCAATGACGCGGGCGGGGAGCGAACGCGCCTGCCAGTGACTCCAGCTTCCCTGTCTGACGAGCGCCACCTTCCCGAGAAACATGCCTGCCAGCACGCATCCGAACCAGGGTACGATCGGTACGAAATCGGCGGTTACCCCGGAGAGATGGGCGAAACCGAGCCAGAGCAGCCAGGGCTGATCGAGCATTTGCGGCGGAGGAAGCAGTGGCAGTGCGAATAACAGGGCGCTGAACAAGAGCAGGACAGCGGCCGGCAGTCGCAGGAAGGGCAGGGCGAGCACGCTGGAGAGCGCGATATTGTGGAGGATGCCGAAGTAGATGAAGCTCTCCGGCATGGCGAACCAGGTCGCGATCGTGACCAGCGCTGCGGCGCCCGCGACCATGGCCAGCCGGCGGAAATAGGCGGGCAGGTTCACGCCCCTGCGCGTCGCCAGCACCAAGCTGAAGCCGACGATGGTCAGGAAGGACCCTGCGATCAGGCGGGCGAACGCGCTCCAGCCGGGATGGGCGGGGACATTGGTTGCAATTAGGTCAAAATGGGAAAGATCATAGGCGAAGTGGTAGACGAACATCGCCAGCAGAGCGAGGCCGCGGGCAAGATCGACAAGGTCGATCCGGCGGCTTGGAAGCGACGATGTCGGGGCCGTCTCGGCGTGGCTCATATCAGCCTTCATAGGCAAGCGGCGGAAACACAGCTACACAAAGTCGCTCCTGCATGGCAGGTGAAGCAGACCCCCCGCAGCTTCCGCGACGTGCCATGCAGAAATTCTCCTCGGACGGCGTCAATCTCGCCTTCATCGACCTCGCCCCGACCAATGACGCGCCGCGCGGCGAGAGCATCATCCTGGTCCATGGCTTTGCCTCCAGCCACATGGTCAACTGGGTCAATACGCAATGGACGAAGACATTGACCCATGCGGGTTACCGGGTCGTTGCGCTCGACAATCGCGGCCACGGCCAGAGCGACAAACCGCATGAGCCGGAGGCCTATTCGTCGCACATCATGGCGGAGGATGTACGCCGCCTGATGGACCACCTCGAAATCGCGCGGGCGGATGTGATGGGGTATTCGATGGGCGCGCGTATCTCGGCCCATCTCGCACTTGCCCATCCGCAGCGCCTGCGTTCGCTGCTGCTCGGCGGACTCGGCATCCATCTTGTCGAGGGCGTCGGCCTGCCGCTCGGCATTGCAGATGCGATGGAGGCTCCTTCCCTCGATGTCCTGAGCGACCCGATGCAGCGGATGTTTCGTGCCTTTGCGGACGCCAACAAGAGCGATCTCAAGGCGCTCGCAGCCTGCATTCGCGGGTCGCGGCAGACGCTCACGCCAGACGAGGTCGGCCGTATCGCGATGCCGACTCTGGTCAGCGTCGGAACCAAGGACGATGTCGCGGGCTCCGGGCAGGAGCTCGCTGCTCTCATTCCGAATGCGGAGGCTTTCGCGATCGAGGGGCGTGATCACAACCTCGCAGTCGGCGACAAGACCCATAAGCAGGCGGTGCTCGATTTCCTGAGATGGCTCTGAGCCGACGATTTCATCGCCCCGCGATGACATGCCGGCGGATGCAGTGCTTTGGGGCAGATATCCCAGGTTTGATGCCGGCTTCTCTGCGGTCCAGGCAGGGCAAGGCCGCGTTCTTGTTTGGCATTGCAGCATGCCGCCGTGCTAGAGTGCCGTTCTGAAACACACCGCATTCCGGAGAACGATCATGCCGTCAGGGCGCTCCGTCGTAGAATCGCGCCACCCGGTCACCGGACTCGACAGGGTCGATCCGGTTTGGACCCGGCTGCGGCGCGAGGCCGAACAGGCGCTCGGCATCGAGCCAGCGCTGGGCGGCCTGATTCTGGCCTCGATTCTCAACCAGCCGAGTTTCGAGGCAGTGGTCGGCCATCGCGTGGCGGCGCGGCTCGCGCATCCCGCGCTTGGGGCGGATCTGATCGAGCAGGCCTTTGCCGAGGCCATCGCTGCCGACCCCGAGATCGCGCAAGGCATGCGCGCCGATGTTCTCGCGGTGCTCGACCGCGACCCGGCCTGCAAGCGGCTGATCGAGCCCGTGCTGTTCTTCAAAGGCTTCCACGCGCTGCAGGGCCACCGGCTAGCGCATTGGCTGCTCAACCAGGGGCGCCGCGATTTCGCGCTTTATCTGCAGAGCCGTTCCTCCGAAGTATTCCAGACCGACATCAATCCAGCGGCGCGGATCGGCAAGGGCATTTTCCTCGACCATGCGACGGGGCTCGTGGTCGGCGAGACGACTGTGATCGAGGATGATGTCTCGATGTTGCAGGACGTGACGCTGGGGGGCACCGGCAAGGAGAGCGGCGACCGCCATCCGAAGATCCGCAAGGGTGTCCTGATCGGCGCCGGCGCCAAGATCCTCGGCAATATCGAAGTCGGCAAATGCGCTCGTGTCGCAGCCGGTTCAGTCGTGCTGACTGCGGTGCCGCGCAACACCACCGTTGCCGGCGTACCCGCAAAGGTGGTCGGGGAAGCTGGCTGTGCCGAGCCGTCGCGCTCCATGGACCAGATTCTCGCCGGCGACTGCGGCGCTCACATCTGAGCCCCACCCCGTCCTGACACCCGCAGCCAGTCTGCGACCTCCTGGCGGCGGGGGTGGCCTTGTGCCGGCAACAGCAGGGTCATCCGGTCCGGCGTCGTCAACGCAGGTCCAAGCGGCGCGACCAGCCGACCATCGGCAAGGTAGGGCTGGAGCAGGCTGAGCCGGCCCATCAGCACGCCAGCACCTGACAGTGCAGCATCGAGCGCGACGCTGTAGAGCGAGAATGACGGGCCACGCGCCGGGTCGACGATCTCGCCGGCATCGGTCGAGGCCAGCCAGCGTGCCCAGTCGCTGCGCCAGACCGCGTCGTGCAGCAAGGTCTCATGGGCAAGGCCGGCAACGGTCTGGAGCCGGGATGCCAGGGCGGGAGAGCAGACCGGTGTGATCGCATCTGGGTCGAACGCGAGCGCCGATGGCGCGGCCTTGCCGTCCGCCAGATAGAAGATGGCGATGTCGCAAAGCTCGTGCCTTGTGTTCGGTGGTTGCTCCATGGCCGAGACCGAGACCTGCAATCCGGGGAACGCTTGCTGAAGCCCGGCAAGACGCGGTGAGAGCCATAGCTGGGCGATGCAGGGCAGGGCGGCGACGGTGAGGGTGCGGCTCTCATGTCCGCCGCCCAGTTCCTGCATCGACGATGCCAGCAGATCGAAGCCACGGCTGAGGTGCGGCAGCGCCGCACGGGCAGCCGGTGTCAAGGCGACACCTTGTGGCAACCGCCGGAAGAGCTGGGCCCCGAGCGCTGCCTCCAGCTGTCTGATCTGCTGCGTCACCGCGCCAGCCGTCACTCCGAGTTCCTCTGCTGCCTTGGCAAAGCTCTCGCAGCGGGCGGCGGCCTCGAAGGCGCGGAGCGCATTGAGTGGAGGCAGGCGGGGGCGTGGTGGCGTCACGGGCATGGCGACCTGTCGGAGCCTTAGATTTTCTCTGTCTCGCGGCGACGATAACTCGTTTGCGCCAGCCGCGGCAAACGGCTCCAATCATGATGTTCCGCGCGTTGCGGTTCGACCGGATGGAGAAACGGACATGGCGGCGTTGGGCAGGCGCGACTGGGTGCCAGCGGCAAGCGAGGACTATGTGCTCACGGTCGCCGAGACCGTCGCCTTGCAGGATCTCGATGCGACCGAACGGGCGATCCAGGCGTTGACGACGGAGAACCGGGCTATCCACGAGCGCGACTGCGTCAATCTCAACCCCGCAACCAACATCATGAACCCGAAGGCGGAGGCGGCGCTCTCGGCCGGTCTGGGCGCGCGGCCTTCGCTCGGTTACCCCGGCGACAAATATGAGATGGGGCTCGAGGCGATCGAGAAGATCGAGATCATTGCCGCGGAGCTTGCAGCACAGGTCTTTGGCGCCCGCTATGCTGAAATCCGGGTGCCATCGGGTGCCATCGCCAATCTCTATGCGTTCATGGCTGTGGCGAAGGCGGGGGACTGCATCATCGCGCCGCCTGGCGATATCGGCGGGCATGTCACCCATCATGGCGCCGGCGCAGCAGGACTCTACGGTATCATCACCCATCCCGCGCCGGTCGACGCGCTGAACTACACCGTCGATCTCGGCAGGCTGCGTGAGGACGCGCTGCGTCTCCGCCCGAAGCTGATCAGCATCGGCGGCAGCCTCAACCTGTTCGCGCATCCGATCCGCGAGATCCGTGCCATCGCGGACGAGGTCGGAGCGATCGTGCTGTTCGATGCCGCCCATATGTCCGGCATGATCGCCGGCCATGCCTGGCAGCAACCGCTGCAGGAGGGAGCACATCTGATGACGATGAGCACCTACAAGAGCCTGGGCGGTCCGCCTTCGGGCCTGATCGTCACCAATGACGCCGACCTTGCCAAGAAGCTCGATGCCATCGCCTATCCCGGCCTGACCGCCAATTTCGACGCGGCAAAATCGGCGTCTCTCGCCATTACGCTGCTCGACTGGAAGGCGCATGGCCGCGCCTATGCGCAGATGATGGCACAGACCGCCAAGGCGCTGGCCGATGCCCTTGTCGAACGGCAGGTCCCGGTCTTCGCGCGCGATCGCGGCATCACGACATCGCATCAGTTCGCCATCGAGGCGGCCCCTTACGGCGGCGGGCAGGCGGCTGCGAAACGGCTGCGTGAGGTCAATATCCTGAGTTGCGGGATCGGCCTGCCGATCGTGCCCGTCGCAGGCGATGTCAACGGCCTGCGGCTCGGGACGCCCGAGATCGTGCGCTTCGGCATGACGCCTGCCGACATGCCGGAACTCGCCGGCTATATCGCCGAAGGCCTGAGCGGGGCTCGGCCCGCCGAGGCCGTTGCACGGGATGTCACGGCCTTGCGCAGCCGCTTCACGAAGCTGCACTTCATGCGCTGACCGGTGGCGGCTGTCGGGCAGGTGCGTACCCGGCGCCGAAGACCCATCCAACGGCCCGAAACGTCGATCGCGGTTTTCGGGCCGATGAAAATACGGAAGATCAGCTCATCGGACCGGATAGGAGATCCGGTCCGATGAGCTAATCGCGGTCCTTCGCATAGCGATCAAGCATCTCGGCGCGCAGCGCAGCCTCGGAGACGAGATGGGCGCCGCCGAGCCAGATCGACTCGATTGCGCCGGTGCTGTCGCGGACCAGGCGCGCCGTCTCACCCGGGCTGTTGAAGCCCGATGCCTTGCTCAGACGGCCCTGGTCAGGAGCCTCGACCGCGATCTCTGCGGCGTCGAGGAAGGGCGTGAAGAGGGCCGGGCTGGCGCAGAGCACCTTGTTGCCGACGGGGACGAGATCGCCGCAGGACCAGATGCTCCACCAGCGCCCGACCCAGCCTTCCGTCTCGGGCGAGGGGCCACCTTCATCGGAGAATGTCCGGACGATGTGGAGGATGCCGTCGAGCCATTGATGGGCCAGACCGTCAATGGCGTTGGTCAGGACCGAGATCGTCAGGTCCTGCTGCGGCAGGACGGCGGTGCGGGTGATGAAGCCCTGGAAACCACCGGAATGGCCGAACCATTTCCAGTCGCCATGTCCGCCGGAAATCGTGCCAAGGCCGTAATGGCGGCCAAGGCTGGCTTCGTCGTCGGGCCAGAGACGGCGGCTCATCTCGCGGCGGCTGAGCGGCGACAGGATGCTGCGCTCTGCCTGCGGCGAGAGCTGCGCGAAGTAACGTGCGACGTCTGCTGCAGTGGCCACGAAGCCGGCAGCGGAGGTCATGGCGTGTCCGGGGTTGTCTCCGGGAATGACCACCCTGCGCCCGAGGGGCATTCTGGGGCTATGACCCTTGGCCATGGGGCGGTCTACCCAGAGCCCGATATCAGGGCGGGTTTCGCTGAGTTGCGCAGGCGCGACGACCTCGGCGGCAATCCAGTCACGATAGGCCTGGCCCGTCACGGCTTCGATGACGAGGCCGAGAAGGCCGAAGCCATGGTTCGAGTATTTGAAGCGCTGCGAGGGCGCAAAGGGTTGCGCAACCGAGAGATCGGCGATCAGCTCGTCTTTGCTGAGATAGGGCTTGCGGTCGAAGAACTGGCCGTTGTCGGCGCCATCTCGGGTCAGGCCGGCGCTGTTCGAGAGCAGCTGCGCCAGGGTCACGGCGGCGACGTCAGGATGCAGGCCGGTGACACAGCTGCCGACCTTGTCATCGAGCCTGATGCGGCCCGCCTCGACCAGCCGCAGGATCCCGGCTGCCGTGAAGGTCTTGGAATGCGAGGCGATGCGAAAGCCATGGCGCGGCGTCAGCGGTTCTCCGGTTTCGATGTCGGCACTGCCGAAGGCAGCCTCCAGGACGATCTTCTGGCCGCTCGCGATGGCCACGGCGCAGCCCGGCTGATCGTGATGGCGGCGCTGGAATTCAAGCCAGCTCGAGACATAATTCAGGGCAGCGGGCAGCCAGGGCGTCATCGGGCAATCCATCATTGGCGATGTGGGGAATGAAGCATGGCACGATCACCGCGAGGGCGGCAGATATGCAGGAGCAAGCGCTGTCATGCGAGCGTGACGCAGCGCGAGGTTCGGATCTCCGGTTGAACGAGGCCGGAACAGCGTTTCGCTTGCCCTCGCAGCCCGGTCATGGCATCCGTCCCGCCACTCTGAAAGGACCAACCAGTGGACAAGACAGAACTCGCCAAGCTCGAAGCCTATCTTCGGCGCACCTTCGCCAATCATGGCATCAGCGTGCGGGCGCGCATGAAGAAGACCGATTCGGCCGAGGTTTATCTGGGTGAAGAGTTCATCGGCATCATCCATGTCGACGACGAGGATGGCGACCGCTCGTTCAACTTCACCATGGCAATCCTCGACGTCGATCTCGAAGACTGAGGGCCATCAGCGGCTCAGCGCATCATCCCATCGATGGTGCGCCTGACGCCGCCGACCATCAGCTCCCAGTCGGCAATGACGGCGCGCGGGAAGCGGATGTTCACGTCAAGCCCGCGGTGCCGGAAGGTGACGCGGCAAAGTTCGTCGAGAGGGGCGGGGCCGGTGTTCACCGGGCAGCGCGCTGCAAAGCCTCGCCCATCCGGGACCGAGACGTAGAGCTCGTCGCCCTCATAGGGTGAGCCCTTGCGGAAGCCGCGTACGACAAGCCCGCCCGGATTGGACCAGACTGTCGGGGTCAGGAAGCGGGCATAGACTGAGAGCTGTGTCGCCGGTTCGTTGACCTTGTCGGGCGGGCTCAACGTGACCAGCAGCTTGCGTCGGCTTTGGGCGGTCACGGGACCGAAACTCGGCCAGTCGAGACGCAGCCGGGTCATGCCGACCACCCGCTCGCTGTCTTCATGTTCGGCGCCGGCCAGATCCTGTGGAACCAGAAGCGAGACCTGGCCGACGCGCGCTGGCTGGTGCTGGGTCACAGGAGCTGCCGCCAGGCGATGGCCGTAGAGAGCGTATCCGGTTGCTGCGGCGGCAACCAGCAGGATTGCAGCTGCCGCCTTCCACAGCGCGCCGTCAGCGCGAGGCAGGGGCGGGGGCGGCCGATTCAGGCGTGCGCGAACCACGGTCGTGAGGCCGGCGGCGCGTTGGGGCGAATGGTGCGCGTATGCGGTCAAGATCCAAGCACCTCGATAACAGGTGCCAATGACTGAAACAGACGCGCCTTAATGCTCCGTAAACCATGCGGATTGCGCGAGGATTGCCGCGCGGCGCAAGGGTTAACCATCGCTAACGAGATTTCTTCACACTTCGTAAACCATGCGGCACAGTGCAGGTGCGTTCTCGCCCGGAGCCGTGACGTTGCGTATCGAACCCGCTGCCGTCGAGGCACTCCAGTCCCTGTTCATCGGCTTCGCCTTTGCCGGGCTGATGGCGAGCGCCTTCGAGCTGTTCACCGAGAAGCGTGCTGATTTCCAGCTGCTGCAGACGGGAGGGCTGGCCGCGGTCGCGAGCGTGCCGGTCGTTGTCTTCAGCGCGCCGTTTCTCATCCTTCGCAATACCGTGAGGGGCCGCCGCAGCGATGGCCGGCCCTTTGCCTTCGTCATGCTGGCGAGCATGGCGGCGTCTCTCTGGAGCGTCGCCTCGGGGCGTGTGGTGCTCGACCTGCTGCATTACGTCGGCGGCGCTTGACGGAGCGGCCGAACGCCCTGCAATCCTCGCTGCAGGTTTGCAGAAGGATGATCCACCCATGCCGCTCTATTCGCTCGACGGGACTGCCCCCGAATGCCCTGCCGAAGGCCAGTGGTGGCTTGCGCCTGACGCGCACGTGATCGGCAGGGTGAAGCTCGCAGCCGGCGTCGGGATCTGGTTCGGCGCAGTGCTGCGTGGCGACAATGAATGGATCGAAATCGGCGAAGGCAGCAATATCCAGGAGGGCTGCGTCCTGCACACCGATATGGGCTCGCCGCTGCGCGTCGGCGCGGGCTGCACCATCGGCCACCGGGCGATCCTGCATGGCTGCATCATCGGAGAGAACAGCCTGATCGGGATGGGCGCAACGGTGCTGAACGGCGCGAAAATCGGCCGCAACAGCCTGGTGGGCGCCAATGCTCTCGTGACCGAGGGCAAGGAGTTTCCGGAGAACTCGCTGATCGTGGGGTCGCCTGCCCGCGCCATCCGCACGCTCGACGAGGCGGCGATTGCCGGCATTGCAGGCTCGGCCCGTGCCTATGTCGCGCGCTGGAAGCAGTTTGCCGCCGGGCTCAAGCAGATCGGCTGAAGGCCGATGCAAACACTGAGGTTCAGGTCCGAGGACCGGGCACGAAATCTGGTCCGGTGATCCAACCGCACTGGACTGGGCCGGAAACGAGACGGGCCGACGCCTCGGGGGGAAGCGTCGGCCCTATGGCGAAACCCGGCCTGGGGACGGGGTGGGGTGGGGACGTGACCGAGCCTCGCCGTCCATGTGGCCGCGGCAGCGTGGTGCTGCGGCCAATCTTGTTCGTCTTCAGCGAGCCGAAGCGACAGTCGGCGTCGAGAGGCCGCCGAGCGAGGTCCAGCCCGTCTGATACTGCGACTCGCGCTTGACGTAGACGTAGCCGGTCTGGCTCCACGGCAGGATCGCGTTGCGCTTGTTGTCGAGCACATAGTCGCCGCGATCCGTGCGGATCATCAGCACGGCGTGGCCGGCATTCTCCTCGTCGATCACGACCGTCATCAGCATGGCGCGACGGGGCACGCCGGCTTCGGCAAGACGCTTGCGCTTGAGCAGCGCGTAATCCTCGCAGTCGCCCTTGCCGTCGGTCGGGATGTCCCAGCGATCGACGACGCCCCAGTGATCCTGGTCCGTGATCGCTTCGATCTCCCGATTTGTCTTGTTGTTGAGAGCGATAATCGTCTTCCAGAGCTTTGGCGTCATCTCGACACGCTCGGGCTCCTGAGTATTGACCGCGCATTCGACCGGATTGCGCTTGCAGAAATCCGTCCAGGCATAAGGCGCCCGGGCATCGCCCGAGGCCGCAATCGGCATGGCGGCGGCCGGCAGAGCTGCAACCTGTTGGGCCTGAACCGATGAAATTCCAGCAACAGCGATCAGCGCTGCCAGAACCGTACCCCGATGAATAGAAAGCATGTCGTCCCCTTTCCTGTCCCTGGGGCAGACGATGCGTGAGGCGGATGGACGTCGTTTGAAATGGAAACAAGCAATTTTATGTAATCAGGCGCTCCGTATTCGGATCATCCGACAGTATAAATCAGCTCCAAATGCCGAAGTAAGAAATGTGAGCGCTGCGTTCTCGATTCGTTAACTGTGGTGGGTCTGAACGTTGTGGGCAGGTTTCATTAACGCTGTGGGGAAACGCGACGAGGCGCGCGCCCGGCTGAGGGCTGCGAGCCGCCCGCATGTCGCATTCCGTTCAGGCGAGGCGTATGACCGGAATCCGTAGACGAGCCCATGTGGGCGCGCTCCGTCATGGCTCTCGGATTTCAGTGCGGTCGTCCCGGATGATGCCGTTCGTGGCCGGCATCGACGGGCTGAGCCCGGCCTAGATTCCGGAACAGCCAGAGCGCGCCGACGCTCGGGCGTCATGCATGAGACGATGTCTTGAAAGGGAGAGGGGCGATGACCCGCCCGGGTCAGAGCTCGAGATTCTCGTCGAGCACATCGGCAGAGAGCGGGAAGCGGAACTCCGCCGCGTAGCCACCATCGAACCGGCGGACAACCTTGGCTGCCGTGCCGCCGATCTTGACCGGCGTGTTGATCGGCAGTTGCTGCTCAGTCGAAAAGGCGACGCCCGACAACGAGATGTCGATCACCCGTACGACGTGCTCCGAGCCGTCATCGAGGGTCAGCATCGAGCGGGGATTGCGCGGAATGATGCGCTCGTGACGCCGATCCTCCGGCAGTCCCAGTTCATCGCGATTGGCCAGCCATGTCAGCTGGGCGGTGAATTTCTCGCGCTTGCGGCTGGTCGCGGTGATGGTCATCGCGAAGCCTTCCAGCGTGGAGCGGACGGCAATGCCCTCAATACGCCCGAGATGTTCGAGATAGACGATGACCCGCTCGCCGGGATGGGCCTTGGCGGGAGCGACGAGATGCAGGCCGCCCGGGGAGATGTCGACTGTCTGGCAAGGGTATTCCATGCGGTTCGGAAGCATGTAGCGTCCGAGCAGCACAACCTTCATACGCTGATGCCGCCTGCGCTCGACAGGGCGGATGGCCGTACGGGAAGTGTGCTGCGCGCTAAGCATCGGATCAGCCTGATTTGGGCCGACACTAGCGGCGGGAGGGTTAACGATACGTTCGCTCTTCAGTTTCTACCGCCTGGAAGGACCAGGAATTTCGGCGGCATGGAGCGTGCAACGGGTTCAGGAGCGCGCTGGCTATGGGCCGAAGGCCACAGCATTCGGAGCGAGATCATGCGCATGGACGCCAAGGTGTCGAGCCCAAGCCATTCCGGCGTCAGGGCGGGCGAGAGCGCTCCCAGAACGCGTGCATGGGTCCGCCCGCGATAACGCAGCGGCAGCAACAGCAGTTCGAGATAGACGGGAGAGCCGTTCATCGTCTCGGCCGAGAGGCCAGCGACGGCGCCGGCGGATTCATCCATCACGGTTTGTACGAGGCGGCGCATTTCGCCCTGGGCTTCCACGTCCGGCCAGAGCGCAGCAAAGGCGCGTCCGCGCAGTTCGCTGCCGAAGAGTGCACAGAGCCGCGTGCCGGCCAGCCGAAAGACAGGCCCGATCGGCTCATTCTCGAGAACGAACGTGTCGGCGAGGGCATGACGCAGCGCACCTGGTTCGATCTCGCCCCGTTCCGGCGCGGACCGCTCGCCGCGCAGCACGTCCCAGTAATCGAACACAAGGCGGGTGCTCATGTTTTTCATTCTGACATCCTGTCCTGTCTGCGTACGCCGCAAGTCCGAATACGTGTCGCAAAGACACATATTCGTCAGAGCGCGGGACGTTTCGGTCCCTGCCGAATCGCGAGACGCAGTGGGCATGCCGTCTTGCCATGGGGGACGGGCAGGACGACGGGCGCAGGCTCGTTAGGGTTAACGAAATCTTAGCATTGTGGATAACCCGTTAAAATGCTTATCAAATGCAAGATAATTCGAGGGCCGGCCGCGAGGCGGGGCCTGGGGGCAATCGGGGTGAATGGGGGGGCGTGACCGTACTGCCGATGCTTCGCGCAGCGGCAGGGCCACAGCCGAGAAGGGGGAGGGCCGGTGGCTCTCCCCTTTTTCATTCGGCCCGCGCAAAAGGAAGCACTGGCCGGCTTGCGTCACAGGTGCGGCTTCGGCAAGGGTTGCGTAGCATGTCCCAGATTCCTGCCGGCCCGTCGGCCCCGCCACAGCGCGAACCGATCCTGAACCTGCCATCCGCCGTCGTCTGGCTGATTGCCGCGCTCGCGCTGATCCAGGCCGGGCGCTCCGTGCTGTCGGAGTATGACGACTTCGTCCTGATGTCCTGGCTCGCTTTCGTGCCGGCGCGGCTGAGCCTCTGGCTCGACCCCAGCCGTGCGCAGGACATGCTCGCCGAGTTGACGCAAAGGATGGCCGGGCAGGATCTGGCAGACCGGTTGCAGCTTGTGCGGTTGCTGATTGCCGATGGCGGCCCGCGCCTCTGGACCTTGCTCACCTATGGTCTGCTGCACGGCTCCTGGGTGCATCTGCTGTCAAACGTCGTCTGGCTTGCGGCCTTCGGCAGTCCGGTGGCGCGTCGCCTTGGAACCGGGCGCTTTCTGAATCTGATGGCGCTTTCGACGATCGGCGGCGCTCTGCTGCACTGGTGGTCACGCGATCTCGATGTGCTGCCTTTGGTCGGCGCCTCCGCGGCCGTTTCAGGAGCGACTGCCGCTGCGATCCGCTTCGTCTTCGCACCTGGCTTGCGCTTCGGTGGGTTGGCGGATGACGCCGTGGTGCGCTCGATTCCTGCGGAACCTTTCGGGCAGCTCTGGCGCAATCCGCGCTCTCTGATCTTCATCGTGATCTGGTTCGCCACGAATTTCCTGTTCGGAGCGGGGCTGGTTCCGATCCTGGGCGAGGACACCAGCATTGCCTGGGAGGCGCATATCGGCGGCTTTCTCGTCGGACTCCTGCTGTTCCCGCTGCTCGATCGCGGCGCGGTACGGCGCTGAGCGGTCCTGAAGTCGCCAATCAGCCCGCGGCGTCGCGCCATTCGCCTTGCCGTCGCCCCGGTCTTCGCACACACTCCCGGTTCTGCGAAGGGCTTGCGGCGGCCTCTTTGGCGACTTGACCCGTCATCGGCCGGGCAACGCTCCCGTTGATTTCGCGCGCCAGGGCGATGGCGCGCCAAACAGGAGGAACGCGTTCATGAACGTCGCGCAGATTCTCGGGAACAAGGGGCACGATGTCATCTCGGTGCAGCCGCATCGTACGCTCGCCGAGGCAATCCGCACGCTTGGCGAGAAGCGTATCGGCGCAGTCGTGGTCACTGGCGCTGACGGCAGCTTGCTCGGAATCCTGTCCGAAAGAGACATCATCCGCGCTCTTGCCGAAACTGGGACGGCCGCATTGGAAAGCCCTGTCTCGCGGATCATGACGGCCAAGGTCGTTACCTGCCGCCATGAGACCAGCGTCGATGAGTTGATGGAGCTGATGACGGTGGGCCGTTTCCGCCATGTTCCGGTGCTTGAAAACGGGCGGGTCACGGGGATCGTCTCGATCGGGGACGTCGTGAAGCACCGTGTCGCCGAGATCGAGGCCGAGAGCCGGGCCATGCGGGATTATATCGCGATGGCCTGAGGCCGGTCTGCCCTGCAGAGCTTGCAGCCGGGATCAGTCGGCCGCGATGTGATTGCTCGCGACCATGGCCGCGATCTCGTCGAGCGCGCGCCGTGCGGCGACGCGGCCGAGTTCCATGGCCTCATCGGCTCGATGGAAATCGAACAGGCCGACCTTGGCGAGCTTGGGTCCGATCATGACGTCGGGCGGGTCGCCGGCCAGCCGTGAGCGCGAGATGCGATCCTGGGTGATGTTGAAGGCATCGACCATCACGCCGGCGAGCCCGGGCTGATCGTTGCTGGCGCGGCCAAGGAAGCCGCGCATGCGCCGTGCCGCACCGCTGATGCCGTCCAGCCAGCGCGAAGTCGGGCGAATGTCGAGCTCGGGCAGGGGATCGGGGTCCGGATCCGAGCTGTGGTTCTGGATGGTGGTGCCGCGTCCCGAGAGGTCGCTGTTGAGATTGACGCAGATCACGACATCGGCGCCAAGCGCCCGTGCGGCGGTGACTGGCACAGGGTTGACCAGTGCGCCGTCCATCAGCCAGCGCCCGCCGAGCTTCACCGGATCGAAGACGCCGGGCAGCGCGTAGGAGGCACGCAGGGCCTCGACGAGCGGGCCATGGGTCAGCCAGATTTCGTGTCCCGTGCCGAGCTCTGTCGCCACGGCGACGAAGCGCTGCGGCAGGGCCTCGATGCGGATGCCGACAAGGTCGCGTTCAAGCAGACGCTTCAGGCGACCACCGGAGATGAGGCCCGCGCCACCGATGTGGAAGTCCATCAGTCCGACGACACGGCGCTTGGTCAGCCCGATCGCGAATTCGGTCAGCGCCGGCAGCTTTCCCGCGGAAAAGCAGCCGCCGACCACGGCCCCGATCGATGTTCCGGCAATGACATCGGGGGCGAAGCCCGCTTCAGTCAGGACCTCGATCACGCCGATATGGGCCCAGCCGCGCGCAGCTCCGCCACCGAGAGCAAGGCCGATCCTGGGTCTGCTGCTGCGCCGTAGCAGCGGTTCGGTACTAAGATCATTCATAGAGGCCACGCCGCCGCCCATTCCAAAGGCCCGTCGAGCAATACCATCCCATAACATGATCCCGACCCTCCGCGGGTGGACCATCGTCTCGCGAGAAAGTGAGGAGAACCTGAATCACACGCGCGACGGTTGCGCCTAACAAGCGGATTTGACAGAAAAATGTTAGATTGGTGAAAGGATTACCAACGCGGGCCTGCGTCACGTGGCGACCAGGGTGAGAGGTTCGGCTGCGGCATCGCGCAGCGGCTTCACCCGGTAAAAGCACGAGTGCCGGCCCGTGTGGCAGCAACCGCCATCGCCTGCGACCTTCACCTTCAGCCAAATGGCATCCTGGTCGCAGTCGACGCGCATCTCGAGGATGGTCTGGACCTGCCCGGAGGTGGCGCCCTTGTGCCAGAGCTCCTTGCGCGAGCGCGACCAGTACCAGGCTTCCCCCGTCGCGATACTGCGTTGAAGGGCTTCGGCATTCATATGGGCGACCATCAGGAGTTCGCCCGTCTCGGCGTCGGTTGTCACACAAGTGACGAGGCCGCTGGTGTCGAAGCGCGGCGCCAGCGTCGTGCCTTCCTCGAGCGTGTGCTTGTCGGAGAAAACGGGGAAGCTGGACATTGGCGGCTCCGCAGCAGGACAGGGCGCATCCCGCGAGGCGCCCTCTATCATGGCTGCGGTGGTTATCGCCAATGCCGCGTCGCGCCAATCCTACAGGCCAGGCGACTTGACCATGGTGAAGAAGCGGACCTGTTCGGCAGGGTCCTTGAACACGCCGGTATATTGCGTGGTCAGCGTCGATGAGCCCTGCTTCAGCACGCCACGCATCGACATGCACATATGCTCGGCCTCGACCAGGACGGCGACGCCGCGCGGTTCGAGTGCCTTGTCGATGATCCGGGCGATCTGCGCCGTCATGGCCTCCTGGGTCTGGAGGCGCCGGGCGTAGACATCGACGATGCGCGCCAGCTTCGACAGGCCGACCACTCCCTTGGCGGGGTAGTAACCGATATGCGCCTTGCCGACGAAAGGCACCATGTGGTGCTCGCAATGCGAATGGAACGGGATGTCGCGGACGAGGACCATGTCCTGATAATTGTCGACCTCCTCGAAGACCCGGTCGAGGATCTCGTCGGGATTTTCGGAGTAGCCCCTGTAGAATTCCTTGTAGGCCTTGGCGACGCGCTGCGGCGTTTCCAGCAGGCCTTCGCGGGAGGGGTCGTCGCCCGCCCACAGAAGGAGGGTCCGAACAGCCTCCTCAGCCTCTTCCTGGGTCGGACGCCTGTCTAGAAACTTGTCAGCGGAGGGGCTGAGAGCCCTCTCGACGGACAAGGACTTAACCACAGGGATCATGTGGTGCCTCCCGTTACGGTTCGTGTCCCAAGGCCTAGCGATGCAGATTCGGCGGGTCGCCGTGACATCACGTCGCCTCGTAAGAATTGCGACAAGTTCTGCTCCTGCGGCATCATCGGGCGCCACCCATCTCCCGCACGCAGGCGTTCCACCCTATATTGGAACCGCGCGCCGGTCATTCCAGAGCCGGCGAGGACCAAGTCATGCTGAGCGACGTCTACAACAAACGCATCCTGGAACTGGCAGGAAACATCCCGCTGCTCGAGCGATTGCCGACGCCGGACGCGACTGCGACCGCACATTCCAGACTGTGCGGCTCCACCGTCACCGTCGATCTGACGATGGACGGTGATGTCGTCATCGGCTTCGGGCATGACGTCAAAGCCTGTGCGCTTGGGCAGGCTTCCTCCTCGATCATGGCGCGCCATGTCATCGGGGCCACGGCCGGCGAACTTCGCGCGGTTCGCGAGCAGGCCCGTGCGATCCTGAAGGAGAATGCCGAGCCGCCTGCCGGCAAATGGAGCGATCTCGCGGTTCTGGTGCCGGTGCGCGACTATAAGGCGCGCCATGCCTCGACCATGCTGACCTTCGACGCCGTGGTCGACGCGATCGGTCAGATCGAGGCGGCGCGCGAGGCCGCGGCGCCGGCAGCCAAGGTCGCGGCGCTCAGGTGAGCCCCAGTGACTTTCGGATTTCGGGACGTGTTTCGTCGAAACGCTGCTTGAAGGCTCGGTCCGCCAGAAGCGCATCGGCAACTTGTCGGCCGATTTTCTCGCCCGCCACCAGGTCGCTGGCATAATGGAAGCCGCAAACCAGCCGGCTCTCGCCATAGCTTGTGACGCGCTCCGCGAACTTGTCCTTCATCTCCGGGGCAGCATCGCTGAGCAGCGCGGCATAGAGCGCGGCGGTCGCGGCATGGCCGGCGGGGAAGGAGGTCCCTTCCGGCCTGCCACCGGGGCACGGCTTGACCCTGACCTTGTTCCACATCGCAAAGGGCCGGGTCCGCGAGGTCAGGCGGCGGACGCTGAGGAGCACGATGCCGAGTTCGATATTCGCTTCGCGGAAAAGCAGGCGAACCTCGCGGTGCTCGGAGAGATGCGCGTCGATTCCCATGCCTTCGAGAAAGCGGGCGAGCGTCTGGTATTGATCGGCGATCGCGGCCTTCTCGCGCTCCGGCGTCCGATTCAGCGTGATCTGCAAGACCTCTTCGAACTCCTTCCGGTGCTCGGGCGAGTTCATTGCCGGGGGCAGACCGATGATCTTGGCGACATCGATCTTGCCGGGCTCAAGCCAGAGGAGGCTGTTCCGCTGCTGGGCCGGCGCTGATGTCAGGGACAAAAGCAAGGCGGCGGGAACCAGAATGGAGGTCGCGCCGATGCGGAAACGGGAGGCCGATCGCGGAGCGGAGCAAAGCATGAGCGAATCTCAAAATGAAACAGGTAATGACGAAGAACGATGAAATGACATCGGTGCGCGTGTTGTCACGTCTTTTTGCGCGTGCACCCCGTTCTGGCGCGCATTGGTTGATTCGCGGTTACCAGCTCAGCATCTCGATGCTGATCGGACGGCAATGTCGGCATTGGCCGAGTTGCTCGACCTACACGGACGAGGCGATCCAGCGCTTTGGTCTCTGGCGCGGCGGCTGGATCGGGGTCGCGCGGATCTGCCGCTGTACGCCGCTCGGCACCAGCGGCATCGATCTCGTCTGCGAGGAGCTGCCGCCAAAGGCGCGCTGGTACCTGCCCTGGCGCTATGGCCGCTGGCGCGGCGTCAATGCGCCTCCCGTGGAGTAGGTCGCGTCCAGCGGCCTCTGCCATCGGGGGACATGCGCCGAGATCAACGTGGCTTGCCTCCGGCCTGGGCGTTCTGCATCGCCGCCCTGCAGCCCTCGGAGAATGCGGCCTGTCTTTCGCGGAAACAGGCGACAAGCCGTCCACCACCAGGCTTCACGCCCGGGCAATTGGCGACGAAGTCTTCCTGACAGGCCTTGCGGATGGCGGCGGTGTCCTGCGCGAGGGCAGGTGGTGCCGCGAGAAGGGCGAGGGCAATCAATGCCGTCCTGCGCATTGGGCGCTCCCAAGTCTGAACCGGCATAGCTTACAAGCCATTCTGGCGGGCGTGTGGCAGGCCGGAGGCCCTGGGCGAAATCGGCGGAATGCTGCACCTGCGAGTGATTGCGCGGTTGGCGCGCCTCGTATAGGCGAGACGCACGCGGGAGCCGAAACCGGCTGCAGGCTCCCGCGACTTCACAGATGCAGCCGGCCTTGACTTACGGGGTTCGTTTCCCCGAGTGAGCAGGACCGTGATCGATGACGATCTCCCTGACCTTTCCTGATGGTGCAAAGCGCGAGTTTCCGGCCGGGATCACCGGCAAGGAGATCGCTGGCGGCATCTCACCTTCCCTTTTGAAGCGCACAGTCGCGATGGCGCTTGACGGCACCGTCGTGGACCTCGGCGACGCGATCATGAAGGACTCGAAGATCGAGTTCCTCAACCGCGAGGATCCGCGCGCGCTCGAACTGATCCGCCATGATTGCGCCCACGTGCTCGCCGAAGCCGTGCAGGAACTCTATCCCGGCACACAGGTCACGATCGGCCCGGTGATCGAGAATGGCTTCTTCTACGATTTTTTCCGGAACGAGCCGTTCTCTCCAGAGGATTTCGCGCCGATCGAGAAGAAGATGCGCGAGATCAT
Source organism: Bosea sp. BIWAKO-01 (assembly GCF_001748145.1). Lineage (NCBI taxonomy): Bacteria > Pseudomonadati > Pseudomonadota > Alphaproteobacteria > Hyphomicrobiales > Alloboseaceae > Allobosea > Allobosea sp. BIWAKO-01. The sequence goes on from NZ_BCQA01000001.1 coordinate 4,182,922, forward strand.
TGCGCGCGACAAAGCCTTCACCAAGGAAGAGTGGAGCCGCGACAAGGCGAAGCAGTTCTTCCGCGACAAGGGCGAGGCCTTCAAGGTCGAGCTCGTCGATGCGATCCCGGAAGACCAGACCCTGAAGACGTACGCTCAGGGTGACTGGATCGACCTCTGCCGCGGGCCGCACATGACCTCGGTCGGCAAGGTCGGCAACGCCTTCAAACTGATGAAGGTGGCTGGCGCCTATTGGCGCGGCGACAGCAACAACCCGATGCTGACGCGGATCTACGGCACCGCCTTCGCCAAGCAGGAGGAGCTCGACGCGCATCTCAAGCAGATCGAGGAGGCGGAGAAGCGCGACCACCGCAAGCTCGGCCGGGAAATGGACCTGTTCCATTTCCAGGAGGAGGGTCCGGGCGTCGTCTTCTGGCACTCGAAGGGCTGGCGCCTGTTCCAGGAGATCATCGCCTATATGCGCCGGCGGCTTGCCGCCGATTACGAGGAGGTCAATGCGCCGCAGATCCTCGACAAGTCGCTCTGGGAAACCTCAGGCCACTGGGGCTGGTATCAGGACAACATGTTCGCGGTGAAATCGGCCGGCGCGCTCGAGCATCCGAATGATCCGGAGAAGGACCAGCGCATGTTCGCGCTGAAGCCGATGAACTGCCCCGGCCATGTCCAGATCTTCAAGCATGGGCTCAAGAGCTATCGCGACCTGCCGATCCGGCTCGCCGAGTTCGGCGCGGTCCATCGCTATGAGCCCTCTGGAGCGCTGCACGGGCTGATGCGCGTGCGCGGCTTCACGCAGGACGATGCGCACATCTTCTGCGCTGAGAACGACCTGGCGGCGGAGTGCCTGAAGATCAATGACCTGATCCTCTCGGTCTATGCCGATTTCGGCTTTACCGATGATCTCGTCATCAAGCTTTCGACACGCCCGGAGAAGCGCGTCGGTACGGATGCGATGTGGGACCACGCCGAAGACGTGATGACCAAGGTGCTGGATCTGATCGCCCGGCAATCGGGCAACCGGATCAAGACGGAGATCAACCCGGGCGAGGGCGCCTTCTATGGCCCCAAGTTCGAGTATGTCCTTCGCGATGCGATTGGGCGCGACTGGCAGTGCGGCACGACGCAGGTCGATTTCAACCTGCCGGAACGCTTCGGCGCGTTCTATATCGGCTCGGATGGCGAGAAGAAGACGCCGAGCATGGTGCACCGCGCGATCTGCGGTTCGCTGGAGCGCTTCGCCGGCATCCTGATCGAACATCATGCCGGGCACTTCCCGCTGTGGCTCGCGCCGGAACAGATCCTGGTCTGCCCGATCACCTCCGAGGCCGATGCCTATGCCGAGCAGGTCACGATTGCCTGCATGAACCAGGGCCTCAGGGCACGTGCCGATCTTCGCAACGAGAAGATCAGCTACAAGGTGCGGGAGCACTCGCTCGCCAAGGTTCCGGTGATTCTGGCCGTCGGCAAGCGCGAGGCCGAGGAGCGCACGGTCACCGTGCGCCGTCTCGGCAGCCAGCAGCAGACTGTGATGAGCCTGAACGAGGCACTGGTGGCCTTCACCACCGAGGCGACGCCTCCGGATCTGGCTCGCCGCAAGGCCGAGATGGCAGCATCCTGAACACGCTCATCCATGCGGGGCTCGCCAAATCCGGGCCCCGCATGTCAGAGTGCCGGGGATGCTGACGGGATCTTATCGCAAGCGGCTCGAAGCCGATTTGAGTCGCTGGGTCGCTGAGGGGCTTGTCAGTTCCGACAGTGCGACCGCAATTCGTGGCTCGCTGCAGCGCGACGGGGGCTTTCGACTGCCGGGGCTGCTCGGGATGCTGGGCGGGTTGCTCATCGCGGCAAGCGTTGCAGCCTTCGTCGCGGCGAACTGGGAGGAGATTCCGCGGCTGACGAAGCTGGCAATGATCCTGGCCAGTATCGTGGTCGCGCTCGGGATTTCAGCCCGCCTCGAAACCCGAGGTTCCAAGCTTGGTGCCGATGCCGCCTCGACCTGCGGTGTCCTCTGTTTTGCCGCCGGTGTCGCTCTGGTCGGCCAGATGTATCATTTGCCGACGGATTGGCCGGGTGGCGCGCTCCTGATCGCGCTCGGCGCATTGGCAGTCGCGTTCCTGCAGCGCTCGGACGGCGCCCTGATCGTTGCGTTCATCGCCCTGGCAAGCTGGAGCTGGGGGCGCTGGCAGGACAGCGGCGGCTCGCTCCAGTTCTATTTCCTGCTAGGCTACCTGCCGGCGCTGTGGTTGGCATTGGGGCGCCGGGCCCGGCTCGTGCATCATGTCGCCGTCCTCTCGCTCGCGTGCTGGCTGGCGCTCGTGCCGGGTGACTGGCTGCGTGGCTCCTTCGACTACTGGCTCCTGGCCTATGGGCTCGCGCTTTCGGCCTCCTATATCGTGCTCGGTGCGGTGGCGCTGGATCGCGGGGGGCCAGCTCTGCTGAGCGCCTGCCTGCCCTGGGGGCTGCTCGGGCTGATGGTGGTGCTCAATGTCGAACTGATCCGCATCCTCGATTCCAGCTGGTCGCGGGGCGGGCAGGCGAGCTGGCCGGCCTATCTCGCCTATGCCGTCGCTGTGCCTGGCGTGTTCGCCTTCGTTGCGTTGGCGCGCGAGCGGCGTTTTGCTGTTCCTCTGGGAATCGCTCTCCTGTTCGCGCTTTTGGTGCCGACGATCTTCTGGATGGGTGGTGCGACGCGCCTGTCCGGCAAGGTCGTGGTGGCGAGCCTCGTGCTCGCGAGCGCCGTGGGGTTGATTGCCGCCGGAGCGATCGGCGGAGTCCGCCGTCTGGTCGTGGCCGGTGCGGCATTGTTCGGTGTCGCCATCCTGATCCTGCTTTGGCAGACCATCGGCAGCCTGCTCGACCAGTCGCTGTTCTTCCTGATCGCAGGCGCGGTGCTGCTGCTGCTTGCCAGTGGCGCGCGACGGCTCTTCGCGCGCCTTGCCCGGCCGGTTGGGGAGGTGGCGTGATGGGCGCGCTTGTCGCCGACCGGATCGTCGCCCGCGTGCCGGCGACCTTGCGGGCCCTCGTCTCGATGATCGTGCTCTGCGGCGCGATCGGGATGCTTGTCGAAGGCCGAGCCCGCATCCTGCGTTCCGGCAGCGAGGTGAGGCTGAGGACGGCGCCAGTCGATCCGCGTGACCTGTTTCGTGGTGATTACGTCATCCTGAATTACGATATCAGCATGCTCGATCTTGCCAGCATCCAGGGGGACCGCGACTTCAGCCGCGGCGATCCCATCCATGTACAGCTCACTCCCGGCACGGATGGCTTCGCCCGGCCTGTCGGAGCCTACAAGATCAGGCCGCCGGCAAGCGGGGCGGATGTGGTGATCGAAGGTCATGTGCTGACCACTGGCGTGTGCCCGCGAGCGGAGAACGGGACCGTTGATTGCTCGCGAACCCGCAACGGAGTGCGTGTCGCCTATGGGCTCGAGAGCTACTTTGTGCCGCAAGGGACCGGGCTCGCGATCGAGCGCACGGAACGCAGCAGGCTAGAAGTCGTTGCGGCCGTTGCGCCCTCGGGCGGTTCTGCGATCAAGCGGCTGCTGATCGACGGCAAACTGGTCCACACCGAGCCCCCCTTCTAGGGCTGGCTCGCGTCGGCATTGCCATGGGCAATGCGAGGCCGGGTTCGAAGATCAATAGTATCAAGGCGTTGATGGCGAAGCCCCGCCGGTCGCGGAGACGTGATTGATCGATCTGTCGGCTTTCCGGCAGGCGCGCGACGGCTGCCATCTTCCGCGCATATTCCGGAGACACATAGATGTGATCCCGCTTCCCCATAGCGGCCGCATCGATAGCGTTATATGAACGTGAGATGAACGGAATCGGCAGATACCGTTCATGTTTGGCCCGGCCTTGGCGGTCCGGGTGGTTGGCCTGAAACACCGATGGCCGTGTTCCTCGCGTTCCGGAGAAGCTGCTGGTGTCGCATTTCCCGTCCTTCGGGCGCTACCTTCTTCGCGGCGCGGGAGCGCTGGCCGCGAGCCCGGTGGGACGCGACATGCGGATCGATGCCGTCCGCGGGCTCGCCCTCCTGATCATCTTCATCAATCACATGCCGGGAAACGTCGTCGCTGCCGTGATGCCGCATAATTTCGGCTTTTCGGATGCGGCCGACATCTTTGTTCTCCTGGCTGGCGTGTCGGCCACGTTCGCCTATGGCTCGGTCATCGAGCGCCGTGGCCTCGGCATGGGAGCGCTCCGCATCGGCGGCCGTATCTGGACGCTCTACATCGCTCATATCGCAGTTTTCGTGATCGTCTGCGGGGTTGTGGCGCGAGCTGTAACGACCACCCAGAACCCGCTCTATATCGAAGCGATCAATATCCAGCCCTTCTTCAACGACACGCTCTCGGCACTGGTCGATGCGCTGACGCTGACCTACCAGCCGAATTATCTCGACATTCTGCCGCTCTACATCGTGCTGCTGGCCGCCTTTCCGCTGATCTATCGGGCCGTGCGCTTCAATCCTGCGCTGGCGCTCCTGGGTTCGGTGTTGATCTGGCAGGTCGCGGTCGCTTTCGAGGTGAACCTGCCGAATACGGGTACGCCGGGCTGGTTCTTCAATCCCTTCGCCTGGCAGCTCGTCTTCACGCTCGGCGTGGTCGTCGGCCGCGGTGTGCAGATGGGCGTCGTCATGCCGAGGTCGGCCATCATCGATGCCCTCGCATTTGCTGTTGTCGGACTCGCCCTGGTCATTAAGGTTTCAGCGGGAAATCCGTTTGGCATCACCGCCTTGAACGAATGGATCGAGAATCTGCAGATCGGCAGCGACAAGACCAATCTGGCCTGGACCCGCCTGCTGCATCTGGCGGCTCTCACCTGGCTCTTCGTGCGTTTCGTGCCGGCGCAGTCGCCGCTGGTTTGCGGAGTGGTCGGACGGCGACTTGCAGTATTGGGCCGGCATTCCCTTGAGATCTTTTGCACCGGAATCGTGCTCGCGATCATCGGACAGATCATTCTGGCGGAAACCTATTTCGCCCTGAGCATACAGTTGCTGGTTTGTCTCGGTGGCATTACGATCCTGACAGTGCTAGGAAATTTCCTGTCGTGGTATCAGTCCAACGCGCTCCGTGGTTCCGCAGAGAAGCCGGCTTCCGGGCTGCACAGTTCTGCGCCGCAATCCTGACGACCGCACTTGTCTCCAGTTCCGTTCAGGCCGGGCCCCTGACGCTTGCTGGTCGGGCCGATCTTCGCTGCCGTTCGGGAGCAGCCCAGTATCCTTTCCAACCGATGCTGCCGGCCGCCAAGCGGGTTCTTCGGGACACAGGCAAGCTCACCATCGTCGCGCTCGGTTCGTCGGCCACCGCCGGAGCCGGGGCAAGCGAGATCAGCCACAGCTACCCCGCGCTTCTCGAGTCCGAGCTCAAGCGCCGGCTGCCCGAGGCCGAGGTCAAGGTCGTCAACAAGGGTGTTGGTGGCCAGTCGGCCTATGACATGCTGCAGCGGATGGACACTGAGGTCCTTGAGGAGAAGCCGGCGCTGGTAATCTGGCAGACGGCGGTCAACGACGCTGTCCGCGACATCGGCGAGGAGAAGCTGGCGAAAATCCTGCGGAAGGGAATTCGCAAGCTCCGCGATGCCGATGTCGACACCGTCCTGATCGATCTGCCCTGGCTCCCGCGCGAAGAGCGCTATCCGAAATATGACGACTACCGGGCTGTCCTGGCAAAGGTCGCGGAGGAGCAGGGCGCTGCGGTGTTCCCGCGTTACGGAATCATGAAGAGCTGGGCGAGATCAAAGCAGTTCACGGCCGAGGAACTCGTTGGCATGGACGGGCTCCATATGGTCGACGCCGGCTATCGCTGCCTCGCCGTCAGAATCGCGGACGGGATTGCCGCCGAGCTGACCGGGGCCAAGCTCGGCCTTGCGGAAGCTCCCGGCGCCAGCAACTGAGCATTCGGTCCTGCCGGCGGATGACGAGTTCACTTCGTCGCAATGACCTCGATATCCCGATCGAGCCCGCTCTCGACCTTGAAGTCCTTCGAGAAGATCTGGCCTTCCTGGCGGGCGATCAGCACATAGTCGCCTTCGGCCAGGATCACTTGCGGAAAGGCACCGATGGCTTCGCGAATGACGTCGCCGCCGGGTGTCAGCACGCTGAAGGCGGTGCCGGCGAAGGCCTCGCCGCCGGGAGACGCGACGAGCTTCAGCGTTACCCGCGCGGCCCTGTGGTGCAGGGTGGCGTCGGTGACCTTGCCCGATTCCACCGTCACATCCGCGCGCTGGATCGCGTTGGAATCGCCGTAAGTCGAGACCACGTGATAGGTCCCTTCGGGCAAGCGGATCAGCTCGCCTGCCTTGGCATTGCCGACGAGGCGACCTTCCGAGTTCCCCTGTAACGGCACGAAGATCGAGAATGACAGCTGCGCCGCCTGGATGGGCGTCTCGCCGATGGAGCCTGCGAGGATGAGGCCGCCGGCGCTGATCGCAATTTGTTCGCGCGTTCCTTGCGGGCCGAGCACCACCCGCTTGGTGCCGCTGGCGAAGCCATAGGCGGCGTGCAGCACATAGGAGCCAGGCTCGAGCGAGAATATCGGCTCTGCATCATTCGAGCGGGCGACGATGCGTGGCGGCGAGCCGTCGACGGACTCGATCAGGACGCGCCAGACGAGGCCGGAGCGGATCGGCTTGCGGTCATTGGCGAATTGGGCGCTGGCGCTGAGATTGGCCGAGCCGATCGTCGCGGTGTTTCCCGGCGCCGGCAGGGGGGCGCTCTCCGGGGTATTCGGTCGCGACGGGGACAGCGGAACGATCTGCGCGATCGCAGCCGTCAGGGAGAAGAGCAGTGCCATGGCAGCCGAAGACAGGCGCGCCAGCATTCGCGCGCGCGGCGCGCTGGTCCGGCCTCGTCTCTGGAAACGATCCAATTCAAACATGCTCATGGTCCTTGACGCCCTTGCACCCGCGTCTGAGCAGGCTTGCTTGTCCTCTTCATGGCAAACCACTAGTTCAGATGCCAGTAGCGCTGGCGGCCCCGACTGCTCCGCCGGCCGTTTCTCTCGCCCGGAAGTCTCATGACCGATACGCTCGCCCTGCTCAAGCTGCGCCGTTCGGTGCCGCCGCAATTCCTGTCTGCTCCCGGCCCCAGCGCCGACCAGCTCCGCGACCTGCTGACCATTGGCGCGCGTGTGCCCGATCACGGCAAGCTTGCGCCGTGGCGTTTCGTTCTGTTCGAAGGCATCGCACGCGAGACGGCCGGCGATGTGGTCGCAAAGGTGTTTCGCGCCAGGAACCCTGACGCCGACGACGAGAAGGTTGCTTTTGAGCGGAAGCGCCTGACCCATGCGCCGCTGATCATCGGCGTGGTCTCGCGTGCGCGGCCGCATGTCAAAATTCCGGAATGGGAGCAGGAGCTTTCCGCCGGCGCCGTCTGCATGAATATCCTCGTGGCTGCTCACGCGATGGGTTTCGGTGCGTCCTGGCTGACCAACTGGTTTTCGTTCGATCGTGACGTGCTCTCTGCGTTCGGCCTCGCTGATGATGAGCGCATGGCAGGCTTCATCCATATCGGCACGCCCGAAACCGTCCCCGCCGACCGGGACCGGCCGGTGCTCGCCGACATTGTCAGCCATTACGGGGCCTGAGCGGATGATCTACTCGACCGCGCTCCAGGACCACGGCCTGCCGCACGACCCGTTCAAGGCGATCGTGACGCCGCGTCCGATCGGCTGGATCACGGCGCTGAGTGCCAAGGGCGAGATCAATCTCTCGCCCTACAGCTTTTTCAACGCGGTCTCGTCGCGGCCGCATATCGTGATGTTCTCCTCCGAGGACAAGAAGGACGCGGTTTCCTTCATCGAGGAGACGGGCGAGTTCACCTGTTCGCTGGTCACCAAGGCACTGGCGCAGCAGATGAACCTGACGTCGGCGCCGCTGCCGCGTGGGGCGAGCGAATACGAGCATTCCGGGCTCGCAATGGCCGAGTCGAGTTTCGTCAAGCCTCCGCGTGTCGCCGGCAGCCCGGCCGCGCTCGAGTGCAAGCTGCTTTCCATCCAGCAGCTCAAGGATCTCGACGAAAAGCCGGTGCCGCGCTGGATGGTGCTGGGTCAGGTCGTCGGGATCTTCATGGATGACGCCTATGTCCGGGACGGGCGTTTCGACACGGCGGCGGCCCATCCGATCGCCCGCTGCGGCTATGCGGACTATGCCGAGGTCGACCACCTGTTCTCGATCATCCGCCCGACCGGCGGCTGAGCAGGGCCCGTGCCGCGGCCGCCGGACGAGGATGACGACTGGCGAATGACCGTCAATCTGCTTGCGATCATCGCAACGCTCCTGCTGCTTGGCGCTGGAATCTGGCTGCTCTTCGGACTCGATCGCGCGCGGAAGGCGCAGGATTGCCTGTCCTCGACACAGCGCAACTGCCGGCAGATCCGCGTTCCCTGATCGAAGCGCCGGAAGCCGATTCTTCAGGATCAGTTTCCGGGGCTCATCGACCCAGCTTCTCAGCCCGCGCCTTCAGGCGCTGTGCCCTGACAAGGTGAGGGCGATCGAGCATCTCGCCGTTGAGTCCGATCACGCCCATCCCCGGATTGGCCGCGAACAGGGCGATGATGGCATCGGCCTTGGCGACGTCCTCGGGCGCTGGAGCGAAGACCTCGTTGATCACCGGAACCTGCGCGGGATGGATCGCCATCTTGCCGGTGAAGCCGTCCCGGCGAGCCGCGATGCATTCGGCGCGAAAGCCATCGGCATCACGGAAGTTTGTGAAGACGGTGTCGATCGCATCGACCTGCGAGGATGCGGCGGCGAAGAGCGTGAGCGATCGGGCGAGGCGGTAGGGATCGGTATAGGAGCCGTCGCTCAGCCGGTTGCTCTCGGCGCCGAGATCCGCGGACAGGTCTTCTGCTCCCCAGGTCAGAGCCGCGAGCCGATGCGTGGCGCCGGCATAGCTGCCGAGGCCGAAGATGCCCTTTCCAGTTTCGGTGGCGATCGGAATGATCCGGGTCGCGCCGTCCGGGAGTTCGCATTCAGCCTCCCGAACTGCGATCCTGGCGGCGAGATGCGAGACATCGGTGCCGCCCTCGGATTTCGGCAGCATGATCGCATCGGGGGCGCCCGGCATGATCATATCGAGATCGGCATCGCTGAGCCCGGTCGTGAGCGCATTGATGCGCACGATCAGGAGGGGCCGCTTCGCCTGCTGGCGAGCCACCTTGAGGAAATCCAGGCTGATGGTGCGGGCCTGGGCCTTGCCGTCGAGTGCGACCGAATCCTCCAGGTCCAGGATCAGCGCATCGGCGCCGCTCTCCAGGCCCTTCTGGAGCTTCTTCGGGCTGTCGCCCGGTACGAAAAGGAGCGAACGCATCCGGTCAGACCGCGATCGTCGTGGGTTCGGGGTGTTTGCGCATGAAGGCCTGGCGGCGACATTGGGCGACCAGGGTGCCGTCCTGCTTATAGGCGCGATGGTGGAACTCGACGATCCCGGCATCGGGTCGCGAGCGGGACTCACGCTTGCCGACGATTTCGGTGACGCAGTTCACGGTGTCGCCCTCGAAGAGCGGGGCAGGGAAGGTCACGTCGGTCATGCCGAGATTCCCGATGGTGGTGCCGACCGTGGTGTCGTTGACGGAGATGCCGATCATCAGCCCCAGGGTGAACAGGGAGTTCATCAGCGGCTTGCCCCACTCCGTTTCGGTCGCGCAGAAATGCGCATCGATATGAAGAGGTTGCGGATTCAAGGTCATGTTCGAGAAAAGCATGTTGTCCATCTGGGTCACGGTGCGCGTAAGTCCGTGCTCGATGACCGCGCCGACCTGGAAATCCTCGAAATAGATCCCGCCGCGCTTGTGCCGCTTCACCTCGGTCATGAACGCTCCTCCAATGCCGCATTCCGGCGCTTCAAGCCGGCTCGATGATTCCGCGTGTTTAACGGTTCGCTTACCATAATCGGGGCAGTCTCCACAGGAGCTCCGGCACCTTGCGCTCGGGCTGCCCGAGAGTCTGCATGTTCCTGTTCACTACGCCTACGACGCGTGAGACTGCACCGGCCAATCCGGTCGTCAATGCCATTCGCGACGGCGCCGAACGGAGCGGTGCCGGTTTCGATTACCTGCTGAAGACGGCGCAGCGCGAATCGGCGCTTGATCCCGATGCGAAGGCCAAGACCTCGAGCGCCACCGGGTTGTTCCAGTTCATCGAGCAGACCTGGCTTTCCATGGTGAAGCAGGAGGGGCCGAAGCAGGGGCTTTCCGATTACGCCAATGCGATCAGCGCCGACGAGACCGGTCGGCTCAGCGTGCCGGACGCCGCGACGCGAGACAAAATCCTGCAACTGCGCAATGATCCGCAGGTGGCTGCCGTCATGGCCGGGGCACTGACCCAGAAGAATCGCGACCAGCTTGCCTCGACGCTCGGTCGCCAGCCGAATGCCGGCGAACTCTACATGGCGCATGTGCTCGGCTCGCGTGGCGCGAGCGACCTCATTCGCGCCGCCGGCAATGATCCGACGCGGGTCGCAGCCAAGGACTTTCCCGAGGCCGCTTCAGCCAATCGCAACATCTTCTTCGACAAGTCAGGCCGCGCCCGCACGGCCCAGGAGGTCTACGGCGTGCTGGCGGCGAGCCATGCCAACACGCAGCTTGCCGCAGCGACCACGACGGGGAGCGTCAAGTCCGCGGCTGGCACTGACCAGCCGGTGCCGATTGCTGCCGCGTTGGCGCCTGATCGGGCCAAGGGGCTGATCGGATTGTTCTCGACCGAGGGCTCGCGCCAGCCGGTCTCCAAGGCGGTGGCCAATCTCTGGACGACGCCGCGCAGCGACGCTTCGCGTCTGGCGGCCCTCGATCCTGCCGACCGCTATTTCCCGCGGCAGGGCGCAAGCGACGCCGCTCCGTCTCCTCCGCCCGCCTCAACGGCGCCCGCGAACCCGCCGACTGCCACGACTGCTCCCTTGCCGCCATCGCGCCCGCTCGATTTGACCCAGGCTGGGAACACCGTACCCAAATCGACGGCGAAGCCGCGTCGTGCCCCGCTCGATCTTTCCGCCTTCATGGTCCAGCGGAGCGGCACATGATCGTTCGCCGATTCCTGCTCTGGGCCCGTACGGCCAACGCCGAAGCCCGCGCCTCCGGCGCAGCCGCGCTTGCGGGCGCTTATTTGCACTCCGGCATGTCCGACGAGGATCGCCGCGAGGCCGAAACTGCGCTGATCGCGCTGATCGATGATCCGTCGCCCCTGGTTCGCCGCGCCATCGCGGAGGAGGTCGCGACCTCGCCGCGTGCGCCGCGTGCGCTGATCCTCAACCTCATCGCCGAGCAAAGCGACGTGAATGCACTGGTCCTGGCGCATTCGCCGGTGCTGACCGAGGCGGACCTGGTCGATGCCGCTGCCGTTGGGGATGCTCTGGCGCAACGCGCCATCGCACAGCGGCCCTGTCTGCCGACCAGTGTCGCGGCAGCGCTAGCCGAAGTCGGCTGTGAGGAAGCGCTGCTGGCCCTGGCAGGCAATCGCAGCGCGTGGATGCCGAGCTTCTCGCTTGAGCGCATGTTCGAGCGCGCGGGCGGCTCCGGGGCCTTGCGCGAGGCGCTGCTTGCCCGAAACGATCTGCCTGCAGGGCTTCGCCAGGCCATTGCGGGGCGGATGTCGGATGCGTTGGCGAGCTTCGTCTCCGGCTGCGGCTGGCTGACGCCGGAGCGCAGCGCAAGGCTGGCGCGCGAGTCGACCGAGCGGGTGGCTGTCGCACTCGCAGCAGGCGGCGAAGACAGCGATGCGCCAGCGATCGTCGAGTGCCTGCGCGAGAACGGCCGGCTGACGCCGGGGTTGATGCTGCGCTCGCTCCTCAGCGTAGAGCCGGCCCTGGCGGAGGCGGCGTTCTCGTCCCTTTCCGGTCTGCCGCTCGCTCGCGTGTCGGCGATCCTCCGGGACCGGAGCGGCGCGAGCTTGCGAGGGCTGTACCGCAAGGCCGGCATGCCGGGCTCGTTGCTGCCGGCCTTTGCGGCAGCAATCGCCGCATTGAACATATCCGGCTTCGAACGGGTGAGCGGTACGCAGGGCATCGACCGAGCCATCATGGCCAGCGTCATGAGCTGCTGCGAGAGCCTCGAAGGCAGCGAGGCCGATTCGCTGAACGGCCTGCTGCGGCGGCTCGATGCCGAAGCGGCGCGCGAGGAAGCGCGGCTGATGGCGGATGCGTTTGCAGATGATGCGGCGCTCGCCCTGCTGGTCGAGGCCGATCCGTCCCTGCTCGTCGAGCTCGACGAGGCGGATCTTCGAAGCGCTGCCTGAGGCGTCGTCGCCGGCGGGTCAGTAGCCGAATTGCTCGCGCAGGATGCGTTCATCCAGGCTGTGGCCGGGATCGTGCAGCATGACGAGGTCGATGCCGCGGTCGATCGCGATCGCGACCGAGACGACATTGTCGATCTGGATATGGTCGGCCATCGCGCTGACCGGGCGTTTTGGCGCTTCCAGGACCTCGATCATGACCTGTGCCTGGTCGGGAAGCAGGGCCCCGCGCCAGCGCCGTGGGCGAAAGGCGGCGATCGGGGTCAGGGCCAGCAGAGGCGCATCGAGCGGCAGGATCGGGCCATTGGCTGAGAGATTGTAGGCCGTCGAGCCCGCAGGCGTCGCCAGCAGGATACCGTCGGATATCAGTTCCTCCAGCCGCACCTGGCCATCGACGGACAGGCGAAGCTTCGCCGCCTGGTAGGAGCGGCGGAGCAGGGACACTTCGTTGATCGCCTTGGCACGGTATTCCCGGCCATTCTCGTCGATCGCGAGCATCGAAAGCGGGTGGACGATGCTGCGATGGGCGGCTTCCAGGCGCTTGGTCAGGCCGCGCTCGCGGAACTCGTTCATCAGGAAGCCGACCGAGCCGCGATTCATGCCGTAGATCGGCTTTCCCGTGCCGATGAAGCGATGCAGCGTCTGTAGCATCAGCCCGTCGCCACCAAGCGCCACAATGACATCGGCGCTGTCGCAATCGGCATTGCCATAGCGCGCGACGAGCTTCTCCAGTGCGGCTTCGGCCTCTGGCGTCTCACTGGCGACGAAGGAGATGGCTGCGAAGCGCGCGGTCATCAGGGGGTCCGGATCAGCCAGGCTCAGGGGCAAGGAGCGGTTGGCATAGCACGGCGGTGACGGAAGGGGCGAGCCTGGGCAGGCATAAAAAGAGCCGGGGTCGCCCCCGGCTCGATGCGCGACGATGCCGCATGCCTCAGATGGACGTGGTCCATTGCACGGGGACGAGCTCGAAGCCGTTACCCGATTTCGCGATGTGGCCGGTGGCCGGGAAGGGCGCGTGGTAGAACGCGACCTGCATCTTGTCGGCAGAGACCATGTCGAGGAGCTTGCGGCGTGTGGCGGCAGCCTGTGGCCCGTCCATATCGAACACCGCGGACCAGTCCGGATTGCGGACGAAGAGGGCTGGGTGGTTGGTCGTGTCCGACATCACCATCATCCTTGCCGCGCCGGAGCTGAGCGCGAAGGTGGTGTGGCCGGGCGTATGGCCAGGCGCCGCGATGGCTGTGATGCCGGGCAGGATCTCCTTGCCGGCCTCAAACTGCTTCACATCCTTGGAGACAGGGCCGAAGACGCGGCGCACGCCGCCAAATGCCCCCTTCATGGCCTCGGGCGCGGCGTTCATCCTGGCGTCGTCCATCCAGTAGGCCCATTCCGCCGCCGGGACCATGACCTCGGCATTGGGGAAAACGGCCGTGCCGTCCTTCAGGCGGAAGCCGTTGATATGATCGCCATGGAAATGGCTGAAGACGACCGTGGATACATCCTTGGGATCGAAACCAGCGGCGCGGAAATTGGCGAGCCAGGCTCCGGAGGTCGGCGCGCCCGAATCGCCATTGCCGGTATCGATCAGGATGAGCTTTCCGCCACTCTGGATGGCGAGCGTCGTGAAGGTGATGTTCAAGGCGTCGGCCGGCAGGAAGGCCTGCGCCATCGCCGTCTTGACCTCCGCGAGTTCGGCATTGCGGACGAAGCCCTCGAGCGGACGACGGGCGAAGCCGTCATTGATCGCGGTGAGGACCATGTCCCCGATCTTGTAGCGATAGTATCCGGGGGCCTGATTCACGGGGGCTCCTTGCGCTTGAGCCGGTGTGAATCCGGCAGGTAAATCCAAGGTGGTGGCAACAGCGAGCGCGCCGGCACCGGCAATCACGGTGCGGCGCGACGGACTAAAAGGCGGCATTGCAGTCTCCCTAGGCGCGTCTTCGGCCTGAGCAGCAGCCTAGCGTCCGGTTCGGGGGCTTCAACCGCGCGGGATTGTTGCGAGGTCAACTTTCCGTGAGTGGTGCGTCCATGGTGCGCTGGCCGTCTGCGGGTACGCGATGGTCGTGCGAAGGGGCGCTGGCAGCCAGCAACCCGTCATAGCGCGCCAGGGCCCGCAGCATGGCCGCGCAAAGGGCCAAGGAGCCGAGCATGGCGTTGCCCGAACATTCCGCGACCAGGGCCTGGAAGGCCGCGCTGTCCTCCTCGGCCAGGCATTGCAGGCTCCAGTTCCACTCCGGAGCCTTCTGGCGCAGGAGGTTGATCGCGACGTCGATATTGGCGCTGACCAGGCCGAGCGCCTTCCAGAGCGAACCCTGCTGATAGATGCCGCCCATGGGCGTGCGGCGGCCGACGAGATGGCTCGGCTTGCGCCGTACGGTAAAGCCCAGCGCCTCATAGATATCGGCATCGAGCGCACGATCGGGCTTTTCGGCCGTCTCGCAGCGCTCGGCCAGCGCGAGCAAGTGTTCCCGTCTGTCCATGGCCGTTCGCCTAGCCCGGAGGCTCTCACAGCATCGCTTGCACCTTCGTGCCGCCAGCCGGTCGCGCGAAGCGAGCCAGAGATGTGTGGTGCCGGCTGAGGGGATTGAACCCCCGACCTTCGGTTTACAAAACCGCTGCTCTACCGCTGAGCTAAGCCGGCCCGGTTGGCCAGATGCGGTTACCAGTCACGAGCGGCGAGGGCAAGATCGGGAACCACTTGCCCAAAGAAAAGCCCCGCCTCGAGGAGGCGGGGCTCGCACCTGTCGGCGATGGGCCGATCAGTTGTTGTCGTAGGTGAGGATGTCGCGATCCTTGGTCTCGGGCACGAAGAGCATACCGATGACGAAGGTCATCATGGCGATCACGATCGGGTACCAGAGGCCGTAGAAGATGTCGCCGGTGCCGGCCACCATGGCGAAGGAGGTCGCCGGCAGCAGACCACCGAACCAGCCGTTGCCGATATGGTAGGGCAGCGACATGCCGGTGTAGCGGATACGGGTCGGGAAGAGCTCGACCAGGGCGGCGGCGATCGGGCCGTAGACCATCGTCACATAGACGACGAGGATCGTCAGGATGCCGATGATGGTCAGCGACTGGGCGTTGAACAGCGCGTTCATGAAGCCGGTCTTGACGATCCGGGCGTCGCCTGCCGCGGGATAACCGGCGGCGACCGCTTCCTTGGCGAGGTTGGCGGCGAAGCCGGCATCGATCGCGACATCCTTGCCGTTGACCGTGACCTTGGCCGCGGTGCCGGCCGGGGCCGGGACCTGGGTGTACTGGATCGCCTGCGAGGCGAGCGTGCGGCGCGCGACATCGCAGGGCTGGGTGAAGGTGCGCACGCCGACCGGGTCGAAGACCGAGCCGCAGGTGGCCGGATCGGCGACAACCTGAACCTTGACGTTCTCATGCGCTGCGGCGAGGCCGGGATTGGCAGCCTTGGTGAGCGCGCCGAAGAGCGGGAAGTAGGTCAGCGCCGCGATCAGGCAGCCGGCCAGGATGACGGGCTTGCGGCCGATCCTGTCCGAAAGCGAGCCGAACAGGATGAAGCCGCCGGTACCGAGGATCAGCGACCAGGCGATCAGCACGTTGGCCGAATAGAGATCGACCTTCAGGATGCTCTGGATGAAGAACAGGGCGTAGAACTGACCGGTGTACCAGACGACGGCCTGGCCGGCGGTGAGACCGAACAGCGCCAGCAGGGCGATCTTCGCATTCTTCCACTGGCCAAAGGCCTCGGAAAGCGGTGCCTTCGAGCCGCTGCCCTCTTCCTTCATCTTCTTGAAGGCCGGGGATTCCTGCATCTGCAGACGGATCCAGACCGAGATCGCCAGCAGGAAAATCGAGGCCAGGAACGGAATGCGCCAGCCCCAGGCGGTGAATTCGGCCTCACCCATGGTGGTGCGGATGCCGAGAATGACGATCAGCGAAAGCAGCAGGCCGAGCGTCGCCGTGGTCTGGATCCAGGAGGTGTAGAAGCCGCGACGGCCCGGAGGCGCGTGCTCGGCGACATAGACCGCGGCCCCGCCATACTCACCGCCGAGCGCCAGGCCCTGCAGCATGCGCAACGCGATCAGGATCACCGGTGCGATCCAGCCGATCGAGTTGTAGCCGGGCAGCAGGCCGACCAGGAAGGTCGAGGCGCCCATGATCACGATCGTGACGAGGAAGGTGTATTTGCGGCCGATGAGATCACCCAGGCGGCCGAAGAACAGCGCACCGAAGGGGCGGACGAGGAAGCCGGCGGCGAAGGCGAGCAACGCGAAGATGGCGCGCGTATTCGGATCGAACGCGGAGAAGAAATGCGCGCCGATCATCACGGCGAGCGAACCGTAGAGATAGAAGTCGTACCATTCAAAGACGGTGCCGAGCGACGAAGCGAGAATGACGCGCTTCTCTTCCTTCGTCATGGGGCGTCGCGTCGCCGCAGCCCCCGATGTCTGTGCTGCCATGCTCATGGCGTTCTCCCCTGAATAATGCCCGGCATCGGGAATATCCCCCGGGCCGCCCGTTTCCCTGTGGCTCGATTTCTTGCGACACGATGCCACTGCCTGCCGGGTGAAGTTTCGCTTGCACCTATCCGGCAATTGCACAGGAATGCGCTCACGCGAAACGTTGTGCAATCAAGCACTTGGTCTTGCATCGTTCGACGTAAGACTTAAGGCTTAGAGGTCTTTTCCTCGTTCCCGCACGCCGCGGATTTTCCCGGATTGGCAGTGCGGCGCTGACCGTCCTATAGTCGGCACGAGGCCGACTTGATGCGGGGAAAAGGAGCGCGCCGATGCCGCGCATCCATGCAACGTTACCGCTGCTGGCATTCCTGGTTTTCCTGAGCCCGGTGAGCGAGGCTGTGGCAGCTGGATCAGGCAGAGCTTTCGCGCCGGCCGGGCCGCCGTCCTTTGCGCCGCGAATGGCTCCTGGCTTTCGGCATTTGGCGCGCCAGAATGGACCGTTCTTCCGGCATGATCGCGCCCGACGCTTCCTGGGCAACCCGGGGTTCATCGGTGGCCCCTGGTATTCCCCCTCCGATTTCGGCCGCGACACCGTGATCCTGCAGGAGCGCGAGTCAGAGCGGACCATCGATCGCTCGCGCGATTATACGCCGGTGATGGTGGGGATTCCGCAGCCCCCGACGCCCGAGCCAGTGATCTACCGGCTGGAAGGTTCACGGCAGCGGCCGATTGTGCGCATCATCCGTATCGGCGAGCAGCGGAGTTATGCCCGCGACGATGACGGCGCCCGCATCCGCAATGTGCCCCGGCGCTGAGTGTCAGCGCCGCCGGCTTGCCGCATAGAGCGCGATCGCGGTGGCGTTTGAGACGTTGAGGCTGGTGATCGCGCCCGGCACTTCAAGCCTTGCGAGATGGTCGCAGAGATCGCGGCTGCGCTGACGCAGGCCTTTCCCTTCCGCACCCATAACCATGACGAGCGGCCGCTGCAGGGCGATTTCGTCGAAGGCAGTCGCTCCTTCCGAATCAAAGCCGATTCGCTGGAAGCCGCGCTTGCCAAGCTGGTCCAGCGCATCGCCGAGATTGCGGACCGCGATCAGCGGAACATGCTCGAGCGCGCCGGATGCCGATTTTGCCAGCACGCCGGTCGCTGCCGGGGAATGGCGAATCGTGACGATCACTGCGGCAGCGCCGAATGCGGCGGCCGAGCGCAGGATCGCACCGACATTGTGCGGGTCGGTGATCTGGTCAAGCGCGAGCACGATCGCATCGTCGGGAAGGCTGTCCAGATCAGGCGAGGGCAGGGGATCGCAGACGAGATAGAGGCCTTGATGCACGGCATCTGGAGTGAGCAGGCGGTCGATCTCGGACGGGCGGACCAGCTCGGGTTCGAGCGGCAGCGTGCCGACCTCCTCGCTCAGCCGCTTCAGGGCGTTCTCCGTGGCGAGAAGGCGTCGAAAGCGTCGGTTGGGATTGCGAAGTGCCTCGATCACCGGATGGACGCCGTAGAGCACGGCCTCGTCGATATCGCCGGGCCGGTGTGGCGGGGGGCCGGCATCGCGGTCGCGGCGTGCGAAGGGCTTGCCGCCGGACCAGGCCGGCTTGGGGCGGAACGGCGCGGGCATGGGGGACCTCCGAAGCTTGACGGCCCATGCCCTGCCATGGCGGGCGGCGCTTTGCCAGCCCGGACGACGGATTTTCGGTGTCGTGCAGCAGCGGGCGCTGTCGCAGGCAAGAGGGATTGAGAGGGAACGGGATGGCCAGGGCCGAGGATATCCAGCGCTTCGTCGTGATTACCGGTGGGCCCGGTTCCGGCAAGACGACGTTGATCGAGGCGCTCTCAAAGCGAGGATTCGCGACGTCTCCGGAAGCCGGCCGCGCCATCATTCGCGATCAGGTGGGGATCGGGGGGCAGGCATTGCCCTGGGCCGATCGGGAGCTCTTCGCCGAGCTGATGCTGAGTTGGGAGCTGCGTTCCCATCAGGCTGCGAGGGAGCAGGCCGGGCTGGTCATCTTTGATCGAGGGGTTCCCGATATCGCGGGTTACCTGAGGCTCTCGGGACTTGGCGTTCCCACGCATGTGGACAACGCGGCAAGACGGTTCCGCTACCGAAGCGAGGTCTTCATCGCGCCGCCCTGGCGCGAGATCTTTGGGCAGGATGAGGAGCGCAAGCAGGATTTCGCCGAGGCTGAGCGAACCTATGAGGCGATGGTCGCGGCCTATGACGATTATGGCTACCGGCTGTGCGAGGTGCCGCGGTGTCGTGTCGAGGAGCGTGTGGAATTCATTCGGGCCCGGATTACGGGCGCTTCCTGAGGCTGGGCCATGCCGGCGCCAGGAAAGGCGGCTGGGGATGGATACAAGGAAACGCGGGTGAACCGTTTTTTGCCGTTGACACGCCGAAGCCCGGTCACCATAAGTCCGCCCGCACCTGTTGCCCGTCACGAAAGTGAAACAGGCGCTTGGACGACGCTGCTTCACGGCGCGTGTCCGCGACACGGCGGGGGAATGTCCCGAGCGGCAAAGGGGGCGGACTGTAAATCCGCTGGCTATGCCTTCGCAGGTTCGAGTCCTGCTTCCCCCACCATCGTGTCTTGTCTATGTTGATGCCGCCGTCAGGCGGTGTCGCACCCGGCGCGGGTGTAGCTCAATGGTAGAGCAGCAGCCTTAATGCGCCATGGTTCAAAACGTTCAAGTTCGACAAGCGTCGGCGGCTTGCAAAAAGTAGGTGGCGGTTGCGAGTTGAGTTTGATAAGGCGTCAGCAATGGCGCACACGCGGGCGTAGCTTAGTGGTAAAGCACTAGCCTTCCAAGCTAGCTATGGGGGTTCGATTCCCCCCGCCCGCTCCATTTACCGACACTCTGCTGTGCGTTGGCCATGGGGCATGCGACCATGCTCATACGGTCGTGGATATGATGAGCCCGTCCCACTGGTTGACTTGGTGTAACCGCTAGGGCTGTGCACAGGCTGGCCCGGCGCGCCCTCAATAGCGCTGTAGCCGGGCCAGCCTGTGTGCAGGCCGGGTCCAGAAGAGCACTTCTGATTCGCATTTGGCGCGGTGAGTAATTCGGTGGTCCGGCAGTCGGAAGGTCATTTGCGAATCAATTGTCCTTCCGGTTGGGCGTGCGAGCGGGTCCAAGCGGCGCCTCTGCGGAGGTATGAATTCCCGCTTATGGTGCCTTCGGCTTGTGCCGGCTGAGTGGAATGCGGCCGTGCCCCTCCCGGAGGGGGATCGGTACTCCAGTTGCCGGAACAAAGCCGGCAGCATCGAGGGCTTCTCCGAACGATTGCGTCCGTGCGACCAATTCGATGATCTCGATTAGTTCGTTTATCGAGAGGACAACCGTCATTTCTCCTGGCGCATCCCCCGTGGCCGTTAGAACGGTTGGAGCGTCCTGCGCGGCACCAGGCCGGTCTATTTCCAAGGGTCGCCGGGCAAGTTCGACCAAGGATCCTAGCAAACGTTCTTTCGAATTCTCGGTCGCGTGAGCGGCGTCGCGAATGCGTTGTGCAAGCTGCTTATCCATGGTCAGCCGTCCAGCTTTGTGCCGCGCGGAGCACCCAACCGGTACCATCGGGATATCGTCCTCGCCCACCCTCGCTGCGCGTCGAGAAAGAAAAGGCCTGACGTAGCGATGGGTCGACCTATCCCGGGGAGTTCGGGGTGTTCGGAAACCTCACCTATAAGGCAGCGCTCGGCTCGCGTACCCACCCACCAACGATCAATGGTCGGGGCGCTTAAGCGGGTTGTATAGGTCCCGGCGGCCACCGCTTCCAAGTCGTCCGCGAGCCGCCGAAGTCTTTCGACCTCTCGACCAAGCGTCGCGCGCTCCTCCGAGGAAACGCCACCCCACATCAGCATCTACATTCCCTCCGGCCAGCCAACCCAGGCCGTTTCGTGTGTGCAGCTCAGGCGAATCGCCGAAACACCTGCGCGTTCATTGGAGCTCACTGGGTCGTACTGGTTTCGACAAGTTCTCGGCGACACTCCGACCGCCGCTTGAGCCTGCGAACAACTTGACGAGATCGGGCCCAGCGATTCGCTTCTTTGCTAGAAGCTCCTCCGTCGTTCGGTCCGCCTCGATCCGGTGATCTTCTACGAGCAAACGTGCCCTGCTCATCTGTTCGGCAAGAATCTTCTCGATTCGCTCGCGAACGGCCTGCGACGTGTGGAGCAGGCGCCAGAGATCGGCTTCTCCATCCGCGGCCAGAAACGCCAATCCTTTGCCGAGTCCATAGGATGCCTCAAGCCGCAGTGCGACTAGGGTCGCAAGGTGAAGGTCGCTACCGCGGATCCCACCACCTCCAACCGACCGACTACCCAGGATGACCTCCTCCGCAGCAATGCCCCCCAGCAGGAAACAGATCTCGTCAAGCAGCGCATTGGTCGTGATTTCGGCGACGCTATTCCCGGCGATTTGGACGCCGCCCAATGCTTGGTACCCCCAGGCCAGTTCGGCCGTGTCGCGGATCTCCACGAACTCAAAGGGCCTCTCCAGCACGACTGCGACAGTCGCATGGCCGGCCTCGTGGATGGCCGTGCGGCGCAGCATCTTTTCCGGGATCGCAATTGTGGGCGGAAGCGACGCCAGGAGGTCGGCGATCGAGATGGCTCTCCGCGCCCGGCGAGCCAACCGACGGGCTTCGCGAGCGAGTTGCTCCAATGCAGCTCCACTCCAGCCCTCTGTCCGGGCGACGATCGCAGACAGGTTCTCGCCCTGAAGCGCATTTTCAAGATGCCAGCGGATGATGCCCTCTCGGGCGGGACCGTCAGGGAGCGGCATTCGGACATGGCGGTCCAAGCGTCCCGGTCGAACGAGAGCGGCGTCGAGCCGATGCGGGTGGTTGCACGCACCGACCACAATCACCCCTTCTCGTTGCTCCGCGCCGTCGATGCATTCAAGCAAGGCTGCGACGACTTCCGTGCAGTACTGGGCGTTGTGGTCGGCGAATTTCTCCCGATCCCCGACTGCATCAATTTCATCGATGAAAATGATGGAAGGAGCCTTGCGACGTGCCTCGTCGAAGGCCGCGCGCATTGCCTTGAGCAAGTCGCCAAGATGACCACGTGCCTGCCATCGCGCGAGTGATCCCAGAACCAAATGAACGTCGCAAGTGGCGGCCAGCGCTTTCACAAAAGTCGTCTTACCGGTTCCCGTCGGCCCGCTAACAAGGATTCCCCTATCGACATCGGGCCAGCCGATCCTACCCTCGCGCCAATCTTGCAGATCGATGGCGAGTTCCCGCGCCCAGCTTCCGGCCTCGCCAAGGCCGTGCAGATTCTCGATTCGGAGTTGTCGCACCTCGACCGGCGTCGAGCTCGCCTGGGCCTTTCGCATGCACTCAAGCGATTGGGAAATAGGTCGCCCGCGCCGGAGCATAGTGTGGATGAAGGCAAGCGGCATGGACGCCAATTCCTGTGCCTGCTGCGTGCTCATACGCTGCTTCAGACAAACTCTGCCTGCCGCGGCGAGATGGCGAGGCTCTGGCACCGCAAGTTCAACGACGCCGTCAACCGCTGCGAGCACCATGTCCGGAAGCTCGGCAGTGGCTCTGGCCAGGACGACGAACCGGTCCTCTTTCAGGATGTCATCCTTGAACGAATCCTTTCTCCCCTTGACCCAGTGCTCCCAGGCATTCTCGATCCTCGTCGACGGCGCGACGCCGAACGCATTGCCCAAACGGGGGCGTGTGGTCGCAAACTTCACCGCCAGCCGATAGTCGTCAGCATCGGCCCCTTCCGGCAGCAGCAAGACCAGCGCCAGCGGCCCCCCAAGACGCAACTGCGGATAACCTCGACAGCACCGAACGATCATGGAGTACGCAAGGAATCCGCCAACATTCTTGGTGATCCTGTCGCGCTCCCGGAACGCCGTCACGCTTCGATTCATCGCGAATTCCTTCTGGCCCCGGCCAGGATTCGATCCCTTGCGAAATGGAGAGACCCCAGGCCTGCTCGCGGCCAGTCGGAGCAACCGTCCTTCCGAGCCCATCGCATTTCGCTTCGCGCCGTTTGCGACAGGATTGGCCCCCGGCGTTCGACGCCGAACTCCGGCGGTTCCGAGCCACCCGGCGATCCTGCTCCAAAGATGACTGAGTTATACCGCCGCCGCCGACTTTCGGTTGACGATCAGAGGGTTGGGCCTCTCATCCGATGGCGGCACGACCTACGCGCTCCCGCTAGGACGCATCGTGCGGGACCTCCAACAGAGAGCTGCCCGTTGTCTTCAGCACGGCATGCGCGATCACCTCCGCCGCCATCGCTCGAAGCGATGACAATGCAATTCGACCCTCTACGATGAGAGGCTCTGACCTGAAATCGAACCACGGAATTCCGCCTGGTTGGATCACACGATCGCTCGTTGGCGCCGGAAGCCGGAGACGTCGCGTGACGCGACCAAGGATTGGTTCGTAGTCCAACTGACGCATTGCCGATGGCCAGCCCACCGGCAAAATCCATGGCAACCCGAGACCCGGTTGTACGGGCACGCCAGCAATCTGGTGGAAATCCCGAGCAACCTGCTCAACATCAGCGGAACTCGTCCACATGGGCAGTAGCATTCGAACTGCCGGATCGGTGATCCATCCTCGGTCAAATGTGGACGCCGGAAGGTCAACGACTATCGCCTCGGTTCTTGAGGCTTGGCCTACGCACAGCTTGATTTCTGCCAAGCTCGGAGCGCGCTTATTGGCTGCGAGCCAAGTCGCCCCAAATGGGGCGGTCGCCTCTCCTTGGAGCATTGGCTGCTCGTCGCTCGCCGTGACCTGGATGTGAAGCGTATTCAACCCGAGCTGGCTCAATCCGAGAGCTAGCAGGAGGCTGGCGGTCGTCCTACCCGAATACGCACTCGAGCCGGCAATGAGGAAAGTCTCCATTTTCACTTCCTTTCGAATCCTTGCTGCGGCCGATTCGGGAGGAGCCTATCAACGGGAAAGCGCGAGATCCATATGAAATGACAAATATTTGTCTTTTAAGGTCATTAAGCGCCTCATTGGGCAAATTGTTGACAAGCTGGATTTCGCAATCTTCCTGTGCTTTTTCAATGGAATGCTTACTTCCGGACGGTTCCTGAAAGCTGCCCGCGTTGGCTTGGGACTAAGTCCCGAGCAAGTCGCCGAGGAAGCAGGGATCAGCCGCACCTCCCTGAGCAGGTTGGAGGCGGGATCTGACAAGGTCGCGCTGAAGCTGTTCATCGCGGTCCAGAACGTGCTGGAACACCACGGGATCAAGTTCCTCACCGGCGATGGCTCCACCGGGCCGAGCATCCGCTTTCCCGTCGATTATCGAGGCTAAGGCAGGCCGATCAGTGCCCCTTGGGCGAGCGGCGGCCCGGCCGCACTCAACCGCGTGCTCAGCGTCCTTGCCCCAATCTCGCTGGTTGCATTGCTAGCAACACTAGTGCTGCTCATCGGCTTCCAAGGCGACACACAGGTCGGCGCGACCGAGATCAGCTTGTCCGGTCTTCCGTTGTCGACGTCTTCCGCATCTCGTAGTCAACAACAGCGAGCTGGAGGGCTGCCCGCTCTTGGGCCTCTCGGGGATTGGGTGTCGCGCCTTCGAGATACCCAATGCGCCGAAGCGCATAGTGGTACTCGTCCGGAGAAGCGAGACGAATGCTGGGTTCCGGCTTCAGTGTCACCGCGGCGCGGCGGAGGATAGCGGCAACCCCACGTAACAAGCTGGTTGCGGGCATGACACCCCCCTGCGGTCGCCAGCGCTGAGCCGATTGATGGGAAATTCGGTTGGTACCATTGCCACATCAAACCGGCCAGCGCGGGATTTGTTCGTCCCGTTCATCGTGTGTGACCGGGGGATTTGCCTTTCACCCTGTCGACAGCAAGCCGAGGGCGAGCCGGTGCCGGAACATAAAGCGCGGGCAGAAGTTCTCACTACCCTCTAAACGGAGCCGCCGTGATGAGACCCATGGAACCTATCGGAACGGGCCACCAACTCGCCCTCAGAATGGCCGCCCGGTTCCCACGCGAAGACTGGATCGCCCCCCTTGTCGCCCGTACCGGTTTGAGCCGGCAGACCATCGAATGGCATCTTCACGAAGAGACCGAGCTGCCGGCGGACATTCTGGCTGTGGCTGCCGAACTTCTTTCTTCGCCAGAGAGGGATCGCGAGGAAGGATCAGTAGGAGACAATCTTCTGACGGAGGATGATTTGCCGTCCCGATGATTGGTGGCATGCCTCCTCCACCGCGCTGGCCCGGGTGGTGATCTCGGTGATTTCTGGCTCGGTTAGGGTTGGCGGCCGCCGCAGAAGAATCCGGGCGAGCCGTGGATAATTCGCTGCGTCCGTGCAAGGCTGTCGCCACCGGCGGTCCGCCACCGAGGGGCGTTGTGACCCTACGTTCATGATCAAACGGATCCCCTGACCCATACCAAGGAGGGGGTAGGATCTGAGACCTTTGCCCCTATTCCAGAATGGGAGCCGCGAGCAGCAATATCGCCTTCGTTCCTTGAGGGCTCGACGTGGTGGGATTGCTCATCATTGCGGCTTCAATGCCAGGTTTCACCCTCGGCGATTTATTTGACGATTTTGGCTTCGCAATCCATCGCACGGACCGGCCGACGCACAACGCAAGGTAGCCTGGCATGCGTGAAGAACGTCCAGACCGTAGGCGAAACCGGGCGCCAGCGTACCCAAGCCGCCGCTCCATGATGCTGAGCTCGGAGGCGGACTATATCCGGGCCTGTGCCCGCGCTTGCGAGCTCCATGCGGCTGCTCGCCACCCGATGGCTGAGGTGGAGCTCGAGAATTTGGCTCTCGCCATCCTGACATGGGAAGTCAGGGGCGGCGGGCCGAACGGGATCTGAGCGCCAATGCGTGCAATGGTGTTGGCTGATGCCGAGAGACCTCGGTGATCGCGTCCCGGCATGGCAGCGGGGTTCCGGCCCAGCCCAGGCTATTGGGGTTTGTTCACGCGGAAGCTAAGCGCCTCGAAAATGCGATCAAGTTCTCTGGTGAAACTGTCATCAAGATCGTCAGCGACGAGGCCTTCACGATGCGCGACCATCGACAGCAAGGTCTCCCGGAGCTGTTGGCAGTGGGCGCGGAGTTCGGCGAGGTTGGCGTTGGCCTCTCCTTCCGTATCGGCGCCGATCGCCGAGACGTAACCAAGGAGGATTATCACCGCAGCTTCCAATGCATGCGTGGTCCCGAGAAGGCTCGGGGGGCCTTCGGGGTCATGCGGGTCGATGGTGAAGGTCATGCCCTAGTTCTCCCTCAACACTGGAGCCAGCAACCCGCTCTTGAATGCGCGCTGAGCCTCGGCCGCACCGCCGCATCGGCAAGCCACCTCTGAAGCGCCTCCTGTGCCGATCTCGCGATCCGACAGTGGCTTCAAGGTAGCGCCCGTCTCGGCCCCGGCGTGCTCGGCCGGGCGCAGCAACGAGTTGCCTCGAGAGAGCCCCATGCGGCGGCCTGGATTGGTAGGCATGGCGCGGACCCGTAGGAACAGTACACGCAGCAATCACCTTCCAACGGCCTCAGGAGCGCGCCACACCCTTTGCATTCGTAGAAATACTGGCAAGCGTCGGTGGGCATCGTTTCCGTCGCGGCCTGAGCACAGTGCGGGCACGTGATTGTCGATTGAAACTGCATCTGCACTATCGCGTCAGTTTGAGGAGGATTGGTTCGACATAGGGCCCCCACACAAGCGCCAGGCCGACGACACCCGAGCCAAGGCCGAGCATGATCGTGGTACGCGCTGATCCGGGGGGCGCAGCGCAAGCGCCACCACCGTCACAGACGGGTCTGCGCCTCCGCCAGAAGAATACCCCCCAGCCCAACGCCAACATGATTGTTGCTCCGCCGAGCAGTGGGAGGCGCATGTCAGCAAGAAATGCCAAGCCGCTGAAGACCGCCCCAGTGACCCCGAGACCGGCGAGGGCCATTGGCAAGACACAACACGAGGACGCGACAAGTGCACCGAACCCGATAATGGCACCAGCGCCTGCCAGCGGCCGCGAGGATGGCGCCGAAAGGGGCTCTGGCGTGGCTGAGGCTCCGAGTTCCGTGCTGGTCAAGGTGGTGCTCCATCACGATCCATGGCACCCTGCCACCCGTAGCTACTACGGGATCAAGCGAAAAATGCCCACGCCGATGCGAGGCATCACGGCCGGCCAGCTAGCCAAAGCCGCGAGCGTGAATCTCGAAACGATCCGTAGCTACGAAAACATCGGGCTCATGCCCGAGCCACCCCGCACGCGAGGCAGTCACAGCGCCTGCGGACACGTCGCCCCGGGTCCGCGGCGTGCCTAGTATTGGCACTCCGTTAGGACCTTCTTTGCGTGCAATCAGCGGCGCCCTTGGGACGCGGGCCTGAAACAATTTCATAGAACCGCCGAACGGCCAGCGACGCCAGATCGACCTTCGGATCCGCCGACCACAACGCCGTGGTAATGCGCGCAAGGCGCTGGCGTTCGTGCGGTGCGTCCTTCGGGGCGATCTCGGGCGCGATCTCGCTCCATGCCTCATCGAAAGCCGCGGCGATCCGGACAAGCTCTTCGGGCGTCGTGACAATTGATCGGAACGGCATCATTTCCCCTTTTGCCGGGTCGCAGCCTGGCCCAGCGCGAGTCTGTCTTTGGCAAGTCGCGGTACAAGCAAGTGAAAAGCACCACTTCCGGCGCCAGTGCCTGCCAGAGGTAGCGCAGACGCTGCCGGAACGGGCTCCGATGTGGCTGTGGTTTCGGGTTCGATACTGACCGAGGTGGTGATCTATCGCGATCCATGCCAGTCTGCCACCTGTAGCTACTACGGGATCAAGCGAAAAATGCCCACGACGATGCGAGGCATCACCGCCGGCCAGCTAGCCAAAGCCGCGGGCGTGAATCTCGAGACGATCCGCTACTACGAAAACATTGGGCTCATGCCTGAGCCACCCCGCACGCGAGGCGGTCACCGCGCCTATGATGAAGCCCATACCAGACGGCTTGCCTTCATTCGGCGGGCGCGCGAACTGGGCTTCACCATCGAGGATGTTCGGGCCCTGCTGGCCTTGACCAACCCGGAGCACACCTCCTGCGCGCAGGTGAAGGAGATCGCCGTCACGCACTTGACGCAGGTGCGTAACAAGATCGCTGACCTCGCCAGGCTTGAGACCATTCTCGACGCGACGATCTCCCGTTGCACGAGCGAGCCGACGGCCCATTGCCCGGTGCTCGATATGCTTGAACCCTAGCGAAGATGCCGATTGTGTCTTCTGCGTGCGCGCCAGTCGTGAACTTCGGAAAGTCAGGCGCCGGCCGAGTTGGCCTCGACCTTGATAGCGCAACGGCATCTGACGGCATCTGGTGCTGTGCTACGCAAAAGGTTCTGCGCCGACGCTTGAGGCACCTGACCGAAGCGCCAGAAGCGAGCGTACCGCCGCAAAGGCACCGGCCGACCGGGAGGTCGACCGGCGGATGAGCGCACCCAAGTGTTGCAGGAAGCGCTCATCGGTTGAAGGCTCTGGGCTGGCCGCTGAAGTCAGCTTGCGCTGCAACGACCACCTCCAGACGATTGCGCACGTTCAGCTTGGCCATCAGGGTGGTCATGTAGCCCTTGACGGTCTTGGCGCTGAGCGAGAGCTCGTCGGCGATCTCGCTGTTCCGCTTCCCGCGCAGCAGCAGCCTGACGATCTGCTCCTCCCGGACGCTGAGTCTGTCACCGAGCGGCCCCGTCAGATTCGAAGCGCTGCTCATCGGGGATTGCTCGCAACAGATCCCAACGAGGCGGTCGACTGTGGCGGGAAGCGCGGCTGGAGCCGGTCTGCCCCATTCACTGGGAATGGAAAACCAAGCACCGTGGAGCGGCCGCGAACCCGGTTCTGCGCCTGGCAATTCTGGACGCATTCCGTGGCTGGCGGAGCGACCTCGACCGCATCCTCGCCCATCACCTGGCCCATGCGGCCGCCACTCGCCACGTCCCAGCGGGAGACGCCGCCGCAATGGCGCACCGTCGCGAATGGGATAGCGGGGAAGCGGGTGGCGATCCGGTTCTCGCAGTCCGGTTCCGCCCGGCGCGTGGCGACCTGTGGGCTGTCCCTGCCGACGAACTTGCGGGAGAAGTCATTGCCGAAATTGACGCGGGCCGGGACGATCACCGTGATGTCCTTGTAGGGAACCTCGTCGCCTTCCCGGTCCCGGAAGTTGCGGTTGTCGAAATAGAACGCCTTCAGTTGTGGGTTGGGTCCTTCCGCCAGGACGTGGGTGAACAGCGTCGGCGTTCCATCCTGGCGCTCCACCTCCATCTGGAAGATGCCGCCATTGGCGCAGTCCTTGGCCTGGCTCTTCATGCTGATCCCCAGACCCGTGCGCCCGATCTCGATCGATTCCCCCGTGATCTCGACGGTGAGGCCACTGTTCAGGGTCAGCCCGCGATGGTCGGGCAGTTTGCTGGCGAAGACCGGGGTCGGCACTCCGCCCGTGATGTCGAGCGGGTTTGGCGCGCCGGTCATCGTGAAGTTGCGGATACCCAGGGTCGCCGCGTCAACATCGAATTGGTTGTATTTGCCCTGCACGCGAAAACTCGTTCCAAGGGCGCTGGCGGGGATCGTGGCATTCTGGGTGCGTCCGAGTACTGAGAACGCGCCCCCCTCGCACCCGGCCGACGACGCGGCATCGGCTCCCCCTGCCGCCAGGCTCAGCGGCAGGACAGCAAGCATCACCAGCCCGAGATTGCCTCCGGTGCGACGAATGTCGCCAGAGCAAGCATGTGCTGGGCTCATCGCCGCGGAAACAGAAAGAAACGGCAAATAACATCGAGGAGACATGATGGTCCTTCCTGGAATTTTGGCCGATCGACAGCCCCGCCCGAAACAGGGCGCCAGTTCCATCCAAGATCAAATTTGGCTTGGGCGACCGCCCAGCGGTATGGAGGCCGCTCCACTGCAACGATGTTGTGGCGTTCCAGATGCCACAACGGTCGGACCCTACGCCGGTGAAGCTGACATTTGGCTGACAGCCTTTTTATACCTTTGAGGGAAAGCCAACATCCTTTCGTCGGGCGACTGCTCAATAGCGATTACTGGACCGCCGAGGCAATCGGTGGCCCCCATCTTCCATTTTAGTTTGCTGCCATTGCGTCGGCTCATATCAGGTGGCTCTGATGCCTTCCGGGGATAGCACCTTGGCGGGCGAGAACCTCGATCGAGCTGACCTCGCTGGTCTCGTCATCCCCTGAATCGGAAGGGTTTCCGCCTCCTAGGCGCGGCCGAGAATTTGCCCGCCTCGCCCGGCATCCACCGGCTCCTGGAAGGTCGCCGGGATCTCGCCCCTGAGCAGACGTTCCGAAGGTCGCAGACGGGTGGAGGCCGTGTGGAAACGTCTTTCAGGGTCGTGCTCTGACGATGCGACAGGGTCTGAGGGTCAGGCTCTCATGGCCTTCATCAACGTCGCCGCGCCGAGGATGGCGATGGCCCGCTTGAGATTGTAGGCCAGCACATGGAGGCTCATCTCGGTTCCGACATTGGGGAGGTGGCGGGTCAGGAAGTGACTTCGGCCCATCCAGTCCTTGATCGTGCCGAAGACGTGCTCGACCGTGCGCCTTCGGATCCGCATGGCGTCGGGCATGCGATCGAGCCGGCGCTGCATGGCCTCGATCACCACCTCGTGCTCCCAGCGCTTGATGCGGCGCTGCTTGCCGGTGGTGCATTGGTCTTTGACCAGGCAGGCTCCGCAGCCGTCGGCCCAGTAGGTATGGAGTGTCAGATCCTTCTCGACCGATGAGAAGCGCCATGTGAGCGTCTCGCCGGCGGGACAGCGATAGGTGTCGCTCGGAGCATCGTAGGTGAAGTCCTGCTTGCCCCAGCGCCCGTCGGCTTTGGCCCCTGATGTCAGGGGCTTGGGGACGATGGCGGAGATGCCGATCTCGTCGCAGGCCAGGACCTCCTCGCCTGAGAAGTAGCCGCGATCGGCCAGCACAGTCAGCGCACCGGCTCCTGTCGCATCCTTTGCCTGACGCCCCATGCTGGCGAGCTGGCTGCGGTCGTGGCCGATGTTGGTGACCTCATGAGCCACGATCAGATGATGTTTGGCGTCGACCGCCGCCTGAACGTTGTAGCCGACGAGGCCAGTGCCCTTGCCGTTGGTGGCCATGGCGCGGGCGTCGGGATCGGTCAGCGAGACCTGACGGTCTGGCGCCACCGCGACGACGTGGTCCATCGCCTGGAGGTCACGCATCTGCTGACGCAGGCGATCAAGCCGGTCCTTGAGGCGGATGCTGCGCATCTGCGCGACGTCATCCTCCTGCCGGTCGGCCGTATCGAGCAGCGACAGATAGCGTGCGATGCTTGCCTCCACCTGCTCCATCCGGCGACGGATCGCGCCGGGCGTGAAGTTCTTGTCGCGCGTGTTGACGGCCTTGAACCGGCTGCCGTCCACGGCCACGGTGCCGCCTGCCAGAAGGCCGAGTTGGCGGCACAGCACGACGAACTGCGCGCAGGCAGCCCGGATCGCAGCCCCATTGTCACGGCGAAAGTCGGCGATGGTCTTGAAGTCGGGCGCAAGCTTGCCCGTCAGCCACATCACCTCGACGTTGCGGCCGGCCTCGCGCTCCAGCCGGCGGCTCGACTGAACCTGGTTGAGGTAGCCGTAGAGGTACAGCTTGAGAAGGGTAGCGGGGTGGTATCCAGGCCGCCCCGTCGAGGCCGGGCCGGCAAAGCCCATCGTTCCCAGATCGAGTTCGTCGATGAAGACATCCACCACCCGGACCGGATTATCTTCGCTGACGTAGTCCTCAAGACAGTCGGGCAGGAGCAGTCTCTGCAGCCGGGTCTCGCCTTCGATGTAGCGCGCCATGCAAGCCCTCGGATCGCTCCAGAAAGCCTACCAGATCAGCCCGTTTCCACACAGCCTCGGTGGTCAGCGGACCATCGGGCCTGCGAATGCGATTCCCAGTCCGTGCTCGCCAATTGTCCGGGCTAGTGTCGCCTCAGAAACATAACAACTGCCGGGCGTCCTGATCCTTCGCCCGGAATTAACTGGCCCGCCGCTCCGAAAGGGGGCGGGCCATTTTTCGCGGCACCGCACTTTCCAATGCGCGTTTGTCCGCAAGACGACCCATGAACCCCTGACTTGGCCCGCTGTGGGTTGACGCCGCGGGCCCTTTTTTGGGCTCAGGGGTCCGGAGGACAGTCATGACGACGGGAACTGTGAAGTGGTTCAACCCCACCAAAGGATTTGGTTTTATTCAGCCTGACGACGGCGGGCACGATGTCTTTGTTCACATCAGCGCCGTGGAGCGCGCGGGATTGCGCATCGCTTACGATCTCGTTCCGGACCAACGCCTTTACAACGGCACACTTCTTCCTCCCGCGTACCCATTTGTGGTATGATAACAACGCCTTGGCTGGATCGGGCGGCGGCTGGGTATTCGCACTTGCACTGATGGAAGTAGTTTTTGAACTGTGCGGTTCGCAGGGGAGGAAGCGATGCCGTTTCGATCGATTGTCGCCACGCCCGAGGAACTTGCCGGGATCGTGGCAGCGTTTGAGGATGCATGGCGCAAAATCGATGCACGGGGATCTATCGATCCCCAAAGGGTTTCCGCTGAACGGGAGCGTCTCGGATACATCGTTGCGGGTTTGTGGTCGGCGGACCATACGCGCGCACTGGCGGAGTTGGCGGTAAAACAGTTCGATGAAACTGCCGTGGCTCCTAGCGCCCCAGTCCCCGTTAATGTGCGCGGAAGTTCCCCGAACAATGTAGGCACGCCGGGGAACTAGCGGGGCACTGCGGCTTCGCTACGCCGGGGTGGCGTTGTTCACATCGGCGCCGTCACGGGCCGGCGGACCCCTGCGATTCGTGGTTCGATAAATCCAGTAGTGATCCAGTTGATCCCGCTCAGTATCTGGGAACTACAAACCGAATATGAATCGGAGATCCTCTACGCCCAGTATCTTTGGAAGACTATGTGTTGATCCCCGACCAAACGTTATTCAAAGCAGGGAAATACGCACAGTGTTGCCCATCTGCACTGGCCGCCGATTTACGGTCATCCATACTGGGCGCGTTCTCAACGAGGGCTAAACGATGAAAAAACTGCTGGTCTTGGCTGTTTCTGTGGCGTTGGTTGGCGTCGGTGGGTGCGCTGATTATGGCTTTGGCAAGGGCAAGGGCAAGGCGCCTCCGCCTGTGGCTACGCCGATCGTTACCAAGGGCTGACACCTAGCGCCATTGAGACTGAAAACGGCCGGTTCGACCGGCCGTTTTCTTTTGGGCAGGCTGAATTCGGTCGGTGGCGATATTTCTGGCCGGTTCCACTGGCAATGATCGGATGATCGAGGACGTCTCCGGCGACCTTGCTTCCTTCGAGGCCTGGCTGGATGGTTCGGGCGGCAAGGAACTGCTGATGCAGCCGCCGCAGGAGTGCGCGAATGGATCGTGTCGCGGCGAATGACCAGAACCGGGGTGGGGGACGACGACCCCGCCACGGCCGAGCCGTTCAAGGAAACGCTGTTCCGATTTGTCTATCACCCGTTTGGATCGCACGATACCGGACTGCAAACATCATGCGGGGCGGGACCTGAATGGCGGTTCCGTGCGGAACCAAATCCCCTGGTGAGTGTTCATTGCGTAGTCCCGCAGAGCAGCTTCCATGGCAAGCTCATTCGCACGTGTCCCCAAACCGATCGGACCGGGAGCGCCGCCGACAGGCGTAGCTCTTTTTCGAGAACTGCAAGCCAGTTGCGAGGGGCTCGACTTCATCAGTGAATTAGCAATGCGGTCTGGCCGCACGCGGGGCTCTGTGGAGTGGTTGCTTCAGCAGAGAAGTGTTGTCCCCGCCGGGCTTTTCTGCGCTGCCATCGCTTTAAGAATTTCTCTTGCGACGAAAGCCAAGGCGCCGCTCACACTCCACGGAACTTCCTGAGCCCAAGCTGCTTGGGATAGCCTGCATCGTCACTGAAACGGCACCTGTCTAGGAGGCCAAGACAATGCCTGAAAACGCTTCCAAACACAGTCTTGAGGGCCAGATTGCGATCGCCCGGAGGAATTTGTCCGATCTAATGGAGCGAGCCACCGCGACGTCTGGATCTGGCGCGGAAGAGGCCATCGCGAACAGGATCAACGATCAACAGGACCTACTCACCGCGCTGCTGAAACAGCGCGAGGCGATTGGCTGAATGGTGTTCCGGCAGCTCGCTCGCCGTCCCGCCGGAGCACGGCGAAATCCGCGCGGCGGGTATCGCGCTAAACCCTCAAACCGGCATGGTCCAGGCGGATGAACTCAAACCACTTCATCGCAGTCATCGAAAAAGAAGCTGGCGCTCTTTACGGAGGCTGGTTTCCGGATTGTCCAGGCGCCGCGTCGGCCGGCAACACCATGGACGAATGTACGCGGTCGGCTTCGGCCAGCCTTCGAACTTGGGTAGCGGACTCCCTTGCAGCCGGTAAGCAGTTGCCAGCGCCGCGCTCCTTAGAGGAGATGAACGCAGATCCCGACGTTACCGCCGCGCGCTCTCGAGGGGCTGTTCTGTTGGAGGTGCCGCTCATTTGAGAGTGGGCAGGTGCTGTTCCAAAGCGAAACAACGTTTACGCACACTCGCTGGAAATCCAATAAAATCAATGGGTTGCAGACCGATTCCCTAAACTTGCCGTCGCCGCTCAAGGCAGGTTATGCCCTGAGCTGGGCTGCCGGGTCGAGCGAGGCTCATTCCTTCGATGCGGCGCGCGCCGGGGCAGCACAGGCAACCGCTGGCGACCTGAGCCAGGCCGGGAGCATTCGGCGCTGTCAGCGCCGCGCACCGTTACCTCCTCGAATCTTTCAGGGGGTCCCTAATATCTACAAAAACGTCTTTGGCGAGAAGGTCGAGGATCTCCGCCAAATGGGTACCGGGCTGCTCATCTTCGGGATAAGAGTGCCGGCCGGTTGCCCGGCCGGCAGTCTCGCTTAACTGCCCTTGCCGCCGCCGTTGCCGTTGTCGTTGCCGCCGTGGCCGCCGCCGTTGTCATCGCCCTTGCCGCCATGGCCGTTATTGTCGCCATCCCCGCCATGATCGTTATTGCCGCCGTGGCCATGCTCACCGCCATGCTCGCCTACGCCAGTACCAGCCACGCCGCCGCCGGTACCAGTGCCAGCGTCACCAGTGCCAGTCCCGGCCGGTCCTCCAGCAGGGCCGCCACCACCGCCAGTACCAGCCACGCCAGCGCCGCCAGTACCAGTGCCAGTGTCACCGGTGCCAGTCCCGGCCGGTCCTCCAGCAGGGCCGCCAACCCCGCCAGCACCAGCGCCCCCAGTACCGCCAGCGCCCACAGTGCCATTCCCGCCTCCCGTGCTTCCGGCCACGCCCGCGGTCGCGGTGCCGGCTCCGCCCGCTCCCGCTGCGGCCGAGGCTACGCCGGGCGCGATCTGGCCAGCATTGCCGGTCGAGGCGCTTGACGTGGAGGCCGCAGCTCCGGGCGTCGCGGCCGTGCCGAGTTCGCCGGGATTGTTGCCGCCGAGGCGCTGGATGTTGAGGTCACAGTTCCAGTACCATGTGTCGACGCAGACCAGCGGCGGCGCAGCCATGGCGGTCGAGGTGATCAGCGCGGTCGCGAGACCGGCGAGAAGGATAACGGGTTTCATCGTATTGCTTTCAGGGGACAACACGTCCCCGAGGGGTGAATGGTAGTAACTCCCGATAGGCCGAAATGGGTCCAAGCCACTTCGCAGCATCTGAAAGTACCTGCCGCGCGGGTAAGGAGTGGAAACCCAGCCGCAGGCTCTCGACTGTTTCTCTGAGGCCACCTGTCGAGTGGGCCTGCCGGGGCTAAACGCCAAAACTCCCCGGCAAAACAGATTACGCTGCTCGCTCCTGCGGCTCGGCGACCAGCGTCGAAAGATCCTGCCCGCCATTGTCGACCCGGATGCAAGCCGTTCTCGATGTATGGCGTGTCCATCGTGCTGATGCGGATCGCAGGCATCGTGAAGCCCCACTTGGCGCAGACCTTCCGGTCGCCTTGGTGAAGGTCTCGACCGAATATTCGCGCTCGGTGAAGACGTAATCCGCGCCGAAGCGCACCCTCTTCGCGCCGGGTGCCTGGGCCTCGTGCTTGGAGGATGCTCAGGCGGCGAAGCCGGGCAGCCTCGCCGGCTGGGCATTACCGCGCGAGATCATCGAGCGCTTGGGGATGCCGAGGACTGCTGTCACGCGAGCCTCGATGTCGCGCGCACTGGCGCGGCTGCATCAGCGCGGCCTCATGGCGCGCGCATCGCATGTCTCCCCCATTTTTTTTGGGAAGGGCGATATAAGATTCGGAAAAGGGGGAAACGGCACGCGCGCTTATGGGTTTGGCCTCAAGGACCGTGGTGTCGGATGAGTCGATAAGCGACGGCTCTGCATCAGGCGAGACCGCAAAAACGTCGGCGCTCAAGTTCTGTTCGAGCTTCCGCTCCCTGCAAGCACTCGGTCCGATAGCGCGTGATCCTAGCTCTGATTCAGTTCGGGCTCTCAGTCCCGCCGCTACGCAGGATCGCTGGCGCCGAAATGGCCAAAACCCAGCGCTCAAGATCGCGCATCGGATCAAAGTGGAGCTCCTCTGGCGCGTGCCCCGGGCCTTGCTGACCAGTCCGCGGACTGAACGCCAAGGCCACGCGAAGAGCAGTTCCGCCGCTCTGGGCGGAGTTAGGCGGGGCGCTTAGGCCGCGCTGGCGCTGCGGCAGCGTTAGCGCGCAGTTAGCCAACCCACGGAGAAACAACTGGTTCCTCAGCCCGGCGGATTATTCGGGTCGGTGTCGCGAACAGGCGCTGAGAACGGATTGCGGCGCTCGCGCAAAAAGGGAGAAAGCCCCGCCTTAGGCTCGGCGGGGCCTCAGGCCGTGCGTGGCGTGGAGAGTGGCGATACCAGCACGCCGACAAAACGACCCGACCCCTAACCAGTTCCATCCGTGCCAACAATTTTTGCGATCGGCCGGAACCCCATTAGGTGGCCGGCTCTACGAGTATGGGCGTGAGGCTCGCGTTCGCCGCTTGCTCGTATCGGGCGCGCCGACGCGCACTGCACTACTCGCCGCCGCCAATGGCAGTTTCGCTGGGTTTCGCGGCCGGTTGGTCGGCCGACCCCGTATCCTTATCGGGTCCGGGATTGATCGATACCTTGTTCAAAGAGTCTTTATCTGGCGCACCTTGTATCGACTTCACTTTCTCTTGTTCTTCCGGGGACAATTTGTTTCCGCTTCCATCACGCATGGCGACCTCCCTTTCCTGTGGGGTGAACCGCCCAGCAAGCTGACTGTTCCTCGGAATCTGGCGAGTGTCGCGCTTTGAGAGGGGCTCTTCACGGAAAACCCGCCACCCCCTTCGGAGCGGCGGGCACAGGAGGGATTTGATGTCCAATTCGCATCCCGTCCGCATGCTCCGCACTAAACTCGAAGACGCGCGGATAGAATTAGTGCAGGCGATGGCCGTGGCGGAGGCGCCATCGCCAGCGGACTTAGCCAAACTCGCAGCGGTGCAAGCGGCCCTTACGGCTGTG
Source organism: Bosea sp. BIWAKO-01 (assembly GCF_001748145.1). Classification (NCBI taxonomy): domain Bacteria; kingdom Pseudomonadati; phylum Pseudomonadota; class Alphaproteobacteria; order Hyphomicrobiales; family Alloboseaceae; genus Allobosea; species Allobosea sp. BIWAKO-01. The sequence continues at coordinate 4,220,017 of NZ_BCQA01000001.1, forward strand.
CGCCAAACGATCGATGAGGAAGGCGCCCGTCTCGGATGGGGGGCGATGGCGAATTGGGCTAATTTAGCCCACGCGCCACGGGAGATAGGCGTCCTCGCCGTAAGGGCTCTAGCCGCGTAGAGACAGTTGATGTCTATCTCTTACGGTCGTCCATAAAGGCCCGATCACTCCTCCGCGAACTGCTCTGGCTTCGGTACTTGAGGTGCATGCCGAGGGTTGTAATTGCACCCCCGAAAATCATTCCGCTAACAGCGGGTATCCATGCCTTGTGATATCCGAGACTGGGCATCAAAACAGCGACTTTTGCACTCAGCACGGCTGGCCGATGTCGGCCGCCGATGCGGCATTAGGTAGCAAAAACCACCAGATCTGAATCGGTCAGTTTGGTAGGTTCCGGCTCCTTTTGACGGAGCGGGAGCAGGTGAGAGTTGACGAGGAACTGAAGCGGAAGCGCGCCGAGCTGCTCGGCGAGGTCGAGAAATTAAAGGCCAGGATTTAGGCGATCAACGGGCAGATCTCGGTGATCGACCAGGTGGTCGCGATCTACGATCCTGATTATGCCCCGCTGGGACCAGCGGCAACGAAGCCGCAGCGGACGAAGGCACCCCAGCGGCTCCCTCCCGAACTCGCACGGATCAACAAGAACGAAGCCATCCTCGAGGTGCTCCGCGAGGCGGAGCGACCGCTTTCAACGGCGGACTGCACCGCAAAGGTGCCGACGCGCACGCTTTCTTCCATGCGGCGTTTCCTGACGCATGTGTCCGCCGAACTGATCGCCCTGACCAAGCGCGGTCGCGTGCGCCAAGCGGATAGTCGCCATGGCCCGATGGAGCATGCGAGAACACGCCAAAGGTTTGCTGGATCCTGCCAAAGCAATGGCATGTCCTGCCCTTCAGGTCTGCGCGCTTTGCGGATCGCAGTTCCGCAACATCCCTTTCAACGTCCGAACTCAGACGTGCACGACGCGGTGGTCAAATTTGATCGGGCCGCGCATGCTGTCTCCACCCATGATCGGCGAGCGTCCCTATGCTCCACGTCCCAATTTAGTACACGGTATCCCAACGTTCCGGACATATGGGGTACAGCGCGGAAACGAGAGAAGCTTGTATCGAGATGCCAGGGCTCCGGGGGGAGAGGGAATGAGCACTCTTGTTCGCGCGATCGAGATCGCCGCCAAGGCTCACGAAGGCCAGAAGGATAAGGCAGGCGAGCCCTACATCGCGCACCCAATGCGAATCATGGCGCGGTTCCTCGCGGCCGGCCAGGAGCAGTATGCGATCATCGCTGCGCTCCATGACGTGGTTGAGGATTCCGACTGGACCTTGGACGATCTGCGGCGCGAGGGCTTCTCGGACGCCGTGGTGTCTGCCGTCGACGCGCTAACCCGCAGGGATGGCGAGGAGTACCTCCCGTTCGTGCGCCGCGCGGCCAGCCATCCGCAGGCGCGCTTCGTGAAGCAGGCCGATCTTCTCGATAACCTGGCAGCGGCACGGCTGGCGAACGTTGGCGACCGCGACCGTTTGAGCCGAAAATACGCGGCTGGCCTTCGCGCACTCCACGAGACGCCGCTGCCGCTCTGACGCATCAGCTTTGGGGGGCACGGACGGTGGCCAAAGTCTCCCCCTTGAAAACGCCGAACCTCGCGATAAATTTTTTCGGTATCAGCCACGGAAGGAGAAATCCGATGACCGCGGTTCCCGAACTCAAACCGGAAACGCCGACAATCTGCATCACTTGCCATGAGGATTATCGGTATGCGCTTCAGCGCATCGGCCAGCTCGAGGATGCCAAGCCCAATTCGGTAGACGCCCTCGAACTGGAAGCGCTCCGAGCCGCCATCATCCGATATGAGCAGCGAGAGATGTCGCCCAGCGAATGACTGGCCATGACGATAGCAGTCGGCTTCGCCAGGGCGTGACCGGAAGCCTTGAGGCTACTCCGGAAAAGGCGGAGCGGCAGCATAAGGTTCGGCCTTACGCGAGTGCCGCAGCGCCGGAACTCCTCTAGCTGATCTCACGTTTATTGAGTTGGCACCAGGAGGAGATCGCAAGATGCTCTCAATCCTGGCCCGTCACTGTAGAGGTGGAGGTTGCCATGAGGAAGCTCGCAACATTCGCCACTGCCGCCTTCCTCATGTTCGGCGGTGTCGGAACGGCCGACGCGCAATATTGGCGCGGGGGCGGCTGGGGCTATCATCGTCACGGGTGGAACGGCGGGGCCGTGGCCGCCGGGCTTGTCGGCGGGGCGCTCCTCGGAGGCTTGGTTGCCTCAGCCGCCGCTGCCCCAGCCTATGGCTACGGGTACCCCGCCTATGGTTATGGATACTATGGCTATCCCGCCTATGCCTACTATGGCCCTCGTGTCTATTATCGTCAGCGCTATTACTACGCACGGCCAGTCTATTATACTCACCGCTATTATGGCTGGAATCGGGGCTATTACGCCCCACATTACTACCGCGGATATTGGTGAAGACGGTTCAGAGCGTTCGCCGGAAAGCGGGTGGTCTAGTCATGCCCGCCGCGTGGCAGGCTCCGAACCTTGCCGGCTCGATAGGGATGGCGATGTGACAATCGTCGCCAGCAACCAAAGTCTCCGACCGGCCCCGGACCGTGCGGGCCGGTCGTAAGAGCATTGCTCGCACGCACGAGACGGATGCCGGGCGTCCCCCAAATCTGTTCCGTCAGAGCGCCAAACCTCTGGAACAAGCTCGAAGCTATGAGGTTTTGAGTGCAGCCGGGGGAGGACACTCATCACGGAGAACGTCCATGACCTACCGCATTCTGACCACTGTCTTTGCAGCCGCCCTTGTAAGTGCGGCGGCCCTGGCACAAACGACAACGACGACGACAATCACGACGGAACAATCGGGCAAGATCAAATCCTACTTCATGAAGGAGAAGCCCAAATCCGTGAAGGTGCAGGAATCTGTCGCGGTTGGCGCCACTCTTCCGACAGCAGTCGAACTGCACGCATTCCCTGCGGATGTCGGCGTAACTCAATATCGCTATACGATGGTCAATGACCACGCCGTGCTGGTCGAGCCCAGCACGCGAAAGATCATTCAGATCATCGAATAAGCCTTCCTGCCGCCTGTCGCGGCGCGGCAGGCGGCACTTCAAAAATTTTGCGGAATCTCAGAGTGCTTGGCGAGGCGCGGCGGAGCGCTAGAGGTTGCCACGAGCAATCACCGGATCCTCAGGAAACTCATTCCCGTTGCGAACACTCCCACAATTAGCAGGACTACCGCGAACCCTATAAGAACGCTGTTTACCACCACTAACGCCGAGCCTGCCAAGCGACGCCTCGACGACGCATTGGGTTTAGATTCGTTGGCCCGATCTGGCTCGGCGTTTGACCGCTTCGCCTTCAATATCGGGCACCTCATTTGGAGCGCAAAAAGGGGACCGCGGCATCCTCCCACAGCGGGCCAAGGGGGCGGCATTAGGTAGCAAAAACCACCAGACCTGATCCGGCCAGTTTGGTAGCTTCTGGCTCCCATTAACGGAGCAGGAGCAGGTGAAGGTCGACGAGGAACTGAAGCGTAAGCGTGCCGAGCTGCTCGGCGAGGTCGAGGAACTGACGGCCAGGATCCAGGCAATCAATGGACAGGTCGCCGCGATCGACCAGGTGATCGCGATCTACGATCCGACCTACGCACCGCGCGGGATCAGCGGCAACGAAGCCGCAGCGGCCGAGAGCAGCCCAACAGCTTCCTCCCGAATTCGCACGGATCAACAAGAACGAGGCCATCCTCGAGGTGCTCCGCGAGGCGGAGCACCCGCTTTCAACCGCGGACTGCACCTCCCGGATCGCAGAGCGCAACGGTGCAGACGCGGACGATCCGTGTATGCCGCGTTTCCTGACACAGGTCTCCGCCACTTTGATCGCCCTGACCAAGCGCGGCCGCGTGCGCCAAGCGGGCACCATCGACGGCCGAAAGCACTTATGGGAGATCGCAGCTTAGGCTGCGGCGCTTCCATCCCAGATCAGCTCGGGCGGCTTGTTGCCCTGCCAATAGCCGCACAGGTACCGCGACGTCGGTCGCCTCAGCGCCTGTCCGAGCAGCGAGCGCGTCAGCCCGCCATTGCTCATCCGCCTCGTGTCCTCGCGCCAGGCGATGTCGGCAGCGTACCAGTCGAGATATCGCGTCGAGAAGCGGTGGTGGATGCCGATATATGCCCGCTGGATACGGCTGGCTCAGCGCTCCCCTCGAGGCGAGGGAGAGCGGTATTTCCCAGCCCCCGGTGAAGGCAGGGAAGCTGAATCCGATGGTGATGAACGGCGTGGTCATGCTCGGAGATCCGGTATTGGGATTGCGATGGTCGAGACAGCGGGAACGATCGACACCCTGGGAAGGCGTCGCGGTTCAGGTCAGTGCTGTCATATGATCCGATGCATGATCCGCGCTCATGCCAGGGCGAGAACGCGGAGTCGATCGGGATGCGCGGCGTTGGTTAACGGCGGCGCGACATTTAGTCGGCGCAGGCTCACTCACTATTCCCGAACGAACGTCAGCTTCCGGACCGAGATCGAAGGGGCAAAATCGACCCCGTCTGCGACCTTCGGAACGTCTGCTCAGGGGGCGAGATCCCGGCGACCTCTCCAGAGCCGGTAGGTGCCGGTAGAGGCGGGGCACGTCTCACCGAAGTTCTCGGCCTCAGCGAGGAGGCGAAAACCCTTCCGAGTCAGATTCTTACTGAGGCTTGGGTGGTCTTTGCTACCTAATGCCGCGCCGATGTAGTACGTTGATCGCCACCACGGCGCTCGTAGCCAGAAGCGCGGCTTTCATTAGGCTGGCCTGGATTACTCCAAAATTCGATGCTAGCCGACCGTGAAGGGCGTCCAAAGTATATCCGGTCGCAAATATGAGCAAAAGTCCGGCTGCCCCATAAAGCAAATAAACAGCCGCTATCCTTTTCAACCGACCAGTGATCTCGGTCGCGACGGTAACATCGTCAGCGAGCCACAATAAAGCCAGTGATTAGGCCGATCGCGGCAGCAAACCAAGGGCACGAAGTGGCCTCTCGTAAACCTCCTCGATTATCATCTGTTGGACATCAGTGGCCTGCTCTTGGGCGACGTTCACCATTCTTTCGTCCCACGCCCTGCTCACTGCGGCTCCTAATGAGTCAGCCATCTCGCCGACGCGGTGGCCAACAACTTGGGCGACTTCGGAGATATTCCCGGTCGCGTTTCCGGAATTCAGAACCATGTTTTCCTCCAGGGACGAAGATAGCTCGCATCTTCGAAACGCTCGCCGATGAGGCGAGTTCCGTAGTGCTTGCGGAAGCCTTGGCGTTCGTGAGCACGAACTCATGGAACCAATCTGGCGAATGCGCATTTTCCGCGCAGTAACTCGCGAGCGGCACCATGACGATCAATCAAACCGGTGATGTAGTTCGGACGTCGACGCGACTACGGCGCGTTACTTCTGACAAGCTCACAATCAAGCGCGTGCGGTATGGCCGCGCCTTTGGATACCGGGACCCGGAGGGCGCGAAGATTGCAGATGAGGAGACGTTAGCTCGCATCCGCGCCCTGGCTATCCCTCCGGCCTATCAGGATGTTCGCATCGCTGCCGATCCCCAGGCCCATTTGCAAGCCGTGGGCCGTGACGAAGCCGGCCGCGTCCAGCATCGTTACCACCCTGACTGGGAGAAGGTGCGTGAGAGGCGCAAGCTGAAGCGCCTTGCCCGCGTGATCTCTGCACTGCCGAAACTTCGCCGCCGGATCGCCACCGACATGAAGGCGCGCACGCTGTCGCGGGAAAAGGCACTCGCCTGCGCTGCGGCCATCATCGATCGCTGCCATCTACGGGTCGGCAATGAGACCTACGCCAAGGCCAATGGCAGCCACGGTACTTCCACATTGCTCAAACGACACGTCACGCTAGCAGGAACACGGGTGGCACTGCATTTCCGCGGCAAGAGCGGCAAGGACATCGCCTGCGTGACGGACGATGCTCCGCTTGGCCGGGCGCTGGCGCGCATCATCACACTTCCGGGGCAACGACTATTCCAATATCGCCAGGAGGATGGCTCGGTCGCAGCGATCCATGCGAGCGAGATCAACGCCTATCTCAAGGCCGCCTGCGGGGTGCCGGTCAGCAGCAAGGATTTGCGCATGCTCGCTGCCAACGCGGCAGCGGCGGAATTGCTTTTGGCCGGTGTGGAGATGGCGACTGAGACTGGGCGCAAGCGCCAGCTCGCCGACATCATGCGGACGATCTCGGAGCGGCTGGTCAACACTCCGGCAGTGGTTCGAAAAAGCTATGTCCACGCCATCGTCATCGAGGCATATGCCAGCGGCCGCTTGCAGCGCAGCTATGCGAAGGCGCGTGGCCGACCAGGCTGTTCGCGTATCGAACGTGCACTAGGGCTACTTGCGGCCTGACTTACGCAGCTTTTTCGCGACCCCGTGGGGGCCGCTTTGGCCTGACTCGCTTTCAGATCCAGGCGCGACGGTCGAGTTCTCGTTGATAAGGGCCCTGGGGAGGGTCGCGCGTCACCCGGCACGGCCGTTGAGTATACGTGTTCAGGTCCTGTAGGCCCCGATGCCCCCTGGATCCTGAAACGGCGTCTCCTTTATTGGGTCCATGCGCTCGCGAAAGAGGCCCGCGACAGGCGGAACAAGGTATCGGTGACGTAAGCGGAAGGGTCGAGGCTTGAGAGGTCGAGGCGACCTGCCACTTGGCTCGCGGCACCCGACACGACAGAGCCGAGCCCCGACGCGGCGCTGGCGCCTAGGCGTGCGGTCCCGCCGACGATCGCGGAGGTGGCCGAGGCAATCAGCACAACGCTGACGATCGCGCTGACGGCCCAGGTCATAAAGCCATGCGCCGTATCGCGGAAGGCGACCTCGTCGGTATGCAGACCAATACGTTTGGTACGAAGGCGGCCAGCGAGATAGCCACCGGCTCCGGCCGCAATGAGGTGGACGACTCTGCTTTGAAGCGATGAGTTTTTGAAGGTGTTCCTGAACCGGGTCTTTCATGAAGTCGGCCGACCAATGCTCAGTCTTCTGAGCGACGAGCTTATCGGCAAGCGTCCCCAACGCAGGATCCTCCTCAGGCGATCGGATATCCCCGAAATATATGCCTGGCTTCCGCACCTCATCACCAAAGCGGAGGGTCCATGCGATGATGCCCTTTCCGCTAGGCTGGAGCATCACCGCACGCTCCCGTCGGTTGAGGACCACGCGGGATATTCCCACCATGTCCGTCGCGGCCATTGCCTCACGGATAACTGCAAAGGCTTCCTCGCCGACAGGATCGCTAGGCGTCATGAAATAGGGGCTGTCGAGGTAGATCCAAGGAATCGAGGCAGTCTCCGTAAATAGGTCGATGTCGATCGTTCTGGTGCTCTCGAGCCCGACCGAGGCCAGCTCCTCATCGTCAAAGACGATGAACTGCTCGTCCCCGACTGCGTAGCCCTTAGCTTCTTTCTCGTCGTTGACGGGTTTCCCCGTTACGGAATCGATGTAGCGACTGACTACTCTCTGGCCAGTTGCTCGGTTGAGAGTGTGAAAGCGAACCTTTTCGCTCTCCGACGTCGCTGGTTGCAGCGACACTGGACACGTGACGAGCGAGAGACGGAGATACCCGGTCCAAAATTTTGGAGGCATGTGACAACCCTCAACTCACGCTCGATTCAATCCGTCGGAACGTATTCAGTTCCATTTGCGTTGAGTCATGTTCGTCGCGTTGGAGTTGCGTTCCATGGCCACAGCAAGAGCCCAATGGAAAGGCACGCTGCAAGTCGGCGCGCTGAGTGTACCCGTTGCGCTGTACACCGCCGCTTCAACGGCGGAACGCACGACTTTCAACATGGTCAATCGAGATACCGGGAACCGTCTTCGTCGCGAGTTCATCGACCCAACCACGGGCAAGCCAGTCGAAAAAGAAGACCAGGTGAAAGGCTTCGAAATCGAGCCCGACAATTATGTTGTGATCGAACCCGACGAGCTCGACGCTGCCATTCCGCAATCCGACAAGAAGCTCGCGATCCAAGCCTTCGTTCCCTTCCTTGAAGTCGACCCTTTGTTTTTCGACAAACCGTACTACCTGGCACCCTCAGGACCGGGGGCCGATGCTCCCTTCTCCGTCTTGCGAAATGCGCTCCAGCGGCGGGAAGTCGGCGCGCTCGCTCACGCTGTCCTGTTTCGCCGTTACAGAGCTGTCCTGATCCGCGCCAGCGGACCGGGCATGATCGCTCATACTCTCAACTTCGATTATGAGGTTCGCTCAGCAGCGGGGGCATTCGAAGAGATCCCTGAGATGGAGATCAAAGGCGAAATGCTCGAACTCGCCAGACACATCATTTCGACGAAGGTCGGGAAATTTGATCCGGCGGCTTTTACCGATCGCTATGAGGCTGCCATTGCGGAGCTTGTGAAGGCAAAGATTGAGGGCCGCACGATTTCTGCCCCCAGGCCGCGGACGGCCACAAACGTGGTCAACCTGATGGAAGCCCTTCGGTTGAGCGCCGGCGTGAAAAAAGCCGACCGGAAACAGGTTGCCTCTCCCAAGACGTCGCAGCCGTCCAAGAAAGCTGGCTAAGGAACAAAGATTGCCGAACCCCGTTACGGGCATGTGTGAGGACGCCGCGAACGCTCTCGCACAGCCTAGCGCCCCGTCGCTCATCCGTGAGCGGCGGGGTTCGTGTATAGGTGGGGCTGCATCGGGCGATCATCACCGCCAAATGGCCTTGGGGGAAAACAGGGGCGAATTTTTTCCGGGCCGACTGGGCATGTTGTGAATGCAATTACCCATTCTTTATCCGAAGGCGTTGGATCTCTAATTTGAGCGCTGCGACCGCGGCTTCCCCCCGAACACCCCTCATCCCTTGGCTTTAGCGATCAATGGCGCCGGGAATGCCATCGAGCAATTCTGCGCGGCCGCGACGCGGGCATCGCCAGCAGGTGCTCAACCTCGCATCCATGCCGCCATTCTTCCGAGTAGGATGAAACCTGACGGCCGGCCAAGTGAGACCAGACCACCCGAGCTCCCGCACCAAACATGGCTCTCTCCAGCAACGCTCAAACAAGTCGGGTGATCAAAACCGCAGTGTGATCGATCTCGAAGGTATGCTCGTCAACGTAGTTCACGAGGGCTCCGGTATCGAGCGTGTAGGAGGTACAGCTCAAGCCCGGATAAAGGCACCAAACAATGACGGTGTGGCAGTTTCCTTCATCATCCTCGCATGTAATTCGCGACATTGGGGTAGGCATCACCGCGATCGACCTCGCCCGGGCCAGTGGAGGCCTGCGAGCGGAAGATTGGGTGGGCCTCCAACTTGAGTGACGTGGTTTTGACAATGAGCCCATTCTGGCACCTCGCGACACCCCGCAGGACTTCAACCCATTCCGATACCCACTAGTTCCTGAGTGGAACGATTCCCATCGCCGCAACGTTCTCAGCGAGTGGTGGAGTAGGTGAAGTGTGCGCGCGTCGATTGTTGCGGTCTGGTCCTGGATCCGATGCACTCAAAGGACCCGTGGTCTTTCGGAAAGAAGATCCGCGCCAGGCCCTGTTGTTCGACACAGACGCACCTATGCCCGCCCGCATCGAGCCGTGTCTGGCCAAGCTTGTCAAAGCCCCCCCGAAGGGCGAGCAATGGGCCTTCGAAGTGAAATGGGACGGTTATCGACTGGCCGTCCATATTGAGCTGGGCGGGCAAGCTCGTGTGATCACTCGCGGCGGGCACGACTGGACGGACCGCTTCCCCACGATAGTTGCGGCAACGAAGGTGCTGCCGGTCGACAGCGCCATTTTAGACGGCGAGGCGGTCGTGCTTGATGATCGAGGCCTCTCCGACTTTGCCGCGCTTCAAGCCGCCCTCGGTGGCCGCGGCGGCAAGCGCAACGCCAGTCTTGCTGTGATGTTCGCGTTCGATCTCCTTTACCTTAATGGCAAGGATCTGCGGCACCTCTCGCTCGCTGAACGGCGCGTTCTTCTGGCGGCTGTCATCCAGGCCACCACTCCGGGGATCATGCTGAGCGAGGAGATAAATGCGGAGGGCGACGCGTTCTTGACGCTCGCCTGCAAGATGGGCCTGGAGGGCATCATCGCGAAGCGTCGCGACGCCCCTTATCGATCAGGCCGCGGCGGCGAATGGCTCAAGATTAAATGCGTGCAGTCCGAGACGTTCTTCATCATTGGATACGAGCCGTCTGCGGTCGCGCTCGGCGGGATCGGTCGACTGCTCTTAGCAGCTTGGCGTGGTGAGGGGCTCACATATGTCGGCGGGGTCGGCACGGGATTTACGGAGCGATCGGCGAGGGACCTCAGGGAGGCCCTCGATCTTCTCTTGATCGCCAAGCCGGTCTTGCCGATCAAGCGCGCCGCTACGCGATGGGTAAACCCGCAACTGGGCGCCGAGATTGAATTCCGCGGCTGGACCAACGATCAGAAGCTCAGGCACCCATCATACAAAGGCCTCCGTGACGCGGCGGATTTCAGTGGAATCCTGGAGCTGCGCTCGGAGTCCGAGAGCGAGTGATAATCCTCGACCGCCGTCCTCAGCACATCCAGTGCGAAGCTCTCGCTCTCGCCGGCCGTTGCCCCCTTGACGAACCGCTTTTCGCTGATTGCCCGCGCGAAGCCCGTCGCTCCGCACTATGCTCCGCATAGATCATTGAACTGGCCCGCAATGAAGCGCCGAGCGAAACGGCCATAGGAGTTCAGGTCGGGCAAACCGAATACCGACCACTGTGCCCGAAAGGCAAACGGGGGGCGAGGGATCCGCAGGCACAATGTTATTCCGTCGGCCCAGATTGAATCAGCGGTCGACAGAGTCGCGGATCCGCTCGCATATAACCTCCTCCGTTATGACCTCGAAGCGCTGGAGAATGTGCGGGCCAAAAGTGTGGATCATTGGGATGTCAGCGGCATCCCGGCCCCTCGCGACCAGGATTCGACCGACGCGAGGCATGTTGTGGCGGGCGTCGAATGTGAACCATTGGCCTCCGAGATACGCCTCGAACCATGCATTGTAGTCCATCGGTGCAGGGTCCCTCGGGACGCCTATGTCTCCAAGGTACCCATTACAGTAGCGCGCAGGAATATTCATGCAGCGACACAGCGCTACCGCCAAATGGGTGAAATCGCGGCAAACGCCCACACCTTCCGCCAGCGCTTGGCCCGCCGTGCGGGTGTTCCTCGCGAGTTGATAATCGAAGCGGATCTGCGCGTTCACAAAGTTGCAGATTTGTTGGACGCGATTCCAGCCCGGAGCGAAATTGCCAAATAGCTGCCAGGCAATGGGCGAAAGTTCATCGACCTCACAATAGCGGCTTGCGAGCGTATATTCGAGCACTTCGGACGGCAGGTCACCCGGAAAGATCTCGGGAGCGTCGCGGTCGACGACATCGACCATGCCAGAATCCACTACAATCATGTCGTTCGCGAAGGCCACCCCGCCAGGCGGGATGACGAGGCGACGGCAGCGATTTCCGAAGCCGTCGACATACGCTGCGTGGGGGACGTCGTTGCCCGTCGATAGGGACCGAATGGTACTGGTCGGGCCCCGCACGATGTCGGTATGGCGGGTGGGATGGGGATCCAGCAACAGGATTGCGGGAGTCGGGATGTGGCTCACGACTTCGATCCGATAGCCACACCGAATGTACATATCACTGATCCTCGTCCGTGCTGCTCGCGACAGCCGAACCCCCAGAACGGGCGCGAGGTTCCTCGACCGAATGGCGAGACTTTGGACATTGCCGCCCACTGCGAGCCCTGCTTGTCCGTGTCCTGCTTGGACAGCGGGAGACTTTGTCGCGGCATAGGTCGAGCTGGTAGTCGCTAAACCAGACGCCGCACTACCGCTGCTGTTGCAGGCGCCAAGTGGGTAGGGAACTTTCGCCCAACGCTACAGTTGCGGGTTTGCTACCGCAGCGCAGGAGCCAATTCCATGACGTTCGTTCAGCAGATCAAGGAGGGGCAAACGGTCGAGGGCGCCGACGGAGGGCATGTCGGCACCGTGGACAGCCTCAGCGTCCAGTTATTGAAGCTGAAGAAGAATGATCCGGAATCAAGCGGTGCACATCACTATCTGGACATCGGGCTCGTGGTTGCCGTCGACGGCGACACGATCAAGCTCATCGTGCCGGCCTCCGAACCCAAGGAACGCTGGTCCGAGGCCGCTGAGTAGATGCATCGGCGCGGCATTAGGTAGCAAAGACCACCCAAGCCTCAGTAAGAATCTGACTCGGAAGGGTTTTCGCCTCCTCGCTGCGGCCGAGAACTTCGGTGAGGCGTGCCCCGCCTCTACCGGCACCTACCGGCTCCGGGGAGGTCGCCGGGATCTCGCCCCCCGAGCATACGTTCCGAAGGGCGCAGACGGGTGGAGGCCGTGTGGAAACGTCTTTCAGGGTCGTGCTCTGACGATGCGACAGGGTCTGAGGGTCAGGCTCTCATGGCCTTCATCAACGTCGCCGCGCCGAGGATGGCGATGGCCCGCTTGAGATTGTAGGCCAGCACATGGAGGCTCATCTCGGTTCCGACATTGGGGAGGTGGCGGGTCAGGAAGTGACTTCGGCCCATCCAGTCCTTGATCGTGCCGAAGACGTGCTCGACCGTGCGCCTTCGGATCCGCATGGCGTCGGGCATGCGATCGAGCCGGCGCTGCATGGCCTCGATCACCACCTCGTGCTCCCAGCGCTTGATGCGGCGCTGCTTGCCGGTGGTGCATTGGTCTTTGACCAGGCAGGCTCCGCAGCCGTCGGCCCAGTAGGTATGGAGTGTCAGATCCTTCTCGACCGATGAGAAGCGCCATGTGAGCGTCTCGCCGGCGGGACAGCGATAGGTGTCGCTCGGAGCATCGTAGGTGAAGTCCTGCTTGCCCCAGCGCCCGTCGGCTTTGGCCCCTGATGTCAGGGGCTTGGGGACGATGGCGGAGATGCCGATCTCGTCGCAGGCCAGGACCTCCTCGCCTGAGAAGTAGCCGCGATCGGCCAGCACAGTCAGCGCACCGGCTCCTGTCGCATCCTTTGCCTGACGCCCCATGCTGGCGAGCTGGCTGCGGTCGTGGCCGATGTTGGTGACCTCATGAGCCACGATCAGATGATGTTTGGCGTCGACCGCCGCCTGAACGTTGTAGCCGACGAGGCCAGTGCCCTTGCCGTTGGTGGCCATGGCGCGGGCGTCGGGATCGGTCAGCGAGACCTGACGGTCTGGCGCCACCGCGACGACGTGGTCCATCGCCTGGAGGTCACGCATCTGCTGACGCAGGCGATCAAGCCGGTCCTTGAGGCGGATGCTGCGCATCTGCGCGACGTCATCCTCCTGCCGGTCGGCCGTATCGAGCAGCGACAGATAGCGTGCGATGCTTGCCTCCACCTGCTCCATCCGGCGACGGATCGCGCCGGGCGTGAAGTTCTTGTCGCGCGTGTTGACGGCCTTGAACCGGCTGCCGTCCACGGCCACGGTGCCGCCTGCCAGAAGGCCGAGTTGGCGGCACAGCACGACGAACTGCGCGCAGGCAGCCCGGATCGCAGCCCCATTGTCACGGCGAAAGTCGGCGATGGTCTTGAAGTCGGGCGCAAGCTTGCCCGTCAGCCACATCACCTCGACGTTGCGGCCGGCCTCGCGCTCCAGCCGGCGGCTCGACTGAACCTGGTTGAGGTAGCCGTAGAGGTACAGCTTGAGAAGGGTAGCGGGGTGGTATCCAGGCCGCCCCGTCGAGGCCGGGCCGGCAAAGCCCATCGTTCCCAGATCGAGTTCGTCGATGAAGACATCCACCACCCGGACCGGATTATCTTCGCTGACGTAGTCCTCAAGACAGTCGGGCAGGAGCAGTCTCTGCAGCCGGGTCTCGCCTTCGATGTAGCGCGCCATGCAAGCCCTCGGATCGCTCCAGAAAGCCTACCAGATCAGCCCGTTTCCACACAGCCTCGGTGGTTTGCTGACGTTCCTCCAGGCCGACCGAAGGGGCTGGGTCGCGCCATTTGCGGACCATTGGCGCATTGCCCAGAAGCAGACCCTACGAGTGAGTTGGCCAGAGTTCCGCTCTCGATCCCGGTGTCTACGTTGAGCTTTGTGCAGAGCTGGACGCGGCGCTTTCCCTCGCTCGTCGCCTCATCAGACTGCGGCGAAGATGATTGTGCCGCTGAACGACGTAATGTTTTGACTGATCGTCTTCCGAACCAATCATATGATGAGCGAGGATGTCGTTGTGGGAGAGCATCTCTACACCAGCAGCTATGCGAACTCCGATCCGGCGACTCTCCGGGATCCTCTGAAGACGGTGGTCGGAAGGTTGAGTTAAGGAGCGCTGAATGCTGCTCTCCTGACTCGCCCGCCCTGGTGCGAGAGCGGAACACGGGGCAACGCCATGGGTGACGTCGCCGTGCAGTGCGCTAAGCTGACCTTGCCGAGTTCGTGGGCGGCCCGCGGCTGAAGCGCCAGAGCCCGAGACCGTGGCTGGCAGGCGCTGATCAGACGTCTTCGAAGCGAGGCGCAGTTCGGGACATGTGCCATGAACATCTCGATGTCGCGTCTCCTGCTGATCGCCGCAGCGGCGTTCGCGCTGCTCACCGCGGGTGTCGTGGGTTATCTCCTATGGTCACAGCCCCTGCATTTGCGCGTCGCGGCGGGCCCCAAGGACGGGATCGATGCCAAGCTGCTGATCGCCTTCAATCGCCTGCTCGACGTCAACCGCGCCGGCGCGCGCCTGGATCTGGTCGCGACAGCCGACATGCACGAGAGCAGCCGGCTGCTGGAGAAACGGGAGGTTGATCTCGCCGTCGTGCGGCTCGACGATCCCTTGCCGACCAGCGCGGCATTGGTCGCGATGCTGCGCACCAATCTCGTGATCGCCGCGGCACCGGCGCGACAAAAGCTCGAGAATCTCGCCGATGTGAAGGGCAAGCGCCTCGGTCTCGTCGCCCGCTCGCAGCTCGACGAGCCGTCTCTCGTCCGGTTGCTCGACATGCTGGGCATCACACCGGCCGAGGTTCACCTGACGATCGTCAAGCCCGAGGACGTCGCCGGGCTCATCGCCAGCCGACAGCTCGACTGTGTCGTCGTGCTCGGCGTCCCGGCCGATCCGGTGGTCAGGGACGTGGTCGCCGCGGTGGGCGACAAGCGGAAGAATCCCCCGACCATCCTCAGTATCGAGCTTGGCGAGTCCCTGAAGCAGAATACCCCGGCCGCCAGTTCCGAGACGATCGAGAAGAACGCCTTTCCTCGCCTGTCCATTCCCGATGACGACGTCGACACGGTTGGGGTTCCAACCGCGCTCGCCGCCAATCGCGCTTCGACCGGCCCCATGCGCGTGCGGCTCTACAACAACGCGATCCTGGAGGTGACGCGCGGCCTGCTCGAACGGCGCAGCGAACTGGCGCGCGAGGTGCCGCTGGCCAGCCTGATCACAGCGCCGGACAGCGAGAAGGATGCACGTTTTCCGCTTCACCCCGGCACCGCCGCCTATCTGGAAGATACGGACACGAGCTGGGCGACCCTCTTCAGTGAACAGATATGGAATGTCGTGCTGGTCGGAGGGATCGTCAGTTCGACGCTCGCTGCCGCCGGCGGCTTCCTCAGCAAGGGCGGTCCCGATCGCGTGGGAGGGATCCTGTACCGACTGAAGGAAATCACCGAAGGCGCCGGGGCCTCGACCGATCCAGCCGACGCGCCAAGGCTGTCGCAGGAACTCAGCGCCATTGCGATTGACATGGCAACCCTCGGCTACCAGCGCCGGTGCAGCTACGAGGAGTTTGCGCCGCTACAACTCGCCTATGAGAGTGCTCGCGACGCTGTCGCCACCCTGCGAGCCGGACCACCCGCAACGGCGCGCAGCAATGCGGCATCAGAGGGCGCTGCGAGCGCTGCCCCTGCGTATCCGTTGACGGCCGTCTCGGCGCAGAAGCACAACCAGTCGAAATGAATGCCCGCCCACAGGATCCGGGCCTAACCCGCGCCGCCGGGTGGTCGAGTTTAGAGCTGTGCGTCGATCGGGAGGAGCTTCAACAGGTCGGCGACGAGGCGCCGGCGGAAGCGGGTCTCAGGCTCGTCGGCATAGTGACGATTTGCCCCTCCCGCGTCGCCTCCCAGACGCTGCCGCCGCCACTCGCCTCGAGAAGGACGCGATAGCTTTTGGCGGCACGACCCCGGTCGCCATGGAGGCCACCAGCCTTTCCGCAAGCTCGGAACTCTCGATATAGAGGCCGGTTTCGGTGTTGATCACGGCGGAGCGTGGATAGAGGTTGAAGCTGTCGATGAACACGGCTTGCAGGCCATGGACTTGGTGTGCAAGGCGGCAGGCGACCGGCCGGAACGAAGCGGCCAGCCCGGGCCGGTAGGCGTCGGTAGCCGGGCGCAGCTCGTACAGCTCCATCCCATTCTTCAACAGCCGCCCGCGGGCTTTGGCTAGCCTGAGTCGTTCGAAGCCAGTGAGTTGGTCAGCACGCGCACCCGGAGCGCCTTGACGGTTGCCTGCGCCCTAGCGCGAAGAAGGAAATACGGCGCCCGATTTTTGACTTTCCGTCCCACGCGGATGTCTAGACGTGCACCCACTTTGAGCTTCTGGCTGTGCTGCACTCGTGATGTCCTCAGGTACAATTTTCACACCGCCCCGGTAGTGGCAGAGTCGATCATCACGAGCGCATGTTGTCTTCAAAGTCCTGGAGACCGGAAATGACAAAGATTAAATTTGCCGTATTCGCTATGGCGACAGCCGGAATCGGCTTCACCGGCCTTGCCTCGACAACGGAAGTCGCAAATGCCGTCGTTTACTGCACGTATATCGGTTATCCGAGCGGTTGCGTTGCGCGGCCCGGTGTTCGTCTCGTCGCTCGGCCAGTCGGAGTTGGCGCCGTCACCGCGCCACGTCCGGGAAATCGCAACGGGGGTGTCAACCGGGTCGGCGTTCGCCGCTAGCTCCTTCCGGCTACCGCGCCAGGCCTTCGACGCCTACAATCTCGCTCCCTGACGTGCGCGAGCGGCGGGAGTGAATGCCTGCGCGGGGTGATTGCGTCCGCTCGGCAACCATTGGGGATTCGATCAGACAGCACCTGATCGAGTGTCCGGGTTCCATGCTGCGAGACAGAGCATGAACTACGTCGTCGAAGCCCTGCGCAACAATCCCGAGCTCGCCATCTTCCTGACATCGCGCTCGGCTTCCTGATTGGAAAGGCGAAAATCGGAGGCTTCAGCCTCGGCGTCGTCGTCGGCTGCCTGCTTGCGGGTGTGCTGGTCGGTCAGCTCGACATCAAGGTGCCCGCCGTGGTGAAGACGGTCTTCTTCGACCTCTTCCTCTTCAACACTGGCTACAAGGTCGGCCCGCAGTTCTTTCAGGCCTTGAAGCGCGACGCGCTTCCACAAATGGCGCTGACGGTGGTGCTCTGCGTCACATGCCTTCTGATGGCGCTCGGCTTCGCAAAATTGCTGAGCTTCGACATGGGCACGGCGGCCGGACTTCTTGCTGGAGCGTTTTCGGAGTCAACCGTCATCGGAACCGCAGGCGAAGCGATCCAGCGGCTCGATCTTCCGCAAGCGGAGCGGACCGCGCTCATCAACAACATCCCCGTCGCCTACGCCGTCACCTATCTGGTCGGGACGGCGGTCCTTCTCTGGTTCCTGCCGAAGGTCGGTCCCAGGCTGATGGGCATCAATCTGCGCGAGGCCGCGGCGCAGCGCGCGGAGAAGGCCGGCCCGGGCAGCGATGCCGAGGGGATCACCTCCGCAGCCCGCTTGTTCGACGTCCGCGCCAAAGCAATTGTCATCCACATCGCGCAACGATCATGTTTCGCGAGCGGATTGCCCCTTCGCGGATGCTAATGAAATAACTATTTCCACCGTAATTGAACGGAATTGTTGATTTGAAAATCAACGTACAATGAACTGATAAAAATTCATCGTCCCAACGTAATCTAACGTTCGGCGCTCGGTAAATCTCTTTTATCACTTATTCGTGATCTGGTGGGAGGCGCGTAGTCTGCGCAACTTAATCGTGAAAATGTTGAATTGCTAAACGCCAACTGGCGACAACGAGCGATCGACCCCCAATATCTAGGCCGCTTTGCGGTTCGAAAGCAAGCTGCGTCATGGGCCATAACCTGATGGAGTGGCATACATGAAGACAGGTCAGTATTTGCGGATCGGCACTGGAATTGTCAGTGCGTTGAGTCTCCTGATCGGTTCAAGTTACTTGTCGACAGCGAAGGCCCAGCAGATCAACGGCACGCTTGGCCAGCCGAGCGCGACAATCACCCTCGATGGCAAGCAGCTCCCGGCGCCGCCCCCCAAATTCGGCGGCGTGATCAAGGAAACGCTCGAGGGATCGAAGGTCTGGTGGCCGCCGCGTGTGGCCCCGCCCAAGGGCGCGCCCAATGTGCTGCTGATCATGACCGACGATCAGGGCTATGGCGTCAGCGGGACTTTTGGCGGTGTCGTCCCGACCCCGGCACTTGACCGCGTCGCAAAGGCCGGCCTGCGCTACACCCAGTTCAACTCGACCGCTTTGTGCTCGCCGACCCGCGCGGCCTTGCTCACCGGCCGCAATCACCATTCAACCGGCAACGGCGTGATCACCGAGTTGTCGACCGGATTCCCCGGCTATGACTCGATTATCGGTACGGACAACGCGACCATCGGCGCCATTCTCAAGGGGAACGGCTATCCGACCTCATGGTTCGGCAAGAACCACAACACACCGGATTTCCAGTACAGCGTTGCCGGCCCCTATGACCAATGGCCGTCAGGAATGGGGTTTGATTACTTCTACGGCTTCCAGGGCGGCGAGACCGACCAATGGACGCCCTATCTGTTCCGCGATCACACCCAGATTTTCCCGTGGGTCGGCAAGCCCGGCTACAACCTCATTACCGATATGGCTGATGAAGCCATCACGCGGCTGAAGCAGCTTGACGCTGCCGCGCACGACACGCCGTTCTTCATCTACTACGCCCCCGGTGGAACCCACTCGCCGCACAACCCGACGCAAGAGTGGATCGACAAATTCAAGGGCAAGTTCGACATGGGCTGGAATGCCATGCGCGACCAGATCTTCGCCAACCAGAAGCGCCTGGGCGTGATCCCCGCGAATGCAAAACTCACGGATTGGCCCGATAGCCTGCCGAAATGGGACAGCTTGTCACCCGACCAGAAGAAGCTGTTCGCCCGTCAGGCCGAAGTCTTCGCCGGCTATGCGGCCTATACCGACAACGAAATCGGCCGCGTGATCCAGCAGGTCGAGGACATGGGCAAGCTCGACAACACGCTGATCATCTACATCGTCGGCGATAATGGCACGAGCCCGGAGGGAACGCTGTCCGGTACGCCGAACCAGTGGACCGCCTATAACGGCATCCTCGACTTCCCGATCGCCGAACAGATGAAATTCTACGACACTTGGGGGTCGGCGGCCAGTTACCCGCATATGGCTGTTGCGTGGTCATGGGCGTTCGACACGCCATTCAAATACACCAAGCAGATCGCATCGCATTTCGGCGGCACGCGTCAAGGCCTGGCGATTAGCTGGCCCGGCCATATCAACGACCCCGGCGGCATCCGCACCCAGTTCCACCACATCATCGATATCGTGCCGACGATCCTGGAAGCGACCCGCATCAAGGCGCCGCAGACGGTCAATGGGATCAAGCAAAAGCCGATCGAAGGCGTGAGCATGGCCTACACTTTCGACAAGGCCAACGCGAACGCGCCCTCGAAGCGAAAGACCCAGTATTTCGAAATGATCGCCAATCGCGGCATCTACAATGACGGCTGGTACGCCAACACGACACCGCCGCATGGCCCCTGGATCTTGAACGCGCCCCTGCCGCCGATCAAAGACTACAAATGGGAGCTGTACAACCTGGCGGAGGACTACTCTCAGGCCAACGATCTCGCCGCAAAAATGCCGGGCAAACTGAAGGACATGCAGAAGCTGTTCGTCCAGGAGGCGGCCAAGTACAATGTGCTGCCGCTGGACAACAGATCCTTCGCACGAGCGGTCGAGCCGCGGCCGAGCGCCACTGCGGGCCAGACGGTGTTCACCTATACCGGTGTGAATTCCGGCATCCCCATGGCCAACTCACCGAACGTGATTGGCCGGTCCTATAAGATTACCGCCGAGGTAGACGTTCCCCAGGGCGGCGGCAACGGAATGCTCGCCACCACCGGAGGGCGCTGGGGTGGATGGGGCCTTTACCTGCTCAACGGCAAGCCGGTGTTCAATTACAACATGCTGATCCTCGCCCAGTACCGCTGGGAAGGCGCGGATGCACTCACCCCGGGCAAGCACACGATCGCATTCGAGTACACCTATGACGGCCCGGGCATCGCCAAGGGAGGCAGCGGTGAGCTGAAGGTGGACGGCAAAGTCGTGGCCACCGGGAAGCAGCCGAACTCGATCGCATTCTTGCAGGTCTCCGACGAGACCTTCGATATCGGCGTCGATACGCGCACGGAGGTCAACGCCAAGGACTACCAGGTGCCGTTTGCCTTCGACGGCAAGATCGACAGGCTGACCGTCAATCTCGGGCCGATGCAACTGGCCAAGGCGGACCAGAGGAAATTGCGGGAAGCGGCCGCTCGGGCGAAAGACTAGGAATGGTTGGCTCAGGTGGTGCCGGATCACTCCGGTGCCACCCGGGTTCCCTCGGCAACCTTCAAAATCGGCCAAAGAGCGATCCGGCTCGATGAGGGGCGGCCCCCAGGCATCCCTATCCGCTCCTTCAATGGAATCCGACCTTTCCGGACGGTTCTCGCCGGCAAGCGGTACGCCGTCATCGTGGTTTGCCACCGCCAATGGAAAAGCAACCTGGCGGCGCTGAAGACTCCGGAAATGAAAAAGGCGGGCTGAATTCGTCAAGGGGAGCGACTTCATCGGCGCTGGCGATCCGCTCGGCTCGATGCTGGCCTTGATGGGTTATATCGCCAAGGGCGTGGTCCGGAACCGCTGACGTGAATTCCTGGGCGTGTGCGACGCCGCCTACCTCCTCCTGCCGGGTGAAACACCAGATGACCATGCGAACTCTGCAAACCGCGACCGCAGTCGTCGAGGCCGGAGCAGGCCTGGCGTTGTTAGGCGTTCCATCGGTCACGGCGTGGCTATTGCTTGGGGCGGCGCTCGACGCGCCCGTCGCCGTGAGCCTGGTGCGCGTTGGCGGCGTCGCGATACTTGCGCTTGGTATCGTCTGCTGGCTGGCGCGGGGTGATGCACAGAGCCGCGCCTCGCGCGGAGTGGTCGCTGCGATGCTGTTCTATAACATTGCAGTCGCCAGCGTGCTCGTGTTCGCCCGCTTTGGCCATGGTCTGCACGGCATGCTGCTGTGGCCAGCGGTCGCTTTTCACGCTGCGATGGGCGTCTGGTGTGTCCTGAGTCTGCTGAGAAAAGACAAGAGTCTCGTGCGATAGCCGCGCGCGGACCACCGTGGCACGATCTGCCCGAGCACCGGCCGATAGGCAACATGAGCCGCCTGCTTTCGGCGATCAAACCAACTTCGGCTTTCCACGGTGGGCTCAACTGATCGCTGCAACACACTCGGCGAACGTCTCTTCTGGGGTTCGATAGAGCAAGGTTTTTCTTGGCCGTTGGTTGAGCTGTCGGGCGATGGCGCTGAGCTGGGCCTGGCTTTGCAGGGACAGGTCGGTCCCGTGAGGTAGGTACTGTCGCAGCAGCCGATTGGTGTTTTCGTTGGAGCCGCGTTGCCAGGGTGATCTGGGATCGCAGAAGTAGACCTCGACGTTCGAGGCGAGAGCCAAGCGCTTGTGATCGGCGAGCTCCTTGCCCCGATCCCAGGTCAGGGACTGATAGAGTTCGCCGGGCAGTTTCCGGGACTGTTTGATCAGGGCGGAAACGACGCTCTCGGTGTCCTTGTTGGCGATCTTGACCAGCATCACGTAGCGCGAGTGACGCTCGACCAGCGTGGCGACGTAGCTGTTCCGGGCCCCGCCGATCAGGTCGCCTTCCCAATGGCCGGGCACGGCGCGATCCTCGACGGATGCGGGCCGTTCGCTGATGGAGACCGCATCCTTGATCTGACCAAGGCCGTTCCGCTTCAGGGTGGCGTGCCTTGAGCGCCGGATCGTTCGTCGAGCCCTGAGGTGGTCCAGAAGCTCCTTCTTCAGCACGATCGCGTCTGGATGAACAGGCTGCGATAGATGGTTTCGTGCGACACCTGATTGTGCGGCTCCCCGGGCCAAGCGCGCTTAAGCCAGCCGGCAACCTGCTCGGGCGACCAGTTCCGCCGCAGCTTCCCGGATACTGTCCGGGCCAGGTCAGGTCGGCAAGCCAGCTTGCAGCGTTTTGGACGTAACGCCCGGTCCCAGGCTGCCTGATCGGAGCCTGTCGCGCGATACCGTTCCGGCCCGCCGTTGCGCACAACCTCGCGGCTGATCGTTGATGGCGATCGACCCAGCAGCCGAGCGATCCCTCGCAGCGAGCAGCGGGTGCTGAGCCCTCGGGAGATTTCCTCCCGCTCGCTCAGACTGAGGGCGCGCGAAGCCCGCGTCCGATCTGGAGGCCGGATGCCGCCGGTCGGAGAAAGAACCGAAAACACCGACGAGGACTCTCGATCGAAACGCCGTCCGATCGAACTCATTGACACGCCGGCCTTCCAACGATCCCAAATCTCAGCCCGCTGGGCCGCCGAATAAGAGATCCGCCGCCGCTGCTTCATCACCCACGCTCCCTCTCCGAAGGAAAAGTAGCGTGTTGCGTTCACCCGTTGAGCCCACCACCCATTGCGGTCGGTTGGGGATGGCCGCATTACGGCAGCCCGGTTGAGGAGCTGCCTCGCCAATCAGCTCGCCTCGACGCCATAGGAGCTTGCAGACACCCGTATTTGCGAGCTTCGACGTTGTGCCTAGGGTGGCGAGACCTTTAAGGGAACCGCGGCCCAATCGGCAAGTCTGGTCGCGGATCACCGCTGCGCGGCCCACCGGGCCGTGTCAGGAGGGCCGAAGCACCTTACCGCCGAGCATTGCGACTAACCCGAGAAATCCGACCCGCGCTATCCCGGTGTATAGTCCGTCCACGACGCCGGCTCCTGGCCGTGGCGCCCGAAGGGCTCGGGCTTGATCGCCTCGAGGACCGTATCGACCACATCGAGGTAACTCTGCCACATCGGCTTGCCCTCGAACGTGATGTTCTCCGGGTGCCCCTCGCGCCGGCATAGCGCCCGCGCTGCGGCTTCTCTCGGGTCTGATGGCTTGGTGCTCATCGTCGCCTCCATGCTGATAGCGCCTGATCTGCCTCAGCCCTGAGCATGGCTGATGGGCCCGCTCGTCCAGCGATCTCGGCAGGCTCGATCCGCCAAGCGTCGTTGCCACGCAAGCAACATTAGGGTGGTCGTTTGAAGATCAGAGACTTCACGCCGAATTAAATCCAACCTGGCGAGGAATTCTTTATTTTTCTGCATTTGGCATATGGGCGCTCTCCCGGCGCTTAAAACAAGGGAAACATCAGAAGGATCGTCCCTAACTCAATACATCTTACAACGACGACCGGCGAGGAGCCCAAGCCCTCACTGACACCCGCACCAGCGGATCACCGGCCGATCTCCCGTCGATGCTTTGCCGCAACACGACGCGATAAACGCTCGACGTCCTCAACGTCGCCAGCCTCCTCGGCAACGCGCAAGCTGCGAGCCGCCTGTTGCAGCCAGCACTCCGCCTGACGGAGTGCGTGAGCGCGCGTTGATCCTGCGCGAATGGAGCGTCTGGCAGCAGCTTCGTCGAGCAGGTCAATCATCGTCACTGCGCTCCGCAGGTGTCATATCGCAGCGGTACGACCGCTACGATGCGTCGGATACAGATGTATAGCGAGCTCATGTTCGACACGGTCACGAACGCGACGATCATCATCACCATTGGCCATCAATGAAGAACCCGGCCCCACCGAAGCGAGACCGGGCTCCCGTCATACGACAACGGTTTGTCGGAACCGTTCAAGGGTCCGCACTCTCAAGTCATCCTCGTCTTCGGCGACGGCGACCAGGGCGGCCACGATGTAGGCCAATCTGGTACGCTCCTTCTCATCACACGCATCGGGAATGGTCGATTTGATTTCGTCCCACGCAGCGTCCAGAGCTGCCTGTGCCCGAGCGAAGATATCGTATGCGGTCACGTTCGAGAAAGGACAACTCCCGCCCGTGAAGGGCTTCTGGTCATTGACCATGTATGACCCGGAACACTTCTTCGCTCCCAACGCACTAAAGCGCTACGCGCTCGGCACGAAGAACAAGACGCTCAAGTACAACACCGATGGCAGCCTGACCATCTATCTCGGTCACAAGTCACCTGGCCAAGACAAGGAATCCAACTGGCTACCGGCCCCGAACGGCACCTTTTCGGTCTGGATACGTGCCTACTGGCCCGACCAGCCGATCCTCGACGGCCATGGAAGCCACCGGTCATTGCGGTCGTAAAGTAGCGGCAGCCCGGGCGCGTGGGCGAGCCAACTCACGCTGCACCGAGCTGATGGCGTCTTCAGACGCATTTGGCGACGCAGGAGCCGGACACGAACTAGACCCGGCGCCCCTTTCGTAGACGAGTGTCGGCAATTGCGTGACGAGCAGACATTTAACCCGATGGATCGGCACGTCAGCAAACCACCGAGGCTGTGTGGAAACGGGCTGATCTGGTAGGCTTTCTGGAGCGATCCGAGGGCTTGCATGGCGCGCTACATCGAAGGCGAGACCCGGCTGCAGAGACTGCTCCTGCCCGACTGTCTTGAGGACTACGTCAGCGAAGATAATCCGGTCCGGGTGGTGGATGTCTTCATCGACGAACTCGATCTGGGAACGATGGGCTTTGCCGGCCCGGCCTCGACGGGGCGGCCTGGATACCACCCCGCTACCCTTCTCAAGCTGTACCTCTACGGCTACCTCAACCAGGTTCAGTCGAGCCGCCGGCTGGAGCGCGAGGCCGGCCGCAACGTCGAGGTGATGTGGCTGACGGGCAAGCTTGCGCCCGACTTCAAGACCATCGCCGACTTTCGCCGTGACAATGGGGCTGCGATCCGGGCTGCCTGCGCGCAGTTCGTCGTGCTGTGCCGCCAACTCGGCCTTCTGGCAGGCGGCACCGTGGCCGTGGACGGCAGCCGGTTCAAGGCCGTCAACACGCGCGACAAGAACTTCACGCCCGGCGCGATCCGTCGCCGGATGGAGCAGGTGGAGGCAAGCATCGCACGCTATCTGTCGCTGCTCGATACGGCCGACCGGCAGGAGGATGACGTCGCGCAGATGCGCAGCATCCGCCTCAAGGACCGGCTTGATCGCCTGCGTCAGCAGATGCGTGACCTCCAGGCGATGGACCACGTCGTCGCGGTGGCGCCAGACCGTCAGGTCTCGCTGACCGATCCCGACGCCCGCGCCATGGCCACCAACGGCAAGGGCACTGGCCTCGTCGGCTACAACGTTCAGGCGGCGGTCGACGCCAAACATCATCTGATCGTGGCTCATGAGGTCACCAACATCGGCCACGACCGCAGCCAGCTCGCCAGCATGGGGCGTCAGGCAAAGGATGCGACAGGAGCCGGTGCGCTGACTGTGCTGGCCGATCGCGGCTACTTCTCAGGCGAGGAGGTCCTGGCCTGCGACGAGATCGGCATCTCCGCCATCGTCCCCAAGCCCCTGACATCAGGGGCCAAAGCCGACGGGCGCTGGGGCAAGCAGGACTTCACCTACGATGCTCCGAGCGACACCTATCGCTGTCCCGCCGGCGAGACGCTCACATGGCGCTTCTCATCGGTCGAGAAGGATCTGACACTCCATACCTACTGGGCCGACGGCTGCGGAGCCTGCCTGGTCAAAGACCAATGCACCACCGGCAAGCAGCGCCGCATCAAGCGCTGGGAGCACGAGGTGGTGATCGAGGCCATGCAGCGCCGGCTCGATCGCATGCCCGACGCCATGCGGATCCGAAGGCGCACGGTCGAGCACGTCTTCGGCACGATCAAGGACTGGATGGGCCGAAGTCACTTCCTGACCCGCCACCTCCCCAATGTCGGAACCGAGATGAGCCTCCATGTGCTGGCCTACAATCTCAAGCGGGCCATCGCCATCCTCGGCGCGGCGACGTTGATGAAGGCCATGAGAGCCTGACCCTCAGACCCTGTCGCATCGTCAGAGCACGACCCTGAAAGACGTTTCCACACGGCCTCCACCCAACCCGGCCACTGCGCGCGTACTCAAGCGAGCCGTCAGCCTCCCCTTTCACGCTTTTATTGCTCGTCTTAGAATCTCAAAGATTACAGCGGTTGACCAACCAAACAACAGAACGCCATTCATTGCCGTCATTGGTCCCAGCAAATTCCAGCGACCCACCGGTGTCACGTCGCCGTAGCCGAGCGTTGTATAGTTTACGAAGGAAAAATAGATCAGATCGGTGCCTTCTGACGCGGCTCCAACAATAGCGTAAGCTAATGCCCAAACAAGAACCTCTGCAATATGCGCCGCCATCAAGAAAGACACGGTAGCAATCATAACGATTATCAACCGAAGCGTGTGGCGATACGTTGCATGAGCGAAGGTGATTCTCGCCGCCCACATAACAGCCGCCATCAAAAACGCATGGATGGCGATGTTGCACGCGCTGACTAAAGCGCCCACGAGAACTTGGCGAAGCATCGAGAACGCTCCAGCGGGGCCGATCACACGACCGAAGGCTGCAACAGATAAAAGGTAATCGCGAATATCAGGTACACTAACAGCACGAGCACTCCCACGGACCAAGCCGAGCGTCCGCCTTGGAACCAAAACGCTCGAGGCGCCGTTTTGTTGGGCACCGCGGCACCGCCGCCATCCTTGGGAGAACCACCATGAAAACGCTGATCATCGCTTCCTTGATCGCCACGGCGACCTCCTTCGGCGCCATCGCCCAGACCTCGACGACCTCGCCGGCACCTGCTCCGGCGCCTGCCGACGCGAACGCCCCGCTGCCGGGCGCCAATAGCTTCACGGAAGGACAGGCTAAGAGCCGCCTCGAAGCGAATGGCTACACTAACGTCACAGGCCTGAAGAAGGACGACAACGGTGTCTGGAAGGGCACGGCCACGAACGCCGGCGCTCAGGTGAACGTCTCCGTCGATTACCGCGGCAACATCACCCGCAACTGATCGATGTCCTTCGCACTCACACCTCTGGAGACAAACATGACTCGTACAATCACTCGTTCCTACGACACCTATGACCAGGCTGCCGCAGCGGTCGAGAAGCTCGAACAGGCCGGCATTTCGTCGACCGACATCAGCGTCGTCGGCCGCGATGAGCGCGCCAAGGACAGCAACGCCGCCGAGGGCGCTGGCATTGGCGCAGGCATCGGCGGAGCGGCCGGACTTCTCGCCGGCATCGGCCTGCTGGCAATTCCGGGAATTGGTCCCGTCGTTGCCGCTGGCTGGCTGGCGTCCACCGCGGCCGGAGCTGTCGCAGGCGCGGCTGCTGGTGGTCTCGTCGGGTCACTCACCAGCGCCGGTGTCGACGAAGACGAGGCCCACTACTATGCCGAGACGGTTCGTCGCGGCGGCACCGTGGTCTCTGTGAGAGCCGCCCAGGAGTACGCCGCCACGGTCGAGGCCATTCTGGACGGTGCGACCCCGATCGATCGCGAGAGCCGCGTCGCTCAGTACCGTCGGGAAGGCTGGACCCGCTTCGACGAGACGGCCGATCCGTACGTGCGCGGCCAGGCCGGCATCTGATCGAAGGCGAGCAACAGGCCGCCGGGGTTCGCCCCGGCGGACTTACGTGGCGAAGCGTTCGCGGGGAGGTTGGCATTGGCCTCCCGGCGATTCGGCGCGTGGTCCGGCGCCGTGTCGCACTGATCGTCTCGCGCCCCTTGCTTTGCCGAGCGCTTCGGCCCGGCGGCTGACCCCGTTCGTCGAATCCTCCCAAGACGCTGAAGGATCTCCGGGTACCGACTGGAATCCTGGCGGCGAGCGGCTCGACGCGAAGAGATCCCGCCCGCCGGTGATACTGCTCATTCCGACAGGCAGGACGTTACCGACAATCAATTTGGTTGCATTGCGGGATGCGCGGAAGCGGCGGGCGCTCTTGAGATGAAATATGCAGTTGTTCGCCATCGTCGCCAGGCCGACGGGTGTGCCGATCACGCCATGCAGGGCACCGATAGCGGCGCCACGTTACCCGCCCGCCGCCGCGAGCAGGTTAGCTCACCGCCTCCGTCGCCAATTCCGGCATCGCCATGCGTACGCTGCCCAATGAAGCGCTCGGACGTCGGCAAAGCGGCGGCCTCATCTCAGTGGCTGAACCAGTTATACAGCCACAAAGCTCCGTAACCCAGGAGCATAAGCCACGCGACCATGACCACAAACACTACCGAGGCGAATGAGCCCCCTCGAACGCGAGGAGTATAGTCATTGACGGACGCCTGACGGCCGTCGGTCGTTTCGGTCCCAATAGTGACAAGTTGCCGGTGGTCGATTGCTGTCATTGGGGCTCTCCGTTCCGCTCCGGGCAAACTCCGATCACCAGAGAGCCCTTCGCTGGGGAACTCCGGGCCAGCACGCTATCGAAAGAAGGCGAGCAGGATGATGATCGGCAAGGGAATACCCAACATCCAAAGAAGTATGCCGCGGCCCATGGTCTGTCCTCCTGTTTGTCCAGCCTGAACCAGCGACAAGCAGGAGTGTTCCCGGCCCATCGGTTCCGGCTGGAACTATTTGGCTCCGCCATCTGTTCATTCGACGTCACACACGTGGCGGTGCATCCGGAGGGTCCTATGAACGGCGTCATCTACATCGTTGGCCTCATCGTGGTCGTATTGGCCATCCTTTCATTCCTCGGTCTTCGGTAGGGGCGGCATCATGTCCGTGAGCACACCCAACGTCGTCGTCACTTCTCCCGCCCCACGGGGCGCCACCGGCTCATATCTTGAATGGAGCGCCATTTTTGGGGGTGCGGTGCTGTCCGCAGCCATCACTACGGTCATGGCAGCTTTCGGCTCTGCCCTTGGCCTTTCCATGGTATCCGCCGACACCGCGCGATCTTCGGGCCTGACAGCCTTGACCATCGCTGCCGGACTTTGGGCCATCTGGATCACGGTTTCGGCCTGTAGCGCGGGTGGCTATCTCGCCGGCCGTATGCGTCGACCGGTGATCGACGCCAGCGACGATGAGCGCCAACTCCGCGACGGTGCGCATGGCCTGGTGGTTTGGGCTGCCGGAGCGTTGATCGTGGCGATGATCGCCAGCTCGTCACTGCTCGGTGCTGCCAAAACAGCAGCGACCGGTGCGGCTGCCGCAACTGGCGGCGCCGCCGCTCTGATCAGTCAGCAGGCGGACCCGCTGGGTTCGGCCCTGGACTCAATCATGAGGTCAACTGGCACCACGGCGCCAACCGCCGGTGAACGCGAGGAGGCGTCCCGGGTCATCATGACCGGCCTTACATCAGGAAAGCTTGATCAGGCTGACCGCGACTACATTGCGACGCGCGTCGCTGCCCGGATGAACATCCCTCAACCCGAGGCTCAAAAGAAGGTCGATGACGCCTTCGCGAAACTTCAGCAGGCGAAGGAGACCGCAAAGCAAGCTGCTGAGCGCGCTCGCAAGGCCGCAGTAATTACCGCATTCATGACCGCAGCAGTGCTGTTGCTTGGAGCAGCGGCAGCCTGGATGGCGGCCCAACTTGGCGGAAAGCATCGCGACGAGGAAATGGATCTCGGATCGCTGTTCGGCCGGCGATGAAGGAAATTGGAGGGGCTCGCAGGGCCCCTCCTGATGCACGGAGAAACCCACGTCCAGCCCGTTCGACGTCACTTCGGTCTATCGCAACTGCGCCGGTCAGTGTCAGCGGCGCAACGAGCCAAATCGGGTGTCCGAATGTTCCATAAAATTCACCACGGTGTGCAATGGCAAATTACCAGGATTCAGCGGCCGATCTCGGTAGCGATGCGTCGCTATTCACTCGGCTTTCGCAGACCACAGCCCGGTGGGCGGGGAAGCCTCAGACCTTCTTTGTCGCGATCGCGATTATCATTATCTGGGCGCTGTCAGGACCCTTGTTTGGCTTCAACGACACCTGGCAGTTGGTGATCAACACGTCGACGACGATCGTCACCTTTCTGATGGTCTTCATCATCCAGAACAGCCAGAACCGCGATACCTGCGCCATGCAGATCAAGCTGGATGAACTCATCATCCGTCTTGAAGGGGCTCGCGAGGAGCTTCTCGACCTCGAGGAACTCGACGAAGAGAAACTTGAGGCTCTTCGCACTGAATATGAGCGTCGCGCGAAGCGTGCCCGCGAGGACAAGCCCCCTGCACCTCAAGTCAGTTCCTAGGCTCCCCGATGGCATACATTCGCGAAAGGCCGTCCAGGTTCACGCAGCTATCACAGGCTGCGGCGCGATGGACCAGTCGTTCGCGAGTTCTGTTCGGCGTCCTGGCTGCTGTAATTATGGCGGGCTTGGCCGGGCCCCATTTTGATTATTCCTCGGGCTGGCAGCTTATCATGAGCACCGCGGTCACCATCGTGACCTTCCTCATCGTCCAGACCAGTCAGAATCGTGCGGTCACGGCGATGCAAATCAAGCTCGACGAACTGCTCAAGGCAGTTGAGGGCGCAAAGGACAGGCTTGCCGAAATCGAGGAGCTCGATGAGGAACAGCTTGAAAGGCTTCACCGAGAATATCAGGCGAATGCTTCTTCCCAGAGATCAGAAGATTAAACGAAGGGTTGGGTGGCGCTTCCTTGGGGCCGTTTCGGACCGACTGATCCTCACGGCTCGCGTCGTTAGAACAGCGTCTCCCGAAAGAGTTCTGCGATCGGCTCCCGCGCAAGCGATCGCCATCACGAGCGAGGTATGCTCCCTTCGGGGCGTATCGTCACGACGGGGGCGAGAGCGCGTTTCAGAGTGGCCCTCTGGGAAGGTCGTTCCAGTAGTCCCTCATATCCTGCCGACGCTTCCGACCTGGCGAAACTTTCTCGTCCCCATAGAAGGCCGCGGCGGCTCGGACCCGGGCCTCGGCAAGCTCAGTGCGATACCCCCCGAGCACTTTGTCGTAAGCGAGCTTTTCCCATGGGATCGTAATGTGGTGACTGCCCATGCCGAGAAATCCTCCAAACGTCACATCGACGTAGAGTACGCGACCACTTGCCTTATCAATCAACAACCGCTTGATGGTGCCGAACTGAACGTCCTCGCGGCCGAATACGGCAGTTCCTTCGACGCGATCACTTTCGATGATCGGGTGGGATACGATCGCTCGCTCGACGGGTCCCCAGAGATAAAAACCGTCCTCGATGATGCCGACTGCCACGACCGCTCTGCTGATGGCGGCGGTCCATTCCTCGTCGGGCCCGATTTGTTGAAGAAGGCTCCACGGCGCAAGATCCGGGGGCAAACTGGCGCCGGCAGGCTCATCTGTGAAGCCGCGTAGGTCAGGGGAGTTCACGGCGTGGAACAAGTAGTAGGTTCTCATGAGCGCCTCCTCTATTAGATGGATAGCACGCCCCGTGGGCGGGTTCGCCATCGTTTCTCAGACGTGGCGCCTGAACCCCATCACGGCCGTAGCGCCGGTCCACAAGAGCGCGGTGACGATGGTTGACCTGCTCGACGAAGCTGCTGCCAGACGTTCCATTCGCACCGAATCTATGCGCTCTCACTCAGGCGGAGCACTGGCTTCAGCAGGCGTCTCGCAGTTTGCGCGTCGCCGATGAGGCTGGCGACGTCGCGGACGTCGAGCACTTGAGCGCGACGTGTTACGGCAAAACGTCGGCGGGAGATCAAGGTATGATCCCGAGATTGGTGTCAGGTCACTTCGACTTGGTCGTCGTCGTTCGAACCGCCGCCCGGTCGAGCATCATTAAAAAGCCGCCTACTTGCTGCACTGAGGGAAACCGCCACTAAAAGGATCATCCTGCAAATGCCCTCAGGCAGAGGCCGGCTCATGCTGCGCCATAGCTACTCGGTCCCTGGACGCTACCAATTCGAGCCGGCTCGGCTGGCGTTTGGGAGGGATCGTTCACCGGGAACATAAGGGGCATCGATCGAGGTGGGATGTCGGGAGAAGTGGAACTCATCTGCGTGGGCGGACTGGCCCTTAATATTTCCGTCACGATATATTGCCCGACGACGTTCACGGCGTTGCGGGAAGAGAACGTGGGTGTGGTCCTGCCACTCCGCGCCATGATCTAGTTCTCGATTTCGAAGATTTCCACGAATCAGCCACCTCTCGCCCGCCCTAGTAGGATCGGTGTCGGAGTTTCAGGTCGGTGGTCCAGCCGCGAAACTCTATTTCTGCGGCCAGTTGCGGCTTAACCCAAAGAACACCGGCGCGCTTTAGCGCAATGCTGGGTTTATGGGTTATCAGGCGATCGAGGTCTTTGCGCAGCGCGTTTGCTGATCGCTCCGCAAAACCCGTGCCGAACTTCCGACATAGGAGAGCCGATCGCCCCTCAATGCTGCCAAAAGCAGGAGCCCAATCCCACCTAAGGCAGCGGCAGACGGTTCATACCCCACAATGGCGAACGTTTCGGACTGCACGCATTTGATCTTGAGCCATTCGCCCGCGTGGCCAGAGCGGTAAGGTGCATCGCGGCGCTTCGTAATGATGCCCTAAAGATCCATCTTGCAGGCCAAGGCGAGGAATGCATCGCCATTAGCTTCAACCTCTTCGCTGAGCATGATTCCGGGTTCGGTGCCCTGGATCACAGAGGCCAGCCGGCGGAAGCGCTCGCTCAGCGTCATGCGCCTGACGTCGCGGGCGTGGCAAGGATCGATGGGAACGGCATCGTACTTCCCCTGCGATGAGAGGAGTTTAGAGAAATTCCTGTCTCGCGGGAATTGCAAGAGATGACGCGCGCGCATCCGCTACGCCACCACGCTGATGATTGAAATCGTTCCGCGGCAAGGAACTTGCAGGCGTCTGATTGGGTTCAAGCCAAGCAGCAGCATCGAGGTGCTAAAATGGGTTCTTTGCCGAGGCTAAATCATTCGAGCTTTAGACCCAGCCGGCTGTCGGATCGTAGGTTTTCGGCGGCGCGAGCGAGGTCGATCGCGGCCATGCCCACCGAATTATCCCGAGTGACATGCGAGGACGAGGAGGGGGACATTCACACCGTAATAGTCTGGCGCCTTTATCCCGGGCTTTGCAGCACTTCCTACACGCTCGATACGGGTGCAGCCGTAACCTATGTCGACGAATGCACATTCGAAATCGATCACACTGCTGTACTGATCACACGAATGGACTGACGATTGGTGGAGTTGTTCAGTTCCGCGCGTCGGGTGGCGCGCTACCGCTTTTTCTAGCGCCCCGGTTCCAAGGAGGGCGTGTCCGGCTTTCTGCACTGTGCCTCTGCGGATCAAGGCGGCGAAGCTCGCTGACTAGGTGGCGCGACGCACGGCGGCGATGACTGACGCCGCTGAGTGCGGCTTCCGCAGAATGTTACCCTCGAGCGCATTCCGTTCGGGTGAGATCGAACGCGGCGAAACGATTTCTTGCAGCAATCAACGGACTGCGTGACACGTCGGTGAGCGCACCCCCTATGCTGCCAACTTGATCGCCTCCAATACGGCGGCATGGCTGTATGGCTTGCGTAGAAAGGTTACGTCGGCGGGCATTTCGTGGGGCTCGGGTTGAATGCGCCCGCTCGCGATTATGATTGCAATCGGAGGCCAGCGGTTCCGAACCACGAAGGATAGCCTTAGCCCATTCATCGAGCCCGGCATCTCGATGTCGGTGAAGACGATGCGAATGTCGGGCCGGGCCTCCAGTAGCTTGAGAGCGTCGTCGGCATTACTTGCCTCAAGTGCCTCGAAGCCGGCGTCCTCAAGCATCAAAGCGGCATCCACTCTGATGAACACGTCATCTTCGACGACAAGGACAACCAAGTCAGCCATGGACAAAACTCACAGGGACGACGCAAGCGCCGTCCGAAACACTAAATTATAAAGAAAGCAGCAATTTCACTTCGACTCACGTTACGGGATGGCCCGCCGAGTGCCGCTCGGCGGGCCATCTCGCTCTCTCAGGCCGCCTTGGCGACCGCGACCGCGGCCGAGTTGGCGGGGCCGCCAAGCTGGGTCAGCAGCTTGTCCGTTTTGGTCTCCTCGGCAAGCGTCGCATCAAGCAAGTTCACCGCCTCCTTGTGCCCGAGCTGCTGAGCCCAAGCCTTCAGGGTCCCATAACGTGCGATCTCATAGTGCTCGACGGCCTGCGCCGATGCGATCAAGCCGGCGTCCAGGGCTGGACTATCCCCGTAGTCCTCCATCACCGCCTTACCTTCCTCGATGATGCCGAGGATGGCATCGCAGGTCTTGGCCCGAGGCGCCTTGCCGATCGATTCGAAGACGTCGCCCAGGCGCTCGACATGACCTTCCGTCTCGGCCTTGTGGGTCTCGAATGCCTTCTTGAGTTCAGGCGACTTCGCCGCCTTCGCCATCTTGGGCAGGGTCTTCAGGATTTGCTTTTCCGCGTAATAGACGTCCTTGAGCATGTCGTGGAACATCTCGTCGAGCGGCTTGGGTGTCGTGGCCATGGGTCATCTCCGATCCATTGAGGGGCTGATGGCTCAACGGGCGCCGGCGCGGAGAGTTCCTCGCTAGTCCGTGAATAAATCCGGAAAATAATCAGCTATCCGTTGATCAAAATCCGCGGACTTTACCGCTCCAGGACTTGGAGATTGAAACTCTGCTTACGATCGCGCTTGTCGCGGGATGGGCGGCGTTCCCCGTGATGGCCCCATACATCTGGAGAAACACATGACCCGTACCATTACCGGCTCCTACGAAGACTACGAGACAGCCGCCGCCGTGGTCGAATATCCAGGAGAGGCCGGGCGCAGCAGCTTCCAGCGCGCGAGGCGCTCGACGGAATAGACGGGTTGAAAGGGCCGTGTAAGCTGTCTGGACGGCCCGTGCGTGAGCATAGAGGGTGAGCAGATGGAGAAAGTCCGGACGCTCCGCCAGAATTCGCGCAAGCATCTTGCTCTTAGTCCGGTATCCGTTCACCGAGCCCTGCATTATCCCCTCAGAATAAGTTGACGTCGGCGTCAATCATCAGTCCAAAAGGCGGCATTCCCTCCCTGCCGAATAGTCCAAGCTCGGCGCGGAGCACTCCCGGAGACACGGGATGACGGATTCGTGTCCGGACTCAACGAAGTAACTGTGGTCGTCCTTCTCATTTGCCTCGGACAAGGCAATCACCGCTGCAATTCGACAAGTTTCAGTAGATCCTTGCTCCCGGCGAAGGCCTCGTGTTCTGACGTTCTGAGAAGTTATTTTTTGATATTCCAGTGGATATGAGGCATCTAAACTCTTCGTTCAAAAGACAATGGTGTAAGTTTTATTTATCAAACAAATCACAATAACATGAAATACATTTCATTTACATTCTAATTACGCTAGAAATCTCGTTTCGTCCTTTACCGGACAGTGAATGACGCCTACTGATACGATAGATGATGAAGGCGCCGGCGGAATCCGTGAACGGCCACGGCCATCCTTTGATTAGGGTTGAGCCTTCCGATGCTTATCCGACACCGATCAAAAAAGTCCGTGCTCGTCCTCGAGGACGAGCCAATCGTTGCCCTCGACATAGAGTGCAGCCTATCAGACGCCGGCTACGACGTGACGGCCACGTTCTCCACTAATGCAACGGCGATGGACTGGTTGACGGCCAACACCCCCGACATGGTGGTGCTGGACATTGGTCTGTCCGACGGTTCGAGCGTCGAAGTCGCGCATCGGCTCGTCGCCGGAGCCATCCCGTTCATCGTGTTCACGGGCATCAGCGCGAGCGATGCCTCGGTCGATCCTGTCTTCCATGCTGGAAAATGGTTGGAGAAGCCCGCGCCGCCCAACCGGATTGTAGAAGTTGTCCAGTCAATGCTCCCGATTGACGTCGGGTGCGATATAGGACCCTCGCCGAGTGCGGTGCAAAATGTCTCTTAGACTCTGAAGGTTTCTGACCGGGTGGGGACACACAAGACCCTGAGATTCAAACGACGGCGCGCCGTAGAGTTGGAACGGTAGCGGTGCCTTCGCGTATAAGCGCAGCCCGTTGAGCAGGGCTCAGTCGAACGCTGGTTCCATAAAGGCCGCTAGAATAACTTCGTGGCTGCTGGAACCCTTACCTCCCGAGCCTGTTGGCCTCTCGGGGCATGTGGTCGGTATTCGGTTGCCCGACCTGAACTCACTCGTATGGGAGGCGAACCGATGCGCGCATTATGCTGGCACGGCAAGGGCGACGTTCGCGTCGATACAGTCCCGGATCCGAAGATCGAACATCCCCGCGATGCGGTGATCAAGATCACTTGCTGCGCGATCTGCGGCTCGGATCTGCATCTTCTCGACGGCTATCAGCCGACGATGGAGAGCGGC
The DNA here is from genome assembly GCF_001748145.1 of Bosea sp. BIWAKO-01. Classification (NCBI taxonomy): domain Bacteria; kingdom Pseudomonadati; phylum Pseudomonadota; class Alphaproteobacteria; order Hyphomicrobiales; family Alloboseaceae; genus Allobosea; species Allobosea sp. BIWAKO-01. The sequence goes on from NZ_BCQA01000001.1 coordinate 4,256,305, forward strand.
GACATTCTCGGCCACGAGAACATGGGCGAAGTGATCGAGCTTGGCTCTGAAGTCAGCAATCTGAACATAGGCGACCGCGTCGTCGTGCCTTTCACCATCAGTTGCGGCGACTGCTGGTTCTGCCGGCAGGGCATGTTCTCAGCCTGCGATCGGACCAATCCCAATGCCAAGATGGCAGCGAAGGCGATGGGCCAATCGCCCGCAGGATTGTTCGGATTCAGTCATATGCTGGGAGGGTATAGCGGTGGCCAGGCGGAATATCTGCGCGTGCCCATGGCGGATATCGGCCCGATCAAGGTCCCCGACAGTGTTTCGGACGAGCAGGCCCTGTTCCTCTCCGACATCTTCCCGACCGGGTACATGGCCGCCCAGAACGCCCAGATTCAGGACGGCGATACCGTTGCGATCTGGGGTTGCGGGCCGGTCGGCCAGTTCGCGATCCGATCGGCCTTCATGCTGGGCGCGGGCCGGGTGATTGCTATCGACGAGGTCTCGGAGCGCTTGGCGATGGCCGAGGCCGGCGGCGCCGAGACCATCAACTTCTCGAAGTTAGATGTCTACGACGAGCTGATGGTGCGAACGAAAGGCCGAGGACCCGACAGTTGCATCGATGCCGTCGGCTGCGAAGCCGCGGGCCACGGCGCGGCGGACGCCATCCTCGACAAGGTCAAGGCGGCGACCTTTCTTGCCACGGACCGTGTCCACGTCCTGCGTGAGGCCATCATGTGCTGTCGCAAGGGGGGCACAATCTCGATCCCCGGCGTCTATGTCGGCATGGCCGACAAGATTCCGATCGGCGCCGCGATGAACAAGGGCCTTACCTTCAAGATGGGCCAGACCCACGTCCAGGCCTATACGAAGCCGCTGCTCGCGAAGATCGAGGCAGGTCAGATCGACCCCAGTTTCGTCATCACGCATCCCGCGAGCCTTGAGGACGCGCCGGAGATGTACAAGAAATTCCGCGATAAGGAGGACGGCGTCATCAAGGTTATCTTGCGACCTTAGTGTCGAATTCTCGTTTCGGATCCGAGAGCAAAGCTGTTTCTTGTTTCAGCGAACCGGAGGGTGTTCGCTACTCTATCTTTGGTGGCGTGCCTTCCCCCCGGCGCGGGGGCAGGGAACCTGACGGCCCGAATTTTGCGCCAAGTAGCGACGCGACCGTTCCATTGATCAGATGGAAGTCAACCACCGCGTTTCAGCAGGGACGTTCGACGCACGCAGGTCGCAGGAGGGGCTCTATCCGATTGGGATGTGAGGCTATTCGAAAGGCGCCAGGCGTGCGTTCCCCAGGCTGGAGGGGCCGTAGATCGACTAATTTCATTGTGCGCCGCAACATAATGCGACCCGGGCAGTTGAGTTCGGGTCGGCCATCTCGGCCTGACCCCAAAGGACAGCCGCGATGCGCAATCTCTCTGACACGATCGCACGCCTGAAATCCGTTCAAGGGACAGCTTATGCTGGTGGTCCCGCACAACCTTCCCGCCTGTCTGATATCGGCGGGTTCGGTTCCAATCCGGGGGCGCTGCGGGCCTATAGCTATATTCCCCAGGGCTTGAAGGAACACGCCCCGCTGGTCGTGGTGCTTCACGGCTGTACGCAGACGGCAGCGGGCTACGACCATGGTGCGGGCTGGTCTCAGCTTGCAGAGCGGCACGGCTTTGCGCTTCTCTACCCCGAGCAGCAGCGGGCCAATAACCCCAACCTCTGTTTCAACTGGTTTGTGCCCGACGATATCGGTCGAGACTCGGGAGAGGCACTTTCGATCGCGCAGATGGTGCGCAGGGTGGTCGAAGTCCACGACCTGGACCAGCGGCGGGTCTACATCACCGGGCTTTCGGCGGGCGGCGCCATGTCCTTGGTGATGCTCGCGACCTATCCCGAACTTTTTGCCAGCGGGGCGATCATCGCGGGCCTTCCCTATGGATGCGCGACATCGATCCCCGAAGCGTTCGACCGGATGCGCGGGCATGGGCTTCCCTCGGAACAGGAGCTCGACGCGCGGGTGCGTCGCGCTTCGAGCCACCAGGGGCCTTGGCCCACGCTCTCGCTTTGGCATGGCAGCGCTGACCAGACCGTCGCTCAGACCAACATGGACGCAATCCTCGCTCAATGGAGCGGACTGCATGGGTTGGAGAGAGTGATTCCGGAGCAAAACGCCATCGGCGTGCACGTCCAGAGGTTGTGGCGTGATAAAGCCGGCATCGCAAAGATCGAGACGTTCAGTATTTCAGGTATGGGACATGGCACGCCGCTCAGTGGCGCGGACGATATCGGAGCCCCCGGGGCATTTATGCTCGACGCAAGGATTTCGTCGACACGACACATTGCCAGGTTCTGGCAGTTGACCGAGACGGGATCCGAGGTCTCGCTCCCCAAGCGGGCCGAGACGGCCAACACCGCAACCACCAATGTGCCCCTCGACAGCAACACGCGGGCCCCGTCCTGGCAGGCTGGCGAGGCCGCCGGGGTGGGAAAGGTGATCGAGGACGCGCTGCGCGCCGCGGGCCTGATGCGCTAGCAGGGGACGAAGGGCAGGGCAGGCTCACAGCTTACAGGTGCCTTCTCGGCTACCAGCGGTCATCAAGCGGGCGCCCGCAAGCGAACCTTGCCAACTCCCGCGTGCGGGTGGCCCTGCTGTGGTCGATCGTGCCCATGCCATTGATCCGGAAAGGGGAACATACGCGATCGGTTCAGGTTGAAATTCCGGCTATCCGTAAATGTGAGTTCGGTCGGATGACGTCCAGGCGGAGCGTGAACGCCTCTTCATCGTTGGTTGCCGAGTGGTCGCTCCCGTCTTCCGCGACGCTTGGGTCGTCGGTGCGAGCGAAGGGGATCGAACGGGAAATTCGGGCCCGGCTGCCCTGGGCGGCGAGGGCGTGCATCACGGCTGGGACGGGGAATATTGCCTTGCGCATGTCAGAGGCCGAGACCGATGTATTCAGCGCCGCCTCGGCGTGCATCTCCGAAACGCTGGCCGGGATCACAGGGCTACCCGTTCTTCCAAGCGAGGCGGAGGATATTCTGACGATCTCTTCCCGCGAACGTCACAAGTGGGTGCAGGATGGTCGCCTCAAGAGCATCGGGACACGCACCGTCAAGCTGCGCGGGCGCGCAAGAGCCGTGACGTTCCATGTCTTCGACCCGCGGCAGATCGAGGCCGTGCTTGATGGGGACCTGCCGGCCATCTGGAGAGAGGAGGATGCGCAGGCGCTCGCCGAGACCCGGCGGCGCGCGGCGGGGAAGGCCGCACGGACCCGCGCGGGCAACAGCCAGGGCAAGGCCGGCGACGCCAGGAATGCCCGGGAGGACGCCCCGCGGACGCAATTGGACGGCTGGGATGTCTTCGAGGCGGAGGGACTGCTGCGCTAGCAGAACCGCAAACTGGTCATCCAGCTTCACCGCGTAACGGCCGGTCAGGACAATGATGGATACGCAAGCTGCGAAGCCAAAAGCGCCTGGATCCGAAGAACGTCGCGAACGGCGGCGGCTGCGCAGAGAGAAGCAGCGGACAGAAAACATCGGGCGCGCCGAAAAAATGCGTGTCGCTCGCTTGGCGGGGACAGTCGGAGAGAGCGGGAAAACCTCCTGTTTGGAGGCATCGGTCTATGTCGGTTGCTCGGGATGGTTTTACTGGAAATGGGGTGGACAATTCTACCCCGCGCAGATGCCAACGGGCGAATGGTTCAGACATTACGCGAAACAGTTCGACACTGTCGAGATCAACGCGTCATTCTATTCGTGGCCGACCGTTGCAAATGTGAAAGGCTGGCTTCGTCAACCTGGCGATCGCAATTTCATCTATACGATCAAAGTATGTGAGCTGATCACTCATATCAAAAGGTTTGAGCGCACCAAGACGCTCGTAAAGGATTTCGGGGCGATAGCCGACATTCTCGGAGAGCGAATGGGCTGCTTCCTTTTCCAGCTTCCGCCGAGCTACACGTTCACAAAAGTGAGGCTGGACAGGATTCTGAGCCAGCTCGATCCGGCGCGGCGCAATGTGGTGGAGTTCCGTCACGCGAGCTGGTGGAATGAAACGGTGTACTCGGCTTTTCGCGAGAGCGGCACGATCTTCTGCTCATGCAGCGGACCCCGTCTTCCGGATGACCTGGTGCGAACCGCCGATGAAATCTACCTTCGGCTCCACGGTCCGAAACGATGGTACCGGCATGATTATTCAGACGACGAACTGAAAATCTGGGCCGACAAGATCCGAGCGAGCGGTGCCAGGAGAGCCTGGATCTATTTCAATAACGACTATGACGGTTTTGCGCCAAAGAACGCTCTGTCCATGCGACGCTTGCTCGAAAAGCGACTGTCACACGATCAACCGCCTGTTGCCGCCGCCCCTGGCGGCAAACCACCGGATGCGTAGACCCGTGCCGGAAGCCGGGACCATTCCCAGCGGTTACCTCGTCGCGTAGTGCACGATCCACGCGAGGCCAACCAGTAAAAGGCCGCCGATGAGCACAGCAAGAACCGGGCGGCCGAGAAAACCCTGTCGCCCCTCGACAGGGGGCTCCGCAGCGGAATGTGCATTCGAATGGTCTTCCGCGCGCATGGGCGTTATCGCCTGCCCCTTGGCGTTTCACTTTGCCGATGCGCCCGTGCGGCGGTTTTGCTGGCATCACTGTTGGATGGGTCGCCAATATTCGAGACCTCCGATGGTTTTCCAGAGCTCCCGCCCGCAGAAATGTGCCGCGATACTCTTGCAAGGGATACGGTTGGCTCGCCCCCGAGGGATGCGCCTGACCGAGAGTTCTGCACCGCCCAAGGGCTTTCGGCAGTCCCGGCATCACCGCTAGTCGGTTGTCCCGGCGATTCCAGGCTGCTGCGGAGTGAAGGGGCGGCTCCAGAAGCGTGAACCACGCAGACCGAAGCGCCAGGGCCGCTCGGGCGCTTTGGAAATGCCTATGCGAGTGCCGCTCACGATTGCCGGCCGTTCACTGGGCGCGCGTACGAAAAAAGGGGGTTCCGTCAAACTCAGGCCGTTGTGCGCATCGTTTATTCCAAGCGCCTTTGCGAGCCGCCCGGGTCCCGAGCAGAGATTTCTCTCCGCCCCTCGCCGCATGATCATCTTATCGATGCCGACCTCCGGGGCTATCGCGGCCGGCGGCGAGCAACATTAAGGAGACGGAGGAGCTGACGACGGCTCCCCCGAGGACGGCGCCCCAGGAAACTGCGGAAGACGCACGTGCGGTCGGGGCGTCGGCGACGCCGCGGGAGGTGTACTCTGTCATGAGGGATTTACTTTAAGGGCGACGCCAGCGGCGAACGCATTGAAGGCGGCCTGTTCGCCGTCCGATGAATGCGCAACGGCTCGAAGAGCAATCGGTTCCAATCGACCGACGAACTAAGGATTTGCCGCAATGCGAAATTGCCGGTCGCTAGCGGGATCGGGGACCGCGCGAGCGCATTTGCAGTCCGTGGGCCGTGATGAATCCGGCCGCGTCCAGCACGCTGCCGCCATCATCGATCGCTGCCATCTGCGCGTCGGAAATGAGATCTGCCGAGTGCCTAACGGAGTTGTCGGGGCTGCTGCGCTTGGCAGCAATGTGCGAGGCCTCCTAGTCTAGCGTCCTGGCATATTTCCACCTCCGATGATCGAACCGCCGTCCCGCCAGTTCGGTGGGGCCGGCGCCGAATGCCGCTTCGATGCGGTTGGACGGTGGGGCTGGGAGGTGTATCCTTGCTTTCTCACAATGCCCGACGAGCGAGCATTTCGCTTCGTCCCGCGCCTCTGATGACCATCGGTCGAAACCGGTTCAGGAGGTCGCCATGCGTGTTGGTCGCTCCAATGCTTTTTTGTGTCGCTGCAATGCTAAACCACGGCGACTTGTCTGTGAGGCTTTGGACCGACGAGAACTCATCTGTGGCGGGGGCGCTTCCCTCTTCGCCGGATTGCTGGCCGGGTTGCTGGGCGAGACCAGACCGGCCAGCGCCGAGAGGCTCACGGGCGAGGTCCCGGAATTGGACCGGGTTGCCGTTCGCGTCCTGATCGACAGCTATCAGTTCGCCGTCGCCCCAAGCAGAAAGGTCGACGGTCTCGACATACAGCATTTCGGGTGGGGAATCGGTAATCATCCGCCCAGCAGGACACTGGTTAGCGAATTTGGTCTTTCGATGCATGTCGAGACCCAGCGTGGCTCCGAGATCCGAAACACTCTGATCGATTTCGGTTTCACGCCCGAAGCTCTCAACACCAATATCGAACTCGTCGGCCTCAACCCGGGCGCCCTGGATGCGTTGGTGCTTAGCCATGGTCATTACGACCATTTCGGCGGGCTCGTGGGCTTCCTTCAGCGCACCAGCGGTAAGCTGAAACCCAAACTACCGCTTTATGTGGGTGGCGAGGATTGTTTCTGTGCCCGGGAATGGACCGGTCCACCCGCGCGGGGCGATTTCGGGGTCCTCGATCGCAGGGCGCTCGAAAAGGCTGATCTCGTGGTGACGGACTCTATTGGCGCTTCGCTCGTCGGAGATCATGGTTTCACTTCTGGCCAAATCAGCCAGAGCAGCTTCGAAACGCTACTGTCCCCGAGTGCCATGAAGATCGGGATGGATAATGGTCTCGGCTGCTCCCCGGAGCGGCTCGCGGAGGAGGACAGAAGGCCGGGGCAGGTGCCCGACCGGTTCCGTCATGAGCTTGCCACGGCCTTCAACCTTAAGGGGCGGGGGCTTGTCGTGCTCACCTCATGCAGCCATCGCGGTGTGATCAATGCGATCAAGCAAGCTCAAGCGGTATCCGGTGTCGTTAAGGTCCATGCGGTGATCGGCGGCTTCCATCTGGCCCCCTACCAGCCGGACTACCTGCGTCAGACCATTGCCGCTCTGAGAGAGATTGATCCGACCTATGTCATTCCGCTTCACTGCACCGGCGAACCATTCACCGATCTCGCTAAGGCCGAACTTCCGATGAAGCTGGTGCGGGCGTATACGGGGACTCGGTTGATCTTCGATAGCCAACGTTCTTAAGGCACGCAGCACCGACAATCTGCCTCACCTGCCATGAGGAATATCGCTGCGCTCTTCAGGGCGTGGGCGAGATTGAGGATGCGAAGCCCAATCCGGTGAAGGACCTCGAACTGGCGGCTCTTGGGGGCGCCATTAGAGATTATGAGGTCCGGAACCATCGCCTCCGGATGATCGGAACTAGATCTCGGTCTGACCAGGTTCGGCCTTCACCCTGATCCCTTCCGCGCTGAGAGGGCCTGACACACAAAGGAACTCGGGATGCCCGCAGCAGAAGTTGGCTTGTGTTGCGCCATAGAGAAATCGAATGGACTCAATGACAGTTCCACCACGCCCGAGTTTGTGTTCGCCCAACACCAGAAAGAACCATGAAATGAAGTGCGGGCCTCGGATGGGGCTGGGTGCACCGGAGTCGTCTGCCTTCACACCTTAAGCACCTTTTCCACTGGCCTTCTTCGACGTTTTCGTCGGCGCCGCTGGCAACACGGTTATGGTCACCTTCTTCGATGTGAGCATGGGTTTGAATGGTCGGTGGTCGGGGTCGCCGAGCACCAGTTGGAGGGTATGTTTTCCAGGCGGCAACTCAAGCCTAGCCTCTGTCTGCCCCGCACCGAAGTGCAGATGCTTGTTGTCTGACGGAAGCGGCTCATCCGGAACAATCTCATCGTTGACATCGACCAGGAGGTGATGATGTCCGGCATTCGGAGCGGAGCTGCCGGCCTGTGTCACGCCCATATTTCGGAGGCCGAACCGCACCCAGAATTCGCCCCGGATCTGCGCTCCGTCCCAAGGATAGATGATGTAAAGGCGCGCATCCGGAGATGGCACGCGTTGCGGGGTGGAGGGTGTTTGGGCTGGCGCCGTCTGCGCAGGGGTTTCGAACGGGAAGAGGCTCACTACAGCAAAGGCTAGAAAGATGCTGCTGGTGGATCGGCCCATGGAACCCTCCTGTCAGAGCGAGCGAGCTATCCTGAAACCGTGTGCAGGATAACGGACGCCCGTATCGTAATGGGTCCGGCTCGCTGGCCTCACCGAGGCAGCGTTGCTTCGCCAGGAGCCGCCTCTCAAGACATTCTCGCGACAATTCTCTGCCGTCCGAGGGGAGCCATCCGACGGCGCATCCCGGTAGTTGGGCAGCCAGCAATCGGCAACCCACTGCGCGACACCGCCTCCGAAATCGGCACCACCGAATGCATTGCGTGCGAAACTGCCGACCGGCATCGGAACCTTCGGATCTTGAGGGCCGCCGCAGTCCTTGCAATTGGCCTTGCCGGATTCGAGCTCCCGCCCCCACCAGAAGCGGGTCGAGGTGCCCGCCCTGGCGGCGTCTTCCCACTCCGCTTCGCTCGGCAAACGGTAAGGTTTACCGGTCAATTTCGCGAGCCAATCCACATACTGCTTGGCATCGAGCCAGCTCAGATTGCGCGCTGGCGCTATGTCGCTTCCGTCGAGCGCGAAGTTGCAGCCCTTTGCCGCCGCGCATCGGTTCCACTCAGCGACGGAGATGGGAGACAAACCGATTGCAAACGGCGAAATGGTCACGGTCCGGATCGGTTGTTCCGAGGGATCTTCGTCGCTACCCATCCGAAAAGACCCGCCGGGTATGCGGATCATCTCGGGGCAGGTTTCGCAGTCTCGGAAGCCGGAAGCACTTTGAATCATTCGTGCAGCAGGAAGGTCCGGAGTCAAAATCGCGACCTGCGGATCTGAAGCCAGGGCGCGATCCGAAGCTGGGGCGCCAGGCATGGGATCCGCCGATGGCGCCAAAGGTTTAGCCGCATCCGCATTGTTGCTTGCCGGCGGCTCAGCCCGGGGGGCACGCGCAGGTTGGTTTGTCACCGTGACGAGGGGGACGGGCACCCATTGCGGGCGCTGTTCGACCGACACCAGACTTGGCTTTCCGCCGATCGGCAAGAAGCCGGCGGAGTAGAGGCCCGCGGCAACCAGCGCAAAAGCTGTCGCGATCCCCGCAGGCATCAAAAATAGGCGTCTTTTTTTCGTCGCGCGAGTGAAGGCAGCCGGATCGGCAAGCACACGATAGATGCGAACAGGATCGGTAATGTTTTTCAGCTTCTCGTCGCCAAGCGACTGATATCCGCAGACCAGCTTATTCTTAATCTGTTCGTAGACGCCGCCTGAGATATAGACGCCGCCGGGCGTCGCTAGAGCCTCCAGGCGGGCGGCGATGTTGACGCCATCGCCAAAGACATCGTCCGGCTCAACGATAACGTCGCCTAGGTTCACCCCTATCCGGTATTGCAGCCTCTCATCACGCGGAACATCGGTGTTCCTTGCCGTCACGGACTGCTGAATGACAATCGCGCATCTCACGGCTTCGAGCGGACTGTCGAACATAGCGAGGAAGCCATCGCCTGTGTTCTTTATGAGCCTCCCGTAGTGCTCTTCAAGTGTGGGATCGACGATCTCGCGGCGAACCTGCTTCAGCCGGCGAACCGTTCCTTCCTCGTCGTGGCCCATCATCTGGCTGTAACCAACGATGTCCGCCGCGAGGATAGCGGCGAGCCTGCGATGAGGGTGCGGATGAGCTGGAAACTCTTCGCGCATCACGACCACCACTGTGGATCCCACAGCCCCGCCTTATCCATATCAGGTAGCCCATCCAGCGTCGCGAAATTTCCGCTGATCTATGAGCGCTGGGCGTTGCCCTGGCGCTCCGGCAGCGGAGCACGCTCGGCCCCACCTTCACCCGGATCATCCGCGAAGACGACCGGAACGCAGCGGACCTGCGGACCGTTAAAGGAGTCGGGTGCGAGGTTCCCGCGGAGAGCCGGTATGAAGGAACTTTATCGGGTAGAATGCCGAGATGGGCGAGGGCGGTTGCACATCGTCATCGTCAGGCGAAAGCTTCCACTCCTAACCCGCCTATTCAAGCGCGATGGCGCTGAGCGGGGCGTCATATCATACGGCTTGGCGGATGGGCGGGACGTGCGTTTCGTGGACGACCACACCTTTGAAATCACGGAAGATGGAACGACGCTGACCCGCGAGACTTGACGGCCAAGATCGTTTCAGAACTTTCGTGGGCCAGTCCGCAGTGGCCGTCACCCCTTGTTGTCCGCTGCCTCAACCGCGGGAGGCGATGCGCTGAGGGCGCCTGTTTCGATGCTGGTGACCACGGGCGCGCTGCCAGAGCCGACACGGCATTGGCAGTGATCGCTTCTCAGCGCCGGGGCTTTCCCTCGCGGCTGGCCATCCGATCACGAAGCGCTGCGTAGTCCACCGCCTCGTCTACTTCCCAAGAATGGCCGTCACGCATCTTGGCAATATACTGGGCCACCCCCTGCCTGGCCTCCTCGAGGTTTTCGGCGTCTTTGAACAGGATGCGCCGATTGATATTGTCGTAGCCGACAAATTGGCGCGACACTCTGCCGTCAGGGTAGACCATTGGCATGATCGTAAATGGCGCATCGCGCCAATGCTCGCGCGTGCTCGTCCATATCGTGATGTCGTCCGCGGTCAGGCCGGTGAACTTGTGCCAGACCAGTTCGTCGTCGGGAAATCCGCTCATGTCAGTGGTGGTGCTCATCGCCTTACCTCGCACGGCCCCCAGCCACGAGATCAGTATTCACCGTACGCCACAAGCATGGGTGCACTAGCCCTCGCATCGACAGTCGCCCGCTCCCCGCGACCCGTGCTCTGGCGGGACCACAAGCAGCGGACTGCGCGCGGGCGAAGGGGGCTTTCAGCGCCGCTGCTTGCCCTCGGTACGCTCCATCAGCCGTTCATTCAACGATATGAATGACGCGCCGGGTCGTTGGCTCGAAAAACCACGTGGTCATTGGTGCAGAAGTAGCGGTACCTGCTGACCGACGGCCCCCAATCTTCTGGGGTGCCGCTAGTTCGCTGCGCTTTTGGATAACCAGCGCTACAAAATGCGAAATCATCGTGCCTTTCAAAACCATGCCTAGTTCAATCGATACGTCGCGGCCGAAGGTTCCGCTCGGCAGTATCCGCTCGCAACCATAGGGGCCGCGCAGAACTCAGGTCAAAAAATGCGACGGCCTATGAACAATTGACATTGAGACCAGCCGAATTCGGTGTTCGAATATTAGCTCGCCAGAGGGGACCTCTCATTGTGAGATGATCTGAACTGGCTATGCCGCGAGGCCGCCGATGGTGCGAAGCGCCGACCGTCATTCCAGCGTCGCGGTTCGTAGCAAAACTGCGGACGCCGCCAACGATCTGGCGCGCCAGGTTCGGGAACAGACCACACTCTTCCACTTCACCGATCGCTTGTTTCGCGCTCGCACGCTCGTCGACATCTACGAGGCAGCCCTCGACGCCATTTGCGCAGCGCTCGTGAGCCCCCGTGCCTCCATTCTGCGCTTCGACGAGGGCGGAACGATGCGTTTCGTCGCCTGGCGCGGACTCTCAGATGGATACCGCGCGGCTGTCGATGGCCACTCGCCCTGGCAGCGTCAGGACCGCGAGGCCGACCCCATCTTCGTTTCGGACATCGCTCTAAGCGGAGATCCTCCGGAGTTGATTGAGACCATCATCGGTGAAGGCATTCACGCCCTGGCCTTCATTCCGCTCGCGGGGGCCGATAAACTTGCCGGCAAGTTCATGGTCTATTACGACACGCCGCGGGTCTTCACCGATCACGAGCGCGATGTCGCGCTGGTGATCGCGCGCCAGCTTGGCTTTGCCATCGAACGCCATAGCAACGATGCCTCGGCCCGGCGGCTGACGGCGCTCGTCGAATCGTCCGAAGATGCCATCATCGCCAAGGATGTGGACGGCATTATTACCGACTGGAATCCGGGCGCCGAGCGGCTTTTCGGCTATCGATGCGAGGAGGTCCTAGGCCAGTCGGTGCTACTGCTCATTCCCGAAGACCGGCGGGACGAGGAGCCAGAAATTCTGGCGCGCATTCGCTCTGGAGAGCGAATCGAGCATTTTGAGACCATCCGCCGACGTAAGGACGGAACGCTTGTCGCAATCTCGCTGACTGTCTCGCCGATTAAGGACGCTCGGGGCGAGATCGTGGGCGCATCCAAGATCGCCCGCGACATTTCGGATCGACAGCGCGCGCAGGAGCAGCAGCAAATGATCCTGCGCGAGATGAACCACCGGATCAAAAATGTCTTCGCGCTCACAAGCGGTATCGTCAATCTCACCGCGCGTTCGGCCTCCAGCCCGGCTGAGCTCGCCGCAACGGTATCCGAGCGACTCGCGACCTTGTCACGCGTCCACGCGCTTACGATGTCTGCCATGGCTGCTGGTGGCGAGCCGGCAGCCACCACGCTGCACGCCCTGATCGCGGCAATACTTGCGCCGTATGAGGTCGGTGGACGGCCACGCAGCGAGGTTAGCGGTGCCGATACTCCGGTGCCCTCAACTCTGGTTACATCGCTCTCGCTACTGCTCCATGAGTTCGCAACCAACGCGGCAAAGTACGGCAGTCTTTCCACCATGGATGGCACGGTTGAGATCACATGCTCGGATCGATCGTCCGAATTCGTACTCGTCTGGCGTGAGCGCGGAGGGCCACCGCCGACGATCATACGAAGTGAAGGCTTCGGCAGCCGGTTGGTCAAGGCGACGGCCAGTCAGCTTGGCCGGGTCAGCAGGGACTGGAATCCGTTAGGCGTTGAAATTGAGCTTGTCATCGAACGCGACAGGCTCGGAGCCTGACGCGAATGGTTTGAATAGGCCCGGCAGCGGAACGGAAAAGAGCGCCGCTGTTCGCGAACGCGGCCTTCCCTCGGCCCGCAATCAGAATAGACAGTGTGAGCGCCTGCGATAGACCGGCGCTGACGGGACTATGATCGCGGCGAGCGTTCTCACCGACGGGCCGTCACGCTTGGACCTATGACGCCGCGCGGTTCTCGGAGCGGCTATGTGCTCACCGGGCCGTAAGCCCTTAGGTGTCCTCATTGCCCGGGCCGACAGGCGTCTGTTGCCCGCGCCCCTCTGGCTCCCGTCTGCACACGCCTCGCGTATGAATCTCGATCGCGGCGAGCGCTGCGTCTAAAGAGGAATATGGCCCCGGCGAGAGTGTTGCATCGTACCCAGAGCTCGGCCCAACGGGACTACGCGGAAGCTTCCGGACAAGGCCAGCTCGACATCCCCGGCGTTACGGCCGAGCAAGTCGATGAGGTCCCACCGTGTCGAGCTCGTTTGCTTGATGATGAGATCCATGAAGGCTCCTCCGCCCCAACGGTCGCCCACCGATAACAATCCAAGCTCGAACAGGTTGCGGGGACGGTCCGCGGTTTTCCGGTTTTCGCGCGCAGGGAAGCCATCGCAGCGGCAAGGAGTGGTCACCGACGGACCAGATTGCCCGAGGTGAAGCTGAACCAAAACGCTGTTCGTGCGTTCCTCAGCTATCCCATTTTCGCCAACGGAGAGGTCCCATGGATTGGAATCGCGTCGAAGGAAACTGGAAGCAGCTTAAGGGCAAGGTCAAAGAACAGTGGGGCAAACTCACTGATGATGACCTCGATGTGATCGCAGGCAAGCGTGATCAGCTCGAGGGGAAAATCCAGGAGCGATACGGTCTCGCGAAGGATCAGGTTCGGTCGGACGTCGATAACTGGTACGGCCGTCAGACTTGGCAGTAGCCATTGCAGTGAAGACGCCCCGTCGGCTTGAGCCGACGGGGCTCCCAACTACGTTTCTCTCGGAACGCAGCGCCCCATTCGCCCCAATACCAGGTCCCCGCATGATCATCGATGAGTGGTGATCTTGGGTCGGGTGTATGACCTCACGGAGCCCAGATCGATGAAACCCGTTGATTTGATGACAACCTTGGTGGTTCTCCTGGGCCTCGGTGCAGTTCCGGCGTCGGCTCTCACAGCCGAACAGGTCAACACGGCGACATTCGCGGCGCGAACCCACCAGGCAGCGAATGGGCCCAACCCCTTCATCGTGAAGGCTCAAGCCCTGCTCGCCCGGCGTGGCATTTCACCAGGTGTGATCGATGGCGTCGATGGGGAGAACTTCCGCAAAGCCGTAGGGCAATTTAGGCGCCAGGAAAATCTTGGCGAAAGCGACGAACTGGACGAGGTCGCTTGGCTCGCTCTCGGCGGCGGTAGCGATCAGGATGTCGTGGTGGAATACAAGTTGTCCAACAAGGACACAGAATACGACTTCGCTGACGATATTCCCCGCGACTATGCGAAGCAGGCCAAGATGAAGCGGCTCTCCTATACCAGCCCGCAGGAGATGCTCGGCGAGCGCTTTCACATGAGCGAAAAGCTCTTGATGGAGCTAAACCCGGGACTTGGCTTCACGGAGACCGGCAGCGGAATTTACGTCCTGTCTGGCGGCCGCTCGGTTCTGAAGGGGGGCGCCAAACGGATAGATGCCGTCAAGAGCACGGGCATGCTCATCGTTTACGGCGAAGGCGACACTGTCTTGGCCAGCTACCCGGCCACGATCGGAAGCAAGGCCACACCGTCGCTGACCGGCCAGTACACGGTGACGCGCATCGCGCGGAACCCGAACTACACCTATGACCCTGAGAAGAATTTCCAGCAGGGCAAGAATGACGAAACCCTCGTCCTTCCGCCCGGACCGAATAACCCGGTCGGAACCATCTGGATTGCACTGTCTGAGCCAACGTTCGGCATTCACGGGACACCAGAACCCTCGCAGGTCAGCAAAACAACGTCGCATGGCTGCGTGAGATTAACCAACTGGGATGCGGAGGAGCTTGGCGACCTCGTGCGCCCGGGTGTGCCTGTGCAGTTCCTGGATTAGATCTATGGCAGGTCGCCAGAACCGGCGCGGTTTCGCCGGATTCGCCCTTTCCTTAAGTCTTTCCCTTTCGATGCTGGGCTTCGGGGCGCTAGCACGCGACCGTCAGACCGAAGGGCACGGCCTCTTGCAATCGGGCCCTGTGCTCGCACCGCTCCCTCCGAAACGGCCGACCGGTTTGAGGCCGCACGTTGAGCCCGCTCAGGACAGTTCAAGCGGACAGGGCGGGGGCGGTCCGTCGACCTGCATCCGTGTCTTCGAGGAGAACGGAGGCGTTGTGCTGCCCTCGGCCGGTGGCACAAGCACCGGTGAATGTGCGATCGAGGACCCGGTAACATTTCAGCGGGTGACCATCCCTGACGGTTCCAAAATCGAACTGGACAGTGCGATCACTGTGCGGTGCCCGTTCGCATTGGAGGTTATCGCCTGGGTCCGCGACGATCTCACTGCGCTGATGAAACGGGAGAACAGCCAGCTCGCGAAACTGGCCGGGGTCGGAGGACATGCCTGCCGGGCCCGAAATGGTGATGCAGGCGCACCCATCAGCGAGCATGCAAGCGGCAACGCTCTCGATGTGGGTGGACTGTTGATGCAAGATGGCCGAGCGTTGGCATTCGTTGGTAACGAATCCGAGTCCCGCTCGATCCGTGAAGCTGTCCAGAAGAGCGCCTGCCAACGGTTCACGACTGTCCTGGGCCCGGGGGCTGACAGCTCCCACAAAGATCACCTCCATCTCGACATGCGCGAGCGCCCTCGTGGGTTTCGCATTTGTCAGTGGACGGTCGAATGAGTGACAGACAGTTCTCGCCGCCAAACCACTCCTCAAGAGGCGGCTTCAACGACACGCCGGGAGGGAGAGGCGGGAAACCTCCTTCAGGTCCTTCAGAGTACGCGTGTTGACGTCATTGCGGACGAACGACGCGCGTACTTTCCAGGAACCTGGGGGCAGGTTCGATCGTTTGAGCCACTGGCTGGGGTTGTTTCAGCGTCAGGCTGAACTCTTTGTCGCCATGAATCCGGACGTGGTTGGACCACTCTGATCACTCCGCGAAGCGGATATCGCATGATGACCTCATCTTGACTCCCGAGTGGTGAAGTAGGAACAAAAGAGGAACATAACGGCCCGCCTATTTCCAGAGGACACCAACAATTGTGCGGCCCGAGCTCGCCATACAGTCTCTGCGCGCCCAGATCGAAAGGATCGAAGGCACGAACCGGCGCGCAAGATCGGTGCTGCCGTTCGGTATCGCCGAGGTGGACTCGCGCCTCCCAGGTGGCGGACTGGCCCTCGGGGCGCTGCATGAAGTGGCTGGCGGCGGCAACGGCGCGATTGACGGTGCCGCGGCCGCGCTGTTCAGCGCAGGAGTTGCTGCCCGCACCCGGGGGAGGGTCCTGTGGTGTATCACGCGGCCGGACCTCTTCGCGCCCTCCATCGCACAAGCCGGACTGGGTGCCGATCGGGTGATCTATGTGGAAGCCTGCGACGACAGGACCGTGCTTTCCTGCATGGAGGAAGGGCTACGGCACGGAGGACTGGGCTCCGTCGTCGGGGAAGTCGCTCGCCTGTCCATGACCGCCTCTCGTCGGCTGCAACTGGCCGCGGAGGGGACAGGCTCGATCGGGATCGCCCTTCGCCGTTGGCGGCGTCAGACGGAGGCAGCCGATTTCGGGCAGCCAACGGCCGCGATGACGCGCTGGCGCGTCTCGGTGATGCCGTCCACAGCGCTGCCGGTGCCCGGCGTGGGACGGCCTCGCTGGCTGGTCGAACTCATCCGGGCCCGCGCCGGCGACAGTGCAGATTTCGAGTTGGAGGCGTGCGATGACACGGGTTGTCTCGCTCTTCCTGCCGACCTGGTCCACCGACCGGGCGCGGCGGAAGGCGGGCGACGCAGCGCCTCCGCCTGAGGCGCCGCTCGTCCTGATAGGCCGCGACGGAAACAGGCGGATAGTGCTGGCAGCGGATGCTGCGGCACAAGCTTCCGGCCTCCGCTCTGGCATGCCGGTGACAAAGGCGCAGGTGCTCGTTCCGGGGCTGATCGTCGAGGACGCCGATCCGGCCGCCGACTCCGAAGGGCTGGAGCGGCTGGCCGTCTGGATTTTGGAGCGTATCGCACCGGTCGTCGCACCCGATCCGCCGGACGGGATCGTCATCGACTCGTCAGGTGCCGACCATTTGCATGGTGGCGAGAGCGCCATGCTCGACGGGCTGATCGGCCGCCTCGCCATGTCGGGGATCGCCGCGCGAGCGGCCGTCGCCGACTCGTGGGGCGCCGCACATGCGTTGGCTCGTTACAGGACACGTTCGGCGATCAGGGCTGCTCCAGGGCATGGGCCATCCGTCATCGCATCGTTGCCGCTGGAGGCTCTGCGGCTTCCATCCTCCGTTAGCGTCGGACTCCGCACTCTGGGCTTCGAGCGGATCGGTGATCTGCTGGAGCAGCCGCGGGCGCCTCTGGCTCTGCGATTTGGTCCGGAGATTGGTCGCCGCATCGACCAAGCGCTTGGCGATCTCGGCGAGCCGATCAAGGCCATTCGGCCACCCGACCTGATCGAGGTTCGCCAGGCATTCGCCGAGCCGATCGGCGCCGCGGAGACGATCGCGCGCTATATTGGCAAGCTCGTCGTGCAGCTCTGCGAACGCCTCGAGGAGCGCGGGTTCGGCGCGCGTCGTCTCGACCTCATCTGCCACCGCGTCGACAATCGCGCTCAGGCAATTCGGGTCGGATTGGCGGTGCCTGTTCGTGACATCAAGCGACTGAGCCGGCTCCTCTGCGAGAAGATCGATACGATCGAGCCGGGTTTCGGAATCGAGGTGATGACGCTCGCCGCGACCATCGCCGAACCGCTGGAACGCAAGCAAACCACCAGCTCGCTTGTCGAGGAAAGCCTCCCGGATGTGTCGGACCTGGTCGATACCCTGATAAACCGCGTCGGGGAGCGCGCCATCTATCGTCTGGCTCCGGTCGCGAGCGACGTTCCTGAACGTTCCGTCTGCCGCATCCCGGCCATGGCGGCCGAGACGGGGGCAAGTTGGCCAGGCCATTGGCCCCGGCCTACCCGACTGCTCCCGCAACCGGAACCGGTCGAGACCATGGCACTGCTGCCTGACCAGCCCCCGGTTTGGTTCACCTGGCGGGGAATCCGTCGACGGGTGAAGCGTGCGGACGGGCCCGAACGAGTCTTTGGCGAATGGTGGAAGCGCGATGCCGAGCTGGCCGCGGTTCGCGACTATTTCCGGGTCGAGGATGATGCCGGTGAGCGCTACTGGCTCTATCGCGCCGGCGACGGTGAGCACGTTGCGACCGGCTCGCATCGTTGGTTTCTGCACGGGGTGTTCGGATGAGCAGCCCACGCTACGCCGAGCTTCAGGTCACCTCGCATTTCAGTTTCCTGCGCGGGGCCTCCTCATGTGAGCAATTGTTCGCGCAGGCTGCGGCGGCTGGCACCGAAGCCCTCGCCATTGTCGACCGCAATTCGCTGGCGGGGATTGTCCGCGCCTATGAGGCCGCAAAGACGACCGGGGTTCGCCTCGTCGTGGGGTGCCGGCTTGATCTGGTCGATGGTACGTCGGTGCTCGTCTACCCCACCGATCGGGCGGCGTACTCGCGGCTCTGTCGGCTGCTCTCGCTCGGCAAGAAGCGCGGTGGCAAGGCAAAGTGCCACCTCGAATGGCCCGATCTTGTCGCCTATGGCGAGGGTCTGATCGCTGTCCTCGTTCCTGATCACGCCGACGAGGAATGCGCCTTCCGTCTTCGGCGACTTCGCGATGCGTTCGCTGACCGCGTCTATCTCGCGCTGACGTTGCGCCGACGACCGAACGACCAGCTCCGGCTTCACGAACTCTCGAACCTCGCTGCCCGGATGGGCGTGTCGACCGTCGTCACCAACGACGTGCTCTTCCATGAACCCGCGCGGCGCATTCTCCAGGACGTAGTGACGTGCATCCGACACAACGTCTCGATCGACGCCCTGGGCGACCGGCGCGAACGACATGCCGATCGCTACATCAAGCCTCCGGAAGAGATGCATCGGCTGTTCAGCCGCTACCCCGAGGCTTTGGCGCGGACGCTACAGATCGTCAGCCGATGCCGCTTCTCGCTCGATGAACTGGCCTATCAATATCCCGAGGAGCGCGACGATCCGGCGCTCACTCCCCAACAGACCCTGGACAAGCTGACCTGGGAAGGCGCCATCGAGCGCTACCCCGAAGGCATTCCAGAGAGCGTAACCGCAGCTCTTCAGCACGAGCTTCGACTAATCGAGAAGCTTGGCTACGCCCCATACTTCCTGACGGTGAACTCGATCGTTCGCTTCGCCCGATCGCGGGACATTCTGTGCCAGGGGCGCGGCTCGGCGGCGAACTCGGCCGTCTGCTACGTGCTCGGCATCACCTCGATCGATCCGGGCCGCAATGATTTGCTGTTCGAGCGCTTCGTGTCCGAGGAGCGCCGAGAGCCGCCGGACATCGACGTCGATTTCGAGCATGAGCGGCGCGAGATCGTCATGCAGTGGATCTTCGACACCTATGGGCGCGATCACGCTGCGCTATGCTCGACCGTTATCCGCTATCGCACCAAGGGCGCGCTCCGGGACGTCGGAAAAGCCCTTGGCCTGCCGGAGGACCTGATCGGCACGTTGTCCTCGCAGGTCTGGGCCTGGTCGGAAGCAGGCGTCGAGCCGCGCCATGTCGAAGAGCTGAACCTCAACCTCAAGGATCGGCGGCTTCGTCTGACCCTCGACCTGGCGCGTCAGCTTATGGGCGCGCCCCGGCACCTCAGCCAACACCCCGGAGGGTTCGTCCTCACGCATGACCGGCTCGACGATCTCGTTCCGATCGAGCCCGCCGCCATGGCCGATCGACAGGTCATCGAGTGGGACAAGGACGATATCGATGCGTTGAAGTTCATGAAAGTCGACGTGCTGGCGCTCGGCATGCTGACCTGCATGAAGAAGGGGCTCAACCTTCTGTCCGAGCACAAGGGCATCAATCTCGATCTTGCGACGATCCCGGCCGAGGACCCTCGCACCTACGCGATGATCCGGAAGGCCGACACGCTCGGCACCTTTCAGATCGAGAGCCGCGCGCAGATGTCGATGCTGCCGCGGCTGAAACCCCGGACGTTTTATGACCTCGTCGTCCAGGTCGCGATCGTCCGGCCAGGCCCGATCCAGGGCGACATGGTGCATCCCTATCTTCGCCGGCGCGAGGGTCTGGAGCCAGTCCACTATCCCAAGCCGGAGCTGGAGAAGGTGCTGGGCAAGACCCTGGGCGTGCCGCTGTTCCAGGAACAGGCCATGCGCGTGGCGATCGAGTGCGCCGGCTTCACCCCGGGTGAGGCCGACATGCTCAGAAAGTCGATGGCGACTTTCAAGTTCACCGGCGGCGTCTCCGTGTTCAAGGACAAGCTGATCGCCGGCATGGTCGCCAACGGCTACGAGCCGGAGTTCGCCGAGCAGACTTTCAAGCAGCTCGAAGGGTTCGGCAGCTATGGCTTTCCGGAAAGCCACGCAGCCTCATTCGCGCTGATTGCCTACGCCTCAGCGTGGCTCAAATGCTGGCATCCCGACATCTTCTGCGCTGCACTCCTCAACAGCCAGCCCATGGGCTTCTATGCTCCCGCCCAGATCGTCCGTGACGCGCAGGCGCATGGAATCGAGATTCGTCCGGTCTGCGCCAACGCCTCGAGGTGGGACAGCACGCTTGAGCCGACCCGCGACGACAGCCGCTTCGCGATCCGGCTGGGTTTGCGCATGGTGAAAGGGCTCGCCAATGCTCACGGGGCGGCCATCGTCGCGGCTCGGGCCGATCAGCCCTTTGCTTCCGTGGATGACCTCTGGCGGCGTGGTGGCGTTCCCGTGGCTGCGCTCACGCATATTGCCGAAGCCGACGGCTTCCGACCGTGCTTCGGTCTGGCGCGTCGTGAGGCGCTGTGGGCGATCAAAGCGCTGCGCGATGAGCCGCTACCGCTTTTCGCGGCAGCCTCTGCCAGGCAGTCCGAGATCATCCCCGAAGTGGACGAGCCGACTGTGTCCCTGCGGCAGATGACGACCGGCAGCGAGGTGGTCGAAGACTACCGACATGTCAGCCTGTCGCTGCGCAGTCACCCGGTCGCCTTCCTCCGAAGGGATCTGCGGCGGCGGCGCATCGTTACCTGCGCCGAGGCGATGGAAGCACGTGATGGCCGCTGGCTCGAGGCCGCTGGGATCGTGCTTGTCCGCCAGCGGCCAGGCAGCGCCAAGGGCGTCATGTTCATCACCCTCGAGGATGAGAGCGGCATCGCCAACCTCGTCGTCTGGCAAAAGGTCTTCGAGCAGAACCGCCGCACCATTCTGTCCGCCGGCATGATTTCCGTGCGTGGACGGATACAACGCGAAGGCGAAGTAGTGCATCTCGTTGCGCAGCGGCTTTCCGATCTGTCTGCCGAGCTTGCCAGCGTCGGCGACCGGGAGGCGCCTTTCCCCGTGCCGCATGGGCGCGGCGACGAGTTCCATCACGGCTCGGCGACACCGGCCCCGCGCGGGATGCCGCCGAAGGGCCTGCGGACCCGCGACATCTACATCCCGGACCTGCACATCGACACGATCAAGGTGAAGACGCGGGACTTCCGCTGAGGGGGGCGCCGTAATCACGATTCTCCTTATCAAGTTGAGCCTTGAGCCGACGGAGCTCCGCAGAAACGTCCGGGTTCGAAATCAGATAGCCGCCGGTCCGGGATGGCGTGTCATGGCGGAGTCGTCTCACAAGCTTCCCGACCTCAGGCTCCTTGAGGTCCCTTTTCTCAGGTGCATTATCGGATTCGACCATTATTCTTCCCTTCACGCATGCGCCGCTTACTCATCAAATGCGCCACGTTATCGGTCTTGGCGCCGTCTCCGGCTCTCAAGCTCGCTATCTCGCGCTCCATAACCATTATCCTGAACGACAATGCAGCGATGGTTTGAGCCAAGCGCTCCGATCTCGAGATTTCAGAGACATTCTTTTTCTCAGGCGCGGCCTCGTCGCCATCAACCGAATCTTCGGCTGAGATTTTTCCTGTCTGAATCTTAAGTTCCCGGACGAGAGCTCGCAGCTCGCCCCTAAGTTCTTCGTGGTATTTCGGCCGCAAAGTACCTCTGGATTTGACTCCAGCGATCTTCCGGATGGCAGTTTCGGTTATCGTTCCCTCGTATAGGTAGGTCGCCGTAGCGGGATCGAAATTCTTGGCGTCCAGTACCCGCGCCTTGAAAACCGCCATCGCTCGGCGCATGTCGCGGTCCGTGTCCGCCGCCGTTTTACCCATCAGCGACCTCCAGCAGCTCGGAAACGATCGGATCTTCAGCGAATTCGTCGAGCAGTTCCGGAAAAGCATTAAGCTTCTCTCGCACGACCCGCGAGTAATGGCTCCAGATCAAACTTCCAGGCTCTGCCTTCCGCATGTGCGACAGCGCGTCGGATACGTTGATTCGTGCTTGCTCAAGGAACTCGGGCATCTCCAGATGCCAGGCGCAGTCGAGCTTGCATTTTGCGATATTTGGTAGCTCGTTTTCGCTCGCGCAGGCCCCAGCCTCACCGATTGGCTTACAGCATGCGACCAACCCAGGCAGGAGTTGCTTGATGGCAAAGCCATCGGGTCCGCTTGTAAGCCGGTCGACAATGTCTTCGGCCGTTAGCCTGGCCTGATCGCGTTTGCCTGTCGGCACAATTACGTCGAGATTTTCAGCCAGTCGCGATATGGCGACCTGAAATTGATTGGCGCCACCCCCGCGCAATTCCTCGGCCCTTTCGACGTAAGCGATGGCGATCTGTCTCTGCTCCTCCTCGGCGAGCTCGCGGAGCTCTTCGAGGATACCGTCGTTTGCAAGAATGTACCGCAACGTCATCGCAAGGTTCTCGTGCCCGAAAAGCCTTCTCAGAATCGAGGGCCCGCCGTGGAGAGCGATCACGATTAGCCGCGCGGTAGTCTTTCTGAATCTGTGGTGGTGACACGATGTGCCGTCGAGGAGGTCCGAGAACCCATTCTTAGCTGCAAATCTAACAAGAGTTTGCGCAATTTGCCTTTTCGGCTCTCCTCCATCGAATAGAGTGTTGCATTTGCGTAAGAAAAAGCGAAATTCGTGATCTTCAGAAACTCTTATGTAAGCCAGTTGGCCGATAATAATTCTTCTCAATTCAGGGCTGATAGGCCAGTCTCTTTTTGAGCCGGAGAATGAGTTCGAGAGCTTAAATGTATTTCCGTTTATGAAGCTATCGAGCTTTCCTTGCGTTCGACGACTGACAAGGAACTTACGCCTCGGCAGAGCGGCTACCTCCTCCCAGCGTGGCCCGAGCAGCAGGGACAAGATGAAGATCGTCGCGGTCTGGCATAGGTTTGCGAGCGCGATGAGATCCTTGGATGAGCCGGCATAGAAGCCATCCGGCCACGACCTCGCCTTCGCGATGACAGCGACGTCATCGGGAGTTGGCGATCTTGGTAGCGCGCGAAGCTCTCGAAGAACGCTATTTACGATCGGCCGAACGCCTTCGAGCACCCGCAAGCAAAACTCTCCCGCGGCTGCAACGAACTTGTCGGGGAAAGGCTGCCACTTGCGGTCGTCTTCAGCATCTCGGTTGCCATCTCGAATCGCAGAGACGTCGAGGCCATCATGAAGCTGCTCAATTCCCTCGGTATCATCCACGCCCACGGATTGAAGAGACGGGGGCGGTTCAAACATGCGGTAGCTCTCAGGCGCAAGAGCTTTCCAGAGCCGCAGTGTCTTGTATACAGGTGGAACCGACTTGCGTAGGTTTTTAGGTAATTTTTCAATGAATCTAATAAGATCAACATATAGCAACTCTGAAAATTTTCTCCCTTCAGAAAGGGAGAAGTGGCCTAATCTTGTGTAAAATTGCCTCCTTATCCTCAAAGTTGATATAGACAGCGGCTTTACGTGAGAAAAAAACTCTAAATACATACATCTTTTGATGTTTATTTTTATTTCTTGGACGTCGACTTCACTGTAATCGCCTTTTATGTGAAATTTATGCTTTAGAGTATGTGTCGGCCTTGTCTCATATTCACGATGCCACGCGATCGGGGTTTCCCACAGATCGTCACGCACGTGGATTGCGCCGCCCTCTGGCGTCGGGAATAGCGGAAGATCCACGAACAATTCGTCTTGATCGAAACGAGCATCTCCGGGCATCGGATAGAGCGTCCTGGCTTCGAGCTTTGCACCTTGCCAACCGGATGCTGCGAGATCGCTCCACCATAACAGTAAGCCGGGCGGCGGGATCATTGCCGCGTCTCCCGGGCGAAACCAGCGAACATGCCCGTTTGGACTATGACCGGCAGATGGCGGGCCTCCTCGATTGATTTAGCTACCAAAGAGTGATGAAATTTATTGCGAATATGCAGATATAAAGCCAACATCACTGGATAGTCGCTCGTCTCCCAAAGAGACAAAGCAATATCACTGCGTAGACGTTCCAGGTCCATAATAACTCGAGACAACATAACTAAGCTTTCTTTCGTCGCATACCACCTGCTGCAAGCGAAGCAGCGTTGGGCCAAGCAGATTCGACCACCCGGATTGCCCGGATCGGCATCCTTGTCGGGTTTTGTTGGCTCACTGCACAGCAGTCCTGATGTCGATTTATGCAGTCTCTCAGGTCTGTGACTGGCTGGAGAGAACTTTCCTACTTTGAGATCTAATATTATTCGGTTCTGTAGATCAATTTGTTTCTTTTTATCTTCTATTATAACAGATTTCTTTTCAAGATAATGAAGAAGAGAAGCAATCGTCGAGTGACCCAAGGCCTGCATCGTAAGAATATGGTTGAATCCGCTGCGAAAATAAACAAACAATGCCCAAATATCACGGCCATCTGACAGCCTATATCGGAATGGAGGCCTTTTTTCTTTAGCCGCAATTGCGTCAAAGAATGCGTCAAGCCACCCGTGAATAGTGTCCTTGCTTTTTCCGGGAAGGATGTCCCTTATGCCAAACTGAGTTGGGTATACCCAGATCAGTTCCGCTCGCCGCGCCATATCCCCATCACCGGTGAGTGCCGCCACTTCTTTCATCCGGCTTCGTAACGGGGCCTGTATCTCGATCACTCGCTGGATAATTCTGTAGGCATCGGTGTGCTTCGTCCGCGAAGACGATGCCCGGACGATCCGCTCACCGTCCCGCTTCGGACCGAAAAGGATCACTCGCTTCTCCGGAGAGAAGAGGTCGGGCGTGAACCATCTATCGACAGGCATGCGCGCGATGGTGTCCACATTCAGGCCGGTCTTCATGCTTACCATTGCGAGAGCAACCGCGATTTCGGGAGCGCGAAGAAATACGCACGCGACGTGCGCATCAATCGTCGCGTTCTGATAGAAGCCTTCTTCCCAAACTAGGTCGGCCGGCAAATCGTGGCGAAGACGATCTGGGCGTTGGGACATGAGGTGTCCCGGATCACGCGCAATAGATCGGAATGGCGTCTCCTTGAGCAGGTATGCTAGGCGGTTTTTTGCGTGGTTCCAGTACCCGCCGTTCCACCTATAGGTACCGCTACTTCCAGGGACGAATTCGTCCGCACGCGAAGCCAGGTCTCTTCCGCGATCAATGCGCCGTAATATGCCGTGCCAAGCACGAGCGAGATGTCGGAATGCCCATTTCGCATCGTCAAATTCGACATGTTCAATGTCATACATCTCACTGGCTGAGTATTTGAAATAAATATATATATTAAGTACAGCTTTCCGCGTGTTGCCATGGTCGTAATCAAGCTCGAAAGCTTGAATAAACACGGAATGAACTAGCCAGTTTATCTTATATTTATAGCTTTGAGCCATTTCACTAGCTGAAATAGATTTTAGCCAGTTGATAAAATGCCGCCAGATCGCCTCAAGCTCCTCCCAAGTGAGGTCATCGATCTTTACGGCTTTGGCGCCGTGCATCAGCTCCGACAATCGCTCTTGATCGTCCAGAAAGCGCCAGAAATGCGTCAAGCAAGTGCGAAGGGCCATCGCGGACAACAGCGTGGTCTGCCTCACGCTGCGTTGAAAGCCCTCCTTGATGCGCGCAGCCAATTGGGGACGACCGCGGTAGGTGCTACCGGCGAAGTCCGATCCGACCGCCAACGGTTCGATTGTGAAGGTCCATTTCGCCGTCTTTCGAGTCACCGGATCGGAGGTGCGGCCGGAAACGATCCAGTTCACGCGGCCTCTCCGTCGAGTTCGTCGCTGTACTGCTGAGGTATCTCAGAGCCCATCAGGTATGCGACGCCACGTAGGTATTTTACCGTTGTCTCAATGCTCTCATGACCGAGTGCGCTTTGAAGCCGAAGCAATTCGGCTGAAAGTATCGCCTCTCCTGAAGAGATGTTGAACGCATGAGGGTGCATCGAGAGAATCCTCGCCTTCTGCTTCCACTCTCTCAGCAAAAAGTGCGCGGCGAAGTGATGTCTCAGGACGTGTGGCGACAGGGCCGAATATCCGGCAGCATGCCGTGCTCGAGCAAATTGCTTCTGGAGATACCGAGGCTGCATGGGCGCGGTTCCCTCGATGCTGTCGCCGATCAAAAGCGCATCGGTCGGGGTCGCTAGCCGCGCCTCGTAGAACTTTCGATCGAACTCCTTGAAGCGCTCAACCGCCCTGACGATACTCTCGTCGATCGGCACTGGGCGAGACTTCCCGAATTTTCCAGTGACCGTCACGAACCGGCGCGCTCGATCTTTGTGGAACTCTTCGAGAGACGGAAACGACCTTACGGTCAGAGCTAGGACCTCAGCGATGCGCAATCCCATTCGATGGATTAAGCGAGCAGCCAACGTTCCAGGGGCGGTTTCGAATTCGCCACAAAATGCATCGATCTCCTTCTCATCGTACCAGACCTCGATCTGCTCCGGGTTGCACCGGCGCATAACCAGGAGTTCCCCTTTGTCGCCGGACCTTCTCGAGCGGCGGAATCGCCGGCCCTTCTTCGATCGCTCTAGGACAAGACGACCACGCCAGCCTCTCTGAGAACCGAAATTGAGAAAGTCGATGGCCGAGAGGAGGTATTGGTTGACTGAGGAAGGCTGGAGGCCCTGCTTTTTAGAGGTGAGGCCAGCTTCCAGATCGTCGCCGTAGAGTTCGAGAGTGGCTTGGTCGACTTCGCGATAATCCAAGCCCTCAAGCAACAGCCACCTGCGCAGGACATCGAGTTGATACGCTCGGCTCCGAAGGTAGTTGAGCTGCGCGCGAAGGACCTCTCGGCCGTACACCTCTAAGTCTCTTCCTGGCACCGGGGTTGCCGGCGACCAGTCGCCGTTCCGGCGCGCCCAAAGATACTCGTTCAATCGCTCGTCGAACTCTCCAGTCTCATTGACAATAAACGGCGCACCTTCGAGCCCCGGCGGAATGCCCTCCTTGATTGCTTCTTGGCTGACAACGAACACAGTGCGAACTGCCTGCCTAGACGCTGCCATGGCCATGCCGAGCCTCCGCGCGCCGAACTGTGAAGTCCGCGCATCCTGAAACGCTCACCACCTGATCAAGCGTTGCTCCGCTGGCCACCGCGAGCCTCCCTTGCGCTGCTGGACATGCTGAACCGGATAAAAACATGTCGGCGGCGGCGTCAAGTATATAGCGCATAAATCGTAGATTATTTTTATGAAGTACGATTCGGCCTTGACAAGGATTCGCCTTGAACTGGAGTCACAACTGGTTATCGTGAGATTAGGGATTGAGCTATCGAATCCTTTACGTCGAATCCTTGAATTGTAATCTTTTGAGGATTGAATCCTTGCGCCGTGATCGACCGGCCGAACTTGGCCGACCCGTCGCGCTCGGTGGTCGCGAACATCTTCTCGTGAGGGGGGCGCCGCGACGTGCGAAGCAGAGGCGCGTTTTCGGCTGTGGCGTTGCGGGAGCCGCAGCCACCGCACGCGAAGCAGCACCGGTGATGCGCCCCCCAGATCCGCTGCGTTCTATCGGGCGCTTCCAGTCGCCGCGACGCCTTATCCTCGGCGCGCATGGCACCCAACGTGGACGATGAGAATCGAGGCCGGGGCCGCGTTGACGCATCACTACACGATACACCGAGTGGCAGCCTGCCGAGCACTGGACAGGCCGCCGAGTAAGTCCGACCGACGTAAGGGGCTGGTGTCGGAGAGGGGCACCGACCGAACGACTTGCGCGTCGGAACGTTCAATTGCTCGAATGCGTCCTAAAATTGGCCACTTGAACGTGTGCCGGGCGCATTACTGCCTTCCAAGCTGAATACGAGGGTTCGATTCCCTTCACCCGCTCCAACACTCTCGCCTCAGCCCGAATGCGGTATGATGGCCTTGAGCAGGGAAGACCATGACCAGTCGGACGCGCCGGAAGCGCATATCGGTTCTCAAGGCGAAGGTGGCGTAGGCCGCGCCGGAAGGCGAGAAGACGCATCCGGAACTGGCGCAGCAGTTTGACGCCCACGGCAATCAGATCTCGCAATGGCCGGGGCAGCTTGTGGCAGCCTCGGATTTCGCCTCGGAGCTGAAGGCGCCGGCAGCCCCTTCAAGGGGGATCGAGAGCCCTATCGCCGGCCGAACACCTCGAAGCGGGGGCCGGAACTGGCTTCTGCGCAAGCTGCCGGTCACGCGGCCAAATCGGGGCTGGCGATGGACATCACCTACATCCCCATGGCGCTCGGCTCCGTCTACCTGACGGCTGTAGTCGATTGGTTCAGCCGCCGGGTTCTGGCCTGGCGGTTGTCGATCACTATAGACGTCGCGTTCTACATCGGGACGGTCGAAGAAGCGATGGCTCGCCATGGCAAACCTGATGCCTTGGTGATCGGTGAAAGATGAGGAGGTCTATCTGAGCGCCTACGCCAGCGTGTCCGAGGCTCGGGCCTCGATCGGCCGGTATCTGAACTGGATCGCCACAATGTCGTCGACCAATCGCCTTTGCCTCTGCGCAGATTAGCCTCGGTCTCGGCCGATTGACGCCATGAAGGTAAACAATCTTCCGGCTGCCTCGTACCGTTTTGGCACACGACGCTCCCCCCGTGGCCATCACTCACGGCACTCAGAAAGAGGGAAGACCGCATTGACTCGCTTTGCGCATGATCCGCATCAACGACACGACAATCATCACCAGCACGTTGATCACAATCCCCACCAACCACCCGAGACGGCCACTCCCCCCACACCCCAACCTCATCGGCTCCGGAGTTTTCGGATCTCGGCGCCACGCTCAACGACGCGACCCGCGCGCTGGTTGGTGGCCTCTGGCAAAACGCAGTCGAGGAAGGCGGCCAAGGCCATGGCAGCGTGGTGCGATATGTGGACGACCTCAAAGCGGTGGAGAGCGGTCTCCAGTCCGAGATAAAGGCAGGTCAGTTTTCCGGGGACACGCTCACGCATATCCAGACGGTCTTGTCCGACATCACGACCGCGCTTTCGGCAGCGACAGCATCCGTGAATGGCGGCGGATCATTCGGCAGCGTCGCAAATGCCGAGACCGCGTTGCGTGCAAGCCATCTCGACATCCTCGACATCGTCAATAACGATCACACGCTTTCGACCTTGGCGACACAGAATGGCGCGACCGGATTTCTCGCCGCACCGGCGACGCTGCCCGACGACGTGACTGCCGCGACAGCGCCTCATGCCACCCTGGCCGAGATCGGGGTCATCTTCAACGATGCGGCCAATCGCATTCTCGGCGGCGTCAATTCAGACAACAAGGCGATCATCACAAATGACATGAACGCCGTCGTCAGCGGCCTCAAGCATTTGATCGACACGCAGCCCACGCAGTTCGAGGGTCTCACCGGCATTCATGCCGACACCGTCATGAGGCAGGCGCAGCTCGAACTCACCTATATCAACCAGGCTGGCGTCAACCCGGACGCCGGCCGGGGTAGCAACGACAATATTCTGGACATGATCGATATCATCCAGGGCGATGCAAATCTGGCTGGTATGGCCAGCCAAGGGGGCGTATCGGGCTTTTCCCAATTTCCTGACGCCCTCAATCCAACCCCGAGATATCAGGACAACGCCGCTCAAACGAATTTCTGGGCAAACTTCATCGCTCAGGGCAACTCGCTGGGCCAGCGGGCAGAACAACTCGTAGGATCGGGCGATACGCATGCGATCAATGCCCTGATCAACGAGTTTCAAGCCTTCGAGAAGAACGCAACCAAGTTCGATCTGGTGCAGGGCGGAATCTTCGGGGCACGCTTCGACAATGAATTGACACCGAGCAGCACGCTCGGGGCCGAAGTCGATGCGATGATCAAAGGGCTCAAGACCGGCGACGCAGCCCTGGTCACGGCAGCTGCCGAGGTCATCCACGACAATGCCGCAGACGTGGGCGGCAATAACATTCCGATCACCGGCGGCCATTTCAACCCGGATGGTCTGACAGTGGCCGAGGTGCTGTCGACGGCGGTCCCTGCGCCCGCGACCGCAGCCACTGACCCGAAACCGACGCCTGGGGGTACCGTCGCTGACGCGGCCCCGACTTCGTCACATGATCACGCGACGGCCGACGTGCACCATGCGCCGATTGTCGATACGGCACACCATTTCCATCACATGTGGGGATGACGTCGCGCGGGCAGGCTTCCAGCTCCTGGTTCATCCATGGCGTTGGAAGCCGACTCGGCCGATCGACATGGCCGGAATGCGATGACTGAACGATCGCGTTGAGCGCGGCCGAAACTCCGAAAGCGTCCTGTCGCCTTTCAACGCCGCCAAAGCCACCTTCGCCTGGAAGGACTGGTGGTTCGGCGTGTCCGTCCCGGTCTCCCCTGAACGCGGCCAACAGGCCGCGTTCAGGCAGAAGCCTGCCTTAGCCGACCTGCCTGGATTGCCCGAGCCGGCTCCTATGTCTCGCTCATGGTGATCGCTTAATCACGCCACCCGGCTCGACGGGAACTGGCGCAGTCTTGCCGGAAAATGGGCGGTACCGCCCGTCAAGCACATGTGATCGCCGACACGGATCGGCCGGACGAAAAGGCGCAGAAGCGGCATGAGTCTCGCTCAAAGCTACGGACCAGAGATATTTCGATCCGGCACGATGTCTGGCGGTCGCTCGGTACCGGCATCTGATGATCCCGTATCACTTGGGTTGCGGGCCAGTGCGCGCCGCATGACTGGAATCGCCGTCTTCAGCGGTGTGATCAACCTGCTGATGCTGTCTGGTTCACTCTACATGCTGCAGGTTTATGATCGGGTGATCCCGAGCCGCAACATCGCGACCTTGCTTGGTCTTTCGCTCGTGGTTCTCCTGGCCTACCTCGTTCAGGGCTATGCGGACGCGCTGCGCTCGCGCATGCTCTCCCGCATCGGAACGCTGTTCGATGTCGGCCTGCAGGAAGCGATCCACACCGCGCTCGCTACGCTTCCTCTGCGGGGCGTGAAGCCCATATTGATGCAGCAGCCACTCCGCGATCTGGACCAGATCCGGGCGTTCATGTCGGGCATGGGGCCGACGGCGTTCCTGGACATGCCGTGGATCCCGATCTTCATCATCGCCTTGTTTCTGTTCCACCCGGCGATTGGCATCACGGCCGTGCTGGGGACCGTTGCCATCATTGCGATGACAGTGTTGACCGAGCGCGTATCGCGCGGCGCAGCCAGGGCCGCCATGGACAGCAGCGCGCAGCGCCAGGTCCTCGCGGATGCGACCCGGCAAAATGCCGAAGTGATCCGGGCGC
The DNA here is from genome assembly GCF_001748145.1 of Bosea sp. BIWAKO-01. Taxonomy (NCBI): domain Bacteria; kingdom Pseudomonadati; phylum Pseudomonadota; class Alphaproteobacteria; order Hyphomicrobiales; family Alloboseaceae; genus Allobosea; species Allobosea sp. BIWAKO-01. Next base: position 4,287,646 of record NZ_BCQA01000001.1, read on the forward strand.
TTGGAATGCTGGACCGGTTCACGGCGCGTTGGTCGCAGGCCAATGAACGCTGTCTGCGCGAGAATGCCCGGGCCAGCGACGTCTATGCCAATCTTGGATCGGCTGCGAAGGTTCTCCGCTACGTGCTGCAATCGGGGATGCTGGGTATCGGCGCCTATCTCGTCGTGACCGACAAGGCGTCGGGGGGCATCATGATTGCCTCGTCGATCATGATGGGGCGGGCACTTGCCCCCGTCGAAGTCGCACTTGGCAGCTGGAAACAACTTGTCGCCGCGCGTCAGAGCATTGTTCGCTTGCGCGAAATCCTCAAGGTGACCGCGGCACCTGCGGCGCCACCGGTGGTGCTGCCGCGCCCTTGCCGCGAACTTCTGGTTCAGGGCCTCGCCGTCACCGCACCGGGCACGGATCACGTGATCGTCTCGCATATTTCATTTTCGCTCACGGCGGGCACGGGGTTGGCGCTTCTGGGCGCGAGCGCATCGGGAAAAACCTCGCTGTCGAAGGCCCTGGTGGGAATTTGGCCGGCGAGCAATGGCGCGGTGCGGCTTGACGGCGCGGCGATCGATCAGTGGCGCAACGAGGATTTGGGACGTCATGTCGGCTATCTCCCGCAGGAGGTGGCCCTGTTCGACGGCACCGTCGCAGAGAACATCTGCCGATTTGAAGATCAGGCGACGTCCGACGCCATCTTGAAGGCCGCGCAGATCGCGGGGGTGCATGAGATCATCTTGCGCCTGCCGGAGGGATATTCGACGCGAATCGGCGAAGGCGGCATGTCGCTTTCGGCGGGACAGCGCCAGAGGATCGGATTGGCGCGCGCGGTCTTCGGTGATCCGTTCCTCGTCGTGCTCGATGAGCCCAATGCCAATCTCGATGCGGAGGGGGAAGGCGCATTGGCGCGCGCCATTCAGATCCTGCGTCGCAACGGATCCATTGTCATCGTCATCTCGCATCGTCCCAGCGCGCTCTCCGAATTGGACATGGCGATGGTCCTCTACGAGGGCAAGACGGTTGCATTCGGCCCCCGCGACGAGATTTTTTCGCGCGCTCGCACAGAGAAGACCGCGGCAACGCGCCGATCTGCGCCAGCCTCAAGCGTGAACCAAATCGGCCGGACACAGGTTGCCGAGGTCGTTCCGTCGTGAACCGCAGTGACCCCACGCAGCATGTCGCGCGTCTGAGTCCGCTCATCGCACCTGTCGACCCGAAGACGTTGGCGCCTGCGCCGGCAGATGTCGGGTCGGCCAATGGATTTCAACGGCACCCGATGAATAACGATACTCCCCAATCGACTGTTCCGCCCACGGCAAGCGACGCTGCGGCCAGGCCGGCGATTGGCCGGTTGATCGGCAGGTGCCGCGCCGGGGTGACGGCTGGCGCAGCGTTCCTGGTCACGCGCGACCGTCTGGCTGACACGGCGGATGCCCGGAATGATACTCTGGCGTCGCGGGTCGAACGCGCGTTCAACCGCGAACTCAGGATTGGCCTTCGGGTTTTGATCGCCGGCGGAGTCTCGATCGGTGCGTGGAGTGCATTGATGCCGCTGGCCGGCGCGGTCTCCGTTCCCGGCAATCTGGTCGTTCAATCGAACGTCAAGGCGATCCAGCATCCGACCGGCGGAATTGTCGCGCAGATTCCGGTCCAGAATGGCATGCGGGTGAACGCTGGCGATCTGCTGCTGCAACTGGATGCAACCCAGGCGCGGGCGAGTCTCCAGGTTGTGAGCAAGCAGCTTGATGAATTCCGGGTTCGGATTGCACGGCTGATGGCCGAGCGCGACGGCCAAGCGCAGATCGAAACTCCGCCCGAGATGGCCGCGCGTTTGGCGGAGACCGGGGTCAGCGCGCTTCTGGCATCGGAAGAGTCACTGTTCAAGGCTCGCGCGAATGCGCGTCAAAGCCAGAAGGACTTGCTGCAGAGCCGTGTCGCGCAACTCGGCGAAGAGATTTCAGGCCTCGATGCCCAGCTCAAGTCCAAGGCAAGCCAGCTGGAATTGATCGCGGGCGAACTCTCCGGAATCAAGACGCTGTATGACAAGAAGCTTGTGCCACTGACGCGATTTACGACCCTGCAGCGAGAGTCCGCGCGTATCGAGGGCGAGCGGGGTCAACTGATCTCCGCCATCGCCGAGACAAAAGCAAAGATCGGCGAGGCACAGCTTCAGATCGTCCGGATCGATCAGGACTTTCGGACCGATGTCGTGAAGGAACTCGGCGAAGCCAGGGGCAAGGAGGCCGAGCTCGTAGAGCGCGGCGTTTCCGCGCGAGACCTCCTCGACCGGATCGATATTCGTGCACCGACGTCTGGCGTCATTCACCAGCTTGCTGCGCACACGATCGGCGGTGTCGTCCGCGCTGGCGACACGGTCATGGAAGTCGTGCCGGATTCCGACGATCTGCAGGTCGAGGCGCGGCTCCAGCCCAACGACATCGACCAGGTGCGGTCGGGTCAGAAAGCGTTCATCCGCTTTTCCGCCTTCAACCAACGTGTGACGCCGCAGCTCACGGGTGTGGTATCCTATGTTTCTCCCGACATCAGCCGTGACCAGCAGACCAATGCGTCGTTCTTCACGGTGAGGGTCGCCCTTCCCAGCGACGAACGTCGCCGGTTGGTCGGCTCGACGCTCGTTTCGGGAATGCCGGCGGAGGTCTTCATGCAGACAGGGAGCCGCACCATGATGAGCTACCTGCTGAAGCCGATCTCCGACCAGTTGCACCGTGCCTTTATCGAGCGCTGAGACGGGGCAGGATTGTTCGGAAAGCTTCTCTTTTTCCAAGAGCGCTTAAGCATGGCAAGGGTACGCTGATCGGGCTGGACTTGCGCTAGATCATAGCATCGCGCTCATATGGCTATCGAGAGCGCGCTGCCGGGTAACCGGATGAATTGGATCTGTTGGCGGCGAAGCTGTCGAACATAGCTCGCAACAGGAGCCAGGACGATGGGAACGGTTCAACGGGCATGCCTGCTGATCGCCGGCGGGATTGTGTTGTCGGGCTGCCAGGTGACGCAAGAGAGAGCGGCGCAGCTTGCCCCTGTCTGCGCAATTCCGGTCAATCGGACAATTCAATCCATGTACTGGCTTGAATGCCAGTCGGTCTATTCGTCCTCGGGCTATTACGCGAAGCACTATTAGGAACTGGCCGAGGGGCGGACGCCCGCCGGCCTGCGCTGACCAGCCTGCCTCATCGACTGGCTGCCCGCCATGTCTGGTGGTGCCCTTCAGTCATGATGCCGCACATTGCCCTGCCACCAGCAGGTCCGCCTTCTACGAGACTTGCGTCAGCACGGGGACGGCGCGGCCGCGGCGTTCGGCTTCTGCGGGATCACCATTCGCCTGCAGAGCGTTTGCCTGCGGCCGGAGTTTGCCCTGCACGCCGCTCGCCCCCGACGCGAATTCGGGTGGATGTTCAAGGCTCGCGATCTCGCCTAGTTGTTTTCGGCCCTTCAGCCGCACGGACACGCGCGCCGCATGACCCTGACCGATATCGCGACGAGAACCTACAATCACGGCTGGCGGCTCGACCCGATCATTCGCAGCCTGCTCGATACGGATTTCTACAAGCTGCTGATGCTGCAGATGATCCGGAGCTTTCATCCGGATGTGCGGGTCACCTTCTCGCTGATCAACCGGTCCCGCCATATCCGGCTTGCCGATCTTGTCGATGAGAACGAGCTCAGGGCGCAGCTCGATCATGCCCGCGGTTTGCGCTTCAGCAAGAAGGAATTGATCTGGCTCGCGGGCAACAGCTTCTACGGCAGGACGCAGATGTTCTCGCCGGATTTCCTTGCCTGGCTCGCCGAGTTCCAGTTGCCGGAATACGAGCTCAGGCGGGTGGACGGCCAGTACGAACTGCATTTCAGCGGCCCCTGGACGCACAGCACGATGTGGGAGGTGCCGGCGCTGGCGATCATCAACGAGTTGCGCGCGCGCCGGGTGATGGTTGGTCAGAAGCGCTTCTCGCTCGATGTGCTCTATGCGCGCGCCAAAGCGAAGATGTGGGCGAAGGTCGAGCGTCTGCAGCAATTGCCGGAGCTGCGCCTCTCGGATTTCGGCACGCGGCGCCGCCATGGACATCTCTGGCAGCGCTGGTGCGTCGAGGCGCTGAAGGAGGGGCTCGGCGCACGCTTCACGGGCACCTCGAATGTGCTGCTCGCCATGGACAATGATCTCGAGGCGATCGGCACCAACGCGCATGAGCTGCCGATGGTGCTCGCGGCGCTGGCAGACAGCGACGAGGCGATGCTGGCTGCGCCCTACCGTGTGCTCGAGGAATGGAGCAAGGTCTATGGCGGCAATCTTCTGATCGCATTGCCCGACGCCTTCGGATCCACCGATTTCCTGCGGCGTGCGCCCGACTGGGTTGCGGACTGGACAGGGTTCCGTCCCGATAGTGCCCCGCCGATTGCCGCCGGCGAGCAGATCATCGCCTGGTGGCGCGAGAAGGGGCGCGATCCGCGCGAAAAGCTGCTGGTTTTCTCGGATGGGCTCGACGTCGCCGCGATCGAACGCGTCTACCAGCATTTCGATGGAAAGGTGCGTATGGCCTTCGGCTGGGGCACCGATCTCACCAACGACCTCGTCGGATGCTCGCCGGACGGTTCGCGCGCGCTCGACCCGATGTCGCTGGTCTGCAAGGTGACGCGGGTCAATGGTCAACCGGCGGTGAAGCTCTCCGACAATCCCGACAAGGCTTCGGGCGAGCCAGGCGAAGTCGGGCGCTATCGGCGGGTGTTCGGGGCGCACGCCAAATCTTCGCAATAGTGCGAAACGAGTGCCGACATACGGGGGGCGGTTTTCCCGCGTGCCCAATACCTTGGTTCAACTGGCGCAATGATTTCGGGATCGTTAACGCCCGCCAGTCGCATTTCGCGCCGGGGGGCATTTCGACGCCATGATTCGATTTCTGCTTGCAGTCGTTCTGGGCTCGGCGCTTGCCGGCTGCGTTACGCCCGACCGGGGACTGACCTTCTCGGAGATACGTGATCTCAGGATCGTCGATATTATCGTCGAAACGCCAAAGCCCGTGGACGGCCAGACTGCCATAGTCTGGCCGAAGGCTGGAATGGCCTACGCCGGTACGAAGATGCCGGCATCGACCCGTCCAGTTTCCCTGGGGCGTGATCCTGCCGGGGCGGGTAATGGGCCGACGCCAGAGGAGGCTGCGTGGGATGAGAAATTCATGGCTCTCAGCCGGAGCGCGGCCGCTCAAACGCAGATGTACAGCACGCTGGCACAGATCACTCGCGACAGCTTCCGAAAGCGCTTTACCGAACAGCCTTCGGGCAAGCACGCGGCCAAGCTGAAGGTCGTGGTGAGGTCGCTGATAGCTCCCGGCGGGCAGGCGAATTTCAGCGCCGACGTGATCGTGCTCGATGGGGTGACGGGGCGGCCGCTGACGCAATACCCTAACCTGACTGGCGTCAGGGCTGCATCGACTGCGGTCGTGCCTGCCACGCCTGTGGGCATCCTCATCGGGTTTGCTGCGCTCGCCATCGCCGACCAGATCCGCGGTGATCCAGCGTACGAGGCGATCGACAATGCCTCCGCGTCGTTTTCCGCCTGGCTCCTGCGCGAGTAGCCGTGGCCGGGCTGTGGTTCTTTCTGGGCATATAGGGCTTCCGGCCTCGGCCGGCTTGCGGTTGCTCGCCAAGGCCCCGGACGGGGAGCTTCTTCGCGAACAGATTCCAGAGCCGGCTGATTGACGGCGGCTGTCTCGTGACCATGACCTTGGCGCAGGACACATGCGGTCGGGGTGAGGCGATGCGTGGCGGGTGGCATCTCGCCCGCATGGCTTGCATCGTCGCGTAAAACCCCCTAATGCGACCCCGTTTTCCGGCCGGGGATGGCCGTCGTCGAGGAAAAGGTGTCATGGCCAAAGAGAAGTTTGCGCGGACGAAGCCGCACTGCAATATCGGAACGATTGGTCACGTTGACCATGGCAAGACGTCTTTGACGGCTGCGATCACGAAGGTGCTGGCTGAGACCGGCGGCGCGTCGTTCACGGCGTATGACCAGATTGACAAGGCGCCTGAGGAGAAGGCCCGCGGCATCACGATCTCGACGGCCCACGTCGAGTACGAGACTGCGAACCGTCACTATGCGCATGTCGACTGCCCCGGCCACGCCGACTACGTGAAGAACATGATCACGGGTGCGGCGCAGATGGACGGCGCGATCCTGGTGGTGTCGGCTGCCGACGGCCCGATGCCGCAGACGCGCGAGCACATCCTGCTGGCGCGCCAGGTCGGCGTTCCGGCGCTGGTGGTGTTCATGAACAAGGTCGACCTGGTCGACGACGCGGAGCTGCTCGAGCTGGTCGAGATGGAGATCCGCGAGCTGCTGTCGAAGTACGACTTCCCGGGCGACGACATCCCGATCACCAAGGGCTCGGCCAAGGCTGCGCTGGACAACGTCTCGCCCGAGATCGGCCATGACGCGGTTCTCGAGCTGATGAAGACGGTCGACGCCTATATCCCGCAGCCGGAGCGTCCGATCGATCAGCCGTTCCTGATGCCGGTCGAAGACGTGTTCTCGATCTCGGGCCGTGGCACGGTGGTGACCGGTCGCGTCGAGCGCGGCATCGTCAAGGTTGGCGAGGAAATCGAGATCGTCGGCCTGAAGGACACCGTGAAGACGACGGTGACCGGCGTCGAGATGTTCCGCAAGCTGCTGGACCAGGGCCAGGCTGGCGACAACATCGGTGCGCTGCTGCGCGGCACGAAGCGCGAGGACGTCGAGCGCGGCCAGGTGCTGTGCAAGCCGGGTTCGGTGAAGCCGCACACCAAGTTCAAGGCCGAGGCCTACATCCTGACGAAGGAAGAGGGCGGCCGTCATACGCCGTTCTTCACCAACTACCGCCCTCAGTTCTACTTCCGCACGACGGACGTGACCGGCGTGGTGCACCTGCCTGAGGGCACCGAGATGGTGATGCCTGGCGACAACATCGCCATGGAAGTGCACCTGATCGTGCCGATCGCGATGGAGGAGAAGCTGCGCTTCGCCATCCGCGAAGGCGGCAGGACCGTCGGCGCCGGCGTCGTCGCCAGCATCATCGCCTGATCGACAGAGCGCCATCGCGTGCGGAAAGGGCGGCGGAAACGCCGCCCTTTCTTTTTGCTCACAGCCTTGTCGACATCGGTTCTTTTTCGACTTGAAATGCGCGGCGGGTTGGGGCAAAGCACTGCGCGACTACAGGGGTGTAGCTCAGTTGGTAGAGTACCGGTCTCCAAAACCGGGTGTCGCAGGTTCGAGCCCTGCCGCCCCTGCCAGTCTCGCGATCGTACTGCGATGACGCAGAGCATCTACGACGACGAGACTTTTTTCCAAGGTTACAGCCAGCTCCCGGGCTCGATCCACGGTCTTGACGGTGCGCCCGAGTGGGATTCGCTGCACCGCCTCCTACCGGAACTGCGTGGCAAGCGCTTGCTCGATCTCGGTTGCGGCTTTGGCTGGTTCTGCCGCTGAGCAGCCGGGCAGGGCGCGGCGAGCGCCCGGGGCGTCGATCTTTCCGAGCGGATGCTGGCGCGGGCTCATGCGGAGACGCCCCACCCGGCGGTGTCCTATCTCAAGTCTGATCTGGACCGCCCGGAGGTGGAGGCCTTCGACCTGGCCTACAGCTCGCCTGCCTTCCACTACCTGACGGGGCTCGAAGATTTGTTCGCCCGAGTCCATGCAGCACTCGCCCCTGCTGGCATGCTGGTCTGCTCCGTCGAGCACCCGATGATGACGGCGCCCCGGCACCAGGATTGGTCGAGCGACGCATCGGAGCTGCCGACATGGCCGGACGGGGCCTATCTCGATGAAGGGCCGCGCCGGAAGAACTGACTGGCCGAGGGCGTCTTCAAGCAGCGTGGAACGATGGGAACCGATCTCCAGTTGTTGCTGGGGGTCGGATTCCTCCTGCCCCATCGCGAGGAATGGGGGCCCAGTCCGGATCAGGTTGGCGAACATCCGGAGTGGGCGAAGGAGCGCGAGCGTCCGCCCTTCCTGCTGATCGCCTGCCGCACGTCCGTGGCGCCCCGAGGTTAACGAGAGCGCCTCGGATCAAAAGCGCTTGGCTAACGTGCCGGAGCGTTGTAAGAGGCCTCATGACGGCGCGCGGCTCCCTGAGCCCCGCGCCGCGAATCTTTCAGGACGTCCGAATCGGGCGCGGCCCGAAACCGAGGTGACCACTCAATGGCGAAGTCCAACCCCTTCCAGTTCCTGCAGGAGGTGCGCTCGGAGGCCGCGAAGGTTACCTGGCCGTCGCGGCGCGAGACCCTGATCACCACCGGCCTCGTCTTGGCCATGGTCGTGGCTGCGAGCCTGTTCTTCCTCTTTACCGATACGATCATTCGCTGGTCGCTCGGTTTCATCCTCGGCGCACGCTGAGCGGAGAGTTTTGACGTGAGCACCCGCTGGTACATCGTCCACGCCTATTCCAACTTCGAGAACAAGGTCGCGCAGTCGATCCGCGATCAGGCGGCGCAGCGCAATCTCGCCGACAAGTTCGACGAGGTGCTGGTCCCGACCGAGAAGGTCGTCGAGGTTCGTCGTGGCCGCAAGGTGGACGCCGAGCGCAAATTCTTCCCGGGCTACGTCCTGGTGAAGTGCGAGATGACCGACGAGGTCTATCACCTGATCAAGAACACGCCGAAGGTCACCGGCTTCCTCGGGGCCGACAAGGCCAAGCCCATGCCGATCCCCGAACATGAGGCGATGCGGATCAAGGGCCAGGTCGCGGAGGGCATCGAACGCCCGAAGCCGACGGTGGTCTTCGAGGTCGGCGAGCAGGTCAAGGTCGCCGATGGCCCCTTCGCCTCGTTCAACGGTGTCGTCGAGGACGTCGATCACGCACGCGCCCGCCTCAAGGTGGCGGTCTCGATCTTCGGCCGGGCCACGCCGGTCGAGCTCGAGTACGGGCAGGTCGAGAAGATCTGATCGCGCTTTTGCGCGAGCGCCGCATTTTTTCTGCGGCGGCTTGTTGGTTAAGGCACTTTTAAGCCATGCTGACGCAAGGTCCGCGCCGAAAATCCGGCGCGGGCTTGCATGTTTCCGAAGAGCTTCAAGGCAACTGTCGGTCAGCGTCTTGCCGTCTGGGGCGCGCTGCTTGGTCTTGTTGCGCTTCTCCTTGCCGCCGCCGATGTCGTCAGCTCGATACGCCTGACACAATTCTCGCGGGATCTGGTAGCCTATGCGGGCGCAGGCGATGCGCTTGCCCAGGCCGATTCCGCCTATCAGCGCCTGAACGCCTCGCTCCTGTCCGATAGCGGGCCGCCCGCAGATAAGGCCGACATCGAGGTGGTGGCGCGGAGCGTCGCCGATATCGCCATGCGCCTTCACGGCTCCGTCCATGCGCGTGCGCAGGAGGCAGTCGATCTCCTCGGAGAGCTGTCGGGGCAGGTCGGATCGGACCATATCGGCGCGCGCGAATCGCTGAAGCGGCTCGCCGCGAAGCGCAACGAATTACGCGTCGCCTTGAACGAGGGCATGACCGAGGTCAGCGGCCGGCTGGCCCTGCATGTCGACAACGCCCGGCAGAACAAGCTGCTGCTGTCGCTGCTCGGCATGTTCCTGGTCGTTCTCGTCATCACGCTGGAATATCGCTGGCTGGTGCGGCCCATCACCGGGATGGCGCGCGCCCTTGGCTCGGTCGAACGGGATCGGGCCTGGATCGGCAAGCTGGCGATCCGGCGCGATGAGATCGGCATGCTGGCGCGGGCGCTATTGGCCCATCTGCGCGGCGAGCAGGCCCAGCAGGAGGCGGCCAAGCAGCGCCTCGAGGTGCTGTCACACGAGGTCGAGCGACGTGACTGTCTCCAATTGCAGGGGCAGGCTTTCCAGCAGCGCATCGCCTCGATTGCAACGGTGCTGGAGCAACATGCGGCGCGCATGTCGGGCGCGTCGGGCGAACTCGCACGCTTTTCGGGTTCGGTGGACGAGCGAGCGGCCGCCGCAGCCGGCTCGACGCAGCGGGCCTCGACCCATGTCGACGATGTCTCGCGCTCACTGATCGATATCTCACGCCTGTTGACGACGACGGCTGGCGAGGCACAGCGGACGACCGAGGTTGCGACCGCCGCCAAGGTGCTGGTCGAGGAGGCCACGGCCGATACGGTGGTGCTGTGCGAGGCGGTCGGGGCAATTTCGGAGATCATCAAGATCATCGGTACGGTCGCGAACCAGACCAACCTGCTCGCGCTCAACGCCACGATCGAGGCGGCCCGGGCCGGAGAGAGCGGCCGCGGCTTCGCCGTGGTTGCAGCCGAGGTCAAGCAACTCGCAAACCGCTCCGCAGAAGCGACCGATCAGGTCCGGAGCGGGCTCGATTCCATCAATGTCGCGGCTCAGCGCATCACCATGCGGGTCGGTGCCCTGGTCACCTCCGTCAACCAGGTGGAGCGCGCTGCCGATTCGATCGCCGATCTGGCGCGCAAGCAGGATGCGAGCTCGCGCTCTATCAGCGAGAGCACGAGCAAGACCGCCGGCGATGTCCGCCTCGTGGCTGATCAGGTCGAACAGGTTGCTGGCATGGTCGAGGATTGGCGCCGGACCGCCGAGACGGTCACGCACGCATCCGCCGATCTCGGTCGTCAAGCTGCCGAACTCCGTCAGGCCGTCGACGGATTCATGTCCGAGACACAACGGATGCGCGCATGACGATGTCGATATCGCCGTCTGGGGAGGGTCTTGTGGTGGGCGCCGCACAGCGCGCGGGGCAACGCAGCTTCCCGTTCCTGGCAAAGCTGCTGCACTGGATGACCGCGGTGCTGGTCCTCGTGCTCTTCTGCTCCGGTGTTCTGATGAAGCAGATCGGCGATGGGCCGATGGCGGACGCGCTGTACACCTTGCACAAGACGACCGGTGCGGGGCTGTTCGGGCTCGTGCTCTTCCGCATGGCTTACAGGGTGCTGGCGCGCCTGACGGGACACTGGCGGGAAGGGGGCGGAGACAGGGCGGTCCACGGCGTGCTCTATGCCGCGCTGATCGTCGTGCCGATGCTCGGCTGGGCCGGCGTGTCCGATTTTGGTGCGCGGGAACTCGCCTTTGGCCTGACGCTGCCGGCGATCTGGCCGGAAGGGGCCGGCTATTCCGAGCCATTGCTCAAAGGCCATGCCTGGCTTGCCTTCGCCCTGATGGGGCTCGTCGTCTTGCACATCGGCATCGCACTCGGCGACTATGTCCAGCGGGGTGCGGGGCGCCCTTCAAGGGCGACCGCAAAGATGCCGCAGCGCGAAAGCTCTTCCCCTTCGTTTCCGGATATGCCATAGGCCGCGCCTCACATGCGTGGAAGGCGTGCCGGTTTGCCAACCGGAATTCCTCGCCGCACCACGCTCTGCAACCACCCCGGCCCGGGACGCGTTTTGTCCGGGAGGGGTCGTCGTCGTTCCGGTAGGCACCGGTTCGGACGGCAGGAGCAGCCATCATGGCAAAGAAGATCACGGGCTACGTGAAGCTTCAGGTTCCGGCGGGCGCGGCCAATCCGTCGCCGCCGATCGGTCCGGCGCTGGGTCAGCGCGGCCTCAACATCATGGAATTCTGCAAGGCCTTCAATGCGAAGACCGCGCAGATGGAAAAGGGCATGCCGATCCCGGTGATCATCACCGCGTATCAGGATCGCTCCTTCACCTTCGAGATGAAGCAGCCGCCGGTTTCGTACTTCCTCAAGAAGGCGGCCGGCCTGACCTCGGGTTCGAAGACCCCGGGTCGTGGCGGCAATGTCGGCAAGGTCACCTCGGCGCAGCTCAAGGAGATCGCCGAGAAGAAGATGGCCGATCTGAACTGCGATAACGTCGAATCGGCCGTGGCCATGATCCGGGGTTCTGCCCGGTCCATGGGCCTGGAAGTCGTGGGCTGAGGGGAACGGATCAATGGCACACGTCGGAAAACGCGTCGTCAAGGCCCGTGAGGGCATCGACCGCACCAAGCTCTACCCGCTCACCGAAGCCGTTGCCCTGATCAAGGGCCGTGCGACCGCCAAGTTCGACGAGACCGTCGAAGTTGCGATGAACCTCGGTGTCGACCCGCGTCACGCTGACCAGATGGTCCGTGGCGTCTGCAACCTGCCGAACGGCTCGGGCCGCGTCCTGCGCGTCGCCGTGTTCGCTCGCGGTGCCAAGGCCGAGGAGGCCAAGAAGGCCGGGGCCGACGTCGTTGGTGCCGAGGAACTGGTCGACATCGTCTCGAAGGGCACGATCGATTTCGATCGCTGCATCGCGACCCCGGACATGATGCCGCTCGTCGGCCGTCTCGGTAAGGTGCTCGGCCCGCGCGGCCTGATGCCGAACCCGAAGGTCGGGACGGTGACCATGGACGTGACCAGCGCGGTTGCGGCCTCCAAGGGTGGCTCGGTCGAGTTCCGCGTCGAGAAGGCCGGCATCGTGCATGCCGCCGTCGGCAAGGTCTCGTTCACAGCTGAGAAGCTCGAAGAGAACATCCGCGCCTTCGCGGATTCGGTTGCCAAGGCGAAGCCCGCCGGCGCCAAGGGCACGTATGTCCAGCGCGTCGCGATCTCCTCGACCATGGGCCCGGGCGTCAAGATCGAGCCGAACACGGTTCTGGGCGGCTGATAGTCTCCCCTGCGGCCGGCTTCGCGCCGGCCGCGAGCTCGTCTTGATCTCGCGGGATCAAGACACCACTTGGCAGAAGCGAGGGAAGTCGCTATGACATCCCGATGTTTCCATAAGTGATCAGGGCTTCCGCGTGCTTTGCACGAGGAGGTCCGTTTCGCGTTTTTCGACGGTTTACCGTCGAAGAATGGGTTTTTCGGGCGCGCGGAGCGATCTTCGTGCCGGAATCACCCAGTCCTGTCTGAGACTGCAGGTGCGCTTCGGGTTCGCCCGAGGGCATAATTTCGCCAAGAGGCCTGCATAGACGGTGCAAGAGCTTACCCGAGGTCGAGAGACCTCGAGACGGTTCGAACCATCTCGCCCGACCGTGGCTGATGCCGGGGAAGGGGACAGGGCACTGAGCGTCGCGCATGTGACCGGCCGGTGTCAATCGGCCAAGCCTGCGCGACAAGTGCAACTGGCGGCAAGGTATTCGTCTTGCCGCCTACCGGAGAGAGCCCAGTGGAAAGAGCGGCAAAGAATGATGCCGTCGCGACACTGAACGGCGTGTTCGCAAACACGTCGGTCGTTGTCGTGGCCCACTATGCGGGTTTGACGGTGGCACAGTTCCAGAAGCTTCGTCGTGAGATGAAGGCCAATGGCGCCACTGTGAAGGTCGCAAAGAACCGGCTGGCCAAGATCGCTCTTGAAGGCACCGACGTCGCGTCCATCAGCCCCTTGCTGAAGGGCCCCACCCTGATCGCTTATTCCAGCGATCCGGTCGCGGCGCCGAAGGTCGCCGTCGCTTTCGCCAAGGACAATGACAAGCTTGTCATCCTCGGCGGCGCGATGGGCAAGACCTCCCTGAACCCGGATGGTGTCAAGGCTCTGGCCACGATGCCCTCGCTCGACGAACTGCGCGCCAAGTTGCTCGGCCTTCTCCAGGCCCCGGCAACCAAGATCGCCCAGCTCTCGACCGCGCCTGCTGCAAAGCTCGCTCGCGTGTTTCAGGCATATGCCGACAAGGATGCGGCCTGAGGCCGTCTGCCAACCTGATCAACGTTCGAACCTCTTTATCGTAGGAACATACCATGGCTGATCTTGCTAAGCTCGTTGACGAGCTGTCCTCCCTGACGGTCCTCGAGGCCGCTGACCTGGCCAAGCTTCTCGAAGAGAAGTGGGGCGTTTCCGCCGCTGCCGCCGTCGCTGTTGCGGCTGGACCGGCTGGCGCTCCGGCTGCCGTTGTTGAAGAGCAGACCGAGTTCACTGTCGTTCTCGCCGCCGCCGGCGACAAGAAGATCGAAGTGATCAAGGAAGTCCGCGCCATCACCGGTCTCGGTCTGAAGGAAGCCAAGGATCTGGTGGAAGCCGCTCCGAAGCCGCTCAAGGAAGGCGTGACCAAGGACGAGGCCGAGAAGCTCAAGAAGCAGCTCGAGGCCGTCGGCGCCAAGGTCGAGCTCAAGTGAGCAGGGCCGGCTGATGCCGGTCCGACCCTAGTCGTACACGACAGTCCCGGGGCGGTCTTCCGCCTCCGGGGCTGTTGCGTCGTTTCCGGCAAGCGGAATGCGACGCAAGGAATGCAAGAGGCTTTCCGGGGCACGAGCCCCATCGGGAAGGCCAGTTCAGTTGATGTCGGCGCGCCGAAGCGCCGAACGGCTCCCCCGGCGGCCTGTGGCTGCCAAGACTGGTCCGCGAGCGGGCCGCCGGGTGAGCCGTCCGAGAGAGATCGCGAGGAACAACATGGTCAATTCGCTCCAGGGCCGCAGGCGCGTCCGCAAGTTCTTCGGAAAACTCAAGGAAGTCGCGCAGATGCCGAACCTCATCGAGGTTCAGAAGGCGTCTTACGACCAGTTCCTGATGGTGGACGAGCCCAAGGGCGGCCGCTCCGACGAGGGCCTGCAGTCCGTCTTCAAGTCGGTGTTCCCGATCGGCGATTTCGCGGGCGCTTCGCTGCTCGAATTCGTGAAATACACCTTCGAGCCGCCGAAATACGATGTCGACGAATGCCGCCAGCGCGGCATGACCTTCTCGGCGCCGCTCAAGGTAACGCTGCGCCTGATCGTGTTCGATATCGATCCCGACACCCAGGCGAAGTCGGTCAAGGACATCAAGGAGCAGGATGTCTACATGGGCGACATGCCGCTCATGACGGATAACGGCACCTTCATCGTCAACGGCACCGAGCGCGTCATCGTCTCGCAGATGCACCGTTCGCCGGGCGTGTTCTTCGATCACGACAAGGGCAAGACCCATTCGTCGGGCAAGCTGCTCTTTGCCGCGCGCATCATCCCCTATCGCGGCTCCTGGCTGGACATCGAGTTCGACGCCAAGGACATCGTCTACGCGCGTATCGACCGGAAGCGTAAAATCCCGGTGACGTCGCTGCTGTTCGCTCTCGGCATGGACGGCGAGGAGATCCTCAGCCGCTTCTACAACCACATCGCCTACGTCAAGGATAAGCAGGGCTGGCGCGTTCCCTACGACGCCGAGCGCATGAAGGGCTTCAAGGCGACGGTCGACATGATCGACGCCGACACCGGCGAGGTCGTGGTCGAGGCCGGCAAGAAGCTGGTCGCCCGCACCGCCCGTCAGCTCGCCGAGAAGGGCCTGAAGTTCCTGCGCGCCACCGACGAGGATCTCTACACCCAGTACATTGCCGAGGATCTGGTCAACCCGGCGACCGGCGAGGTCTTCGCCGAGGCGGGCGAGGAGATCAGCGAGAAGCTGCTCAAGCTCCTGACCGATGAAGGCTTCGACGAGATTCCGGTGCTGGACATCGACCACATCACGGTCGGTCCCTACATCCGCAACACGCTCAATGTGGACAAGAACTCGCGCCGCGAGGAAGCGCTGTTCGACATCTACCGCGTGATGCGTCCCGGCGAGCCGCCGACGCTCGAGACCGCCGAGAACATGTTCCAGTCGCTGTTCTTCGACTCGGAGCGCTACGACCTCTCGGCCGTCGGCCGCGTGAAGATGAACATGCGTCTCGATCTCGACGCCGAGGACACCGTGCGCATCCTGCGCAAGGAAGACATCTTCGCGGTCGTCAAGGCGCTGGTCGACCTGCGCGACGGCAAGGGCGAGATCGACGACATCGACCATCTCGGCAACCGCCGTGTGCGCTCGGTCGGCGAGCTCATGGAGAACCAGTACCGCCTGGGCCTGCTACGCATGGAGCGCGCCATCAAGGAGCGCATGTCGTCGGTCGATATCGACACGGTGATGCCGCAGGACCTGATCAACGCCAAGCCTGCGGCTGCCGCCGTGCGCGAGTTCTTCGGCTCGTCGCAGCTCTCTCAGTTCATGGACCAGACGAACCCGCTGTCGGAAGTCACCCACAAGCGCCGTCTTTCGGCGCTTGGCCCGGGTGGTCTGACTCGCGAGCGCGCCGGCTTCGAGGTGCGCGACGTGCACCCGACCCATTACGGCCGCATCTGCCCGATTGAGACGCCGGAAGGTCCGAATATCGGCCTGATCAACTCGCTCGCCACTTTCGCGCGGGTGAACAAGTACGGCTTCATCGAGAGCCCCTACCGCCGCATCCGCGACGGCCAGCTCACCGACGAGATCATCTATCTCTCGGCGATGGAGGAGGCGAAGTACAACGTCGCCCAGGCGAACGCCGCGACCGATGCAAGCGGCCGTCTGACCGACGACCTGATCGTTTGCCGCCGCGCCGGTGAAGTCATCGTCACGCCGGTCGACAAGGTCGACTTCATGGACGTGTCGCCGAAGCAGCTCGTTTCGGTCGCCGCCGCGCTGATCCCGTTCCTTGAGAACGACGACGCCAACCGCGCGCTGATGGGCTCGAACATGCAGCGCCAGGCGGTGCCGCTGGTTCGTGCCGACGCGCCGTTCGTCGGCACCGGCATGGAAGCGGTCGTCGCCCGTGACTCGGGTGCCGCCATCGCTGCCCGCCGCGCCGGCATCGTCGACCAGGTCGACGCGACGCGTATCGTTATCCGCGCCTCCGACGAGATGGACCCGACCAAGCCGGGCGTTGACATCTACCGTCTGCAGAAGTTCCAGCGCTCGAACCAGTCGACCTGCATCACGCAGCGTCCGCTGGTGCGCGTCGGCGACATGATCAAGAAGGGCGATATCGTCGCCGACGGCCCGTCGACGGAGCTCGGCGAACTGGCTCTCGGCCGCAACGTGCTCGTCGCGTTCATGCCGTGGAACGGCTACAACTTCGAGGACTCGATCCTGCTCTCGGAGAAGATCGTCTCGGAAGACATCTTCACCTCGATCCATATCGAGGAATTCGAGGTCATGGCCCGCGATACGAAGCTGGGCCCTGAGGAAATCACGCGCGACATCCCGAACGTTTCGGAAGAGGCGCTGAAGAACCTCGACGAAGCCGGTATCGTCTATATCGGTGCGGAAGTCGCTGCGGGCGACATCCTGGTCGGCAAGATCACGCCAAAGGGCGAAAGCCCGATGACGCCGGAAGAGAAGCTTCTGCGCGCCATCTTCGGCGAGAAGGCTTCGGATGTCCGCGACACCTCGCTGCGTGTTCCTCCGGGCGTGCAGGGCACCATCGTCGAAGTGCGCGTGTTCAACCGCCACGGCGTCGACAAGGACGAGCGCGCCCAGGCGATCGAGCGCGAGGAGATCGAGCGTCTTGCCAAGGACCGCGACGACGAGCAGGCGATCCTGGACCGCAACACCTTCGCGCGTCTGGCCGAGATCCTGACCGGCAAGACCGGCCTTGCCGGTCCGAAGGGCTTCAAGAAGGACACGGTCATCACCCGCGAAGGGATGAGCGAGTTCCCGCGTTCGCAGTGGTGGCTGTTCGCCGTCGGCGACGACGCCCTGATGACCGAAATCGAGGCGATGCGGAAGCAGTACGACGAGTCGAAGAAGCGCCTCGAGCAGCGCTTCCTCGACAAGGTCGAGAAGCTGCAGCGCGGCGACGAACTGCCTCCGGGCGTGATGAAGATGGTCAAGGTCTTCGTCGCGGTGAAGCGCAAGATCCAGCCCGGCGACAAGATGGCCGGCCGTCACGGAAACAAGGGCGTCGTCTCGCGCATCGTTCCCGCCGAGGATATGCCCTTCCTCGAGGACGGCACCCATGCCGACATCGTGCTGAACCCGCTCGGCGTGCCGAGCCGCATGAATGTCGGTCAGATCCTGGAGACCCATCTGGGTTGGGCCGCTGCCGGTCTCGGCAAGCAGATCGCCAAGGCCATCGACGTCTACAAGAAGGCGCATGACGGCAAGGCTCTGCGGGCAAGCTTCGAGGCCGTGTATGGCGACAACGAGATCGTTGCGTCGATGGACGACGCGGAGCTGGTCGAGATGGGCCAGAACCTGCGCCGTGGCGTTCCGATCGCGACCCCGGTCTTCAACGGCGCCAAGGAGTCGGACATCGAGCATCTGCTCGAGCAGGCGGGGCTCAACAAGTCCGGCCAGGTCACGCTCTATGACGGACGGACCGGCGAGCCCTTCGATCGCAAGGTCACGGTCGGCTACATCTACATGCTGAAGCTGCACCACTTGGTCGACGACAAGATTCACGCGCGTTCGATCGGCCCGTACTCGCTCGTTACCCAGCAGCCGCTGGGTGGTAAGGCGCAGTTCGGCGGTCAGCGCTTCGGTGAAATGGAGGTCTGGGCACTCGAAGCCTACGGCGCCGCCTACACCCTGCAGGAAATGCTGACGGTGAAGTCGGACGACGTGGCGGGCCGCACAAAGGTCTACGAGTCGATCGTGCGCGGCGAGGACAATTTCGAGGCGGGCATCCCCGAGAGCTTCAACGTTCTCGTCAAGGAAATGCGCTCGCTCGGCCTCAATGTCGAATTGATCAGCAACAAGCAGAAGCCGGGCGAATTGCCGCCGGCCGAAGCTGCCGAATAAGGGGGCGGGCCCAAAAGGGCCGCCTCGAGACGAACACAGCATGCCGGCGACACTCACGCCGCCGGCTTATTCGCATGATGGCCGGGCAGGGCGGTTCACTCCCCCGCCGGCGGCAGGAGACAGGCGATGAAGCAAGAGGTCATGAACCTTTTCGGCCAGCAGCCGACACAGCAGGCGTTCGACGCGATCAAGATCTCGATCGCGAGCCCGGAAAAGATCCTGTCGTGGTCCTATGGCGAGATCAAGAAGCCCGAGACCATCAACTACCGTACCTTCAAGCCCGAGCGCGACGGCCTGTTCTGCGCCCGCATCTTCGGGCCGATCAAGGACTACGAGTGCTTGTGCGGCAAGTACAAGCGCATGAAGTTCAAGGGCGTGATCTGCGAGAAGTGCGGCGTCGAAGTGACGCTCGCACGCGTCCGGCGCGAGCGCATGGGCCATATCGAGCTCGCCGCTCCGGTTGCCCATATCTGGTTCCTGAAGTCGCTGCCGTCGCGCATCGGCCTGCTGATGGACATGCCGCTCAAGGAACTCGAGCGGGTGCTCTATTTCGAGTCGTATGTCGTCATCGAGCCGGGCCTGACGCCCCTCAAGGACCGTCAGCTCCTGTCCGAGGAGGAGTATGTCCGCTGCCAGGAAGAGTACGGCGCTGACACCTTCACGGCGATGATCGGCGCGGAAGCCATCCGCGAGATGCTGCGCGCGCTCGATCTCGACAAGATCAACATGGATCTGAAGCACGAGATCGCGACGACGACCTCGGAGCTGAAGCCCAAGAAGCTGATGAAGCGCCTCAAGATCATCGAGGCGTTCCAGGAATCCGGCAACAAGCCGGAATGGATGGTGATGACCATCGTTCCGGTGATCCCGCCCGATCTGCGTCCGCTGGTGCCGCTCGATGGCGGCCGCTTCGCGACCTCGGATCTGAACGATCTCTATCGCCGCGTCATCAACCGCAATAACCGCCTGAAGCGCCTGATCGAGCTGCGTGCGCCCGACATCATCATCCGCAACGAGAAGCGGATGCTGCAGGAATCGGTCGACGCATTGTTCGACAACGGCCGCCGCGGCCGCGTCATCACGGGTGCCAACAAGCGCCCGCTGAAGTCGCTCGCCGACATGCTGAAGGGCAAGCAGGGCCGCTTCCGGCAGAACCTGCTGGGCAAGCGCGTCGACTATTCCGGCCGTTCGGTCATCGTCGTCGGCCCGGAGATGAAGCTGCACCAGTGCGGCCTGCCGAAGAAGATGGCGCTCGAGCTGTTCAAGCCGTTCATCTATGCGCGTCTCGATGCGAAGGGCTACTCGACCACGGTCAAGCAGGCCAAGAAGCTGGTCGAGAAGGAGAAGCCGGAAGTCTGGGATATCCTGGACGAGGTCATCCGCGAGCATCCGGTGCTGCTGAACCGCGCTCCGACGCTGCACCGTCTCGGCATCCAGGCCTTTGAGCCGGTGCTGATCGAAGGCAAGGCGATCCAGCTTCACCCGCTGGTCTGCGCTGCGTTCAACGCTGACTTCGACGGCGACCAGATGGCCGTGCACGTCCCGCTGTCGCTTGAGGCGCAGCTGGAAGCGCGCGTGCTGATGATGTCGACCAACAACATCCTGCACCCGGCGAACGGCCAGCCGATCATCGTGCCGTCGCAGGATATCGTGCTCGGCCTGTACTATCTCTCGATCATCTCGGATGGCGAGCCGGGCCAGGGCAAGATCTTCGGCGATTTCGGCGAACTCGAATATGCGCTGCACGAGAAGGTCGTGACGCTGCATTCGAAGATCAAATATCGCTGGACCGGCGTCGGTCAGGACGGCAAGTCCTACACCAAGATCTACGACACCACGCCTGGCCGCGTGATCCTCTCGACCGCACTGCCTGAGCATCCGGCCGTGACCTTCGACGTCGTCAATCGCCTGATGACGAAGAAGGAGATCTCCGGAATGATCGACGCCGTCTATCGCGGCTGCGGTCAGAAGGAATCGGTGATCTTCTGCGATCGCGTCATGGGCCTCGGCTTCAAGCACGCCTTCAAGGCCGGCATCTCCTTCGGCAAGGACGACATGGTCGTGCCGGAGAACAAGTGGGAGATCGTCGACACCACCCGTGCGCTCGCCAAGGACTACGAGCAGCAGTACCAGGACGGCCTGATCACCCAGGGCGAGAAGTACAACAAGGTCGTCGACGCCTGGGCGAAGTGCTCCGACAAGCTCGCCCAGGAGATGATGGCGCGCATCTCGACCGTTAAGAAGGACGAGAACGGCCGCGATAAGCCGATCAACTCGATCTACATGATGAGCCACTCGGGTGCCCGTGGTTCGCCGGCCCAGATGCGCCAGCTCGCCGCCATGCGCGGCCTGATGGCCAAGCCGTCCGGCGAGATCATCGAGAGCCCGATCATCTCGAACTTCAAGGAAGGCCTGGACGTGCTCGAGTACTTCAACTCGACGCACGGTGCCCGTAAGGGGCTGGCCGACACCGCGCTCAAGACGGCGAACTCGGGTTATCTCACCCGCCGTCTCGTCGACGTGGCACAGGATGCCATCATCTCCGAGGTCGATTGCGGCTCGGACAATGGCATCAAGATGCGCGCCATCATCGATGCCGGTCAGGTCGTGGCTTCGCTCGGCATCCGCATCCTCGGCCGCTCCGCGGCGGAAGATGTCACCGATATCGACGGCAACGTCCTCGTGCCGAAGGGCACGATGATCGAGGAAAGCCATATCGAGAAGATCAACGCTGCCGGCGTCCAGGAGGTGAAGATCCGTTCGGTTCTCACCTGCGAGACCAAGAACGGCGTCTGCGCCACCTGCTACGGGCGCGATCTTGCCCGTGGCACGCCCGTCAACATGGGCGAGGCGGTCGGCGTCATCGCGGCGCAGTCGATCGGCGAGCCGGGTACGCAGCTCACCATGCGTACCTTCCACATCGGCGGCGCGGCGACGATCGCGGATCAGTCGTTCATCGAGTCCAATTTCGAGGGCACGGTGAAGATCCGCAACCGCAATGCGGCGCGCAACTCGGATGGCGACCTGATCGCCATGGCGCGCAACATCGCCATCGTGATCGTTGGTCCGGACGGCGCCGAGCGCGCGGTGCACCGTGTCCAGTTCGGCTCGAAGATGCGGGTCGACGAAGGCGACAAGGTCAAGCGCGGCCAGCGCCTGGCGGAGTGGGATCCCTATTCCCGCCCGATCCTGGCCGAGGTGGACGGCTCTGTCGGCTACGAGGATCTCGTGGACGGCATGTCGATCACCGAGACGACGGACGAGGCGACCGGCATCAGCAAGCGCGTCGTCATCGACTGGCGTGGTTCGGCCCGGACGTCGGATCTGCGTCCGGCGATCACGGTGCACGGCCCTGACGGCAAGGTTGCGAAGCTCGCCCGCGGTGGCGAAGCCCGCTACATCCTGCCCGTCGACGGCATCATCTCGATGGAGCCGGGCCAGATGACCAAGGCAGGCGACGTGCTCGCCCGTGTCTCGACCGACTCGGCCAAGACCCGTGACATCACCGGCGGTCTGCCGCGGGTGGCGGAACTGTTCGAGGCGCGTCGTCCGAAGGATGCGGCGATCATTGCCGAGAAGGCCGGCGTCATTGGCTTCGGCAAGGACTACAAGAACAAGCGCCGGGTCACGCTGACCCCGCATGACGGCTCGGACGGGCTCGAGTACCTGATCCCGAAGGGCAAGCACATCCATCTCCAGGACGGCGACGTCGTCGAGATGGGCGACTACATCCTGGACGGCAACCCGGCACCGCACGACATCCTGGCGATCAAGGGCGTCGAAGAGCTCGCGGCTTATCTCGTCAACGAGATCCAGGAGGTCTATCGCCTCCAGGGCGTGGGCATCAACGACAAGCACATCGAGGTCATCGTCCGGCAGATGCTGCAGAAGATCGAGATCACCGAGTCCGGTGATACCGACATCATCACCGGCGACCAGATCGATCGGATCGAGCTGGAGGAGATCAACGCCAAGATGCGCGAAGAGGGCAAGAAGCCGGCCAGCGGCGTTCCGGTCCTGCTCGGCATCACCAAGGCGAGCTTGCAGACGCGCTCCTTCATCTCGGCGGCGTCGTTCCAGGAGACCACCCGCGTCCTCACCGAGGCGGCGGTCAACGGCAAGTACGATACCCTCGAAGGCCTCAAGGAGAACGTCATCGTCGGCTCGCTCATCCCGGCTGGCACGGGCGCCCAGGTTGCCCGTATCAAGCAGGTGGCGTTGCGCCGCGACGATCTCATCGTCGGCCAGAAGGCGGATGCGGCGGCCAAGGCTGCAGCTGCTGCGGCCGTGCTTCCGGCCGCCGAGTAAGGCGCTGCCGAACACAACTTGCGAAAGGGCCGCCTTCGGGCGGCCCTTTTTGTTTGGCGCAGGGTCCCCGGCCTGTTCATGGCGGCCTCAGCGACGAAAGGAGAACTTCGCCTCCGCGCCTGGTTGTGATCTAACATGTTAATCAGTTGGGAGTTCGTCGATGGACGGTCAGCGCTTTGTCAGTGCGGTGGAAGCGGTCTATGCGGCCGCGGCCACGCCGTCGCTTTGGCCGGCCGCCCTGCAGACCATTGCCGATTGCTTCGACGATGTCGGCGCCGTGATGATCTACCAGCGGGACGATGGCAGCTACGGGATCATTGTCTCGCCGGGCCTCGCCGAGGGGCAGAAGGAGTATGACCGGGACGAATGGTGGCGGCACGATGTGCGCTTCGCCCGCTCGCGCGAGAGGGGATACCTGACCCGGACCGATGCGATCACCGAACGTCACATCGCAACGTCCGAGGAACTCGAAACCCTGCCGTTCTACAGCCAGTTCCTCAAACGCCAGGGGCTGAAATGGTTCGCAGGCGTCAGTATCTCGCCGGACCCCCATGTCGCCGTTGCGCTCTCGGTCCAGCGCGCCGACAGCAAACCGGCCTTCGCCGAGGAGGAGCTTGCAGCGCTCAGCCAGTTGGGGCGGCATGTCGAGAATGCGCTCAGGCTCGGCATCCGCCTGATCACCGCGGAAGCGACCCAGCAGTCACTGGCCGACGTACTGGCGCGGCTGAGCGTCGGGGTATTCCTGCTCGATGCGACCGGGCATGTGATCTTCGCAAACCCTGTCGCAGAGCAGTTATGCGGTGATGCGCTGCTGATCTCGCAGGGGCGACTGGCGGCGCGCTCCATCCTGCAGCAGGAGGCCTTGTCCGAAGCGATCGCACGCGCGGGCGCGGCGAGTGCCGATACCTTGACGGCGGTGCCGCGGCCGCTGCTGATCCCCGGCCTGGATCGCGACGGGACGCTTGCCGTGCATGTCCTGCCGGTCTGCACAGCCACTGCCACGGGCGTAGAGCGCATGCTCTCAGAGACCAGTGTGATTGCTGTCGTGACCAGCGCGCAGCCAGGCGAGCCCGCCGATCCGGCGCTCGTGCGCGACCTGTTCGGTCTCACATTGGCGGAGGCCCGGATCGCGGCGCTCGTTGGTGCAGGACTTGCCCCTCGAAACGCGTCCCAAGCCCTGGGAATCTCGGAGGAGACGGCGCGGACCACGCTCAAGCGCGTCTTCGCCAAGGTGGGCGTTTCCCGCCAGAGCGAACTCTCCGCCCTGCTGGCCAGACTGGTGCTGCGTTAGCCCTGTTCGGCTGATGAGATCATGCTGGCCGAAGATCACCGGCCCCCAAATGGGAGTTGCCTGGACCGCAACCCGTCGACGCATGATTGGCTGGGAAGAGGGGAGTGGCTATCGTGGTGTTGCGCGGCGTTTCGCTCTACCTTGCCCTGACGGCATTGGTGATCTTCACCCTCAGCCGCCTGCCGATCTCCGGGGGGCCATGACGGCCGAGCCGGCCCTTAGCAGGGTGGTGGTTAACGCTTTCGCTGCGAATGCGAATTCGGGGTTGACGCGAATCTCCACCTGAGTCATAAGCGCGCCACTGTCGACGGTTGTCGGACACGTTTGTCGCTTGCCTCTGCTGCGAGCGAATTTCGCGACCGAAACGCCGTCGTAAATTCCTGCGTCGATTGACGACATGGCAAGACGCATGAATGCGGACGAGTTCCGTGTTCCTCTGCATGGCGAACGCGCCTGAGGCCCCCGAGGGGAGCCGACGGCGCGGCTTCGTTTATGTCATGGCTTTGACCGGTTCGGGGAGCGACCGAAAAGAATTCCAACCGCTCAGTGGAGCGAGAGGCCAGAATGCCGACAATCAGCCAGCTGATCCGCAAGCCGCGCTCGCCCGTCAAGGCGCGCAACACCGCTCCGGCGCTTGAGTCCTGCCCGCAGAAGCGCGGCGTTTGCACCCGCGTCTATACGACCACCCCGAAGAAGCCGAACTCGGCGCTTCGTAAGGTTGCCAAGGTGCGTCTGACCAACGGCTTCGAGGTCATTGGCTACATCCCGGGTGAGGGTCACAACCTTCAGGAGCACTCGGTGGTGATGATCCGCGGCGGTCGCGTCAAGGACTTGCCCGGCGTGCGTTACCACATCCTGCGCGGTGTGCTCGATACGCAGGGTGTCAAGAACCGCAAGCAACGCCGTTCGAAGTACGGCGCCAAGCGTCCTAAGTGATTTTCTGCCCGACCGCCGAGGCTTGATGCTGAGG
Organism: Bosea sp. BIWAKO-01; assembly: GCF_001748145.1. Lineage (NCBI taxonomy): Bacteria > Pseudomonadati > Pseudomonadota > Alphaproteobacteria > Hyphomicrobiales > Alloboseaceae > Allobosea > Allobosea sp. BIWAKO-01. Next base: position 4,312,605 of record NZ_BCQA01000001.1, read on the forward strand.
CGGTTCGCAGCTTTTGAGATTTGACCGGAGACTAGACGATGTCCCGCCGCCATAGCGCCGAAAAACGCGAAGTTATCCCGGACCCGAAGTTCGGTGATATCGTGGTCACGAAGTTCATGAACTCCGTGATGTACGAAGGTAAGAAGTCGACCGCTGAGCGGATCGTCTACGGCGCTTTCGACATCATCGAAGGCAAGACGAAGAGCGACCCGCTCTCTGTTTTCAAGAGCGCTCTCGAGAACGTCGCCCCGGCGATCGAGGTTCGCTCGCGTCGCGTCGGTGGCGCGACCTATCAGGTTCCGGTCGAGGTTCGCACCGAGCGCCGTCAGGCGCTGGCGATCCGCTGGCTGATCTCGGCTGCTCGCGGCCGTAACGACAAGACCATGGTTGAGCGTCTCTCGGCCGAGCTGATGGACGCGGCGAATAACCGCGGCAACGCGGTGAAGAAGCGAGAAGACACGCACCGGATGGCGGAAGCCAACCGCGCCTTCTCGCATTACCGCTGGTAATCCGCGGCACCCGACGAAAGACAGAGCACTCTCATGCCCCGTTCCCATCCCATCGATCGGTACCGCAACTTCGGTATCATGGCGCATATCGACGCCGGCAAGACGACGACGACCGAGCGTATCCTGTTCTATACCGGCAAGTCGCATAAGATCGGCGAAGTCCATGATGGCGCGGCCACCATGGACTGGATGACGCAGGAGCAGGAGCGTGGCATCACGATCACCTCCGCGGCGACGACCTGCCTGTGGCGCGACCATCGCCTGAACATCATCGACACCCCTGGCCACGTCGACTTCACCATTGAAGTCGAGCGTTCGCTGCGCGTGCTCGATGGTGCCGTCTGCGTGCTCGACGGCAACCAGGGCGTCGAGCCCCAGACCGAGACCGTCTGGCGCCAGGCCGACAAGTACGACGTTCCGCGCGTCGTCTTCGTCAACAAGATGGACAAGATCGGCGCCGATTTCTATCGCTGCGTCCAGGACATCATCGACCGCGTCGCCGGCAAGCCGGTCTGCCTGCAGATCCCGATCGGTTCGGAGGCGGAATTCGCCGGTGTCATCGACCTGGTGAAGATGAAGGCGATCGTCTGGAACGGCGAAGCGCTGGGCGCCTCCTTCGAAGAGAAGGAGATCCCTGCCGATCTCGCCGACAAGGCTGCCGAGTATCGTGGCAAGCTGGTCGAAGCCGCCGTCGAGATGGACGATGCGGCGATGGAAGCCTATCTCGAAGGCACCGAGCCGTCTGCCGAGACGCTGCGTACGCTCGTCCGCACCGCGGTGCAGCGTCGCGCCTTCCACCCCGTGCTCTGCGGCTCGTCCTTCAAGAACAAGGGCGTTCAGCCCCTGCTCGACGCGGTCGTCGATTACCTGCCGTCGCCGGTCGATCGTGGCGACATCAAGGGCATCGATTTCAAGACCGAAGAAGAGACCGTTCGTCATCCGCGCGACGAAGATCCCTTCTCCATGCTCGCCTTCAAGATCATGGACGACCCCTTCGTCGGCACGATCACCTTCTGCCGTGTCTACTCGGGCAAGATCGAGACCGGCGCCGGTGTGATCAACTCGACGCGCGACAAGAAGGAGCGTGTCGGTCGCATGCTGCTGATGCACGCGAACAACCGTGAAGACATCAAGGAGGCTTTTGCCGGCGACATCGTCGCCCTGGCCGGCCTCAAGGACGTCCGTACCGGCGACACGCTGTGCGACCCGACCCATGCGGTCATCCTGGAGCGGATGGAGTTCCCCGAGCCGGTCATCACGATCGCGATCGAGCCGAAGTCCAAGGCCGATCAGGAGAAGCTCGGCCTGGCCCTGTCGAAGCTCGCGAACGAGGATCCGTCCTTCCGCGTCTCGACCGACCAGGAGAGCGGCCAGACCATTCTGAAGGGCATGGGCGAGCTGCATCTCGACATCAAGGTCGACATCCTGAAGCGCACCTACAAGGTCGACGCCAATATCGGCGCGCCGCAGGTTGCCTATCGCGAGACGCTGACCAAGAAGGCCGAGATCGACTACACCCACAAGAAGCAGACCGGTGGTACGGGCCAGTTCGCCCGCGTCAAGCTCATCATCGAGCCGAACGAGACCGGCAAGGGCTTTGAGTTCGAGTCGAAGGTCGTCGGCGGCTCGGTGCCGAAGGAATACATTCCCGGCGTCGAAAAGGGCCTCAACTCGGTCATCGGTTCGGGCGTGCTCGCCGGCTTCCCGGTGGTGGACGTCAAGGTGACGTTGATCGACGGCGCCTTCCACGAGGTCGACTCGTCGGCCCTGGCCTTCGAAATCGCCTCGCGGGCTGCGCTTCGCGAAGGTCTGCAAAAGGGCGGCTCCGTCCTGCTCGAGCCGATCATGAAGGTCGAAGTCGTGACGCCGGAAGACTATACCGGTTCGGTCATCGGCGATCTGAACTCGCGTCGCGGTCAGATCCAGGGCCAGGACATGCGCGGCAACGCCGTCGTCGTCAATGCGATGGTGCCGCTGGCGAACATGTTCGGCTATGTCAACCAGCTGCGCTCGTTCAGCCAGGGACGTGCCAACTATACGATGCAGTTCGACCACTACGAGCAAGTTCCTTCGGCGGTCGCCGCCGAGGTTCAGGCCAAGTACGCCTGATCCATCCATTCGACTGAACATTTGAACAAGATCTGACGGAGGCTACGATGGCCAAAGAGAAGTTTGCGCGGACGAAGCCGCACTGCAATATCGGAACGATTGGTCACGTTGACCATGGCAAGACGTCTTTGACGGCTGCGATCACGAAGGTCCTGGCTGAGTCCGGCGGTGCGTCGTTCACGGCGTATGACCAGATCGACAAGGCGCCTGAAGAGAAGGCCCGCGGCATCACGATCTCGACGGCCCACGTCGAGTACGAGACTGCGAACCGTCACTACGCGCATGTCGACTGCCCCGGCCACGCTGACTACGTGAAGAACATGATCACGGGCGCGGCGCAGATGGACGGCGCGATCCTGGTGGTGTCGGCTGCCGACGGCCCGATGCCGCAGACGCGCGAGCACATCCTGCTGGCGCGCCAGGTCGGCGTTCCGGCGCTGGTGGTGTTCATGAACAAGGTCGACCTGGTCGACGACGCGGAGCTGCTCGAGCTGGTCGAGATGGAGATCCGCGAGCTGCTGTCGAAGTACGACTTCCCGGGCGACGACATCCCGATCACCAAGGGCTCGGCCAAGGTCGCGCTGGACAATGGCGACAAGGCGATCGGTCATGACGCGGTCGTGGCGCTGATGAAGACGGTCGACGACTACATCCCGCAGCCGGCGCGTCCGCTGGACCTGCCGTTCCTGATGCCGGTCGAAGACGTGTTCTCGATCTCGGGCCGTGGCACGGTGGTGACCGGTCGCGTCGAGCGCGGCATCGTCAAGGTTGGCGAGGAAATCGAGATCGTCGGCCTGAAGGACACCGTGAAGACGACGGTGACCGGCGTCGAGATGTTCCGCAAGCTGCTGGACCAGGGCCAGGCTGGCGACAACATCGGCGCGCTGCTGCGCGGCACGAAGCGCGAGGACGTCGAGCGCGGCCAGATTCTGTGCAAGCCGGGTTCGGTGAAGCCGCACACCAAGTTCAAGGCCGAGGCCTACATCCTGACGAAGGAAGAGGGCGGCCGCCACACGCCGTTCTTCACGAACTACCGCCCGCAGTTCTACTTCCGCACGACGGACGTGACCGGCGTGGTGCACCTGCCTGAGGGCACCGAGATGGTGATGCCTGGTGATAACATCACCATGGAAGTGCACCTGATCGTGCCGATCGCGATGGAGGAGAAGCTGCGCTTCGCCATCCGCGAAGGCGGCAGGACCGTCGGCGCCGGCGTCGTCGCCAGCATCATCGCGTAACGCGTTTTCGTGAGGGCGAAGGCCCTTCCAAGGGCCTTTGCCTTTTCACGTCACGGAGAGAACAAGACCATGAACGGTCAGAACATCCGGATCCGCCTCAAGGCGTTCGACCATCGCATCCTCGACGCCTCCACGCGCGAGATCGTGTCGACGGCGAAGCGGACAGGCGCCCAGGTTCGCGGGCCCATCCCGCTGCCGACGCTTATCGAGAAGTTCACGGTCAACCGCTCGCCCCACATCGACAAGAAGTCGCGCGAGCAGTTCGAAATGCGGACCCACAAGCGGGTCCTGGACATCGTCGATCCGACCCCCCAGACGGTCGACGCCCTCATGAAGCTCGATCTCGCCGCCGGCGTCGACGTCGAAATCAAGCTCTGATCCATCGTCGGGTCCTCTGTTTCCGGATACCCCGGATGGACATGACCCCAAGAGAAGGTATGCACCGATGCGTTCCGGTGTGATTGCACAGAAAGTCGGGATGACCCGCATCTTCACGGATGCCGGTGAACACATCCCAGTCACCGTGCTGAAGCTCGACACCTGTCAGGTTGTCGCGCATCGCACGATCGAGAAGAACGGCTATGTCGCCGTTCAGCTCGGGTCGGGCTTGGCCAAGGTCAAGAACGTCTCGAAGGCTGAGCGCGGCCATTTTGCCGTCGCCAAGGTCGAGCCCAAGCGCCAGGTCGTGGAGTTCCGCGTCAGCAACGATGCGTTGATCCCCGTCGGCGCCGAGCTGACTGCCGATCATTTCGTCGTCGGCCAGTTCGTCGATGTCAGCGGCACCACCACCGGTAAGGGTTTTGCCGGCGGTATGAAGCGCTGGAACTTCGGCGGTCTGCGGGCCACGCACGGCGTCTCGGTCTCGCATCGTTCGATCGGTTCGACCGGCGGTCGTCAGGATCCCGGCAAGACCTTCAAGAACAAGAAGATGCCAGGCCATCTCGGTGCCGAGCGCGTGACCACGCAGAACCTGCGCGTCGTCCAGACGGACGCCGAGCGCGGCCTGATCCTGGTCGAGGGCGCCGTTCCCGGCGTTGCCGGCGGCTGGATCCACGTCCGCGACGCCGTCAAGCGCGCCCTGCCGAAGGATGCGCCGCTTCCCGGCAAGTTCAAGGTTGCTGGCGAAACCACGCAGGCTCCTGCGGCTGCAGCAGTTGAGGAGAACGCGTGATGAAGCTCGATATCACCACTCTCGAGGGCGGCAATGCCGGCTCGGTCGAGCTCTCTGACTCGATCTTCGGTCTTGAGCCGCGCGCCGATCTTCTCGCCCGCATGGTGCGCTACCAGCTCGCCAAGCGTCGCGCCGGGACCCACAAGTCCAAGGGCCGTTCGGAAGTCGATCGCACCCGCAAGAAGATCTACAAGCAGAAGGGCACCGGTGGCGCTCGTCACGGTGCAGCCTCGGCTCCGCAGTTCCGCGGCGGCGGCAAGGCCTTCGGTCCGATCGTGCGTGATCATGCGCATGACCTGCCGAAGAAGGTCCGTGCCCTGGCTCTGCGCCATGCGCTCTCGGCCAAGGCCAAGGACGCCGGTCTGATCATCATCGACGACGTCACGCTCGCCGAGCCGAAGACCAAGGTCCTGCTCGGTCACTTCGGCAAGCTGGACCTGTCCAGCGCGCTGGTGATCGGCGGCGCCGAGATCGATGTGAACTTCGGTCTGGCCGCGCGTTCGATCCCGAACGTCGACGTCCTGCCGGTTCAGGGCATCAACGTCTACGACATCCTGCGTCGCGATAAGCTTGTGCTGACGCGCTCGGCTGTCGATGCGCTGGAGGCGCGCTTCAAATGAGCCAGTCTGCAAAGAACCTGGATCCGCGCCACTACGATGTCATTCGTGGCCCGGTGATCACCGAAAAGGCGACCATGCTCTCCGAGCACAACAAGGTCGTCTTCAAGGTCGCGAAGACCGCGACCAAGCCGCAGATCAAGGCGGCTATCGAGAAGTTGTTCGATGTCAAGGTGAAGAGCGTCAACACGCTCGTCACCGAAGGCAAGGTCAAGGTCTTCCGGGGCCGGCTCGGGCAGCGTTCGGACGTCAAGAAGGCCGTAGTGACCCTCGAAGAAGGTCACTCGATCGACGTGACCACGGGCCTCTGAGGAAGGATCGTCATCATGGCTTTGAAAAGTTTCAAGCCGATCACGCCGAGCCTTCGCCAGCTCGTGATCGTCGACCGCAGCGAGCTCTACAAGGGCAAGCCGGTCAAGGCTCTCACCGAGGGTAAGTCCTCGAAGGGTGGCCGCAACAATCTCGGCCGCATCACGGTTCGTTTCCGTGGCGGTGGACACAAGCAGAGCTACCGGATCGTCGACTTCAAGCGTCGCGGCAAGCCGGGCGTGGCGGCGACCGTGGAGCGGATCGAGTATGATCCGAACCGCACCGCCTTCATCGCGCTGCTCAAGTACGCTGATGGCGAGCAGGCCTACATCCTGGCGCCGCAGCGCCTGGCGGTTGGCGACAGCGTCATCTCCGGCGACCAGGTCGACATCAAGCCCGGCAATGCTTCGCCGATGGGCGCGATGCCGATTGGCACCATCGTCCACAATGTCGAGCTCAAGATCGGCAAGGGTGGGGCGCTGGCGCGGTCTGCGGGCAACTACGCCCAGATCGTCGGTCGCGACCAGGGCTATGTCATCGTCCGCCTGAACTCGGGCGAACAGCGCCTGATCAGCGGCCTGTGCTATGCTACGGTGGGCGCGGTTTCGAACCCCGACCACATGAACACCAACATGGGCAAGGCTGGTCGCTCGCGCTGGCTCGGCCGTCGTCCGCATAACCGCGGCGTCTCGATGAACCCGGTCGATCACCCGCATGGTGGTGGTGAGGGTCGTACCTCGGGCGGTCGTCACCCGGTCACGCCGTGGGGACTGCCGACCAAGGGCAAGAAGACCCGCTCGAATAAGCGGACCGATACGTTCATCGTGTCGAGCCGTCACGCCCGCAAGAAGAAGAACTGAGGTCCGTCATGGCGCGTTCGATTTGGAAAGGTCCGTTTGTCGACGGATACCTTCTGAAAAAGGCCGAGGTCGCCCGTTCGGCGAGCCGGGCCGAGGTGATCAAGATCTGGAGCCGCCGCTCCACGATCCTTCCGCAGTTCGTCGGTCTGACGTTCGGCGTCTACAACGGTCACAAGCATGTGCCGGTGAACGTGTCCGAGGAAATGGTGGGCCACAAGTTCGGCGAGTTCTCGCCGACGCGCACCTTCCACGGCCACGCTGCCGACAAGAAGGCGAAGAGGAAGTAAGCCATGGGTAAGCCATCCGCCCCCCGTGCGCTGCCGGAAAACGAAGCCATTGCGGTTGCCCGCAACCTTCGCGTCAGCCCGCAGAAGCTGAACCTCCTCGCTCAGCTCATCCGTGGCAAGAAGGTCTCGACCGCGCTCGCCGATCTCGAGTTCTCGCGTAAGCGGATCTCGCTCGACGTTCGCAAGTGTCTGCAGAGCGCCATCGCCAACGCCGAGAACAATCATGATCTCGACGTCGACGATCTCGTCGTTGCGCAGGCTTTCGTCGGCAAGGCCCTGGTCATGAAGCGCTTCCACGCCCGCGCCCGCGGCCGTGGAGCCCGGATCATGAAACCCTTCGCGAACATCACGATCGTGGTGCGCGAAGTCCAGGCGGCCAAGGCCTGAGGAGAGAACGATGGGTCAGAAAATCAATCCGATCGGCCTTCGCCTCGGCATCAACCGCACCTGGGACTCGCGCTGGTTCGCGCAGAAGGGTGAGTACGGTCATCTGCTGCACGAAGACATGAAGATCCGCGCCGCGCTGATGAAGCTGCTGAAGCAGGCGGCGGTCTCCAAGATCATCATCGAGCGCCCGCACAAGAAGTGCCGCGTCACCATCCACTCGGCTCGTCCGGGCGTGGTGATCGGCAAGAAGGGCGCCGATATCGAGAAGCTGCGCAAGGAAGTCTCGAAGCTGACCAAGGCCGATGTGACGATCAACATCGTCGAGGTCCGCAAGCCCGAGATCGACGCCACCCTGGTGGCCGACTCCATCGCTCAGCAGCTCGAGCGTCGCGTCGCGTTCCGTCGCGCCATGAAGCGGGCCGTTCAGTCGGCCATGCGTCTGGGCGCCGAGGGCATCCGCATCAACTGCTCGGGCCGCCTCGGCGGCGCGGAAATCGCGCGCCTGGAATGGTACCGCGAAGGCCGCGTGCCGCTGCACACGCTGCGCGCCGATGTGGATTACGGTGTCGGCACCGCCTTCACCACCTACGGCACGTGCGGCATCAAGGTCTGGATCTTCAAGGGCGAGATCCTCGAACACGACCCGATGGCCCAGGACAAGCGTCTCTCTGACGAAGGTGGTCGCTCCGGCGGTCGCGATCGTCGCGAGCAGGCTGCGTAAGGCTGATCGAGAAGAGCCATGTTGCAACCAAAGCGAACCAAGTTCCGCAAGCAGTTCAAGGGACGCATCTCCGGCGTTGCCAAGGGCGGCACGGACCTCAATTTCGGCCAGTTCGGCCTGAAGGCCCTGATGCCTGAGCGCGTCACGGCCCGTCAGATCGAAGCTGCCCGTCGCGCGATCACTCGTGCCATGAAGCGTGCTGGCCGCGTCTGGATCCGGATCTTCCCGGACGTGCCAGTTTCGAAGAAGCCGACCGAAGTCCGCATGGGCAAGGGCAAGGGCGCGCCTGAATTCTGGGCAGCCAAGGTCAAGCCTGGGCGAATCATGTTCGAGATCGACGGGGTGGAAGAGGAGACGGCGCGCGAGGCGCTTCGTCTCGGCGCCGCCAAGCTGCCGATCAAGACCCGCTTCATCCAGCGCATCGCCGAGTAAGGAGGGCGACATGAAAGCTACGCAACGCCTGTCCGATCTCAAGGTGATGAGTGTCGACCAGCTCCAGGACGAACTCCTGAAGTTGAAGAAGGAGCAGTTTAACCTGCGTTTCCAACGCGCTACCGGCCAGCTCGAGAATACCGCTCGGGTGACTGAGGTGCGCAAGGATATCGCTCGCATCAAGACGCTGCAGCGGTCGAAGACCGTTGCGGCGAGCGCCTGAGGAGTAGGACAATGCCGAAGCGCGTGCTGCAGGGCGTCGTCGTTAGCGACAAGCAGAACAAAACTGTTGTGGTGAAGGTCGAGCGGCGTTATACGCACCCGCTCCTCAAGAAGACTGTTCGCCGGACCAAGAACTATCACGCCCACGATGAGGCGCAGACGTTCAAGGTTGGGGATTCGGTCTGGATTGAGGAATCCAAGCCCATTTCCAAGCTGAAAAGCTGGGTTGTGCTCGACAACGCTCCCAAGGCGTAAGTCACTTTATTGAGGCCAGGGGGCGATCGACCCCCGTCAGTCGTAGTCCGGGTCGGCGCTGACGCCGTGCCCGGAAACCGCGCTGATACAGTTTGGAAGGATCAAGGCCATGATCCAGGTGCAGACGAATCTCGAGGTCGCGGATAACTCCGGCGCCCGTCGTGTGATGTGCATCAAGGTTCTCGGCGGGTCGAAGCGGAAATACGCCGGTGTCGGTGATATTATCGTCGTTTCGATCAAGGAAGCCATTCCCCGCGGCCGCGTGAAGAAGGGCGACGTCATGAAGGCGGTCGTCGTTCGGACCGCTAAGGACGTGAAGCGCGCCGATGGTTCGGTGATCCGGTTCGACCGCAATGCGGCCGTGCTGATCAACAACCAGAAGGAGCCGGTGGGCACCCGTATCTTCGGACCGGTTCCGCGCGAACTTCGCGCCAAGAACCACATGAAGATCATCTCGCTTGCGCCAGAGGTGCTGTAATGGCTGCGAAGATCAAGAAGGGCGACAAGGTCGTCGTGTTGGCCGGCCGTGACAAGGGCAAGGCCGGCGAAGTGCTCCAGGTGCTGCCGAAGGATGCCCGCGCCGTGGTGCGTGGTGTCAACCTCGTGAAGAAGCACACCAAGGCCTCGGCGCAGTCCGAGGGGGGCATCATCAGCAAGGAGGCCACGATCGATCTGTCGAACCTGGCCGTCGCCGATCCGAAGGACGGCAAGCCGACCCGCGTCGGTTTCAAGGTGCTCGATGACGGCCGCAAGGTGCGTTTCGCCAAGCGTTCGGGGGATCTGATCGATGGCTGAGAATCAGCAGGCGGCTCTCACGCCGCGCATGAAGAAGCATTACGAGGACGTCGTTCGTCCGGCGATGATCGCCGAGTTCGGCTACAAGAACGTGATGGAAGTCCCGACGATCGAGAAGGTCGTCATCAACATGGGCGTGGGCGAAGCGACGGCCGACCGCAAGAAGGTCGACAGTGCAGCTGGCGACCTCGCCATGATCGCCGGCCAGAAGCCGGTCATCACCAAGTCCCGCCTCGCCATCGCCGGCTTCAAGCTGCGCGAGAACATGGCGGTTGGCTGTAAGGTCACGCTGCGCAAGACCAAGATGTTCGAGTTCGTCGACCGGCTCGTCACCATCGCCTTGCCGCGCGTGCGCGACTTCCGTGGTCTCAACCCGAAGTCGTTCGACGGGCGCGGCAACTTCGCGCTCGGCATCAAGGAGCACATCGTGTTCCCTGAGATCAACTACGACAAGGTCGACCAGGTCTGGGGCATGGACGTGATCGTCTGCACGACTGCGAAGTCGGACGACGAAGCGCGCGCTCTGCTCAAGCACTTCAACTTCCCGTTCCGGCAGTGAGCCTTACCGCTCATACGCGGAAACCAGGAGAGATCGATGGCTAAGAAAAGCTCCGTCGAGAAGAACGAACACCGCAGGCAGCTCGTGAAGAAGTACGCGGGCAAGCGGGCGCGTCTTCTCGCGATCGCGAATGACGAGAGCCAGTCCATGGACGAGCGCTTCCTTGCTCGCCTCAAGCTGGCTGAACTGCCGCGCAACTCGGCTGCAAATCGGGTGCGCAATCGCTGCGAAGTGACCGGCCGTCCGCGCGCCGTGTATCGCAAGCTGAAGATGTCGCGCGTTGCTCTGCGCGAGCTCGGCAACAAGGGGCTGGTTCCCGGCCTCGTCAAGTCGAGCTGGTGAGGAGGACGCATCATGGCGATCATTGATCCGCTTGGCGATATGCTGACCCGCATCCGCAATGCGCAGATGCGGCGCAAGTCGCGCGTGACCACCCCGGGCTCGAAGCTGCGTGCCCGCGTGCTCGACGTGCTTCAGGCCGAGGGTTACATCCGCGGCTATTCCACGACCGAGTTCGGCAATGGCCGGACCGAGTTCGACATCGAGCTGAAGTACCATGAGGGACAGCCGGTCATCCGCGCCATCTCTCGGGTTTCGAAGCCCGGCCGCCGCGTCTACTCTTCGGTGGACACGATGCCGCGCGTGGCCGACGGCCTCGGCGTGACCATCGTCTCCACGCCGAAGGGCGTGATGCCCGATCATCTTGCCCGCGAGCAGAACGTGGGCGGCGAAGTGCTCTGCAAGGTCTTCTGACCTTCTGCGCCGCTCATCAGGAGAAATCCAATGTCTCGTATCGGTAAAAAGCCTGTTCCGGTTCCCGCTGGCGTCACCGCCAACGTGTCCGGCCAGCTCGTGAGCATCAAGGGCTCGAAGGGGGAACTCTCCTTCTCCGTGCCCGACGATGTCTCGGTTGCGCTCGAGAACGGCGCCATCGCCGTTCAGCCGCGCTCGCAGAGCAAGCGTGCGCGCTCGCTCTGGGGCACGTCCCGGGCTCGCGTCGCCAATCTGGTGACGGGCGTCACCAACGGCTTCGAGAAGAAGCTCGAAATCAACGGCGTCGGCTACAAGGCCGCCGTCACCGGCAAGGTGCTCAAGCTGTCGCTCGGCTACAGCCACGACATCGACTATCCGATCCCGGCTGGGGTCGCGATCGTCACGCCGAAGCCGACTGAAATCGTCATCACCGGCATCGACAAGCAGGTGGTCGGCCAGACCGCCGCTGAGATCCGCGATTATCGCGGTCCCGAGCCCTACAAGGGCAAGGGCGTCAAGTACGCCGGCGAATTCATCTTCCGCAAGGAAGGGAAGAAGAAGTAAGGACGCGAGCCATGAGCAAGCAGACAGAAATTACTGCGCGCCGCCGGGCCCGTGTCCGTCGCGCCATCAAGGCGGTCGCCAATGGCCGCGCTCGCCTGTCGGTGCATCGCACCGGCAAGCAGATCTATGCCCAGGTCATCGACGACGCGAAGGGCATCACCCTCGCGTCGGCCTCGAGCCTGGACAAGGACATCCGCGGCGACATCAAGTCGGGTGCGAATGTCGAGGCTGCGGCCACGATCGGCAAGTTGGTTGCCGAGCGTGCGGTCAAGGCCGGCGTGAAGGACGTGGTCTTCGATCGCGGTCCCTACATGTATCATGGTCGCGTCAAGGCGCTGGCCGATGCGGCTCGCGAGGGCGGGCTGAATTTCTGACATCCCATCCGGGATGCTCGAGCGAGCGGCGCTGCATCAGGCAGCGTCCGCGCAAGTAAGAGGATGACATGGCGAGAGAACCTCGTGACCGTCAGGATCGCGATGAGCGCGATTCCGAATTCGTGGATCGTCTGGTCCACATCAACCGCGTCGCCAAGGTGGTGAAGGGCGGCCGTCGTTTCGGCTTTGCTGCCCTCGTCGTCGTCGGCGACCAGAAGGGCCGCGTCGGCTTCGGCCATGGCAAGGCTCGCGAAGTGCCGGAAGCCATCCGTAAGGCGACTGAAGCCGCCAAGCGCGGCCTGGTCCGCATTCCGCTGCGCGAAGGCCGCACGCTCCATCACGACGTCCAGGGCCGCCACGGCGCCGGTCGCGTCGTGCTGCGTGCAGCTCCGGCCGGTACCGGCATCATCGCCGGTGGTCCGATGCGCGCCGTCTTCGAGGCGGTTGGCATGCAGGATGTCGTGTCGAAGTCGCTCGGTTCGTCGAACCCCTACAACCTCGTGCGTGCCACCTTCTCGGCGCTCAAGAACGAGGACAGCCCGCGTGGCGTCGCCGCGCGCCGCAGCCTGAAGGTTTCGGCCCTGCAGTCGCGTCGTCGCGATGCCGGCACCGACGCCGCGGCCGAAGCGTGAGGGCTGCACCATGGCAAAAGCTGAAAAGACCGTGGTCGTCGAGCAGATCGGTAGCCCGATCCGCCGTGAGGCCTCGCAGCGCCAGACCCTGATCGGTCTCGGCCTGAACAAGATCCGCCGCCAATCGACCCTGCAGGACACCGCTTCCGTCCGTGGCATGATCGAGAAGGTCAAGCACCTCGTCCGCGTCGTCGACGCGAAGTGAGGGGGATTGTCCGATGAAACTCACAGACATTCGTGACAACGAAGGCGCCCACAAGTCGCGCATCCGTGTCGGCCGTGGTATCGGCTCCGGCAAGGGCAAGACTGGTGGACGCGGCGTCAAGGGTCAGAAGGCCCGTGCCGGCGTGGCGGTCAAGGGCTTCGAAGGCGGTCAGATGCCGCTTTATCGTCGCCTGCCGAAGCGCGGCTTCCACAACCTCTTCGCCAAGGAACTGAACGAGGTGAATCTCGGTCGGATCCAGCAGGCGGTCGAGGCCGGCAAGCTCGACGGCAAGGGCGTGGTCACCATCGAAGCGCTGGTTGCGGCTGGCGTGATCTCGAAGGCGGCCCCCGACGGCGTCAAGATTCTTGGCGTCGGCGAGCTGAAGACGAAGCTTGCCTTCGAAGTGGCAGGCGCGTCGAAGTCGGCGGTCGAGGCCATTGAAAAGGCTGGCGGCTCGGTCAAGATCCTGGCGGCTGCTGCTTCACAGGCGTGACAGCGACGCTTACATGAGCGATTGCGAACGGCGGCCAGGCCAGAAGCCTAGGCCGCCGTTCGACTGTTTGACGTTTATTCCGATCAAGGACCGGACGCATGGCATCGGCGGCTGAACAGCTTGCGGCAAACCTGAATTTCGGCGCGCTCGCGAAGGCGGACGAGCTCAAGAAGCGGATCTGGTTCACGCTGGGGGCGCTCATCGTCTACCGGCTCGGTACCTATATCCCGCTGCCGGGCATGAACCCCGACGCCGTTGCCGACCTGTTCAAACAGTCGCAGACCGGCGTGCTCGGGCTGTTCAACATGTTTTCGGGCGGTGCCGTCGGGCGACTGGCGATCTTTGCGCTCGCGATCATGCCCTATATCTCGGCCTCGATCATCATCCAGCTCCTGTCGAGCGTGGTGCCGACTTTCGAGGCGCTGAAGAAAGAAGGCGAGCAGGGCCGCAAGGTCCTCAACCAGTACACCCGCTACCTGACGCTCGTGCTGGCCGTGTTCCAGGCCTACGGCATCGGTGTCGGCCTGCAGGGCTCTGGCAATCTCGTGCTCGAGCCCGGCCCGTTCTTCCTGCTCTCGACGACGATCACGCTGGTCGGCGGTACGATGTTCCTCCTCTGGCTCGGTGAACAGATCACCAGCCGCGGCATCGGCAACGGCACCTCGATGATCATCTTCTCGGGCATCATCGCCGAGTTTCCGTCGCAGCTCGCCCAGACCCTCGAACTTGGCCGTCAGGGCGCGATTTCGACCGGCCTGCTGCTGCTGATCCTGGTCATGGCCATCTGTGTCATCGCCTTCTGCGTGTTTATGGAGCGCGCCCAGCGCCGCCTGCTGATCAACTATCCCAAGCGCCAGGTCGGCAACCGCATGTATGAGGGCCAGACCTCTTTCCTGCCGCTGAAGCTCAACACATCGGGCGTCATCCCGCCGATCTTCGCCTCCTCGCTGCTGCTGCTGCCGACGACGATCGCCAGCTTCTCTCAGGCCTCGGGCGGCACCGGCATGCTGTCGACGGTGGCGACCTATCTGGCGCATGGCCGGCCGCTGTTCATGATCCTCTACGCGGCGTTGATCATCTTCTTCTGCTTCTTCTACACCGCCATCGTGTTCAATCCGGTCGAGACGGCGGACAACCTCAAGAAGCATGGCGGCTTCATGCCGGGCATCCGCCCCGGCGAGCGCACCGCTGAGCATATCGACCGCGTGCTGACCCGGATCACCGTTCTCGGCGCAGGCTATCTGACTATTGTCTGCCTTATCCCCGAGTTCATGATCACGTATGCCCAGATTCCGATCATCCTCCTGGGCGGCACCTCGCTGCTCATCGTGGTGACGACAACCATGGATACCGTGGCGCAGGTTCACGGGCATCTGCTGGCCCACCAGTATGAGGGGCTGGTCAAGAAGGCGAAGTTGCGAGGGGCGAGGCGCTGATGCGATTGATCTTCCTGGGGCCGCCGGGGGCGGGCAAGGGTACTCAGGCAACCCGTATCGTCGAGAAGCACGGCATTCCGCAGCTCTCGACCGGCGACATGCTCCGGGCCGCGGTTGCGGCCGGGACGCCGGTGGGGCTCAAGGCCAAGGCGGTGATGGATGCCGGTGGACTGGTCTCCGACGATATCGTTATCGGGATCGTTGCCGACCGCATCGAGGAGCCTGACGCGAAGCGGGGCTTCATCCTCGACGGCTTTCCGCGCACGCTGGCCCAGGCCGAGGCGCTCGACGCCATGCTGGATCAGAAGGGGCTGAAGCTCGACGCCGTCCTTGAGCTCACGGTTGATCAGGACAAGCTCGTCGACCGGATCATTCGTCGTGCCGAAGAGGCGAAGGCGGCCGGGCAGCCGGTGCGCAAGGATGACGATCCGGTGGTCTTCAAGACCCGGCTTGAAGCCTATAACCGCGATACCGCTGTGGTTGCGCCCTATTATGCGAAGCGTGGCCAGCTCACCGCGATCGACGGCATGAAGCCGATCGATGAGGTGACGGGGGCGATCTGCAGGGCACTCGGCGCTTAGCAATGCGCGGGCACGGGTTCGGTGTCGGGCTCGTGCTTCTGACCTTGCTGTTTTCAGCAATATCAGCCCCGGCGGAGACGGTTCTCGTCGCGCCGGGGATTTCTGTGTCGAGGAGGGCGCATGACGCGTTGCTCGACGAAGCCCGGGACGCGCTTGCGGCAGTTGCACAATCGATTTCAGTCGGGCAGGGCGCAGTCCGCTCGAGCTGGGCCGAGCCGCAACGCCGCCTGCTGGCCGAGTAAGTGCAGCTTCGAGGAAGCTGGCATGATTCTTGAGTTTGGCGGGTTGACTCAAGAGCTTCGACCGACTAACGACCCTCATCCGGTTGCATGTGGCGATGCCGTTACCTTCGTGAGAAGGGGCGACGTCGCGTTCTCGCATGGAGCCGATTCAACGCTCGCAGGGGCCGGCCTCCACCGGACGCGGGTAGGTTTTCACTGCCGGGCAGCCATCGGGCGCCTCGGCTGACAATGGAGAAGAGGCCATGGCTCGTATCGCGGGCGTTAACATTCCGACCGGCAAGCGCGTCGTCATCGGCCTGCAGTATATCCACGGCATCGGCGCTCAGAAGGCCAAGGAAATCTGCCAGAAGGTCGGCATCGCCGACGAGCGTCGCGTCAACCAGCTGACCGACGCCGAGGTGCTCCAGATCCGTGAGACGATCGATCGTGACTATCTGGTCGAGGGCGATCTGCGTCGCGAAGTCTCGATGAACATCAAGCGCCTGATGGATCTCGGCTGCTATCGCGGCCTGCGTCATCGTCGCTCGCTGCCGGTCCGTGGCCAGCGCACGCATACCAATGCGCGCACCCGCAAGGGCAAGGCCAAGCCGATCGCCGGCAAGAAGAAGTGAGTTTCGGCGGGCCGGTCCTCCGGCCCGCTGTCTATGCGTCGCCTGATCCCTTTATGGGGCAGGCGACATCCCCAGCGCCTGGCATGACGGGCGCGCTCGAAGGATGAAAGAAAGAGACTATGGCCAAGGAAGCCCAGCGCGTTCGTCGTCGTGAACGCAAGAACATCGTTTCTGGCGTCGCGCATGTGAACGCCTCGTTCAACAACACCATGATCACCATCACCGACGCCCAGGGCAACACGATCTCGTGGTCGTCCGCCGGCACCATGGGCTTCAAGGGTTCGCGCAAGTCGACCCCCTATGCCGCCCAGGTCGCGGCCGAGGACGCTGCCCGCAAGGCTGCCGAGCACGGCATGCGCACCCTCGAAGTCGAGGTGACGGGCCCGGGTTCCGGTCGTGAGTCGGCTCTGCGCGCGCTCCAGGCCGCCGGCTTCACCGTGACCTCGATCCGCGACGTGACGCCGATCCCGCACAATGGCTGCCGGCCGCGCAAGCGCCGTCGCGTCTGACGCCCGGATTGGATTGCGGCGCTCGCACTGGCGAGCGCCGGTACGGGGCGGCCCGTCGCCGCCGAGAGATGAAGCACCAGGAGTGCGGTCGTGATCAGCAAGAACTGGCAGGATTTGTCCAAGCCGAACAAGCTCGAAATCAAGGTCGGAGACGACCCCAAGCGCCATGCTACCGTGATTGCTCGTCCGCTCGAGCGCGGCTTCGGCATGACGCTCGGCAACGCGCTGCGGCGCGTGCTGCTCTCCTCGCTTCAGGGCGCTGCGGTCACCGCCGTCCAGATCGACGGCGTGCTGCATGAGTTCTCGTCGATTCCCGGCGTTCGCGAGGACGTCACTGACATCGTCCTCAACATCAAGGCGATCGCCGTCAAGATGCAGGGCGAGGGCCCCAAGCGCATGACCCTGCGCAAGTCCGGCCCGGGCACCGTCACCGCCGGTGACATCAACACCGTTGGCGATGTGTCGATCCTGAACCCCGAGCTCGTGCTCTGCACGCTGGACGAGGGTGCCGAGATCCGCATGGAGTTCACGGTCAATACCGGCAAGGGCTATGTCCCGTCCGAGCAGAACCGTCCCGAGGATGCACCGATCGGCCTGATCCCGGTCGACAGCCTCTATTCGCCGGTCAAGAAGGTCTCCTATCGCGTCGAGAACACCCGTGAGGGCCAGAATCTCGACCGCGACATGCTGACCCTGCAGATCGAGACCAACGGCTCGGTCACTCCAGAGGACGCGCTGGCGCTCGCCGCCCGCATCCTGCAGGACCAGCTTGCCGTCTTCATCACCTTCGAGGAGCCGCGCAAGGAAGAGGCCGTCTCGACCGCGCCGCAGCTGCCCTTCAACCCGGCGCTGCTCAAGAAGGTCGACGAGCTCGAGCTTTCGGTGCGTTCGGCGAACTGCCTGAAGAACGACAACATCGTCTATATCGGCGACCTGATCCAGAAGTCGGAAGGCGAGATGCTTCGCACCCCGAACTTCGGCCGCAAGTCGCTGAACGAGATCAAGGAAGTGCTCGCGACCATGGGCCTCCATCTCGGCATGGACGTTACCGGCTGGCCGCCGGAGAACATCGAAGAGCTGGCGAAGCGCTTCGAGGAGCATTACTGATCCCGCCGGCGCGGAGCTTGCCTCCGCGCCTGTTTCCCGCACGGTGCGTGAGCGCCGGAGCATAATGAACGGCCGTACCGTGGCACGGCGGCCGTAATCACAGGAGAGCCAAATGCGTCACGGTTTCCGCGGTCGTCGTTTCAACCGCTCGGCTGAGCACCGCAAGGCGATGTTCGCCAACATGTCTCAGGCCCTGATCAAGCACGAGCAGATCACCACCACGCTGCCGAAGGCCAAGGACCTGCGTCCGGTCGTCGAGAAGCTGGTGACCCTTGCCAAGCGCGGCGACCTGCACGCCCGCCGTCAGGCGATCGCGCAGATCAAGGATGTCGCACTCGTCGGCAAGCTCTTCGCGGTCCTCGGCCCGCGCTACAAGGAGCGCAATGGCGGCTATCTGCGCATCATGAAGGCCGGCTTCCGCTTCGGCGACAACGCCCCGCTCGCCGTGATCGAGTTCGTCGATCGCGATGTCGATGCCAAGGGCAAGGATTCCGGCCCGGTCTTCACGGCTGACGACGAAGCGGCCTGAGCAAGGCTGCTTCCCCGGAGATTTGAAAGGCGGCCGCAAGGCCGCCTTTTCTTTTGCGTGGTCGCTGGGGTGCAGATGACGTTCATCGTCCGGTCAGCCGGCGCGACTGGAGCAGGACGGCCAAGGAAGGACCCGATGCCCAGGGGGCTTCAGCGGCGACCGTCAGGGTGTCGTCTTTCGCGTCAGAAAGCGCCGGATCGACGACTGATGCCGAATATTATTGCTCCAAACGCTGCTTGTTCGGCACAAAGCGCAATGATCAAGCTTCCCCGCGAAAGCCGCCCAGCAAGACGCGGCCCCGGAGGGAGAGACTGATGATTTCAAGATTACTGACCATGCGGTTGCTCGCGCTGACGGCGATGTTGGCACTGGCGGCTCCGGCCCTGGCACAGGACGGCTATCCCAACAAGCCGATCACCATGATCGTGCCATTCGCAGCCGGAGGCTCCTCCGACGTGATAGCGCGGCTCGTCGGCGACGAGATGGGGCGGGTGCTCGGCCAGCGCATCGTCATGGAGAACATGGCGGGGGCGGGGGGCGCGACGGCCCTGACGCGCGCCGCCAAGGCCGATCCCGATGGCTATACCATCGTCATCGGCAATAGCGGCACCAATGCCGCGTCCTACTCGATCTATCCGGATTTGAAATACACTCAGGCCGATTTTGCGCCGATCGGCCTCGTCGCCAAGACATCACCGATGATTGCGCTCAAGCTCGATTTCCCGGCCAAGAACCTGATGGAGTTCGTCGACTACGCCAAGAAGAACCCCGGTAAGGTCAGTCTCGGGCATGCCGGCGTCGGCTCGTCGAATTATCTGATCTGCCGGAACTTCATCAAGGCGGCTGGCGTGGAGGTCGCGCTCGTCAGTTATCGTGGCGCAGGGCCGGCTTTGAACGACTTGATGGGCGGGCAGATCGACGGCGTCTGCGATGCCGCAACCTCGCTCTCGGGCGCGGTGCAGGGAGCCAAGGTCAAAGCGCTGGTGGTCGCGACACCGAGCCGACTCGACAGCCTTCCAGATGTGCCAACCTCCAGGGAGGCCGGGCTGCCGGCATTCGAGGCCCAGGGCTGGAATGCGCTCTTTGGCCCGAAGGGCCTGCCTGAACCGATCGTCACCAAGCTGAATCAGGCTTTGCGGACCGCGCTTTCGAGCCCGAATCTGCAAGCTCGATTCAAGGAGCTTTCGTCTGTGCTGCCATCCGAGAACGAACTCACGCCTGCCCATGTCGGCGCGATGGTTCCGGGCGAGATTGAAAAGTACAAGATCCTGCTTCAGGACAAGTGAGGCCTGACCCAGTAAGACCTGGCCCTATGCTCGCTGGCGGGCAAGCTCGCCAGCGAGATCCAGCAGCACGTCGGCAGGCTGGACCTGGAGATCGGCCTCTGGCGTGACACCGTAGAGACCGAAGATGAAGTGCGTGGTCTCGTCGTGTTCGGCGAGGCCCATCGACCAGTTCTGGAAGCTGCGGGCCGCAATCTGCTCTTCGGCCAGCAGGCGGATCCCGGAATGGCGCGGATCGACCACGATCCGGCCATATGTCTCCGCGACATTATGCGCCTCGCCTTCGAGCACCTGCGCGAAGGCCCCGGGCGTCACCAGGAGAAATCCCGTCACCTCGTTCTGTACGTTCAGCCGCCGCGCGCTGGCGATCATCCTGCCAACCTCCTCACTGCGATTGGCCTCGACGAGGCGACTCCGGCTGGCATAAACAAGACGTATCAGACTCAAGGGACCAGCTCCTTTCGCGGATTTTTGCTCGACTGACCCGTTCGATGATCCGGATGGCGCCAGTGGCGTCGCGGGCGAAGAGATTTCCCGGGAATGGGTCGTATTGGAAGATTTGGAACGCCGCCAGCGGTGTTTTGTTTCAGCGTGGAGACAGGAATGAAGCGCGGGATCATGCCGGTCCGTTTCGGAAGAACTGCCTTGCCGGCCGCCTTGATGCTCTTTGCAAGCCTTGCTCCACTGCCATTGCTTGCGCAGGCGCGGCAGGTTCCGGAAACCCGTCAGCAGGTTCAGCTTTCCTTTGCGCCGATCGTGCAGAAGACGGCCGGATCGGTCGTGAATGTCTATGGCGCCCGTGTCGAGCGTCGGGCTCAGAACCCTTTCATGGACGATCCGTTCTTCCGCCGCTTCTTTGGCGATGACGGGTTCGGCGTCCCGCGCGAACGCGTGCAACGATCGCTTGGCTCAGGCGTGATCGTCGACGCGAGCGGGCTCGTCGTGACCAACAACCACGTCATCGAGGGCATGAGCGAGGTCAAGGTCGCCTTTGCGGACAAGCGCGAGGTGGAAGCCACGATCGTCCTGCGCGATCCACGTACCGATCTTGCCGTGCTGAAGCTGAACGGCGCCAAGGATCTGAGCGCGATCGACCTTGCCGATTCCGACCAGCTCCAGGTCGGCGATATCGTGCTGGCGATCGGCAATCCCTTCGGCGTCGGGCAGACCGTGACGCAGGGCATCGTTTCGGCGCTGGCTCGTACGCAGGTCGGTGTCGCCGATGCGCAGTCCTTCATCCAGACCGATGCGGCGATCAATCCCGGTAATTCCGGCGGCGCACTGGTCGATATGGAAGGCCGGCTGATCGGCATCAACACCGCGATCTTCTCGCGCTCGGGTGGCAGTCACGGTATCGGTTTTGCGATCCCCTCGTCGATGGTTCGCGTGGTCGTGGAAAGCGCCAAGACGGGCGCTGCCTCGGTGCGCCGGCCGTGGTTCGGCGCCAGGCTGCAGGCACTGACCGCCGATGTCGCCGACGGGCTTGGGCTCGACCGCCCGGCCGGTTCCGTCGTTGCCAGCGTCGTCGAGAAAGGGCCTGCCGCCGAAGGCGGGCTCAAGCGGTCGGACGTCATCCTTGCTCTTGACGGGGTTGCCGTCGATGATCCCGAGGCCTTCGGCTATCGTTTCGCGACCCGCCCCATCGGCGGTACGACCTCTCTGACCGTGCTGCGCGGCGGCAAGCGTCTGGTGGTTCCGGTGAAGCTCGTTCCGGCGCCAGAGACGCGGCCGCGTGAATCTGTGACGCTTTCGGGTCGCACGCCGCTTTCAGGGCTGACGGTGCTCAACCTGTCGCCGGCGGTCGCCGAGGAGCTTTCGATCGATGCCGGAACCGAAGGCGTCGTGGTCAGTGCCATCGAGGAGGGGAGCCTTGCAGCTCGCGTCGGTTTCCAGAAGGGCGACATCATCCTTGCCCTGAACGGAGAGCGCATGGAGCGCTCGCGCGATGTCGAGGCGGCTCTGCGCCAGCGCAAGCGCGCCTGGGAGGTGACGATCTCGCGCGCCGGACAGACCGTGACATCGGTCTTTCCGGGGTGAGCGACCTCTTTTCCGCTTCCGGCCTCGACAAGGCGGGGCCGCGCCCGCTTGCCGACCGTTTGCGGCCGACGACGCTGGCCGAGGTCACGGGGCAGGAGCACCTGACGGGCCCGGATGGCGCGCTCACGCGACTGCTGGCCTCGGGCTCGATTGGGAGCCTGATCTTCTGGGGGCCGCCGGGCACCGGGAAGACGACGGTCGCGCGCCTGCTCGCCGGTGCGGTCGATCTCGGGTTCGAGCAGATCAGCGCGATCTTTTCCGGGATCGCCGACCTCAAGAAGGTGTTCGAGGCTGCGCGAGGGCGACGGCTTGGAGGCAAGGGCACGCTACTCTTCGTCGACGAGATCCATCGCTTCAACCGCACTCAGCTCGATGCGTTCCTGCCAGTCATGGAGGACGGCACGATCACGCTGGTCGGTGCCACAACCGAGAATCCATCCTTTGCGCTCAACGCCGCACTTCTGTCGCGGGCGCGGGTGCTCACATTCCAATCTCTCGACGAGAGCGCGCTGCTCTTTCTGCTCGGCCGGGCCGAGGTGCTCGAGAACAAGGAACTGCCGTTGACGCCGGAGGCGCGGCTGGCAGTTGCCCGCTTTGCCGATGGCGACGGGAGGGCGGCACTGACGTTGGCCGAGGAAATCTGGCGCGCCGCCAAACCGGACGAGATCTTCGACGAGGCCGGTCTCGCCGAGGTGATCCAGCGCCGCGCACCGATCTACGACAAGGCGCAGGACGGCCACTACAACCTGATCTCGGCACTGCATAAGACGATCCGCGGCTCTGATCCGGATGCGGCTCTCTATTACTTCGCCCGCATGCTCGATGCCGGCGAGGATCCACGTTTCCTGGCGCGGCGGCTGGTGCGCATGGCGGTGGAGGATATCGGGCTCGCCGACCCGCAGGCGCTCGTCCATGCCCGCGCCGCGGCCGAGACCTATGAACAGCTGGGCTCGCCCGAGGGCGAGCTCGCACTCGCCAACACGGTGATTTATCTGGCGACCGCGCCGAAATCGAACGCGGCCTATATCGCCTACAAGGCGGCGCGGCGCGCGGCCAAGGAGGGCGGCTCGCTGATGCCACCCAAGACCATTCTGAACGCGCCGACGAAGCTGATGAAGGAAGAGGGCTACGGCGCCGACTACGCCTATGACCACGACGCCCCCGATGCCTTCTCCGGCCAGAACTACTGGCCCGATACGCTCGGCCGGCAGCTCTTCTACGATCCGCCCGAGCGCGGCTTCGAGCGCGAGATCCGGAAACGGCTGGAATACTGGGAAAAGCTCAGGGCCGAGCGCGGCAGGTAGAAGATCAGATCATCGGACGGGATATCGTATCGGGTCCGATCATCCGACCTTCTGCGTTCGCATCGGCGCTTCCGAAGACCGCGATCCATTTTGCGGGGCGATGCTTCAGAACGCGCGCTCTATGAAGACCTGAGTCGAGATCAGACGCCCCGCCAGCCCCGCGGCGACCTGCCGCCCGGTCAGCGATATTCGGGCTTGTGCGACCGACGCTTCGACCCCGGCCTTGAGACCCTCGACCGGTGTCCAGACCAGATTTGCGGTGGCGCGGTCGATGCTGATCTTGCCCTTCGCCTGGTCGATCAGTGGAACCGATAGCTGGTAGCGGCTGACGTAGAAATTGGTCGCGATCTCGTCGGTCCATTCCCGACGCAAGACAAGGGCGGTCGAGAAGCCGCGGGTCGGGTCGCTGCCGAGCAGCACCGTCCGAACGATGGCCGCGTCGAGTTGCGAGCCGATATAGGGAGCTGCGTCGACGGCACCTGCAATCTGGGCCGTGATGCTGCCGGGACGCCCCAGGATCTCGGTCTCATAGGTCGCGCCCAGAATTCCGGCGCGTCCCAATCGTGAGTTTCTGCCGGGGATGTCGCGTAGCGCCAACGCGCCATGCAACGTCCACGCGCCTGACTGATAGGCGAGCCGTGCCACGCCATCCGGCACGCGCCCGGCCGCAACTGGCAGCGAAGAGGTCGTGCCAAGCGTCGGATCCTCCATGGCGAGTGTCGCCACCCAGGTTTCCGTCAGCGGCAGTTCGACTGCTAATAACCCGACTGTCCGGCTTGGCGCCCGCGTGCTGAAGACGAATTCGTCGCCTGTCCAGAAGCTGAAGCGCGAGGTGTCCAGGCCGAAGGTCCAGGGCCCGACGAGGACTGTCGCCTCGTCCAGGGTGAGCCCTGCGACATCGTTGACCGGGTTCTGCATGGTGAAGGAGAAGGCGCTGCCGACGCGCAGGCCAGAGGCGAGCTCATGCGATGTCGCGATGCGAAGAGACGCGCTTGTCGGAAAGGACGTCAGGCTCGACGGGGGCAAGGCAGCGGAGCGCGATGCCCGGACACTGTCATTTTGCAGGCCGGCGCTGACGGTGCCCGACACCGAAAGGCAGGTGGCGGAGCCGGGCAGGATCACGCCGGGGATGCTGTCGTCGTCCTCGTCCTCCTCGTCGTCCTCGCTGCCATCCTCCTCCTCCTCCTGCGGCCGGGGATCGGCCGTGCTGGCGAAGAGGGGCTCAAGCTCGGTCGGCGTGATCGTGCAACTGCGTGCGAGGCTCGGGGGCCGGGCGGGTTTCAGGCCCTTGGGCGGCGGGAGTGCGACTGCTTCCCCGGTCAGTGCTGCGAAGGCCGGCAAGCCAAGCAGGAGCCGGGCTGCGATCGTCCAGATGCGACGCAGGCAGGGCATCTCCTTGGCGCGGCCTGTCACGTCGGTCATGGGTGGCGGGCGGCTCCAAGGCATTGGTGTCGGTGGTCATCTGTCGTCACGGGCTCCGGGTGTGTCAATTGCGCCGTGAGAGGCCCGCACTCCCGTGATTGTCGCATGCTGGGACCGGATTTCGTTTGTACAGGTTGGATGTGCTGGCTATTGCAGGACGATGACATCCACGTTTCTCGTCTTCCTGGGCGCCGGCATCGGCGGCGCGCTGCGACACGGGGTCAACTACACCTCGCTGAAATGGCTGGGGACGGGTTTTCCCTATGGCACAATGGCCATCAATATTCTCGGTTCGGGGATCATGGGGCTGATCATCGGCTGGCTCGCTTTCAAGGCGGGCGAGGGCTGGTCGCAACAGGCGCGCCTCTTCCTGACCACAGGCGTCCTGGGCGGATTCACGACTTTCTCGGCCTTCTCGCTTGAGGCCGTTCTGCTCTGGGAGCGCGGCCAACTGGGCTTCGCCACCATTTATGTTCTGGGCTCCGTCGCGCTGTCTCTGGCAGCGCTGGTTGGTGGGCTCGCACTCGTCCGGGGGCTATCATGAGGCAAGGTGGCAAGGGCTCCGGCAGCAAGGGCTCCGGCGGCAAGGGGCAAACGGGTCGCGGCGGCAGGCCTCCTGCAGCCGGTGCCAGGAAGAAGCGGCCAAGCCATGACGCGGGCCGGCAGGCGCGCGCTTCGGGCCAGGCCAGGCCGGGCGAGGGCGAGGACGTCGCGCGCCGGGAACCGATCGGCAGATCGCCAGCGCAACGGGCGCAGCGCCCAGCCGGACCGACGCGGGCGGAGGTCAAGGCTGTGACCGCCGAGGTGCTTGCCACCGGCGTTCAGCAACTCGTCGTGACGCCAGACGAGAACGAGATGCGGATCGATCGCTTCCTTGAGACACGCTTTCCGCAACTGTCCTTCAGCCACATCCAGCGGATCGTCCGGAAGGGCGAGCTGCGCGTCAATGGCAAGCGCGCCGACAGCAAGGACCGGCTCGAAGCCGGCCAGACTGTGCGCATTCCGCCGCTGAAGCTCGAGCAGCAGGCGGAGCGTCCGCGTTCGGTCAGGGCCGATTCCGACACGGTCGAGTTCCTTCGCTCGATCACCCTCTACGAGGATGACGATGTCATGGTCCTCAACAAGCCTGCCGGCCTGGCGGTGCAAGGCGGCTCCGGCACCACCCGCCATGTCGACGGCATGCTCGATGCACTGACCGGCAAGGACGGCCAGAAGCCGCGCCTTGTGCACCGGCTCGACAAGGATACGTCCGGCTGCCTCGTCATCGCCAAATCGCGCTTTGCGGCGGCGACGCTGGCAAAGACCTTTCGTTCGCGCTCGGCCCGCAAGGTCTACTGGGCGCTGGTTGCCGGCGTCCCGCGCGTCCGGCAGGGCCGGATCTCGACCTATCTCGCCCGCGAGGAAGCCTATGATGGCGATCAGCGGATGGCGGTCGCCAAACATGGCGACGACGGTGCGATGCATGCCGTGACCTATTACGCGGTGGTCGAGACCGCGGCGCAGAAGCTCGGCTGGCTGTCGCTGAAGCCTGTGACCGGCCGCACCCATCAATTGCGCGCGCATGCCGCCCATATCGGCCACCCGATCGTCGGTGATCCCAAATACTTCAACATTCAAAACTGGGAGCTGCCGGGCGGCATCCAGAACAAGCTGCATCTGCTGGCTCGCCGCATCGTGCTGCCGCATCCGCGCGGCAAGGGCACGATCGATGTCAGCGCGCCGCTGCCGCCACATATGCGCCAGTCCTGGAACCTGCTCGGTTTCGAGGACGAGCGCTATGACCCGATCGTGGACGCGCCCGACGAATAGGTCTTGGTATGACCTAGCGTAAGAGAACGCTTGCAGAACAAAAATGGATATGTTCTAATTTTGTTCTCGACACTCTTACGCAGGTGCTCCCATGACGCGTTTCGCCTTCGTTCTTGCCGGCCTGACCCTTTCGCTTGCCACATCTGCCGCTGCGCAGTCACCATCCGCCCCACAAGCTGCTGCCGCTGCGGCGGCAGATGAGCCTGTGCCGCGCGTCGAGCGCGCCAAGGCGCGGCAGGATTGTGTCGCCGAACATATTGCGCTGAGTGGCGACGATTTGCGCCAGGCCATGCGCGATTGCATGCAGGCGAAGTTTCCGGGGGTCCAACTCTATGCCCGCGATGGACTGACCCGCGACGGCAAGCCCACGGCCGTGACGGCACGTGCCTCCTGCAAGACGGAAGCCGATCAGGGAAGCCTGACTGGAGCGGCGCGACGCGAAGCACTGGCCGCCTGTTTCAAGGCGAAGCGGCCAGATCTGGCGGCCCGTGCCGAATGTCGCAAGGAGAGCCGCGCGAAAGGGCTCGATGGCGAAGACCTGCGCAAGGCGGTCGCGGATTGCGCGCGCGAGAGCCGGTCATAACGGAGCCGCGCCGGGCGCAGTGGATCGCAGTCGTGATCCACGATAAAGCGCCAGCATGAACCTCGTCATATTCGATCTCGATGGCACGCTGATCGATTCAGCCGCCATCATCCTCGGCGCCCAGGTCGAGACCTTCAAGCGCTGCGGCCTGGTCTATCCAGGCCGCGAGGCGGGGCTCGGCATCGTCGGGCTGACGCTGGATATTGCGCTGATGCAGCTTGCGGGGCTGGAACGCCCCGACGACCAGCTGACAGAAACCTACAGAGAAGTATTCGGCGCCATGCGGCGGCAGGCCGAGACCGATCCAAGCCTCGCCGAGCCACTCTTCCCGGGCGTTGCCGCTATGCTGGACGCGCTGGTTGCGCGGACCGATACGGTGCTCGGCATCGCGACCGGCAAGTCGCGTCGGGGCGCGGACTACATTGTCGAGCGCTATGGCTGGCGTCAGCATATGGCGACGATCCAGACGGCCGATGATGCACCGTCCAAGCCCCATCCCGGCATGATCCTGCAGGCGATGAGGGAAACCGGCGCGCGGCCGGAACGCACCCTGATGGTCGGCGACAGTTCCTTCGATATCCAGATGGCGGTTGCCGCCGGGGTAACGCCGGTTGCCGTCTCCTGGGGCTTCCAGCCCGTGGCATCCCTGCAGGCGCTCGGCGCGCGCCATGTCCTCACCGATTGTGCGGAGTTGACGGGCATCATTGACGGGCTGGCGGTGGCTGAGCCGACCTGAGGGCGGCGGCGAGGGCGCTGCGACGTTCCGCTCCGATCGGGGGCTGTGGCTCTTCACGCCGACGGATCGGCGCGAGAGCTGATCCACGCCATCGCTTCGCACCCTCGCCCCCGGCCGAAGCGGAAATCGCTGCAAACTGCGCTGCGAAACGCCCTGACCGTAGGAGAGAAGCACGGAGGGCCCGTCATCGCGGCGAGCAGGACGGCGTGCCGTCGAGCGGAAACCGATTCAGTGCCGGATTTCGACCGCTACCCAATGCATGGGCGGCACTTCAGTAACATCCTCGCAACCACGTCCGATCAGGGCCGTTTAACCTGAACAGAAGTTCAGATTTGGCCGTTAACCACCTGCTGGCGGATGCCGCGTCATGGTGTTCCTACAACAGGAACGCACCGGCGCAAAATAAAGCTGGGCAGGAGTCGAACGATGATTGGTCATGAGCTCCGTGAATTCGTCGATCGCGTGATGGAAAAGCGCGCGATCGACGATCAAGACACCAAGATGCTTCAGCGCGAAATCTTGGTCGATAGCGTGATGACGCGCGATGTCATCGATGTTCTGATTGCGCTGGATCGAGCTGTCGTCGCGACCAGCGCTTCCTTCGCGAATTACCTGGTCACGCTGGTCGTCGACTTCGCTGTCTGGGAAAGCCGCCCGACGGGCGTGATCGATCGCGAGAAGGCACATTGGCTGGTGACGACGCTCTCTGCCGGCGAGGGCCCGACCGAGACGGCGCGACGCATTGCCTTCGAGATCGTGCGCGAGGCAGACCGCTGCGACGAGATGCTGATCGCCTTCGCCATGCGCAAGAGCACATTCATGGTGCCGGGCGAGCGCCTCGAACGCGTTCTTCGGACGAACTGATCAGGCGGTCGCGCACAGCCCGCCGCCCATTCCCGAACTTTCGCATCAGTGGACGCGGGCTGCGGCCTCCAATAAACCCCGACTGTCACAGTGTTTTCAGACAGCCGGGAGACGCCACCCATGTTCACGAAGATTCTGATCGCGAACCGTGGCGAGATCGCCTGCCGTGTCATCAAGACCGCGCGACGGATGGGCATCAAGACGGTTGCCGTCTATTCGGATGCCGACCGCGACGCGCTCCATGTCGAGATGGCGGATGAGGCGGTGCATGTCGGCGCTGCGCCCGCGGCCGAATCCTATCTGCTGATCGACAGGATCATCGCCGCCTGCAAGGCGACGGGGGCAGAGGCTGTCCATCCCGGCTATGGTTTCCTGTCCGAGCGCGAGGCCTTCGCCCAGGCGCTCAAGGATGCGGGTATCGTCTTCATCGGCCCCAATCCCGGCGCGATTGCCGCGATGGGTGACAAGATCGAGTCGAAGAAGGCGGCTGCCGCAGCCAAGGTCTCGACCGTCCCCGGCCATCTCGGCGTCATCGAAGACCCCACCGAAGCCGTGAAGATCGCCGACGAGATCGGCTATCCCGTGATGATCAAGGCCTCGGCCGGCGGCGGCGGCAAGGGCATGCGCATTGCCCATTCGGCCGGTGAAGTCGCCGAAGGCTTTGCCCGGGCGAAATCGGAAGCGGCGTCCTCATTTGGCGACGACCGCGTCTTCATCGAGAAGTTCATCGTCGACCCGCGTCATATCGAGATCCAGGTGCTTGGCGACAAGCACGGCAACGTCATCTATCTCGGCGAGCGCGAGTGCTCGATCCAGCGCCGCAACCAGAAGGTTGTCGAGGAGGCGCCATCGCCGCTGCTCGACGAGGCGACCCGGCGCAAGATGGGCGAGCAGGCGGTGGCCCTCGCCAAGGCGGTGAATTATGATTCGGCCGGAACGGTCGAGTTCGTCGCAGGGCAGGACCGCTCCTTCTTCTTCCTCGAGATGAACACCCGGCTCCAGGTCGAGCATCCCGTCACCGAGATGATCACCGGCATCGACCTCGTCGAGGAAATGATCCGTGTCGCCTATGGCGAAAAGCTTCGGCTGACGCAGGCCGATGTCAAACTGAACGGCTGGGCTGTCGAATCCCGCGTCTATGCGGAGGACCCGACCCGTAATTTCCTGCCATCGACGGGCCGGCTGGTGACCTATCGCCCCCCGGCCGAAGGTCCGGATGGCGAGGCGACCGTCCGCAATGACACCGGTGTCTTCGAAGGCGGCGAAATCTCGATCTATTACGACCCGATGATTGCAAAACTCGTGACCCACGCGCCGACGCGCGAGGCGGCGATCAAGGCGCAGGCCCGTGCTCTCGACGGTTTTGCCATCGAGGGCATCCGCCATAACATCCCGTTCGTCTCGGCGCTGATGCAGCATCCGCGCTGGATCGCCGGACACTTGTCGACGGGCTTCATCGCCGAGGAGTTTCCGGAAGGCTTTTCCCTGCCGCAGCCGAAGGGAGAGATCGCGCTTCGCATGGCCGCGATCGCGATCGCCTGCGACCACCGTCTCAACCAGCGCAAGCGACATGTCTCGGCCCAGATGGAGGGTTGGCGGAAGGTTGAGTTCGAACGCACCCGCATCGTGACGCTCGGCGGTGAGCGCTTCGAGGGCATCGTGGCGGAGCAGGGCGAGACGATCCTCGTCAGCTTCGGCGACCGTTCATTGGCGATCGCCTCCGACTGGCGGCCGGGTGAACCGGTCTGGCGCGGCACGCTCGATGGTGTCTCGATTGCGGCGCAGGTGAGGGCGATCCTCAATGGCGTATCGCTTGGCCACGCCGGAGCCTATGCCAGCGCCCATGTCTATACGCCGCGCGAGGCCGAGCTTGCCGCGCTGATGCCGGAGAAGGTTGCGGCCGATACCGGAAAATTCCTGCTCTGTCCGATGCCGGGGCTGGTCAAGGCCGTGTCGGTGAAGGTCGGCCAGGAGGTCAAGGCCGGCGAGGCGCTCTGCATGGTCGAAGCGATGAAGATGGAGAACGTGCTGCGTGCCGAGAAGGACGTCACCATCGCGAAGATCCTCGCCAAGGAGGGCGATTCGCTCGCGGTCGATGCCGTGATCATGGAATTTGCCTGAGCTTGAGGCGGCAGACCGCCGGCAGATAGAACGATTTGCTTTCCGTGGCGTCAGGCAGGAAAGTCTGTCCGGCCAAAGGGTGGCGGGGAGCTCTTCATGCTGACGATCTGGGGACGGATCAGCTCCATCAATGTGCAGAAGGCCGTCTGGGCGGCCGGTGAGGTTGGCCAGAGCTTTGAGCGGATCGATCTTGGCGGCACCTTCGGGGGCAATCGTGAGCCGGCCTATCTCGCCAAGAACCCCAACGGCATGATCCCCGTTCTGGAGGACGGAGAAGTCTGTATCTGGGAGTCCAGCAGCATCGTGCGTTATCTCGCAGCTCGCTACGGGGCGGGCTGGATCTGGGAGGAGGATCCCTCGCGCCGCGCCGATGCCGATCGTTGGATGGACTGGATGATTGCCGAGCTGCAGCCGGCGATGGCTCCGGCCTTCCTCGGTCTGATACGGACGCCGGCAGAGAAGCGTGACATGGCCGTCATCGAGGCCTCCATCGCCAAGACGGAGGCGAAGCTGGACGTCCTCGAGGCGCATCTGGCTTCGCGGGACTACCTTGCCGGCTCGCGCTTCGGCATGGCGGACATCTCCGTCGCGCCGGGCGCGCATCGCTGGCTCAACATGCCGGTGCCGCGTGCGTCCCGGCCGAATGTCCAGCGCTGGTACGAGACAGTGG
Source organism: Bosea sp. BIWAKO-01 (assembly GCF_001748145.1). Classification (NCBI taxonomy): domain Bacteria; kingdom Pseudomonadati; phylum Pseudomonadota; class Alphaproteobacteria; order Hyphomicrobiales; family Alloboseaceae; genus Allobosea; species Allobosea sp. BIWAKO-01. Next base: position 4,343,941 of record NZ_BCQA01000001.1, read on the forward strand.
TTGCCAGGCCTGCTGCGAAGCCGGCGCTGCCCCTGCCGATCACGTGAGCGTGTCGCCGCCTTGCCGTCCCCGCAGAGGTTGACATGATGGTGACCATGACCCGCTTGGGAATTCTTGCATTCGGCTTGCTTGCATTCGGATTGGCGGCAATGACTGCCGGCGGCGCTGGGGCGCAGTCGGCTCGGTCGAGCCCGGAGCTGTCGGCCGATCGCATGCAGATGGTGTCCTGCCTGAGCCAGAGCGGTACTGCCGCCAGTTCCTGTATCGGTTCGGTTGCGGTCACGTGCGTGCGAACGGCGTCAGGCGATCGGCGCGCTGCCGAAGCCGATTGCGCGAGGCGAGAAGAGGCGGTCTGGCGCGAGCGCCTGACTTTTGCCAGCGTGGCGGTGATGCGCAATGCCGACGGCGGCGCGCGCGGCCAGTTCGCCGCGCTTCAGGTTGCCTGGGAAGGCTATGCCGCGCAGAAATGCGCGTTCTACGGGAGCATGCAGCCGTCTGCCCGCGTGGCCGGGATGCAGGCGGGCTGCATGTTGCGCGAGGTGGCCAGCCGTTCGCTCGAGCTCGAGCGAATGGTCGGCCAGCGCAGTCCGGTGCGCCGCCCCTCCAATCCACCCAGCATTATCCGTTGAGCGTTGTTCCGTCGTTAATGCGGCGGCGTCTCTTCATCGGCTAGATCATCGCACCGGATATCGCATCCGGTGCGATGATCTAGCCTTCTGTGTTTGCATCAGCTGTCCCGAAGACCGCAACCCGGTTTTCGAGCCGATGCTTAGACAGCCGGTGCGTTCCGGAGTCCGCCGATGTTTTTCTTCCTGTCAAAGATTATCTGGTTCCTGTTCTCGCCCGTGAATCTGCTGATCCTGCTGGCGGCCTTGGCGGCGCTGCTGGCCTTTACCCGCTTCGCGCGCCCGGCGCGCTGGCTCGGCGGTTTGGCTATGCTCGGCATCCTGGTGCTGTCCTTCAGCCCGCTGCCGCGCATCATCGTGCGGCCGCTGGAAAACCGCTTTCCGCAGCAGGACGCGGTCAGGGGGCCGGTTACCGGCGTCATTGTGCTGGGCGGTGCAATCGGCGTCGCGCGCGGCGACATCGTGCTGAACCACGCGGCGGCCCGCATGACCAAGGCGGTCGAGCTCGCCAGGCTGCATCCGGAGGCGAAGATCGCTTTCACCGGGGGCGGCGCCAATCTGCTCTCGCCCGTGATCAGGACGGAGGCCGATGGCGCCAGGTTGCTGTTCGAGGCGCTGGGCCTGCCGCCCGAGCGGGTGGTGCTCGAGGACAAGTCGCGCAATACCCGCGAGAACGCGATATTCACCCGAGACCTCGTGATGCCGAAACCGGGCGAGCGCTGGCTGCTCCTGACCTCGGCCTGGCACATGCCGCGTGCGATGGGCGTCTTTCGCAAGGCCGGATTCGCGGTCGAGGCATTTCCGGTCGACTATCTCTCGGGCAATGAGCAGGCCGATTTCTTCCGGCCCTACCGCGAGGCGTCGCGCGGCCTCGACATCGCAGAGCTCGCCTTCAAGGAATGGGCTGGTCTCGTTGCCTATTACGCCGCCGGCTATACGGATGCGTTGTTCCCCGCTCCCTGACGTTGCGAGCGCCGAGCCTATTCACTGCTTGGCAATGAGAGGCGGTAGACGCCGCGGAAATCGTCCGGATCCACCGGGCGGCCCTTTCGGGTAATGACCAGGCGGCCTTCCTTCATCATCCGCACGGCGATGCGCCGGATCGGCTGCATCAGCGGACCCCAGCCATCGGGATGGTCGCCGCCGACGCGGCGCGCGGCATCCATCGCGCTGATCGTACGACCCGGTCCTGCTTCAGCGAGCAGGTCGAGTATGGCGGCTTCGAGGGCGTCAACGTGATCGGTCATACCTCCCAGAGAGGCAGGGATGCAGGATTCGTCAAGCAGTGAGGCCAGGGCGGAGGGATCGCCTTGCCTTGCCGCGTGATGCGGTGGCGCTGCGGTCGCCCGTCGCGGCAGGGCGGAGACGAGGGGCTCAGCCCGGTGCGGTCGCCTTCGCTGCTTCGTCGATCAGGGCCGCGACCTCGGCCGGTTTGGAGGCGAGCGAAGCGTGGCTGGCAGCGAGCGTGATGACCTTGCGCGCGTTGAGGCGGGCCGACATGCGCTCCTGGTTCGCAGGCGCGATCATCCGGTCCTCACCAGAGATCTGGTACCAGGATGGCTTCTTCTTCCAGGCCGGAGCGGTGATCGTGTCGCCGAAGGTGCTGGCAAGCGGCGCCTTCTGCGTCACCCCCATCACGAACCCCTCTTCGGGCGTCAGGTCAGGGCAGAAGCTCTCGTGGAATTTGTCGGGCAGGACCCAGAGATAGCCGTCGCTGTCGGGAGAGAGGTTCGCCGCCGCCTCTGGGGGGGGCTCCTGAGTGATTCCGCCGGGGCTCTCACCGGCGTCAGGGGCAAAGGCGGCTATATAGACGAGCCCCACCACATTGGGCAGATCTCCGGCTTCCGTGATCACTGCGCCGCCGTAGGAGTGCCCGACCAGCAGCACCGGGCCCTTCTGCTGCGCCACCATCTTGCGGGTGCGCTCGGCGTCATCGGCCAGCGAGGTCAGCGGCATCTCGACGGCGTGGAGCGATGCGTAGCCCTTGCGGGAGAGTTCGAGGATCACCCTGTTCCAGTGTGAGGCATTGCCCCAGAAACCATGCACCAGGACAATTGCTGTCTGCTTGCTCATGCTGGCCTCCTGATCCGCGGATCGGCTCGCCCCCGGGTCGGACGGTCTCACGGAGATTCAGCCGGTGTCCAGCGCAATCGTGGCGGCCGGCCAGCGCGAATCAGTGACCGGGCCTTGTGAAGATTCGCGCGGATTCCGACGCGAACTGGCGGCGCCACATCACCGTCAGCACGGCGGCTGTTGCGGTGAGGAACAGCCAGGGATCGATGAACCAGCCGAGATAGGCGAGCGCAAAGAAGAAGGCGCGCTGTCCGCGGTTGAAATGCCGCCCGGCGGCGATGTTCATCGCGATGGTCTCGCGGACGGCCTCCTTCGTCTCCTGCTCTTCCAGCCGTTCCCTTGGCGGGATCGCGCCGAGAAGGATCGCGCAGTAGTTGAAGAGCCGGTAGCTCCAGGCGAACTTGAAGAAGGCATGGGCGAAGATCACGGCAAGCCCGATGACCTTGATCTCCCAGGCGGCGCGAGACGTCGGCGCGGTGAAGGGCAGATCGGCGAAGATCGCGACGACGCGGTCGGTGGACTGCAGCAGGGCGAGCGAGCCGCCGATCGCGATCAGCGAGGTCGAGGCGAAGAAGGCCGTGCCGTTCTGCAGCCCGTTCATCACCTGGGTATCGATGATGCGGTTTTCGCGCCGCACCGATTCCTGAATCCAGCGGGCGCGACGGAGATTCATCCGGGAATTCAGGCTTCGCTCCGCATGCGGGCCCTTTTCCACGGCCACGCCATAGCCAAGCCATGAGGCAACGAAGAAGATGAGGGCGATCATATCGATCGTCGTGAAGCCGGCCATGAATCGCCTCCTTTGGGCCAGAGTGCTGTCGGCATGGCCGCGCTGCAAGCTCGCGATTGACGCGATGTGTCCGAGCGGCCACGGTGCCGCCGACGAGATGGAGGCCGGCAATGCCGCAAGTGATCACCAAGGGCTACAAGGCATTGCTGGCGGAAGCCGAGGCCAAGGTCGAGACGCTCTCCGTCGAGCAGGCGAATGCACTGGTCGGCAATGACGACGTCGTCTTCGTCGATCTGCGCGATCCGCGTGAGCTGGAGCGGGAAGGGCGCATGCCCGGTGCCTTCCATTGCCCGCGCGGCATGCTCGAATTCTGGATCGATCCGGAAAGTCCCTATGCCAAGCCGGTGTTTCAGCAGGACAATCGCTTCGTCTTCTTCTGCGCCGGCGGCTGGCGTTCGGCGCTCGCTGCGCAGGCCGCGCAGGAGATGGGGCTGAAGCCGGTGGCGCATATCGCGGGCGGGTTCGGCGCCTGGAAGAAGGCGGGTGCGCCCTTCGATGCGCCGGAGCCGCGAAACGCCAGCGACAAGGGCTAGGCCCGCATCTTGTCCCATATCCTGATCGTTCTGCTCGTCGCCGGTTTCATCTTCCGCAAGCCGCTTGGGCGCCTGCTGGCTCGCCAGTTTCCCGATCGCGCCAAGCGTCAGCAGGTGCTCGGCACGATCATTGTCGCCTTCCTGCTGGTGATCGCCGTCAGGCTGCTTGCCTTATTCTGGTAGTTGAGCCGGATATTTCTTCGACGCGCTGGCGTACGGCGATCGATCACAAGCGCAAGCTTTGCGTCTTCGAACCGGCTCTGACGCCGAATACGTTCTGGGTCGACCTCAAGGCGGTCGATTTTTTGCCGGAACGTGGCAAGGTGATGAAGCTCGGTCTCGGCGAGCACCAGAGCTATACCCTTGCGGGAAGATGCTACGGGCGCCTTCCGCGAGGCTCGGCCGTTCCGCTTTCTCGGGTTGCCCCAGGATTGCCTGTGCCCCTGAGGCCACACATGCCCTGGTTGCAAATGAAGCGGCTTGCGCGTTCGCTGCCGATGCGGCATGTTGTCCGCCTTGGCTTCAACACGCGAAAGGGGAGGGCTGAATGCAATTCATGATCATCGTCGCCACTCCCCCACGAATGTCCCGCCACTAGGTCGGACATTGCCGCGGCCCGCCTGAGGCGGTCCCCAGCCAGGGTTTTTCATCTCTACGTTTCATCCGGAGACGATCGCATTCGCATCGGCTCCACCTGATTTGGAGTCGGCTCCCGCGCGGCGCCGAATGATTTCTATGTCTCTTCAATCGTCAACCGGGCGGCAGGAGCCGTTTCGAGCCGTTCTCGGCTTCACATTCCGGCACTGGGCGCGCCGACCAGGGCCGGTTCTCGGCGTTGCCGGTGCCATGATGGCGGCGACTGCCGCCGACCTGTTCATGCCGCTTTATGCCGGCCGCCTCGTCGATGCGGTGGCGGGCGAGGGTGCCAGCGCACTCGATGCGGCGCTATGGGCGCTGGGCGCGATGCTCGCACTCGGTGCGGTCAGCGTGCTGTTCCGGCATCTCGGCTTCATCGGCATTACCGGCATGACGTTGCGCACCATGAGCGAGACGGCGCAGGAGGCGTTCGCACGTCTGCAACGCTTCTCGACCGATTGGCACGCCAACAATTTCGCCGGTTCGACGGTGCGCAAGATCACCCGCGGAATGTGGGCCCTCGACCTGCTGACCGATACGGTCCTGATCGCGCTGTTGCCGTCGCTCGTCGTGCTGGTGGGCACGACGGCACTTTTGGCATGGCATTGGCCGGCGATGGGCCTCGTCGTCTTCCTCGGCTCGGTGATCTATGTCGGTGTCACGATCGCGCTGTCGCTCAGCTATGTCGCGCCGGCTGCGCGGCTTGCCAATAGCTGGGACACGCGTGTCGGCGGTGCATTGGCTGATGCGATCTCCTGCAACCCGGTGGTCAAGGCCTATGGCGCCGAATTGCGCGAGGATGGTCGCCTGGCCGGCGTCCTGGCGAAATGGGCTCTCAGGACCCGCCGGACTTGGGTGCGCGGCACGACCTCGGGCACGGCCCAGCAGATCGTCCTGCTGGCGCTTCGCGCCGCGGTCATCGGCCTCGTCATCTGGCTTTGGGCCAACGGTCAGGCCACCCCGGGTGACGTCGCCTTCGTGCTGACCTCATACGCGGTCGTTCACGGCTATCTGCGCGATGTCGGCCAGCACGTGCACAATCTCCAGCGTTCGGTGAACGACATGGAGGAACTCGTCGCCATGCACGCCCATCCCTATGGCGTGCCCGATCGCCTGGGTGCCACCGACATGGTGGTGCCGGCGGGCGAGATCGCTTTCGAGCGGGTGACCTTCCATTATGGAGGTCATGTCGAGCCACTCTATCGCGATTTCTCGCTGACGATCCGGGCTGGCGAAAAGGTGGGGCTGGTCGGGCGCTCCGGCTCCGGCAAGACGACCTTCGTCAAACTGGTGCAGCGGCTCTACGACGTCTCGGGCGGGCGCATCGCCATCGACGGACGCGATATCGCGGATGTGACGCAGACCTCCCTGCGGGCGCAGATCGCCATCGTGCAACAGGAGCCGGTGCTGTTCCACCGCTCGCTGGCGGAGAACATCGCCTATGCCAAGCCGGGCGCCTCGATGGCCCGGATTGTCCAGGCGGCGAAGCTCGCCAACGCGCATGACTTCATCATGCGTCTGCCCAAGGGCTACGCGACGCTGGTCGGTGAGCGCGGCGTCAAGCTTTCGGGTGGCGAGCGCCAGCGTGTTGCGCTCGCGCGCGCCTTCCTGGCCGATGCGCCGATCCTGATCCTGGACGAGGCAACCTCGAGCCTCGATTCGGAATCGGAGGCGCTGATCCAGGAGGCGATGGAGCGCCTGATGCAGGGGCGCACCACCATCGTCATTGCGCACCGGCTTTCGACGGTGCGGGCGATGGACCGCATCCTGGTCTTCGATCGCGGCAGGGTCGTCGAAGAAGGCAGCCACGAGGCGCTGCTGACCCGCGAGAACGGCGCCTATCGCGCGCTGTTCGAGAAACAGGTCAGCGAACTGGCAAAAGGTCTGGCGGCATAGGCCGCCAGCCCCCCCGGGGACGTGCTGTTCGTATCATGGTCGGGCCTGTCCCGATCATGACGCGTCCTCACCTGCCTGCGGGGGGCAAATCGAGAAGGTTCCGGGCGACCTATTTCGGAGCCAGGGCTCGCGGCCGGACACCCGCGACGGGACCGGGCGGAAGCTCCGCGCTGACATCTGGATTCAACGACTTCATGTCGAGATTCGGTTTGGTCAGAAATCGATTCAGGCCTGTAACGTAAGCCTCTGGCAACGCCCAGTGTTTGGCGCTGGCGATGACGGTTTCCATATAGCCGGGGCGTGGCTTTCCGAGCGTGCCGCTGCGGCCGACATAGACCAGGGCTCGCTTGGCGCCGCCCTCGACGATGACCGGCTGGCTGATCTTCACATAGAGACCGCTGGCGATGTCCTCGAACTTGTCGAGTGCGCGGATGTCGCCGAGCGAGCAATCCCAGAGCACGCCATGGACGGTCTCGCGCGGGTCGCGAACAGCCGAGGCATAGCCGTCGCTCGTCACGATGAAGCGATGGCGCGGCAGGCGCGCGAGACCAAGCGGCTTCGAACCGGGACAGCGCTTGGCCATCCCGGCGATGTCCATATTCAGACCATAGGCGAAATAGAGGGGCATTGGCCTATTTCGTCTTCTGGAACAGCTCGCGGCCGATCAGCATGCGGCGGATCTCGCTGGTGCCGGCTCCGATCTCATAGAGCTTTGCATCGCGCAGCAGGCGGCCGGTCGGATAATCGTTGATATAGCCGTTGCCGCCCAGAAGCTGGATGGCGTCGAGCGCGATCTGCGTCGCCTTCTCTGCCGCGATCAGGATGGCGCCGGCGGCATCCTCTCGCGTGGTCTCGCCGCGGTCGCAGGCCTTGGCGACGGCATACACATAGGCCTTGCAGGCATTCATCATCACATACATGTCGGCGACCTTGCCCTGGACGAGCTGGAACTCGCCGATCGACTGGCCGAACTGCTTGCGCTCGTGGATATAAGGCATGACCACGTCCATGGCCGCCTGCATGATGCCGAGCGGCCCGGCCGAGAGCACAACGCGCTCATAGTCGAGCCCCGACATCAGCACGTTGACGCCGCGCCCGACTTGGCCGAGCACGTTTTCCTCCGGGACCTCGCACGCCTCGAAGACGAGCTCGCAGGTGTCCGAACCGCGCATGCCGAGCTTGTCGAGCTTCTGGGCGGTCGAGAAGCCCTTCATGCCCTTCTCGATCAGGAAGGCGGTGATGCCCTTCGCGCCGGCGGCGGGGTCGGTCTTGGCGTAGACCACCAGCGTCTCGGCGATCGGGCCGTTGGTGATCCACATCTTGTTGCCGGTGATGACGTAGCGGTCGCCCTTCTTCTCGGCCCGTGTCTTCATCGAGACCACGTCCGAGCCGGCGCCGGGCTCGGACATCGCGAGCGATCCGACATGCTCGCCCGAGATCAGCTTTGGAAGGTACTTCGCCTTCTGCGCGGCATTGCCGTTGCGGGCGATCTGGTTGACGCACAGATTAGAGTGGGCACCGTAGCTCAGGCCGACCGAGGCGGAGGCCCGACTGACCTCCTCGATCGCCACGACATGCTCGAGATAGCCGAGGCCAGCGCCGCCATCCTCTTCCTTCACCGTGATGCCATGCAGGCCGAGCGCGCCCATCTCCGGCCAGAGGTCACGTGGAAACTGGTTCGAGCGGTCGATCTCCTCGGCGCGCGGCGCGATCTTCTCCTGCGCGAAGGCGTGGACCGTGTCGCGGATCGCATCGGCGGTCTCGCCGAGATCGAAATTGAACGGGCGCGGGGCGTTGGCGAGCATGGTGGCCTCCCGGAAGACGCCGCGCATGGGGCACGGCTTTGCAGCGTTATAGCGCGCTTTGCGGCCCTGTCAGGCTGTTCCAGCGCGATCTCCCGGATGGGCGTGGCCACACCGGCGGGTGATCTGCCATGCCGCTCGCTGCCGGCAGCGGAGAGGGGCGGGAGCGTCGACACTCGATTTACATATCCTATCCCCCTGGATAGGATATGAACATGAGCCACGTACATGATCCCGATATCGTCAAACGGCTGCGCCGGGCGCAGGGCCATCTCGACACCGTCGTGAAGATGCTCGGGGGAGGGCGCGAGGTGCCGGAGGTGGTGCAGCAGCTCCAGGCGGTCGAAAAGGCGCTGGAGAAGGTCAAGATGCTGCTGATCTTCGACCATATCGACCATCACCTGTTCGAGACGACAGGCACGCAGACACCCGAGACGCGGCGCTCGATCGAGAGCCTGAAGGCGCTGACCAAGTATCTTTGAACCAACCGGAGTTCCTGCCATGTCCGAACTGGCCAGCCTGACGCTGCGTCACGAGCATGTCTTCCTCGGCTCCGATCATCAGGAGAACGAGCGGCGCACCTGGATCGTCATTGCGCTGACCACGATCATGATGGTCGGCGAGATCGTCGCCGGTACGCTGTTCGGTTCAATGGCGCTCGTCGCCGATGGCTGGCACATGTCGACCCATGCGGCGGCGTTGCTGATCGCGGCTCTCGCCTATCGCTTTGCGCGGCGCCATGCCCGCGACCCACGTTTCAGCTTCGGCACCGGCAAGCTCGGCGATCTCGCGGCTTTCGCAAGCGCGCTCGTCCTGGCGCTGGTCGCTCTCTTCATCGGCTGGGAATCGGTGATGCGGCTCGTCCAGCCGGTGCCGATCGTCTTCGGGCAGGCGATTGCCGTCGCGGTTCTGGGCCTTGCGGTCAATCTCGCCAGTGCCTGGTTGCTGAAGGGCGAGCACGGACATGACCATGGCCCTGCGCATCACCATCACCATCATGCCCATGGTGGCGCGGACCACGATCACCATCATGACCACAACGCCGGGAGTGGGCGGGATCATAATCTGCAGGCGGCCTATCTGCACGTGCTGGCGGATGCTTTCACCTCCGTGCTTGCAATCGTCGCGCTGCTCGGCGGCAGCCTTTATGGCTGGGTCTGGCTCGACCCGGCGATGGGCATCGTCGGTGCGTTGGTGATCGCACATTGGTCGTTCGGATTGCTGCGCGCTTCGGGAGCGGTGCTGCTCGACACTGTGCCCGATAAGGCTCTCGCCGCCGGGATCGAGGCGCGGCTCACCGCCGAAGGCGCGGAGGTCGCAGACCTGCATCTCTGGCAGGTCGGGCCGGGGCATTGCTCGGCGATCGTCTCGGTCGTGGCCACCCATCCGAAGCCGCCCGCAGCGTACAAGGCGCTACTCGCCGGGCTGCCGATGCTGTCCCATGTCACCGTCGAGGTGAACCCGCGGGTCGCCGCGCTGTGAGGCATCAGGAGCCCGCCCCGGGGCTCAGTGGATCATGTCGCGGCGCTTGAGCAGCAGATACACGCTGAGAGCCGCCAGTGCGCACAGGATCACGACATAGACGAAGCCCCATTCGTTCTCGAGGAAGGGCAGGCCTTTGGTGTTGACGCCGAACAGGCCGGTGATCAGCGTTGCCGGCATCAGCGTCGCGGTCAGGATCGAGAGCACATAGAGATGGCTGTTGGTCTGGGCAGTCAGGCGCGAGGCAATCTCGTCCTGCAGCAGGCGGGCGCGTTGCTGCACGATCTGGACGTCGGTCAGCATGGTGTCGACGCGCTGCAGCAGGCGGCTTGCGGCGCTCTTCACGGTCTCTGGCGCAGCCCGCGTCGAGGCATTCTCGGAGAAGCGACGGAAGAGCTGATGCAGGCCGTTGAGCTGGCGGTGCAGCCTCACCGTCCGCCGGCGGATCAACCCTAACCGGCGCGCCTCGTCGCTCACGCGCTCGTCGATGACATGATCCTCGATCGAGTCGGTGTCCTCTGTCAGTTGCATCACCGCTTCGGCCACATCCTCGATGACGAACTCGATGATGCGCTCGAACAGCATCACCGGCGAGCTCGCCCGGTAGCCGCCCTCCAATGCGTCGCGCGTCAGACGCGTCGCCTGCATGGCCTGTCGTCGACCTGTCAGCAGGAACCGGTCGGCGATGATCCAGTGCAGCATGCCCATTTCGTCGGCGGGGCTGTCGACCTCGCGGATCTGGTCGAAGGTAATGCCCCAGGCAAAATCGCGATTGTGATGGAGGCGCTGATGATCGTCCTGGGTCAGGAACAGGGTCTGCGCCTCGGCGGGCAGGGCGGTGCAATCGGCGACCCATTGCTTGGCGCGGCCATGCACGAGATCGAGATGGATCCAGACGAACTCGGCCTCGGGGAGGGCAAGGTCGGGCATCTCGCGGCGAGGAAGGAGATGCGCACGGCCGTCGGAATCAAAATGGTAGACCCAGACGAACCCGGCCCGGGATTGCAGATCATGGAGCATTCCGGCCACGCCCTGGCGGGCGATTTCTCATGAGAGGTTGCGCTGCCCGGGATCAGGGCGCGCGTCTCATGACAGCTTCGTGACAGCGCAATGGGTGCCGCAAAGTCAATCGCGGGCGAGGGAGCCGGTCACTTGTGGATCGCGGTTGGCGGTCGCCTTGCCCGGGACGCGCGCGGGAGGCAGCATCTTGAGCGTCGCGCCGCCGGCAGCCTGAGGAGCCTTGGAGCCGGCCGATGTCGCAGGCGCGCGGTTGCCGGCCACTTTCGGTTCGCCACCCCGCCACTTCCGGGCGCCGATGTCGAAACGGCCCTCGCGCCAGGCCGCGAATTCCCGCTCGGAGCCGAAGAAGGCGTTGCGGTCGACGTCGCCGGTTATGCCGGGCACGCGTCCTGTGGTGGTGAACTGCCAGAATTCCCATTTGCTGCGCTCATAGCGGTGGCGCAGCGGGGCCGCGGTCGAGCGCAGCCAGTAGGGATGATCGTTGAACTCGCCTTCCAGCACATCCTCGTGGAAGGTGATGTCGGTATAGATGATCGGCTTCTTGCCAGTGTGTTCCTGCAGGCCCTTCAGCATCTCGCTGATCTTGGCGAGCGCCTTCTCGCGCGGGATCTTCTTGCCGCAGTTCTCCGACTCGCCGTTCCATTCGACATCGAGCACAGGCGGCAGGGCATCCGGGTCCTTCGGGATATGGCGCTTGAACCAGCGCACCTGGTCCTTGGCCGGGCGGCACCAATACACGAAATGGTAGGCGCCGCGCGCTACGCCGGCCTTCTTCGCCCCCTCCCAGTTCTTGCGGAAGTTAGGGTCGAGGTGGTCGCCACCCTCGGTCGACTTGATGAAGGCAAAGCGGGTGCCGGCATCCTTGACCTTGGCCCAGTCGATCTCGCCCTGCCAGCGCGAGATGTCGATGCCCTGGATAGCCTGGCGGCGTGCATCGCGGACGCCGTGATGGGGCGAGGCGTCGCCCTTCTTGGGATAGAGCGCGAGGGCAGGGCCGGAGCAGCCGAGTGCAAGGCCGAGAACTGCAAGAAAGCACCGCAGTCCCTTGTAATCGGTCTTCATACGCGCCGGCATCCGCCCCTCCTGCATGCAAACAGTGGTGCGGTAGTCGTGGTTAAGGCGCGGTAAGCGTTCGCTCGGATGCGAGCGGATGATTTCAGGGTTGGTTAACCGGCGGGCCTGCTATCCGCCGATCTGCAGCGAGGACGGCACCGGCTGCAACGCGCCGGGGATGACCGGGGTGGGCGGAGCCTGGCTGACCGGAGGCTCGAATTCCGGATCATTGACGATGCTGGGGCTGGGTTGCGCCGGAGAGGCGCGCCGCTTGGTCCACTGCCTCCGGCCGATGTCGAACTCGCCGTTGATCCAGCCGATGAACTGCTCTTCGTCGCCGAAGAATGCGTTGCGGTCGACATCGCCCCTGATGCCGGGCACGCGGCCGGTCGTGGTGAATTGCCAGAAGGCCCAGGGGCGGTTCTCGTAGCGCGTCTCGGGCTTCGCTGCCGTCGAGCGGATCCAGTAGGGATAATCGTTGAACTGCCCTTCCAGCACGTCCTTGTGGAAGGTGATGTCGGTATAGATGATCGGCTTCTTGCCGGTGAGCTGCTCGAGCTCGGTCAGCATCAGCTGGATCTTCTCCAGTGCCAGCGAGCGGTCGATCTTCTGCGGGCAGGTCTTGGAATGGCCGTTCCACTCGACATCGAGCACCGGCGGCAAGGCGCCGGGGTCGTTCGGGATGTGCTGCTTGAACCAGACCGCCTGCTCATGGGCGGGGCGGCACCAGAAGACGAAGTGGTAGGCTCCGCGCGGCACGCCGGCCCGGCGCGCGCCTTCCCAGTTGCGCAGAAAGGAGGGGTCGATGTGGTCGCCGCCCTCTGTCGCCTTCATGTAGACGAAGCGGGTACCGGCTCCCTTGACAGCTGCCCAGTCGATCTCGCCCTGCCAGCGCGAGATATCGATACCCTGGACGGGATAGTTCAGGGCGCTCGCGACGCCGGGATGCGGCCGGGCATCGCCCTTCTGCGGATATCGGCCCTCAAAAGCCACGCAGCCGCCAAGGACCGCGAGCGCGGCAGCGGCGACGGCGAGAAATGGGGCTGAACGGAGGCGAAACATGCGACGGGCGATCATCTCGCGGAGAATTGCGGAGAAAACTTGACGCCCGGTTTACGTTACCGAAGTTTTCGCGTTCGTCACCCCAGGCCGAGCAGAACTGTGGCGATCCCCAGGAAGGCGAAGAAACCGACGACGTCGGTGACCGTGGTGACGAAGGTTCCGGACGCTATCGCCGGATCGATGTCGAGTTTGTCGAGTGCCAGTGGAATGAGGACGCCGGCAATGGCGGCCGAGATCAGGGTGATGACCATCGCGATCGCGATGACGGCGCCGAGGCCCGCGCTCCCGAACCAGGCGGCGGCGATGGCGCCGGTGATCACGGCAAAGCCGAAGCCATTCACGAGGCCGACGACGAGTTCGCGGGTGAAGAAGCGCCGCAGATTCCAGGCGCCAAGCTCCTGCGTGGCGAGCGCGCGGACAGCGACCGTCATGGTCTGAGTGGCGGCGTTGCCGCCCTGGCTCGCCACGATCGGCGCCAGAATCGCCAGCGCCACGACCTTTGCGAGTTGATTCTCAAACAGGCTCATCACCGCGGCGGCGAGAAAGGAGGTCATCAGATTGACGAAGAGCCAGCTGAAGCGGCTCCAGATGATCTTCCGGACCGGGTCCGATAGCTCTTCGTCGGGATTGACGCCGCCGAGCTGTTTCACATCCTCGTCCGCGGCTTCCTCGATGACGTCGACGATATCGTCGATGGTCAGCACGCCGACGAGACGACCGGTCGCATCGATCACCGGTGCGGCAACCAAATTGTAGCGCTGGAACAGGCGCGCCACGTCTTCGAGCTCGTCGGTCGCCTCGACGACCCGTCGGTCTTCCTCCAGCAGCTGCGAAATCACCACGGGGCGCCGATTTCGCAGCAGCCGGTCCAGCCGCACCGTGCCGACGAAATGATGGGCCGGGTCGGCCACGAATATCTCGAAGAATCGGTCGGGCAGGTCCGCGGTGTCACGCAGGAAGTCGATGGTCTGGCCGACGGTCCAGAAGGGGGGCACGGCGATGACCTCGCTCTGCATCCGCCGGCCCGCCGTGTCCTCGGGATAATCCAGGCCCTGCTGCAGGGCGATGCGCTCGGAGGGCGTGAGCTTGTCGAGGACCTCCTGCTTGTCCGCCTCGTTGAGGTCCTCGAGAATGTAGACCGCGTCGTCAGTGTCGAGCTCGCGCACGCCTTCCGCGACGGTCTCGGCCGAGAGCTCTTCGAGAATCTCCTCGCGAACGGTGTCGTCGACTTCGGTCAGCGCCGTGAAGTCGAAATAGGAGCCGAGCAGCGAGATCAGGCGCGGGCGTTCGTCGGCGTCGAGCGCTTCCAGCAATGCGCCGAGATCGGCCTCGTGCATGTCGGCGACGATGCCGCGCAACGTCGTGATGTCCGAGAGCAGGACGGCCTGCGAGACCTGTTCGACCAGCGCGGGATCGATCGCGCCATCCTCGTCACGAATCCTGCGGGTGGCGGATTCGTCGGGAGCGTTTTCAGCTTCGACCATCAGTCCGACTCCACGATTCGAGGAAAAGGCATGGATTCGAGGGAAGGGCTCTTGTGTCAGCCGTGGACTGTGCTGGCAACGCGCCGCGGCGACCTCACATTTGATTGCCGGCGGGGCTGAAAACCAAAACGGCGACCCGCGAGGGTCGCCGTTTCAAGGCATCAGCCTGAATTTGGTGCGGTCAAGAGGACTCGAACCTCCACGGGTCTCCCCGCTACCACCTCAAGGTAGTGCGTCTACCAATTCCGCCATGACCGCAGCGGCTAAGAGAAAACCGCGGTGAGGCGGTGAACTCCGGAGCGGCGCGGGTCTAACAAATCGAATCCGCCGCGACAAGCTCGTTGTGTGGAAAACTTTGAAATCCTTTTCAGGCGGCTTCGGCAATGGTCTGCGCGCTGAAGACCGTGGGGCGTTTCAGGAGCTCGGTGATCTCAACCGAGATGCGTGAACCGCTGACCACGACATTGCCGCGCGCGAAGGGGTGATTGTTGGCGAGAATCTGGACTTCGTCGTTCTCGGTGGCGTTGAGCTCGATGATCGCGCCGCGGCCCATGCGCAGCAATTTGTAGATCGGCATCTGAGTCGAGCCCAGAACCACGGTGAGCTCCACCGAAACGAGATCGAGATCGGCCTTCAAGTCCTGCCTCCGAAACCCTACTTGCGAATTCAACCAACGAAACTTGCCTGCCGGCCGGCTTCAGCGCATGAGCCTGCCGGCGACAGGCGGTAGCCGGTTAGCGATCGTTGAACAAACAGAGTTAATGCACCGTGAAGACACGTGAGACGCTTGCGGTTTCATTCCTGCCGCAGCCGGGCTCCGAGCCCGTCGAATGGGTCCATGCCGGAGCGCTTGTCGGCTATGACGAGGCTGTTGCCGAGATGGACGCGCGCGCGGCGCTGATCGCGGACGGCAAGGCCCGCGAGCGCGTCTGGCTGATCGAGCATCCGCCGCTCTATACCGCCGGCACCTCGGCTCGCGAGGCCGACCTGATCGAGCCCGAGCGCTTTCCGGTGCATCAGAGCGGAAGGGGCGGGCAGTTCACCTATCATGGTCCCGGCCAGCGCGTGGCCTATGTCATGCTCGACCTTAAACGTCGCGATCCCGACCTCCGGCGATTCGTCGCCGCCCTCGAAGCCTGGCTGATCGGCACGCTCGAGCGTTTCAATGTCCGCGGCGAGCGGCGCGAGGACCGTGTCGGTGTCTGGGTGCGCCGACCCGAGAAAGGGGCGGAGAGCGAGGACAAGATTGCCGCCATCGGTATCCGCGTCCGGCGCTGGGTCTCGTTCCATGGCATCTCGCTCAATGTCGAGCCCGAGCTCTCGCATTTCGGGGGAATCGTGCCCTGTGGCGTGAGCGACCAGGGCGTGACCTCGCTGGTCGATCTCGGGCTGCCGGTGACGCTTCCGGAGGTCGATTCGATGCTGCGCGCCGAGTTCGAACGGATCTTCGGAGCAACCGTTCTCGCCTGAGTTTCGACTGAGGTTCTTCATCCTTCGTTCACCATCCGTTGACCAAAGCCGGCCAACCTCCCGCTGTGGGATGAATCGGAAGCGAGGACGAAGATGATCCGGACAGTGATGTTCGCGGCCGCCTGTGCGGTCATTCTGGGTGCCTGCACCACCAACGATAAGATCATTGCCGGCGCGGCTGCAGGGGCCGGCACGGGGGCCCTCATCGGTGGGCCGATTGGAGCTGTTGCGGGTGGCGCTATCGGCGCCGTGGCAGCCCCGGCGGTGGCGCGCTGAGAACGGGCGGATTTGCGCTCGCGCCCCTGGGCATCCGCGCCGGTTGGCGTTTTTCGCGTGGCGCGCCATAACCCGGCGAGGACTTCTTCGCTGAAGGGAGCGTGCCGTGGCGGTCATCGAGAGCAAGGTCGATCTCAACTCGGCCGAGACGCGCGCCAATGCCGAGGCCTGGGACGGCCTCCGTGTCGAGTTGGCCCGGCACCGGGCGACAGCTGCACTCGGTGGCAGTGCCAAGTCGCGTGAGCGCCACACCGCGCGTGGAAAGCTGCTGCCGCGGGAGCGGGTGCTGCGCCTGCTCGATCCCGGCTCGCCCTTCCTCGAGATCGGGGCGCTGGCCGCCTTCGAGATGTATGACAGTGAGATTCACGGCGCAGGCATGATCGCCGGGATCGGCCGCGTTGCCGGGCGCGAGGTGATGGTCGTCTGTAACGACGCCACCATCAAGGGCGGCACCTACTACCCGATGACGGTGAAGAAGCATCTGCGCGCGCAGGAGATTGCGCGGGAGAACCGGCTGCCTTGCGTCTATCTCGTCGATTCCGGCGGCGCAAACCTCCCGCATCAGACCGATGTCTTTCCTGATCGCGAGCATTTCGGCCGGATCTTTTACAATCAGGCGACGCTTTCGGCGGACGGGATACCGCAGATCGCGGTCGTCATGGGCTCCTGCACGGCCGGCGGCGCCTATGTGCCGGCAATGTCGGACGAGACGGTGATCGTGCGCCGGCAGGGCACGATCTTCCTGGGTGGCCCGCCGCTGGTGAAGGCGGCGACCGGCGAGGTCGTCTCGGCCGAGGACCTTGGCGGCGCCGATGTCCATGCCAGGCTGTCGGGCGTCGCCGACCATTATGCCGGCGACGACACCCATGCGCTCGCCATTGCGCGCCGCATCGCGGCCAACCTGAACAGCGTCAAGCGCCCCGATATCGACATCGCCGAGCCGACAGAGCCGCTCTACGACCCCGCCGAGCTCGAGGCGGTGGTGCCGACCGACCTGAAGAAGCAGTATGACATCCGCGAGGTCATCGCCCGGCTCGTCGATGGCTCCGAATTCGACGAGTTCAAGCGGCTCTACGGCACGACGCTGGTCACCGGCTTTGCCCGCATCCACGGCATGCCGGTCGGCATCATCGCCAATAATGGCATCCTGTTTTCGGAGAGCGCGCTGAAGGGCGCGCATTTCATCGAGCTCTGCTGCCAGCGTCGCATCCCGCTGCTCTTCCTGCAGAACATCACCGGCTTCATGGTCGGCCGCGATGTCGAGACGCGCGGTATTGCCAAGGACGGCGCCAAGCTGGTCACCGCGGTCGCCTCGGCCCGCGTGCCGAAAATCACCGTGCTGGTCGGCGGCTCCTTCGGTGCTGGCAATTACGGCATGTGTGGGCGCGCCTATTCACCGCGTTTCCTGTTTACCTGGCCCAATTCCCGTATCTCGGTGATGGGCGGCGAGCAGGCGGCGAGCGTGCTCGCGACTGTCCGGCGCGACAATATCGAGGCCGAGGGCAAGTCCTGGTCGGCCGAGGAGGAGGAGGCTTTCAAGGCCCCGATCCGCGCGAAATACGAGGACGAGGGCTCGCCCTATCACGCGACCGCGCGGCTCTGGGACGACGGCATCATCCTGCCTTCAGAGACGCGCCGCGTGCTCGCGCTGGCCTTCTCCGCTTGCCTCAATGCCGAGGTGCCCGAGACCCGGTTTGGCGTTTTTCGGATGTGAGGCGGGAGCGAGCCGCCAGCGCTCACCCCAGCACAAATGCCTCGTGCACGGCGCTCTGGACGCCGCCGCCCATGATCGGTCCACCGCCGGCGACATGGATGGCGTCTCCGACCAGCGCGGCGCCGAGCCCGTGGCGGGGCGTCAGCATCGGAGCGTATTGCTCCCAGGCATCGGCAGCGGGATCATAGGCTTCCATCTGGCCGAAGACCCGGTTGGTGCCTTCGCCGCCCATGATGAAGACCTTTCCACGGTAGAGCACCGCGCCATGGCCGGAGCGGGCTGTCGGCAGTGGGTTGCGCGGCGTCCATTTGTCGGTCGCCGGGTCATAGGCGTGATGCAGGTTCGAATTGGTGTGAAACGAGTCGACGCGGCCGCCGATGACATGGATCAGGGGGCCGATGGCCAATGTGCCGGTATGGTCACGGGCCGTCGGCAGCGGCGAACGGCTTTCCCAATTGTCGGTCTTCGGGTCGTAGGTCAGATGCCAATCGATCGACTTCTTGGTGTCGGTCGTCTCGCCGATGGCGCCGCCAATGACGTGTAGCCTGCCGCCGAGGCCGACGATCGCCGCCGAGCCGACCGGGCGGGGCAGCGACCGGATCTCTGCCCATTTGTCGCTGGCCGGATCATAGACGAAGCAGCGCGGATGTGGCTTGCGGTTTTGCTCCAGGAAGCCGCCGATCGCGTAGAGCTTTCCGTCCAGGAAGGCGACGCCGACATGGTTGGCGCCCTGCGGTAGCGGGGCGGCATCACTCCAGCGGTCGGAGGTCGCCTCGTAGACATGGTGATAGGGGCGGTCGACGCGCTGCTCGGCATACCCGCCGACGATGTGCATCTTGCCTTCATGCGCCGTCGCCCAGGCCATCTCGGAGCGCGGCATTGGCAACGGCGCCTTCGCCTGCCAGCGGCCGGGGTTGGCGGCCTTCGGGGCAGGGGAGTCGAAGACATTCTGCGTCTTGGCGAGTTCGGGTCTGTCGATGCGGCCGGGCTGGTTCAGCCGCTCATATGCGCCGCCATGCTGCTCGTGTCCGGGCTGCTGGGCCAGCACGGGCATAGCTGAGAGCGATGCCGCCCCGGTGGCGATGAAACGGCGACGGCTCAGGCTGGTCATGATGCATCCTCCCTCGCTACAAGACTATGTCAGCCGAGTGCCTTGGCAAGCGAAAGGGCGGGGACGGGCTTGCGCCAGACCCTGTTCCGCATACTGCATACGCTGCTATGGTCCGGCCCGCTGAAACGGTTGAAATCACGGGAAGCGCGAGGATACGCATGTCTGGGCACAACAAGGTCGCCATCATCACGGGTGCGGGTTCGGGCGTCGGCCGCGCCGTCGCGATCGCCTTCCTCAAGGACGGGTATCGCACGGTCCTGGCCGGGCGCCGGGCGGACGCGCTGGAGGAGACGATCAAGCTCTCGGGCGCCCCGGCCGCGCAGGCGCTCGCCGTCTCGACCGACGTGACCGACCAGGCCTCTGTGAAGAATCTCTTTGCCAGGACGAAGGAGGCTTTTGGCCGTCTCGACGTGCTGTTCAACAATGCCGGCGTCAATGCGCCGGGCGGCATCCTGCTCGAGGATCTTTCGCGGGAGCAGTGGCAGGCGGTGGTCGACACCAACCTGACCGGGCCGTTCCTGTGCACGCAGGAGGCCTTCAAGCTGATGAAGGACCAGAGCCCGCGCGGCGGCCGCATCATCAACAACGGCTCGATCTCGGCGCAGGTGCCGCGCCCGAATTCGGCCGCCTATACCGCGACCAAGCACGCGATCAGCGGCCTGACCAAGACAGCCTCGCTCGATGGGCGCAAATACGACATTGCCGTCGGCCAGGTCGATATCGGCAATGCGCTGACCGAGATGGCGCAGAAGATGACGACAGGCGTGCCGCAGGCCGACGGCTCGATCAAGGTCGAGGCGGTGATGGATGTGGCGCATGTCGCCTCCACGGTGCTGCACATGGCGAGCCTGCCGATCGAGGCCAATGTGCTGTTCGTCACCGTGATGGCGACCAAGGCGCCGCTGGTCGGGCGCGGCTGATCTTTCGGCGTTGCGGCCGGGACAGGCCCGGCCATAGCGCCTTGCGTCGCCAGCTCCTTGCGGGACAGTGGGATGCCGGCCCTGAGGAGCGCCTTCCATGTCCGCGTTCGAGACGAACACGCCATTTGAAGACAGGGATGGTCGGGGCGAGCCCGGCCATGACGGCAAGGCGCAGGCGCGCATGGCCCGCGCCTACCGCCTGACCATCTGGGGCATCGCGCTCGGCATTTTCCTGTTCGCTGCCCATGTCGTGCTCTGGGCGCATGGAATCGGCAACGCCCAGCTGCTCAAGGACGGTGTCGACTGGATCTACGACGTCCTGCTCTACGGCATCGCCGCGCTGGTCTTCGGCCGTGACGAGCGGGCCGAGCGCTGGGCCGCGCTCGGCATCGGAGCCGTCATGGCAGTCGCCGGTCTCCACACGCTTTACGATCTCTGGGACAAGATCGTCAGCCCAAGGCCGATCGAGATCTGGACGCTCGGCTTCTCCGCGGCGAGCGCGATCGTCGTCGCCATCCTGATCGTCGGCCTGCTCTGGCGCTTCCGCCGCGAGACCAATCCGGTGATCAAGGCAACCTGGCTGTCGAGCCGCAACGACGTGATCTCGACCACGGGCTTTGCGCTGCTCGGCCTCGTCGCGCGCGTCGCTCCGGTGCGCTGGCCGGAATATCTGTTCGACCTCATCGTGGCCGGCATCTGCTTCCAGGCGACATGGGCGATTTGGAAGGCGGCCCGGGCGCCGCAGCACAAAATACTCCCAGCGGAAGCCTGACACGGGCCTTTCGGAAAGATCTTCCCCTACGGCAGGCGCCGGGGGACGGTTCTTGTCCGCACCCGGCAAACAAAAAAATCCTGTTCGGCTGTTCCTATGCGGCCCTGGCGGCGACGATCTCCCTCCTGATTTCTCGATCAAATGGACGGAGTTGAGGCGATATGGCTGGGAAGACGCGACTGGGGTGGGTGCTCGGTTCGGTGCTGGGGGCGCTGGCATCGATGGGGGCTGCCTGGGCGAATGGCGGCCCGCTGGTGACGACCGAATGGCTCGAGCAGAACCTCGCGAATCCGACGCTTCGGATCGTCGAGGTCAGCGTCGAGCCTGGGCTCTATGAACGCGGTCATATCCCGGGGGCGCAGAACGTCGTCTGGCACACCGATCTGGTCGAGACCGTGTCACGGGACATCGCGACACCTGAGAAGTTCCAGGCGCTGGCCCGCAAGCTCGGCCTCGACAAGGATACGACGGTCGTCCTCTACGGCGACAGCAACAACTGGTTCGCCGCCTGGGGCGCCTGGGTGTTCGACATCTACGGCCTGCGCGACAACGTGAAGCTGCTTGATGGTGGCCGCAAGAAATGGGAGCTGGAGAAGCGTCCGGTCGCGACCAATCCGGCGCCGGTCAAAGCGTCGGGATTCACCGTCTCCCAACCCAACCGCACGCTGCGCGCGCGGCTGACAGATGTCGTGAATGTCGTCGAAAAGAAGTCGGATGCCCGCATCCTCGACATCCGCTCGCCCGATGAGTTCTCCGGCAAGATCATCGCACCGGCAGGGTTCCAGGAACTGGCGCTCCGCGCCGGGCATATCCCTGGCTCCGTCAACCTGCCCTGGGCGCGCGCAGTCAACCAGGCCGATGGCACGATCAAGCCGGTCGAGGAGCTGAGGAAGCTCTATGCCGAGATCGGCATCGACGGCTCGAAGCCGATCATCACGACCTGCCGGATCGGCGAACGGTCGAGCCATAGCTGGTTCATCCTGTCGCGCCTGCTTGGCTACCAGGTCGCCAATTATGACGGCTCCTGGACCGAGTACGGCAATGTCGTCGGCCTGCCGATCAACAACCCGGCGGGCACGGTCTGGAGCGGCAAGTGAACGACAGGCCGGCCAGTCTGCCCGGGCGGCATTCATGAGCATGTCCGACGACACTGGCGCGCTCGATTATCATCGGGCGCGCGAAGCCGCCTTGGGCGGGGTTGCTGCCGATGAGCCGCAGTTCCCGCCTGTGCGCTTCGTGGTCGCGACGGCCGTCGCCCTGGGACTCGCCGGGGCGATCCATCTCGTCGGGACCCATGGCGACCCGGCGCCGCAACTGCAGCTCTCGCTGATCCTTGGTGCGGCCTTCGGCTTCGTGCTGCAGCGTTCCCGCTTCTGCTTCCTCTGCATCTGGCGCGACTGGCTCGACCGGCGCGATCCGCGTGGTCTGCTCGGTGTCCTGACTGCGCTTGCGGTCGGCATCGTCGGCTACACCCTGATTTTCGGGGCCTGGCTGCCCGACCCGTCAGGGGCACGGTTGCCGCCGACGGCCCATATCGGTCCGGTCGGTCCAGCGCTGGTTCTGGCCGGCCTGGCCTTTGGTACCGGCATGGCGATCTCCGGCTCCTGCATCAGTGCCCATTGGTACAGGCTGGGCGAAGGCTCGCCGACCGCGCCCTTTGCGCTGATCGGGGCCGGGATCGGCTTCGGGTTGGGCTTCCTGAGCTGGAACGAACTCTATCGTCTCAGCATCTCGGAAGCCGTGGTGCTCTGGCTGCCGCGCCATCTCGGCTATGCCGGCGCGCTGCTCGGCGGCCTCGGCGTGCTGGCCGCGCTGGCGCTCGTGTTGCTCTGGGCAGGGCGGCCGATCCGTGGGAACGCAGAGGAGTCACGAGCACCGTTGCATCAGGTCTTCGTTGCGCGCTGGCCGTCCTGGCTCGGCGGCCTCTTCGTCGGCCTCGTCGGCATTGCAGCCTATCTGCGGCTGAGCCCGCTCGGGGTGACGGCTGAGCTCGGCTCGCGCTCGCGTCAGGCGGCCGACGCCTTTGGCCTGCTGCCGCAGCGGCTGGAAGGCCTCGACAGCTTTCGCGGCTGCGCCACGGTGATCCGGGACGCCTTGCTGACGCCGAACGGCTTGTTCGTCATTGGCCTTGTGCTGGCGTCCTTCTGCGCTGCGCTCGCTTCGGGCGAATTCAGGCCGAGCCTGCCGCGTCCCTCACATGTTGTGCGGGGGCTTCTGGGGGGCGTGCTGCTCGGCTGGGGAACGCTGGTCGGACTCGGCTGCACAGTCGGCACGCTGCTCTCGGGCGTATCGGCGGGGGCGGTCTCCGGCTGGATCTTTGGTGCGGCGTTGCTGGTTGGCGCTACGGTCACGCTGAAACTCGGCCGCCGGCTCGGAGTGCTGGGTTAGGCCGAGCCATGCTTCGGAGCGTGGCGAGGCGATCCGGGAAGGCTGCTCTGTTGCCCGTGGATCGCCCGGCTGCTTGCGCCTTCCCTCACGGCGGCGAAGGATGTAGCGCGAGGAGCCGCGCATCCGCAGATGCGCAATGGCGCGCAGACATCGCCGTGCGGATTGCTATAACGGGGCAGACGTTCAAAGGACGCCGCCCATGACGATCGCCGAGAAACTGCCTTCCATCCTGATCGCCAATCGCGGCGAGATCGCCTGTCGCGTCATCCGGACAGCCAGACGCCTGGGTCTGCGCACCATCGCGGTCCATTCCGACGCCGATGAGGATGCGCTCTTCGTGCAGATGGCGGACGAGGCCTATCGGATCGGCCCCGCACCGGCCCGCGAAAGCTATCTCGACGCCGAGAAGATCCTGGCCGTTGCCCGGCAGGCGAATGCTGCCTGTATCCATCCGGGCTACGGCTTCCTTTCCGAGAACGCCGATTTCGCCGATGCCTGCGCCGCTGCGGGGATCGTCTTCGTCGGGCCACCGGCGTCCGCCATTCGCGCCATGGGCTTGAAGGATGCAGCCAAGGCGCTGGTCGAGAAGGCGAAGGTACCGGTGGTGCCAGGCTATCACGGCGCCGAACAGGAGGTCGGCTTCCTCGCGACCCAGGCTGAACGCATCGGCTATCCCGTGCTGATCAAGGCGGTTGCCGGCGGCGGCGGCAAGGGCATGAAGAAGGTCGACCGGCCCGAGGACTTTGCCGACGCGCTTTCGAGCGCCCAGCGGGAGGGCAAGAGCGCCTTTGGCGATGCGCACGTGCTGGTGGAAAAATACGTGCTCTCGCCGCGCCATGTCGAAATCCAGGTCTTTGGCGACAGCCATGGCAATGTCGTCCATCTCTACGAGCGCGACTGCTCGCTGCAGCGCCGGCACCAGAAGGTGATCGAGGAGGCGCCGGCACCGGGCATGAGCGCGGAGGTCCGCGCGGCGATGGGCAAGGCAGCCACGGAGGCCGCACGCGCTGTCGGCTATGTCGGCGCCGGCACGGTCGAGTTCATTGCGGATGGGCGCGAAGGCCTGAAGGCCGACCGCTTCTATTTCATGGAAATGAATACGCGCCTTCAGGTCGAGCATCCGGTCACGGAGGCGATCACCGGGCTCGATCTGGTCGAGCTCCAGCTCAAGGTCGCGGCCGGCGAGCCGCTCGGCTTCACCCAGGCCGATGTGAAGGCGACCGGCCACGCGGTCGAGGCGCGGCTCTACGCTGAGGATCCGGAGAAGGGGTTCCTGCCGTCGACCGGCAAGCTCTGGGCGCTGCAGTTCCCGGAAGGAGAGGGCATCCGCGTCGATACCGGCGTCGAGGCCGGCGACACGGTGACGCCGTTCTACGATCCGATGATCGCCAAGGTCATCGCCCATGGCGCCAATCGCACCGAGGCGCTCGACCGACTGGCGGAGGCGCTGGGCGAAACGATCGTCGCCGGGCCGCGTACCAACCTTGCCTTCCTCAAGCATCTCGCGGAGGCCGAGGGCTTCCGGCAGGGGCCATTCGATACCGGTTTCATCGATCGCAATCTCGATGCGCTGGGTGCCGTGCCGCAGCCGCTCGACGCCGCGGCGGTGGCAGCTGCTGCCCTGCAGCTGGAGGAACAGCGCCAGGAGGCCGGCCTCGTTGCAGCGGCAGCCCATGAGGGTGGGGCGCTTTCGCCCTGGGTCGTTCCCGATGCCTTCTCGCTGATGCCGCGCCAGCCGCTCGGTCTGCCGCTCTCCGTCGATGGCGAGCGGATCAATGCCCGGATCGAGTGGCATGACGAAGGCGCGCGCGTCAGCCTGCCTGGCCATGAGATCGACGAGGGCGAGCACGAGATCACGCTGGCGCAGGCCGAGCGTGGCGTCTGGTTCGCGCTGCACCGCGGGCGGCAAACCACTGTTTCGCTGTTCGATCCGTTCTCGGTTGATCTCGATGCGGCCGCCGGTTCTGGCGGCGTCATCAAGGCGCCGATGCATGGCAAGCTGATCGCGCTCTTCGTCCAGCCCGGCGAGCTGGTCACCAAGGGCCAGAGGCTTGCGATCGTCGAGGCGATGAAGATGGAGCATGTGCTGACGGCCCCGCGCGACGGCATCGTGACCGAAGTCGCGGGGCAGCCGGGAGCACAGGTGGCCGAGGGCGCCAAAGTGGTGGTGCTGGGGGAGTAAGCGGCAGGAACCGCTCTCACCTTCCGAAAAATGCACTCCACTTTTCGGTCCGATGGTTCCGTGCGCGGCTACGCATCCAGCGCTGCCGCAGCCTTCTCTGCGATGGTGAGATTGATCTCTACCGGGTCGTCGTCGCCGAGGAACCAGGCTGCCGACAGCCCGCACCACGCGAGGATCCAGCGCAACAGGCGGTCGCGCTCCAGCCCTGATTTCCCCAGCACGATTTCCAGCCGACGCTCGAAGCAACCGGGGATGATGGCGACCGGTGGGTCGGGGTCCGAGAGATCGGGATCGCAGAACAGGATCGTGTATTCGAAGGCGCGGTCGCCGATCACAGATTTCGGGTCGATGGCGAGCCAGCCGCGCGCCTCGAAATCGAGCACGTTTTCGTGGTGGATATCGGCATGCAGCGGGACGATCTCGCGCTGCGCGGGGAGCAACTCGGTCGCCGCTGCGGCGGCCCGCGCCAGGATGCCGCCCCGCTGCGCGGCCATCGGAAACAGATCTGAAAACCAGGTTTCGAGCGGAATGAGGCCGGCCGGTGCCGGGCCGCGCGGTTTGTGCAATCCCGCGATCGCTTCGCACAGGATGGCGGTTGCCTCGTCGTCGGCATCGGCGCTGCTGCGAGCCATGGCCGACAGCGAACGCCGGCCGGTCGCGCGTTCGAGCAGCATGGCGTCGCCGGTCGGGCTGCGTTCGAGCAGCCGAGCCGCACCCTCGCCAGCCCAGTACTCCAGCGGCAAATAGCCGAGGCGCTCGTCCGGCGCCTCCGGCAGTTTCAGCATGGCGGGCGCGCCGCGATGCCTGACAGGGAGAAGGTGGCTGCTATGGGTGACGATCGGCTCGCCATCGGGCACCAGGGCCCAGCGTGCGAGATGGGGCGCGAAGTCATAGTCCGGCACGGTGTCTCAGGTCGTCTGCGTGCGGTTGCGGCCGATCAGCGGATATTGCTCGACCTCGTAGATCTGGCCGGAGACCGGTGCGCTGTCATCGGAGAGCCAGAACGCCGTGTGGGCGGCGATCTCGTCGGGCTGCATGATCCGGCCCGTCGGGGCGAATACCGGTGAAACATTGTTCTGCCAGCCCGGCTCGCGCCCCTCGCGCTGCTGGGTCGCGTCCTCGTTCGCCGTAAAGGTCCAGCCGACATTCAAGGCATTGACCCGGATGCGTTCCTGCCCGAGCGCATCGGCGAGATTACGGGTCATCGTCGTCAACGCGCCCTTGGACATGGAATAGACCGTCAGATCGCTCTGGCCGCAGAGCGCATTGATCGAACCGACAGTGACGATGGCGCCCCCGGAATTCTGCAGGCGGAAGGCAGCGATCGCCGCCTCTGCGCACAGAAGCGGGGCGCGGGTATTGATCGCGAAGACATGGTCGAAGAAGGCGGCCGTAGTCTCACCGATGACGCCGCGCGGATAGATGCCGGCATTGTTGACCAGCCCGTCGATACGGCCAAACGCCCTGACGGTGGCGTCGACGAGCACCTGCGCGGTGGAGGGCTCGGCGAGGTCGCCGGCTGCGCCTTGCGTGGAGGCTCCGAGCTTGGCGCAGGCGGCCGCTACATGCGCGTCGTCCTGGCCATGAACCAGGACTTTGGCGCCTTCGGCGACGAGACGCTCAGCCATCGCATAGCCGATGCCCGATGTGCTTCCGGTGACGAGAATAGCCTTGCCGGCAAGTCCGCGCATGTTCTGGGTCTCCTTCTCCCGGTACTGAGGTATCGCGTCTCTCGGCTGTCGTCATCCCGGGCCAGCGCAAGCAGAGCCCGGAGATGGCCGAGAGCGGGCGATCCAGCCTCTGTGGAGAAACTCCGGCAACGCTGGCCCGGTTCGTCGGCGAGGATTAATATGCCCCATGGCCTTGCACATGCTCAAACTCTGCGTCGGCGCCGAATCCATTCGCGATCTCGAGGAATGGGTCGAGGAGCAGATGGCGTTGATGCGCCGGCTCGGCCGCCGGGAAGAACAGACCCATACCACCCGCATGGTGCCGAAGCGCATCGAGGAGATCGTCGATGGCGGCTCGCTCTACTGGGTGATCAAGGGGCAGATCTCGGCGCGCCAGCGCCTGACGGATATCCGGCCTTTCACCGATGGCGAGGGGATCGGGCGCTGCCATCTGGTGATGGAGCCGGCGGTGATACCGGTCGAGCCACGGCCGTTCCGTCCCTTCCAGGGCTGGCGCTACCTGCAGCCCAAGGACGCCCCGCGTGACATCGGCCAGCATGGCGGCGACCTCGCCGAGATGCCCGAAGAGATGCGGCGCGAACTGGCTGGGCTGGGACTGCTCTAGGCTGGCGTTCTCTCGCGGAGCGGCCGGCTGCGCGTCCAAGGGCTGCTCTGGGTCCGGGTTAGCCCGTCATACGGAAATATTGTCGATCAGCCTCGTTCCGCCGAGCCGCGCCGCCACCAGCAGCCTGATCGGGCCGTCGGCCAGGCCGGTGACCGGCGTCAGCGTCTCGGCGTGGCGAGCCTCGAGATAGTCGAGCTCGAACCCGGCGGTGATGATCTCGCTTTGCGCCTCGCTGACCGCCTGGAAGAGCGGGTCCTCGTTGCGGATGCGCATGGCAAGGTTTTGCATGACACGGTGGAGCACGGGCGCCAGCGCGCGTTCATCAGGGGAGAGGTAGCGGTTGCGCGAGGACATCGCGAGGCCGTCCGGCTCGCGATGGGTCGGCGCGGGGATGATCTCGATGCCGAGATCGAGATCCGCCGCCATCCGCGTCACCACCTTGAGCTGCTGGTAGTCCTTCTCGCCGAAGACGGCGCAATCGGCCCGGCTCTGGGTGAACAGCTTGCAGCAAATCGTTGCGACACCCTCGAAATGCGTCGGGCGGAAGCGATCGTCGAGGCCGACGGCGGCCGGGCCGAGCAGCAGCACGCGGCTGGCAAAGCCCGCCGGGTACATCTCCTCGACCGAGGGGAAGAAGATCGCGTCCGCCTGCGCCGCTTGCAGCAGGCTGCGATCAGTGTCGAATGTGCGGGGATATTTCTTGAAGTCTTCGTGCGGGGCGAACTGCGTCGGATTGACGAAGATCGAGACCACAACGCGCCGCGCATGCTGCTGCGCCAGCTTCACCAGCGCGATATGGCCCTCATGCAGGGCGCCCATGGTCGGCACCAGGGCGACCCTTTCGCCCGCTGCGCGCCAGCCCGCCACCGCCCAGCGCAGGTCCCGGACCGTCTCCACCACCGCCACCTGCGTCATCGGTTCTCTCTCCATCGGCGGGAGACGGGTAGCAAATGCCGGAGCGATGGCCAATATCAGGTTTGGATTCGAGTTTGGCAGCGTGATGCGCCCGGGACCCTGATGACGCGAGAGACCGACAAGGCTGTAGGCAAGGCGGCGGGCGTTTCGCCCCATGCGCCACAGGCCGGCCATTCCGCGCCGGGCGAGATCGACAGGTTCCTCGGCGCCGCCAAGCAGCTCGCACCGCTTGCGACCGGGCAGGCCGGCCGTCTCGTCTTCGCGCTCGACGCCACGATGAGCCGCCAGCCGACCTGGGACCTGGCCTGCTCCCTGCAGGCAAGAATGTTCGAGGTCGCAGCCGGCTCCGGCGGGCTCGCCGTGCAGCTTGTCTATTTCCGCGGCTTTGCCGAATGCCGCGCCTCGGGCTGGATTGGCGAACCGCGCCGTCTGACCGGGCTGATGACGCAGATTGCCTGCGAAGGCGGGCAGACCCAGATCTCGCGCGTGCTCAGGCACGTCCGCGACGAGGCCAGGGCGGTGCCGGTGCGCGCCTTCGTCTTCGTCGGCGATGCGATGGAGGAGGATGTCGACACGCTCGCCGCTCTTGCCGGCGAACTCGGCCTGCGCGGCATTCGCGGCTTCATGTTCCAGGAAGGGGGCGAACCCGCGGCAAGCGCCGCCTTCGCCACCATCGCGCGGCTGACCGGTGGCGCCTATGCGCGTTTCGACGCGACCGCGCCGGATTCGCTGCTTGATCTGCTGCGCGGCGCTGCCGCCTATGCCAGCGGGGGGCGCGAGGGGATGCTGAAGCTTGCCGGCGCGAGCCCCGCCGTGAAGGGCCTGATCGCCGCCATGGATGGAGGCCGTCGGTGACGCTGCTTTACGGCATCGCCGTCGTGATCCTGCTCTGGTGGGTTTCCAAGCTCTTCACCGGGGCCAATCCGCAACTGCTGGCGAAGGCGCTGAAGACGCTGGGTGGCGTTCTTTCGCTTGGCGTGGCAGCTCTCATGATGCTGCGAGGCCGGCTCGACATGGCGATCTTCGTCGGCGGTATCGGAGCCTGGCTCCTCGGCTGGAGTGCCTATGGGCCCGGCGGAATGCGCTTTCCCTGGAGCGGCGGGGCCCGGGAGACACCGGGCGCGCGCTCGCGTGTCTCGTCGACATTGCTGGAGATGGAACTCGACCACGACAGCGGCGGCATGACCGGCAAGGTCAAGGCCGGCGCTTTCGCCGGCCGCGATCTCGATGCGTTGAGCCTCGACGAGATCGCCATTCTGATGCGGGCCTGCCTTGCGCAGGACCCGGAGGGGACGCGGTTGCTAGAGGCTTATCTCGACCGCCGGACGCCCGGCTGGCGTGAACACGCTGATGGTCACCGCGACGCGGGGCAGGGCGGCGCGGCGCGCCCGGGCGCGATGACGCAGCAGGAGGCCTACGAGATCCTGGGGCTTCAGCCTGGGGCGGGCGAGGAGGCGGTCCGCGAGGCCCATCGAGCCCTGATGAAGCGGATCCACCCGGACGCCGGAGGCACCAGCGGGCTTGCTGCTCGCGTCAATCAGGCCAAGGATGCTCTGCTGAAGTGAGATTCCGGGCTGGAACGACATGGCTGAGGTCCTTTCCCAGTTCGTTCAGCCGCGGATGGCGAAGCAGGAGAAGCCGTCGCGCTTGAGCTTGGCGCAGGCGTTCTGAGCGTCTTTCGGATCCTCGAAGCCGGCGAAGCGGGCGCGGAAGAGCGTGGTGCCACCCTTCTCGACCTTCTCGGTGAAGGGGGACGCCTCGGCGAGCGGGCCGGCGGCCTTGGCGCGGGCCTTGGCCAGGATATCCTTGGCCTTGGCTTCGTCATCGGTGGCGCCGAGCTGGATCACCCACTTGCCTGATGGGATCGCGGTGGAACCGCTGCGCGCATCGCTCGCCTTGTTGTTGTCCTGTGCCTTGGCGAGCGTCGTGGTGCCGGCAGAGGGAGCCTTGGCCTGGGCGATCGCCGGGGCGACTTCAGGCTGGCGCAGTTCGACCTTGGCGGGCTCGGGAGCCCGGGCGACGGGCTTTTCTTCAGGTTCGGCAACCTTCGCGATCGACGAGGTGACATCGACATTCGCCGGCGGGCGCAGGATCTTGCCATCAACCGGCGGGGCGCCGATCGACCAGCGCATGGCCGAGGGCGTCGTTGTCGCGGTGACCGGACGCATGCCGGAGAGCGGCAGCGGCTGAGCGCCGAGATTGATCGGGCGCGGCGGCGCGATCGGCGTGGTGGTGGTGGCGGCATAGGCGCGGGCAGCCGCCGGGACTTCCGGCTCGCTCTCGACGCGCGGACGCGGCACCGGCCTTGGCGCGGGCTCGCTGGCGGCCGCATGCTGGACGGGAGCCGCGGCAACCTGGGTCGCCTGATGCGGACGCTCCTGCGCCGGCTCGGCCTCGGCGACCATCGGGGCGGACCGTCCGCCGGCCGCGGCGCGCGGCAGATTGGCGGCGACGAGGTCGGCCATGATCTTGTCGCGGCTGGCGCCGGAGCGGCCACCGAGCACGACGGAGACGATCTGGCGACCGTCCGACTTGGCCGAAGTCATCAGGTTGAAGCCTGAAGCGTTGGTGTAGCCGGTCTTGATGCCGTCCACGCCCTCGACGCGGCCGAGCAGCTTGTTGTGGTTGCGATAGGCGCCGCCCGCATAGTTGAACACGCGGGTCGAGAACATCGGGTAATAGCGCGGGAAGCGTTCCTGGATCGCGCGGGCGAGAATGGTGAGGTCGCGCGCCGTCGTCAGGTTCGGCGGATTATGCGGCAGGCCATGCGGATTGTAGAAGCTGGTCCGGCTCATGCCGAGCGAGCGGGCGCGCGCCGTCATCATCCGTGCGAATTCGTCCTCGGAACCGCCGACATTCTCCGCCACCGCCATGGCGACGTCATTGGCCGATTTGGTGATCAGCGCCATGATCGCGTCGCGCACCTCGATCGTCTCGCCAGGCGCGAAGCCGATCTTGGAAGGTGCCTGACGCGCCGCGTAGGACGAGACCGTCAGCTCGGAGTTCATGTTGAAGCGGCCGCGCTCGAGCTGCTCGAACAGCAGATAGAGCGTCATGACCTTGGTGAGGGAGGCGGGGATGCGCGGGGCATCCTCATTCGCCGCGTGCAGCGTGCGACCGCTCTTCACGTCGACGACCATCGCCGCATATGGCGGCGTATAGCCACCGCCTACATGGCGCCGCTTCTTGCGTGCGGCCTCGGCAGGGGACGCGGCCACGCTGAGCGCGACGGCGACAACACCGATCAGTCCGACAAGTGCGCGAAGACGCACGCGTCGGGAACCAACGCTACCAGAACTCATGCAACCCGCCTCAACCCAGTACTACTGTTCCCCGGTCTCCGCGGCGTCTGGCGACGTGGCGCGAAGGACACAGTTGGGAAGGTTAGGATGATGGGGTTACGGAGCCGTTAAACGGCGAAAGATCGTGAGCCGATCCCGCGTCCGGATGGGCTCCGGGCGGAACGGCGTTACCTAGCGTTTGATGCATTGCAGCGCGGCCTTGACTTTTATGTTGCGCTGCACAATATACAGGAAGTCCCCGGTGGTGAACAGTTTCATCAGGCCTTGGGGCGTGGAAACAGGGCCTACGGGCTCGCCAGCAAGGAGGCAACGCTAGCGCGTTGTGGGAAGAATGATCCAGCAGTTCGAGACGATCCAGAAGGCTTCCAAGGATAACGTTGATGCGGCTCTGAAGGCCTTCGGCGTCACCTCGAAGGGCGTGCAGACCATTGCCGTCGAAGCCACCGATTATGCCAAGAAGTCTTTCGAGGCCGGCACTGCCGCTATCGAGAAGCTGGCCGGCGTCAAGACGCTCGACAAGGCGCTTGAGATCCAGGCCGACTTCATCAAGACCTCGTTCGAGGGCGCCGTTGCCCAGATGACCAAGATGGGCGAGCTCTACAGCGCGCTGGCCAAGGACGCCTACAAGCCGTTCGAAGGCATCGTCGCCAAGGTTACCCCGACCGCCAAGTGATACCGGGTCTGCTGCGGCGCCGCCTCATAGCGGTGTGATGCGGGCAGATCGCGTTGAGTTTCGGAAAGCCCGGCCATCTGGTCGGGCTTTTTCTTTGCGGAGGCATCCAAGCTCCCGATCTCGCTGGGCGAGATGGGAGCGCGCCTGATGGAGCCCCGCTTTGAGTGCAGATCAGCCAGATCGCCTCTGAGCGCGACCAACCCCGAAAGGGGGCGGAGAGGGGCGGTGCCCGCGCCTTATCGAGAGAGCGAGAGGATGTTCAGGCCCGCGACATTCGCCTCGATCTGCTGCCAGCCCAAAGGAATGTAGAAGGGCGCGTTGTCAGGTGTGGCGCAGAGATAGACCGTTGGAAAGCCCGCCTCGAAGGCCCTTGCCGCCGCGGCCTGCACCAGCGCCGCTCCTATGCCCCGTCGGCGATGCGCGGGATCGACCCATAGCGCCGCAATCCAGGGGCTGTACCCGGGCCGCTCGTCCATATCGCTGTCGATCAAAGACACCGTCCCGAGAAACCGCTCGCCCGCGGCGGCGACAAGCGCAGCCGGGATGATCTCGGGGCCGAGGCTTTGCCGAACGCGGTCGGCGATCTGCTCGAAGAGGTATCCCTCGTCGCGCCACCATGCCTTCCAGATCCGGTCGGACACGGCCTCGCGGAAATGTGGCTGCTCGCTCAGAGCCGTAATCTCGATGGTCTGGTCAGCCGTGGTCGTCATCGCACCGGCTTTTCCATGGGGCAGCTCGCAATGGCAAGCCAAAGGCGGTCGCGCTATGAGAGAAGGCGAAGTTGCGCTGGCCACACGGGCGGCCAACGTACGGAACCGGACTGCGGGATGCCTCACGACATGATCGTTACCGGCGCCGATGCCTGCATCACCTTCGAGACCGAACGATTTTTGCTCCGTCCGCGTACGCTGGCCGACACCAATGATTGCCTCTTGATGGATCGTGAGCCGGAGGTCACACGCTTCGTCAGCGGTCCATGGTCCGACCCATCCGCCCACCGGGAATTCATCGAGAATCGGACGTCCGGCCCGTGGCTGCGAGGCATGGGTTACTGGACGATCGTGCTGCGACAGGATCCTGCCATTTTCGTCGGATGGGTGCTCTTGATTCCCGCCGACGCAGTCGGACCCGATATCGAGATTGGCTGGCGGCTCCGCCAGCGGTTCTGGGGGCAAGGATTGGCCACGGAAGCCGCGCGACCCGTTCTGACGCACGCATTCGAGGTGCTGAAACTCGCGGAGGTCGTTGCGGAGATCGACCCCGACAATCTCGGTTCCCTGCGGGTTGCTGAGAAGATTGGATTGAAGCAGCGGGGGGCCGCGTCGCATTCAGGAAAGCCCGCCATGCGGTATTCGCTGACGATCGGCGAGGTCGCCGGGGCTTCCTAGCGCTTTCCAGCGCCTGGACTGACGACGGTGGCGGAAGCGAATGGCGATGTCGGGGCTTGTCGTCGTGCGCGGCGTTATCTTGGCCGGTCCGGTGCCGGGTCTCTGCTCCAGATCGGCAATACCAACCTTGCGTCCGTATCGTTCTTTCCTTGGGGCGTGAACCGTCGGAATATACCCTCGAAATCCAGGCCGAGACGATGTCCGGTACCCCTATGAGCGAACCAACTGGCACAAGGGAGGGGCGGAGGAAGCGGCGAGCCGCAAAACTCCTTGCCGCGACCCTCATCCTCTATCTCGGCGTCAGCTATCTCATCCTGCCCGCGGTCTGGAAGCGCATCGAGCGTGAGCCGGAGCTGTCAGCACGGACGATGTTGACCGCGAATGCGCAGGGAATTCCGGGCGATCCGATCAATGTTGGCCTGATCGGAACGCGTGACGATGTCGTGCGTGCGTTTCATGCGGCCGGCTGGTATCCCGCCGATCCGGTCACCCTGCGGACGAGCCTGGAGATCATCGGGAGCGTCCTGCTCGACAGGCCCTACAAGACCGCGCCGGTCAGCCCTCTCTACTTCGAAGGACGACGCGAGGACCTGGCATTTGAAAAGCCGGCGGGCGCGAGTGCCGACCGCCGTGAGCATGTGCGGCTCTGGCAGGCGCTTGCAAACGGAACGGATGCCCGCCCGGTCTGGCTCGGCTCGGCAACCTTTGACAGTGGGGTCACGCTCAGCCGCGACACCGGACAGGTCACACATCGCATTGCCCCTGCTGTCGACGAAGAGCGCAACAGGCTGGTCGAGGGGCTGAACAGCGCTCGTATGGTGGTCAGCATCGATCAGATGAAGGGCATTGGCCCGACGCTGACCGGCCGCAACGCCGAGGGCGATCCCTATTATTCGGATGGCGAGATTTGGATAGCCCGCCTCGTCATGGCGGGAAGCGAGGCCGCCAAGCCTGCCGAGATCACGGCGCCACCTTCCCTGATACAGCTAAAGGATGCCGCGTTCTCGCTGGGAACCCGCCTCTTCGCTGATTGACGATGCCTCGTGTCGGCAGCGCCGTCCTGCTTTCGGCTCGGTACTGCGGCGGTCGCGGCGCCGCGAACCTTAAGGGTTGCGCCTCTCAGAATCTGACGTCGATCCTGCCCTTGAGGGCATGATCGCGGGCATTCTCGCTGATCGCGGCGCTGTAGCTGACGCCGAGCGTGGTGGTCGCGGTTGCGCGCCAGGCGAGTCCGGCTTCGGCCACCAGGGCGTTGCGGGCAAGCGGCGCGGCGTAAGTCTGAAACGGCGTTGCTGCGCCGATGAAGGCGAGCTTGGCCGCGGGGGTCGTGTCGCCAAAGGCATGGCGCCAACCGAGCATGCCGCGGGCCAGCAGCGGCGTCGTGCCCAACTGCATCTCGGCCCGCAGGCCGAGCGTCGAGAAGCCGAGGCGCTGATCCCGGCCGAGGACCTGCAGTGCGGTCGGGCCACCTGTCTCGGCGTCGCGGCTGGTGCGGACTGTGACGGCCGCGAGCTGCGCGAAAGGCTCGAACGAGACCGGCCCGTAGGGCAGGGCGTAGCCGATCTCGGCGAAGGCCTGTGCGGTCGCGCTGCGGCCGTCGAAGCGCAGCACATCGGAGATCCCGGGCAGGGTCACCCGGCGCGTCACGTCGAGATCGCTCCACGCATAGGCCGCGCCGGCCCGCAGCGAGACCGCCCCGAAACGCATGCCGCCATAAAGTGCGCCATGGGCACTGCCCAGTTCTCCGCTCGAGCGGCGCCCATCGACATCGAAATCGGTGCGCGTATAGCCGCCGGCGATACCGAGGCGCCATTGCCGAGCGTCGGTCCAGCTCGAGTTGAGCTCGGCGCCGAACAGCATGCCACCGCCGCGCCGGTCGAGCGAAGCCGCGTTGCGGTCGCCATCCCCGCGCCCCTGCGCCCCGATCGCCTCGCCCCAAAGCGTGAAGCGTTCCATGGCGAGGCCCGGTGCCGGCAGAGCCGTGCCGGCCGATCTGCCGGGCGCGTCGGCGCTGAAGGCACCATTGACGGTGCCGCCGGACGTGCCGACGGCCAGGGGCCAGCGCAGCCGGTTGAGGATGGATTCGCGAATGAGGTGGCTGTCCTCGATCGCGACGCTGACCGCTTGCGCGTGAGCCTCGCCCGAGAGCGCGTCGAAACCGGCGCGGGCATCCGTGACGCTTGCCGTGAGCAGCGCATCGTAGACACGGTTGCCGGCGCCCAGCGCTTCCGCCGCTCCGGCGGCCCCGGCCTGGTTACGGGTCAGGGCGACCTGCGGAAGGGCGATCGCGTTGCGATCGAGCGTCAGCGCCACCTCATTGGCGCCATAGGCCAGGCTTGGGGTCAGGAAGGCAAAATTGGAGGTCACCGCGGCGAACTGGCCGATGACCCCGCCCTGCGCCGTCAGGATGGTGTAGCGCGTCGAGGCGCCATACCCGCCTTGTTCCGCCAGAAGCTGCACCGTTCCTCCCGACACGGTCGCGGTCCCGGTGGCGGCGATCCTGTCGGACTGGCCGGCGGCATTGACCTCGAGCTGATAGGTCGAGCCGGGAGCGAAGGAGATGTTGCCGGCGACGGTCAGCGTGCCGATCGAATTGCCCGGCGCGACTGTGCCGGCATTGCCGACGATGACGCTCCCGACCGTGCCCGAGCCGCCCAGAGAACCACCAGACAGGGTGATGGTGGAGCCCGTCAGCGAACCGTTGACCGTGAGCAGGCCAGACAGCACCGAGGTCGCCCCGGTATAGCTGTTCTTCCCCGTCAGAATGAGCTGGCCGGAACCCTGCTTGGTCAGCGTCCCCGTGCCCGAGATGTTTGCGGCAAGTGTGGAGACATCGACAAAATTGGCGAGGATCTCGCCGTCATTGACGATCGCCGGTGTAACGATCGTGCCGGCAAGCCCGCCGGCGCCGATCGCGAGCGTGCCAAGGCGGCCGATCTGCAGGCCTGCGCCAGCATTGACGGTGCCCCCGTCAGCGGTGGTGAGGGCGCCGGTGTAATCGCCGCCGCAGCCACAGCCGGGATAGCCGACGAGCAGGCCGCCATTTGCGTTCAGCACGGAACCGGCGCCTGTCACGCTGACGCTGGCGCGAGCAAATCCGAGCGACGGATCCGGGTCCGAGCCGATCCAGAGCGGCCCGGAGGAGTTGACGGTTCCTCCGGCCGAGATGGTCAAGGCGCCAGTGCCGCCCAAGGAATAGCCGCCGACGAACAGAGTGTTGCCGACTGTCCAGCTCGAACCGGGCCCTGTCACCGTGACGGTTGTCGACGCCCCGATGCCTTCGATGGCGGCCCCGGCCCTGCTCTCCATGGCGGCGCCGGCGCTGATCGAAAGCCCGACGTTGCTCGGGCCACCGATCCCCGTGAAACCCTCCACGGTCACCAGGGAATTCGGGCCGGAAACCTCCATGTTCGACTGCATGACGAGAAACCCGGACGGATCGGCCATATGCAACTTGCCGCCATTGACGACCCGTAAGGTGCCGCCGGCCACAGCGATGCCACCGAGGCCCCCCGCGGGATCGCCGACGCTCAGCGACCCGCCATTGATTTCGAGTGTCGGGTTCGAGCAGCCGCAAAGGAGAAGTAGCCCTTCGATGCTGTTGCTCGAGCCGGTCAGCGACAGCGTGCCGGGCCCGTCAAGGGAGAGAGAACCCGGGCCGGAGATTTGGCCTGAGAAGATTGTTGCGACAGGCTTGGCGCCGATGGTCAGGATGGTGCCGTTGCCGATGACGACGTTGCCCGCTCCCGACAGCGCACCGACCGTGGCGCCGCTGAACCCGGCAGCACTTGCAATCTCCATCGTCGCCCCAGCGGCGACCCCGTAATGGGAGTTCGCTGAGAACGCGGTCGAAGAGTCGGCGACGAGGCGCCCACCCAGGATACTTGTTGCGCCCGAGTAGTCGTTGTTGCCGGAGAGGGTGACCGTGCCGGATCCGGTCTTGGCGAGTGCGCCCGTGCCGGTCATCGCGTTGGCGATGGTGATGTCGACGCCGTTGCTCTGGTCGAGCGTCAACGCGCCGGCGCCGAGAGCGATGTTGCCGGTTATAGTGGCGGTGCCGGCCGTTACGACGGTCAGGCTGCTGTTGCCGGACAGCGCGAGAGCGTTTCCGCGGGCGCCGCCGCCATCCAGACCGCCGGAGATCGAGCCGCTGGCGCCCAGCGTGATGCTCAGGCTCTCGCCGGAGATGCCCGCTCCGGCCTGGCCGGCAGAGCCCGGGACGATGCCGGAGCCACCGGCGCCGCCGTCTCCGCCGCGCACCGCGCCATTGACCACGAAGCTCGTACCCGTGGAGCCGATCAAGCCAGCGCCGCCAGTGCCGCCGCTTCCGCCTGTCGCGCCGGCGCTGCTGTTCCCTCCAGTACCGCCGTCGCCGCCCCGGACACCGGCGCTGATCGTGAGCGACGTGCCGGCTCCGCCGGTCACTGCCAGGCCGATGCCGCCGCTGCCGGCATTGCCGGCCTCCAATTGACCGCTGCCACCATTGCCGCCCTTGCCGCCCGTCGTTGTCGACGTGAGCAAACCGAGCGCGCCGGTGCCGGTTATCACCGCGCCATATCCGCCGGCGCCGCCGCCGCCACCGCTTCCGGCGAGGCCACCGCCGCCATTGCCGCCACGGCCGCCTGAGACAGCGATGGTGGGAGCCGCCACGCCCACGCTGCCATGAGCGCCACCGCCGCCACCGCCAGCGCCGTTGAAATCCTGCCCGTCCTGCCCTGCAGCTCCCGGAGCGGCTCCTCCGCCTCCAGCATTGCCGCCGATACCTGCGTTGCCTCTGCCGCCTGAGCCGCCCGTTATGCCCGAGCCACCGCCACCTCCGCCACCTCCGCCCCCGCCGACGTTTCCGCTGCCGCCGGGGAGGGTGAGGTTGTCGCCACCGCCTGCGCCGTCCCCTCCGCCGCCGGCTCCGCCATCGGCCAGAGCCGGCGCAGCCAGTGCGAAGGTGAGAAGGGCGAGCATGGCAGGACGTGACCGCGCAACAGAAGGCCGCCGCCGCGCGACGCCTCGCGACACCCCATCCAGTCCTGCTGTTGACGACACGCAATTGCCCCCCCGGCCGATTCCACACCATAGCCGCTGGTGTGAGGCAGGCAACGAACCGCCGTTCATCGCCGATTAACCCAGCGGAATGTTGCGCTCTGAGCACAGGTCAGGCAGCGGATTCCCGGGGAGTTCCAGGCTGGTTTCTCATGAGGGGCGCATCGGCGTCGGGCCGGGAGCATTCGGCGTGGGCGCGTGGCTAGTCGAGCTCGAACACTTTCTGCGGCGGTTGCGGAGCCGCCCGACGCCAGTGGGTCGGCTGCCAGTCGAGCCGAGTACCATCATCGGCCAGCCAGGCGGCATCTGTTTCGCGCGTCGGGCCGCGACCATCCCGGAAGCGTGCGCACTGCGTACGATTACCATCCGTCACTTCGACCAGTGCGCTGAGCCCTCTCTGTGTGGGGGGAGACCCGAGTGTCCAGCAATCCGACATCGCAACCATGCTTCACGTCGCGGCGACGTCCTGCTCATGCTGTTTCGCGCCTCGCATCTCACCGTGGTTCAGCAGTAACACCCCAACCTGAATCGACGATTTCCTTGATCTGGCCCGAGCGAAGTAGATGAGAGCACTAACTATTCAATCGGAGTGTGATGTGGGCATATTATGTTCTTTATCGCGTTCCGAACGGATAAAATGACCGGATTGATCTCTTATATTCATATCTCCGACATGAAGGTCGGGAGGTGATCGCTGCTTGAGGCGATCCAAGCGCGTTTCGGGCTGCGATATTCTTCTTCTTTCCTGTCCGGGCGATCTCTATTCACAACAGAACGTAGCAAGCCGCCGATACCGCCCGTCGACCATCGAAGCAGCCAGCGATGCCAACACCCAAGAGACTACTGAGTTCGCCCGACATGCGGCTCCGGATGATCGAGGACAGGGTCGGCATTGGGACCTGGTGCTGGGACCTCGACTCGACGGAGGTCTCCTGGTCGCCCGGGCTCTTCAGGATCCTCGGCCTGGACGCCGCGACGGTGGTGCCAACGGTCGATCTCTACCAGTCCCTGGTGCACCCGGATGACCAGCTGGACTTCAGCAACGCCATAGGGCTGGCGGCAGACAAGCGGCTTCAGGACCGGACGTTTCGGATCATCCGCCCCGATGGCAGCCTGAGGTGGCTGCGCAGCAAGGGGCAGCCTCATTTCGACCGAAATGGCCGCCTTGTCGCGATGTTCGGTGTCGTTGCGGACGTCACCGATGTCCAGGAGCTCAGGACGACGCTCGATCTCGAGACGATGTGGCGGCAGGCGCTGTCTCGGCTGCTGGGCGATCACATCTGGCGCGCTTATCCGAATGGAAAGCTGGTCGAGACAACGGAATGGTCGAAGCTCACGGGGCAGTCACCCGCAGAAGCCAGGAACTGGGATGAACTGGCGGCCATTCATCCCGATGATCGAAA
Source organism: Bosea sp. BIWAKO-01 (assembly GCF_001748145.1). Classification (NCBI taxonomy): domain Bacteria; kingdom Pseudomonadati; phylum Pseudomonadota; class Alphaproteobacteria; order Hyphomicrobiales; family Alloboseaceae; genus Allobosea; species Allobosea sp. BIWAKO-01. The sequence continues at coordinate 4,384,244 of NZ_BCQA01000001.1, forward strand.
GATCTTCCTCGATGCCTGGAAGACTGCGGTCACGACGGAGAAGGAATATCAGGCCACCATCAGGGTCCGGACCGTGAAAGGGGATTATGTCACCCTCACCGGACGAGCACTCCCGGTGCGCGGACCCGGCGGGGAGATCCGGGAGTGGATTGGCTGCACGACCTATGAACACGACGCCCGTCCGCAACCGCGGCAGACGGCACCGCTGCACGCCGCGCAGGTGCGGGCGGCGCGCGCGCTCCTGAACTGGTCGGCGCCTAGGCTTGCCAGGGAGGCGCAGGTTTCCTTCTCGACAATTCGCCGCATGGAGATTTCAACGGCGGGCGTCCGGTCGGAAAATCTGCGGAAGGTCCGTGACGTGTTCGAGCGCAATGGCATTCGCCTCTTCCATGATGGCGATGGGCGGGCATGCCTCGGCCTGGCCGAAAGGGGCGCTTCGTAGCGGGCCGAGGGCAGTCCCGGAGAGCGGGTCGGCGAGCAGCTGAGCGCCAGGGGTAATGCAGGCTGTGGGGAAGCAGAGTGCAGGCATGCTTTCCATTGGGTTGCCCTTCCGTTAGGGCATTCAATTTGCCGCGATGCTCCCGTGGCGGCTCGCTGCCGGAGCACAAGCGATCTGCTGGACGCACTGCCTGGACCGTACAGGCAGCAGCGCGCCGCAATGACCGGGAGAACCTGCCGTGAATATCTGGGCCTCGATGATCCTCATGGACGGCAGCGACCCTGCCATCGATCGTATCGTGCGGGAAACAGCCTCGGAGCGCCTGACGATCGTCTTCGTGCCGACGCCCGAGGCGGCCCCTGACGTTGCTCGGGCCCTGATCGCCGAGGGTGTCGAACTGATTGAGCTCTGCGGAGGCTTTGGCGTCGAGCCGGGTGCTGCGGTCGTCAAAGCTGTCGCTGGCCGCGCCGCGGTCGGCCTGGTCAGCTTCGGCATCGATTCCCTGACCCAGGCGGCTGCCTACAAGGCCAAGTTCGAGGCTGGCGGCTGAACGCGCGGGGCGTCCAAGGGCGCGGCCCGGCCCGTCGCGCCCGGTTTCAACATATCAGCCGGACAATTCCCTGGGGCCTCGGCCGGGAGGCTGCTTCGCGGCCGTCTGCTTGAGCCAGGTTCCTGCCGCTGATCCCGGCACGCGGGTTGCTTGTTCCCAAGCATGGACATGGGTGGCGGAGCCTTCGGCCTGTGTCATCCACAAATTCCTTCATGCCCGCCATGCTTGTGCCCCACCTGCATGGAACGGACTGGCGAAGGGGAGGAGAGGCCTGTAAATTCTCTTACGGCGCATTATCTGCGGTGGAGCGTCAGGACGATAGCTTTGAAGACAGCGGCGACCATGGGAAGCGGAACGGAAGCGGGGCCTCGGGGCGACGGCGAAGACCTGCGCGCGCCGGTCTCAATGGCCGATCGGCCGAAACGCCCAAGTTCTCCCGTCGATGGCGGTGGCCGCGAAGGGGCCGGCACCGCCGTGCTGACGCGGACCAGGACACGCAAGCCCAATCTCTATCGCGTGCTCCTGCTCAACGACGACTACACCCCGATGGAATTCGTGGTGCATGTGCTCGAGCGGTTCTTCAACAAGGACCGCGCCGAAGCGACCCAGATCATGATGCATGTGCATCAGAACGGGGTCGGCGAATGCGGGATCTTCACCTACGAGGTCGCCGAGACGAAAGTCACCTTGGTGATGGACCTGGCGCGCAAGCACATGCATCCTCTGCAATGCGTGATGGAGAAGAAGTAGTCTTGGATTCGATCATCCTCCTGAAAGCGGAATAGGAGCGCATCAGTGCCGAGTTTCTCGCGCAGTCTCGAACAGGCGCTTCACCGGGCTCTGGCGCTCGCCAATGAGCGTCATCACGAATATGCCACGCTGGAGCATCTGCTGCTCGCCCTGGTCGATGATCAGGACGCTGCCGCCGTCATGCGTGCCTGCAGCGTCGATCTCGACATGCTGAGGCGCAATCTCGTCGATTATATCGATGCCGAGCTGAGCAATCTCGTCACCGATGGCCGCGACGATTCCAAGCCTACAGCCGGGTTCCAGCGCGTGATCCAGCGCGCGGTCATCCATGTCCAGTCCTCCGGTCGCGAAGAGGTGACCGGCGCCAATGTGCTGGTCGCGATGTTTGCCGAGCGCGAGAGCCATGCCGCCTATTTCCTGCAGGAGCAGGACATGACGCGTTACGACGCGGTCAACTACATCAGTCATGGCATCGCCAAGCGCCCCGGCGCGAGCGAGAGCCGGCCGGTGCGCGGCAGCGAGGAAGAGCCCGAGCAGCAGCAGCGCGAGTCGCGGGCCGATCAGGGCAACGATGCCGACAAGGACAAGAAGAAGAAGGAAAGCGCGCTCGAGGCCTACTGCGTCAACCTCAACCGCAAGGCGCGCGACGGGCGCATCGACCCGCTGATCGGCCGCGAGGCCGAGGTGCAGCGCACCATCCAGATCCTTTGTCGCCGGCAGAAGAACAATCCGCTGCTGGTCGGTGACCCCGGCGTCGGCAAGACCGCGATCGCCGAAGGGCTCGCGCTGAAGATCATCCGTGGAGAGGTGCCGGAGGTTCTCGAGGACGCTACGGTGTTCTCGCTCGACATGGGCACGCTGCTGGCCGGCACGCGCTATCGCGGCGATTTCGAAGAGCGCCTCAAGCAGGTGATCAAGGAGATCGAGGCCCATCCCAAGGCGATCATGTTCATCGACGAGATCCATACGGTGATCGGCGCTGGCGCGACCTCGGGTGGGGCGATGGATGCCTCCAACCTGCTGAAGCCGGCGCTGGCGTCCGGCACGCTGCGCTGCATCGGCTCGACGACCTACAAGGAATACCGTCAGTATTTCGAGAAGGATCGGGCGCTGGTGCGTCGTTTCCAGAAGATCGACGTCAACGAGCCGTCTGTGCCGGACACGATCGAGATCCTGAAGGGGCTGAAGCCCTATTTCGAGGAGTTCCACAAGCTCCGCTACACCAATGACGCCATCAAGGCGGCGGTGGAACTGTCGGCGCGCTACATCCATGATCGCAAGCTTCCGGACAAGGCGATCGACGTGATCGACGAGACCGGCGCGTCGCAGATGCTGCTGACCGAGAGCAAGCGCAAGAAGACCATTGGCGTGAAGGAGATCGAGGCTGCGGTCGCGGTCATGGCGCGCATCCCGGCCAAGACCGTCTCCAAGGACGACGCCGAGGTTCTGCGCAATCTCGAGAACACGTTGAAGCGCACGGTCTACGGCCAGGAGAAGGCGATCGAGGCGTTGTCGTCCTCGATCAAGCTGGCCCGTGCCGGCTTGCGTGACGGCGAAAAGCCGATCGGCTGCTACCTGTTTGCCGGCCCGACGGGCGTCGGCAAGACCGAGGTGGCGCGCCAGCTCGCCGCGTCGCTCGGCGTCGAGTTGATCCGCTTCGACATGTCGGAATATATGGAGCGCCACACGGTCTCGCGGTTGATCGGCGCACCTCCCGGCTATGTCGGCTTCGATCAGGGCGGGCTTCTGACCGATCAGGTCGACCAGCATCCGCATTCGGTGCTGCTGCTCGACGAGATCGAGAAGGCTCATCCCGACCTGTTCAACATCCTGTTGCAGGTGATGGACCACGGCAAGCTGACCGACAACAACGGCAAGCAGGTCGATTTCAGGAACGTTATCCTGATCATGACGACCAATGCCGGTGCCGCCGACATGGCACGCGCGGCCTATGGTTTCACCCGGTCCAAGCGGGAGGGCGACGATACCGAAGCGGTGAACCGCCTGTTCGCGCCCGAGTTCCGCAACCGACTGGATTCGGTGATTTCCTTCAGCCATCTGCCGAAGACGGTGGTGGCGCGTGTCGTCGACAAGTTCGTGCTCCAGCTCGAAGCTCAACTCGCGGACCGCAATGTCACGATCGAGCTCACCGACGAGGCGCGCGAGTGGCTGGTCGAGAACGGCTATGACGAGGCGATGGGGGCGAGGCCGATGGCTCGCCTGATCCAGCAGACGATCAAGACACCGCTCGCCGACGAGGTCCTGTTCGGGCGCCTGAAGGGCGGCGGCGCGGTCAAGGTCGTCGTCGTGCAGTCCGAGACCGGCATCAAGGTGCTGGGGCTCGAATTCCCCGACGGGCCGGTCAAGCCCAAGCCGGAGAAGGACGTGGCGGCGGCGGCCGAGAAGCGCACGCCGCGGGCAAAGGCGAAGGGCGCAGCGAAGCCGGGCACGTCCGGCACGCGCCGGGCGCCGAAGGGCGGCGGAGACGGCAAGGGCGGTGGCCCGGCCGAGCCGCCCAAGGCGGCGCAACGCGCCATTCGTACCGTGCCGAAGGTCCCGCTGACGAAGGCCTGAGACCGTGTTCTTTCGACGCAAGACCCAAGCTGCCGCGCTCCAGACCAGCGGCGAAGCCCCGGCACAGCCTGCCAAGGAAAAACTTGGCTGGTTCGAGAAGCGTGCGCGCCGCCGGCGGCGGCGTGTGCTGTTCGAGGAAATCCTCGGCTGGATCCTCGTCCCGGCCTTCGGCTATCTGATCTATCTCGGGATCAAGTCGGTTGGTGGCGTGCCGAAGGAAATCATCGATTTCGGCAACGAGCTCATCGGCATCGTGATGAAGGGTGGTACCTGAGGGCCGCCCTCTGCCTTTGCAGGCTGTGCAAGGGTGACCGCGCGATGCCGGATGTCGGCTTCGCGCGCGCGAGCGGCTAGAACGGGTCCTGCCCGGCCATCTCAGGCCGGTGCTGCTTTTCAAGTGACCGACCCGTCAGGCGTGCAGAATCTCTCATGAGCGTATCGGCCGACTGGAGCTGGCAGCGCACCGCGCTGGCCGGTATACGCGATGCGCTGTCGCTGCCGGCCTGGGTTGTCGGTTTCGGGCTCGTCGGCGTCGGCTCGCTGGCGCGCGATGTCGGCTATCCCGTCGATGTCGCTGTGCTCTCGACCATGCTGGTCTGGGCCGGGCCGTCGCAGGTGATCTTCTTCGCATCGATCGCGGCGGGGGCTGCGTGGAGCGCGATCGCGCTTGCGATCGGCTTTGCCTCACTGCGCTTCCTGCCGATGACGGTGGCGATCCTGCCGCTGCTGCGCCGGCCGGGGCAAGGCATCGCGATGCAGTTGCTGCTCGCGCATTACGTTGCCGTCACGGCCTGGACCGAGGGCCTACGCCGGCTGCCGGGGATCGCGCCGCACCAGCGTGTGGCCTATTTCCTCGGCTTCGCCAATGCCTGCATGATGGTGAGCGCAGCGGGCACCTATGCAGGCTATTACCTCGTTGGGGCGCTGCCGCTTCCGCTTGCTGCCGGGCTGCTCTGCCTGACCCCGATCTTCTTCCTCGCATCGATCGCTGCTGGTATCCGCCACCGCGGGGACTTCATCGCGATGGGGCTTGGCCTTGCGCTGGCGCCGATCTTCGACCGTGTGATGGGCAGCGGCTTCGATCTGATCGTCTCCGGTCTGATCGGTGGCAGCATCGCCTTTGCCGTGCAGCGCGTCGGGGCGCGGCGCGCATGACACAGCCGATCCCGCTGCTCGATGGCCCATTCTGGCCCTATCTCGCGCTGCTGCTCTTCGCCTTCCTGCCGACCGAGATCTGGCGCTGGCTCGCTGTCGCCTTCGCGCGGCGCATCAACGCCGATTCGCCGGCATTGGAATGGGTGAGGGCGGTGGCGACGGCTCTCCTTGCCGGGGTCGTCGCCAAGCTGATCATCGCGCCGCCCGGGGCGCTTGCGGCCTTGCCGCTCTCCCTACGCGTCGGCGCATTGGCCGCGACTCTGGCCATCGTCCTGTTCGACCGACGGCGCGTCTTCCTGGCCGTCCTCGTTGGCGAGGCGGTGCTGATCGGCGGCGGCTGGATGTTGAGCCAGGCGGCCTGACAGATCTCTCAGAGGCCTGGCTGCTGGAGATGGCGCAGCTTGTCGGGATTGCGGACCACGTAGATCGCGTGGATCAGCCCGTCGCGGATGTCGAGTGCCGTTGCCTGCAGGGTTTGCCCGTTCTCCAGGCTGACATAGCCGGGCAGGCCATTGATCAGCACCGGTTCATAGCTGGTCGTCGAGACATTGCGCCGGGTCAGTGCGAGTGCGTGGGAGAGGCGTGCGAAGAAACGAGCGACCTTGTCCGCGCCGAAGATCAGCTTGAACACGGCCTGGACCTTGCCGCCGCCATCGCTGTGCAGGACGACATCCTGGGCGAGCAGACGCTGCAACATCGTCGGGTCGGATTGATGTGATGCCTTGAAAAAGGCCTCGGCGAAGCGCGCGGCCTCCTCCCGGGAAACCTTGTTGCGCGGCGGCGTGTCGAGCCGAACATGGTCGCGTGCACGCTTGGCGAGCTGACGGCAGGCGGCTTCGCTGCGCTCCAGCATCGCGGCGATTTCGGTGAAGTCCATGTCGAAGATGTCGTGCAGAAGGAAGGCCGCCCGCTCCAGTGGAGACAGGCGTTCGAGCGCCAGCATCAGGGCGATGGGGGCATCGAGCTCGTCGTCGGCGACCTCGGCGCTGCCGAGTTTTTCGACGAGTGGCTCCGGCAGCCAGGTCCCGACATAGAATTCGCGGCGGCTGCGGGCCGATTTCATCTGGTCGAGGCAGAGCCGCGTCACCACCTGGGCGAGATAGGCGCGCGGGTTCGAGATTTCGTCACCACTGGCCTCGTGCCAGCGCAACCAGGCATCCTGAACGATGTCCTCGGCGTCGCTGACGGATCCCAGCATTCGATAGGCAAGTCGGGTCAGGAAGCGCCGGTGCTGTTCGAACGCGGTCTGCAGGGTCATGAATGCCATCTCGCAGGTGAACGAGAGCCCGCGACCGCGGACTCTCGGATATCTTGCGCAGGTTCCCTGCGCGAAGGCGCTTCAGGCTGCCGCGGAGCGCTGGCGATCCTGCGGGTGCCGGGCCCGGAAGCCGGCATTGATGCGGTTCCAGGTGTTGATCGCTCCAATCGCGACCGAAAGATTGACCGCTTCGGCTTCGCTGAAATGCTCGCGCAGTTCGGCGAAGGCCTCATCGCTCGCACTGGCTTCGGACAAGCGCGTCAACGCTTCGGTCCAGCGCAGGGCAGCGCGCTCGCGCGGGGTGTAGAGTTCCGACTCGTGCCAGGCGCTCAGCAGATAGAGCCGCGCTTCGGTCTCGCCGGCCTTGCGCGCATCGGCCGAGTGCATGTGCAGGCAATAGGCACAGCCGTTGATCTGCGATGCGCGCATCTTCACCAGTTCGAGCAGGCTGTGCTCCAGCCCGCACTCTTCGACATAGTTCTGCAGTCCCAGGACGGCGTTGACCGCGGCCGGAGCAACCTGGAATACATTAAGGCGTTGGGGCATGATCTTCTCCATCTGTGTCTGATGGAAGCAAGACGAGGCAGGCCCGACGCCTGTGACATGCCTTCAGATATTTTTTAGCGCGGCCCGGATTTTTTCGGCGTTCGCGGCAAGCACGTCATTCGCTTCCATGGCACCGGTATGGGGGCGAAGAGCAACGCCATCCCAGCGCGGCATGACATGGACATGCAGGTGGAACACGACCTGGCCGCCTGCCGGCTCGTTGAACTGCTGGATGGTGATGCCGTCGGCCGCGCAGGCGCTCTTCACCGCATGGGCGAGCTTCTGGGTCGTCAGTGCCACAGCCTTGAGCGCGTCCGGCGGCGCATCGAACACATTGCGGCAGGCGGTCTTGGGGATGATCAGGACATGTCCGTCGGCACGGGGCATGATGTCCATGATGGCGACGGTCTCATCGTCCTCATAGACCTTGTGACTGGGCAGCTCGCCGCGCAGGATCTTGGCGAAGACATTGGCTGGATCATAGGCGGTCATCGTTGGCCGGTCCGTTGTACGGGGAAGATGCGGTCAGGGTGAGGTGCGCTGCCGTCCAGCGTCAAGAGACAGCGTCTCGATGATTGCGGCATCCAGCACCAGATCGTCGCGCGCGCCAAGCAGCCAGAGGTCGCGCGCCTCGAAGCGCAGGAGCGGGCAATGCCACCAGCGCTCCACGATACCGGCGAGCGCGGCAGCTTCGGCAGGGGCTAGGTCGTCGGTCAGATTGTAGAGGCCGACGACATAGAGATCGGTCTGCTGCCGACCGAGTGCCGATTGAACCATATGAAAGACGTTCTGACCGCGGCGCCGTTCCGGATAGGCGCGCAGATAGAGGCGGCCACGATTGACGTTTCCGGAGAACAGGCCGCGCAATTCGACGGTGAGGGGACCGAGATCGCCGAGCACCGTTCGGGCAGCGGGGGCAATGGATGGCGGAACGTCCGTGCCAAGCGAGCCGCAGAGGGTGGCGTGCAGGCGCTCGGCGCGCCGCGGCAGGATATCCCAGGCGATCTTTGCGGCGAAGGGCGCGGTCTTCAGCTCGGATTCCATTGCGATGAAGGCGGGCGAGGCACGCAGCGCGGCATCGTCGACAGGCAGCACGAGCGAGAAGACCGACGGGTGCCGTCCCATGTCGTAGAAGCGCCCCGGCAGGTTTGCGATCACGCCCGGGTGATGCGGGGCAACCAGCGGCAAGTGGGCGAGGCGATAGGCTTCGTCGAGAAGCAGCGGCTTCCCGGGCTCGAACGTGGTGCGGCTACGGTCATAGGTGAGCACCGCGTCGTCGCAGAATGTGACCTCCCGCCCCGGATGCGCATCATCGTGGTCACGCTTCATCGCTGTGTCCATCCCTGCGGAACGGGCTCTCCGCCGCGAGCGCTTCGCGGGCGGCTGCAATATGCTCGCGCTCGGTCACGAGATAGGACGAAACCGCGCGGCGCAGGCCGGGATCGGCGAGGTGATGGGCCGAGCGCGTGATGACGGGACGATAGCCGCGCGCGATCTTGTGCTCGCCCTGTGCGCCGGCTTCGACGCGGGCGAGCCCATGTGCGATCGCGTAGTCGATCGCCTGGTGGTAGCAGAGCTCGAAATGCAGGAAGGGGTGGTCTTCGATGCAGCCCCAGTTGCGGCCATAGAGCGTATTCGCTCCACGGAAATTGATGGCGCCCGCGATATAGCGCCCGGCGCGTCGGGCCATGACCAGCACGATGCGCTCGCCCAGTGCTTGTCCGACCAACGAAAAGAAGCGCCGGTTCAGATAGGGCCTGCCCCATTTGCGCGAGCCCGTATCCTGATAGAAGGCGAAGAAATCATCCCAGACCGCCTCGGTCAGGCTGGCGCCGCTGAGAACCTCCACCGTGATACCGGCCGAAAGCGCCTCGCGTCGCTCGCGTTTCAGCGCCTTGCGCTTGCGCGAGGCAAGGGTGGCGAGGAAGTCATCATAGGTCGTGAAGCCGTCGTTGCCCCAGTGGAACTGGAGATCGTGGCGCTCGAGATACCCGGCCTCGAGGAGTGCACCGAGATCGGGCTCCTGCGCGAAGGTGACGTGTATCGAGGAGGAGCGTGTCTGATCGCGCAGTGCCTCCAGCCCGGCGATCAGGCCGGCGCGTGCTTCGCCGGCGCGCGGCCCGTCGGCCGCGAGGAGGCGGGGACCCGTTGCGGGGGTGAAAGGCGCGGCGACCTGGAGCTTGGGATAATAATGCCCACCGGCCCGCTCATAGGCGTCGGCCCAGGCATGATCGAAGACATATTCGCCCTGGCTGTGACCCTTCACGAAACTCGGCGCCGCCGCGAGCAACCGGTCGTCGCCGTCCTCGACGAGGAGATAGGCGGGAGACCAGCCGGAGCGGCCGCCGATGCAGCCGCTTTCTTCCAGGGCTCTCAGAAAGGCGTGAGAGACGAAGGGGTTATCCGTGTCTTGCTGAGAAAGTGAATCGGCTGCTTCACAGCCTGATTCAAGCCGTGCAGGCGAAGGCACGCTGGTCGCAGGCGGGTTGGCGCAGGCGTCCCAGGCTTCCGCCGGCACGGATTTCAACGAGGTCGCGACCCGGACCCGCAGGTCGTTGCGGTCGCGACCTGCACTCAAGGGCGGAACCCTTCGAAGACCATCTGGTCGGCGTGAACGCGGGCTGTCTCGCGATCCTCGGGGGTGCGCACCGTCCAGCTCATCAGCGGCAGGCCAAGCGCCTTGTTGCAGAGGAAGGGAGCGGCACTTGGCAGATCCGCGACCTTCCAGGACAGGAAATCGGGTCGGCTTTCCTCGAAATGCAGCAGGTTCGCGAGCGCGTGCTTCTGGCGCGCGTCGAGCCGGTCGTAGTCGGAATAGGCATATTCATTCATGGCCACGATGCCGCGCGGGATCGCCGGAGCGAGCTCGCGGAGCGCGGTGACGATCGTCGGATCGAAGGACTTGAAGACGATCGGCTGACCGGAGCGCCTGGCGACGATCTCGGCTGCGCGTCGCGTCAGCGCGAGATCGCCGTCGAAGCGGCTCTTGACCTCGATCACCAGCGGCACGCGGCCGGCGATCCGATCGAGAAACGCATCGAGGGTCGGAATCCTGTCGCTGCTGCCCTTCAGTGAAATCGCGGCAAGCGCATCCGCCGTCCTGGCATTGACATTGCCGGTCTCAGCCGTCAGCCGATCGAGCACGAAATCGTGAAACACCATGGCTTCGCCATCGGCGCTGAGCTGGATGTCGCATTCGATTCCGAAGGTGCCGGCAATTGCGGCGTCTGCCGCCGAGATGCTGTTCTCGATCAGGCCGGCGGCGAGGTCGTGCAGGCCCCGATGCGCGATCGGCCGCGCGACCAGCCAGTCGAGGGAAGGACGTGCGCTCATCAGGCGATCTCGAACATCGCCTCGACCTCGACGGCAGCATCTGCCGGCAGTTCGGCGACGCCGACGGTCGAGCGGGCATGGCGGCCGCGATCGCCGAGAACCTGGACCATCAGGTCGGACGCGCCGTTCATAATCGCGGGAAGCGCGGAGAAATGCGGGGTCGCGTTGATGAAGCCGCCAAGCCGGACGCAGCGCCTGATGCGCTCGAGATCGCCGCCAAGCGCGGCTTTGGCCTGCGCCAGCACGTTGATCGCGCAGAGGCGCGCGGCCTCGAGCCCGGCTTCGTTGAAGATCTCGGCGCCGAGCTTACCCTTGTGCTTGTCGGAGAGTTTGCCGTCGAGGCCAAAGCAGATCTGTCCGGAGATCACCAGCAGGTTGCCGGTGATGACATAGGGCACGTAGTTCGCCACGGGCGCGGCGGGAGCGGGCAGGGTGATGCCCAGTGCGGCGAGGTTGGCTTCGATTTCGCTCATCGGGTTAGGCTCCTGGCGCTCGGTCGAGTCGGATCATCTGCGCGGTGGTCCGCCTGGACCTCGGCCCAGAGCTGCGGCGACGCAGGATTCCTACATGGCCGATGGCCGGGTAAGCCGCAAGCGCGGGGCCTGCCAAGCGGGGTTGTGCCATGGGCGTAGCTCGCCGCGAGGCGCGCCTTGTTTGCGCCATTGCCGCATTGCACTAGACTCATCGATCAGGTGCAGCAAGGCGGCGGGCAAATGAACAGAATCGGTTTCGGTCTCCTGGGCGCAGCGGGCGCTGCGACGCTGCTGCTGATGGCACTGCCAACGGCTGCTCTGGCGCAGGCCAAACCAGGGGAACGCGTCGTCCTGGTGCCGCACCGCGCAGTCTACGATCTCGTGCTCGACGATGGGAAACCGGCCAAGAACATCGAGGCGGCCCGCGGGCGCATCGCATTCGACTTCACCGGTGATGCCTGCGAGGGGTATGCACTCTCCTTCCGGCAGGTGACCCAACTCACCAGCGAGGGCGGGCCGCGTACGATCGATGCCCGGACGACGAGCTTCGAAGCAGGGGACGGACAGAGCTACCGCTTCAAGACCGAGAGTTCCGCAAGTGGCGCGCCGACCGAAATCGTCGACGGCACTGCGAAGAAGTCGGGAGCCGACGGCTATGAGGTCAAGCTGACCGCTCCCAAGGCGGAGACGCATCGTGAGGCCGGCGACGCGTTGTTTCCCAATGCGCAGATGAAAGCGCTGATCCTGGCGGCGCGAGCGGGCCAGAACACCTTTAGCGTGCGGCTCTATGACGGCGCCAATAGCGGCAAGGAGGTCTATGACACGCTCTCCGTCATCGGCAAGCACATCGAAACGCCGCCGAGCGAGACGCCGCTGAAGCGCCCGGAATTCGAGAAACTGACACGCTGGCCCGTCACCGTATCCTATTACAAGGTCGGTTCAGGCGAGGTCACGCCGGCCTATTCGATCTCGTTCGAACTGTATGAGAATGGTGTCACCGGCGCGGTCCGGATGGACTATGGCAGTTTCGCGTTGCGCGGCACGCTCACGCGTCTGGATCTTCTGCCTCATCAGGATTGCGCGAAGTAGCCTTGGTTCCCGAGTGCGGTCGGTCCGGGCTGCGCAGGCTCAGGCCTTTTCCGATCGCATCATCGCCGAAGCGGGCGCGGAGCTTGTCGAGCGCGCCCTCCATCGCCTTGAGACGCGGGGTGGCAACGTCGGCGAGGTCGCCATGGTCAGCCTCCTCGGGGCCGGCGAGATCGCTTGCGCCGATGCCGATCAGCCGGTAGCGCTGCCCGGTGCATTCGCGTTTCAGTAGTTCGCGTCCAGCCGCAAAGAGGCGTCCGGCGAGCTGCGTTGGTTCAGGCAAGCGGCTCGCACGCGTGATCGAATGAAACTCCGCCGTCTTCAGCTTCAAGGTGACGGTTCGCCCGGCAAGCTCCTGGGCCTTGAGGCGCTTCGAGGTCTTTTCGCACAGGCGCCAGAGAATCGGCTCCAGCTCGTCGAACCGGGAGAGGTCGACATCAAGCGTGGTTTCGCTGGAGACGCTCTTGGTCTCGTGATCCGGCGTCACCTTGCGGGCGTCGATGCCATTGGCGAGGTTCTTCAGCCGCGGTCCGTCCTTGCCAGCAAGCCGGAACAGCGCCTCTGTCGGCGCCTCCCGCAAATCGCCGATCAGACGAAAGCCGGATTCGGCCAGCTTGGCTGCGCTTGCCTTGCCGATGCCCGGGATCAGGCTGACCGGCTTGTCGGCGAGAAAGGCGACGGCTTCGCCGCGGCCGATGATCGAGAAACCGCGCGGCTTGTCCAGGTCGGAGGCGACCTTGGCCAGGAATTTGGCATAGGACAGACCGACGGAAATGGTGATGCCGATCTCGTTCTCGATCCGCCTGGCGAAGCGCGCAAGCGTGATCGCCGGGCTGGCGTGATGCAGCCTCTCAGTGCCCGAGAGATCGAGGAAGGCCTCGTCGATCGAGAGTGGCTCGACCAGCGGCGTCAGTTCCCGCATCAGCTGCCTGACCTCACGCCCGACCGCGACGTATTTCGCCATGTTTGGCTTCACAACCACGGCCTCGGGGCAGGCCTTCAAGGCCTGGAACATCGGCATCGCGGAACGGACGCCGTAAGTGCGGGCAATATAGCAGGCCGTGGAGACGACGCCGCGCTTGCGGCCGCCGATGATCACCGGCTTGTCGAGCAGGGAAGGATCGTCCCGCTTCTCGACCGCTGCGTAGAAGGCGTCACAGTCGATATGAGCGAGGCTCAGGCTGTCCCGTTCGGGATGGCAGATCAGGCGCGGCGAGCCGCAGGTGCGACAGCGGCGTGAAGCTCCCGCCGCGCCGTCATTGTCAGTGAGGCAATCGCGGCAGAATGCAGGCGCCTGGCGCGGCCGGTCACGCTCTTCGGTCAAGCATCGTCACCATGGTGCGGGCCGGCGAGGATTTCCCGCGCCTGCCCAATGATTTCCGGATTCAGGCTTAAGTTTCCAACAAATTCGAGCAGGAGCGATTCGTTGCCGAGAAGGTGATCGAGCACTGCGACCAGGAAGCCGGGCTCGCCGGCTGCTGCACGCAATGTCTCCGGTCCAAGCCCCGTTGCGGCCAGAAATGGCTCGATTCGCGCGGAATCGGCAGCGAGGAAGCCCAAGGCACGCAAGGCAAGGGTTTCAGCATCGGGTGAAGCGATCGAACGTGGCATGGTCGGTTGTCGGGTCCAGGATCAGGTTTGCGTTTCGTCAACGGCTGGCGTGCTAGGATGATCATCGAACGGAGCTGTCGGCTTGGAAAGCCTGGAATAGACCGACGCCTTCCGAGGCGAAACAGGGGAACGGCATGACGAAGACGGTCCTGATCGTCGAGGACAACGAGCTCAACATGAAGCTCTTCAACGATCTTCTCGAGGCGCATGGCTATGCGACGCTGAAGACGGCCGATGGCATCGAGGCTATCGAGCTGGCGCGCGCGCATCATCCCGATCTGATCCTGATGGATATCCAGCTCCCCGAAGTCTCGGGACTGGAGGTCACGAAGTGGATCAAGGAAGACGACACGCTCAAGTCCATCCCGGTGATCGCGGTGACCGCCTTTGCAATGAAGGGGGATGAGGAGCGGATCCGGGAGGGCGGCTGCGAGGCCTATCTCTCGAAACCGATTTCAGTCGCCAAATTCCTGGAAACAGTACGCGCCTATGCCGGCGCGGCCTGAGCGGCGGGGGCGGCTCCATGTCTGCGCGTGTCCTGGTCGTCGATGACATCCTCACAAATGTGAAGCTGCTCGAGGCCAAGCTGTCGGCGGAATATTTTGACGTGACGACGGCCCTCAACGGGCTCGACGCTCTGGCGATCTGCGAGCGCGGCGAGGCTGATATCGTGCTGCTCGACGTCATGATGCCGGGCTTGAACGGCTTCGAGGTCTGCCGGCGGCTAAAGAACAGCCCGACCACCGCCCATATCCCTGTCGTGATGGTGACCGCACTCGATCAGCCGAGCGACCGGCTGAAGGGGCTCGATGCCGGAGCCGATGATTTCCTGACCAAACCGATCGACGATGCCGCCCTCTTCGCCCGGGTGCGCAGCTTGGTGCGGCTGAAGTCGGTCACCGACGAATTGCGCCACCGGGCAATCGCATCGCGGCGTCTCGGCATCGCCGATCCGCTGGCTGCAGCGGCGTCCGAGACCGGGCTGAACGGCCGCGTCCTGCTGATCGAAGATCGTCCCACAGCTTCCGAGCGGCTCTCCAGCGCGCTTTCGACGTTTCACAGCGTCGAGGTCGTGGCAGACCCGAATCTGGCACTCGCCAAGGCGGCCGAGGGCGATTTCGAAGCCATCCTCGTCAGTCTCGACCTGCAGAACCATGACGGCCTCAGGCTGTGCAGCCAGCTGCGCTCATTGGAGCGGACCCGCAACGTCTCGGTGCTGCTGCTCGGCGAGGCCGAGGACCGCGCTCGCATCCTGCGCGGACTGGAGATCGGTGCGCATGATTTCCTGATGCGTCCGGTCGACCGCAACGAGCTGTTGGCGCGGGTGCGCACGCAGATTCGCCGAAAGCGCTTCACCGAGCGCCTGCGCGACAGTGTCCAGTCCTCCATGGAAATGGCGGTGATGGATCAGCTCACCGGGCTGCATAATCGGCGCTATCTCGACAGCCGCCTCAGCACTCTCTTCGACGAATCGGCACTCCGAGCCAGGTCGCTTGCCATGCTCGTCCTCGATGTCGACCGCTTCAAGGTCGTCAACGACAGCTGGGGGCATGATGCCGGCGACGAGGTGCTGCGCGAGTTCGCGGACCGGGTGCGCGCCTGCACGCGCGGCATCGATCTCGTCGCCCGCCTTGGTGGCGAGGAGGTCGTCGTCGTTCTGCCGGATACGACGCTGGATGCGGCCTTCGCCGTGGCCGAGCGAATCCGAGAGAAGGTCGAGGTCGAGCCCTTCGCCATCCAGAGCAACTCACGGACGATCGGCGTCACCGTTTCAATCGGCGTCGCCAGCCGGCGCGCCGGCGATCTCTCGCCGGCCGAGATGATGAAGCGGGCCGATGATGCGCTTTACCGTGCCAAGGAAAGCGGCCGGAACCGCGTGATCGTCGCCAGCGCGGCGTAAACCAACCCTGTAAACCTTTCCAGGTAGGGTTAACCATCGATGAAGATTCGAGAATCGATCTGATTCAATTGCAATCGAAAGGCGGGTGCGTAGGGTCATTTCCAACGCAGCCCGCCCTGGGCTGCCCGAAATGCCCCTCGGGAGCTCAGGTCCGCCGCATCTCCTGGGAATCCGAAGGGCTCGGTCGGTCGGCCGCGGTACATCTGGCCTCATCAGAGCCGCAGCCGGCCGGCCACCATGCCGCAAGGCGCACGATCAAAGATAGTGCGACAGCCCTGCTGCGACGGCGTAGCCAAAAAGGCCGAAGGCCGCGAGCAGCCCCAGCAGCAATAGCCCGGCCTTGATCCTGCTCGACGCGAAGCGCGAGGAATCGAGTTCGACGATCAGCTTCAGGAATTCACGCACGGCGCCGTGCGGCCTGGCGGGACGGGCCGCCTTCTTGTCACCGCTGCTCACACGAAACTCCGCATCGCGACTGGAGATTGTCCGCGTCGGAAATGGGGGGAGCTAAGCCATTCGGCAAGCCCCGAAGGTCGGCGGAAGTCGCGGGCGCGGGGCGAGCTGCAACTCCTGCTGATGAAGCTCGCTGGAATGTGTTTATGCTGCGGTGCAGCATGTGAATCCCCGTCTGCGCCAGTTCGTGGTAGTCTGCTGGAGATTCGACTCCGGTGGGACCCGGGGCAGAAGAGGCTGGCCTGAGATCCTCAAACGGGGAGCGACCCATGCGTATTCTCGCATTGGCGCTCTGCCTCGCGGCGTTTCTGCCGGGCGGAGGGCTTGTCCATGCACATAGCTGGTATCCATACGATTGTTGCAGCGACCAAGACTGCTGGCCCATGGGCCAGGATGTCGACGCGCGCGAGCCGGATCCCCGGATCGTGCCCGGCGGCTACCTGACCTATGACGGCTATTTCATCCCTGAGGGGGCGACGCGTGCGTCCCTGGATGGCCGCTTTCATATTTGCCGGCGGGGTGGAACCCTGACCGGTAGCGTGATTGCTCCGTCGCAGAAGCCGTTCTGCCTGTTCGTGCCCAGACAGGTGTTCTGAACAGGACCGAATCGTTAGATCATCGGGCCGAATCTCGTGTCCGGCCCGATGATCTAACCTTCCATGCTGGCATCGGCTTTCCCGAAAACCGCAATCCACTTTACGGGCCGATGCCCTGGCGAAAAAAAGAACCGCCCGGGTCACGGGCGGTTCCTTGAACTTTGGTTATGCCGAAAAGGCGACCAGGATCACTTGATCTTGGTTTCCTTGAACTCGACGTGCTTGCGCGCGACCGGGTCGTACTTCTTCTTCGACATCTTCTCGGTCATCGTGCGGGAGTTCTTCTTCGTCACGTAGAAGAAACCGGTATCCGCCGTCGACAGCAGCTTGATCTTGATGGTCACGGCCTTGGCCATGGGTTCCGTCCTCGAGCCTGGCGGGCCGCGGTCTGGCCCTCATAAAACAAAATGGCCGGGGGAACCCGGCAAACCGTTCCCGGGGAGATGCCGCAAGCCAGTGGCGAAGTCAAGAAAGAATGCCCGAACGGAGCGAACAGTTTGCCTCAGGGGCAACCTGTCAGAGTTCCTCGCGCACGAAATGCAGGTTCTTCTCCCAGAAATAGGGCACCGGGAGGTACGGGCTGAAGCCGGCTGCTATCCTGGCCTCGACTTCCTTGATGATGACCTGGGTAATCGTCGGCAGGTCGAGCTGCCTCGCTTCATCAAAATTGACCCAGACCAACTCGATCAGCTCAGAATCAGGGCCGGTGACGCCCTCGATGCTGCCGCCGAGCGCGTCGTAGTCGACGACGAAGAAACGCGTGTCGAAGCGCTTCGGGCGGCGCGGCGGCGTGACGGCACGTGCGACAAAGGTCACGGCGCTGAGATCGGGATAGACGCCATGGCTGGCGAACTCGGTCCAGGTGCCTTCCGGAGGATTCTCGGGCACTCCGAACTCATCCGAGCCGAAGAGCAGGCCGGTCTCCTCAAAGGTCTCGCGGATGGCGGCCATGGCCAGCGCTCGGGCCTTGTTCGGGCTGGGGCGCACTGTGCGCTTGGCCAGCCGGTCCTCGCAGATCTGCGGGATCGCGCCGGTTGCAGCCATGCGCCGATCGCCAGCGTCGACGCGTCCGCCCGGGAAGACGAATTTGCCAGGCATGAACTTGTGTCCGGGGTGGCGCTTGCCCATCAGCACCCGGGGGGCTGCGCCGCTTCGATCGAGGATCAACATCGTCGCAGCGTCATGCGGCCGAGTGTTGGTCGCGGTCCGGCTGCGCTCTACCTGAGTCAGGATGACGGCGTTGTTGTTCATTGCCGGGATGCCATGGATGTGCCGGGCTGTCGCTCGGGCAGGGGAGGGGCGTTGTCGAAGCCATGCATGCGCATGGCCCATTGCAGGCCGATGACCCCGCCCTTGACCGGTTGCATCAGCGCGAGCGACAGGAACAGTGTCAGCGGCAGCCAGACCGCCATATGCAACCACATCGGCCATTCCGCATATTTCTCGACCAGCACCAGGCCGCCGACGATGACATGGCCGACAATGGTGATGACGATATAGGGCGGCAGATCATCGGCCCGCTGGTGGTGCAGCGCCTCGCCACAGGCCTCGCAGCGGTCGACTGACTTCAGGAAGCCCCGGAACAGCCGGCCTTCGCCGCAATGGGGGCAGCGGCACATCAGGCCGCGGCGGATCGCCAAACGCCAGTCGCGCTCGACCGGCTGGTCGATGGAACTGTGAACCTGAACCGACATCATCGCCTCTTGCCCGGCTTCGCCTTGCCGAAGGGGGGCTTGCCCTTGGCTCGGCCGGACAATGGTCGCCTCGGGCCGCTTTTGCCAGAGTGGCCCGATGTCACACGCCGGCCCTCGGACAGCAATTCGAAGCGCAGCGCGCCGGCGACGGGGGCGGCTTCGACGAGGCGGACATGAACACGATCGCCGAGGCGCCAGCTCTCGCCTGTGCGCTCACCTGTCATGGCATGCGCCGCTTCGTCGTAGCGATAATAGTCACCGCCCAGCGTCGAGGCCGGGATGAAACCATCTGCTCCGGTGCCGTCGAGCTTCACGAACAGGCCGGCCCGGTTCACGCCGCCGATGCGTCCGTCAAAGCTCGAGCCGATCTGGTCCGCGAGAAAATGGGCGATCAACCTGTCGGTGGTTTCGCGTTCGGCCGCCATCGCGCGCCGCTCAGCGGCTGAGATCCGGGTCGCGGTCTCGCGCAGTTCGGCGAGCGTGGTCGCTTTGGGCAATCCGTCATCGCCGAGTTTCAAGGCGGAGATCAGGCCACGATGCACGATGAGGTCGGCATAGCGCCGGATCGGCGAGGTGAAATGGGCATATCGGCGCAGGTTGAGCCCGAAATGTCCGTAGTTCTCGGCGACATATTCGGCCTGTGCCTGGGTGCGCAGGATCACCTCGTTCAGGAAGAGCTCGTTCTCCGAGCCCTTGATCATGGCGAGGATGCGATTGAACAGCACGGGGCGCAATGCGCCATCCTTCGGCAGCTTGATGCCGACCGAGGCCAGCACTTCGCCGAGCGCCCGCATCTTCTCGAGCGACGGCTCGTCATGGCAGCGATAGATCAGCAGGCTGCCGGCCTTCTCCAATGTCTCGGCGGCGGCGACATTGGCGAGGATCATGAACTCCTCGATCAGCCGGTGCGCTGCCAGCCGTTCGGGCGCGATGACACGGTCGACGGAGCCGTCGGGCTTGAGGATCAGCTTGCGCTCGGGCAGATCGAGGTCGAGCGGCTGGCGTTGATCGCGCGCGCGGGAGGCGACGCCATAGGCCGCCCAGAGCGGCATCAGTACGCTTTCGCGGATCGGGCCAGTCAGGTCGTCGGGCTTGCCGTCGATGGCGGCCTGAACCTGCTGATACGAGAGCTTCGCCGCCGAGCGCATCAGGATGCGGTGGAAGCTATGGCTCTTCTTCGAACCGTCGCCCTTCAGGACGAGGCGGACGGCGAGTGCCGGCCTGTCCTCGCCGCCGCGCAGCGAGCAGAGATCGTTGGAGATGCGCTCGGGCAGCATCGGCACGACGCGGTCGGGGAAATAGACCGAGTTGCCCCGCTCCAGCGCCTCGCGGTCGAGCGCGGAGCCCGGGCGGACGTAAGATGCGACATCGGCGATCGCGACCGTGACGATATACCCGCCTTCATTGGCCGGGTCGGTGTCGGGCGCAGCATGGACCGCGTCGTCATGGTCCTTGGCGTCGGCAGGATCGATGGTGATCAACGGCAGCGCGCGCCAGTCCTCGCGGCCTGCTGTGCTGGCGTGCGGGGCGGCTTCTGCCTCCGCCAAGGTCGCAGGGGAGAACTCGTTGGGAATGCCGTGGGTATGGATTGCGATCAAGCTGACGGCGCGCTCGGATTTCAGCGAGCCCAGTCGTTCGCGCACCCGCGCTTCCGGCGGACCGAAGCGGCCTTCGCGCCGCAGCGAAACCGAGACCAGGTCTCCGTCCTGGGCTTCGCCGGTCTGCCCCTTGGGGATCAGCGCCTCGCGGCCCTGGGCCTTCTTGTCGACCGGGATGAGCCGGCCCGAGCCGTCGGGCAGGGCGCGGAAGATGCCGAGCACCTGCGCCTTGCCCTTACCCATGATCTTGAGCACGCGGCCGGAATAGGCGAAGCCGTCCATGCCCCGGAGGCGGGTGAGCTTGAGTAGAACCTGATCGCCGACTCCGGCAGCGGCGGAGGCGAGCTTGCGCGAGCGGATCTCGCGCGGGCGTTCCACCAGGATCCTGGGCGGAGCGCCTTCATCGGCCTCGTTCCATTCGAGCGGGGCGGCAACAAGGTCGCCGTCACGATCCCGGGCCTTGATCTCGCAAAGCAGCACGGGGGGCAGGGCGCCGCGCGGATGAACCGGCCTGTCCTTGCCGTCGCCGCCGAGTTCGCCGTCCTCGGCGAGATCCTTGAGCATGCGCTTCAGCCAGATCTTGCCTCCGCCCGAAAGGCCAAAAGCCTTGGCGATCTCACGGCGGCCGACTTCGCGGCCGGCAAGGCGCTCGCTTTCGATGAAATCGAGAATCGCCTCGCGGCTCGGTTCAGGCGCGAGCGATGACACGGGCTAAACTCGTCTGATGGGAATGAGAATGAAGAAACACGTGGCCTCTGTGCCACGTCCGGAGCTGCTGCGCCAGAACCGGGACTGCAGGGCCGCCTCCGGAAACGAGAAGGGCCGCCCTTTCGGGCAGCCCTTCCATTGTCGAACCGCGGCCCGGCGAACCGGACCTGAAGGTGCGAAAACTCACGCGGAACAAGACTCCCACAGGGAATGAGTCCAGGTCCGCCCGCCTTGCACCAGCGGTTGATGACAATGAGACACTGGATCACCTCCTTTCAGTTGTTACCGACAAGAGAGAGGCTAAGGCGATTCTCCTTACTTCGTAAATGCTAAAATTTACGCTGTCCCCTTCGTCGAAAACACCGCGTTTCCGGGCTCGACTGTGCGGGCGAGCGGGCTGCAAAAAGGGCAGGCACGGATTCTGTCTAAAAAATGAGCAAATCCTTCGCGAGTGCAGCATACTTGCGTGCAGTGCAGGCCGATTGGCAGAAATTGTCTTCAATTTTGTCCTGATGACACGAATTTGCGCGCCTGCCCCGGTTGGCACGTCGCTTGCGAACCTTCCTGAACAGGCCGGCAAGGCCAGTCAGCGCTCGAGGGGAGCGCGCCAACAAAAGTGTTCGGGAGATCAGGCCGTGAATACTACTCGTCGCGTCGTATTGGGCGCCGCACTGGCGGGCGCAACATTCCTGGGGTCGTTCCTGCCGGTCGCCGCGCAGGAGACCATCAAGGTCGGCATCCTCCACTCTCTCTCTGGCACGATGGCGATCTCCGAGACGACGTTGAAGGACGTCATGCTCATGCTCATCGAGGAGCAGAACAAGAAGGGCGGCGTGCTCGGCAAGAAGCTCGAGGCTGTCGTGGTCGACCCGGCCTCGAACTGGCCGCTCTTCGCCGAGAAGGCGCGCGAGCTGATCAACAAGGACAAGGTCGCCGCCGTTTTCGGCTGCTGGACCTCGGTGTCGCGCAAATCGGTTCTGCCGGTCTTCAAGGAGCTGAACTCGATCTTGTTCTATCCCGTGCAGTACGAGGGCGAGGAGAGCGAGCGCAACGTGTTCTACACCGGCGCCGCGCCGAACCAGCAGGCGATCCCTGCCGTCGATTACCTTGCCAAGGAAGAGAAGGTCGAGCGCTGGGTGCTTGCCGGCACCGACTACGTCTACCCGCGCACGACCAACAAGATCCTCGAGGCCTATCTGAAGTCCAAGGGCGTCAAGACCGAGGACATCATGATCAACTACACGCCGTTCGGCCACGCCGACTGGCAGACGATCGTCTCGGACATCAAGAAATTCGGCTCGGCCGGCAAGAAGACCGCGGTGGTCTCGACCATCAACGGCGACGCCAACGTGCCCTTCTACAAGGAACTCGGCAACCAGGGCATCAAGGCGACCGACATTCCCGTCGTGGCCTTCTCGGTCGGCGAAGAAGAGCTTGCAGGCATCGACACCAAGCCGCTGGTCGGCCATCTCGCCGCCTGGAATTACTTCCAGTCGGTGAAGACCCCGGAGAACGACGCCTTCATCAAGCAGTGGAAGGCCTTCAAGAAGAACGACAAGGCGGTCACCAACGATCCGATGGAAGCCCATGTCATCGGCTTCGCCATGTGGGTGAAGGCGGTCGAGAAGGCCAAGTCGACCGATCCGGACAAGGTCATCGATGCACTGCCCGGCATCGAGGCGCCGAACCTGACCGGCGGTGTCTCGACGATGCTTCCCAACCATCACATCACCAAGCCGGTGCTGATCGGCGAGATCAAGGCCGATGGCCAGTTCGACGTCGTCTCGAAGACAGGTCTCGTGCCCGGCGACGCATGGTCGAAGGAACTCGATGGCTCCAAGGATCTGGTCGGCGACTGGGTCGAGAAGAAATGCGGCAATTTCAACGTCAAGTCCGGCAAGTGCGGCGGCGCGTGAGGTCATGAGGGGGAGGGGCGGCACGGGCGAATAACGCCCGGCCGCCCCTCATTTTCCGCCGCGACCTGCGGCGGCTCTCGCAAGTAAGGCAGCGCGCATCCCCGAGGTTCCGTCTGCGCGGTTCCCGGGATGAGAGCTGAGGTCCCGATCTGAGCGCGTCATGAAGAGCGAGCCGATGCTTCTCCTGTCCAGATTGCTGCGCATGATCGTGGTCGCGACGGCTCTCGTGCTCGGGCCAGGCGCGGCCTTCGCTCAGAGCGCCGACGAGGCCTTTACCCGGCTGGGAGCGGACAGCTTTTCCGACACGGTGCGGGCGGTCGAGATTCTGGTCCAGACCGCTCATCCGCACGCGGCCGCGATCATCGAGGCGCTCGCCGAGGGGCGGCTGCTCGCGGGCGGCGGGGCGGTTGCGATCAGGGTCCGGACAGGCGGT
This sequence comes from Bosea sp. BIWAKO-01, assembly GCF_001748145.1. Classification (NCBI taxonomy): domain Bacteria; kingdom Pseudomonadati; phylum Pseudomonadota; class Alphaproteobacteria; order Hyphomicrobiales; family Alloboseaceae; genus Allobosea; species Allobosea sp. BIWAKO-01. The sequence goes on from NZ_BCQA01000001.1 coordinate 4,407,317, forward strand.
TTCAGCGATGCGCGGACCGGCCAGCCGCTCCCTGCCGAACCGGCAGGTGTCAGCGCTGTCAGGCTCAACAACAATGTCAGGCGCGTGATTCAGGCGGCGCTGGGCGGGCTCGGCCTGCTCAATCCCGATCCGGCCCGGCGCGCCGCCGCAGCCGAGGCGGTGTTCAAATCGCGCGACGCCTCGGTGCTGCCGGTCCTGGAAGGCGCCATCGCCAAGGAGACCGACAATCGGGCGAGGATCGCGCTGCGCCAGGCGCAGGCGGCGATCCTGATCAGCAAGGCCGACGCACAGCCCTTCGATCGGCTCGGCGCGATCGATGTGCTGCGCGAGCGTGGCGACCAGGATGCATTGGCGACCTTGCGCTCCCTGCCGGGCGACGTTTCGCAGTCGCTGAAGGAGGCGCAGGTGCGGGCGATCTCCGAGATCGAGGGCAAGCTCGCCCTGTGGCGCGCGGCGCAGAACCTCTGGTACGGGCTTTCGCTCGGCTCAGTCCTGCTGCTCGCCGCGATCGGTCTCGCCATCACCTTCGGCGTGATGGGCGTGATCAACATGGCCCATGGCGAGATGGTGATGCTCGGCGCCTATACCACCTTCGTGGTCCAGGAGCTGATCCGCGCCCGCGTTCCGGGCCTGTTCGACTATTCGCTGGCCATTGCGCTGCCGGCGGCCTTTCTCGTTGCAGGGCTGGTCGGTGTTGCGATCGAGCGCGGCGTCATCCGCTTCCTCTACGGGCGGCCGCTGGAGACGCTGCTCGCGACCTGGGGCATCAGCCTGATCCTGCAGCAGGCGGTCCGCACCGCCTTCGGTCCGACCAATCGCGAGGTCGGGGCACCGGCCTTCATGGCGGGGGTCTTCGAGATCGGCGGACTTGCGATCACTTGGAACCGGCTCTGGATCATCGTCTTCGCCGGGCTCGTCTTCGCCGCCCTGCTGGCCATCCTGAAGCTCACGCCGATGGGGTTGCAGATGCGTGCGGTGACGCAGAACAGGCGGATGGCGGCGGCCATGGGCATTCGCACCGGCCGCATCGATGCGCTGACCTTTGGGCTTGGCTCGGGCGTGGCGGGGCTGGCCGGCGTTGCGCTGTCGCAGATCGACAATGTCAGCCCCAATCTCGGCCAAGGCTACATCATCGACTCGTTCATGGTCGTCGTCTTCGGCGGCGTCGGCAATCTCTGGGGCACGCTCGTCGCCGCGATGACGCTCGGCGTCGCAAACAAGCTGCTCGAACCCTATGCCGGCGCGGTGCTCGGCAAGATTGCGCTGCTCGTCTTCATCATCCTGTTCATCCAGAAGCGCCCGCGCGGCCTGTTCGCGCTGAAGGGACGGGCGGTGGAGGCATGATCACCCGCTTTCTCATCCAGGGCCTCGACAAGCGCGGCCTCATCTTCCTCGGGCTTCTGGCCGCACTGGCCGTGTTGGTCCCGCTCGCCAATCTGCTGCTGCCGGAGAATTCGGTCCTTCATGTCCCGACATCGACCATGTCGCTCTGGGGCAAATACCTCTGCTATGCGCTGCTCGCGATCTCGCTCGACCTGGTCTGGGGCTATTGCGGCATCCTCTCGCTCGGCCATGGCGCCTTCTTCGCGCTCGGCGGCTATGCGATGGGTATGTATCTGATGCGCCAGATCGGCTCGCGCGGGGTCTATGGCAATCCGATCCTGCCCGATCTCATGGTCTTCCTGAACTGGCACGAACTGCCCTGGTACTGGCACGGCTTCTCCTCCTTCCCCTTCGCCATGTTGATGGTGCTGCTGGTGCCGGGGCTGCTCGCCTTCGTCTTCGGCTGGTTCGCCTTCCGGTCCCGCGTCACCGGCGTCTATCTCTCGATCATCACCCAGGCGCTGACCTATGCGCTGCTGCTGGCCTTCTTTCGCAACGACATGGGCTTTGGCGGCAATAACGGGCTGACCGACTTCAAGGACATCCTGGGCTTCAACGTGCAGGCGCAGGCGACGCGCGCGGCGCTGTTCGCGATGACCTGCGTGATGCTGATCGCCGGCTTCCTGATCGCCCGCGGCATCGTCGATTCCAAGCTCGGCAAGGTCGTCATCGCGATCCGCGACGCGGAATCGCGCACGCGCTTCCTCGGCTACCGGGTCGACCGCTTCAAGCTCTTCGTCTTTACCGTCTCGGCCTGCATGGCTGGCGTCGCAGGCGCGCTCTATGTGCCGCAGGTCGGCATCATCAATCCGAGCGAATTTGCTCCGGCCAATTCCATCGAGACCGTGATCTGGGTCGCGGTCGGCGGGCGCGGCACTTTGGTCGGCGCGGCGCTGGGCGCGGTCGTGGTGAACTACGCCAAGACGGTCTTCACCTCCGGCTTCATGGCGCCCTACTGGCTCTTTGCACTCGGCGCGCTCTTCGTCTTCGTGACCCTGTTCATGCCTAAGGGCATTCTCGGCACGGCGCAGGATTGGTGGGTCAGGCGGCGCAAGCGCGAGCCGGCGGCCCCGCTTGCCGAACCGGCCCCGGCGGAGTGACGCGCATGATCCCGGCCCATGCAGCGCTCACCTCCTCACTGCTCTATCTCGATGGGGTCAGCGTCTCCTTCGACGGCTTCAAGGCGATCCGCGGGCTTTCGCTGGTGATCGCGCCTGGCGAGATGCGGGCCATTATCGGGCCCAACGGCGCCGGCAAGACGACGATGATGGATATCATCACCGGCAAGACCAGGCCGGACGAAGGGACGGTGATGTTCGGCGGCTCGGTCGACCTGACCAGGCTCGACGAGGCCGCAATCGCCAATCTCGGCATCGGCCGCAAGTTCCAGAAGCCGACCGTGTTCGATTTCCACACCATCGAGGACAACATCCTGCTGGCGCTGAAGTCGCAGCGCACGGTGGCCAGAACCCTGTTCTGGAGGACGGCATCAACCGACCAGAAGCGCATCGACGATATTCTCGGCATCATCAAATTGGGGGATGCGCGCAGCCGCCTCGCGGGTTCACTCTCGCACGGCCAGAAGCAGTGGCTCGAGATCGGCATGCTCCTGGCTCAGGACCCGAAGCTGTTGCTCGTCGACGAGCCGGCCGCCGGTATGACCGATGGCGAGACGGCCGAAACGGCGGTGCTGCTCAAGGAGATCGCCAGGGACCATTCGGTGATCGTGGTCGAGCACGACATGGGGTTCATCCGCGAACTCGGCGTCAAGGTCACCGTGCTGCACGAAGGTGCGGTGCTGGCCGAAGGGCCGCTCGATCAGGTCAGCGCCAACGATCGCGTCGTCGAAGTCTATCTGGGGCGGTGAGCATGATCCGGAAACTTAGGAACCGGTTGTTCGATCGGGCGAAGCGGCTGGACATCGGACGATGCTGAACGTCGAAGCCATCGACCTGCATTACGGCGCGGCGCAGGCCCTGCGCCGGGTTTCGATCGCGGCCGAGCCCGGCAAGGTCACCTGCGTCATGGGCCGCAACGGCGTCGGCAAGACCTCGTTGATGCGCGCCATCGTCGGCCAGCAGCCGATCAGCGGCGGGCGCATCAGGTTTGCGGGCGAGGACATCTCGAGCTTGCGCAGCGAGGATCGGGCGCGGGCCGGCATCGGCTTCGTGCCCCAGGGGCGCGAGATCTTCCCGCTGCTAAGCGTCAAGGAAAACCTCGAAACCGGGTTCGCGCCGCTGCCACGCCGCAGCCGCTTCATCCCGGATGACCTGTTCGACCTATTCCCCGTGCTCAAGTCCATGTTGGGACGACGCGGCGGAGACCTCTCGGGAGGCCAGCAACAGCAACTCGCCATCGCGCGGGCGCTGGTCACCCGACCCAAACTGCTGGTGCTCGACGAACCGACCGAGGGCATCCAGCCCTCGATCATCAAGGATATCGGCCGCGCCATCGACTATCTGCGCCAGCGCGGCGACATGGCGATCGTGCTGGTAGAGCAATATTTCGACTTCGCGCGCGAACTCGCCGACACGATGTTCGTGATGGATCGCGGCGAGATCGTGCTCTCCGGTGCGATGGGCGAACTCGACGGGGCGCAGGTTCAGAGATTGATTCAGGTGTGAAGGGCCAAGCCCTTGACGATCTTGTCGATTTCCCTGCGTTCAGCGTGGAGCGCCAGCCCGACGAGATCCAGCGCTTCGGTCGGCACGGCGGCGACGGCGGCCCGGTTGTCGCCATCGTTGCCGGTCGTGAACAGCTCGCTGGTATAGAGATGCGGGCGCACGCCACGGGCGCGGGCGCGCTCCAGAACCTGCTTCAACTGCTCGCCTGCCGCCGCAAAGATCAGGACGGGCTGGCGGATCAGAGGGCCGTAGAAACGGCCGGAGCCGTCGCGATAGGCTTCGCCCGCGAGTTCGGGCGAAGCGCCGACCAGCCCTCCGGCCAGGAAGCTCGCAACATTGAGTTTTTGCCAGGGAGCGAGATTCTCGCGTACCACGATGGCGATCTTGGTATCGTAACGCATGACCCAATCGCTAACCGAAGCCGGGAAGGCTCGTCTTGAACGATCGTGCGGGCCGGAGGGCGCCGACTGGGTGCGCACGGGCTCGGGCGTAGACGGCATCGAGCGAATGGAGGCGTTCTTCCGCGGCTTTGCCTATGATCCGCATCGCCATGACACCTATGCGTTCGGGCTGACGCTGTCCGGGGTGCAGAGCTTCGAGTATCGCGGCAGCCGGTGCGACAGCCTGAGCGGACATGCGATCGTGCTCCATCCCGACGAGATCCATAACGGGCGCGCCGGGATTCCGGAGGGGTTCAGCTACCGCATGCTCTATGTCGAGCCGCGGCTGATCCGGGAGGCGTTGGGAGCGCAGGGCTGCGCCTTGCCTTTCGTCTCGACCGCAGTCTCGCAGGATGCGCGGCTCGTTCGCGCGGTAGCCCATGCCTTGCGCGATCTCGACGCGCCGCTCGACGAGATCGCCGCCGAGGATATCCTGCTGCCGCTCGCCGAAGCGCTGCTCGCGCTCGATCCATCGGCCGCGCGGCCGACGGGGCACGTGCTCGACCGGCCTGCCGCCGAGCGCGCCCGCCAATATCTCGACGCCCATCGCGACGAGGTGGTGGCCTCCCGCGAACTCGAAGCCATTGTCGGCCTCGATCGCTTCACTCTGGCCCGGCATTTTCGCGCCTGTTTCGGCACCAGCCCGTATCATTATCTCGTGATGCGCCGGGTTCAGCAGGCACGCAGGCTCCTGCTCGGTGATACCTCGCTTGTCGAGGTGGCGATGGCCTGCGGGTTCGCCGACCAGAGCCACCTGACCCGCCAGTTTCGCCGCGCCTATGGCGTGCCCCCAGGACGTTGGCGGGCACTGCAGCGCGGCTGACCCCTGCCGGGTTCCGCTTGCTCCAGCCCGCTGCAAGAGGCATGAAGCGCTCCCAAAGCCGGTTCAGGATCCCCGGCAGGAGCCTTTGCTATGCAGCTTGGAATGATCGGCCTCGGCCGCATGGGAGCCAATATCGTCCGCCGGCTGATGAAGGCCGGGCACGAATGCGTGGTCTACGACCGTGATCCCAAGCCCGGCGCGGCACTGGCAAGTGAAGGCGCGGTGGTTGCCGCCGATCTCGCCGATCTCGTCTCGAAGCTCAAGGCACCGCGGGCGATCTGGGTGATGCTCCCGGCCGGCGAGATCACAGAGGCGACGCTCGCCGAGCTCGCGGCCCTCGTCCAGCCCGGCGACACGCTGATCGATGGCGGCAACGCCTTCTGGAAGGACGACGTCCGGCGCGGGCAGGAGCTCGCGGAGAAGGGACTGCACTATCTCGATATCGGCACCAGCGGCGGCGTTCACGGGCTGGAGCGCGGCTATTGCCTGATGGTCGGTGGCGACAAGGCGAGCTTCGACCGTCTGGAGCCGATCTTCAAGGTGCTGGCACCTGGCAAGGGCGAGATCCCGACGAGCCGGCACCGCGAGGGCCGCAACCCGGCATCCGAACAGGGCTATCTGCATTGCGGCCCGGTCGGTGCCGGCCATTTCGTCAAGATGGTCCATAACGGCATCGAATACGGCATGATGCAGGCCTTCGCCGAAGGGTTCGACCTCCTGCGCAATGCCTCGGCGAAGGACGGTCTGCCGCCCGAATACGGCTTCGATTTCGATGTCGCGGAGATTGCCGAAGTCTGGCGGCGCGGTTCCGTCGTGACCTCCTGGCTGCTCGATCTCACGGCCGAGGCACTGGCCGCCGACGAGGAGCTGTCTGCCTATACCGGTCATGTCTCGGATTCGGGCGAGGGGCGCTGGACGGTGCAGGCCGCGGTGGAGACCGCGACGCCGGCCGAGGTGCTGACCTCCTCGCTCTACACCCGCTTCCGTTCGCGCAAGGACCACACGTTCGCCGAGAAGGTGCTCTCGGCAATGCGCGCCGGGTTCGGCGGGCATGTCGAGCCGAAGAAGCCGTGAGCGTCATGAGCGCTTCCCCGCATGGGCAGATGCCGGCCGTCATCGTCGTCATGGGCGTCGCCAGCTCCGGCAAGACCTCGCTCGGCGAGCGTCTGGCCGAGCGGTTGGGCTGGCCGTTTCGTGATGCGGATTCCTTCCACCCGCCCGAGAACGTTGCCAAGATGTCGAGCGGTACGCCGTTGAACGATGAGGACCGCAAGCCCTGGCTGGCGGCGATCGCGGCCTGGATCGACGAGCTGCGCGCGACCGGCAAGAACGGAATCGTCACGTGTTCGGCACTGAAACGCGCCTATCGCCGCGTCATCATCGGCGACCGGCCGGATGTGGCGCTGGTCTATCTCAAGGGCTCGCGCGAATTGATCGGCGAGCGCATGGCGGCGCGCCAGCACCATTTCATGCCTCCGGCTCTGCTCGACAGCCAGTTCGCGGCTCTGGAAGAGCCCGGGGCGGATGAGCACCCGCTGGTCGTGTCGGTGGAACTGGCCAAGGATGCGATCGTCGACGAGACGCTTGCTGCACTGACACGCTGATCGGTTCTGTGCCCGCATCCGGGTGCGGTTGGCGAGGGATTTCGAGATCAGGTAGAATTCCGGCGTCGTGCCGGCGCGGCTGAACGGTACGCGGCGGGCTGGTTCGAGTTCGAACTTGGGTCCCGCGCTGACTTGCGTCGGGGATGAAGCTGCGGGCCCGCCGAGGACCCGGAAGGTCGCCGCCGACGAATGTGGCAATGCGATCGAGAAACAGCATTGCCAAGACGGTCGGATAGCAGGACTCGCGCGGAATCCATCCGACCATGCAGCTCAATGTCCTGGTCGAGCGATAAGTGCCGCCGCTGCTCCGGCGTCGCATGCAAGGCCGGGCTTACTTTCAACCGATTGAAAAAAGCGCAGGACAGGCGCATGTCTTGGACGAGCGCGGCCCAGGGTCGCCACCCCCAAGCAGACGGTTCTTCTCATGCTCGACAAGGTTTTGCCGCCGCGTACGCTGAAGCTCAATGCCGCCGACAATGTCGCGGTCGCGGTCGATCCGATCGATGCAGGCGTCACCGCAGCGGGTGTCGTCGCCCTGAAGCGCATTCCGCGCGGCCATAAGGTCGCACTGGCCCCAATTGCCAAGGACGAGCCGATCCGCAAATTCGGCCAGATCATCGGCTTTGCCACGGTCGATATCCCGCCTGGCGAATGGGTGCACGAGCATAATACCGGCTTCCATGCCTTCGAGCGCGACTATGATTTCTGTGCCGAGGCGAAGCCTGAATTCGTGCTGCCGGTCGAACAGCAGGCGACGTTCGAGGGGTTTCGCCGCAAGGGTGGTGGGGCCGGCACGCGCAACTATGTCGGCATCCTCACTTCGGTGAACTGCTCGGCCTCGGTTGCGCGCTTCATGGCCGAGGAGGTCAAGCGCTCGGGCATTCTGGCCGATTACCCCAATGTCGACGGCGTCATCGCGCTGACCCACGGCACCGGCTGTGGCATCGACTACAATGGCGAGAGCTTCGAGGTGCTGAAGCGCACGACGTGGGGCTATGCCTGCAACCCCAACATGGCGGCGGTGCTGGTCGTCGGCCTCGGCTGTGAAGGGTTTCAGATCAAGCGCATGAAGGAAGCCTATGGCGTCGAGGAGAGCGACATCTTCCGCACCATGACGATTCAGGAGACCGGCGGCACCAGGAAGAGCGTCGCCGCCGGCATCGAGGCGCTGAAGGTGATGCTACCGATCGCCAACCGCGCCGTGCGCGAGACGGTACCGGCCTCGGAGCTGACGCTGGCCCTGCAATGCGGCGGATCCGATGGATATTCCGGCATCACGGCCAATCCGGCGCTGGGGGCTGCCGTCGACATCCTGGTCGAGCATGGCGGCACGGCGATCCTGTCCGAGACGCCCGAAATCTACGGAGCCGAGCACCTGCTCACCCGCCGCGCTGCTACGCGCGAGGTCGGCGAGAAGCTCGTCGGCGTGATCAAGTGGTGGGAGGAGTATACCGAGCGCGCCCGCATGAGCATGAACAACAACCCCTCGCCAGGTAACAAGGCGGGCGGGCTCACCACGATCCTGGAGAAGTCGCTGGGTGCGGCGGCGAAGGGCGGCACCAAGACGCTGGCGGCCGTCTATCACTATGCCGAGCCGGTGAAATCGAAGGGCTTTGTCTACATGGACACCCCTGGCTACGACCCGGTCGCGGCGACGGGGCAGGTCGCGGGCGGCGCCAACATCCTCGCCTTCACCACCGGGCGGGGCTCGGCCTATGGCTGCAAGCCGACACCTTCGGTCAAGCTCGCCACCAATACGCCGATCTACGAGAAGATGATCGATGACATGGATATCAATTGCGGGGACATCCTTGATGGCGTGACGCTGGAGGAGAAGGGCCGCGAGATTTTCGAGACGCTGCTGCGCGTTGCGTCCGGCGAGCGCTCCAAATCCGAGCAGCTCGGCTATGGCGATGCCGAGTTCGTGCCCTGGCAGATCGGCGCAACCATGTGATCGCAAGCGTTTGACAGGAGGGGAGTGCGGTTCCATCGGTCGCGCTGTCCACGACGAAAGCGCTGGGGGGCGCTCTCATGAAGCACATCCTGCTTGTCACCATGCCGCGACTTTTGCTCGGCCTGATCTTCCTGGTCAGCGCAGTCGACAGTTTCTGGTTCCTGGCGACGGGGAGCCATCTGATTCATCCGCCGACTTCGCCGAAGGGCATGGAATTCGAGCTCGCTCTGCAGAATTCCGGCTTCTTCTGGCCCTTTCTGAAGAGCGTCAATCTTGTCGGGGCGCTCAGCCTGCTTCTCAATATCGTGCCGGCCCTGGGGCTCGCATTGATTGCGCCGGTGATGGCCGTGATCGTGCTGTTCCACTTCACCATCAATCCGCAGGGCCTACCGGTCGCACTCATCCTGATCGTCAGTGGTGGTCTGCTCGTCTACGCCTATCGCGAGCGCTACGCCGCCCTGCTTCGGTAAGGTTCTGGCTAATGGTCGTCCCGGTCGCCCATTGGCGGCCCGGGATGACCTTCGAGCTTCATTCAGAGCGTAAAGCCCGCCAGCCGTTCGCCGATCTCGCCGATCCGTTCCTTGCCGACATTGGCGATGGCGATGCGCAGATGCTGTTCCTGCCCGGGGCCGAAATAGGGGCCGGGCAGAGCGAGTACGCCACGCTCCCCGACCAGGGCCCGCACCACCTCTGCCGCGGGAACGTCCGCGAATGGATGCGCGACATAGGCGAAATAGGCCCCGGCTGCGAGCACCTGCCAGCCGTTCAGCGGCGCCATCGCGGCTCGGAAGGCGCCTGCTCGCGCATTGATCTCGGCACGGTTGGTCTCGCGCCAGTCGCGAATGCCGTCGATGCCCCAGGCAACCGCCTGCTGGCCGGCCCGCACGGGACTGATCTGGACGCAGTCGAGCACCTTGCCGATCTGCTCTACGACCGCTTCTCCGGCGGTGATGGCGCCAAGGCGCCAGCCTGGCACGGCATAGGCCTTCGAGAAGCTGTAGAGGCCGATCACGGAATCCCGCCAGCTGCTTGTGGCGAAGATCTCATGCGGTGCCTTCACTCCGTCCGGCAGGAAGTCGCGATAGGTCTCGTCAATGACCAGCCAGATTCCGCGCCTCGCGCAGAGCGCGGCAAAGGCCGCAATGGTCTCGGGCGGATAGACCGAGCCGGTCGGATTGTTGGGCGTCACCAGCACGATCGCGCGGGTCTTCGCATCGATCAGGTTTTCCGCCTGCTCGGCATCCGGAACGAAGCCGCAAGCCGGATCGCAGGGGAGCGGGCGGGCCTCGACGCCGAGCATGGTCAGCGTCATCTCGTGATTGAAGTACCAGGGCGCCGGCAGCAGCACATTGTCGCCGGCTCGGGCGAGCGCCATCATGGTGACGACATAGGCTTGGTTGCAGCCGGAGGTGATGGCGATCTCGGTCGGCGCAAATGGAGTGCCATAGATCCTGCCGATCTCGGCGGCATAGGCTTCGCGCAGCGAAAGATCGCCGGTGATCGCGCCATAGCGCGTCAGATCGGGCAGGGCGGCGGCGTCGCCAAGGCGCTGCAGCAGGGATAGGGGCGGTGGCGAGCCTGGCACGGCCTGCGAAAGATCGATCAGCGGCCCGGAGCGGCCGTCATAGGAGCGAGCCCAGCCCTGCGCCTGCGGGATCGGCGGCGTGCCGGTGTCGAGAAGGTCGGGGTTCAGCGGAGGGCGGACAGTCTGAAGCATGACGGCAGCTTTGAGGCGCGTCCGGCTCCGCGTCAATCGGCTTGGCCGCAGCACGGGGCAGCGCTCATATAGGCAGCAGCAAAGGCGGGGGCCCATGCAGGACGAGACCAACGACGCGATCGACGAACTCCACGCGCTGCTCGACCGCGCCGCCGTGATCGTCAGTTTCACCGGAGCCGGGATCTCGACCGAATCCGGCGTGCCGGATTTCCGGTCGCCCGGCTCGCCCTGGATGATCCACAGACCGATCCCATTCGACGCTTTCGTCGCCAGCCGCGAGGCGCGCGTCGAAGCCTGGCGGCGCAAGTTCGCGATGGATGACCATTTTGCCGGTGCGATGCCCAATCGCGGCCATAACGCACTTGCAAATCTGGTGGCCCAAGGTCGCTCTCCCGGAGTCATCACGCAGAATATCGACGGGCTGCATCAGGATTCCGGCATCCCCGAGGACAGGATCATCGAACTGCACGGCAACGGCACCTATGCCACCTGCCTGACCTGCGGCTGGCGGCATGAACTGGCCGCGATCCGCCCGGGCTTCGAGGCAAGCGGAGAGCCGCCGAGCTGCATCATCTGCAGCGGCATCGTGAAGTCTGCGACGATCTCGTTCGGCCAGGCCATGCCGGAAGCGGCGATGCGACGTGCGCATGCGCTGACCATGCGGGCGGATCTCTTCCTCGTTGCGGGCTCGTCGCTGGTGGTGTTTCCGGCCGCGACGTTTCCGGTGATCGCCAAGCGCAATGGAGCGAAGCTCGTGATCATCAACCGCGAGCCGACGGAGCCCGACGCGATCGCCGATCTCGTGGTGCGGGCCGAGATCGGCTCCGCGCTCGGCCGGTTGGCCGGCTGAGCGCGCCAAAAGCGTTGCCAATCTGCCGCGGTGCCCATCGCGATGATGTGGATGACGCCAAGCCGGCTGTATCGCGCCTTCGAACCGATGGTATCGTATCGGCACGAATCAAACAGTTCGCGCGGAGATGAGCGGGACATGTCCGACGAGTTCGGTGAGAGCGGGCGGCCACCGGTCGGTCCGATTCAATCACTCAACCGCATCATGCGGCTGGACGGAGGCGAAGGCTTCGATCACGACGCAAGCGTCGAGGTCGTCGGCTACGTCAAGTGGTTTGATGTCAGCAAGGGCTACGGCTTCGTGGTTCCTGAGGATGGCGGCGCCGACGTGCTCGTCCATGTCACTATTCTGAAACGCGACGGCTTCAACGCGATTGCCGAAGGGGCCCGCATCGTTCTGGAAGCGATCGAGAAAGCGCGTGGACGTCAGGCCGTGCGCGTGATGTCGATCGATACCTCGGCCGGGCGCCATCCGGCGGAGATGCCGCTGGCACGCACCAATGTCTCTGTCGCTCCGACGAGCGGGCTCGAGCGCATGGTGGTGAAGTGGTTCAATCGCCTGCGCGGCTTCGGTTTCGTATCGAAGGGCGAGGGGGCTCCGGACATCTTCGTCCATATGGAGACCTTGCGTCGCTACGGCATCGTCGAGCTGATCCCCGGCCAGACGGTGCTGGTGCGCTATGGACCCGGGCCGAAGGGCCTGATGGCGGCCGAGATTCGGCTGGAGCAGGGCGGCGCGATCAGCTCGCACTGAGTGCCGGCAAGTCGATCTAGATCAAGGAAAAGGCGCCCTTTACGGGCGCCTTTTCTCGTTGGAGATATCGGAGAGTGGCCCGATGCCATGCGCGGCTTCCGGGGCCCCGAGCCGCGAGTGAGGCCTTCTTCGCGGACGAGCCGGCAGGTCGCCAAAGTGTGGCCCCTGGCGCGAGGAGACCCTCGCGCGCCTAATTCTTCTGAGGGAAGAGCGGAAGATCGAGCTGGTCGAATTTCGGCATGCTGTCGAGCTGCCTTTCAACCGCTGCCGGATCCATGACGACGGGTTTGTCCAGCCAGTAAGTCACCATTCCCGGGAAGACGATCATAAGCCCGACGAGGATGAGCTGCAGGACAATCCATGGAATGGAGCCGAGATAGATGTCCCGGCTCTTGACCTCGGGAGGCGCGATACCGCGCAGATAGAACAGTGCGAAGCCAAAGGGCGGATGCATGAAGCTGGTCTGGATATTGGCGCAGATCAAAAGACCGAACCAGATCAGGTTGATGTCGAGCTTCTCAGCCGCAGGGGTGAGCAGCGGAATGATGATGAAGGCGATCTCGAAGAAATCGAGGAAGAACGCGATGAAGAACACGAACACCATCGAGAACGACAGGAAGCCGATCTGACCGCCGGGCAGCCCGGTCAGCATGTGCTCGATCCACTTGCCACCGCCGACGCCCTGGAAGACGAGGCTGAACACGCGGGCGCCGATCAGGATGAAGGCGACCATCGCGGTGATGCGCATCGTCGACGACATCGCCTGATAGGTCAGCTTCCAGGTCAGGGTGCGGTACATGGCGGCCAGGATCAGCGCCCCGACGGCGCCCATCGCGCCAGCTTCCGTCGGTGTGGCGAGGCCGAGGAAGATGGTGCCGAGCACGAGGAAGATCAGTGCCGCCGACGGCACGATGCCGCGAATGCATTTCCAGGCCAGCGGCCAGCCCTTGAGCGTGCGTGCTTCCGGCGGCAGGGCCGGAACCTGCTCTGGCCTGATGACGCTGAGAATCATGACCCAGACGCAGAAGAGCACAACCTGCACGATGCTGGGGCCGATGGCGCCGGCGTACATGTCCCCCACCGACTTGCCCATCACGTCGGCCAGGACGACGAGGACCAGCGAGGGCGGGATGAGCTGGGTGATCGTGCCGGAGGCGGCGATGACGCCCGTAGCATGCTGCATGTTGTAGCCGTAGCGCATCATCACCGGCAGCGAGATGACGCCCATCGCGATGACCGATGCCGCGACGGTGCCCGTGATCGCGCCCAGGATCGCGCCGACGAAGATGACGGCGTAAGACAGGCCGCCGCGCACCTTGCCGAAGAGCTGGCCGACGGAATCGAGCAGATCCTCAGCCAGGCCGCACCGCTCCAGCACCGCACCCATGAAGGTGAAGAACGGGATCGACAGCAGCAGGTCGTTCGAGATGATCGAGAACAGCTGGAAGGTCAGATTGCCCATATAGGACTGGTCGATCACGCCCATCTCGATGGCGATGAAGCCGAAGAACAGTCCAACGGCCGCAAGCGAGAACGCGGCGGGGTAACCGATGAGCAAGAACACCACCAGGCCCCCGAACATCATCGGGCCCAGATTGCTGCGGATCGCGTCGATCATTGGAGCGGCTTTTCGTAAGCGTATTCGTGCTGATGGAAGCCGCGCAGGGCAGCAGCCCGCTTGATCATCTCGGAGATGCCCTGGAGCAGGATCAGGCCGAACCCGACCGGCAGGAGAAGCTTGATTGGCCAGCGCACGAGGCCGCCGGCATTGTTCGAGGATTCATTCAAGACCCAGGACTGCCAGAACCACGGCCAGGTGAACCAGATCATGATCAGGCACATCGGCATCAGGAACACGGCGCCGCCGAGCAGGTCGATCCAGTGCCTGGTGCGGTCGGAGACCATGCCGTAGATCAGGTCGACGCGGACGTGCTCATTGACCTTCAGGGTGTAGGCCGCACCGAGCAACACCATGCCGCCGAACATGTACCATTGCAGTTCGAGCCAGGCGTTGGAGCTGTTTGAAATCAGGTAGCGGATCGTTGCGTTTCCGGCGCTGACCAGGCAGGCGAGCAGCACCAGCCAGCTCGCAACGACGCCGAGATATTCGCCGATGGCATCGATGAACCGGGCGAGCGGCAAAAGCTGCCGGCAGAAGGTCCAGGCCACCCCGACGCAGGCAGCCATGCCGCCGACCGTGGCAAGAGCCAACCACAGCTTGAACATCCACGACCTCGCGCTGAAGCTACGTTGCACTCCAGATGGCGCAGGAAGGGGCGCTGGTCCGGTTGCTTCTGGAGCTAGCAGCTACGGGCTTAGTCGTTCCATATCGCGGTGAGGCCTATTGCATAGCCTCGGCATATCCGGCTGCATCGAGCTGCTCCTGCGTGCGCAGTCGATAGCCGATCGCCAGCTCGGTCACGACAAAGATCGGTCGGGCCGGGTCGCGCTCGATCCGGTTACGGAGCTTCTTCATCAGGATGCGCAGATACTGCACGTCCTCGTCGGGATTCTGGGGCCAGAGTTCCTTGATCAGCTGGCGATGGGTCAGGACCTTGCCGTGATGCGCGGCGAGCGCGCGCAGCAGCGCGAACTGCTTGGGCGACAAGGTAATGGCGCCGCCATCGCGGCTGACGATCCTCTGCACGAGGTCGATCGACAGGCTGCCGATGCGCAGGACCGGCTCAGGGGCCGCGCGGGAGGCGATACGACGGAGTACGACGCGTGCCCGGGCCAGGAGCTCGGCCATGCCGAACGGCTTGACGATGTAATCGTCGGCGCCCTTCTCCAGCAGCGCGACCTTCTCGGCCTCCGCATTGCGAACCGACAAGACGATGATCGCCGATTGCGACCATGACCTCAGCGTATCGAGCACCGTCGCCCCATCCGCATCGGGAAGCCCGAGGTCCAGCACAATCAGATCCGGAGCGCGCATGACGGCGAGATCGATCGCCTGCCGCGCGGTTTCCGCCTCGATGACGCGGAAAGACTGCATTTCGAAGCCGGCCCTCAGGAACCGCCGGATCTGCGGTTCGTCATCGACAATCAGGACCAGCGGTTGAAGCGTTGCCTTGGGGCTGTCAGTCATCGTCTAACCTCGCATAATCTGGCGTCGAGGGAGGGACTGGCAGGACGATGCGCATCGTGGTGCCTCTGCCGGGCCCCTCGCTCAGAGCGGAAACTTCGCCCCCATTCGCTTCGATGAAGATCTTGGCGATGGTCAATCCCAGCCCGCTTCCTTCGGCGATGTCGGCATGGCGTTCGCCGCGATAGAAGCGTTCGAAGACCTGCTGCGCCTCTCGCACATCCAGGCCCGGTCCCTCGTCAACGATGTCGATCGCGAGACGCTCCCTATGCAGGCTGGCGGATATCGCAATCGATGAGCCTGCAGGCGCAAATTTTCCGGCGTTCTCCAGGATATTGATCAAGGCCTGCTCGACCAGGACGGCATCGACGCGCACGAGCGGGAGGTCGCTTCCGAAGTTTCGCACGATTTTCCGCTCCCGAAGCCGCTCGGCCGCGCTGTCCAGCGCGGCATTGATGATATCGGCGGGATCGATGCTGTCGAAGCGGGGTTGCAGGGCGCCCGAGCGGATGCGGGTGACGTCCAGCAGGTTCTGAATGCGCAGGTCGAGGCGCTTCGCCTCGCTTGCAATCAATTGCGACAGGCCGAGCAGCTGCGGCTCCGACGCAATCTGAGGCGCAACAGACAGGACGCTCGCGGACCCGAGAACGCTGGCGATCGGGGTTCGCAACTCGTGCGACACCGATTCCATTAGAATATCCCGCAATGCATCCGTGCGCTGGCGTAGCCGGCGTTCTTCGAGTGCCCGGGACAGTCCCAGCCGGTTGAGCGATTTGGCTCCTTCGGCGAGGATCGATCGCGCCTGGGCAATAATCTCCGGCGTGGGTTCCTGATCCCTTTCCAGAGCCACGGCCAGGGTGGCCTGCGGATGCTGGGGATCGCCGAGATGGCAGAGGAGCCAGTGGCTATGATCGGCGAGGCGGGCGACATCGGTCTCTGCGCCCGGTGTCTCCGCATTTCGACCTGTGAAGGCCTCGACCTCCGCTGCAAGCGCCAGCGTCACGTCATGTGTGAAGGGGGAATGGACTGCGCGCACGTTGCTGCGATCTGCGCCTACGAACAGAGCAACGGGCCGTGCCAGTGCGTCGGCGATATGGGCTGCGACGATTGCGTAGATCGCTTCCACGCCGCTCGCCCCGGCAATGTCGCTGCTCAATCCGTAGAGCTGCCGCACCCGCCTTTCTTCATCCCGTGCCCGCAGCATGTCGGCCCGCACCTTGCCTGCCAGTCGCCCCATCGTCAGGGCCACGATCAGCGAGATGCCCAGATCGATCAGTTGCGGGGGACGAACCACCAGAACGCTGAAGATCGGGGGGTAGAACAGCGTGGTCATCAAGGTCCCGAGACCCGCCGCGGCGACGGCCGGGCCCGTGCCATATCGTACTGCGGCTGCGAGAACCGGCAGCATGTAGATGGCTGAGACGCTCTCCAGTGGCGTCAAGGCAACGATCGCGGCGGCGAGCGCCGTCGCGGCGGCGACCAGGCCTGCCGCCTTCAGATAGGTCAGGATCGAGGATGCCTCGTTCACGTCGCGCCAGCGTTTTGGGTAGGCTTCTACCTGCCATCAAAGGTCGCTGGTCGATAGTTCGGCAAGACGAATTTGTCTCGGCTGGCGTTCCCGTCGGCCCGGGGCCGCACCGGCCGTACGGCGCCATTCATTACGAACGATGCGTTCCACCGGAGCGGACGGCGCTGCGGGCCAGCAGTGTCGGGGGCGCAGACCATGGTCGGCCGGTACTGGCCGATATCTCTACCTGCTAGAGGGCAAACGACGTGCCACAGCCGCAGGAACTCGTCGCGTTCGGATTGGTGATCTTGAAGGACTGGCCGACCAGATCGTCGACGAAATCGATCGTGCAACCTTCGAGCAGATCCAGCGAGGTCTCGTCGATCAGGACGGTTGCGCCGTCGCGCTCGATCACGAGGTCGCCCGGTGCCTTCTCGTAGTCGACATCGAAGATGTACTGGAATCCGGAGCACCCGCCACCGGCGACGCTGACGCGCAGCATCGAGCCGGGCGGCTCCTTCGCCATCACCGCAAGAATGCGATTCGCGGCCTTGCCGGTGACGGCAATGCCGCGCGGATTGACCTGAAGATCGGTCGACATAAGCAGATGCTCCTTGCACCTTTGTTGTCTGCAAAGGTAATTGCGCCGCAGCGCCTGCACAAGCAGGGGGCGTCGATAGGTCCGCCATGCCGCAGCCACAGAGCCTTTCTCCCGACCGCGAGCCCGGCGACCGCTGGCGCGCGATCTATGCCTGTCGTTCGAGCCAGAGCCGCGGCCGCCTGATCGCGGAGCCGGCGTCTCCGACGCGCAGCCATTTCCAGCGCGATCGCGACCGGATCATCCATTCCACGGCCTTCCGCCGTTTGAAGCACAAGACGCAGGTCTTTGTTTCGCATGAGGGAGATCATTACCGCACCCGCCTGACGCATACGATCGAGGTGGCGCAGATTGCGCGTGCACTCGCCCGGGCGCTCGGCCTCGACGAGGATCTGGCCGAGGCTCTGGCTCTGGCGCATGACCTTGGCCACACACC
The DNA here is from genome assembly GCF_001748145.1 of Bosea sp. BIWAKO-01. Lineage (NCBI taxonomy): Bacteria > Pseudomonadati > Pseudomonadota > Alphaproteobacteria > Hyphomicrobiales > Alloboseaceae > Allobosea > Allobosea sp. BIWAKO-01. Next base: position 4,425,091 of record NZ_BCQA01000001.1, read on the forward strand.
GTTCGGGCATACCGGCGAGGATGCCCTCGACGCCTGCATGCACAAGTTCGGTGGTTTCGACCACAATGCCCAGACGCTGCGAATCGTGACCCGGCTCGAACATCGCTATGCCGGCTTCGACGGGCTCAACCTCAGCTGGGAGACGCTGGAAGGGCTGGTCAAGCATAACGGCCCGCTGATCGGCCCCGATGGCTTGCCGACCACCCGCTATGCGAAGACCGGTATCCCGGCGGCGATCGTCGAATACCAGGAGCGGCAGGATCTCTGGCTCGACAGCCATGCCTCTGCCGAGGCGCAGGTCGCCGCGCTCGCCGACGATATCGCCTACAACGCCCATGACATCGATGATGGCTTGCGGGCAGGGCTGTTCGGGCATGCGGAGCTTCGCGTCGTGCCGTTCCTGGCGGACCTGCTCGACGAGATCGAGCGGCTGCATCCTGGCCTCGAGACATCCCGCGCCACGAACGAGCTGGTGCGCCGGGTGATCACGCGCTTCGTCGAGGATGTGATCGGGCGCTCCGAGGAGCTCATTGCCGCGCTGGCGCCAACGGATGCCGACGCGATCCGCCGCGCGGGAGCGCCGGTTGTCGCCTTCTCGGAGACGATCACGACGGCCGATCGCCAGATCAAGGCCTTCCTCTATCCCAACATGTACCGGCACCCACGGGTCGGGGTCATTCGCCAGCAGGCGGCCGATGTGGTGCGCGACCTTTTCACGCGCTTTGCTGCGGCGCCGCAGGCGATGCCACCCGACTGGGCGGCCGGGATGACGGAGCTCGACGAGCCCCGCAAGGCCCGCCGGATTGCCGACTATATTGCCGGCATGACCGATTGGTACGCGCTCGACGAGCATCGCCGCCTGTTTGACGCGACCCCGTCGCTGCGATAGGCCCGGGCACTTCTTCCTTCCAGTTTTCGTATTCTTGCGGTCGCAATGAACCTGTTCGAGACCTTTTCCGCGCGCATCAACAGCGCCCTGACCCTGCTTGCAGATCGCGGCGCCATTCCGACCGGGCTGTCCTTCGCCCGCGTCGTCGTCGAGCCGACGCGGGACCCGGCCCATGGCGATCTTGCGATCAATGCCGCGATGGTGCTCGCCAAGGAGGCCGGTACCAATCCTCGCGCTCTGGCAGCCTTGCTGGTCGAGGAGCTCGCGCGAGATCCGGACGTGGCGAAGGCCGAGATCGCGGGGCCCGGCTTCATCAACCTGACGCTGCAGCCGGCCGTCTTCACGGGGATTCTCAAATCCGCGATCGAGGCCGGACTGGATCACGGCCGAGGTGCGCTCCAGCCCGAGCCGAAGATCAATGTCGAATATGTCTCGGCCAACCCGACCGGTCCTATGCATGTCGGCCATGGACGCGGCGCGGTCTTCGGCGATGCGTTGTCGAGCCTGCTCGCCTTTGCCGGTCACGCGGTCAGCCGCGAGTACTATATCAATGATGCCGGCGCGCAGGTCGATGTGCTCGCCCGCTCCGCTTTCCTGCGCTACCGCGAGGCGCTGGGTGAGGAGATCGGGGCGATTCCAGAGGGACTTTACCCCGGCGACTATCTCAAGTCGGTCGGCGAGAGCCTGGCCAAGACTTATGGCGAGAGCCTGCGGGGCAAGCCCGAGTCCGAATGGCTGGTCGCGGTGCGCGCTGCCGCGATCGACGGCATGATGGAGATGATCCGGGACGATCTCGCTGCACTCGGGGTCGTTCACGACGTCTTCTTCTCGGAGCGCTCGCTTCAGGCGGTCGACGGCAATATCGATGCCGTGCGCGAGACGATCGAGGACCTGCGCTCGCGCGACCTGATCTATGAAGGCAGGCTTCCGCCACCCAAGGGGCAGAAGGACGAGGACTGGGAAGACCGCGAGCAGACCCTGTTCCGGGCCACGCTGTTTGGCGACGATGTCGACCGGCCGCTGCTCAAGTCGGACGGCAGCTACACCTATTTCGCCAATGACATCGCCTATCACCGCTCGAAATTCGTTCGCGGCTTCGCCGAGATGATCGATGTCTGGGGCGCCGATCATGGCGGCTATGTCAAGCGCATGTCGGCCGCGGTGAAGGCGGTGACGCATGGCGAGGGCTCGCTTGACGTCAAGCTCTGCCAGCTCGTGCGGCTGCTGCGCAATGGCGAGCAGGTGCGCATGTCGAAGCGCTCAGGGGATTTCGTGACGCTGCGCGAAGTCATCGACGAAGTCGGCCGCGATGCGGTGCGCTTCATGATGATCTTCCGCAAGAACGACGCGACTCTCGATTTCGATCTCGCCAAGGTCGTCGAGCAGTCGAAGGACAATCCCGTCTTCTACGTCCAATATGCCCATGCACGGTGCGCTTCGATCTTCCGGCAGGCGCGCGAGGCGTTCCCCGGCATCGATCTTTCCCCCGCGGAGCTGGCGCAGGCGGACCTGTCGCGGCTGACCGACGAGGCGGAGATCGGCATCATCAAGATGATCGCTGCCTATCCAAGAATGATCGATGCAGCGGCCAGCGCGCATGAGCCGCATCGCGTGGCATTCTTCGTCCATGAGCTGGCGAGCGCGTTCCACTCGCTCTGGAACAAGGGCAAAGACTCGCCGCAATTACGGTTCGTTAATCAAACTGATCGAGAATCCACGGTAGCAAGACTGGCGTTCGTGCACGCGGTGCGCAGCGTCCTTGCCTCCGGTCTGGCTGTCGTCGGGGTTGCGGCGCCGGAAGAAATGCGTTGACGGCCAGGATCGCCGGCGGCGCGCAAAGTCGGTCAGTTTGACCTTGCGTAGAGTTCGGCGTTCCATTCGGGCGCCGACAGCGCTGGAATGGATCATACCATGAGTGAGCCAGCTAGGAACCGTTTCGCCCTCGACCTCGATGACCTCGAGCGTCAGCTGCGCGGCGCGGCTCAGCCTCCAAAGGCAGGGGCGTCTGTCGACCCGCTTGTCGAGCTGACCCGAATCGTCGGTCAGGATGACCCCCTGAAGGAACTCTTCTCGCCGCGGGCCGCTGCCGCTCCGGTGCAGCAGCAAGCGGCCGCCGCTGCAGCCTGGCCGGGCGCCCGGCAGCGCCAGGAGCCTTCTTTTGCCCAGGCGCCGGCCCAGCAGCCTGCTGCCGCCAACAATGCACAGCCGCCGGCCGAAATGCTGGGAGCGCTCGACGAGTTCGAGGCGCTGCTTCGCCGCGGGGATATCGCCCGCCCGGCGCCTGCCGCCGAACCAGTCCGGCAGGCCGCGGTCTATGTTCCGACGCCGGTCGAACAGCCGGAGCCCTATCGCGCTGCTCGGTCGGAGCCCGCCCGGCCTGCGGCGCATGATGCGCGTGACCTCGACGAGGAGCGTGCCAACGCACAGTATCAGGATTACGGCCACGACACGCAGGCGGACTATCCCGAGCCGCCGCTGATGGCCGAAGATGATTATCAGGACCTGCCGCCGCGGCGCTCGCGTAAGGGCCTTTGGGCTGCCGCTGCCGCGATTGCCGTCGCGGTGATCGGTGTCGGCGGCTATATGGGCCTGCGTGGTTCGTCCGTGACGAGCGACGGCCAGCCGCCGGTCATCGCGGCCGATGGCGGCCCGAGCAAGGTTGCGCCGACCAATCCCGGCGGGGCCGAAATCCCGAATCAGAACAAGCAGATTTATGAGCGTGCTGGCGACAGCCCGTCGAACCCGACCAAGGTCGTCAGCCGGGAAGAGCAGCCGGTCGATATTCAGCAGGCGGCACGCACCATGCCGGGCCGGATGGTCATGCCGGGACTCGGCTCGACGCCGCAGGCAGGAGCCAATGGCAATCCGCTGGCACAGGCTCCGGCGGCTCCTGAGCGCGGCTCCGTGTCGCCGGCCGAAGCTGGCCTGATCGCAACGTCCAGCGTACCAGGTCTCGGCGAACCGCGCCGGGTGCGGACTGTCTCGATCCGTCCCGACGGCACGCCGGCGCCTCCGCCCGGCGCGAGCGCGGCCTATAGCAACGGCGCGGCAGGGGTCGCGACCGGCGCAGCGCCGACCAGGCTCGGCGGCAACCTGCCGCTCAATCCATCCTCGACCGCCAGCACCAATCCGCCGCGGCAGCGTACAGCTGCGACGCCGGCCGTCGCGCCTGAAGCTCCGAAGGCTCAGGAGCGCGTCGCGACACCTGCGCCGGCGACCACCCCGGCCGCGCCGATGCGTGTTGCAAGTGCTGCTCCGACACCGGCCCCCGCTGCGACGCCTGCTCCAGCCACCGCCGCGATCCGTAGCGGCACCGGCGACTTTGCCGTGCAGCTCGCTGCCCCCGGCAGCGAAGCGGAAGCACGCGCCGCATTCGCGGCCCTGCAGCGCAAATATCCTGGCCAGCTCGGCGGCCAGTCGCCGATCGTCAAGAAGACGGATCTCGCTGGTGGAAAGACCGTCTATCGCCTGCGTATCGGGCCGTATTCCCGCGAGGATGCGGCAACGATGTGCACGCAGCTTCAGGCTGCCGGCGGCCAGTGCTTCATCGCCAAGAACTGATTGCCAGCTCCGAGACGATCAGACCGCCGGTGGCTCCTGCCACCGGCGGTTTTCCTTTGGCGTGTCTCGCGGGCAGGGGGCGGTGCTATGGCGTGCTGCGTTGGCAGGGGCTGTGAGCCCGGGATCGCGGTCAAAGACGCCCGCGTCGAATCCGGGTAGGGCATGCCCCGAAGTGACGCCACCGAACTCAGGAGAACTCCATGGATCGCCGTACTTTCGTCAAAGCCTCAGGCGCCGGAGCCGCAGTCGGTGGCGTGACCATCGCAGCGCCCGCCATCGCGCAGGCCCAGCCGAAGGTCAGCTGGCGCCTGACCTCGAGCTACCCGAAGAGCCTCGACACGCTGTTCGGCATCAGCACGCAGATCGCCAAGCGCGTCGCGGAAGCGACGGACAACCAGTTCCAGATCCAGGTCTTCGCCCCGGGCGAGATCGTGCCGGCATTGCAGGCGCTCGATTCCGTCCAGAACGGCACTGTCGAGTGCAGCAGCACGCTGTCGAGCTTCTATATCGGCAAGAATCCGGCCTTCGCCTTCGAGACCTCGCTGCCCTTCGGACTGAACACGCGCCAGCACAATGCCTGGCTCTATCAGGGCGGTGGGCTCGATCTCTGCCGCGCCTTCATGAAGACCTACAACCTCCACACCATCCCCTCGGGGAATACCGGCGCGCAGATGGGTGGCTGGTTCCGCAAGGAGATCAAGACGGTCGAGGATCTGAAGGGCCTGAAGTTCCGCATTGCCGGTCTCGGCGGCACGATCCTGTCCAGACTGGGTGTCGTGCCGCAGCAGATCGGCGGCGGCGACATCTATCCGGCGCTGGAGCGCGGCACGATCGACGCAGCCGAATTCTCAGGTCCGCTCGACGACGAGAAGCTCGGTTTCCAGCGCGTCGCCAAGTACTATTACTATCCCGGCTTCTGGGAGGGCTGCGCCAATGTCAGCTTCATCGTGAACCTGGAGAAGTGGAACGCGCTGCCCGCTTCGTACAAGGCGATCGTGGAAGCGGCTTGCGCCGAGGCCAATGCGCTTTGCGTCGCGAAATATGACCACGGCAATCCCGATGCCCTGCTGCGCCTCGTCGCCAGCGGCGCTGAGCTCAGGCCGTTCCCGCAGGACGTGATGGTCGCCGCCTTCAAGGAAGCGCAGGCACTCTATGGCGAGCTTGCGGCCAGCAATCCGGCCTTCAAGACCTTCTATGATTCCTGGTTGCCTTACTGGCGCAAGGAACAGCTCTGGTTCCGTGTCGCAGAACTGCCCTTCGACGCCTTCAACGCCGGCATGGCGCAGCAGATGCGCTGAGCCGCCCTGGCTCGGCCGATTCGATCATGGGCGAAGCCCGGGGCCAGTTAGTCCCGGGCTTCTTCCGTTAAGGCGCCGGAGCGGGAATCATGCGAGAAGGCGGCTTCCGCTGCTTCGCAATCCGCTTCGGGCCTGCTTCATGAAATCCCGCGCCTTCATTGCCGGTTGCCTCGGCACCAGCCTCACCCCTGACGAACGCGCCTTCTTCCGCGATGCCAGGCCCTGGGGCTTTATCGTCTTCAAGCGCAATACCCAGACCCCCGAGCAGACTGCGGCGCTGACCGCGGAAATGCGGGAGACCGTGGGCTGGCATGCGCCGATCCTGATCGACCAGGAGGGTGGCAGGGTCCAGCGAATGGGGCCGCCGCACTGGCCGACCTATCCGCCGGCGCATGCCTTCCTTGGGATCAACGACCCCGTGCAACAGCGCGAGATCGTGCGGCTCTCGGCACGGCTGATGGCGCATGATCTCAAGGCTGTCGGCATCGATGTCGATTGCCTGCCGGTGCTCGACGTACCGGTCGCCGGCAGCCATGACGTGATCGGCAACCGCGCCTATGCCCATGACCCCGACAAGGTCGCGCGTCTCGGCCGCGCGGCGGCAGAGGGACTCCTGGCGGGCGGGGTGCTCCCGGTGGTCAAGCATATGCCCGGCCATGGCCGGGCGCGGGCCGATAGCCATCACGACCTGCCGGTCGTCGACGCCTCGCTCGAGGCGCTGCGCGGACATGATTTCCGACCGTTCCGACATCTCGCCGACATGCCGATGGCAATGACGGCGCATGTCGTGTTCACGGCACTCGATCAAAGGCATCCGGCCACGGTTTCGCGTCGGGTCGTCAAAGAGATCATGCGCGGCGAACTCGGCTTCGACGGCCTGATCATGACCGACGACATCTCGATGAAGGCGCTCTCCGGCGGCTTCGCCGAGAAGTCGCAAGCGGCGATCCGCGCGGGGGTCGATGTCGTGTTGCATTGCCACGGCATCATGGGGGAGATGATCGCCGTTGCCGGCGCTGTGCCTGAGATGACGGGGGCGCGGGCGCGCCGCGCCGCGATGGCGCTCGCCCGGATCCGGCATGAGCCCGAACCGCTGGATGTGGAGGCCGCGCGCGCCCAGCTGACCAGCGCCCTTGCGTTGGGCGGCCGATAGTCGGAACCTGCGTTCTCAGGGGTGACAGCTTGGGGACGCGGCGGGAATGGACGCCGAACTGCCGTTCGAGGACGAGGCCAGGCCGGCACGCACTGACGGCGAGCCGGCGCTGCTCGTCGATGTCGACGGCTATGAAGGCCCGCTCGATCTGCTACTCGACCTGGCTCGGCGGCAAAAAGTCGATCTGCACCGCATCTCGATCCTGGCGCTTGCCGAACAGTATCTCGCCTTCGTCGAGCAGGCGAGGGCGCTCAGGCTTGAACTTGCTGCCGACTATCTCGTGATGGCGGCCTGGCTCGCCTATCTGAAGTCGCGGTTGCTTTTGCCCGAGCCACCGAAGGGCGAGGAGCCGAGTGCCGCGGATCTGGCGACGGCGCTGGCTTTGCGGTTGCGCCGGCTGGAGGCGATTCGCGCGGCGGCGCGGCGGCTGGCGTCCCGGGAAAGGCTGGGACAGGACGTCTTCGCCCGTGGTGCGCCGGAGCCGATCGTTGCCGGCGCACGCCCGGTCTGGGAGGCCGAACTCTACGATCTGCTTTCGGCCTATGGCCAACAGCGCCAGAAGCGGGCGCAAAGCCATATCTCCGTCGGGCATCGCATGGTCTGGTCCCTGGTCGAGGCGCGGGAGGTCCTGCAGCGGCTGGTCGGCGAGGCAGCGGACTGGACGGCGATCGACCCCTATCTGACCCGCTACATGGCGAGCCACGGGCTGCCGCAAAGCGAAATGCGCGCGACCGTTCGCGCCTCCGCGCTGTCTGCCATGCTGGAGATGGTGCGCGAGGGAATTCTCGATCTGCGCCAGGATGGTGCCTTCACACCGCTCTATATTCGCCGGCGCTCGGCGCGGCCGCCGACCCTGCCGCTATGATGGCCCGATGACGATGTCTGCGGCGCCTGAGCGGATCGACGATGACGAGGGGAGCGAGGCGCAGCTCTTCGCCCAGTCGCTGCGCATCGTCGAGGCGTTGCTCTTCGCATCGGCTGCACCGCTCTCGGAAGAGGAACTCGGCCATTCCGTGCCGGCCGGCGTCGCGGTACGGCAGCTCCTTGCGCGGCTCACGGACATCTACGCGACGCGTGGCGTCAATTTGCGGCAGGTCGCTGGCAAATGGGCGTTTCGGACCGCACCGGACCTCGGCTACCTGCTGGCGGCCGAGGCCGAGCCGCCGCGCAAGCTGTCGCGGGCGGCGCTCGAGGTGTTGGCGATCATTGCGTATCATCAACCGGTGACGCGGGCCGAGATCGAGGAGATCCGCGGCGTTGCCACCGCCAAGGGTACGCTCGACATCCTGCTCGAAGCCGGGTGGGTCAGGCTGCGCGGGCGGCGTCGGACGCCGGGCCGGCCGGTGACCTATGGCACCACGCCGGGCTTCCTCGATCATTTCGGGCTCGACCGCATCGACGACCTCCCTGGCCTGGACGAGCTGAAGGGCTCGGGCTTCATCGAGGGACGGCTCTCGAAGGACCTGACCGTGCCGATCCCCGATGATGGTCTCGACCTGCAGGAGGACGAGGATCCACTTGGGGATCTGTTTACTCCGCTTGACGACGGCGACGGGCCGCCCCACACCCCGGACGAGTGAAATCGGGGGACAGTCCCTGATTGTCGTCCCGGGCGACTGTAGGGAGCCATGGGGTCCATGGCCGCGCACTTGCGATCGAGGCTCGGCATGGACGCCGGTTCTCCGCCGCGCTTCGCCGGGACGACGCGTGGTTTCGATGGAGCATTCTTTGGCGCGTAGCGAGGGCGTGGCGCGGTGGCTGAGTTGGGGCAGGCGCGGGACAGCGGGCGCAGCCATTCCAATGTCGCTCGCCTTCGAAGGCGTCACCCAGCGCTTCGGTGAGGTGACGGCCCTCGAGGACGTGACGCTCGCGATCGCGCCAGGTGAAATCGTGGCTCTGCTCGGGCAATCGGGCTGCGGCAAGACGACGCTGCTGCGACTCGCAGCGGGCGTCGAACGGCCCAGCTCCGGCAAAGTGGTGCTCGAAGGTCAGGACGTTTCGGCTCCCGACGCCTTCGTCGAGCCGGAGAAGCGCGGCGTTGGTCTGGTCTTCCAGGATTATGCGCTGTTCCCGCATCTCAATGTGCTCGAGAATGTCCGCTTCGGCCTGCGCGGCTATGACGACGCCTCGGCGAAGGCGACGGCGCTGCGTGCCATTGCCCGCGTCGGCCTGGCGGATCTGGCCGAGGCTTATCCACATATGCTTTCAGGCGGCGAGCAGCAGCGCGTGGCGCTGGCGCGAGCGGTGGCGCCGCGCCCCGGCGTGCTCCTGATGGACGAGCCCTTCTCCAATCTCGATCGCCGCCTGCGTGACGTGGTGCGGGACGAAACCGCCGCATTGCTGCAGGAAACCGGGGCAACCTCGATCATCGTCACGCACGATCCCGAGGATGCGATGCGGATCGCCGATCGGATCGTGCTGATGCGGGCAGGGCGGATCGTCCAGATCGGGACCGGCGAAGAACTCTACAGAAAGCCCGTCAGCCTCTTTGCAGCCCGATTTTTCTGCGATTTTACCGAGATCAGCGGCATAGCCGAGCGCGGCGCGGTGGAGACGCCGGTCGGGAGATTTGCGGCGCCGGGCCTTGCCGATGGGCAGGAGGCCGTGGTCTGCGTCAGGCCGCATGCGATCAGGCTGGTGCCAAAGGGGTTCTGCCTGCCGGCTCGCGTGGTGATGCGGCGCTTTCTGGGTGAGGTCGACCACTTGCTGCTGGCCGTCGGTGGGCTTGAAAAGCCGCTGGTCGGGCGGGTCTCGCTGCCGGGCTCGATCCGGGAAGGCGAGGACATCGGTATCGATATTCAGTCGGACGAAGTTCTTGTGTTCGCCTCGGGGGACACATAGGTTCCGGCTCAAGCACTTGGCGCGGGTGGGGAGCCTGCGCCGCACTGGAATTCGGAGGAGTTTGCCATGGGTGGCGTCAGTATCTGGCACTGGATCGTCGTCGGCGTCATCGTGATGCTGTTGTTCGGGCGCGGCAAGGTTTCCGAACTGATGGGCGACGTCGCCAAGGGTATCAAGTCGTTCAAGAAGGGCATGGCCGAAGACGAGCCGACCACGCCGCCGCCTGCTGCGACCACGGCTGACCCGAAGATCATCGATCACGCGCAGTCTGCCAATTCCGCCACGGCGAAGGCCGAACACAAGGCCTGACGCCGCGCCGCCAGCGAGCGGCGAGGGGTTGAGAGGACGAGCTGTCGATGTTCGACATCGCCTGGAGCGAATTGATGCTGATCGGGGCGGTTGCGCTCGTCGTGATCGGCCCCAAGGATCTGCCGAAAGCCATGCGGACCGCCGGGCAGGCGATCGGCAAGATTCGCCGTATGGCCGGCGAGTTTCAGAGCCAGTTCAACGACGCGATGCGCGAAGCCGAACTGGACGATCTGAAGAAGCAGGTCGAGGACGTCGGTGGTTCGGTGCAGAGCGCGCTCAATACCGATTTCAAACCGATCGATCCGATCAAGGACGATTTCAGCACACCCGCCCCCGGTGCCCGCGACGACGCGGCGCTGAAGGAAGCGGAGGCTACGCTCGCGGCCTTGCCGGGGCCCGAGCCCTTGCCCGAAATCGTCATCGAGCCCGCGCCGATCGCGGAACCGGAACCTGAACCCGAGGTCAAGCCGAAGGCGCCGCGCAAGCGCGCTTCGACGAAGAAGGCCAAGGTCAGTGAGCCGGATGAAGGGAGCCCGGCATGAGCGTCGCCAACCCGAGGGAAGGCGAGGACGACATCGAGGCCTCGCGCGCACCGCTGATCGAGCATCTGATCGAGCTGAGGGCGCGGCTGATCAAGTCGCTGATCGCCTTCCTGATCATGTTCTTCATCTGCTTCGCGTTCTCGACGCAGATCTACAACGTGCTGGTGCAGCCCTATGTCTGGGCTGCCGGGCCGAACGGCAACGCGCAGCTTATCTATACCGGCCCGCTCGAGCTGCTCTTCACCCATATCAAGGTGGCGGCTTTCGGCGCCGGCTTCTTCGCCTTTCCGGTGATCGCCACGCAGGTCTACAAGTTCGTGGCGCCGGGCCTCTACAAGAACGAGAAACAGGCCTTCGCGCCCTATCTGGCCGCGACGCCGATCTTCTTCTGCCTCGGCGCCGCGCTGGTCTTTTTCTTCGCCATGCCCGTGCTGATGAAGTTCTCGATCGGCATGCAGCAGGCGGCGACGGACGGGCAGGCCGGTATCGCGCTGCTGCCGAAGGTCAGTGAGTATCTCTCGCTGATCATGACGCTGATCTTCGCTTTCGGCATCTCGTTCCAGCTGCCGGTGATCCTGACCCTGCTTGGTCAGGCCGGAATTATCGATTCGGCCTTCCTCAAGGACAAGCGGCGCTACGCCATCGTCTTCGTCTTCGTGGTCGCCGCCGTGCTGACGCCGCCGGATGTGATCTCCCAGCTCATGCTTGCCGTGCCGATGCTGCTCCTCTACGAGCTTTCGGTGTTCTCGGTGCGCTATGTCGAGAGGAAGCGGCAGGCTGCGAAAGCGGCCGAGGAAGCAGGCGAAGCCTGATCCGATCGCGGCTCGCGCGCATCGATTGGGATGCGCGATAGGTTGAGCAGCGATGTACGACATCAAATGGATTCGCGAGAACGCCGAGGCGTTCGATACCGGGCTGAAGCGGCGGGGCCTTGCGCCGCTCTCGTCCTCGCTGCTGGTGCTCGACGATTCCCGTCGTTCGGCCATCGCCAAGGCGCAGGCTACGCAGGAACGCCGCAATGCGCTCTCCAAGGAGATCGGCAAGGCGATGGGCGCGAAGGACGTCGCGCTTGCCGACAAGCTGAAGGCCGAGGTCGCGGCGCTGAAGGATGCTCAGCCGGCGCTCGAAGCCGAGGAGAAGGCGGCCGTCGAAGCGCTGAACGAACAGCTCGCGGCGATCCCCAACATACCGAATGCCGATGTCCCCGAGGGCGCCGACGAGCACGGTAATGTCGTGCTGCATGTCCATGGCACCAAGCCGGAGGAGGGCAAGCGCCTCATTGGTGTCAACCAGCCGAAGGAGCATTTCGAGCTCGGCGAAGCGCTCGGCCAGATGGATTTCGAGACGGCGGCCAAGCTCTCGGGCTCGCGCTTCGTCGTGTTGAACGCGCGGCTGGCGCGGCTCAACCGCGCGATCGGCCAGTTCATGCTCGATACCCATACCGAGGAGCATGGCTATACCGAGGTCAACCCGCCTCTGATGGTGCGGGATGAGGCGATGTTCGGAACTGCGCAGCTGCCAAAATTCCGCGACGACCAGTTCCGGGCGGGCGAGGATCACTGGCTGATCCCCACTGCCGAAGTTCCGCTCACCAATCTCGTGCGCGAATCGATTCTCTCCGAAGAGGAGCTGCCGCGTCGCTATTCCGCGCTGACCCCCTGCTTCAGGGCCGAAGCCGGCTCGGCCGGGCGCGATACGCGCGGCATGCTGCGCCAGCACCAGTTCGAGAAGGTCGAGCTGGTCTCGATTACGCTGCCGGAAAAGTCGCGCGAGGAGCATGAGCGCATGCTCGCCTCGGCGGAGGCGATCCTGAAGAAGCTCGACCTGCATTATCGGGTGATGACGCTCTGCACGGGCGATATGGGCTTCGCCAGCCAGAAGACCTGGGACATCGAGGTCTGGCTGCCGGGGCAGAAGACCTATCGCGAGATCTCGTCCTGTTCGGTCTGCGGCGATTTCCAGGCCCGGCGCATGAACGCGCGCTACAAGACCCGCGACGGCAAGGGCCCGTTCTTCGTGCATACGCTCAACGGCTCGGGCACGGCAGTCGGCCGCGCGCTGATCGCGGTGATGGAAAACTACCAGAACGCCGACGGCTCGATCGCGGTACCCGACGTGCTGGTTCCCTACATGCGCGGGGTAACCCGCATCGAGAAGGCGGCCTGACACCATGCGTATCCTCGTCACCAATGATGACGGCATCCATGCCGAAGGCCTTGCGGTGCTGGAGCGCATCGCCGCGCAGCTGTCGGACGATGTCTGGGTCGTGGCGCCCGAGACGGACCAGTCGGGCGTCGCGCATTCGCTCTCGCTCAGCAATCCGCTGCGCCAGCGCAAGATCTCGGACAAGCGTTACGCCGTCGCCGGCACGCCGACCGATTGCGTGATCATGGCGGCGCGCTCGATCATGCTCGATGCGCGGCCCGACCTCGTGCTGTCCGGCGTCAACCGCGGCCAGAACGTCGCCGAGGACGTGACCTATTCCGGCACCATCGCAGCGGCGATGGAAGGTACGCTGCTTGGCATCCCGTCGATCGCGGTCAGCCAGGCCTACGGCCCGGACGGGCGGCACCAGATCCACTGGGACTGCGCCGAGCACCATGCTCCCGGCATCATCCGCCGGCTGCTGGAGGAGGGGATTCCCGAGGGCGTGCTGTTCAACCTCAACTTCCCGAATGTCGCGCCGAGCGAGGTTGCGGGCGTGGCGGTGACGGTCCAGGGCCGGCGCGACCAAGAGTTGGTGCGGCTCGAACCCCGCCATGACGGGCGCGGCAATCCCTATTTCTGGATCGCCTTCCAGCGCAGCCGGAAGGAGCCCGCCAACGGCACTGACCTGAGGGCGCTGTCCGAGCAGAAGATCTCGATCACACCGCTCGAACTCGACCTCACGCATGAGCCGACGCTGACCCGATTCGCGCAGGTTTTTGCCTGATTCCGAACGGGGGGCATTGGGGGCGGCGATGAGCGAGGCCGAGGAGGCGCCTGGCAGCGAGGGTGAGCGAACCGTCGCCTTCCTGCTGTCGCTGAGGGCACGGGGCGTGCGCGATCTCGCCGTGCTCCGGGCGATGGAGAAGGTTTCGCGCGAGCGATTCGCGCCGACCCGCTTTGCCGACCTCGCCCGCCAGGACGTTTCCGTGCCGCTGGCGTGCGGGCAGACGATGACCGCCCCGCATACGGTTGCGAATCTCGTCAGTGCCCTGGAGATGGAGCCCACCGCCCGCGTGCTCGAGGTCGGTACCGGCTCCGGCTATGTCTCGGCTCTGCTTGCCGCCATGGGCGGAGAGGTGGTCTCGCTGGAGCGCTATCGCACGCTTGCGCTTGCTGCCCATGAGCGCATCGGTGGCAGCGGCTACGCAAAAATGGTCGATCTCCGACACGCCGACGGTTTCCAGCCGGACCGAACGCTCGGCCGATTCGACCGGATCCTGGTCAATGGCGTCACCCATTCCATTCCCGAGGCCCTGCTGGCGCGGCTTTCGGTCGGCGGGCGGCTGGTCGGGGCGCTCAGGGTTGAAGGCGTGTCACGTCGGGTGGTGGTCACGCGGACTGATGATAGTGCCTATGATCATGCGCTTGGCCCGGTCCTGCGCCTGCCGCCGCTGATCCCGGGCTTGGCCCGGGCGCTCTGAACCGCGGATGAAGAAAGCCGGCCTCGGCTCAAAAATATGAAGAGGCCAAGCACGCGCGAAACGTTTTCGTAACCTGAACGGGGCTTTAATCCCCTTCATCGAGTTGCGTTGTTCGCGAGTATCTTGTCCATGCGTAGCCAAGTCGGATTCAAGTCCAGCGTTGCCCTTCGCCTGTCGACGGTCTGCGCGCTCGCCTTGAGTGTCAGCGCGTGTTCGTCGGACACGATGCGCTTCACCGAGGCACCCTTCAGCAATCCCTTCAGCACCGCGCAGGCGCCTGCCATGCGTGATCCGGCAACGACGGGCTCGATCGGGCGCAACGCCAGCGCGCCGATGTCTTCGCCGGCTCCGACTGTCGGGGCGGTCCGCGCCCAGCCCTTGCTGCCGCCGCAATCGGCCGTTGCGCTGCGTAGCGCAGCTCCGGCGCCTGTCGTCGGTAGTGCCAATGGCTGGTCGGCTCAGGGTGGCACGACGATCGTCGTCGCCCAGGGCGAAACGCTCGATGTCCTCTCCTCGCGCTATGGCGTGCCGCGTTCAGCGCTGATGTCGGCGAACGGGCTTTCGAGCGCAAACGTCGCTCCTGGCTCGCGCCTGACGATCCCGGTCTACAATGCCGGTGGTGCTGCGCCGCAGCAGATGGCCCAGGTGGCGTCGCCGCAAAGCGATGCGCGCACCGAAGCGCCGCGCTTCGTGCCTGGCCCCGCCCCAGCGGCGGCGCCGCGTGCACCTGTGGTGCCGGCACGGGTCGCTGCGGTGCCGGTCGATGCCAAGGCGAAGGCCCAGGCCGCTGCCGAAGCCAAGGCGCAAGCTGCGGTCGACGCCAAGGCAAAGGCTGTGGCCGATGCACAGGCCATGCGGGACGCCCGCGCCAAATTCGCCGCCGAGGCCAAGGTGAAGGCCGAAGCCAAGGCCAAGACCAAGCCGGTGGTCGAGGCGAAGGCGCCGACGCCTGCTCCCGTCGCGACGCCGACCCCGACGAAGGCCAAGCCGGTCGTGGTTGCCAACGCTCCGGCCGAAGAGAAGGTCAGCGCCGTGCCGAAGTCGGCCCCGGAGCCGACGCCTGATCCCAAGACCACCGCAAGCCTGCCGAAGGAGGAGGATGCATCCGCCAAGGCCGATTTCCGCTGGCCGGCCCGCGGCCGTGTCATTGCCGGCTACGGTGGCAAGGGGTCGAATGAGGGCATCAACATCGCCGTGCCGGAAGGAACGCCGATCAAGGCGGCTGAGGGCGGCGTCGTCGCCTATGCCGGCAGCGAACTCAAGGGCTACGGCAATCTCGTGCTCATCCGTCATCCGAACGGCTACGTCTCAGCCTACGCCCATAACGGCGAGTTGAACGTGAAGCGCGGCGAGACGGTGAAGCGCGGCCAGGTCGTCGCCAAATCGGGCCAGAGCGGCAACGTCTCTTCGCCGCAGCTGCATTTCGAGCTGCGCAAGGGATCGTCGCCGGTCGATCCGGTTCCCTACCTGAACAACTGATCCAGACTTGGTCTGATGCCGCCTCCAGGCCCGAGCTCTCACCCTCGTCCGGAGACACGCAAAAGCATTCACCTTCGATCAGTTCCCGCGAGACCCCGCTGATCGAAACAAGGCGGGACGGTCCCAGGAAAGGCCGTCCCGCCGTTTTCATTCTGTGGCTCGGCCTATGCCCGATGGCGCCGAACATTCGGCCCGAGCCTGGCGACGATGTCGGATTGATCCGGAACGCCGTCTATCCACCGAAGAACACCAGCTTATTTCCTTCAGGCCGCGGGCATGCCGCCCGCGGCGATGGTCTTGTGCGGCTCAGCCGTCGAGCCGTTGCCCAAGCCGGCCGGCCAGGTCCTGGATGTACTGCCAGGCGGTGCGCCCCGAACGCGATCCGCGTGTGGTCGCCCATTCCAGCGCTTCGCGGCGAAGCTCATCGGGCGCGATTGCCAAGCCGAAATGGCTGACATAGCCGTTGATCATCTCCAGGTACTCGTCCTGGCTGCATTTGTGGAAGCCGAGCCAGAGGCCGAAGCGGTCCGAGAGCGAGACCTTCTCCTCGACGGCCTCGCCAGGGTTGATCGCGGTCGAGCGCTCGTTCTCCATCATGTCGCGCGGCAGCAGGTGGCGCCGGTTCGAGGTGGCGTAGAACACGACATTGTCGGGGCGCCCCTCGACGCCACCGTCCAGCGCCGCCTTGAGCGACTTGTAGGAGGTGTCCTGCCCATCGAAGGACAGATCGTCGCAGAAGACGATGGCGCGGTGCTTGTCCTGCCGCAGCATGGCCATCAGAGCCGGTAGGCTCTCGATGTCCTCGCGGTGAATCTCGATCAGTTTCAGGGGCAGGGCCTTGCCGGCGAGGCGCTTGTTGGTGTCGGCATGCACCGACTTGACCAGCGACGACTTGCCCATGCCGCGCGCCCCCCAGAGCAATACGTTGTTGGCCGGCAGTCCATGGGCGAAGCGCTCCGTGTTCTCCGCCAGCGTGTCCCGGACCCGGTCGACGCCACGCAGGAGTGAGAGTTCGACCCGGTTGACCCTGGCGACGGGAGCCAGGTCCGCCGCCGCCGGATGCCAGACGAAGGCGTCGGCAGTGGTCAGGTCCGCGGCCCTTCGCGCCGGCGGCGCGAGGCGCTCCAGCGCCGAGGCGATGCGGAGGAGGGTTTCGAGGTTCAGATCGGGAGAGCCGGTGGTCATCGGGACAAAGCCTATCGCGCGAGCGGTGTTCAAGCTGAGACGTCGTGCCAGGCGACCCAGGGGAGGCGTGGCTCGATGTTCGGGGTTTCCTGTCAGAGAGCCATGACAGCCATTCTTCGGAACGAACTCTATGGAATATGCCAAGCTGAATCGGACAAGGCCATTGCGCGCATGCCGGCAAGCTCATAGGTGAAGCGACGCGGTCGGTTCTTCGCCGCGCCAACAATTGATTTAACGGCGTCTCTGGCTATAGTCCGCGCGATTTTTGACCTGACGAAGCCGCAACCGCATCGACGGCAGGCGCGCCCGCGCCGCCGCTGTGAAGGAGCCTTTTTGTGATTACCCCTGCATTTGCCCAAGGTATCGGCGGCGGAACGCCCGAAATGCTGATGAGCTTCGTTCCGTTCGTGCTGATCTTCGTGATCATGTGGTTCCTGATCATCCGTCCGCAGCAGAAGCGGGTGAAGACGCATCAGGAGATGATCAAGAACGTGCGGCGCGGTGACACGGTCGTGACCTCGGGCGGTATCGTGGCCAAGGTCTCGAAGGTGATCGACGACGCCGAGATCGAGGCCGAGATTGCCGATGGCGTTCGCGTCCGGCTGGTCAAGGGCATGATCCAGGACGTCCGCTCCAAGAGCGAGCCGGTCAAGAGCTGAATGGCGTCCCGGCCCTGACGGGGTCGGCGCGCGACAACAAGGCTGTTCACGCAGATGCTTCGTTTCCAGGCCCGCAAGGTCATCGCGGTTCTCCTCGTCCTGCTCTTCGGTTGCGGGCTGGCTTTGCCGAACCTGTTTTCGCCCGAGACCCGAAAGGCGATCGAGCAGGGCGCCCCGTCCTGGATTCCGCGGTTCCTGCTGCCGATCCATGCCGTGACGCTCGGCCTCGATCTGCAGGGCGGCTCGCATGTTCTGCTTGAAATCGACAGGGCGGACCTGATCAAGACGCAGGTGACGCAGCTTCGCGACGATATGCGGCGAATCCTGCGCGAGGAGCGCATCGGCTTTCAGGGCGGTATCGGCCTGACTGCACGTGGCGTGCAGGTGCGTGTGCCGGAGGCGAGCGACCGTGCCAAGCTGATGCCGAAGCTTCGGGAGCTGGCGCAACCGGTCGGTACGCTCGGCGCTTTCGGCCCTTCGGGCACCCAGTCGATCGAGGTCTCCGAGCAGCCTGACGGCCTCGTTCAGCTCCAGCTGACCGAGGCGGGGGCCAATGAGCGCGTGCGTCGTGCCGTCGAGCAGGCCATGGAAGTGTTGCGTCGCCGCGTCGACGCGCTCGGCACGACAGAGCCGAACATCCAGCGCCAGGGACTTGATCGTATCCTCGTCCAGGTGCCGGGCCTGCAGGATCCGCAACGCCTTAAGCAGATCCTTGGCGACACAGCCAAGCTGCAGTTCCGCATGGTCGCCGACCAGAACAGCGGCGATGTCGACATGCTGCCGTCGCAGGATGCCGGCGGCCAGCTGGTGCCGGTGAGCCGTCAGGTCATCGTCGAGGGCGAAGACCTGATCGATGCGCAGCCCGCCTTCGACCAGCGCACCAGCCAGCCGATCGTCAATTTCCGCTTCAATATCCGTGGCGCCCAGCGCTTTGGTCAGGCAACGACCGAAAATCTCGGCCGGGCTCTGGCAATCGTGCTCGACAACAAGGTGATCTCGGCGCCGGTCATCCAGTCGCCGATTACCGGCGGCTCGGGCCAGATCTCGGGCAATTTCACGGTTGAGTCCGTGAACAACCTGGCGATCCTGCTGCGTGCCGGCGCCCTTCCTGCCAAGATGACGATCGTCGAGGAGCGCACGGTCGGCCCGGGCCTTGGCCAGGACTCGATCCAGGCGGGCAAGATGGCCACGCTGATCGCGACTGCGCTCGTGATTCTCTACATGGTCCTGACCTATGGGATCTTCGGGGTCATCGCGAGCGTGGCGCTGCTCGTCCATGTCTGCCTGATCTTCGGACTGATGTCCTTGCTCGGGGCAACCATGACATTGCCCGGCATCGCCGGCATCGTGCTCACCATTGGCACGGCGGTCGATTCCAACGTGCTGATCTATGAGCGCATGCGCGAGGAATCGCATATGGGCCGCTCCTTGGTCTCGGCGCTGGAGGCCGGGTTCCAGCGAGCCTTTGCGACCATCATCGACTCGAACGTCACCATGCTGATCGCAGCGGTTGCGCTGTTCTCGCTGGGGTCGGGACCGGTGCGCGGCTTCGCCGTGGTCTTCATCCTGGGCATTCTGACGACCGTGATCACGGCCGTGACGCTGACCAGAATGCTGATCGCGTTGTGGTACCGCTGGGCTCGGCCCAAAGCCCTTCCGTTCTGACGCTGCCGACCCGACAGGAGATACGCGCATGCGTCTGCTTCGCATCGTTCCCGACAATACCCGTTTCAAGATCGTCCGCCTCCGGCGCTTCAGCTATCCGTTCTCGGCGGCCTATTCGATCCTCGTCCTGGTGCTCTTCCTTACGGTGGGCCTGAATTTCGGCATCGATTTCCGCGGCGGTACGCTGATCGAGATGCAGGCCAAGGCCGGCAACGCCGAGATCGCCTCGATCCGCCACACGGCCAACGGCTTCGGCTTCGGCGAGGTCGAGGTCCAGGAATTCGGCACGGCCGGCGACATCTCGATGCGTTTTGCACTGCAGCCGGGAGGCGAAACGGCTCAGCAGGCGGTGGTCGCGAAGGCGCGTGAGGCTTTCGCGGGGACGCATGACTTCCGCCGGGTCGAGACCGTCGGTCCGCGCGTGTCGGGCGAACTGGTCCAGGCCGGAACGCTCGGCGTCGTGCTCGCGATCGTCGGCGTGCTGATCTATCTCTGGTTCCGCTTCGAGATGCAGCTCGCGATCGGCGCGATCGTCGGTACCCTGCACGATATCGTGCTGACCGTCGGGTTCTTCCTGATCACGCAGCTCGAATTCAACCTGACCTCGATCGCAGCGATCCTGACCATTGTCGGTTATTCCTTGAACGAGACGGTCGTGGTGTTCGACCGCACGCGCGAATTGCTGCGTCGCTACAAGACCATGCCGGTCGAGGAACTGCTCGACCTCTCGGTCAATTCGACGCTGTCGCGCACCGCGATGACCGCCACGACGACCGTCCTCTCGCTCATCGCGCTGGTGTTCTTCGGTGGCACGGCCATCGAAGGCTTTGCGCTCGTCATGCTCTTCGGCGTGGTGGTCTGCACCTATTCGGCGATGTTCATCTCGACCCCCGTGCTGCTCTATCTCGATGTGCGCGCCGGGCGTCTTGATGCGGATGTCGAAGAGAAGGTTCCGGCCGGAGCCAAGCCGAAGGCGAGCTGAGCGGGCGGAGCGCCCTGATCATGCCACGCTTTGAAGGCTTCGTTCCCGGACGGCATCAAATCGATGCCTTTGGGGCCGGCGGGTTCCGGTTTGCCGATATGAGCCATCGCGGCTCGATCCTGGCCTTGCCGACCGGAGTCCAAATCTGGCCGGTCTCGTCTTTCGCGCAGGTGACGATCGAGAGCCTTCAGCCCGTTCTCGATGCTGCCGATACGATCGACTTCCTGCTGATTGGTACCGGACACGACATCGCCTTCGTGCCTGCAGCCTTGCGCGAGCGCTTTCGCGCGGCGGGTATCACCATCGAGGGCATGGCGACGGGCGCTGCGGCGCGGACCTACAATGTTCTCGTCGGCGAAGACCGGCGGGTGGCGGCGGCGCTGATTGCGGTTGAGTAGCAAGGCGCGCGGGGATCATGCTCGTGGGGCGTAGCCAGCCCGGCCTTGCCTGGCCTAGACTGACACTTGATCCAAGGCCGTGCCTGTGAGGCGACTGCCTGGGCGGGACGATCCGCATGACGACCAGAACTGACGATCGCCGCGAGACGCTGCCCGAGGCCCTGCCGGAGGCCTATGCTCATTGCGCCGCATTGGTGCGCGAGGCCGATCACGATCGCTATATCGCCAGTCTCTACGCGCCCGAGGCCGTGCGGCCCGGACTTTTTGCGCTCTACGCCTTCAGCCACGAGATCGCCAGGGTTCGCGCCGCGGTGAGCGAACCCCTGCCCGGCGAGGTCAGGCTGCAATGGTGGCGCGACCTGCTGGAAGGCGATGGCAAGGGCGAGGTGCATTCGCATCCGGTTGCCGCCGCGTTGCTCGACACCATCCTGCATTACCGCCTGCCGATCGCGCCGCTGACCGGGCTGATCGAGGCGCGCATCTTTGATCTCTATGACGACCCGATGCCCTCTCTCGGCGATCTCGAGGGCTATGCCGGCGAAACGGCAAGTGCGCTCTTCCGGCTTGCGTCGATCATCCTGGCCGAGGGGCGTGATCCTGGCGGCGCGGCGGCCTGTGGCCATGCCGGCGTGGCCTATGCCCTGACCGGGCTGTTGCGCGCTTTCCCCTGGCATGCGGCGGCTGGCCAAGTCTATGTGCCAGCCGAGATCCTTGCCCGCAACGGCGTGATCCGCGACGACATCGTGCGGGGGCGCGGCGGGCCTGGCGTGCTCTACAGCCTGAAGGAACTCCGGGCCATCGCGCGCAAGCATCTCGCCAAGCTGCGGGACTTGCGCGAGACGATTCCGGCTACGCTCGTACCGGCCTTCCTGCCGGTCGCCCTGGTCGAGCCTTATCTGAAGAAGATGGAGCACAACGGCTACGACCCGTTCCGGAGCATCATCACGCTGCCGGCCTGGCAGCGGCAGTGGATTCTCTGGCGCGCGGCACGGAAGGCGATGCGGGGCTAATTCGCAGGACGTCGATCGGGGCGTGGCGAGCCCTCTCGGAAGAGAGGGCTCAGGATGGATCGCCGTGCGCCGATGGCCTTTTACTCGGCCGCCTCGGCCGCAGCAGCGCCGGCCCACATGTCGAGATGCTCCTTCGCCCGCGCCGTCAGCGCCTGCTTGCGGGCCACGCTCTTGGCAGGGCCCTTCAGGCGCTTGCCGTCCGGCCCCGTCTTGGGTGCGTCCTCGATATGCGGGAACAGGCCGAAATTGATGTTCATCGGCTGGAAAGAACGCGGCCCCTCATCGATGGTCACGATGTGGCCGCCGGTGATGTGGTTGACGAGTGCGCCGAGCGCCGTCGTCGCAGGGGGCAGCTCGAGCGGGCGTCCGAGCCGCTCCGCTGCGGCCATGCGTCCCGTCAGCAGTCCAATCGCGGCACTCTCGACATAGCCCTCGCACCCGGTGATCTGCCCGGCGAAGCGCAGGCGCGTATCGGCCTTCAGCTGCAGGGAGGGTGAGAGCAGCTTCGGCGAGTTGAGATAGGTGTTGCGGTGGATGCCGCCCAGGCGAGCAAATTCGGCATTCTGCAGCCCGGGGATCATCCGGAAGATCGCGGCCTGCTCGCCATATTTCAGCTTGGTCTGGAAGCCGGTCATGTTGAACAGCGTGCCGAGCGCATTGTCCTGGCGCAGCTGCACGACCGCATAGGCCTTCACCGTCGGGTTGTGCTTGTTGGTCAGGCCAACCGGTTTCATGGGGCCCCAGCGCAGCGTCTCGCGCCCGCGCTCGGCCATGACCTCGATCGGCAGGCAGCCATCGAAATAGGGCGTGCCTTCCCATTCCTTGAACTCGGTCTTCTCTGCCGCCAGCAGCGCGTCGATGAAGGCTTCGTACTGGTCGCGGTCGAGCGGGCAATTGATGTAGTCGGCGCCGGTGCCGCCGGGGCCGGCCTTGTCGTAGCGCGACTGGAACCATGCCTGGTCCATGTCGATCGAGTCGAAATGGACGATCGGGGCGATGGCGTCGAAGAAGGCGAGTTCGGTCTCGCCGGTCAGGGACTTAATCCCGTCAGCGAGCGCCGGCGAGGTGAGGGGGCCGGTCGCGATGATGACATTGTCCCAGTCGGCCGGTGGCAGGCCGGCGATCTCGCCACGTTCGATGGTAACGAGCGGGTGGGCTTCCAATGCGGTGGTGACCGCCTGCGAGAAGCCGTCACGGTCGACCGCGAGTGCTCCTCCGGCCGGAACCTGATGGGCATCGCCCTTGGCCATGATCAGCGAGTTGAGCCGGCGCATCTCCCAATGCAGTTGGCCGACGGCGTTGGACGAGGAATCGTCCGAGCGGAAGGAGTTGGAGCAGACGAGCTCCGCCAACCCCTGGGTCTTGTGCGCGTCGGTGCCGCGAACGGGGCGCATCTCGTGCAGGACGACCGGGACTCCGGCTTCCGCGATCTGCCAGGTGGCTTCAGAACCGGCGAGGCCGCCGCCGATGACATGGACTGGTTTCGTGCTCATGCCTGCGATGTGTCCGCAGGCGGGCCGAAGGTCAAGAGAGAGGCGTCATCGAAGCAGCCCTGAAACGCAAAATGCCCGCCTGGGAGGAGGCGGGCATTCGCTCTTCGACCGGACCGCGGGGAGGACGCAGGCCCAGGAGAAACTATGATCTCGGTAGGCGCGGACAGTAATCAGGCAGCGTGCGAACGGGCGACGTACTGGATTTCCGAACGGGACAGGCCGAGATCGTCCAGCTCACGGTCGGTCAGACGCGAGAGCTCACGGACGGTTTCGCGATAGCGAAGATAGGCGCGGATTTTAGCAGCAATCATGGTGACGAACATTGGTTTGGCTCCTGGGTGCCGGGTCATTTCTGGCCCGACAACGATGAATTCGTTGTGCACTGCATATAAGGGAGGCTGACTGCTAATTGGAGGGGCAGGATATCAGTTCTGTTATGCGATTTGTGCATGGCGATTTAACCAGCCCTTTACATTTTTGCCACGCCCCGCGTCTGTTGCGTAGGAAACCATTAACCAAGCAAGGGTGGTTGCCTAAATTATGGGCCGTTTTCGTTCGTCATAAAGGAGACGATTCCGATGTGGCGCGAAATTAGGCGGTATGCAGTGCTCCGCCATGCGCGCCTGACTCGAATCGGAGAAACTCGGCACGGGCCGGTTTTCCGCGGTCGTCACGCTCTCGCGTCAAGGTTTATGTTGCGCCGCAATGTCGCGCTTGCATCGCCTCGTTGGGGGGCGCTGTGGCAAGCTGTAGCTGACGCTGGAGAAACTACCGGTGCCGCCACAAGCGATGATGTCCTTCGGCTACTGCGAACGCGCCAGCCAGGCCTTCTGGGCAGAGCCGATGAACGCACTCAGCAATGGCGCCTTCGTCCTGGCCGCGATCGCGAGCTTCGTACTCTATCGGCGCTCGGGTCGGCGCGATTGGCCAGCTGCCGCGCTGATTGCTCTTGTCGTCATGATCGGTATCGGCTCGTTCCTGTTCCACACCATGCCGCAACGCTGGACGCTGCTGGCCGATGTGCTTCCGATCCAGTTCTTCGCGTTCTCCTATTTCGGGTTGGCTCTCGTTCGTTTCATGGGGGCGCGGCCAGCTGTCGCGGTCGGCGGTACGCTGGTTTTCCTTCTTGCTTCCTTGCTGCTCGTGTCAGGGCTTGCGCGCTGCTGCCGCCCGGCATGCGCGGCTCCGGCGGATATGCCTCCTTCGTGCTGGCGCTGTTTGCGGTCGCGCTCGCGGTGCGGATGCGAGGCGAGGGCGATGCGGCGGCACGTCTGCTCGGCCTCGCCGGGTTTGTCTTTGCGCTGTCGCTTAGCTTGCGCACGCTGGACCTGATTTTGTGCCAGAGCGTCCCCTTCGGCACGCATTGGCTCTGGCACCTGCTGAACGCAATGGTGCTCTATCTGTTGCTGCGTGCGGTGATCGAGCGACCCTTGGCGAATTGAAGCGATCTGAGCGTTGCGGGATCACAGCCCGCCCGCGACGGCGAAGGCCTCCTTCTCGGCCCGGTCAAGCACCGCGTATTCGGCGGCCAGGGCATCAAGCACGGCGCGGACGGATGGCAGGAGACCGCGTCGCGACGGAAAGACGGCGTGGATGATGCCGGCCCGCGGCGTCCAGTGCGGCAGAACCTCGACCAGCGTTCCCGCTTGCAGGTCGTCCTGGACCACCATCGTCGGGAGTTGGACGACGCCAACGCCCTCGAGCGCGGCAAGCCGCAGGGCAACCATGTCCTCGGTGACCAGCCGAGGGGTGTGCCGGATGATCGCCGTGGCGCCGCTCGGCCCGCTCAGGCGCCATTCATGCTCCTGATGCGGATCTCCCCAGGACAGGCTGGGCAACGCGCTGAGGTCGGCGGGAACGAGAGGCCGTGCGAGGTCCTTCAGCACGAGGGGCGCGGCAACCAGCCGCTGGGTACTCTCGGCCAGAACCTTCATCACCAACTCGCTCTCCTCCAGTGGCGGGAAACGAACCCGGATGGCGATATCGAAGCCTTCGCGAATGACGTCGACGCGTCGATTGGTGCTTTCCAGTTGCACCTCGACCTTGGGCCAGGCGGCAAGGAAGCGGGCGACCATGCCGCCGATCTGGAAATAGAGCACGGCTGACGGGCAGGCGACGCGCACGATGCCCTGAGGCGCGGCCCGGGCCCGCTCGATCGCTTCCTGGCCTGCGTCGACCTCGACCAGCATCGCGACGCAATGGCGATAATACTCGCGGCCGATCTCGGTGACGGCGAAGCGCCGCGTCGAGCGCTGCACGAGACGCACGCCCAGTCGCTCCTCAAGCAGCGCCAGCCGGCGGCTCAGCCGTGAGCGCGGCATTCCAAGCGCCCGGGCTGCTGCGGCGAAACCCTGATGGTCGACGACCTGAGCGAAGAAATAGAGATCGTTCAGGTCCTGCATCGGATGCTCCATTGTCCTGCTGGTAGGACACAGTGGCAAGATAATGCCGTCTACCGGCTATTTTGTCTCATTCATATTCTCCTGGCCAACGCAACGCCTTTGCAATGCTCCCAAGGAGAAACGCAATGAGAAAGGTTCTCGGGGTCTTCAGCAGCCCGCATCCCCATTGGATCGGGGATGGCTTTCCTGTCCGCTCGATGTTCTCGCACGCCGGTCAGGGCGAGCATGTCAGCCCGTTCCTGCTGCTTGACTATGCCGGGCCGGCACAGTTCGCGCCGGCCGCTCAACCCCGTGGTGTCGGCACGCACCCGCATCGCGGCTTCGAGACGGTGACCATCGTCTATCAGGGTGAGGTCGAGCATCGCGATTCAACCGGCAAGGGCGGTCTGATTGGCCCTGGCGACGTGCAGTGGATGACGGCTGCGTCAGGCATCCTGCATGAGGAGTTCCACTCGGAAGCCTTCACCCGCACGGGCGGCACGCTCGAGATGGTTCAGCTCTGGGTCAACCTCCCGGCCAAGGACAAAAGCGCTGCTCCCGGCTACCAGACGCTGCTCGACAAGGAGATCCCTGCAGTCAAGCTGCCCGATGGCGCGGGTAGGCTCAGGGTGATCGCGGGCAATTACCAGGGACAACTCGGGCCGGCGCACACCTTCACGCCCATGAACATCTGGGATCTGCAGTTGCTTCGTGACGGGGCAACTTCGCTCGTCCTTCCGGAAGGCCACACCCTCGGCGTCGTCGTCCTGCGCGGCAACATCCTGATCAACGGCGCGGACAAGGCGCGGGAAGCACAGTTTATCCTGTTCGACCGTTTGGGCGGCGAGGTGACCGTGGAGGCCGACAGCGACGCCGCGGTGCTGATCGTCAGCGGCGCGCCGATCGACGAGCCGGTCGTCATGCACGGCCCCTTCGTCATGAACACGGCCGAGGAGATCCGTCAGGCGATGATCGATTTCCAGAGCGGTCGGTTCGGCGCCATCCCGCAGGCGGCGGACGGGCGCTGAGGACAGGAGGCTCCGGATATCCGCGCCGGGGCCATTCCTGGAGTGGCGGCGCCATCGTCGCCCCAATAGCGGAACCACAAGACCAGCAAGGATCATGACAATGACCAAGCCCTATGCGCGCCTGGACAAAGACAATGCTGCGGTGTTGCTCGTCGACCATCAGGCCGGCCTGCTGTCGCTCGTCCGCGATATCGGCCCCGATCAGTTCAAGAACAATGTCCTGGCGCTCGCCGACCTCGCCAAATACTTCAAGCTGCCCACCATCCTGACGACGAGCTTCGAGGATGGGCCGAACGGACCTCTGGTTCCGGAGCTGAAGGAGATCTTTCCCTCGGCTCCCTTCATCCCGCGGCCGGGCCAGATCAACGCCTGGGACAACGAGGATTTCGTCAAGGCGGTCAAGGCGACCGGGCGCAAGCAGCTGATCATTGCGGGCGTGGTGACGGAGGTCTGCGTGGCATTTCCGGCGCTCTCCGCGTTGGCCGAGGGCTACGAGGTCTTCGTTGTGACCGACGCCTCGGGCACTTTCAACGAGATCACCCGGCACTCGGCCTGGGATCGCATGTCGGAAGCCGGGGCGCAGCTGATGACCTGGTTCGGCGTCGCCTGCGAACTGCATCGCGACTGGCGCAACGATGTCGAAGGCCTGGGGGCGCTCTTCTCCAACCACATCCCCGACTACCGCAATCTGATTTCCAGCTACAGCGCGGTGAAGGCGTCGAAGTGACGAGCCTCGCAACCGCATCAATCCAGATCACACGAGGATAACCATGAGCGCCTTTGCGAATATCGCGAATTTCAACGGCCAGCGGCCGGTCATCGATCCCGACGATGCCGTGATGCTGCTGATCGACCATCAGAGCGGGCTGTTCCAGACCGTCGCGGACATGCCGATGACGACGCTGCGCGCCCATGCCGCCGCGCTGGCCAGGATGGCCACGCTGAGCAAGATGCCGGTGATCACCACGGCGTCGGTGCCGCAGGGGCCAAACGGTCCGCTGATTCCGGAGATCCATCAGAATGCCCCGCATGCCCAGTATGTGGCGCGTCGCGGCGAGATCAACGCCTGGGACAATCCGGACTTCGTCGCTGCGGTGAAGGCGACCGGGCGCAAGACGCTGATCATCGCCGGCACGATCACCAGCGTGTGCATGGCTTTCCCGAGCATCAGCGCGGTTGCCGATGGTTACAAGGTCTTCGCGGTCATCGACGCCTCCGGCACCTATTCGAAGATGGCGCAGGAGATCACGCTTGCCCGTGTCGTCCAGGCCGGGGTCGTGCCGATGGACACCGCGGCCGTCGCCTCGGAAGTGCAGAAGACCTAGCATCGCGACGACGCCCAGCAATGGGCGGAGGTCTACACCAAGATCTTCCCGCCCTATCAACTCCTGATCGAGAGCTACATGAAGGCGCAGGAGGTCGAGAAGAACCAGGAGCAGCTCGACTCCCAGCGCAGCTGACGTCGGCCAAGCCGGGTGGTGTGCCCCTTGGCGCCCGCCCGGCAAGCTTCCGCCGCTTCGTTCCAGGCGGCGGCGACGGCCTTCCCGCAAACCGCAAACCACCATTCGGGCCGATGCTTTAGCCGCCGTCCTCGCGCAGGAATTTCCCCCGGGCCCAGCCCGTGCGGCCATTGTAACGGACTTTGCACCATCGCCCGGCTTGAGCGGCCCGTTGCTGCTTGGGGCTCATTGACTGCCATTCCGCCAGGGATGGCACGGTGGTGCAGCCGAGATTCTGCAGCTGTCGGCCGTCGGGCGGAACCGCACCCGTTCTGGCGGCGGATGGCTTCGGCGCTACGCGCAGGGTGAGGACATCATTTCCGGCAATGCCGGTGACGGCCCAGTGATCCGGCCCAGCGGCTTCGGACCTTGCAGGCATGGCTGGCGAGCAGATACCGGCCACGCAGGCGAACAGTGCCGCGTGGAGGCGGCCAAAGCGGCGCTTGTCCCTAAGCACCCGCAGCTCCCGCCGCGTGAACTCTAGTAAAGCCGCGATTTGTAACCCTCCGCGAGATTCGCTTCGGCTTCCGCCACTCCGATTGCTTTGGTCTGCTCAGCCACGATGCGGCCGAGCGAAGGGAAGCTGTGCCGCGGAACCTGCGTCGCGGGGTCCCAGAGCTTCGAGCGGATCAACGCCTTGCCGCAATGGAAATAGGCTTCGTCGATCTCGACCAGCATGCCGGTGACCGGGCTGCGCTCCTGGACGGTCGAGGGTTCCAGCAGGCCCGGTTCGCGTGTGACCCTGGCACGGCCGTTCACCCGCAGGGTCTCATTGATGCCGGGCACCATGAAGATCAGGCCGATGCCGGGCGACGCGAGGATGTTGCCAAAGGTGTCGACCCGGTTGTTGCCACGCCGATCCGGGATCAACAATGTCCTGTCGTCGAGGATCCTGACGAAGCCGGGTGCATCGCCGCGCGGGCTGGCATCGGCACCACCTGCACCGTCACCGCTGGCGATGACCAGGAAGGGCGAGAGCGCGATGAAGTCGCGGCAGAACTGATCGAGCTGCTTCAGCACCTTGCTGTCGGCGATCGGGTTGACCGGGCCGATATGGGTCCGCAGTTCAACCGCATCCTCGATCAAGGCTGCCGGCTCGGTTGCTGTCGCAGTCATGAAGTCCTCTCGCCTCTTGCATGGTGCCAACCGCGTGACGGGCTGAGCGACCGATTGTTTTGCAAGCTAGCGTTAGACGTCGGATAGCGCCACCGCAGGCGGCGCGCCTGGATGCATGGCGGGGGTGCTTACCCAGCGATACGGGTGATACTTGATGATTCCTCAGTCCAGGGGGCGGAGCCTCACCGGCGAGCCCTCGAGGGCCGCTTTTCAAACGGGGCTCTTCATGCCCTGCCTCTGGGGCGCGTGCTCTATCCAGCCAGCCGTCACCACGCCCGGGGAGGGGGAGCGTTCGGGGCGAGCAGCCTGCCCGAGTCTGAGCGCGGCTTTTATTGGTAGATGATCGGAGGCGATCTGGGCGAGAGGGCTGTCGTGAACCTCGATGAGCGAAACCAGATCATGCGGGTTGGCGATGATGCGATCGAGCGACCAGACCGGAAAGCGCGTCGGAAAACTCGCCACGGCACCGTCGAGCGGTCCAAAATCCGGATGGAGCTCCTGCAGGGACGAGTGCCTGCCGATCCGCCACTCGTTGAAATCGCCCATCACCACGACCGGGCGGCCGTCGGGAGGCTCCGAGGCTGCGAGGATGCTCCGGACCTGTCGCGTCCGCGAGCGGTGCAGCAGGCCAAGATGCACGGCAATGATCCGTACGGGACCGGCGCGCAATGTCAGGTCGACGACCAGTCCGCCGCGAGGCTCGGCGCCCGGCAGCACGAGTTGCTCGACCCTGTCGACCACGCCGTCTCGGAACAGCACCAGATTGCCATGCCAGCCATGCCCGTTGCGGGTGGCCCTGAGGGGCACAGCCGTGAGCCCGCATTCACGTTGCAGCGCGTGAAGGTCGAGCAGGCCCAGGCGCTCTCCGAAGCGTTGATCGACCTCCTGCAGCGCGATCACATCCGCATCGATCTCCTTGATGACGTTCATCGTGCGCCAAGGATTGAAACGCCGGTCGCGGCCCACACATTTGTGGATGTTATAGGAGGCGACCAGCGTGTTGCCGCGGCTCGCGCGGTGATCGCCGTTGGAATAGGATTTGCGCTGTTGCCGCAAAGCCGTGGCCATCAGCGGTCCGAGGGATCTGAGCCCCCGTGGGAGCCGACGTTTCCGGAACATGAACAACGTGTTTCCTGAGGCGTTAGGCGGAAGGGTGATGGGCAGAGGTTTGTTTGTAACAGAACGATTCGTAATGCAGTCTGTTCGACCTGTCCCGGGCTGTTCTCGATACTGTGTCCGGCAAGGGGTCGTTCATCTGTCGTCCAGATCTAGCAGGGGAGAGATGGATCCAACTTTCGCCGCGAGTGCCCTAGTGGCTTTTCGTTGCGACGACCCGGCCTCTCCTCGACCATGATGCACCTGCTCCTGATCATCGTTGCATTCGCTGGCCTGCTCGCCCTGGCATCGGCCATCGCAACCTATTCCTATGGTCATTTCGCCCGGCGTGCGAAAGGGCCGCCGTCCAGCGCCCTGGCCGTCGCCGATGACGAGACCCTGCTGGACAGGATCCTCTCGCAGCTCGTCGCCGGGCGCGAGAACGAAACCGGCCTCCTGCTGCTCTCTGAAAATCTCGACGCTTTTGCGGCGAGGGCGGTTGCGGCCCGCAGCGCCGGGCGCAGCCTCGACCTGATGTACTATGTCTGGAAGAACGATCTGACCGGACTGCTTCTCGCCCACGAATTGTTAGCTGCCGCCGATCGTGGCGTGCGGGTGAGGCTGCTGATCGACGACATCAACACCCGCGGGCTGGACGGTGCCTATCTCTCGCTCGATGGGCATCCCAACATCTCGGTCAGACTGTTCAACCCGAGCCGGGCGCGGCGCGGTGGCTTGCGGCGCGGCATCGAGATGGTGTTGCGCGCGGTCTCCGTGACGCGGCGGATGCACAACAAGGCCTGGATCAGCGACGGTCGGCTGGCGATCGTCGGTGGCCGCAACATCGGCAATGAATATTTCGCGGCTGCCAAATCCTCCAACTTCCAGGACCTCGACGTCCTGCTCGTCGGAGCCGCGGTGAAGCAGGCGGAAGCTGTCTTCGACGCCTTCTGGAACAGCGACGTGGTAATCCCGATCGATGCCCTGGTGACCTGGCGGCAGCCGAAGCTGGCACGCTTGCGGAGCGCGCTCGCGAAGCTGCTCAAGAGCGCGCGCGCGCGCCCCTATATCGAACGTGTCCGCGAGCGCATGTCGCTGACGGACACGCTCAATCTCTCCGAGAAGATCCACTGGGCGCGCGAGGCCAAGATCATCTCGGATCCACCCGAGAAGGCGTTCGGCGGCAAGCGGGAGAACTGGTTGCTGGGCGCGCTCATGCCCAGCATCTCCGCCAGCCGGGATGTGCTCGAGATCACGTCTCCCTATTTCATTCCCGGCAGCGACGGGACGGCGCAGTTGAGCGGTCTGGTCGCAAGGGGGGTCGATGTCGCGATCCTGACCAACTCACTGGCGGCGACGGATGTCGCAGCAGTCCACGGTGCCTATGCCCAGTACCGCGAGCGTCTGTTGAAGGGAGGCGTGCGTCTCTACGAGCTGCAGCGCTATGCGAGCCGGCAGCAGATCTCCGTATTCGGCTCGAGCGGCGCCAGCCTGCACACAAAGGCATTCACGGTCGATCGGAAGACCGGCTTCATCGGCTCGTTCAATTTCGACCCGCGCTCGGCCTCGCTGAACACCGAGATGGGTGTGCTGTTCGAACAACCCGCACTGGTGGCCGAGATGCGGCAGCTCTTCAGGGCTGATACGGCGCCTGAGGTCAGTTACGAGCTTTCGCTCGAGGATGGCGGCCTGCACTGGAACGGCATGCGCGACGGCAAACCCCGGCGTCTCGGACATGAGCCGGATGCAAGCCCGTCCCGCCGCGCGTTGGCGTTCATCGTCGGCCTCTTGCCGATCCAGTCGCAGCTATAGATCCGCCAGAGCGACTTTCTGTCGAACGGAACCTGCTCCTGTTCCACGAGCAGAACTCTGAACGGCTTGACGCTCCGGAATGGCGGACGGAAGCTGGCACCGCATGAGGAGATCGCGATGTCAGCCTTGACCGCCCTGCCTGAGCTGGAAACCTTGAAGGGCAGGCTGTACTCCGCTGTCCTGTCCGACGTGCTCGATCAGCTCGGCTTTCCCAACCAGGCGGTGAAACCGTTCGTGCGGCCACTCGACGACGCGACGATGCTCTGCGGCTTCGCCCGGACGGGGCTCTACATGAAGCGCTATCACCTTCCCGAGGGCCACAATCCCTACGCGCTCGAGATGGATCTGATCGACAGCTTGAAACCCGGCGAGATCGCCGTGCTGGCCTGCGACGGGCCGACCGACCGGATCGCGCCCTGGGGCGAGCTCCTGACCACGGCCTCGATGGTACGCGGCGCCACCGGCTGCCTGACCGACGGGCTGGTTCGCGATGTGCGCCGCATCCGCGAGCTCGGCTTCCCGCTTTTCCATGGCGGTATCGGCCCGCTCGACACCAGGGGCCGGGCTGAGATGATGGCGGTCGACGAGGCGGTCGAAGTTGGCGGGGCAAGGGTCGAGCCGGGCGACTTCATCTTCGGTGATGCCGATGGCGTGGTGGTCGTGCCGCAGCGCATTGCCGAGGAGGTGGTGAAGCTCGCCCTTGCCAAGATCGAGGCGGAGGACACGACGCGCGAGGAGCTTCTCGCCGGCGCGAGCTTGCGCTCGGTTTTCGAACGGCACGGAGTGCTCTAGCGGGCATCTCGGTTTCCGGTCACGCGGAGCCCGGCGCCACCCCGACATAGCGCGCTCGCGGCCGGATCAGGCGGCCAGTCTGAAATTGCTCCAGGGCATGGGCGATCCAGCCCGTGCACCGTGCCGCAGCGAAAATCTGGAAGGGGGCGTCCTGCGGCAGGCCCAGTGTGGAAGCCAGGGCCGTCAAGGCAAAGTCTATGTTCGGAACGTCGCCGGTGATCGCTTCCGTGACGCGGCGGACCTCCTGGTACTCGGCAGGAAGAGGGAAGGCCGACAGCAGCCCGCGTGCGCGGGGATCCCCTTCGGGATAAAGCGGGTGCCCGAACCCTGGCACCGGCGTCCCGAGCGCCAGCCGCGATTGGACCGCGGCCTCGACGCCCTCCCGCCGCGCTTCGCCGAAGAAGGCGCGAACCCGGGCAGACATGCCGCCGTGCAAGGGGCCTGACAGCGCGGACAGGCCCGCCAGAACGCAGGCAGCCAGCGACGCCCGGGTCGAGGCGGTGACGCGGACCGCAAAGGTCGATGCGTTCAGCTCATGGTCCGCCAGCAGGACGAGGCAGGTACGAATGAAATCGGCGCCCGTCGGGTCGCAACCCCAGGCGCGCGCGATGCGGTCATGAATGGGTCCTTCGCCGGGACGGCCGGCAACCGCATCGACGAGGGCGTCCAGCACCGAGGCTGCTTCGAAATACAGGGCCTTCGGGGTCCGGCTGCCGATTACCGGGTCTGCTGCGGCGCGTGCCGCGATCATCGCGAACATCCGCTGGTTGCCGGTTCCGGGACCGACGATGTTGAACTGGGGCGGAAAGCGCGCATCGCCGCAGGCCCAGAGCAGGCGTGCGATATCCTCAAGACGGGCGGTCCGGGCCAAGTCCTCGGCATCCTGGCCGCGATACCAGAGCCGCCCATGCGCGATCGTCGTGATGCTCGATGCCAGCACCGGCTCGCCCCAGGCGATGGCGTCCTCGGCAATCGCCGCGTTTCGTCGCCCTCGTGACTTCCGGTACTCCAGCCGCGCGACATCGGCGGCGCGGTAGAGGCTGCGCCGCGGGTCGGCGGAATCGGTCCGTGCTTCGATCCGCCCCCGGCTGACATAGGCGTAGAGCGTCTGCGGCTTCAGCTGCAGCCGCGTCATCACCTCATGGGCAGTCAACCAATCGCTCATCGCCATATGTTGATTTTGTTGTTCAAGATTGATTCTAGTTCGGCCCGAGCCGATCCTCAAGGCCGTTCTTCCAGGGAGTGCCTGATGTCGGATGGTCTTGAAAATGTCGTTGCAGCACAGACGGTCCTGTCGGACGTGGACGGAGCAGCTGGCCAGCTGATCATTCGGGGGCATCTCCTCGACGACCTTGCCGGCCGTGTGACCTTCGCCGAGGCGGCGCAGTTGATGCTCGCAGGCTTCTTCGACGCATTGCCGTCCGGCGAGGCCTTCGAGGCGGCGCTTGGCCAAAGCAGGGTGGAGGTGTTTCGCGAGGTTGCCAGCCTCGATGAGACGCTCATCCAGCGAGCGCCGGTCGAAGCGCTTCGTGCGCTGATGGCGCGGTTGGCCGATGGCGATGATGCGGCGACCGCCTTGCGCCTCCTGGCGGCGCCGGCCGTCTTCACGCCGGCGATCATACGGCGGCAACGTGGGCTCGCACCGATCAAGCCGGATGGCCGGCTAGCCCACTCAGCCGATATTTTGCGGATGATGCGCGGGGAGGCGGCCAGCCCGTCGCAGGCGGCGGCGCTGGATACCTATCTCGTCACGGTTTGCGATCATGGGCTGAATGCCTCGACCTTCGCCGCCCGGGTCGTTGCATCGACACAGGCGGGGCTGACCTCGGCCGTGGTGGCCGGGCTGAGTGCGCTGAAGGGGCCGCTGCATGGCGGAGCGCCCGGGCCCGTGATCGACATGCTCGACGACATCGGCGAGGCAGGCAATGCACGAGCCTGGCTGGAAGCCGCGTTGCAGCGCGGTGATCGCCTGATGGGGTTCGGTCACCGTATCTATCGCGTGCGGGACCCTCGTGCCGACGCATTGAAGCGCGCGATACGCCAGCTCGATGCGGATTCCGGCCGCCTTGCCTACGCGGAGGCGGTCGAGCAGGCCGCTTTGGCTATTCTTCGTGAGCGGAAGCCAAACCGCGCATTGCAGACGAATGTCGAATTCTACACCGCGCTCCTGCTCGAAGCCCTCGCATTCCCGCCCGACAGTTTCACCTGTGTCTTCGCAATGGGACGGACGATCGGCTGGATCGCCCATGCCCAGGAACAGGTGGCCGGCGGCCGGCTCATCCGGCCCCAGTCAACCTATGTCGGTCCGGTGCCAAGGCGTGCTGCCTGACGGGCGCTGGCTGCCATCATCAGCTGCATTGCTGCAGCTGCCGCGAGGCGGCGGTCACGCCGTCCAGCGAGAAGGTGTAACTGGTTTCGTTGCCGCGGGCCGAGCGCGCCTCGAGCACCATTTCGTCGCCGGCCTTCATCGCCGCGAGCAGCTCGCCCTCGCGTTCGACGCGCTGGAGCCAGGCATTGCGGCCGGCGGTCAGCATGCGGAAACGCTCGTCGCCGATCGTGACCTCGACGGTCGAATTCTTGGCGAAGTCGTAGCCGGTCTGGAAACTCGACTCCGTGCGGCCAGCGCTCTCGCCGCTCTGGACGAAGAAATACACGTCGCCATGGCGAAGCTCGGCAGGTTTTTCAGAAACCGGGTTGCTGGAGATATAGCAACGTTGGCTATTCCCGTTCGCATAGGATGAGGCGTTCCAATTCTTGAACTGACCGAGCGGCTTGGCCGGATTCGCCATTGCTCCGGCCGAGGCCGCGAGGAATACGAAGGTCGCCGGGATCGCCAGTTTCATCATTGCTTCATCTCCTTTTGAGTTCGCAAGGGATGGAACCTGAAGCCTAACGAGGCGTAAACAAGGCGGCGGAAAGCGCGTGCGACCCTGCGGCGCAGTGGCACGCAGCCGCCGCCTTCGGTGCGGCAGGAGAGGATGAACGGCAGTGGCGCGCCGTGAGGCGGGTGTTGGGTTTTACTTCCATCGGATCGGGAAAGGGGGCGGCGAATTGGCCGTCGCAACCAGCCAAGTCTCCACCGATTGTGAGACGTGGCGGTGCGTGCCCCAAGGCCTTCAGCCTCCGGGGCGTAGGTCCCGCGAGCCGTTCGCAGCGTGCAAAGACCACATCTGCGCTCGGCGATAGGAACGACGGGAAATCACCAGCACGCGCATCGCCGGTCGGGCTGTCTCGCGCGAACCATCGGCGCCAACCGGCGCTTTAACGACGCCTATTCCGCCGCTTGTGCGGGCGCCTTGCCCGGCTTCTTCAGCGGCCGGCGCTCCAGCACCTCCTTGAGGAACCGGGCGGTATGGCTGCGGCTGACCTTGACGACATCCTCCGGCGTGCCCTGAGCCACGACCTCTCCGCCGCCATCGCCGCCTTCCGGACCCATGTCGATGATCCAGTCGGAGGTCTTGATGACCTCAAGATTGTGCTCGATCACCACGACCGTATTGCCCTGCTCGACCAGCTCATGCAGCACTTCCATGAGCTTGGCGACATCGTGGAAATGCAGGCCGGTCGTCGGTTCGTCCAGGATGTAGAGCGTGCGGCCGGTGGCGCGCTTCGAGAGTTCCTTCGACAGTTTCACGCGCTGGGCTTCGCCGCCGGACAGCGTCGTCGCCTGCTGGCCGACATGGACATAGCCGAGCCCGACACGGGCCAGCGTCTCCATCTTGTCGCGGATCGAGGGCACGGCCTTGAACAGGTCCTTCGCCTCCTCGACAGTCATGTCCAGCACATCCGCGATCGAGCGGTCGCGGTATTTCACCTCGAGCGTTTCGCGGTCATAGCGCTTGCCCTTGCAGACATCGCAGGTGACGTAGACGTCGGGCAGGAAATGCATCTCGATCTTGATGACGCCGTCGCCCTGGCAGGCTTCGCAGCGCCCACCCTTGACGTTGAAGGAGAAGCGCCCCGGCTGATAGCCGCGCGCCTTCGCCTCGGGCAGACCGGCGAACCATTCGCGCATCGGCGTGAAGGCGCCGGTATAGGTCGCCGGGTTGGAACGCGGGGTGCGGCCGATCGGCGATTGGTCGATGTCGATGACCTTGTCGAGATGCTCCATGCCCTCGATGCGATCATGCTGGGCGGGATGCTCGATCGAGCCGTTGAGCTTGCGGGCGACGGCCTTGTAGAGCGTGTCGATGACCAGCGTCGACTTGCCGCCGCCCGAGACGCCGGTGATGCAGGTGAAGAGCCCGAGCGGAATCTCGACCGAGACATCCTTGAGGTTGTTGCCCCTGGCGCCGACGATCTTGAGCGAGCGCCCCTTTTGTGGCTTGCGGCGCTTGGCCGGCACCGGCACCGAGAGCTCACCCGTGAGGTAGCGGCCGGTCAGCGAGTTCGGGTCGGCCAGGATCTGGTCCGGCGTGCCCTTCGAGACGATCTCGCCGCCATGGATGCCGGCTCCGGGGCCGACATCGACGACATAGTCGGCGGTCAGGATCGCGTCCTCGTCATGCTCGACGACGATCACGGTATTGCCGAGGTCGCGCAGGCGCCGCAGCGTCCCGAGCAGACGCTCATTGTCGCGTTGGTGCAGGCCGATCGAGGGTTCGTCCAGCACATAGAGGACGCCGGTGAGGCCCGAGCCGATCTGCGAAGCGAGGCGGATGCGCTGGCTCTCGCCGCCCGAGAGCGTGCCGGAGCCGCGCGCCAGCGTCAGATATTCCAGGCCGACATCGAGCAGGAAGGTCAGGCGGTCGCGGATCTCCTTGAGGATGCGTGTCGCGATCTCGGTCTGCTTCGGCGTGAGATGGCGCGGCAGATCGGAGACCCAGGCCAGCGCATCGCGAACCGAGAGGCGGGAGATCTCGCCGATATGGCTGCCGGCGATCTTCACCGCCAGCGCCTCGGGCTTCAGGCGAAAGCCGTTGCATGCGGCGCAAGGCGTCTCGGACATGAAGCGGCCGATTTCCTCGCGCGCCCAGTCGGATTCCGTCTCCTTCCAGCGCCGTTCCATGTTGGTGATGACGCCCTCGAAGGGCTTCTTCACCTCATAGGCGCGCAGACCGTCATTATAAGCGAACCGCACCGGCTCGGTGCCGGTGCCGAACAGGATGGCATCGTGCGCCTGCTTCGGCAGTTCGGACCAGGGCTTGGTCATCGAGAAGCCGAAATGCTTGGCGAGCGCGTCCAGTGTCTGGCCGTAATAGGGCGAGGTCGACTTGGCCCAGGGCGCGATCGCCCCCTTCTTCAGTGAGATGGAATTGTCGGGCACGATCAGATTGGCATCGATGCGCATCTCGTGGCCGAGACCATCGCAGGTCGGGCAGGCGCCGAACGGGTTGTTGAATGAAAAGAGCCTGGGCTCGATCTCGGGGATCGTGAAGCCGGAGACGGGGCAGGCGAATTTCGAGGAGAAGGTGATGCGCCTGGCCTCGCCGCTCTCCTCCTTCTCGTCGGCATATTCGAAGACCGCGATACCCTCGGCGAGCTCGAGCGCCTGTTCCAGCGAGTCGGACAGGCGTGCGGCGAGGTCGGGGCGTATGACGATACGGTCGACCACCACGTCGATGTCGTGCTTGAACTTCTTGTCGAGGGCGGGAGCGTCCGGGATCTCGTAGAATTGGCCGTCGATCTTGACGCGCTGGAAGCCGCGCTTCAGCCAGTCGGCCAGCTCCTTGCGGTATTCGCCCTTGCGACCGCGCACCACGGGCGCCAGCAGATAGCCGCGCGTCTTCTCCGGCAGCTCCAGCAGCCGGTCGACCATCTGGCTGACCGTCTGGCTCTCGATCGGCAGGCCCGTCGCCGGCGAGTAGGGGATGCCGGCACGTGCCCAGAGCAGGCGCATGTAGTCGTGGATCTCGGTGACGGTGCCGACTGTCGAGCGCGGGTTCTTCGAGGTCGTCTTCTGCTCGATCGAGATGGCCGGCGAGAGCCCGTCGATCTGGTCGACATCGGGCTTCTGCATCATCTCGAGGAACTGGCGGGCATAGGCCGAGAGGGACTCGACATAGCGGCGCTGGCCCTCGGCATAGATCGTGTCGAAGGCGAGCGAGGATTTGCCCGAGCCCGAAAGGCCGGTGAAGACCACGAGCTTGTCGCGCGGGATCGCCAGGTCGACGTTCTTGAGATTGTGCTCGCGCGCGCCGCGCACGGAAATCACGCGGGCATTCGGATCGGCCGCGCGGTTGCGGTCGAACATGTCCTCAAGCGTGGCGGCTTGTTCAGCCAAGGAGGTCTTGCGGGCCATCGGGGCGTCCGTTCGGGTAAGGCGTAGAGATAGGGCAAATGCCCGGCCATGCCAGCCTCACGGCGGTCTGGCAGGCATGAATATCACGCAGCGGGATAGGCTGCTGTCTTTCTCCTGACAATTCGCGTCAGGAGTAGGGCGTCCGGTTTGGGCGCCGTCCGCCGAGGCTCGTCCGACCTCCGGCGGCAGCCTTGCGAATCCTGATGAAGACAGGGGACAACTCTGCAAAACGGACTTGAACAAAGCAAGAACATTGTTGATAGTGACGTCCGCGGGCGCTAGGGTCCGGCTCCGGTCGTCGATCGGATTTGCAGATGTGCGCAGGAAATGGAGCCTCTCATGGCTGGTAGCGTCAACAAGGTCATTCTGGTCGGTAATCTCGGGCGCGACCCCGAGGTGCGCCGGCTCGGCAGCGGCGAGCCGGTCGTCAATCTGCGCATCGCCACGTCCGAGACCTGGCGCGACAAGCAGTCCGGTGAGCGCAAGGAAAAGACCGAGTGGCACTCGGTGGTGATCTTCAACGAGAATCTCGCCAAGGTCGCCGAGCAGTATCTGAAGAAGGGCTCGAAGGTTTACATCGAAGGCCAGCTCCAGACGCGCAAATGGCAGGATCAGTCCGGCGTCGAGAAGTACACGACCGAGATCGTGCTGCAGCGCTTCCGCGGCGAACTCACCATTCTCGACAGTCGCGGGCAAGGCGGTTCGGATGAGTATGGCGAGGGCGGCGGTTCGGTCGAGGACCGTTCGGGCGGCGGCGGCTCCTTCGGGCGCTCGAGCCCGATGGGCGGCGGTGGCGGTTCGCGTCAGCCGGCCATGTCCAGCGGCGGCGGCGGGCGGTCGTCGAGCAGCCATCTCGACGACGACATCCCGTTCTAGGGCAGGCGAGGGCGAACCGCGTTGCGGATCGCAATCTCCCCAGGATTAGAGGGCCGCTCCCGACCGTTCGGAGCGGCTTCTTTGTTGGTCGCTGAAGGACGGGGCGGGGCCCTCTATCATTGCAGGTGCGGTAAACGGCGCTCGTTGGCGAAGATCGCTATTCTCGGTGCGAGATTGCGCTGATTCGGCTTTGGTCAGCCGTCATAGGCCTTTTGAAGCGCAGCAATGTCGATCTTCTGCATCTGCATCATCGCCTGCATGGCACGGCCGGCCTTCTCCTGTTCAGGGCTGCTCAGCAGCGTGGGCAGTACTGACGGGATGACCTGCCAGGAGATTCCGAACCTGTCCTTCAGCCAGCCGCATTGCTGGATCTGTCCACCGTCGCCGAGCCTGTCCCAGTAGTAGTCGACCTCGTCCTGGGTTTCGCAGTTCACATAGAGCGAGATCGCCTCGGTGAACTTGAAACGCGGCCCGCCATTGAGCGCCGTGAATTCCAGGCCTTCGAGCTCGAAGGAGGCCGCCATGGGCGAGACGCCGCCGAGCTTCGAATTCCTGAAGACGGAGGTGTAGAATTTTGCCGCCTCCTCAGCCTGGCCATCGAACCACAGGAACGGGGTAATCTTCTGCATGGTCGTCTCCTCCTCTTGGATGTGGGACAGGGGGGTGGTCGCCCGAATGCTGCGAGCGCCGGGCTTCCGGAGATGATCGGTGGAAGGGCTCAGGCGGCCTGCTGTCTCTCCGCGAACAGGGTGTCGAGCTTTCCGTAGCTCGCGGCGACGCCATCCTTCATGCCGCTCCTGAGCGCGCCGTCGCGAGCCTCGCGCGAGGAATAGAGCACAGTCAGGGCCAGTTCGGTCTTGCCCGCCTGCTCCGTCAGAACCAGCGTCGCTATCGCCTCTCCGCCGGTCCAGTCCTGGTCGAACAGTTCGGTCCGGACGATACGCTCAGGGCGCGCGATCTCGCGGTAGATGCCGCCCATTCCCATCACGGCGCCGTCCGGTCCGTGCCAGACATGGCGGAAGCTGCCGCCGACCCGAAAATCGACCTCGCAATGCTGCAGTGACCAGCCTGGAGGGCCGCTCAGCCACCTCTTCAGCAGCTCAGGCCGGTTCATGGCTTCGAAGACCAGCTCGCGCGGTGCGTCGAAGAGGCGGGTCATCAGGACCTCGCGGTCGCTGGGCGTGGAGACGGACAGATCGGCGGTCGTCATCATCGTCACTCTCCTTTGGGGTTCAGTCCTTTAGGGTTCATGGCGGATTGCCCAGTCTCGGCCTTCATCTCGTCGAGAAGGAGGTCGAGGCGCTGGAAGGTCGTCTCCCAGAACTGGCGGTAGCCTTCGAGCCAGCCATTTGCGTCGGCGAGGGCCTGGGGCTCGAGCCGGCAGGGGCGACGTTGCGCGTCCCGCCCGCGCGAAATCAGTCCAGCGCGCTCCAGCATCTTGAGATGCTTGGAGATGGCCGGCTGGCTCATCGCGAAGGGCTGGGCCAGCTCGGTCACCGAAGCCTCGCCCAGCGCGAGGCGTGCCAGGATCGCCCGCCGGGTCGGATCGGCCAGGGCGGCGAAGGTGGTGTCGAGCCGGCCGGATGGTGTCATTGAATTACCTAATGGTTATATAACGTAGTTGTTATTTAACGTGACGCGGCCGGTGTCAAGGCTGAGGGGCGGGCAGCCCGGCCCTTCCGATCGATCTGTCATGCGGAGCAGGCATCTCCGCCCCGGCGCGTGAAATCCTTGTGCGCAATGGGGGAACGGGCGTATGTGCAGCGCTCATGAGCAACACAGATCCCGCCGCCTCAGCCCTGTCCGTCTGGATCGCGCTGGAAAGCCCCACTCATCACGCTCCTGGCGTGAACGGCATGATGGACCTCGTCGCCAAGGAGGTCGAAGGCCTGCCGATCGCGGTCGAGCGCCTGCCGGGCCGCGACGGCCTCGGAGACAGCGTCATCCTGAGGGCCGGGCTCGACAATGGCGAGAAGGCCGTTTCGGTCATGTCGCATCTCGACACGGTCCATCCGGTCGGGACGAGTGCCAAGGATTTGCCTGTCCGGATCGAGGGCGACAGGCTCTATGGTCCTGGCGTCTATGATATGAAGGGCGGTGCCTGGCTCGCCCTGCAAGCCTTCAAGGATGTGGCCAAGGCGGGCTCGGCAAAGCGGCCGATGATCTTCCTGTTCACGCCCGACGAGGAGATCGGCTCGCCGACCACCCGTTCGGTGATCGAGGAAATCGGGCGTCAGTCGGCGGCGGTGCTGGTCACCGAACCCGCGCGCGAAGGCGGCCGCATCGTCACAGCCCGCAAGGGGGTCGGCCGCTTCGACGTCAGGCTGGAAGGCCGCCCGGCGCATTCGGGCTCACGCCATGCTGACGGACGCAGCGCCATCCGCGAGGCGGCGCATCAGATCCTCGCCATCGAGGGTATGACGGACTATGCGCGCGGCATCACTACGTCGGTTGCCTTGATCGGCGGCGGCACGGCGGCGAATGTGATTCCGCAGCATGCGTGGTTCAGCGTCGATGTGCGCGTCACCACGCTTGCCGACGGTCAGATGATGGAGAACCGCATCCTTGGGCTCGCGCCCCGCGATCCCGATGTGAAGATCACGGTGACGGGCGGCATGAACAGGCCGCCCTATGAGAAGTCGAGCACGGTTGCAGAGTTGTTCGAGACAGCGCGCGGCGTGGCGGCGAAGGTCGGCTTCGATCTTCAGGACTGTCCGATGACCGGTGGTGGTTCCGACGGCAATTTCACGGCGGCGCTCGGCGTGCCGACGCTGGATGGTCTCGGCATCGACGGCAATGGCGCCCATACGCTCGAGGAATACGCCCTGATTTCCTCGATTGCACCGCGCCGCGCCCTGATCAAGGGGCTGCTCGAGACAGTCTGAGCGCTCGGCTTCCCGCTTCCGCTTCTGCCCGAAATCCGCTCTGATGCTTCCCAAGGCCGCGTGACGGCTGTCCTTGGGAAGGGAAGCGGCATGAAGAACTGGATCGCAGGCGCCTTTGGCGCTGCTTGCATGGTGGTGGCGGGAATGGCGGCGGCACAGGACCTGATGGTCGAGAAGAAGGTGTTCGAGCTACCGAGCTTCACGACGCAAGGAGGGCGCACACTC
The DNA here is from genome assembly GCF_001748145.1 of Bosea sp. BIWAKO-01. Taxonomy (NCBI): domain Bacteria; kingdom Pseudomonadati; phylum Pseudomonadota; class Alphaproteobacteria; order Hyphomicrobiales; family Alloboseaceae; genus Allobosea; species Allobosea sp. BIWAKO-01. Next base: position 4,468,134 of record NZ_BCQA01000001.1, read on the forward strand.
AAGAACGTCAAGGTCGGCTGGGAGAGCTACGGCACGCTCAATGCCGACAAGTCGAATGCGATCCTGATCTGCCATTTCTTCTCCGGCAATTCGCATGCCGCCGGCAAGTATGACGCCAAGGATGCTGCGCCGGGCTACTGGGATGCGATTGTCGGTCCCGGCAAGGCGATCGACACCAATAAGTACTTTGTCTTGTCCTCCGATACGCTGGTGAACCTCAACACCGGCGACCCGAAGACAACGACAACCGGCCCGGCTTCGCTCGATCCCGATACCGGGAAGCCCTATGCGCTCGATTTCCCGGTCGTCACGGTCGGCGATTTCGTCAATGTCCAGAAGGCACTGGTCGAGAGCCTGGGCATCAGGAAGCTGGCGCTGGTCGCCGGGCCGTCCATGGGTGCGCTCCAGACCTGGGAATGGGCGGCAAGCCATCCCGAAATGGTCGCCAAGGCGATGCCGGTGATCGGTGCGGCCGAAGCCGATGCGCAGCTCATCGCCTGGCTCGATGTCTGGGCGGCGCCGATCCTGGTCGATCCAAACTGGAACAAGGGCGCCTATTACGGCGGAACCCCACCCAATGCCGGCCTCGCCAAGGCGCTGGCGGTGGTGACGCTGCAGGCGAACCACGGCGACTGGACCAATGGCACCTTCGGACGCCGACCCGCCAAGGAGGGCGAGGAGCCCACCAAGGCGCTGGGGAACAGGTTCCAGGTCCAGAGCATCCTCGACAATGCCGGCGAGGCGCGCGCCAAGGTCTCCGACGCGAACCATTTCCTCTATCTCGTGAAAGCGAACCAGCTTTTTGCCGCTGGCGGAACCTCGCTCGCCAATGGCGCCTCGAAGATCAAGGCGCCGGTCCTGCTGATCACGCAACCGAAGGATCTGGTCTTCACCGCGGATACGATCGGCAGGACGGTTGAAGGCATGAAGCAGGGCGGCGTCGACATCTCCCACATCACCATCCAGGGCTCGCGCGGGCATCTCGACGGCGTCATCTCGATGAAGCAGGCCGAGGGAGCGATCCGGGCCTTCCTTGAGAAGTGAGGCGCGTCAGCGTCTCATACTCGGCCCTGCACCGGGCCTGAGCCTTTGAACGGTGATGAACGGCACATGCGCCGATGGCCGGGCAAACCTGGCCAGGTCGGCGACGCCCCTTTCAGGGGCGGCGGCCACGTCCTAGCCGCCTCCGATCACGGCGCGCACGCCATCGATGACGAATTGCACGGCGAGCGCGGCGAGGATCACGCCGAGCAGGCGCGTCAGCACGACATTGCCGGTGACTCCAAGGAGGCGCGCAATTGGCGTCGCCATGAGGAAGGTCACGAGGCATGAGGCGATCACCAGCCCGCAGATGACCGCCAGCGAGCCGAGCATGGCGAGATCGCCATTGGCGCGGCCGGCGAGCAGCATCATCGCTGTCAGCGAGCCGGGGCCTGCCATCAGCGGGATGGCGAGCGGGAAGGCGGCAACGTTGCGGATGTGGTCGAGAGTGATTGCGGTCTCGGCCGTCGCCTGCTTGCGCTCGTTGCGGCGCTCGAACACCATCTCGAACGAGATCCAGAACAGCAGCAGTCCGCCCGCGATGCGGAAGGCCGGCAGCGAGACGCCGAGCGCCTTCAGCACGACATCGCCGGCAAGCCCGAAGAAGGCCATGATGCCGAAGGCGATGATGCAGGCGCGCACCGCAACCTGCCTGCGCTCGTCGGCCGACATGCCGCGCGTCAGGGACAGGAAGATCGGTGCGAGACCCGGCGGATCGAGGGTGACCAGCAGCGTGACGAGGGCGGATGTGAGGTAGTCGAGCGTCATCCCGGCACGCTATGCTAGATTGCTGGAGCAAACTACAGGGCATGGCTGCCGCAACATGCAGACAATCGATGAGGCGCCAGCCAGCATCGAGTTCCGAGCGAACGAGAGCCGCTGGGAGGCGCTCGTCTATGTCGGCTTCGGCGGATGGATCGTCTACGATATGGCCTCCAAAGGTGGTTGGACGGCCGTGGTTGGCGTCGCTCTCTTTGGCTCCCTTTTCCTGCTTCTCGCCTTCGGGAAAGCGGTGGGCGAACCTGATCGCTCGGTCCATCTGGCATTTGATGAAGAGGGGCTTCTGGTGCCTCGCGTGTTTGGGCGGAGGCTGCCTTGGACTGCGGTGCACAGCTATGCGCTCGAGACCGGTTCAGAGAATGGAAGTACTCTTCGCGTCTATGTCACCGAGCCTGAGCTTTACGGACCGAAGCCAACTGGCCTGTGGGAAACCTGGCTGACGAGCAGCTCCGCGCTGACCGGGATTCGCATGTCTATCAGTCGACTTGCTTGTGACGAAAAAGACATCGAAGTCGCCTTTCAACGCTTTGCTCCCCAGGTTCGCAGGATCTAGCCGGAGGCTTGTCAGGCGACGGTCCTGCCGATCTCGGCGCGCGAATTCCCCTGAAACATGGCGGCAATGTGGGAGGGCTCGGAAAGTGAGTCAAAAACGGCTCTCAACGCTTTGATAGCAAAGGGTTTTAATTTCTCTGGAGAGATTCGTCTTTTGCTGGCTTCGCGGGGCGGAATCGGATAGCCAGAAGCTTGAAAAATCGTAGAAAACGGGACCTCATCCCTTGAGCGAAGACGACAACGGCACGCGCGGCGGCCAGCCGGAAGATCCGCATTTCGGCGGCGACATCAAGCCGATCGCCATCACTGACGAGATGAAGAAGAGCTATCTCGATTACGCCATGAGCGTGATCGTCAGCCGCGCTCTTCCCGACGTCCGCGACGGGCTGAAGCCGGTGCACCGGCGCATCTTGTTCTCGATGCACGAGAACAAGAACCTGCCGGACCGGCCTTATACCAAATGCGCCCGCATCGTCGGCGATACGATGGGTAAGTACCATCCGCACGGCAACATGGCGGTCTACGACGCGCTTGTCCGCATGGCGCAGGATTTCTCGCTGCGCCTGCCCTTGATCGACGGCCAGGGCAATTTCGGCTCGATGGATGGCGATTCCGCGGCGGCCGATCGTTATACCGAGGCCCGGCTCGACAAGGCGGCAATGCCGCTGCTCGAGGATCTCGACCTCGACACGGTCGATTTCCAGCCGAACTACGACGGCAAGGAGCATGAGCCGCGGGTTCTGCCGGCGCGTTATCCGAACCTGCTCGTCAACGGGGCCGGCGGCATCGCCGTCGGCATGGCGACCAATATTCCGCCGCATAATCTCGGCGAGGTGATCGATGCCTGTATCGCACTGATCGACGATCCCGAGCTCTCGATCGACGACCTGATCGAGATCGTGCCGGGGCCGGACTTCCCGACCGGCGCCTCGATCATGGGCAGGAGCGGCATCCACTCCGCCTATCACACCGGGCGTGGCTCGATCGTGATGCGGTCCAAGACGCATATCGAGGAGCTGCGCAAGGAGCGCGAGGCGATCATCGTCACCGAAGTTCCCTATCAGGTGAACAAGGCTTCGATGGTCGAGAAGATCGCCGATCTGGTTCGCGAGAAGCGGATCGAAGGCATTTCCGACCTGCGTGACGAATCCAGCCGTGAGGGCGTACGTGTCGTCATCGAGGTCAAGCGCGACGCCATGGCCGATGTCGTGCTGAACCAACTCTACCGCTACACGCCGCTGCAGACCTCTTTCGGCGCCAACATGGTCGCGCTGACCGGTGGCCGGCCGGAGGTGTTGAACCTCAAGGACTTCCTCTCGGCCTTTGTCGAGTTCCGTGAGGAAGTCGTCTCCCGGCGCACGCGCTATCTCCTCAACAAGGCGCGTGAGCGCGCCCATGTTCTCTGCGGCCTTGCCACCGCGGTTGCCAATATCGACGAGGTCATCCGCCTGATCCGCACCGCGCCGACCCCGGCCGCTGCACATGCCTCGCTGATGGATCGCAACTGGCCGGCCGAGGACATCGCGCCGCTGATCGCGCTGGTCGACGATCCGCGTCATCCGATGAACGCGGACGGCACCTATCGCCTGTCCGATGCCCAGGCCAAGGCGATCCTCGAATTGCGCCTCGCCCGCCTGACCGCCCTCGGCCGCGACGAGATCGGCGATGAACTCGCCAAGCTCGCGACCGAGATCGCGGATTATCTCGACATCCTGCGCTCGCGCGCCCGCATCCAGTCGATCATCAAGACCGAACTCGCCGAGGTGAAGGCTGCCTTCGCCACGCCGCGCCGCACGGTGATCCAGGACTGGGGTTCCGATCTCGACGACGAGGACCTGATCGCGCGCGAGGACATGGTGGTGACCGTGTCCCATGCCGGCTACATCAAGCGCGTGCCGCTCTCGACCTATCGGGCGCAAAAGCGTGGCGGCAAGGGCCGTTCGGGCATGTCGACCCGGGATGAGGATTTCGTCACCCGGCTCTTCGTTGCCGACACCCACACGCCGATCATCTTCTTCTCCTCGCGTGGCCAGGCCTACAAGGAGAAGGTCTGGCGGTTGCCGCTGGCGGCGCCGAACGCGCGCGGCAAGTTCCTCAACAACATGCTGCCGCTGGAGAAGGATGAGCGCATCACCACGGTGATGCCGCTGCCGGAGGATGAGGAGAGCTGGGAGCGGCTCGACGTGATGTTCGCGACCCGGACGGGCAATGTCCGGCGCAACAAGCTCTCCGACTTCGTGCAGGTCAATCGTAACGGCAAGATCGCGATGAAGCTCGATGAGGGTGACTCCATCGTCGACGTGCAGATCTGCTCGGAGCATGACGACGTGCTGCTGACCACGGCGGCCGGCCAGTGCATCCGCTTCGCCGTGCCGGAAGTGCGCGTCTTCAAGGGGCGCGACTCGACCGGCGTGCGTGGCATCAACCTCGCCGACGGCGACGAGGTGATTTCGCTCGCCATTCTGCACCATCTCGACGCGACGCCGGATGAGCGCGCCGCCTATCTCAAGCGCGCCGCGGCTGCCCGGAAGGCCCTGAACGGCGAAGGCGACGACACCGCCGAGCCGGTACAGGCGAGCGAGGGCGAGGAGGCCGCCAGCGATATCGAACTCGGCCAGGAGAAATATGCCGAGATGGGCGCTGCGGAGCAGTTCATCCTGACAGTGTCCGAGAAGGGCTACGGCAAGCGCACCTCGTCCTTCGAGTACCGGGTCACCGGACGCGGCGGCAAGGGCATCGTCGCCATGGTGGTGAACGAGCGCAACGGCAAGCTGATCGCCTCCTTCCCGGCGGTCGATACGGACCAGATCATGCTCGTGACCGATGGCGGGCAGGTGATCCGCGTGCCGGTCGACAAGGGGCCTGACAACCGTATCCGCATTGCCGGCCGTTCGACCCAAGGTGTCACGGTGTTCAACACTGCGGCCGGCGAGAAGGTCGTTTCGGTCGAATGCATCGGTGATGCAGGGGACGACGAGGCCGAGGACGAAGGCCCTGCGCCTGCGGACGAGCCTGCTCAGGAAGGCTGAGGCCGGCTTGTTTCAGGTTTGAAATGACCTGGAGCCTGGACTGTCCGCGCAGAGGAACCACTGAGGCATGATGCCGAGCATTTCGGCATCATGCCTCAGGCCACGACCGCCACCAGAACCGACAGCCAGATTGTAAATACGCCCAGCGCGAATGCCCGCCGGGCGGGTATCACCTTCTCGTCGCCGTCTGCTGCAACGGGTGTGGTTGCGATCCAGGTGACGGAGCCCAATGAGGCAAAGCCGGCAAAGGCCAGGGTGACGATGACGATGTCGAGCCGCCGCCATGGCACCGGCTCATGGACACCCCAGTAACCGAGGAACGCCATCCCCATTGCAAACATGGTGGCTGAGGCGGAACAGAGCCCTACGATCGATCCCGTTGGTGCACGCATGGCGTAGTTTCCGCGCTGACTGCGATGAGGAAACACCCGGTCCGAGGGCAGGTCAATCGCGAGGCTGCGCGGGCAGGCTGAGGCTCAAATCTGCCCGGGTGGTGGGTGACCAAGCCGGGCGACCGTCAGCGCGTCAGGAGATTTGGCAGGGTGCTGCCGGCTGGACGCAAGGTGGCGTCCGAGTTGAGCGCCAGCGATGGACCTTCAAGCGGGCCTTGCAGGACGAGGGGCACCGTGAGGGAGCCGCTCTGCTGGGCCAACTGGCCGGCCATCTCGATCCAGCCTTGCTGCAGGAATGCTTGGCCTGCGAGCGTGAGACGATAGGTCGGGCCCGTCATCTGGGCGTCAGTGATTGTCGCGATGCCATCCGCCACATTCGCCGTTGCGCTCGCGCTGTCGAATGGTGTCTTGCCCTGCCGCCATTCCCGCAGGGCCGCCACAGGATTGCGCTCGGCGCGGCGCAACAGGTCGATGAAGGCAAAGCCGCCAAGCTCGCCTTGACGCAGACTGAGGCTCGCCTTTCCGTTCAAGGAGGCGAGAACGGCCTCGGCCGTGGTGCCGGTGCCATCCAGCGCGAACTGCAGATTGCCTTGCCCGCTCAGTTTCGGCAGTTCGGGTAGGTCGGTTGCACTCTGCCCGAGATTGATCCGGTCGAGATTGCCTTGCAGCTTCACGTCGATGGCGTTCGGGGCCGCACTCGCAAGCAGGCGGCCCTTGACGCTGCCGCCATAGGCCGTCGCGCGAAGCAGTCCAGCCTCGAAGCGGCCCTTCTTGACGAGCAACTGGGTCGCGACATCACTGAGACGGGCGCCGCCGAGGCGGGCGGCATCCACCGAGACGCGCAGGTCGATGTCGTGGGCCGTCCAGGCCTCGAATTCGAGCGGCGTCGGGTTGGCGAGCCCGGTGCCAGGCTTGGGCAGGCCGAGCCGATTGGTCATGCGGCCAAGATCAAGCGTTGCGCCGGCGAGCGTTCCCGAGAGGGACCAGCGTTGGCCGGCCTCGCCGAGCATGATCGCGCCGTCGAGGCGGTCCCCGTCGAGGACGGCGCTCGCGTTGCTGAGCGAGATCTCGTTGGACTTGATCTGGGCTTCGGCGGTGATGCTGAGCTGTCCGATGGCAGGCGCGAGGCGGGGCGTTTCACCGAACCAGGCGAACAGATCCGGGAGCGACCGCGTTGAGAGGCTTAACTGCCCATTGAAGACCGGCTCGCGCAGGCCGGATCGTATGCCGTCCAGGCGCAGGTTCATCCGTTCGGAGGTCGCAGACAAGGAGAGCCTGGCGCGTTCACCGGCGACCGGCCAGACAACGCTGAGATCGGTCGCGACACCGCGCCAGGTCACCGAGCCCGAGGCGATGATCGGCTCTTCGGGGTCGCGGTCCTCGATGATCAGGTTGACATCGCGCAGGATGGTGCGAATCGCACCTTCGGCCCGCGCAAAGACCGAGCCCGAAATGATCACGATCCGGCTCTGGTTCGTGAGGCTGGTGAGATAGGCGAGGGGCGGCGCGAGCCACTCCGAGAGTTCGTCGTCCCGGCCTGAAACGGTGGCATCGATTTCAGGAGAAACCAGATCGATCCGGTCGAAGGAGAGGCGCCCTGCCAGCAGCGGCAGCAGGCGCGCGCGCGCCTTGAGCTGCAACGCCTTGCCCGAGAGCAGGCCATCATGTTGCCTGAAGCTGACTCGCGAGAGTTCGACCCGCGGCAAGGGCAGCAGGACGATGCTCGCATGCTCGAGGCTGGTCACCTTGAGGCCGGTGCGATCCTCGATGCGGGACACGACATGACGCTCGACCAGTCCGACGGCAACGCCCCAAGATTGCAGGCCAAGCAGCACCAGGCCGATGGCGAGCGAATAGGCGAGAATGGAAACGCGTCGTGTCATGGGCCTTCGGCCGGGCTGCAACCGGAATCGAACCGGAGGTCAAGCTAAAATTGTTTATGACGATGCCGGGCGGCTTGTCGAGGTGAGGCACCCATTTCCGGCATACAAGCTGTGGATCGGCAAACGGAGCCGCAACGCCCTACGGTGTCACCCCTTCGTGCCACCGGCTCGTGCCAGAATGATGGCGGGATAAAGGCCGGCGATCACGATCAGCAACGCGGCCAGCGCTCCGTCTTCGAACATGCCGCGTGAGGCGTGTCCGTAGACGATGGTTGCGAGCGTGTCGACGTTCAGCGGTCGCAGCAGCAGCGTCGCGGGCAGCTCCTTCAGGCAGTCGACGAATACGAGCAAGGCGGCCGCGGCGATCGCAGGACGAGCTAGCGGCCAGTGCACCTGCCGCAACACCTCGCCCGAACTCGAGCCGAGGGCGCGTGCGGCATCGTCTATCCTCGGCGAGATCCGGGCGAGGCCGCTCTGGATGCCGGAAATCGCGATCGACAGGAAGCGTACGACATAGGCGATCACGAGAGCCGCACCCGAGCCGATCAGGATGAGACCTGGACTGACGCCGAACAATGCGGAGACGGTGTCGGCGACGAGATTGTCGAAGGCGGCGAGTGGAACGAGTAGTCCAAGCGCGAGCACCGTGCCGGGCAGCGCATAGCCAAGCGAGGCGGTGCGCGCGAGCGCCGGCAACCAGGTTTCGCGGCCGAGACGACCGGCGGCCACTATGCAAAGGCCAAGCGCCACCACGATCAGCGCGGCGCCGGCCGAAAGCAGCAGGGCATTCAGGAGATTGCGCAGCAGGGCCATGTCGAACTGATGCAGCAGGCCGCGCGTCACGACCTCCTGGAGGAGAAAACCCATCGGCAGGAGGGCGCCGAGCAGCAAGGGCAGGGCGCAGATGGCGCTGGCGGCCAGGGCAATACGCCCGGACAGGAGCCGGCGCCCGACGGCACGCGGCTGGCGCACCGAGAGTGTGAAGCGGCGTGCGCCGCGCAGTCTCGCCTCGGTTGCGATCAGGACCACCACCAAGAGAAGCATCACGCAGGAGATCTGGGCTGCGCCTGCGAGAGAGCCGCGATTGAGCCAGGTCGTATAGATCGACAGCGTCAGGGAGCGGACCCCGAGATATTCGGTCGCGCCGATGTCGTTTAGCGTTTCGAGCAGCGCCAGTGTCAATCCGGCGACGAGCGCCGGGCGCGCCATGGGCAAGCCAATCCGCCAGAACAGGGTGCCGCGCGCGGCCCCGAGTGTCCGCGCCGATTCGACGATCGTCGCGCTCTGCAGGCCGAACAGCGCCCGGACGCTGAGATAGACGTAAGGATAGAGCACGATTCCCATGACGAAGATCGCGCCCGCCAGATTGCGCGGGTCGGGAAACCAGTACTCACGCAGGCTGCGATATCCGGTCACCGCACGGAGGGCCGTTTGCAGCGGCCCCTGGAAGCCCAGGAACTCGACGTAGATATAGGCGGTCAGATAGGTCGGGATCGCCAATGGCAGCACAAGCAGCCATTCGAAGGCGCGACGGCCGGGAAACTCATACTGGGTGACGAGCCAGGCCGTGCCGACGCCGATGAGGCTGCAGAGCAGGCCGACGCCGAAAAGAAGCATGGCGGTGTTCGCCAGCGCATCGGGAATGACATTGGCGACAAGATGCGGCCAGATCGATGAGGCTGCCGGCGAAAGCGCGGTCAGGGCCAGCGCGAGAACTGGCAGCGCGACGAGCCCGGCTCCCGCCATCGAGGCCCAGACAAAACGGCTCGACGGCCGCCACAGGCGTGGCGGCCGTCGCATTTCTCCAGCCGTGGGAGACAGGCTCAATTGTCGAAGCCGACCTTGTCGACGAGGTCAGCGGCCGCCTTGCGGTTCTTGCCGATCTCGGTCAGCGGGGTGGTGTCGACATTGACCTTGCCGAGCAGCTTCACAGCGGCGCTTTCCTTGACGTCCGGGTTGACCGGGAATTCGAAGTTGCCGTCGGCATAGATGGTCTGCGCCTTGTCGCCAAGCATGTACTCGATCAGCTTTACCGCGTTCTCACGGTTGGGGGCGTGTTTGGCGATGGCCGCGCCCGAGATGTTCACATGTGTGCCGCCATTGGCGAAGGTGGTCTTCAGCGGCTTGATCGCCTCGAACCAGCCCTTCTGCTCGTTCGCCGCCGTGCTCATCAGGCCGATATAGTAGGTATTGATCACTGCGATGTCGCAGAGCCCGGACTGGATGTCGCGCGCGACTTCACGGTCGCCGCCGCCGGGCTTGCGCGCGGTGTTGGCCTTGAGTGCCTTGAGCCACGTCTCAGTCTTCTCGGCGCCGTTGCGCGCGAGATAGGCGGCAAACAGAGCGTTATTGTAGGGGTGCTGACCGCCGCGGATGCAGAACTTGCCCTTCCACTTCGGATCGGCAAGGTCCTCATAGGTGATCGCATCCTGCTGCACACGATCCTTTGAGACGACGACGATGCGGGCGCGCTTGGTCAGGGTGACCCAATTGTCCTGGGGATCGCGCAGTTGCGCCGGGACGATCTTGTCGACAGCCGCCGACTTGATCGGCTGGGTGACGCCGGCATTGGCGGCCGAGATCATCTGCGCGGCGTCGACCATGATCATCACGTCGGCCGGGCTGTTTGCGCCCTCGGCCTTGATGCGCTCCTCGAGACCGTCCTTCAGGAACACCGTGTTGACCTTGATGCCGGTGTCCTTGGTGAAGGCTTCGACGACGGGATTGAGCAGGGCCGGCTCGCGCGTCGTGTAGAGATTGACGCTCTGAGCCAGGACCGGGGTAGCGAGCAAGCAGGACGCCAGGGCGATGAGGGACAGGCGAGTTTTGTCGATCATGGTTCGCTCCTTCGGGCGTAGATGCCCTCTGCACGTTCGTGGTGCTGGAGCGGTAGTGCCTGACGCTAGGGCGGTCAATTGAAAAGCGTTATAGATCAATTGCTTATAAGTTTTCTAAATTGTGCTCTCTTTAGATTAATTCAAATAAGGAGATCCTCCGAACCAGCGCCCAAGAGTGTCATCTGTCCGGTGAAAACCGGTCGGCAGCCCCTTGGAGCTAAGGCAAAAGCAGGAACGCTGGCCCGGCGATCACGCGGACCGGCCCACGCATCGGCGGATCGATCGAGCCGCGCAATTCGATCGCATCGCTCATCACGCTCTCGTCTCGGAGCGAGGCTTCGCGCGTGCGCAGCTTGCGGCGCAGCGCCTGCATCTGCGCTTCGACGCGCGAAATGCCGACCCGCTCGTCGATGCCGCGCCGATCGCCGGCGCTGAGCTCCCGCGCCGATCTGAAATCGACGAAATCGCGCCGGCTATAGGGCCACTGCGACGAGCCGGTGAAGGTCGTGACCTTGCCGTCCAGCACGACGCTGTCGCCGGGACGCAGCGTGATATCGCGCAACAGCGAGACGCGGCGCTCGCCGCTGGCGACAATCGGCGGCCGGCAGGCCGGATCAGAGGATTTTTCGTGGCCATAAGCAACGGGCAGCGAGCCATAGGTCTTGCCATCCGCCGAGACGGCGCCGTCGATCGTGCTCGCGCCTGCGGGAACGCGGAAAACCTTGACCGGGATGCCGGGGTTCATGGCCCGGCAGAGGGCGTCGTGTGCCGTGAGGTCAGATTGGGTATTCAAGTTGCCGATCGGCGCATGGAAGCCGTCGCAGAGCCGCACACAGATGGTGCGCGCGCCATGCCCGCTGCCGGAGACGGTATCGAGGCGTGCAACACTGTGCTGCGTCGTGGGGCGTCGGGCCGCCTGACGCGGAGGTTCGACCGACCTGAAAGGGTTCAAGACCACGGGCGGGTGCGCGATGCGCCCGTTTGGTACGCTGCGCGTCAGGGGCAGGTTCCAGATGCCACGCGCGGGCGCATAGGCGATGGGGGCGCTGGCTTGCGGGGCGCGCATAGCACGGCGGTTCGCCGCTTCCTGGAGCTGAAAGTCGCGGACGCCGGCATCGTCGCCAGCCTGGACGAGCGAGATCGTGCCGATCGCGCCGCCCGCTCCGAGCACAAGGCCGAGCGCAGTCATCGCTGCCAAGCGGCCTGTGCGTTTCTTGCCGTGAGCATTGCGCTCCAGCGCAACGACGGGGACAGGGCTGCCTAACGGCGGGTCTTCCCGATCGGGGATCTCACGGACACGAAACATCGCGTCAACTCCACTCGCGCTTGTTCTTCGTCCGCCGCTCTTGGGGTGTAGTTTACTTTTCGTTAATCATCAACGGCCCGTCGGCGTTCGCCCATGCAAAACGGGCGCGATGCTTAACGCAGCGCGCCCGGCCAAAATGCCTGGAGAGAGGGCTCAGCTTTCGGGCGAGATGACGATGCGCCGCATGCTCGAGGCGGTTGCGGTTTCACCCGTGCCGCTCTCGAAACGGCCGCGCAGCTCGATCGTTGTAGCATCTCCGATCTTCGCCACCTGCACCGTCATGTCGCGACGCAGGGCCAGCATCTGGCCTTCACGGTTGGAAATGCCGACCGTGTCGTCGATCATCCGGCGTTGATTGGCGTTGAGTTCGTTCGACGAGCGGAAATCGCGGAAGTTCCTCGGGTTGTAAGGCCAGGTGGACGAGCCCTCGAAGGTTGTCACCTTGCCATCAAGCACCACCGAGTCGCCCGGGCGCAGGGTGAAATCCCGCAGAAGAGAGACACGGCGATCCCCAGCAGACGGGACGGTGGGCCTGCAGCCCGGATCGGACGATTTTTCGTGACCGTAGGCAACGGGCAGGGCGCCATAGGTCCTGCCATCGGAGGCCACGGCGCCGTCGATATCCGCGGCGCCGGCAGGAACGCGGAAGACCTTGACCGGAATGCCGGGATTCATCGCCGTGCAAAGCGCCTCATGCGCCGGCCAGTCGGCCTGCGAGCGCAAATGGCCAAGCGGCATGTGATAGCCGTCGCACATCCGCACGCAGATGGTGCGGGAGGCGCTTGACCCGGAATCGTAACGCGCCGTTGCACGGAGAGCGCCTGCAGTCGCTCCATCGCGCGGCTTGCCGCGTTCGCGCAGGACGGGCGGATGTTCGATCCGGCCATCCGGGTATGAGCCGAAGAGCGGCAGCCTCCAGCCTGAACCGACCGGAGCATAGGTCAAGGGCGTGGCACTAGGCGCACGCCTCGTCGCTTCCTGAAGATGGAAGGCACGAACGCCGGCGTCATCGCCAGCCCGAACGAGGGAAGCGGTCACCGCTGTGGCGCTCGCCCCGAGAACCAATCCGAGCAGCGCCATGGCTCCGTAGCGCGTCAGAGCGGCCCGTCGGGAGGGAGCTGGGTGGATTCCGGGCAGAGTATGGCCCGACAGCGGCACGGCATTTCTTATGCGGAACATCGACGACTTTGCTTATGGCAGGGATCACTCACCCAGCGTTATGCAAAGCCGCCGTTCTCTCCGCTTTAAGGCACAAGGTTGCCTTTGATGCATTCTGCAGAAATACGCCACGAACCGCGGGAGATGCGAGGTTCGTGGCGCAGGTACGATTGGGAGGGAGGCTTTGACCGCCCTCAGAGGTCCGGGCCGCGCACCACCTGCGGGATGGCGACGGGCACAGCGGAGGTGGGCACGCTCTCGCGTTCGCCGCGACTGCGACCGGAGAGCCAGGTGTCGACCTTGTCGAGGTAGAAGTAGATCACCGGCGTGATGTAGAGCGTCAGCAGCTGCGAGACGATCAAGCCGCCGACCACGGCGATGCCGAGCGGCTGGCGCAGCTCGGCGCCGGCGCCCGCGCCGAGTGCGATGGGGAGCACGCCGAAGATCGCGGCAAAGCTCGTCATCATGATCGGGCGGAAACGGACAAGCGCCGCCTCGCGGATGGCGGTCAGCGCATCGTCCCCCTGCTTGCGACGCTCGATCGCAAAATCGACCATCATGATCGCGTTCTTCTTGACGATGCCGACCAGCATCAGGATGCCGATGATCGCGATCACCGACAGGTCCATGTTGAAATACTGCAGGGCGAGCAGCGCTCCGAGCCCGGCCGAGGGGAGGCCGGAGAGGATGGTGATCGGGTGGATGAAGCTTTCGTAGAGAATGCCGAGAATGATGTAGATCACCAGGATCGCGGCGAAGATCAGCAGGCCTTGCCCCTTCAGCGCATCCTGGAACAGCTGGGCGGAACCGGCGAAGCTCGTCACGATCGAGGCCGGCAGATTGACGTCGCGCTCGGCCGCACGGATGGCGTTGACGGCGTCGCCAAGCGAGATGCCCGGCGCCGTGTTGAACGAGATTGTCACCGCCGGCTGCTGCGAGATGCGGTTCACTGCAAGCGGGCCGACGCTGGGCTTGATCGTCGCCACCGTTTCCAGCGGCACGTTCAGGCCATTCGCAGCCTTGAGCAGCAGCCGCGAGAGCACGGCGGGATCCTGCTGATAGGCGCGATTGGCCTCCATGATGACCTGATAATCGGTCGAGGGGGTGAAGATCGTCGCGATCTGGCGCGAGCCGAAAGCGTTGCCCAGCGCCTGCCGGATCTGGTCGCTGGAAATGCCCAGGCTCGCGGCGCGTTCGCGGTCGATGTCGATCGAGAGCTGCGGGTTGCGCAATTGCAGATCGATATTGGCATCGCGCAGCTGTGGAAGCCGCGCGAGCCGCTGCTGCATCAGCGGAGCATAGGCGAAGAGCGCATTCAGGTCCGGCCCCTGCAGCGAATAGAGGTACTGCGCGCGTGACGAGCGGCCGGCGTTGAGGTTGATGTTCTGCACCTGCTGGAACACCGCAGTGATACCGGGCACGTCGCCGGTCGCGCGCCTCAGCCGCGAGATGACCACCTCGGCCTTCTCGCGTTGATCCTTGGGCTTCAGCGCGATGAACATGAAGCCATTATTGGTGGCGTTGAAGCCGCCGATATTCGAGGTCAGATAATCGACCGCCGGATCGGCCTTGACGATTTCGGCGATGCGGATCTGGCGCGCCGCCATGGCCTCGAACGACGTGTCGGGTGGGCCTTCGGTCGATGCGCGAAGGAGGCCGGTATCCTCGGTCGGGAAGAAGCCCTTCGGGATGTCGATATACATCTGCGCCGAGATATAGACCGTCGCCAGCGTGAAGATCAGCATCAGGATGCGCGCCTTCAGCACGCAGTCCAGCGTCCAGCGATAGGCGCCCAGCATCCCCTGGAAGCCGGCCTCGAAGACGCGCTCGATCAGGTTCGGCTTCTTGTGGTGATCATGCGCCTTGAGAAAACGGGCGCAGAGCATCGGGGTGAGGGTCAGGGAGACGAAGCCCGAGACGATGATCGCGGCGGCGATCGTGCCGGCAAACTCCGTGAAAACCTTGCCGACGACGCCGCCCATGAAGAAGACGGGGATGAAGACGGCAACGAGCGAAATGGTGATCGAGAGAATGGTGAAGCCGATCTCGCGCGAGCCGTCGAGGGCCGCCTGGAACGGTTTCTTGCCCATCTCGATATGCCGGATGATGTTTTCCAGCATGACGATGGCGTCATCGACGACGAAGCCGACTGCGAGCGTCAGTGCAAGCAGCGAGATGTTGTCGAGCGAATAGCCGAGCGCGTGCATGATCGCGAAGGTGCCGACCAGCGAAATCGGCAGGGCGAGCGTCGGAATCAGCGTCGCGGCCAGGCTCTTCAGGAACAGGAAGATGACCATGATCACGAGCGCGATCGCGATCATCAGCGAGACCTCGACATCCTCCACCGCCTCCCGGATCGGGATCGAGCGGTCGTTCAGGACATTGAGTTCCATGGCGGCTGGAAGTTGCTCGCGATAGGCCTCGAGCCTGGACTTGATGCTGTCGACGACCTCGACGGTGTTGGCGTCGGACTGACGATAGACCGCCAGCATGATCGAGCGCTGCCCGTTGAACCAGCTGCCGGTCTGGTTGTTCTCGACGGAGTCGTAGACCTGCGCCACGTCCTCGAGGCGGATCGGCACGCCGTTTTTCTGCGAGATGATGAGGTTGCCGTACTCGGCGGCACGCTCCATCTGGCCGGTGGCGCCAAGCGTCAGGCGCTGGTTCTCGCCATTGAGCGTGCCGACCGGGGAATTGGAGTTGGCGGCGGCGATCGCATTGCGGACATCGCTCAGCGCCAGGCCGCGAGCCGACACGGCGTCGGGATTGACCTGCACGCGCACGGCGTATTTCTGCGCGCCGAAGATGTTGACCTGCGCGACGCCAGGCAATTGCGAGATCTGCTGCTGCAGGATGTTCTCGCCGAATTCATGGACTTCGTAGAGCGGTTTCGTCGCCGAGGTCAGCACCATGAACAGCACAGGCTGATCGGCCGGATTGACCTTCCTGAAGCTCGGCGGCGAGGGTAGCTCCGGCGGCAGCCGACGCGCGGTGGCACTCAGCGCGGCCTGCACATCGAGCGCTGCGCCGTCGATATTGCGGTTGAGGTCGAATTGCAGCGTGATCGAGGTCGCCCCGAGCTGCGAGACCGAGGACATCGAGGTGATGCCCGAGATCGAGGCGAATTCGCGCTCCAGCGGTGCGGCGACCGAGGAGGCCATCGATTCGGGGCTCGCGCCCGGCAGGCGAGCGCTGACATTGATCGTCGGAAAATCGACCCGCGGCAATGCCGCGACCGGAAGCTGTTTGAAGGCGAACAACCCGAAGATCAGAAAGGTTGCCATCAGGAGTGTCGTCATCACCGGACGACGGATGCAGGCCTCTGGGAGGTTCATCAGCCAGCACTCCCGCGCTGCGAGGTCTGGTTGGGCGGCGGCCTCTGGCCGCCCCGGTTGCGCTCGACCGCGCGGGCGCCGTCGGTCAGCAGGAGCTGGCCGTCGATGACCACCGTCTCGTCGCCCTTCAGGCCGGAGGCAAGGACGACGCGGTCATCGATGGTGCGGTCAACGGTGACCGGGCGGGCGCGGGCGACCCCGTCCTCGATCACGAAGACGAAGGTGCCGTTCTGGCCGTTCTGGACGGCTTCGCGGGGCACGGTCAGTGCATCGGGCTCGACACGCAGGGTCAGGCGGACCTGGCAGAGGGCGCCCGGCCAGAGGGTCTCGTCGGGATTGTCGAAGATCGCGCGCATCTGGATCGTGCCGGTCGTGGCGTCGACGAGATTGTCGATGACCGCGATCTTGCCCTCGACGCCGCGGCTCGCCCCCTGCTGCGTGGCAACAGCCACGGCCGTGCCGGCATTCATCGCGTCGCGGATGCTGGACAGCTGGCGCTGGGGCAGTGCGAAGCTGACATAGATCGGGTCGACCTGGTTGATCGTGACCAGCGTGGTCGAGTTGTCGCCGGTCTTGGCGATATTGCCTTCCTTGAGGCCGGCTACGCCAATCCGGCCCGAAACCGGGGCGGTGATGGTGTAATAGGTCAGCTGGACCTTGAGGGCATCGACCGCGGCCTCACCACCACGGACACTGGCCTTGAGCGTCGCGACCTGGGTGCGGGCGGTGTCGAGACGCTGGTCGGTGGCGAAATCGCGCTTGGCGAGTTCTTCCGCACGGCGCAGATCGGCTTCGGCGGAGGCGAGCGAGGCCTTGTCGCGGGCGACACCCGCTTCGGCCTGCTTCAGCAGCGCTTCCGCCAGGCGGGAGTCGAGGCGGAAGAGCATGTCGCCCTTCTTCACATAGCCTCCATCGGGGAAGCCGACCTCGATGATCTGCGTATCGACGCGCGAGCGCACCGCAACGCTTGAGAGTGCCTGCACGGTGCCGATCGCGTCGAGCCTGACCGGCATCGGCCGGCGTTCAGCCTTGGCCGTGACGATCGTCACAGGCGGGCGCTGTTGTCCCGAAGCGCGAGATGACGGGGTTGCGGCCTGCTGGGCCGGCTGGGCATAGGGCGGGATGATCTTCCCGTAGGGAATGCGATCGAGCGGAGGAGGGACTGATCGGCCGGAATAGTGAAGACCCGCGCCAGCTGCGACCGCGCCGACGGCGGCCACGACAACAACGCGCCCGAAAGACAAGACTGCCATGCGAAACCTTGCGCCAGAGCGGGACAGACTCTGTACCATTTGGAACGGTCGTCCCTAAACCGTCCTAGCCGCAAGCATTTAGCATGCCGGCAGGTGGTTTTGGGCGCAAGCGCGAAACTGCGTTTGTCTCACGATGTAGCGAGGATGTGACAGAGTATATCTTACGGGCGTGCGTCTGCGAACATTGCACGCCGCACGAGCATGTCAAAGTACCGTAACGACAATGCCGACCGCCATGCAGAACAGGCAGACGACGCCCAGAGCAAAGACGGCCGCGCGCGCCGGAACCCGGTTGGATCCGGTATGGATCAAGGCGTGCACGATGCGCGTCAGCACGAAGGCCCAGGCAAGCGCAACAATCACCGTGCCGGTCGCGCCGACCTCCATGGCGAGCATGATCAGGGCGAAGAAAAGGACCGGCGTCTCGAACTGATTGGCATAATTCGCAGCGGCGAGGCGGGCACGCTCCGGATAGCGCTCGGTCGAGACCGCGACATCGGCCATCCCGACCTCCTTGTTCCGGAACGCGACACGACGGCGCTGGAACAGGATGCCGAGCACGACGAAGGTCCACAGGATCTGAGCGAGGGCGGGGTAGACCAATTTGATCGTCATGGGCGGCGCGCCTCTCGCTGTTTATGCAAAGGAAAGCCCTCACCCCGGGAGGTTGCCGGTTGGGGCAATTTCGCGGGATGAGGGCCAATCGGCGTCACGATGGTATCGACGAGGCTTGGGCCTCAGGACCTCGTCGGGTAGTTCGGGCTTTCGCGCACGATGGTGACATCGTGGACATGGCTCTCGCGCAGGCCGGCACTGGTGATGCGGATGAACCGGGCCTTGGACTGGTAGTCCGCGAGATCGCGCCCGCCGACATAGCCCATCGCGGCCCGCAAGCCGCCCGCGAGCTGGTGCAGCACACCGGAAACCGGCCCCTTATAGGCGACCTGGCCCTCGATCCCTTCCGGCACCAGCTTCAGGGCATCCTTGATGTCCTGCTGGAAATAACGGTCGGCCGAGCCGCGCGCCATTGCGCCTACCGAGCCCATGCCGCGATAGGATTTGTAGGAGCGCCCCTGGTAGAGGAAGGTTTCGCCCGGCGTTTCGTCTGTGCCGGCAAGCAGCGAGCCGACCATGGCGCAGGAGGCACCGGCGGCAAGCGCCTTGGCGAGGTCGCCGGAATATTTGATGCCGCCATCGGCGATGACCGGAATGCCCGCCTTGCTCGCCGCCGAGGCTGCGTCCATCACCGCGGTCAGCTGCGGCACGCCGACGCCCGCGACGATGCGGGTGGTGCAGATCGAGCCCGGTCCGATGCCGACCTTGATCGCGTCGGCGCCGGCATCGATGAGAGCCTGCGCACCGGAAGCAGTGGCAACATTGCCGGCAATGATCTGAACGGTATTGGAGAGTTTCTTCACCCGGGTGACCGCTTCCAGCACCTTGGCGGAATGGCCATGGGCGGTGTCGACGACGATGATGTCGACGCCGGCGTCGATCAGCAGCTCGGAGCGCTCGAAGCCGAGATCGCCGGTCGTGGTCGCCGCTGCAACCAGGAGGCGACCCTGCGCGTCCTTGGCGGCATGCGGGTGGGCGACCTGCTTCTCCATGTCCTTGACGGTGATCAGGCCGATGCAGCGGAAATGATCATCGACGACCAGCAGCTTCTCGATGCGGAACTGGTGGAGCAGGCGGCGTGCCTCCTCCTGGGTCACGCCTTCGCGTACCGTGATCAGGCGATCCTTGGTCATGATCTCGGCGACGGGCTGCTCGGGGCGGTCGGCGAAGCGGACATCACGGTTGGTCAGAATGCCGACAAGCTTGCCCTTGTGTCCCTGCGGGCCGCGCTCGACCACGGGAATGCCCGAGATCGAATGGTGCCGCATCAGGGCGAGCGCGTCGCCCAGCGTCTCGTCCGGGAAGATCGTGATCGGGTTGGCGACCATGCCCGATTCGAATTTTTTGACGAGCCGCACCTGCGCGGCCTGCTGGTCGGCCTCCAGATTGCGGTGGACGACGCCGAGGCCGCCGGCCTGTGCCATGGCAATCGCCATCCTGGCCTCGGTCACCGTGTCCATCGCCGAGGCGATGATCGGCAGGTTGAGCGAGATCGTCTTGGTGAGCTTGGTCGAGATATTGACGTCGGCCGGCATCACGTCGGACGGCCCCGGCTCGAGCAGGACGTCGTCGAAGGTCAGGCCGTCGCGGATGAGGGTGTCACTGATGCTTGCCATCGCCAACTCCAAGCCCATGCGGGGCATTTCAGGGTGGGCGACAACATGCGCCCGCTACCGAGTTGACGAGGCCCGATATCATGCGTGCGGCATCGCCGCTAGTGGCCTCAGCCGAAATTGAGGCGGTTTATGTTGCGCTGCGATAACGCGACACATGCGACAGGCGCAGGGCGTCTCTTCGCGATCTGAACCAAATGGCCGTGTTCACGCCACATCGGGCGTGGCAAAGAACGACACTCTCCGATCCCGGCTCCGGGCCGCAAGGTTCTTTCCCGTGCAACGCGCCAAGCTCCTGCCCCTGATCGTCGCCTGCGCGCTGTTCATGGAGAACACCGACTCCACGGTGATCGCGACCTCGCTGCCGGTGATCGCGCAATCGCTGGGCGAGGACCCGATTGCGCTGAAGCTGGCGCTGACCTCATATCTCGTCAGCCTTGCGGTCTTCATCCCGATCTCGGGCTGGATGGCCGATCGGTACGGCGCTCGCACGATTTTCCGCACTGCGCTCGGCGTCTTCATGCTGGGTTCGATCTTGTGCGCGATCTCGAATTCCCTCGGAGCCTTCGTCGGCGCGCGCTTCGTGCAGGGCATGGGCGGGGCCATGATGGTGCCCGTCGGTCGGCTGGTCATCCTGCGCAGCGTCGAGAAATCGCAACTCGTCAGCGCTCTGGCCTATCTGACCGTGCCGGCGCTGGTCGGGCCGGTGGTCGGGCCGCCGCTCGGGGGCTTCATCACCACCTATTTCGACTGGCGCTGGATCTTCTTCATCAATATCCCGATCGGGCTGATCGGCATCGTCCTGGCGAGCCGGTTCTTCGAGGACGTGCGCGAGGAAGATGTCGCGCCGCTCGATGTCCGGGGCTTCCTGCTGTCGGCCTTCGGCTTCGCGGCGCTGATGCTCGGGCTTGCGACCGGCGGGCGGCATCTGGTGCCGGTCGAAGCCTCGATCGGCTTCGTGATCGCGGGCCTGGCCTCACTGATGACCTATCTCTGGCATGCGCGCCGCACAGCCTATCCGGTCCTGAACCTCTCGCTCTTCAAGATCCCGACATACCGGATCGGCGTGCTCGGCGGCTCGATCTTCCGCGTCGGCATCGGGGCGATCCCCTTTCTGCTGCCGCTGATGCTTCAGCTTGGCTTTGGCTATGACGCGCTGCATTCGGGCCTGATCACCTTCGCTTCGGCCGCAGGTGCCATGATCATGAAGACGCTGGCCAAGACGATCCTGGCGCGGTTCGGTTTCCGCCATGTCCTGATCTTCAATGCGCTGATCGGATCGGCCTTCCTGGCGGCATCCGGACTGTTCACGCCGACGACACCGCAATGGCTGATGCTCTGCGTGCTGCTGATCGGCGGGTGCTTCCGCTCGCTGCAGTTCACCGGCATCAATGCGCTGAGCTATGCCGATGTCTCGAACCGGGACATGTCGAGTGCGACCAGCCTCTCCAGCGTGGCGCAGCAATTGTCACTCAGCCTCGGGATTACGATCGGCGCCTTCGCGCTGGAGGCGGCGAACATGCTGAACGGCGGCAAGGCGCTCGGCGCGCATGATTTCTGGCCGGCCTTCGTGCTGGTCGGGCTGATTTCGGCCTCGTCGGCGCTCTGGATGACAAAGCTTGCCCCCGATGCCGGCGCCGAGGTTTCCGGCCACGCGCCGCTCAGCGCGCGCAAGGCAACGGCCCAGGCGATCGAGGATCAGAAGCCGCTGGACTGAAGGGGCGGCCGGCAACTCCAGCGCTCAGGCGAGGAGGCAAGTCGGGGGCGCCCTTTCGACCTCCCCCGGCCGCATTCGGGGACGGATCAGCCCTCGGTGTCCGCTGCCGGCTGTTCCTTGCGACGATAGCCGGTCGCCAGCACGTAGAGTTCCGAGGAATCCGCCCGGCTCGCTGCCGGCTTGACGTTGCGCACGGTGGTGAAGTCGCGCTTGAGCATCGCGAGCAGCTCGGCGCTCTCACCGCCCTGGAACAATTTTGCCAGGAAGAAGCCGCCAGGGGCCAGAATCGAATTGGCGAATTCCAGCGCGGCCTCGGCCAGCGCGATGATCTTGAGATGGTCCGTCTTCTTATGGCCGGTGGTGTTGGCTGCCATGTCCGACATCACGCCATCGGCCCGGCCGCCGAGCCGCTCGGTCAGCAGGGCAGGGGCCTCGTCGGCCATGAAATCCATCTCGATGAGATCGACGCCGGGAATGGGATCGACGTGCAGCAGGTCGATGCCGACGATCGCGCCCTTGCCCCGCTCGAGCCCGATGCGCTGCGCCGCGACCTGGCACCAGCCGCCCGGCGCGCAGCCGAGGTCGATCAGCTTCTGACCGGTCTTCAGGAATTTGTAGCGGTCGTCCATCTCCTCGAGCTTGAACGCCGCGCGCGAACGAAAGCCGCGCTCCTTCGCCCGCTTGACATAGGGGTCGTTGAGCTGGCGTTCGAGCCAGAGCTGCGAGGAATGCTTGAGCTTGCCGGCCTTCTTCACCTTGACCCGCATATCGCGGGCGCCGGCGCCGCCTTTGGTGGTGCTCATTGCTTGGTGGTGCTCATCTCTTGGTGATGGTCATGGCTACGGGGTTCCTCCCGTGGACTTACGTCATGCCTGCCTGCGGCGCCACCAGGCACGATCCTCATGCATCATCCGGAGCAGGATGCCCTCGCGCAGGCCGCGATCCGCAATGCGCACCTTTCGGCTCGGGAAGGCACGCCTGATCGCCTCGAAGATCGCACAGCCGGCTAGCACGAGATCGGCCCGTTCGCGGCCGATGCAGGCATTGGCCGAGCGCGCGGCATAGTCCATATCGACCAGCCGGTCGATGACCGCCAGGATATCGGTCTCGTCCATCCACAGCCCGTCGACCAGGCGCCGGTCGTAGCGCGGCAGGCCAAGATGGATGCCGGCGACGGTGGTGACGGTGCCCGACGTGCCGAGCAGATGGAAGCCGGCGGCGTCCTTTGCCGCAGCAGCGCGCGTCGCGAACGGCTTCAGGGCAGCGCTGCAATCATCGACCATGCGTTCGAATTTCTCGCGCCCGACATCGACGCCGCCATAGCGCTCGGCGACAGAGACGACCCCCATCGGCAGCGAGGCCCATTCGCGGATGCGCCCGGCCGGATCGCGCGCCTGCGAGCGCCCTCCCATCCAGACGATCTCGGTGGAGCCACCGCCGATATCGAAGACGATGACGCCTTCTGCCGTCGGATGGGCCAGTGCCGCGCAACCCGTGACGGCCAGCGAGGCCTCGGTGCGTTGGTCGACGATCTCGAGCTCGAGATCGGCCTCAGCCGCGACCCGGCGCACGAAGTCGAGCCCGTTCGTGGCGGCCCGGCAGGCCTCGGTCGTGACCAGGCGTGCGCGGCTGACGCCGCGATGGGTCATCTTGCTCTTGCAGATCTTCAGGGCTTCGACCGCCCGGTCCATCGCCGCATCGGCAAGTCGCCCGCTCGCAGTCAGCCCTTCGCCCAGGCGCACGATGCGGGAAAAGGCATCGACGACGCGAAAGCCATGCTGGGCCGGGCGGGCGATCAGCAGCCGGCAGTTATTGGTGCCGAGATCGAGCGCGGCATAGGTCGCGACCGGATGGCGCGAGGGCGTGAAATAGGTTTGCGTGACGGGGGCAGGGCCAAGGGGGGACGAGCCGATCGGGCGCAGATCGGCGCCATTAGCCTCTGGGGATACCGCGAGCGCGACATCCCGATCCTGGCGGTCCTCGACCGTCACCGTGTTTTGACCCCTCGTCGGCCGCCGTTTGCACGCTCCGGCCGCTTGCTTCGGGTGAAGCGTAACAAGAGCCTGACGAAGATGCCAAGCGGAACCTGTGCGCAGTTCATTTGTCGGTGGAGCGCTTGCCTGCGGCGACACGCTTCGGCCAAGTTCGGGGAAGGCCCGGATCGGACGGGCCGCCACCGGGAAGGACCACTGCTGCCATGGCCGGAGCACGCTATATTCTCGCGATCGATCAGGGGACGACCTCGTCGCGCGCGATTTTGTTCGATGGTGCGCTCAGGTCGGTGGCATCGGCGCAGCGCGAGTTCCCACAGCATTTTCCGGCCTCGGGTTGGGTCGAGCACGAGCCCGAGGATCTGTGGGACAGCGTGCTGACGACCTGCCGTGAGGCCGTCGGTAAGGCCGGGCTCTCGGCCGCGGACATTGCCGCGATCGGCATTACCAACCAGCGCGAGACGACACTGATCTGGGACCGCAGGACCGGTCAAGCGATCCACCGCGCCATCGTCTGGCAGGACCGGCGGACGGCGCCGCGCTGCGCCGAGCTCAGCGAGGGCGGCCATGATTCGCTGGTCTCCGGCCGGACGGGCCTGCGAATCGATCCCTATTTCTCGGCGACCAAGATCGCGTGGCTGCTCGACAATGTGCCGGGCGCGCGCCGGCGGGCGGAAGCTGGCGAACTCGCCTTCGGTACGGTCGATTGCTTCTTGTTGTGGCGGCTCACGGGCGGAGCCGTCCACGCAACCGACGCGACCAATGCGGCCCGCACCATGCTGTTCGATATCGGCCGCGGCGTCTGGGACGACGACCTGCTCGCGCTGTTTAGCATTCCCCGCTCGTTGCTGCCGGAGGTTCGCGATTGCGCCTGCCTGTTCGGCGAGACGCTGCCCGACCATTTCGGCGCGGCGATCCCGGTGCGGGGCATGGCCGGCGACCAGCAGGCGGCGACGATCGGCCAGGCCTGTTTCACGCCCGGCATGGTGAAGTCGACCTATGGCACCGGCTGCTTTGCCCTGCTGAACACCGGTTCGACGCCGGTGACGTCCAGGAATCGTCTGCTCAGCACCATCGCCTATCAGCTCGGCGGCGAGCGCACCTATGCGCTGGAGGGTTCGATCTTCGTCGCGGGCGCGGCTGTACAATGGCTCCGCGACGGGATTGGAATCATCGAGACGGCGAGCGAGACCGGGCCGCTTGCCGAAGCGGCGGATCCGACCCAGGCGGTCTACCTGGTGCCGGCTTTCGTCGGGCTCGGCGCACCGCATTGGGACGCCGAGGCACGTGGCGCCATTTTCGGGCTCACCCGCAACAGCGGCCCGCGCGAGCTGGCAAGGGCGACGCTGGAAAGCGTCTGTTACCAGACGCTCGATCTGCTCGACGCGATGCGCGCCGACTGGCCGGACGCCGGGCAGGGAGCTGCGGTGCTACGCGTCGATGGTGGCATGGTCGCGTCCGACTGGACGATGCAGCGGCTCGCCGACATCCTCGCCTTGCCCGTCGACAGGCCGGAGGTGCTGGAGACGACGGCGCTGGGAGCAGCCTATCTCGCCGGGCTCGATGCAGGGCTGTTGCCGGAGCCGGATCGTTTCGCAGATCTCTGGCGATTGGAACGGCGCTTTGTCCCCGGAATGGCGAAAAGCCAGCGCGAAAAGCTGGTCCTGGGCTGGCGCGACAGCGTGCGGAGGACGCTGAGTACAGGCTGACAGGCGGCCCCGCCGCCTTCATGCACAAGATTGCTCACAATGGGCTTGCCATGCGGGCGCGGGTTGTTTAGACCGCGCCTCACCAACGAAGGCGTTCGCGCCGTTGGGGGATCGTCTAACGGTAGGACCCCAGACTCTGACTCTGGTTGTCTAGGTTCGAATCCTAGTCCCCCAGCCACTTTCCAGTGGCTTTGTTTGAAGATCCAAGAGCTTAGCGGTTAAGGTGGGGGCGCCATCCAAAGGGGAGGTCGGCCCGCTGGTGTACGATGCCGTCTTTGAAGGCACGGCAATACTGCTCTTTGCGCGCCGCCCCCGACAGGAGACTAGCGTCGGGGCGCCACACAGCGCTATCAACGGCCATGGGGTTCGGCGTCTTCATCCACCGGTACGATTCGATCTACGATGACAGCCCGGCTGAGAGATATCAGTTCCCGCGGCAATATCTTGGTCGCGTTCAAGCCTGCGTCGGTGACTGGATCGTCTACTACGAGCCGCGCAAGGTGCTGAATACGCGCGGATACTTTGCCATTGCCAAAGTTCAGCAGGTCATTCCCGACCCAGCCGCGAACGACATGTTCATTGCGGTGGTCGAGCCTGGCAGCTATCTCGACTTCGCTAATCCCGTCCCCTTCGCTGACGAGAGCGGTGTCATCGAGCGCGGCGTGCTAAACGGCGAGGGCCGGATCTCTGGCCGAGCACAAGCCGCGGTGCGGCCGATCTCATCGGCCGACTTCAACCGTGTGCTCGCCCTCGGACTCGACGATGCGGAGCCACTCCTGCCGCGAAGCGATATCCCGAACGTCGCCGGCGGGCTTGCGGAAGAGCAGGCTCCCTTTGTCTTCGATCAAGCCCGAGAGCGGTTGGCGATCGCGCTCTCACGGATCGTGCGCGATCGAGCATTTCGCCGAACGGTGCTGCGGGCCTATGGCGAGCGCTGTGCGATCACTGGCCTCAGGCTGATCAATGGCGGCGGTCGTGCTGAGGTCGCTGCCGCCCATATTCGCCCCGTGGAGGCGAACGGGCCGGACATCGTCAGCAATGGGCTCGCGCTGTCGGGAACGGCGCATTGGATGTTCGATCGCGGGCTGATCAGTCTGTCCGATGACCTGGACATTCTGGTCTCGCGCCATGCGAACGACGTTGATGGCATCCGGGCTTTCGTGAACCGAAGCGGCCGCGCGTTTGCTCCCGCGCGGCCCGTTGAGCGGCCCCATCCTCATTTCCTCAATTGGCACCGAGAAACCTGCTTCAAGCAGTAACGAGATTGCCAAGCCGCCCTTCGCGCGCTCGATCGAGCAACGCGGCAGCAGTACAGCGGCCGAGGTCTTCTGATCTCGCGCGCAGAGGCGTTTGAAAACGGCCATCGACGATCCTGGATCCTGCTCCGGCGAGGCGCGCTCGCTCGCGCCCGGACGTCAAAGATAGGGCGGCGTGCAGGCGCTCACCACCTCGCAGCGCGCGGCGCCGATATTGCGAAAGCGATGGGGGGTGCGGCTGTCGAAGAGATAGGCGTCGCCGGGGCCAAGGATCTTGATCTGGTCGCCGACCGTGATCTCGAGCTCTCCCGACAGGACGACACCGCCTTCATGCGAATCATGCTTGAGCATGGTCACGCCGGTATCGGCGCCGGGCTCGTAGGATTCATGCAGGATCTGCAGGTTATGCGCCTTGGCGTCGCCGACCTGCCGGAATGACATGCGGCCCTCGCCACTGCCGCCACTGACCTGGTGCAGGCGCGATGTCAGGTCGAGAAGGTCGCCCGCCTCGAAGAAGACCTTGCCGCGCGGTACGCGCTCCTCGTCAAAGAAATTGACCATCGACATCGGAATGCCGTCAAGAATCTTGCGCAAGGATGCAACCGATGGGCTGTTCCGATTCTGCTCGATCAGCGAGATCAAGCTGTGCGTCACGCCCGACCGGGCTGCCAGTTCACGTTGTGAAAGCCCGGCAGACGCCCTGATTTCCTTCAATCTTCCACCCACATCAAAACTCATGACCGGTCTCCGCCCGTCTTTGTTCCATCACGCGATGCCTGCGGCCTGATGCGCACAGCATGCAGCGCTTGCCTGCTCAGCGCCCCTTGCGCTGTCAAATATTCTGAGCAATGCTAGCCCCAATCCAATAAGAAAATGACTCTGAGGAAATATCAAGGATGGAAGAGTTTTTGCGGCTCCAGACCGCTGATTAGAGCATATTCCATTATTCGACCGGCCCGAACGTCGCGGACTTAGTGCGCTAAATCTGCGGTGCGCTGCGCGTTTGCTTGCGTTTGGCAAGTTATGCGCGGGATGGCCTCCATCATTACAATGCAGCAGTGAGCGTAAGGTTATGATTCAAGCGGACACCGTCTTGTTGAACGGCCGCATCTTCTGCGGTCTCGCCGAAGGTTTTGTGGAGGCCTTGGCGGTCAAGGACGGCAAGGTCCTCGCGGCCGGTTCGACTGAGGAGATCGCGAGTCTGCGGGCTGCAGGCACGCACGTCATCGATCTCGCCGGGCGCGTTGCGATTCCCGGCCTCAACGATGCGCATATGCATCTGCTGCCGCTCGGCATCAGCATGAACGAAATCAATCTGCGGCCGGAAGAGGGCGTGCGCAGCATCGACGAGGTCCTGCGCCGCGTCGCGGCCGTGGCCAGGACGAAGAAGCCCGGCGAATGGGTGCTCGGGCGCGGCTACGATCACAATGAGCTGGCTGAGGGCCGTCATCCCACCGCCGACGAACTCGACCAGGTGGCGCCCGACAACCCGGTCTATATCAAGCGGACCTGCGGCCATGTCGGCGTCGTCAACAGTCAGGCGATGCGCAAGGCCGGCATCGGCCACAATACGCCGAGCCCCGACGGCGGCCTGATCGAGCGGCGCGACAACAAGCTCACCGGCCTGCTCGCGGAAAGCGCCATGCGCCTGATCGTCGATGCGATGCCGAAACCCAGCCACGCGGAGCTGACGACGGCGATCGAGCAGGCGGGCCACTACATGCTGTCGCAGGGTTTCACCAGCGTAATGGATGCCGGCGTCGGCATGCTCGCCGGCATGGCCGAGATCGAGGCCTACGAGGAGATGGCGCGCAGCAACCGCCTGCCGGTGCGGACCTGGGTCTGCATCTACGGCAATGCCGACGGGATCGGCGATGCCGCGCATGCCGCCGGATACCGATTCGGACGCGAGGTCGGCCTCCTGCGCTATGGCGCCATGAAGGTGTTCGGGGACGGAAGCGCCGGCGGTCTGACGGCGGCGATGAGCCAGCCCTATCGCGTCGGCGACCCCGACAATCGCGGCATCTTCATCTATTCCGACACGGACATGCACGGTTACCTCGCGCATTATCACCAGCTCGGCTACCAGCTTGCGATTCATGCCATCGGCGATGCGGCGATCGAGCAGGTGCTGTCGGGAATCGAGCAGGCGGACAGTGCCGAGCACCCCATCCGCGGGCGCCGTCACCGCATCGAGCATTGCGGCTTCCTGACCGACGGCCAGCTCGCCCGCATGGCAGCTGCCGGAATCGATCCCGTGCCGCAGCCGGTGTTCATCTACGAATTCGGCGATCTCTACGTGCATAATCTCGGGCAGGAGCGGGCGGACGCCTCCTATCCGATGCGCAAATGGTTCGATGCCGGCGTGCATCCGGCTGCGAGCTCGGATGCGCCGGTCTGCGCCACCGATCCGTTCAAGAACCTCTTCACGATGGTCACGCGCCAGACCAAGCGCCATACGGTGATCGGTGCGTCGGAGCGCCTGACGATGGAGGAGGCCGTCCACGCCTATACGGCGATCGGTGCCTATACCCAGTTCGCCGAAGACCGCATGGGACGTTTGGTGCCCGGTCAGCTCGCCGACATCGCGGTTTTGTCGCACGACATCTTCGCGGCTGCGGTCGAGACGGTGGAGGTGGAGGCGCGCTGCGATCTGACGCTGCTGGGCGGCGAGGTGGTCTATGACCGGCTCGGCCAGTTCGCGGCCGCGGCGCAGTAGGGAGAAGCCGGAATGCTGCGGCACACGCTGCAACGGCTGCTGCTCGCGCTGCCGGTCCTGTTGGGGGTTCTCTTGCTGGGCTTCCTGCTCATGCAGGTGGTCCCGACCGATCCGGCGCAGGTGCGAGCGGGGCCAACCGCCACACAGGACATCGTCGAGGCCATCCGCCGCGATCTCGGGCTCGACCAGCCTCTCTGGAAGCAGTTCCTGATCTATGTCGGGCGGTTGCTGCAGGGTGATCTCGGCGTGTCGATCATCAACAATGTGCCGGTCGTCCAGGAACTCGGCAACACGATCGGGCCCACGCTCGAACTGATGGTCGCATCCCTGATCTGGGCCATCCCGCTGGGCATCGCCATGGGCACGGTCGGCGCCTATTTCCGCGGCTCGATCCTCGACCGCGCGATCATGGCGGTCTCGGTCGCAGGCGTGTCCCTGCCGGTGTTCTTCCTCGGCCTGGCGCTGATCTGGCTGCTCGGCTTCAAGTATCCGCTGCTGCCTTTCACCGGCCGGATGGGGCCGTTCTGGACCTGGGACGGCTTTCTCGCGATCATCCTGCCTGCCATCACGCTCGGCGGCGTCTTCGTCGGCCCCGTCGCCCGCATGACCCGCAGCTCGGTGCTCGACGTGCTGGGGGCGGATCACGTCAGGACGGCCCGCGCCAAGGGGCTGACCGAACGGGCCGTGGTCATGCGGCACGCCCTGCGCAATGCGCTGGTTCCGGTGGTGACGCTGATCGGACTGCAGATCGGGTTTCTGCTCGGCGGTGCCGTCGTGACCGAGACCGTCTTCAGCTGGCCAGGTATCGGCCGGCTCGCTGTGGGCGCGATCCTGTCGAGCGATCTGCCGATGGCTCAGGGCACCATCATCGTGCTGTCGCTCGGCTTCATCCTGATCAACCTTGCCGTGGACGTGCTCTATGCCGTGCTCGACCCGAGAGTGAGGGGCGCCTGATGAGTTCCATCACGCAGACGCTCGCAAAGGGACAGGCGGAACCGCTGCCGACCCCGGCGATCGAAGACTTCATCGTCCGCCGGCCATCGGTGTTGAGAATGCTCGTCAGCGATGTCGGAGCCTGCATCTCGCTGGTACTCGTGGTGCTGGTGATCGCCGGGGCGATCCTCGCGCCCTGGATTGCGCCGTCGGATCCCTATGGCGGCGATCTCGCCAATACCCTTAAGGCGCCTGGCGAGATGGGCCTGCTCGGCACGGACGGGCAGGGGCGTGACATGATCACGCGACTGCTCTTCGGCCTGCGCACCACATTGCTGATGGGGTTCGCTTCCGTCCTCTTCGGCTGTGCGCTCGGTGGTCTCGTCGGCTTCGTTGCGGCCTATTACACGCGGGTGTCGGGCCTGCTCATGCGCTTGATGGACGTGCTTCTGTCCTTTCCGGCCATCCTGTTCGGACTGGCCATCGCCGCCATTTTCGGGCCCGGGCTCACGGCGGTGATCATCGCCCTTTCGATCGCGACCGTGCCTCTGATGGCGCGTGTCGTGCGCGGTTCGGCCATCGTCGTGCTGCAGCAGGACTATATCGAGAGCGCGCGCTCGCTCGGCATGAGCGACGCACGCATCATCTTCAAATATCTGCTGCCGAACTGCCTCTCGGCGATCTTCGTCTTCGTCACCCTGCGGTTCGGCCAGGTCATCCTGCTCGGTGCAGCCCTGTCGTTCCTCGGCCTTGGCGCGCAGCCGCCAACGGCAGAACTCGGCGCGATGGCGGCGGACGGCCGCAACTTCCTGTTCTTCGCGCCGCATGTCTCCGTCCTGCCCAGCCTGGTCATCTTCGTGGTCGTGCTGGCCTTCAACGTTCTCGGCGACGCGCTGCGCGATGCTCTCGATCCCAAGCTGCGCAAATAGACGCAGAATTTCCGGAGGTTCCCTCACATGAATAGGCTTACCGCACTGCTTCTCGGCAGCGCCGCTGCTATTGCGGCCACCGCCGGGCCGGTCTCTGCTCAGCAGAAGGCGCCGTTGTCGATCCTGCGCGTCATCGACGCTGACAATTACGATCCGATCCGCTCGACATCGACGGCCGCGGCCGAGGCGCTCTACATGCTGGCCGACACGCTGGTCAGCGTCGATTTCGACATGAAGACCATCAAGCCCGGTCTGGCGGAATCCTGGACGGTCTCTCCGGACGGCACGACCTACACCTTCAAGCTGCGCACGGACGTGAAGTTCTGCGACGGTCGTCCGATGACGGCCGAGGACGTCGTCTATTCGCTGAAGCGCTGGACCGATCCGGCCAACAAGTCGCCGGTGTCGTTCCGCGGCGGTCAGGTCAAGGACATCCGCGCCGAGGGCGACGCGACTGTCGTCTACGAACTGAAGGAGCCCTATAGCGACCTGCTCTTCCAGATCGGCCTGTCCTTCGCTTCGGTGGTCGACAAGAACGCGGTCGAGAAGCTCGGCGCCAATTTCGGCGTTCAGGGCTTCAACGCGACGGGCCCCTATTGCTGGGTGAAATGGACCCCGCGGCAGGAACTCGTCATGAAGAAGAACCCCCACTACACCTGGGGGCCGCCGATCTACAAAGATCCGAAGCCGCAGATCGACGAGATCGTCTGGAAGATCATTCCTGAGTCGAATACGCTGATGGCGGCGATCCAGGCCAAGCAGGCCGACGTCACTTACTATATGCCCTATATCGCGCTCGACACGATGCAGCGTATGCCCGGCATGCAGGTGCAGCGGCAGGACAACTACATCTACGACATCTTCATGGGCTTCAAGGTTGACAAGCCCATCGCCAGCGAGGGCGTGATCCGCGAGGCGGTCAACATGGCCGTCAACAAGGACGCCATCGCAAAGGCGATCTTCTTCGGCAAGGGCCAGACCCTGCCGGCCCTGCTGAATGCCAGCGTCCTCGACTTCGACAAGGACGCAGCCGCCAAGATGCCGAAATACGATCCGGCCGCGGCGGCCAAGCTCCTCGATGCGGCTGGCTGGAAGGCCGGTGCCGACGGCATCCGCGAGAAGGACGGCAAGAAGGCGACCTTCACGGTCTATGGCATCCGCAACGACGTCAATCCGCGGATTACCGAGGCCATGCAGGCCGACCTGCGCAAGGTCGGCGTCGACATGAAGATCCAGCTCTGGGATGCCACGGTTGCCTGGGGCAAGCTCGCCACGCAGGAATTCGACGCCTTCGTGATGGCCTATCCCTATGTGACGGCGACCGAGGCCCTGAATCTCTACTTCAACAGCCGCCAGGCGCCGACGCCGAACCGGATGAACTGGAAGGACCCGAAGACCGACGAGATGCTGAAGGCTGCGGCAACGGCCGTCGATGCCGACAAGCGCAAGCAGGCGATCGGCGCCGTCCAGACCCAGCTCACCGAAGCCAATGTCTGGGTGCCGCTTGTCTCACAGCCGCTCTGGGTCGTCTCGGGCGACCGCGTCGAGGGCGTGCGTGCCCACGGCGTCTATGGCGCAGGTCTCTACAAGGGCCTCGACATCAAGCTGAAGCGCTGAGCGCTTCGCTGCGGCGCGGGAACACCCTGCGCCGCATCTGCCGCTCCGTCGGCCGCCTGCCTCCCGCACGCGGCCTTCGGTCCGGGGCCTTTCCCTGTTCTTTGTACGGATGATGCCATGACGATCACGGTCATCAGGAATGCGGATGTCGTCGTGGCCTGGGATGCCCAGGCTGCCGGTCACGTCTATCTCTACGGTGCGGATGTCGCCTTCGAGGATGGCAAGATCCTCTTCGTCGGCGAGCGCTACGCTGGCACCGCGGACGAGGTTGTAGACGGGCAGGGGCGGATGGTCATGCCCGGCCTCGTCAATATTCACTCGCATCCGTCGAGCGAACCGCTCAACAAGGGCTTCCTCGATGAGCTCGGTTCGCCGGCGCTCTACAATTCATCGCTCTACGAGTTCATGCCGATCCTGCGCCCGGATGCCGAGGCGGTGCCGGATTGCGTGCGCGTCGCCTATTCCGAGCTGCTGCTCTCCGGCGTGACGACGGTCGCGGATCTGTCGGTGCCGCACCCGGACTGGCTCGATCTTGCGGCGCAGAGCGGCATGCGCGTCTGCCTCGCACCGATGTTCCGCTCGGCTCGCTGGCATACGCGCAATGGCCATGTCGTCGAATACGAATGGGACGAGAAGGCCGGCGCCGACGCCATGGCGCAGGCCTTCGAGGTTATCGCCAGGGCCGAGGCCCATCCCTCCGGCCGCCTGTTCGGCATGGTATGCCCCGCCCAGATCGACACCTGCAGTGAGGAGCTGATCAAGGAGAGCTACGCCGAGGCCGGCCGACGCGGGCTGCGCTGGCAGATCCATGCGGCGCAGTCGACAGTCGAGTTCCATGAGATCACGCGCCGGCATGGCGTTTCGCCGATCCAGTGGCTCGAGAAGCTCGACGTGCTCGGCTCGACAAGCATCGTCGGTCACGCCATCTTCCTCGATGACTACCCGCGCAACGCCTGGCACAGCCGCCGCGATCTCGATCTCCTGGCGCAGACCGGCACGACCGTCGCCCATTGTCCGACCGTCTTCATGCGGCGGGGCATCGCCTTGCGCGATTTCGGGCGCTATCGACGCGCCGGCGTGAATATCGGCCTGGGTACGGACACCTATCCGCACAACATGCTCGAGGAGATGCGCAACGCGGCCTATGTCGCGCGCCTGATGGCGGAGAGCCCTCGCACGCTCAGCACGACCGACCTGTTCGAGGCTGCGACGGTCGCTGGTGCTCGTGCGCTGGGGCGCAGCGATATCGGCCGGCTCGCGGTGGACTGCAAGGCGGATCTCGTGCTCGTCGATCTCGACCATCCCATGATGCAGCCGCGACGTGATCCCGTTCGCAGCCTGATCTATGCGGCGGCCGAGCGCGCGGTCGATCGCGTCTATGTCGATGGCCGGCTTGTCGTCAGCGGTGGCGAGGTCCTCACCCTCGATTATCCCGCCGCTGCACGGCGCCTGCATGAAGCTCAGAAGCGGACCGAAGCGGCAGCTCCGAGGAATGACTGGGCCGGCCGCCCGGTGACGGATTACTCGCCCCTGACGTTTCCCGAAGCCGGGCAGCGGGCGTCCGGGGCCCGCTCATGAGCGTGACCAAGGCCACGCCGATCATCGAATTGCGCAACCTCACGACGGCGTTTCAGACGCTCAACGGGACCGTGCGGGCGGTCGACGGCATTTCGCTCTCGCTCGAGCGCGGCAAGACGCTCGGAATCGTGGGGGAGAGCGGCTGCGGCAAGAGCATGCTGTCTCTGTCGATCATGGGGCTCGTGCCGCCACCGGGGCGCAATGCCGGCGGCGAGATCCTGTTCGGAGGGCGCGATCTCCTGAAGCTGTCGCCGAGCGAGATGCGCGACATTCGTGGCAACCGCATCGCCATGATCTTCCAGGAGCCGATGACCAGCCTCAATCCCGTGCACACGGTGGGGTATCAGGTCGTCGAGTCCCTGCGCGCGCATCGCAAGGCGTCGGCCCGGGACCTGCGCGACGAGGCCATCGAGGCGCTGCGCAGAGTGCGCATTCCGTCGCCCGAGCGACGCTTCGATGAGTATCCGCATCAGCTGTCCGGGGGCATGCGCCAGCGGGTCATGATCGCCATGGCCCTGACCTGCAAGCCGACGCTGCTGATCGCGGACGAGCCGACCACGGCGCTGGACGTTACCATCCAGGCCCAGATTCTCCGGCTCCTGCGCGAGTTGCAGGAGGAGACGGGCATGTCGATGATCCTGATCACTCACGACCTCGGTGTCGTCGCCCAGGTCGCCGACGAAGTCGCCGTCATGTATGCCGGCAAGGTGGTCGAGCGGGCCTCGGTCAACGACGTGTTTCACGACCCGCAGCACCCTTACACGATCGGCCTGATGGGCTCGATGCCGCGCATGGACCAGGGCGTGGAGCGCCTTATCGCGATTGACGGCGTCGTGCCTCCGCCTTTCCGGCTGCCGCCAGGGTGCCGTTTCAACCCGCGCTGTCCGTTCGCGGATGATGGCTGCCGCGCGGAAATGCCTGTGCTCGGTGAAATCGGCCCGGCCCATCTCGTCGCCTGTCGGAAGGCCCCGCTGGAGGAGTTCGTATGACAGCGCCGTTGCTCGAACTCGAGGACGTGACCAAGCACTACCCCGTCTTCAAGGGCCTGATCCGGAAGAAGCAGGTTGGTGCGGTGCGTGCCGTGGACGGGGTGAGCCTGCAGATCAATCCGGGCGAAACCCTCGCCATTGTGGGGGAGAGCGGTTGCGGCAAGTCGACCACCGCGCGCCTTGCCATGCGGCTCATCGAGCCCACGGCGGGGAGCGTGCGCTTCGAAGGTCGCGACATCACGCATCTTGACCGGGCGGCGCTGCGCAGCATGCGTCGCAACATGCAGATCGTCTTCCAGGATCCCTATGCCAGCCTGAATCCGCGCATGACTGTGGAGGAGCTGATCGCCGAGCCCCTGCTGGTCCATGGCGAGGGCACGGCAGCCTCGCGGCGGGCCCGCGTGCTGGAACTGCTCCGAAGGGTCGATCTCGCCCCATATCATGCGGCGCGCTATCCGCACGAGTTCTCGGGTGGCCAGCGCCAGCGCATCGGCATCGCCCGGGCCCTGGCGCTGTCGCCCAAGCTCATCGTCTGCGACGAGCCCGTCTCGGCCCTCGACGTGTCGATCCAGGCACAGGTCGTCAACCTGTTGAAGGACCTTCAGAAGGAACTCGGTCTGGCCTATCTGTTCATCTCCCATGGCCTCGCCGTCGTGAAGCACATGGCTGACCGCGTGGCGGTGATGTATCTCGGGCAGGTCGTCGAACTGGCGAGCAAGCAGGACCTCTACGGCAATCCGCGCCATCCCTACACGCAGGCCCTGCTGTCAGCGGCTCCGGAGCCCGACCCGACCAGGCGCGAGGGGTGGAATGTGCTCGGCGGCGATGTCCCGAGCCCGCTCAATCCGCCAGCAGGCTGCCGGTTCCATACGCGCTGCCCCCTTGCGCAGGAGCGTTGCCGCAGCGACGTGCCGAGCCTGCGCTCGGTCGGCGCAGGACACAGCACCGCATGCCATTTTGCAGAGACGGTTCCAACCTTCAGCCACGCGGCTGCGGCCAGGGAGGAATCGCCTGGCCGGCGCCGGCGCCTCGCGCTCTATGAGGCGAGCCGCCGCCAGGTGAACTAAGCGAGGCTTGAGGTTGAGGCGGCCCGCACGCCGATTGTCCTCGTCTCGCCGTCACGCCTGGGCCGCGGTCTCCGTGGCGTCCGCGCATGCCTGGTCCGATGTCGTGAAGAAGGCGTCGGCATAGGCGTGAGCTGGGTCGAGTCCGCGGCGCGTCATCGCTGCGACGGCGTCGTCAACCAGGCGCGGCGAGCCGGCGACATAGGCTGTCATGCCCTCGATCTCGGCGAGCGCTTCAAGGCGAGCGCCGAGCGGCGGTCCGTCGCTGAGGACAGGGACATAGGTAAAATCGGCAAGCCGGTTGGCCAGGTCAGCGATCGTCGCTTCCTGGTAGAGATCATGCTCAGCCCGGGCAGCATTGTAGAGCCGGATCGGCTGCTTCAGATGCAGGCGCGCGGCACTGTGGAGGATCGACAGGATCGGGGCGAGCCCGGTTCCGCCGGCCACGGCGAGGATCGGCCCAGTCCGCCTTGCGCGCAGATGCGCCGTGCCCATCGGGCCACGCAGCCAGACGGGATCGCCCGACCGCAGCCCGCTCGCGACGTAGCCGCTGGTTGCACCATTGGCGACATGCCTGACGTGGAACTCGAGAGTAGGATCGCCAGGTTCGTTCGCCATCGAATAATTGCGCGGCGCACAGCCCGCGAAACGCAGTTCGGCATACTGGCCGGCCGTGAAGGCGAGCGGCGCTCCCTCCAGTTCCACACGCAGGACCGAGATATCCGGCGTCGGGCGTTGCAGCGAGACGACCCGTCCCGAAGCCTCGCGCAGGGGATGTCCGGCCGTGTCGCTGCCAAGCCAGGCGACGCGGCAATCGCTGCGCGGCTGCGCGCGGCAAGCGAGAACGAAGCCGCGCTCGCGGTCCGCTGCGGTCAGTGCGAACGGCGTATGGGGAAGCAGCTCGACTTCGCCCGAGAGAAGCCTCGACTTGCAGGCGCCGCAGCGCCCGACCTGGCAGCCATAGGGATAGGCGTACCCGGCAAGCTGGGCCGCCTTCAGGATCGTCATATCCGCCGCAACCGTGATGTCGGCTGCGAGGTTGGCGATGCGGACTGTATGGTTTGCGGTCATCGAGCGGGCCTCAGCTCAGGCTCAAGCGCCGCCGACCGCCTTTCGGACTGAGTGTTTCCCGTCATCTGCGCCACCTCGATTGGACGAACGGTCACTGCGATGCGGCTTCCCATCGTGGGAATGTCAAGCGGCTGGATACCTCTAGAGTGGAGAAAATCCGGGCTTGACCTTGCCATATGGCAAGGAACGACACTGATTTGCGCTCATTCCTTCAGGAGAGGTTTCCTATGTGCCAAGCTCACCAGACCCACGATCATGAGGTTGCTTCCGCTGCCGTTTCCGGCGTTTCCGTCCGCGTCGAGGATATGACCTGCGGCCATTGTGCCGGCACCATCAAGAGCGCCATCGAGAGCTCGATCCCCGGCGCCAAGGTCAACGCAAACCCTGAGGCTCGCCTCGTCTCGGTCGAAGGCGCCGATCTTGCCCGGGTTCGCGAGATCATCGCGCAGGCCGGCTATACACCGGACGCCGCTCACGCCTGAGCGTTTGAGGCCGGCGATCCGGCTTTCGCTCAAGGCCAGAATGGCTCCTGTGAATCGTGACAGCCGCGGCGAATGCCGCGGCTTTTTGCTTGATGGTGCTGCCGATCCATCGCGCTCGTCCTCCGAGCCCGATCAGAATGCCTGGCTCTTTTGTATGGACCGGCTGCGTTTCACAACGGTTGGGCGCGATAACGGAAGTCGCTCATATGTATCCGGCCTACTGATCGGCTCGCGGGCCGTGGCCTCGTTGGGAATACGCGCGCACCTTTGGCCTCATTACCAGATCGGCCGTTCAGCGGCCAAAAGGGCCACCAGGCTCTGGGTGCGCATATTGAATCCGTTCCATGCCTGCTCCGTCGCGAACTCCTTGGGAGGCTGCTAGATGGCGAGCGCCTCCTCGTGTGTGTCGAACGACCGTCCGTTGCGCAAAACGCTCCAGCTGATGCGAGCGAGCTTGTTGGCAAGGGCTGTCGCAAGCTTGTTGCGGTGAAGCCGCGGAGCCGCCTCCTTCAACCAGGTTCCGAAGCTGAACTTCTCCCAGTTCTGCGGTCTCATGATGATGACCTTCGCGGCTTGGATGAACAGCATTCTCAGATAGGTGTTGCCCTGTTTCGAGATGCGCCCGAGCACGGTTCTCCCGCCGGTGCTGTATTGCCGCGGGACGAGACCGAGCCAGGCGCCAAAATCGCGGCCTCGGTCGAAGGCTTCACCGTCGCCGATCGCGGCGACCAGCGCCGTCGAGATGATTGGCCCGACACCTGGAACGCTCATGAGCCGTGTGCAAGCAGCCTGCTCGGCCGCGATCTTCTCGATCTCGGCGGTGATCGTCTCGATCCGCTCGTCGAGCCACAGCCAGTCCTCGTAGAGGCCGACGATCAGATCGCTCATACGAGGCGAGATCTCATCGGCACGGTTCTTCAGGATGTCGAAGAGCGAGGTGCGCAGGGCCCGCAACCCCGGCCGAATGGCGATACCCTGCTCGATCAGGAACGCCCGGATCTGGTTGACCGTTGCGGTTCGGCGCGAGACCAGCCGCGACCGGATGCGGTGGTAGGCCTGCAAGTCGAGTTCGTCCTGCGTCTTCTCCCGCACCACCCGCAGGTTCGGTCGCAGCGCGGCCTCCGCGATGGCCTCGGCATCGTTGTAGTCGTTCTTCTGCCCCTTCGCGAAAGGCTTGGCGTACTTCGCCGGAATGATGCGGGGCTCATGGCCGAGCCTGCGCAGCGTACGGGCAACGAAATGCGCACTTAGGCACGCCTCCATTCCGACGATGCAGGCAGGAAGGATCTTGAAGGTCTCTTCGAGCGCCAAGCGTCGGATCTTGCGCCGGAAGGCGATCTTGCCGTTCGCGTCGAAGCCGACGAGGTGAAAGACGTCCTTGCCGATATCGATGCCGATAACGGTGAGTTCTGCTTCAGTGTTCGAAGTCGTCCTGGTCATGGGGCTGCTCCGGCTTGACGGTAAGGCCGCAGCTTACGCGGCCGCGGGAGCAGCCGGTCCATCCCATTACCGGAGGAGCGGAAGCGCGGCGTCTCGGGGCTCGGGGGCTCATCGACTGTCGGGCGAACGATTGAAATGGGCGTCAGTGTCGCCTCCATTCCGATGGAGGAGTTCGAACCCGCAATCCGGACCGGGGAGCCTCGATCATCGGCGCCGGACGGGGGAGGTCGGTCATGCCCGATGCCATTGCGGATCAGGCTCGACGAATAGTGAGGCCCGGCTCAGAAGCGCCGGGCCTCACTTTACGCGATAACGATATCGGCGGGGAGTCAGCTCACTCCAGGCCCGGCGTCATCGTGTAGTAATTGATGAAATGTGCCTTGTAATTCTTGACCTTTGCCGCGTGGGCATCGTAGCTCGATTCATGGATGAGGAAGACGTTGATTGCGTCTCTCTGGATCTTTTCGCCAATGTTTGCGTACATCTTGAAGCGCTCCGCCTGATTTTTCGCTCCGTAGATCTTGTTGATTTCAGCATCCATTTCAGGTGCGCAGTAATGCGCGATATTGAAGCTTCCCGTACATGAGTAATCGGCGTTGATGAAGCCGATCGGCTCGGGAACGTCGGTCAGGTAGCCGCGCGACATGAAGGCCATGTCGAAGTTGCCGGCGAGCATATCCGGCTCAATGGCCTTGTACTCCGCCATCCGGATATCGACCTTGATCCCGACCTGTCCGAGCATCTCCTGCACCACGGCGGCAACATCCTTGAGCTCGACCTTGGATACGTAGCCCCAGAGATTGAGGGTCAGGCTGCCGGGCTTGATGCCGGCTTCCGCCAGCAGTTTTTTGGCTTTCGCAGGGTCATAGGACGGCTTCTGATTGGCTGGCGCCCACGGATCGCTGGTACGGAAGGGCCCCATGGCCGGCGTCGCGGCGCCCTCATAGACCGCGGCCGCAATCGCCGAAGTGTCGATCGCGGCCTGGATCGCCTGGCGGACGCGGATATCGTCGAACGGCTTCTTCTTGTTGTTGAGGAGAAGCATGAGGATGCGCGGTGCCTTGGTCTGCTCCAGCTTGACGTTCTTCAGGTTCTTGAACTGGGCCAGTGCGGTGGCCGAGATCAGCCGGGCGATATCGGCTTCTCCGGTGCGGATCTGGGTGGCACGGCTGTTCGCATCCGAGATGAACTTGATCTCCGCACCGTCGAGTTTTGCCTTGCCGCCCCAATAGGTGTCATTGCGCTTGACGGTCATGCCCTGCTTGGCGTCGACGCGTGTAATGGCGAAGGGGCCGGTGCAGGTGTTGATCGGGTTGACCTTGCCATCCTTGTAGGCCGCCGGTGCGAGGATCGTCGTTGCCGGGCTGGCCAGCTGGCCGGGGAGGAAGACCGAGGGTTCGATCGTGGTGACGCGCAGGGTTTCAGTGTCGGGCGCCTCGACGGATTTGATGTTCTTCTTCGAGAAGGCCCTTGCCGGCACCTGCGCTGCCAGGAGCTGGTTGAGTGCGTTCGCCGCGGCTTCGGCCGTCAGCGGGCTTCCGTCATGGAATTTGACGCCCTGGCGAATCTTGAAGTCCCAGGCGGTGGGCGACGATTGGCTCCATGCGGTTGCGAGCGAGGGCTTCAGCTCGCCGTCGAAATCAACCTTGGTCAGGCCCTCGTAGCACCCCGAGCGACTGCCCAGATAGGCGTCGTCAGACGCCATGTCCCAGCCCGCGACGACGCTCACGACCTCGTTGATGCTGAGGGTTCCGGCGGCCTGGGCCGCGGTTGCCGCAGACAAGGCAAATGCGCAGGCTGCCCCAATGGTCTTGCGATTGCTCATTCGTCGATCCCCTGTTTATGCTGCTTATGGTTGCAGCAAGGCTGATCGTCCCGCGTCCGGCGAAGAATTTAATACCGTTCTGGCGGGAATTGGCCGCAGAACCGATCGTCCCCTTCGAACGCGCACCGATAAGATGTCATGAGCCTGTCAGTGCCGCATCAGACGTCCCCGCAGCGCGATAGGTCACCGCTGTCAGGTCGAGCTTTTCCCAGTGGTGGCAGCGGACGAGATGGCCGCGGCCTGCGTCGCGAAGCAGGGGCATCTCGCTGGTGCAAGGCTGCGTCGCAAAGCGGCATCGCGTCTGGAGCCGGCACCCCGGAGGCGGAGCGAGCGGGCTTGGCAGATCGCCCTTGAGATAGCTGGCTGCGCCGTCAAGACCGGTCTCGTCGATCAAGGCGGATGAGATCAGTGCGCGGGTATAGGGATGGCGCGGGCGGGCGAAGAGTTCGTCGCGGCCGGCGATCTCGACGATCTGGCCGAGATACATCACGGCAATG
This sequence comes from Bosea sp. BIWAKO-01, assembly GCF_001748145.1. Taxonomy (NCBI): domain Bacteria; kingdom Pseudomonadati; phylum Pseudomonadota; class Alphaproteobacteria; order Hyphomicrobiales; family Alloboseaceae; genus Allobosea; species Allobosea sp. BIWAKO-01. The sequence goes on from NZ_BCQA01000001.1 coordinate 4,509,745, forward strand.
CGGTCGCACATGTAGTTCACGACGCGCAGATCATGGGAAATCATCAGCAGCGTCAGGCCGAAGCGCTCCTTCAGGTCGAACAGAAGGTTCAGGATCTGTGTTCGCATCGAAGCGTCCAGCGCCGAAGTCGGCTCGTCGCAGACCAGGAACTGCGGTTTCAGCAGCAGGGCTCGTCCGATGACCACGCGCTGCAACTGCCCTCCGGAGCATTCGCGGGGATAGCGCTCGGCGAAGGAGGCATCGAGCCCAACCTCGTCGAGCATCTGCAGCACCGTAGCGTGAAGCGTGTCACGCGTGCCGAGCTTGTTCTGGATCATCGGCAACAGCATGCTGTTGCCCAGCGTCATGCGCGGATCGAGCGCCGCATAGGGATCCTGAAAGACGAGCTGCATGGTCCGTCGCATGCGGCGCAGGTCCGGGCCGTTCAGCGCCAGGACGTTGCGCTGGTCGATCCTCGCTTCGCCGCCCGTCGCGGATGTCAGCCGCATCAGGACGCGGGCGATGGTGCTCTTGCCGCAGCCGGACTCGCCGACAAGGCCCAGGACCTCGCCCTCGCGGATGGAGAAGGAGACGCCGTCCAGCGCCCTCAGGGAGAGCCCTGCGCGCATCAAGTAGTGCTTCTTGAGGTCGGTGACCTCGACGAAGGGCCGGCCGGCCGGGGATTGAGACCGCGGCGCCATGTCGATGCGACTGTCGATCATGCGTGGACTCCACTGGCGGCCATCGCGGGATGGTCGTTGCAGGCCACGGCCCAGCAGCGTGCCATGCAGGTGCTGTCATAGGTACTCAGCTGCGGCTCCTGCTCGAGGCAGTGCGCGGAAATGCCGTTGGCTGCGGCGGTCGGGCAGCGCGGCAGGAAGCGGCAGCCTTGCCCGGTTGCGAGCGCGGTCGGCGCCGCCGGAATCGAATAGAGCCGACCGTTCTCGTCCGCCTTGAGCAGCGAGCACTGCACCAGAGCCCTGGTGTAGGGGTGACGCGGCTGTTTGAGGATATCGCGAGCCGGGCCTTCCTCGACGATGCGCCCGGCATACATCACCGCGACGCGATCGGCGATCGCGGAGACGATCGACAGGTCGTGGGTGATCAGCAGGATCGCGAGGTTCCGCTTTCGGCGCTGCTCGTCCAGCAGCTTCAGGATCTGAACCTGCACGGTGACGTCGAGCGCCGTCGTCGGCTCGTCAGCGATCAGGATCTGGGGCTCGCCGCTCATCGCGGCTGCCATCATCACGCGCTGCGCCATGCCGCCGGACAACTCATGCGCATAGCAGTCGATGCGGCTCGCCGGAGCGGGGATGCCGACATCGGCGAGCAGTTTGATGACGCGCTCCTTGACCGAGGAGCGGTCGGGGCGGCGGTGCTTCCAGAGCGCCTCCGCCACCTGCACGCCGACGCGCGAGGTCGGATCGAGCATGGCCTGCGGCTGCTGGAAGATCATGGCGATGTGCCCGCCGCGCAGATGGTTCAGCTCGGCCTGGCCCATGCCAAGCACATCGCGCCCCCGAAACAGGACCTGCCCACCAGTGATGCTCGCGGCCGATGGCAGCAGACGCATCAACGACAGCGCCGTCATGCTCTTGCCCGACCCCGACTCGCCGACGAGCGCGACGATCTCGCCGCTCCTGAGCTGCAGGTTCAGGCCATCGATGATGGTCTTCGACGACCCCTTCCCGGGGATCGACACGTGCAGGTTGCGAATGTCGAGAAGCACGTCCCTGGCCGGGGCGGCCAGCGCGTCATCGGCAGCTTCGGGAAGGCGCTGATCCATCTGTGACCCCTCTTTTCTGTTTTCTTGGCCGTATTCGTCGTTCGTGCACCCGCTCTTCGCGGTTCTGGCTATCGTGCTTTCCTATTTGCGCGCGACACGCGCCCGTTCGGGCTCGAGGGGCAGGTGTGAGGGCCTACCGGAGCGATGTGGAGGGCGGGCTTGCACATTCGGTTGGCTGCATCCGTCCCCATCTGGCGATCCTATCGGGCTTCCTTGAGTTCGAGGCCCTGACCGATCCAGGTCACTGACAGCGCCGTCAGGAAGATCGCCAGGCCTGGCACGATGACGAGCAGGGGCATCCGTTCCACATAGGGCTGAGCCTCGGCCAGCATCAGCGCCCAGTCAGCCTGGGGTGGCTGCACGCCGAGACCGATGAAGGAGAGGCCGCCCACCGTGATCAGCTTGTGCCCGAAGCGCAGGAAGGTGATCGCCGCGATCGGCCGCAGGGTATTGGGAATGATATGCCGGACGATGATGAAGGTGCGCGAGCAGCCCAGTACCTCGGCGGCGCTGATATATTCCTTGGCGCTGATCACGAGGGCCAGTCCGCGCGACAAGCGGGCGAATGGTGTCCAGCCGATGATGGTCAGCGATACGATGAGCGTGCCATAGCCCGGTCCGAGGATCGCAATGGCGAAGATGGCGATCACCACGTCGGGAAACGAGATCAGAAGATCGACCAGGCGCATGATGATTTCATCGACCCAGCCGCCCGAGCGGGCCGAGATGATGCCGATGACGGTTCCGATGGTGACGCAGAGGAATAGCGTGACCATGGCAATCAGCACGGAGAACTGGCCGCCGACCAGAATCCGGCTCAGCAGATCGCGGCCAAGATGGTCCGTCCCGAGCCAATGCGCTGCGCTCGGCGACGCCAGGCGGCGCAGCAGACTCTGGCTTGCGGGGTTATAGGGAGCCACCCAGGGACCGGCGATCAGCAGGGCGGCGATCAGTGCAAACAGCACAATTCCGACCCCGAAGGTCCAGTGGCGGCTGCGTGCGAAACTAAGGAAGCGTCGAAGCGCTGAGGGGCGGCCAGCCACGGCGTGGCCGGCGAGCGGGGGCAGGGGGAGGGCGGTATCAGTGGACATGGCCCATCCGCACGACTGGATTCAGCAGGATGTAGAGGACGTCGGCGACGGTGTTGATCACGATCGACAGGACGACGATGCACATGAAGCTCGCTTGCAGCACGGGCACGTCGTTATTCACCACGCCTTCATAGATCAGCCGTCCCATACCGGGGATGGAGAAGATGACCTCGACCACGACGGAGCCGCCGAGCAGGCCGGCAAGCCACAGGGCAAACAGGGTGACGACTGGCATCGATCCGTTGCGCAGCCCGTGGTGGACAACCGTCTGCCGCATGCTCAGCCCGCGGCTGAGCGCGGCGGTGATATAGGGCGCCTGCAGCACATCGATCATCGCTGCGCGGGTGACGCGCGTGAAATAGGCCATCGGGCGCAGCGACAGCACCAGGGCTGGGAGCACGATATAGGACGGACCCTGCCAGCCGGCGGACGGCAAGAGACCGAGATACAGCGAGAAGATCAGCACCGAGATCGGCGCGAACCAGTATTCCGGGATGGCGACGAGGGACTGCGTGAGGAAGGTGACGATATTGTCCAGGCGTCCGCCCGGCTTCAACGCCACAAGCGTTCCCGTTGGAAGGGCGACGAGCAAGGCGAGGCCCAGCGCTGCCATGGCAAGGGTGAATGAGACGCCCAGCGACCGCAGCACTTCCTGTCCGACCGGCGCACGGCTGACGAAGGAATAGCCAAAGTCGCCGCTCAGTGCTGCCTTCAGCCAGGACAGGTACTGGCTATAGAGCGGCTGTTCGAGACCGAGGCTGATGCGCAGGGCCTCGACGGCTTCGGTATCGAGCGCGACGTCTCCCATGCGGGACCGCAGGATCGTCCGTACAGGATCGCCGCCATTCATATAGGGCACGATGAAGGCGAGCAGCGAAATGAAGACGCATGTCGCACAAAGCAGCGTGAAGCGTTTCAACGCGATCGTCCACATTCACGCGCCCCTTTTCGTCGATGCGCCAGGTAGCAAGACCGCTGATCCTGCCCCTGACCCCAATGTCGATCCGAACCGTCTCCGCCCAAGCGCAGATCACAGCATCAGCAAGGAACGGGCCGCGGCATTCTGGTGCGGCGCACATTCCGGCACAGGAGTGATCGCTCGACGCGTGTCAGGCGCAGTTCCCGGAGTGTAAGTCGCAGCGAAGGCTGCCGATGTCGTTCTGGATGGCAGGCCGACAATACCGTGCCGTTTTCGCCCCCCGGCATGGCAGGCCATGCCGTCATCTCCTAAGCGCGGGATCGCGTGGGTATTCCGATCGGCGGCCTTTGCTGGCGTCAAGGCGGCTGGCTCCGCTCGGACGATGATGTCGATATGCCTTTCAGGGATGAAACAGCCCTGAGGTTCGTCATCGAGAGGCACATGTCAGCGCGCGCGGGTGCTGATCGCCGTTTCGCGCGATGAGAGGCTTTCAGCAGATCATGCCGTCCCTGTCCGCTTCGGGCAGAAGCGGGGGCGGCTGCCGCTCACCTCGCGCGAAGCCGCCCCTCTCATTTCCCGGGGGCCGAGATGTGTGGCCGAGCAAGGATCAGGCGGAGGCTGCCCCCGGAAAGATGGTCCAATCCCGGTGACGGCTTTGGCTTTAGCTCTGGACCTGTCGCAAGAAACGTCTGGACGGCTCCACAGATGACATCGCCCGCAATCATAGTGCTTCACCGCGCCAAGGGCGCCCAGCCTGCCATCAGCCCCGGCACGACAAGGCTGAGCGCCGCCGACCCATTTGCCGCGAGCCGCGAGATCGCCTGGACCGGCCCTGATTCCATGGCGGCGGGCCGCGCTGCGTTCGAGGGGACTTGCGAGAGCGCCTCGTTTCCTCACACCGAATTCATGGTCGTCGTCGCCGGGCTGCTGCGCCTTGCCGAGACCGGCAAGGCTGCTCTGGAGTTGACGCCTGGGCGTGGGGCCGTGATCGCGCGCGGCACCGCGTTGCGGATCGAAGCAGCGCCCGGTACGCGCTTCGTCTTCTGCGCCACGACCGGTGCGACCTCGGCCGCGCCTGGCTTGCAGGAGATTCGGGCCGATGCCGCCCTCTCGCCCTCGGCAGCCCCGCCGGTCGAGGTGCTCATCGGCCCGACGCCACAATGCCGCAGCTTCAACGCCTTTACCGACGAGGCTTCGCGCTTCCGGGCAGGCACCTGGGATTCGACGCCCTATCACCGCATCTCGCGACCGCATCGCGTCAATGAGCTCATGCATCTGGTGGCTGGCAGCGTCGCCCTCACGGGAGCCGATGGCAGCGTCACGCGCGTCGAGCAAGGCGACAGCGTCTTCGTTGTCCAGGACGCACCGTGCGCCTGGGAAAGCAGCGCTCATGTCGCCAAATTCTACGTCGTGCAGGAGGTCCAGGGCTGAGCCCGCGACATCGTGCCGATGCCTCTGACCATGGAACCGATAATGTCCGCTACCGCCCCTCAAGAGACGCTGCTGCTGCGTGAGATCTCGACGGCCGACGCACTGGCCTGCCATGCGTTGTCGCGCGCCGTGAACTGGCCGCATCGGGCCGAGGATTGGGAGATGGTGATCGGCCTCGGCCGTGGCGTCGTCGCGACGCTCGGCGAGGAGATCGTCGCGACCGCGCTCTGGTGGCCCTATGGCGAGACCCATGCCACGCTCGGCATGATCATTGTTTCGCCCGCCCATCAGGGTGGAGGCATCGGCAAACGGCTGATGCAGGCGCTGTTCGAGCAGGCGCAGGGGCGCTCGCTGATGCTCAACGCCACCGCCGCCGGGGAGCCGCTCTATGCGAAGCTCGGCTTCGTTCCCTGCGGTGGGGTGCAACAATATCAGGGTGAGGCGCCCGCGATCGCGGCGCCCGTCCTGCAAGCGGGCCTGTCGCTGCGCCTCGGCCGCCAAGCGGATCTGACGCTGTTGGAACGGCTTGACCGCCAGGCCACCGGACTGGTGCGTAAACCGATGCTGGAGATGCTGCTCGCCTGCGGCGAGTGCATCGTGCTGGAGCGGGACGGCCGGCCCGTGGGCTTCAGCATCCTGCGCCGCTTCGGTCGCGGTCTGGTGGTCGGACCTGTCGTCGCCACGACGCGCGACGATGCGCAAATCCTGATCGCGCATTGGCTGAATGAACAGCGCGGCCAGTTCCTGCGTGTCGATATCCAGGCGGACCGCGGGCTGGAAGGCTGGCTGACCGAATGCGGGCTGAAGCCTGTGGGGCTGGTCACGTCGATGGTGCTCGGCGAGATGCCAATCCTATCGGGGCCGATGCGCCTCTATGCGTTGGCGAACCAGGCCCTTGGCTGATATCCGGAGCAGGCGGGTACCATGACGCTGCTTTACAAATCCGATCCCGCACGCGGCGCCGAATGGGCCAGACTTCTGGCGGCAAGGGCGCCGGATCTGGGGTTTCGCATCTGGCCGGATATCGGCGATCCCACAGACATTCGCTATCTCGCTGCCTGGATGCCGCCAGACGACATCATGGCGCAGTTCCCTAATCTGGAATTGCTGATCTCGGTCGGGGCCGGTGTCGACCAGTTCGATTTCTCGAAGCTGCCGCCGGAGCTTCCGGTCGTGCGGATGGTCGAGCCCGGCATCGTCGACGGCATGGTCGAATACGTCACGATGTCGGTGCTGGCGCTGCATCGCGACCTTGTGCCGTGCATCGCCCAGCAGCGCGACCAGATCTGGCGTCAGATCAGGGTCTGGCCGGCTTCGACCCGTCGTGTCGGCATTCTGGGGCTCGGCATGCTGGGGGAGGCCGCGTGTCGCAAGCTCGCAGGTTTCGGCTTTCAGGTCGCGGGATGGAGCCGATCGCGCCGCGAGATCGAGGGCGTCACCTGTTATGCCGGCCCTGACGAAATGGCCGATTTCCTCGACCGCACCGATATCCTGGTCTGCCTGTTGCCCCTGACCGATGAGACGCGCGGCGTGCTGAATGCCGAGCTCTTCGCAAAACTGCCGCGCGGGGCGCGGCTGGTGAGTTCGGGACGTGGCGGCCATCTTGACCAGGATGCCCTGCTCGCCGCGCTTGATAGCGGCCAGATTTCGGCGGCGGTCCTGGATGTCACCTCGCCCGAACCGCTGCCCGCCGGCCATGAGCTGTGGCGCGACCCGCGCGTGCTGATCACCCCGCATATCGCCAGCATGACCCAGCCGGAGACGGCGGTCGATGTCGTGCTCGACAATCTGAGACGTCATCGCGCCGGCGAGCCGCTGCTCGGGCTGGTGGACCGCAAGCGCGGCTATTGAGGAGAGGTCAGTCCATGCTCGTGGATCAGCTGAAGGATCCAGGCCTGTTCGTCCAGCGCGCGCTGATCGGTGGCGAGTGGGTCGGGGCGGCGTCGGGCGCGGTGCTGGCGGTGAGCGATCCCGCCGACGGTTCCGAGCTCGGTACGATCCCGGCCTGTGGCGAAGCGGAGACGCAGGCTGCCATCGCTGCCGCGGAAACTGCCTTTCCGGCGTGGCGCGCGCGCCCGGCAGCCGAGCGTGCCGCGTTGCTGGAGCGCTGGCACGATCTCCTGCTGTCGCATGCCGGTGATCTCGCCCTGATCATGACCGCAGAACAGGGCAAGCCGTTGGCGGAAGCCGAAGGCGAAGTGCGCTATGGCGCGGGCTTTATCAAGTGGTTCGCCGAGGAGGCGCGGCGCATCTATGGCGGCATCGTGCCGGCCCCGACCGCGGACCGGCGTATCCTTGTGCTCAAGGAGCCGGTTGGGGTTTCCGCCGCGATCACGCCGTGGAATTTTCCCAATGCGATGATCACCCGCAAATGCGCGCCGGCGCTGGCGGCGGGCTGTACCGTCGTGGTCAAGCCATCGGAGCTGACGCCCTATTCGGCCTTGGCGCTCGGCGTGCTGGCGGCGCGGGCCGGTATCCCCAAGGGCGTGATCAATATCGTCACGGGCCTGCCCAATGCGATCGGGGAGACGCTGACCGGCAGCGCCGCCGTGCGGAAGCTCTCCTTCACGGGCTCAACGCGGGTCGGTGCGCTGCTGATGCGTCAGTCCTCGGACACTCTGAAGCGGCTCAGCCTCGAGCTTGGCGGCAATGCCCCGTTCATCGTCTTCGATGATGCCGATCTCGACATGGCCGTTGCAGGGGCCATCGCCAGCAAGTTCCGCAATGCCGGCCAGACCTGCGTCTGCGCCAACCGCATCCTGGTGCAGAACGGTGTTCATGATGCCTTTGCCGAGCGTCTTGCCAGAGCGGTATCGGCCATGCAGGTCGGCAATGGTCGCAGGGATGGCGTCAGTATCGGTCCGCTGATCAATGCTGCGGCCGTCGAAAAGGTCCGGGCGCATGTCGAGGATGCCTTGGCGCTCGGCGCAAAGCGGCTCGTCGGAGGCGAGGCCGGCTTCGATCCTGTCCGTTTCATCGCGCCGACCGTGCTCTCCGGGGCGAATACGCGGATGCGCCTGGCCAATGAGGAGACATTCGGACCGGTCGCGCCGCTGTTCCGGTTCAGGCATGAGGATGAGGCGATCGAGATCGCCAATGGCACGCCCTATGGCCTGGCGGCCTATTTCTATACCGAGAATCTGCATCGCGCCTGGCGCGTTGGCGAGCGGCTCGAATTCGGCATGGTCGGGCTCAACACCGGCTCCGTCTCGATGGAGGTCGCGCCCTTCGGTGGCATCAAGCAGTCCGGAATTGGACGCGAAGGCGGCGCAACCGGTATCGAGGAATATCTGGAGACCAAGAGTTTCCACATGGGCGGGCTGAAGCAAGCCTAAGCGGCGGCGCCTGAATGAACGCCGAAAGCATGATGTGCTGTGACCGCGCAGCAAATGCGCAGGGGATACCATGTCGGCCCCTTTGCTGAGGCCGACATCATGGCGGCCCGGTCCTAGGCTTCTGGCAAGGCGGCAAGGCCGTCAGCAGGGAAGAGCCAGTCCATGCAAGAGCCAGTTTCCAATGTCGGTGCAGCGCTTTCGGGGCATATCAGCCCCGGTATCCAGCGTGCTCTCAGCCATATCGAGCGGCACTTCACCGACGCAGTCTATCTTGAGGATATTGCGGTTCTCGCCGGCCTGAGCGTCTGTCGCTTCGTGACGGTGTTTCGCCGACAGGTCGGGCTCACGCCGCATCGCTTCATCTGCCACCGGCGTATCCGTTACGCGAAGTCGTTGTTGCGCGAGGGCGTGCCCTTGGCACTGGCGGCGTCCGAGGCCGGCTTCTTCGATCAGAGCCACCTGTCGCGCCATTTCAAGAGCATATGTGGGGTCACTCCGGGCCGCTACCTGCGCGAGCAGGCGCATGCTACGCGACTGAGGTCGGAACCTGCCGGTTATATGCAGGCCGGCGCTGCCTGATCCGTCATTCGCTCTAGAGATCCCCCAGCAAGGCCTGTCTCCATGACCGTCAACTCGCTCGAAGCCCTCGACCGCATGCATTGGGTCCACCCTGTCGCCAACTGGGCGGGGCACGAGAAGCGCGGCGTCACCATCCTGAAATCGGCACGCGGAGCCTTCATCACCGATGCCGATGGTCACGAGCTGATCGATGGCTTTGCGGGGCTATGGTGCGTGAATGTCGGCTACGGCCATGACAGCATCGTCGAGGCGGCTGCCGCACAGATGCGCGAGCTGCCCTATGCTACCGGCTATTTCGGCTTCGGCAGCGAGCCTGCGATCCGGCTGGCCGCCAAGCTTGCCGAGATCACGCCCGGCGATCTCAACCACATCTATTTCTCGCTCGGCGGTTCCGATGCCGTCGACAGCGCGCTGCGCCTGATCCGCTACTACTACAACGTCACCGGACGACCGGCGAAGAAGCAGATCATCTCATTGGAGCGAGGCTATCACGGCTCGAGCTCGACAGGGGCCGGCGTGACGGCGCTGCCGGCGTTCCACGCCAATTTCGACCTGCCGGCCGAGGGGCAGCACTACATTGCCTCGCCCTATCCCTATCGTAATCCGGCAGGCTCCGACGATGGCGCCGTCATTGCAGCCAGCGTCGCGGCGCTGCGGGCCAAGGTCGAGGAACTCGGGGCTGACACCGTTGCCGCCTTCTTCTGCGAGCCGGTGCAGGGATCGGGCGGCGTCGTCGTTCCGCCGAAGGGCTGGCTGAAAGCGATGCGCGATGCTGCGGCCGAACTCGACATTCTCTTCGTCGCCGATGAGGTCATCACCGGCTTCGGACGAACCGGCCCGATGTTCGCCTGCGAGGCGGAAGGCGTCGTGCCGGACATGATGAGCATGGCCAAGGGCCTGACCTCCGGTTACGCCCCGCTCGGAGCGCTCGCGATCGGCGAGAAGGTCTATCGCGCCATCGCGGACAATGCACCCGCCGGCGGCCCGATCGGGCATGGCTATACCTATTCGGGCCATCCCGTCAGCGCCGCTGTCGGGCTCGAGGTGCTGCGCCTCTATGACGAGGGTGGCATCCTCGCCAATGGCCAGCGGGTCGGCGCCTATTTCGAGGAGCGCCTCGCCACGCTTGCCGACCATCCCCTGGTCGGAGAAGTCCGGGCGCGCGGCCTGCTCGCCGGTGTCGAGATCGTTGCCGACAAGGTCACCAAGGAGAAGTTCTCGCGCGCGGCGAAACTGTCCGACCATCTTTTTGCGCGCGGCTATGCCAACGGCGTGATCTTCCGGGCTTTCGCCGATGACATCATCGGTCTCGCTCCGCCCTTGTGCTGCAGCGAGGCGGAGATCGATCTGATTGTCGCGCGCCTGCGCCAGACGCTGGACGACATGCTGGCGCTCCCTGAGGTCCAAGCCGAGTTGAAACCGGTTGAGCTGGCATGATCCTCGCTTTGCTCGGATAGAGCGACGTGTTTAGTTTCACACCACCGGAGTGGTGGCTCGCCGTTCGGATTTGCGCGGGGAGGGCTGGCGTGAGGCTTTCGTGGTGACACCGGGCGTGCGGCTCGACCGCATCGACATGAAGATTCTGATCGAACTTCAGAACAACGGCCGCGTGACGAATGTCACGCTGGCCGATGCGGTCGGCTTATCGCCGAGTCCCTGCCTGCTGCGTGTGAAGCGGCTCGAGCAGGCCGGCTTCATTTCCGGTTATGGTGCGACCATCAACCTGCAGAAGCTCGGCGAGACGATCACGGTCTTCACCGAGATCACGCTGGCGGACCATACGAAGGAATATTTCATCCGCTTCGAAACGGGCCTGCGCCGCGTCGACGAAGTGGTGGAATGCCATATGGTCAGCGGCGGCTATGATTATCTCGTCAAGTTCGTCACACGCGGGCTGACGCATTATCAGTCGCTGATCGAGACGCTGCTCGACCGCAATCTCGGCATCTCGAAGTATTTCAGCTACATCGTCATCAAGACGCCGATCCAGAAGTCGGGCTATCCGCTGCCTGTGCTGTTCGACGTTTAAAGCATCGGCCCGAAAAGTGGACTGCGGTTTTCGGAAAAGCCGAAGCAAACACAGAAGGCTAGATCATCGGACCGGATACGTTATCCGGTCCGATGATCTAGCCCTCAACCCAGGGCCTGGTTGATCAGCCCGAAGGTGCGCATCGTGCCGCGCGCAGCATGATTGTTGCCGCGGATCATCGTCGTCACGGTGTCGTGGATCATCATACCGCAGGATTCGAGGAACCCGCCGAACTGACCCTGCTCCATCGCAGTGTCGACCCGGAGGAACCCGCCCTCATGAGCCTGCACATGTGGCCGGGTCAGAGCGATCGCCGTGCTATCGTCCTCGGCTACGATCGGCCCGACGACATGGCCGCGCCCGAAGGGGCGGCACAACGCGAAACCGACGGCCTCTCCGTTGCGCTCGTGGATCGTCCCGATCGACTGCAGCATCAGGGTCTTGATCACCCGCGTCCGATCCGCGCCATAGGCCATGGCATCGAGACGGGCGATGGCGTCGAGATCGTCCACGACCACTGGCCGTACCGTGATCGTGGAATCGATGGCGGGGCTCGCATCCTCGACGCGGCCTTGATGCTGAAAGACGCGGCCGATCGGCTCGAAGCCGAGCGAGCGGTAGAGCCGGTAGCCTTCGCGCGTCGAATTCAGGCGCAGATCGCGCTGCCCCGATTGTTCGAAGATCGTGTCCATCAGCCGGCGGCCGGCGCCTCGTGCCTGGAGGCGGGGCGAGGTGATCACCATGCCGATCGTGGCGAAATGTTCGCCAAAGGGCCACCACATCGCTGTCCCGAGCGCACGACCGATCCGGTCGCAGGCGATGAGGCCATATCCGACTTCGAACACCAGCCGCCAGTCTTCAGGGCGATGCGGCCAGGCGACGGCGATCGAGAGCTGGTGTGCCTGGCCGAGATCGGCCTCGGTCATCGCGCGGATATCGATCGCATAGTCAAGTGGGCGCTTGGCCGTTTTGTAATCCACCCCTGCGAGCCTCATCTGGAATGAAGCCCAAGTATAGGTGCGCCGCAGGCTTTCGAGAATAGTAAAATTCATACAATACATAGGCTTAGAATGTCGCATGCTCGGGCTTCCAAATCGGGCCGCGTCTGGGCAACAGCTTGCGCAGACCGGTTCCCAACGCCTTCCCGGCCCTGACAGCTGGCGCTGACCCGCGGATCGATCGCTGATGAAACTCGAACCCTATTGGCTTGCGACGGCGCCTCGTTTCGGCGCAGGCGCCACAGGTCCGCTCGCAGGCATTGTCGATGTCGCCATCGTCGGTGGTGGTTTCACCGGGCTCTCCGCGGCACTGGCCTTGGCAAAATCCGGCGCAAGCGTTGCGGTGCTGGAAGCGGGCCGTGTGATCGGCGAGGCGTCCGGGCGCAATGGGGGACACTGCAATAACGGGCTCGCCCATGATCTCGGCGGTCTCGCAGCCAGCCTGGGCCAGGACCGTGCCGTGGCGCTCTACCGGGCCTTCGATGATGCGGTTGCTCAGGTGGAGAGACTGGTCGCAAGCGAGGCGATCGATTGCGATTTTATCCGCACCGGCAAGATCAAGCTCGCGGCCAAGCCAGAGCACTTCGCCAAGTTGCAGAAGAGCGCCGAGTTGCTGTCGCGCACCGTCGAGCCTGATCTCACCGTGGTCCGGCCGGAGGAAATCCGCCGGGAAATCGGTTCTGACGGATTCCATGGCGGACTGGTCTTCCCGCGCAGTGCCCATATGCATATGGGCCGTTTCGGTGTCGGGCTGGCCGATGCCGCTGCACGGCGTGGCGCGAGCATCTATGAGAACGCTGCGGTGACGGAGCTTCACCGGCTCAATGCGCGTGCGCACAGGGTCGTGACGAGCCGCGGAGAGATCGAGGCCGGGCAGGTGCTGCTTGCGACCGGTGCCTCCCGGCAGGGGCCGTTCGCCTGGCTCAGGCGGCGCATCGTGCCGGTGGGGAGCTTCATCATCGCCACGGCGCCGCTTTCAGCCGAGCTTGCTGCATCGATCCTTCCGATGCGGCGCACCGCGACGACGACGAAGAATATCGGCAACTATTTCCGCCTCACACCGGATAATCGCCTGATCTTCGGCGGCCGAGCCCGTTTTGCTCTGTCGAGCCCCAAATCCGATGCCAAGAGCGGCGCGATTCTGCAGGCGCGCATGCTTGAACTCTTTCCGCAGCTCTCCGGCGTTCGCATCGACTATTGCTGGGGTGGTCTGGTCGACATGACCTCTGACCGGTTGCCGCGCGCCGGCGAGCGCGACGGCGTGTTCTATGCGCTGGGGTATAGCGGCCACGGCACTCAGATGTCGGTGCATATGGGGCAGATCATGGCCCGCGTCATGGGCGGGGACGTGAATGCGAATCCGCTCGCGGGGCTCGCCTGGCCGGCGGTGCCAGGCCATTTCGGTCCGCCCTGGTTCCTGCCCTTCGTCGGCGCCTATTACCGCTACCAGGACTGGCGCCACTGAGGAGCCGTCAACCGGACGAACCCCCAGCATCACACCGGGGCTTCTCCTTATGGCCTGTCTGGAATGACGACGAGCCTGGTCGATTCAGCCCGCCTGCTTCAGCATCGCTGAAGCAGGCGGGAGATCGTCGTCAGCACGGGCCGGAATCTAGGTGATCGATCGGCTCGATCCCGATCGCGGCGTGGTCCACGCGAGTGGGCCACGAGCGCTACACACCGATGTCGATCAGCACCGTCTTGTGTCGCTGATTGGCCTCGACGGCTTGCCGGCCGAGATCCTTGCCGATCCCAGAGCTCTTGTACCCGCCGGTCGGCAGGATGAAGTCGAGCGTGCGGTTATAGCGGTTGATCCAGACCGTACCCGCCTTGATCTGGCGTACGGCCCGCAGGCCGCGACCGAGATCGGAGGTGTAGACGCCGGCTGCGAGCCCGTATTCGGGGTGGTCGGCGAGGGCAAAGCCCTCCTCCTCGGTTTCGAAGCTCTGGATCGTCAGCACCGGGCCGAAGATCTCCTCACGCACGGCTGCGGTGTCCGCATCGACGCCCGCGAGCAAGGTCGGCTGATAGAAGGCGCCGCCATGGCCCTCGATCCTGCCGCCGCCCAACAGCACCTCGGCGCCCTGGGCGCGGCTGCGGGCCAGGATCGCATCGATGCGTCGGGCCTGGATTTCAGAGATGATCGGCGCAAAGCCCGTCGATGACTTCCAGGTCGGTCCTGGCGTGATGCGCGAGAGCCGCGCCAGCAGAGCTGAGACCAGGGCGTCGGCGGCCTCCCGCTGAACGATCAGTCGCGAACCCGCCACGCAGGCTTGGCCGGCATTGGCGAGGAGGGAGCTCGCTATGCAATCCGCTGCCTTGTCGAGATCGGCGTCTGCGAAGACGAGCTGCGGGCTCTTGCCGCCGAGTTCCAGTGTCACCGGCTTGATGCCGGTCTCGGCCGCGGCCTTCATCACGGCTATGCCCGTACGGGTGGAGCCGGTAAAGGAGAGTTTGGCAATGCCGGGGTGGCGGCTGAGTGCGTCGCCCGTCACCGTGCCCGTGCCCTGCACGACATTGAAGATACCAGGCGGAATTCCGGCCTCGACGGCGAGCTCAGCCAGCCTCACGGTCGAGAACGGCGTCAGTTCGGATGGCTTCAGGACGATCGCATTGCCGGCGGCGAGCGCCGGGCCGACTTTCCAGCTTGCCATGCTGAGGGGGAAGTTCCAGGGCGTGATCGCCCCCACCACCCCATAGGGCTCGGAGACGATCATGCCGAAATGGTCGGCCCGCGTCGCGGCGACGTCGCCGCCGAGCTTGTCGGCCCATTCGGCGAAGAAGCGGATGCCTTCGGCTGTGCTGGCGACATCGCCGGTCACGGCCTGGGCGATCGGGCGCGTCGAGCCCAGAGCCTCCAGCCGGCCGAGTTCCTCGCTTTTCGCCTCGATCAACTCGGCCCAGCGCCGCATGGCACGCGCCCGGTCGCGCGGCGGCTGCGTTGCCCAGCCACTGCGCTTGACCGCAAGCGCTGCATCCTCGACCGCGCGATCAACGACCTCCGCCGATGCGACCGGCAAATCGGCATAGGTTACGGCGTCGGACGGACGGGCGACGCTGATCCTTTCACCGGGGCCATCGATGTTGCTGCCGGCGATGAAATGGCCCGTGGCGAAGGTGATGGCGTCAGGGTCGAAATCGCGCATCGGCGTCAGAGCCCGAGCAGGCCTGGCAGGCCACCGATGTCCTTGATTTCGCGGTAGCCGTAAGCGGGAATGCCGGGCTCATGACCGCGATTGACGAAGACCCGCTGGCCGATCTTCAGGTCGTAGGCGCTCATCAGGTCGTAGCGCAGGCTGGACGAGCAGTGCACGACGTCTTCCGGCCCGCAGCCCAGCATGTCGAACATGTATTCGAAGGCCTGCAGGCGCGGCTTGTAGGCCTGTGCCTCCTCCGCCGTATAGGCCGCATGGAAGGGGGCGCCGAGTTTGACGACGGAGTGCGGAATCAGCTCCTTCATCGAATTCGAGAGGATGACGAGGGGGATTTCCCTGGCAACCTTGGCGAGGCCCGCCGGTACATCCGTGTGCGGGTTCCAGCTTGGAATCTCGTCGTAGATCGCCTGGGCGTCGGCCGGGTCGAACGTGATCTTCCAGGCCTTGCAACTGCGCTCCACCGAGTTGTGGACCACCTCGATGAAGGGCTTCCAGGCGCCGAGGACCTCGTCCAGACGAAACCCCCTGAAGCTCTCGCAGAAACCGTCCATGACCTCGGGGGACAGGCGTGCGCCATAGACGCGCCGTGCCGCCGGGCCCATTTCGAAATTGATCAGCGTGCCATAGCAATCGAAGGTCACGAATTTCGGCCGCAGGGTGCTCATCGCGTCTCTCGCCTCAGAAGTTGCCGCGCCAGCACGATCTGCCGCGTTGCATCCAAGACTAGTGTCGGGGCGCAGGCGCGGACTTGGAATTGCGTCCGGTCGAGCAAAGATTCTGCCGATCATCTGCCCCGGTTCAGCATGAATTGCCGCCGGCTGCGAAGGGCCGAAGGACGGAGTGTCCTACACGGACGGGTGGCGTTCAGAATTCGCCGATCTCGCCCCTCGAACCATCGATCAGGCGCGAATGCCGGAAGGGACGCGGATCGACGATCGGCCTGTCCCCCACGGCGAGATCGGCAGCGAGATGGCCGGCCGCGGGCCCGAGTCCGAAACCGTGCCCACTGAACCCGGCCGCCAGCACGAAGCCCTGCAGACCCGCGACGGGCGAGATCACCGGCACGGCGTCCGGCGTTGAATCGATATAGCTGCCCCAACTCTCACGGACGGCGACGTTTTGAAGTGCGGGGTAGAGCGCCCGCGCCCGTGCCAGCGTCAGCGCGACGGACGTGCGGCTCGGCACGGGGTCGAGGACCCGGATGCGTTCGAAGGGTGTCTCCCTGTCGAAAGCCCAGCCTCCGAGCGCCTCCGGCCCCTTGAAGAAGGAGGTGCCGAGGCCGAACTCGACCGCCTTCAGCCGCTTGATGAACATCGGCAGGAACTCTCGCGCATAGCGCAGTCCCTGCGGTGTGACTTCAAGCGTGCCCTTGCCGCTGATGGCGATCGTGTAGCTGCCGTCGAGCCGCCGCGTCAGAGCGCAATCGGGGGTATAGAGCGCATCGAGCAACTGGGGCGCAGCCTCCGTCCGCAAAATGGTCGAGCGGATGCTTGCCTGCGGAAACCGGATGCCATGGCGCCGGCAGAAGGCTGAGGCCCAGGCGCCGCCAGAAAGGATTACCGAGCGCGTTCGGATCAACCCCTTCTCGGTGATCACGCCGGAGACCGCGCCATTCGTGATGTCGAGGCCGCGCGCTGCACAATCCTGGTGGATGCTTGCGCCGTGCGAACGGGAGCCTTCTGCGAGGACAGGTGCCGCGAGGGCAGGCTCTGCCTTGCCGTCGCTGACCGAATGGACCCCACCGAGCCAGGAGTGGCCGGTGCCGGCCGTCATGGCCGCCGCCTCGCTGCCGGAGAGCATGCGCGTATCGATGCCGAACTGCTGTGCCGTTCCGCGCCATTTTTCCCATTGCGCGATCTGGCCGGCATCGTTGCTGGCATAGATGAGCCCGCTGCGCCTGAAGCCGATATCGCTGCCGATTTCGCGGCTGAAGCTGTCCCAGAGGTCCATGGCGCGCATGGCTAGGGGCAGTTCGCGTGCGTCGCGGTTCTGCTGGCGACACCAGCCCCAGTTCCGGCTCGACTGTTCGCCGCCGACGACACCCTTCTCGACGAGCGCGACGCTATGCCCGCGCTTGGCCAGGAAATAGGCTGCCGCACTGCCCACGATTCCGGCGCCGATCACCACGACATCGGCCTCGGTGGGCAGGCGCGCATTGCTGGCGATGCGTTCAAGCGTCGGTGACATAGACGGTGAGCTCCGGCGGGGTTTCGTCGCGACGTTAGCGAGCGCACTGCCGGCGGCATTGGATCATCTTTGCATCGGCACCGGACGCAATGCCGCAGTGCGCTCTAGATGCCGATCGCCGAGTGCAGCTGTGGCGGGGCCCAACCCCGGGGATATCGAAGGGCGCGGACGCGTCACATCATGCCGGGCTCGCCGAGATCGGTCCCGTCGATCATGCGGCTGTAGCGATAGGGGCGTGGATCGACGATCGGGGTGTCATTGGCGACGATGTCGGCCGCAAGTCGCCCCGCGGCCGGGCCGATGCCGAAGCCATGCCCGCTATAGCCCGTCGAGATATAGAAACCGGGCAGGGCGGCGACGCCGGAGATGACCGGAATCCAATCCGGGGTGAAATCGACCAGCCCGCCATATTTATGCGCGATCTTCACATTGGCGAGCTGCGGATAGAGTTGCCCAAGTCGTGCCAGGGCAAAGCTGATAAGCTCCTCCTGTGCCGGCGGATCGAAGGTGCGGATCCGCTCAAAGGGCGAGATGCCATCATTGCTCCAGCGAGAGATCGCCTCCGGCCCGGCGAAGAAGGATCGGCCGGCCCGGATGGTCAGGCCACCGCGCCGCTTCTTGAAGGTCCGCCAGAAGTGCTGGGCGTAGAGCATGCCCTGCGGGGTGAGTTCGAGCAGGCCGCGCCCGCTGATCCCGACCGTATACCCGCCATCGAGCCGGCGGCGGAACGTGAGGTCGGGCATCGACAGCCCACCCTCGATCACCTGCGGTGCTGCTTCGGTGAAAAAGGAGGTCGAGCGCACGCCTGCCTGTGGCAGCTTGATGCCGTGATGGCGGCAGAACATCGAGCTCCAGGCCCCGCCCGCACAGAGCACCGCGCTGGTCCGGATCGTGCCCTTTTCGGTGACGACCGCCGACACCCTGCCGCCCTCGGTCTCCAGTCCGCGCGCGGCGCAATTCTGATGAATGGTCGCCCCCCGCTTGCGCGCCCCTTCGGCAATAGCGGGTGTCGCCAGCGCGGGCTCGGCCCGTCCATCGGTCGGCGAATGCACTCCGCCGATCCAGTTCTCCGTGCTGCCCGGCGACATGGTCCTGGCCTCGGCAGCCGTCAGCATCCGGCTATGCATCTGATACTCGCGGGCGCGGTCCGCCCAGTTCGACCACAGATCGAGATCGGATTGTTTGGTCGTGACATAGAGGAGCCCGGTGCGGCGAAAGCCCGTCTCGGCGCCGAGTTCTTCGTTCAGTCCGTTCCAGATCTCGACGGCGCGCTGGGCCAGCGGCAATTCGCGCAGGTCGCGATTCTGTTGGCGGCACCAGCCCCAGTTCCGGCTCGATTGTTCGCCGGCGAGGTGGCCCTTCTCGAGCAACGCGACCGAGTGTCCCTTCTTTGCCAGCTCATAGGCGGCACTGGTGCCGGCGATGCCACCGCCAATCACCACCACATCGGCGGATTTCGGCAGCGTCTCGTCGCTGCGCACGCGCGTGACCGGAGGAGACATAGGCTGGCTTTCCTTGCGCTGCGGGATCGCTCCGCGCGGCCAACGACCAATCCATCCGCACGGCCGATCCGATTTGATCGGCTCGATAAGACCCGATCCGGTGCAGAACCCTATGCCAAAGGCGGTGGTTGAATCGGCAGATTATGCCCGGCCGGGCGCCGTGATCGGCATACGAGGCGGGTCGGTGCAGGCCTAACCTAGGCACGCGGTTGAAGGATCGGCCGCGCCCGCGATCGACCCGACGGATGAAGCGGGCGGCGCGGATGCGCGATCGATTCCGCCTGAATTGCCCGGGGCGCCCGGGACTTCCGCAAAACAAGCAAAAGAGGGGTTACCGGATGATAAAGCACTCCGACGGAACGACCCGTTCGGCTTTCCCGATGCCGGCATTGCATCGCCGCCAGTTTCTCGCGCTCGGAGCGGGCGGCTTTCTCGCCGCCTCGGGATTTGGCGCCAGCGCCCAGACGAAGCCCGCACCGCCGCCACCTGCCAAGCCGACCGGCCAGGTCGTTGTCGGGTTGTCGCAGGAGCCGACCGCATTCAACCCGCTCATGCCCGGCATCGAGGTCGACGAGACCGTCTGGATGCAGGTCTTCAATACGATGTGGCTCGCCGACCCTCAGGGCAACCTGATGCCCGATCTCGCAACCGAGGTGCCGAGCGAGGCCAATGGCGGCATCTCGGAAGGCGGCCTGGCCTGGAAGGTCAAGCTGCGCGAGGGCGTCACCTGGCATGACGGGACGCCATTCACGGCCGAGGACGTGAAATACACGCTCGAACTGATCAATGCGCCCGGATTCAAGGCCCGCACCCGCGTCGGCCATGCGCTGGTCAAGGATATCGTCGTCAAGGGACCGCACGAAATCTCGTGGCGCATGGAGAAGGCCTACGCGCCCTATCTCGCGCTGCTCTCGAATACCTTCATCGTGCCCAAGCATCTGCTCGAGAAGGCCAGTGACCCCAATACCGCGCCCTTCAACGGTGCGCCGGTCGGCACCGGGCCGTTCAAATGGGGGCAGCGCACGCCGGGCGACAACATCACGCTCGTCGCCAATGAGCGCTATCACGGCAAGGGACCCTATCTGGAGAAGGCCGTCCTCAAATATGTGCCCGACCAGACCGCGCTCTATGCGCAGTTCCGCACGGGGCAGGTCGATCTCATCATCGGCACCGGCATCCCGGCGAATTTCTATGCCGAGGCCGTGAAGCTGCCGGGCCGCAAGATCGTGAAGATCCCGAACGCCTCGCTCGAAATCCTGATGCCCAATCTGGAGCATCCGGCCTTGTCGGAGAAGGCGGTGCGCCAGGCGCTTTACGCCTCGATCAACAAGCAAGCCATCATCGACGTCATCTTCTATGGCCTGCACAAGCCGACGGAGTCCTTCGCACCGCAGGAATCCTGGGCCTACAATCCCAATCTGCCGCAGCAGAGCTACGACCTGGCCAAAGCCAACAAGCTGCTAGACGACGCCGGCTGGAAACGCAGCGGCAGCGGCGTTCGCATGAAGAACGGCGTGCCGCTCGAATTCGCGGTCTCGACGACCACCGGTGCTTCGCTGCGCGAGCAGTGCCAGCAATTGATGATGCAGGACTGGCAGCAGGTCGGCGTGAAGATGACGATCAACAACATGCCGGCGGCCGTGATCTGGGGCGAGTTCTATACGCGCTCGAAGTTCCAGTCGCTGCTGGTCGGCACCGCCTTCCGCACCGTGATCGATCCCGATCCGGCCTCGCGCTTCGCCTCTGATGCGATTCCCGCCAAGAACGGCAGCGGCGCCAACCAGATGCAGTGGCAGAATGCCGAGGCCGATGCGCTGATGAAGGAAGGTCAGGAAACCTTCGATCAGGCCAAGCGCAAGGCGATCTACTGGAAATTGCAGGAGATCGTCCGCGAGGAACTGCCGATCCTGCCGATCTACCAATATGTTCCGGTCGAGGGCTACAAGGAAGGGCTCATCGGCTACGAGCCCAATATCAATGCCCGCCAGAATACCTGGAATATGGGCAGCTGGTACTGGGCGCGCTGAGACCATGAACAGATCCGCCCGGAACACGGCGTCATGAGCACCTTTCTCGCGCGACGGCTGCTGCAGGCGCTCGTCCTGCTGCTGATCGTCTCGATGATCGGCTTCGCCATCCTCCACCTGGCTCCGGGCGGGCCGCTCTCGCAATTCGCCGCCGGTGGCGACATGACCCAGGCCGATCTCGACCGCATCGCCGAGCAACTCGGCCTGAACCGCCCGCTGCCGGTGCAATATGCGGAATGGCTCTGGCGCATGCTGCGCGGTGACTGGGGGCTGTCCTATCGCGACCATCAGCCGGTGCTGCACATCATCGCCTCGCATATCGGCGCGACGATGGAGCTGATGCTGACCTCGACGCTGCTCGCCATGCTGCTCGGCGCCTGGGTCGGTATCCTCGGCGCGATCAAGCGCTACTCGCTGTTTGATTCACTCGCGACGATCGGCGCGATGATCGCACTTTCGATCCCGACCTTCTGGTTCGGTCTCGTCATCATCTATGTCTTCTCGGTCGGGCTCGGCTGGCTGCCCGCCGGCAACCGCTACACCATCGGCGATGGCTCGGTGCTCAACCGGATCCATCACCTGATCGGTCCCTGCATCGTGCTGGCGCTCGTCTCAACCGCCGTCTGGAGCCGCTACATGCGTTCCTCGATGCTTGAGGTCGTCAATCAAGACTATATCCGCACCGCCCGAGCCAAGGGCGTGCCGGAACGGCAGGTCCTGCTGCGACACGCCTTTCGCAATGCCCTGCTGCCGATGATCACGATCACCGGCCTGCATGTGCCGACGCTGCTGTCGGGCGCGCTCGTCACCGAGACGGTGTTCACCTGGCCGGGAATGGGGAGGCTCTTCCTCGATTCGATCAGCTATCGCGACTATCCCGTGGTGATGGGTATCCTGATGTTCACCGCCGTACTGGTGTTGCTCGGCAGTCTGATCGCCGACCTGCTCTACGGTCTCGCCGATCCGCGCATTGCGAGGAACGGCTGATGAGCGCTGATCTCACCGGCGTCACCGAAATCCGGTTGGCAGCTTCGCCCTTTTTCTGGAACAGCCCGGGCTTTCGCCGTTTCCGCCGGCACCGGCTGGCGGTTTTCGGCGCTGTGGCCATCGTGGCGATGACGCTCGCCTGCATCTTCGGGCCGATGCTGCTGCCCTATAGCGATACGTTCATCGACATTCGGCAGCGTTTCGCGCCGCCCTTCTTTGGCCCGCATGTGCTCGGCACCGATCCGCTCGGGCGCGATATCCTGGCGCGGCTGCTGATGGCCGGGCGGATTTCTCTCGCGGTCGGGTTTTCCGCCATGTTGATCAGCATGGCGATCGGCATCTGCATCGGCATGATCGCCGGGTTCTATGAAGGCGCGGTCGGGGCCGCCCTGATGCGCTTCGTCGACGCGATGCTCTGCTTCCCCTCGATTTTCCTGCTGCTTGCGATTTCGGCGCTGATCTCGCCGTCGGTCCCCTCGATCGTCATGCTGATCGCGATGACCTCGTGGATGGAGGTGGCGCGGGTCGTCGAGGCTCAGATAAAATCGCTCCGTACGCGCGATTACGTGGTCGCGGCGGTCGCGATGGGCGCCAGCAACCGCCGCATCATGTTTCGCCAGTTGCTGCCGAACGCGATTGCGCCGATCGTCGTCGCCGCGACGCTGAACGTCGCCCATGCGATCCTGGCCGAGAGCTACATCAGCTTCCTCGGCTACGGCATCCAGCCGCCGACCCCGAGCTGGGGTAACATGCTGGAGAACGCCCAGAGCTATCTCACCAGCGCACCCTGGCTTGCGATCCTGCCCGGCGCCGCGATCACGCTCGCCGTCACGAGCTTCAACTTCGTTGGTGATGGTCTGCGCGACGCACTCGATCCGAGAATGGACCTGCCGTGACGTCGCATGCTGCGGGTCTTGAAAGGGGGAGGGGCATCGCGGCGGACTGCTCGCGCCTCCCGGTCAGGCTGCACCTGTCCCCGAACGCTCCAGGACGTGCCTCTGTGCTGAGATGACGCGGGGATTTTGCTTGCCTGGCGCCTTGGATGAGCGCCCACTGCGTTGCCGCTACCGTTCAGCCTGAACCGAGGGCGGGCCGCGGTGCCAGTTAGGTACCGGTCAAGGCTGGAATTATCGCCGTGCAAAGCGAACGCCAGGTCACCTGGCTTCAGGGCAAGGGCCAGATCATCTGGCGCGACGGCACGCGCCAGCCTGTATCTTACAGCTTCGAAACATCCCGGAACGCAAACGGCGGCTGCCGCGGGTATTTCGAGCTCGACCTGCGCCGGATTCCTCCTTCGCTGCTCTCCTATGAAATCAGGCTGATCTGTGAGGACGGGCATGTCGTGAACCTCGCGGTCACCGATCATTGCAGCGATGGGGCTACCTTCGTTGGAAGCCTGCTCGACGAGCGCTGCGAGAGCGAGGACTTGCTCCATGACCAGTGACTATAGGGAAGGCGATGTGATCAGCCTGAGTTTCGGCTTCCGCGACAGATCCAGCGCCGGAAATTATCGGATTGTCCGGGTGCTGCCGGCGGCCGAAAACGGACAACGGCAATATCGGGTCCGGGGCTCCGACGGCCACGAGCGGGCGATCGAGGAGCATCAGATCCGGGCGGGCGTCGCGGAGAAGAACCACTTCGGCAATCTGAAATGATCGAACGAACCACGGCCAGCCGGAAGAGTGGCTGAAGGCGAGGCTCCAAGCACCGTCTTCAGCTTGCTGTTCAGAAGCATCGAGCCCTGGCGAAAGAGCTGACGTGACCGGTATCGGACCAGTACTTGTGTACCCCCGCCAGGCCGTTGCGTGGCGAGTTGCCCGAAACAGGGCCGTGAGTGCGACCGCCTCGCTCAGGCGATCTCGGAAACGAGCTTGCCGATCAGGCTGTTGGAGAGGATCACGGGCAGTTTAGCGGCTTCCGCCGCCGTGCGGCGATGAGCCTCGACGAAACCCATGCAGTCCATCAGCAGAACCGTGGCACCGCGTCTGGCGAGGTCGCGGGCCGCGTCGGCCAGGCTGGGGCCGGGCCCGCCATAGGGCGAGGCCGCAGCATAGAGCGGCCTGCGAGCAAGTCCGGCCCATTTCCCGGCCTCGCTTGCGATCTGCTCGGCGAGCGGCACGATGATGCCGAGTTGCGCGCCCTGGGTGAGGGCGGCGACCGTTGGCGGCAGGATGCGGTCAGGCTCGATCAGTTGCGCCATGCTTGCCGTCAGGCTCTCGAAATGGCCGGTGCAGAGCATCAGGATCGTGCTGCAGCCCTCGGCCTCCAGCATGGCGATCTTGGCCTGCGCCGCAGCTTCGGTGTGGCTCCTGTCGATAATGACCGAATTGCCGTCGAGCAGTTTCGTGATCAGCACGGCCGCTCCGGGCTGAGGGGCGAAGTCGCGGTCGATCTCGGCTCTGCTCAACCCGTCGAGCACGCCAGCATGGCGGCGCGGCAGGTCGGAGCCGATCGATGCATCGAGAATGGGCGTGATGTCGGAGCGCGGGGCCTGGCCGATGGTCAGGGTTCCGAGTTTGCGCATGGCGCGACCCTCCACTGTCGAATGGAAGCCCGTGCCGTTCCCGGCACGGGCGCGCAGGCGCTCAACGCCTGAAGTTCTTGATCACCGAGTCGAAGAAGCTGAAGATCGCGTCTCCGGCGATAATGCCGGCGGCGAAGACCTCCATGTCCCCGTCGCCCGTGCTGCCGCGCAGCTTCTCCCAGATAAGCCGACAGACGATGCCGGCCAGGACGGCCCAGCCCGCCATCGGGAAGCTGATCAGCAGGCCTGTGGCGAAGAGCACACCGATCTGGCGCTTCGGGCCGCCGATGAACTGCAGGATCGCGCCGGGGATCGCCCAGAGGAAGAGCTGCCAGGCGACGCCTGGCGCCACACCCGCCTTGATCGTCGCGGCATAGACCTTGTTCACGGGGGCGACGAGGTTTTGGTCGAAAAAGGACTGGTAGGAAACCAGAACCACCGCACCGGCGATGACGAAGGCGAACATCGCAGCAAAGAGCTGCTGCCGGCGGCCGTCGCGCTCGAAGGCAGGATCAGCGCCGTTGCCGCGCAGGATGTAACCGGCCTTCAGATCGTAGCCCATGTCGGCGAAGGCGGGGCCCGTCGCGGCGGAGAAGCCGACGAGCAAGGCAAGCGCCGGCATCGGGAAGCCGATCAGCATGCCGATGATCAGCGTGATCAGCGCGACGGCAAAGGCCGGGAACCAGCCAGAGTGCATCGCGGCGAGGCCGACGATGAGTTCATGCACATAGGCTGCAAAGGCCGCATAGAGCACGAACAGGATCAACATCCCGATCGACATGTCGCTCATCAGGCCGCCGACCAGCGCGATGAAGATCGCGATCACGAGATAGGCGATGGTGCCGAGACCGAGCGCGCGCCTGACTTCGGCATCGGAGACGCCGGAGGCGGCCTCGGCCAGCTTCTGGGCTTCGCTGCGCCTGAACAGGAGCTGCGCGACCTGAAACAGGGCAACGAGCCCTGCGCCGATCATGAAGCCGTGCGGGATATAGGCCGCCATCAGATCGCCCTTCGGGATGATGCCGTCGAAGAGCGGGCCGCCGAAGAGCTGGCTGGAATAGCCGCGCAGCAGCAGGCCGATGCCGAACATCGAGAGCGCCCAGATATTGCCGATGAAGGCGACGCCGAAGGCGGACATCGGAATGCCGGAGACTGCAGTCGAGCCGACAAAGCCGATGGCCGCGAGCGGCACCTTGACGAAGGAGGCGAGGATGCCGGTGACGAAGCCGACCCCCATCAGCACCGCCTTGCGTCCGCCCTCGTCGCCGGCCTTGATCGCTTCGGCAGCGGCAACGCCCGGGGGCCAGGCACCGGTCGCGGGAAACACCCGGGAATCGAACATCCGATAAAGCAGGTAGGCATCGAGAAGCATTGCGGCGAAGGCGCCTGCCAGCATCGGTAGCACCAGATCCGAGCGACCGAGCAGGAAGGGAATGCCGATCGGCAGGAGCAGGCTGTTGGCAGCACCGAATGTCGCTGACGAGATGGCGCTCTGGGCCAGGTTCTGGACATGGATCGAACGGTAGCGCGTGAACATCGCTATCGGCACGCGTGCAAGCGCCATGGCGGCGAGTGCGCCGATCAGCGATGTGTTCGCCGTGATGCCCAGAGACACCAGAAGCTGCATGCCAATGATCGCGCCAAAGACGCAAAGGATGGCGATCAGCACCAGCGTCCCGGGCTCGAACAGGCTCGGGTGCCGCTGAGGCACTCCTTTCGGTTGGTCCTTCATGCCTCAGTCCCCGTTATTGGCCCCTGAAGGGGCAGATGTGCGTGTTGACGTCAGTCGTCAGGCAACAAGGATGCCGGCCTTGGCCTCGCCGACGTCGTGCGTCGCATGGCTGGTCTGGACCCCGTAATCGCGCTTGGCTGCCTCTGGCGAGACGAGGCCGAGTGCGATGTCGCGGGCGATGGCGTCACGTGAGCGCTCGGACGCCGCGCCGTAGCCGGCGCCGCCGGCGAGCACGAGTTCGACGATCTCATGGGGATGCTTGACCTGGACGAGGTCGCCCGTTCCGACATCCTTGAGGACATGGCCCTGCTCATCGATGACCCGCCCTGATGCTCCGCCGCCGGCCTTGCCGCCGAACAGGCCCGGGATCGGGTTGTTGACGCCTTCCGGATAGAGCGAGACTAGGGTCGGGAGGCCGTCATCGGAGAGCTTGCGCAGACGGACGCGCTGGCCGAGGCCACCGCGATGCTGGCCGGCGCCACCGGAGTCGGTGAGGTAGGTCTTCTCGACGACCAGCACCGGCACCCGCGCCTCGAAGGTCTCGATCGAGGTGTTGGCGGCCGAGGTCGGATAGAGCAGGCCGGACTTGCCGTCGCCATGGGCCGAGCCGCCCTGACCGCCGCCGACGAAGAGCATGTCGGAATAGGTATCGCCCGCCTGGTCCCGGCCATAGACGCTCGCCGCCACCGGCAGGCCGGTGAAGGCCTGGACCTGTTTCGGCGCAGCCTGCGACAGGGCGCGGAAGATGTTCGGCGCGATGTACCAGCCGGTGCGCGTCCGCAAGTTGACCGCGAGCGGCTTGTCGCAGTTCAGGATCGAGCCCTTCGGCGCGTCGATCGAGAAGGCGCGGTAGCAGCCGGCATTGCCGCGGACATTCGGCGTCAGCATGCATTTCAGCGGGTAGGTCGCATGCGCCATCGTGTAGTTCAGGGTGCAGTTGAGCCCGCCCTGCGGCAGCTGCGGCGGGGCGCCCTCAAAGTCGAGATGGATCGTGTCGCCCTTGACGGTCAGCGCCAGCGGATAGGTCATCGGCGTGCCGAGCGGGTTGTTCGAGACGGTGCCGTGATAGGTCCCGTCCGGCAACGCGGCGATAGCCTCGCGCATGGCCCTCTCGGAACGGTCCTGCACCACCGAGGCGAGGGCGCGCAGATCCTGCATGCCGTAATCGCTCAGGAAGGACTGCAGGCGCTCGGCGCCGATCGCATTGGCCGCGACGAACGAGTGCAGATCGCCGAGAACCTGCTCGGAATTGCGGACGTTCTCGCCCAGCAGGCGGACCAGCGTCTCGTTGATCCGGCCAGCCTCGTAGAGCTTCATCGGCGGGATCTGGAAGCCTTCCTCGTAGATCTCGCGGGCCCTGAGGCTGTCCTTGGTGCCGCCGATATCGGAGACATGGCCGACAGTGCCCATCAGGCCGACGACGCGGTCGCCCAGGAACACCGGCGTGACCACGGCGATGTCGAAGAGATGGCCGGCGCAGAGCCAGGGATCATTGGTGATCAGAACGTCGCCGGGCTTCAGGGTGTCGGCCGGATAGCGCTCCAGCAGCGCCTTGACCGCGCGCGGCAGGGTCAGGTTGAACACCGGCATGGCGCGCGGCGAATGCGCGAGCGTCTCGCCTTCGGGGTCGAGCAGCTCGCAGGCAAAATCCTGCGCTTCAGAGATCACCAGCGAGAAGGCCGTGCGGCAGACGGTCAGCCACATCTCCTCGACGACGTTGACGAGGCGGCTCCACATGATTTCCAGAGAGATCGGGTCGGCCTCGATCCGGCGCGCGGCCTCGGCCAGCGGCATGTCGGCGCTGATCGTGGTTTCGGCAGCGCTGGCCCGCCCGACGCTGACGAGCAGGTTGAGCACCTCGTCGATCGCGACCGTATCCCCGGGAGGAACGATGGTGGTCGCCTCGCGCTCCTCGATGATGGCGGGCCCGCTGATGCTGTCGCCAGGCCGCAGGGCGTAGCGATCATAGACGGTCGCCTCGCTCCAGCCGCTTTCGAACCAGGCCTGGCGAGTACCCTTCACCTTAGTGCCGGCATCGCCCCCACCGGCCGCGCCGGAGAGCGAGAGGCTCGGCACCGGGCCGGCGCAGCGGACGCGGAAGTTGATCGCCTCGAGACGGGCGCCCTCGTAGACCGAGGTGTAGCGCGCCGAATAGGTGGTGGCGAAAGCCGCGCGGATGGCGTCCAGGCTCGATGTGTCGATCGTGCCGGCCGGCAGGGTCACCGCAATATCATGCATCTGGCCGACGAGGCGCATATCGGCCGAGCGCTCGACCGTGATGTCGGCTGGCTTCACGCCGGCCTCGAGCAGGTGCTTGCGGCCCTGGGCCTCGAGCACGCTGAGCACGGTGTTGACGGCCTGGGCGTCAAAGCCCTCCGAGAACTCGACCGGCAGCGACTGCACCATGTCGAAGGAGAGCGGCGCCGCGAGGAAGCCGAGCGCCGAGGCGGCACCCGAGGCCGGCGGAATGATGACCTGCCGGACGCCGAGCACACGGGCGACATCGACGGCGTGGGCCGGGCCCGCGCCACCGAAGCCGACCATGGCGTAGTGCCGCGGATCCTTGCCTTTCTCGACGAGATGGACACGCGCCGCAGCGCCCATGCTTTCGACGACGACCTTGTGGATGCCCCAGGCCGCTTCTTCCACGGAGAGGCCGAGCGGCTCGGCGACCGACGCAACGGCCTTGCGCGCGGCCGCGAGATCGAGCGCCATGCGTCCGCCCAGGAAGAAGCCAGGGTCATAGTAGCCGAGCACCAGATTGGCGTCGGTGACGGTCGGCTTGGTACCGCCCATGCCGTAGCAGGCCGGGCCGGGGTCGGAGCCAGCGGAGTGCGGGCCGACCTTGAGCAGGCCGACCTCGTCGATGGCGGCGATCGAGCCGCCGCCGGCGCCGATCTCGATCATGTCGATGACGGGAGCCTTGATCGGCAGGCCGGAACCCTTGGCGAAGCGGTTGACGCGCCCGGCTTCGAGCATCGGCGCGATCTCGGCGCGGCCGTCCTCGATCATGCAGGCTTTGGCGGTGGTGCCGCCCATGTCGAAGGAAATGACGTCCTTGTGGCCGGCGAGCTCGCCGAACAGGGCGGTCGCGAGGCCGCCGCCGGCCGGGCCGCTTTCGAGCAGGCGGATCGGGAAGGTGCGGGCGGTCTCTGGCGAGACCAGGCCGCCCGCCGAATGCATCAGCCGCAGCGAGCCGGTGAAGGAGCGGGCTGCGAGCTCGCGCTCCAGCCGTTCCAGATAGCGCCGCATCAGCGGCTGGACATAGGCGTTCGCTGCGGTGGTGACGAAGCGCTGATACTCCCAGATCTCGGCGACGACCTCGCTCGACAGGGAGACCGTGAGTTCAGGGCAGGCTTCACGAACGATCCGGCCGGCTTCCTGCTCATGGGCGGAGTTGCGGTAGCTGTTCAGGAAGCAGATCGCGATGGCTTCGCAGCCGGCGGCGGCAAGCTCGCGGGCGGCTGCACGCACCGCTGCGGTATCGAGCGCCGTCACGACCTTGCCGTCGCGGTCAATGCGCTCGGCGACTTCGAGGCGAAGCTCGCGCGAGACGAGCGGCTCGGGGAAGGTCAGGAACAGATCGTAGATGTCGTAGCGCTGCTCGGTTCCCATTTCGAGGATGTCACGGAAGCCGCGCGTGGTGATCAGGCCGAGCTTGGAACCCTTGCGCTCGATCACCGCGTTGGTCACCAGCGTCGTGCCATGCACGATGTCGCCGATATCGGCCAGCGTGATGCCGGCCATCTCGGTCAGCTCGCCAAGGCCGATCAGGGCCGCCTCGGACGGGTCATGCGGCGTGGTCAGGCGCTTGTGCAGCCGAACCGAGCGCTCCTGGCCGTCATAGAGGATGAAATCGGTGAAGGTGCCGCCGATATCGAAGCCGATGCGCCAACGATTGCTCATGGAGCTGTCTCCGCGATTGAGGGATGTAGGGGAATGAAGAGCGGGTCCCGGGTCAGCGCTGCGATCTCGGCGGCGCCGTCTCCCAGAGAACGGATGATGGCGAGGCGCTCCTCCTGCGTGACGGTCGCAGCCGGGAAGGAGATGCAGAGTGCGACTTCGTCGCCGGTGGTCGGGTCGCCGACCGAAACCGAGATGGCGCGCACGCCCCTGACCGCCTCGTCATGCGATTCGGCGTAGCCCTCGCGCCGTGTGACGGCGAGGCGCGCCAGGAGTTCGTCGAGGTCCTGGGGGGCCGTGTCGGACGGGGGAACGAAGCCGCTGGCATAGAGGCGGCGGACTTCGTCGTCGGGCAGGCGGGCGAGCAGCGCGCGGCCGGTGCTGGAAGCGAAGGCGGCGATACGGTCGCCAATCGACGTGACGACACGCAGGGCGTGGCGTCCGGGATGGGCCGTGACGCCGACGATGTCGGTGCCGCGTCTCACGCTGATATAGCCGGTATGCCCGACCTCGTCCGAGACGCGCCCGACCACGGTGTCGGCACGGTCGATCAGCGAAGCGGCGAAGCGGTAGATATGGCCGACCTGATTGAGCAGCAGGGAGGGGCGGTAACGCTTGCTGTCGCCGACCGTTTCAAGCAGCCCCTCGTCGCGCATCGCCCGCAGCAGCCGCGACGCATTGCTCTTCGGCATTCCAAGCAACGAAACCAGATCCGTCACGGTCACATCGTGACGCGTGCTGGAGAAGCAACGGAGCACATCGACGGCGGCCGACAGAATGGACATCCGGTTGAGTCCAAAAAAGTTCCATAAAATGGAACTGGAGTTGCAATAAAAGGAACAATATCGCGACTGACCGAAGAGTCAACGGGCGTTAAGGATTGTGGGCGGGATGCCCATGGGGACTCGCGGTGGCCCCGGAGTGTCGGATCAATGGTGCTGCAGCCCGCTTGGGCCGGTGCGCGTCGCTTGAAGCGGCCCGGCGCTCAATCCGGGGAAGGTCACGCTTTCTCGCCGACCCTGGTCATGCTGTCGGCGTCAGGAAGGCCGGTGCTGCGAATTCAGCGACGAGGCTGCGCGCGGCCCGGCGTCGGCCGATCCGGGAGGCAAGGGACTGCGCAACGCGGTACTGATCCAGCTGTTCGCCGGAAGGCTGAACGGGGCGGCGCACCGCCATTCCTGCCGATGCTGCGTGCTCGGTATGAGATGATGCTGCCCGGATCCGGCAGGGGCGAATGCCGTGCGCCTCGGGGCCGGGCGCAAGACACGCCGCCGCCCCTGCCAGTCAGCCCGTCCGCACGGGGGGAGAAATCAGCCTAAGCAGGCTTGCGTGCGGAAATCAGGAAGCGGTTTTGAGCCGCACGCTCGAGGCGCTGGTAGAGCGGCATGAAGCGGCCCTGGGCGCGGTGGATCGGGCCAAGGTCGCGGTCGACGATGATGTCCTCGAAGCCCGCCTGCCTCAGCAATTCGGCTACGGCATCGGGGCGGCACCCGTCAGAAAAATAGACGCGCGACAGGATGCTCGCATGGGTATCCGCATAGGGCGGGGGAGGCGGCACATTCCTGCTCAGGCGTTTGGCAAGTCGTGCGAGCCATTTGATCAGCCGCCTGTCCGGAGGGGTGTTGATGGTGTCCGCATCGATGATCGCGACGCGCCCGCCGGGCTTGAGAACCCTGTGCCATTCGGCGAAAGCGGCCGGCGGGTCGGGCAGCGTCCAGACGAGATGCCGCGTGACCACTGCGTCATAACTGTCCGAGGGCTCCAGTGTATTCTCGGCATCGCCGAGGAAGAGCTTGATTGGTCCCTTGCCCGAGACCTTGGCGCGGGCGCGCGCCAGCATGGCCTCGGAGAGGTCGAGGCCTGTCACTGAAAAGCCGAGTTCCGACAGCAGCAGCGAGATCACCCCGGTGCCGCAGGCCAGGTCGAGTGCCCGGCGCCCCTGATCGGTGCCAAGGTGCCGCGACAGAAGCGCGAGCCATGCGCGCCGTTCTTCCAGGGAAAAGATCTCGTGGCCCGGCGTCGTATCGAATGTCTCTGACCTGATGGACCAATAGTCCCGGATTTCATCCTTCAGGTTGCGATTTGCGATCGTGGTCGACATCGATCATTCGCCTTGTCTTGGTCCGTTTCCGACACCTTTCACCACGCTGCGCCGCATCTCACAAGTCTTTCCGTCGGTTTGTGCTGACAAGTCTTGTGAATGATCGGCCTGTTCTTCACTTTAGAATTGGTTTAATCAAGTAGATTGGACGTATTCTAAAAGATATGCCTTGACCGACCTTGTGTCATTTCATACGAGCCGCCCAGCTCAGACGAGGTTTAGGTGGTGGCATGATGGCATTGCTTCACAAGGTTATTAAAGCAGCCACTCTGACCATTGGCCTCATCGCATCGACGTTGCCTGCCTTGGCGGAGAAGGTCAGCGTCACGGATGTTCTCGGCCGCGCGGTCGAGGTCAACGCGCCAGTCGAACGCGTGATCCTTGGCGAAGGGCGGCAGATGTACTTCGTCGCCGCGCTCGACAGGGAGGATCCGTTCAAGCGTGTCGTCGGCTGGCGTGACGATCTGCCGAAGGCCGACCCCGACAGTTACAAGGCCTATCTCGCCCGCTATCCCGCCATTGCCAAACTGCCGAATTTCGGCGGCATGAAGGAGGGCGCATTCGACGTCGAGCAGGCGATCGCGCTGAAGCCGGACGTTCTCTTCCTGAATGTCGAGGCGAAGATCGCCAGCGACGAGGCCAAGCTGGTCGAAAAGCTCGCCTCCGTCGGCATTCCCGTTGTCTATGTCGATTTCCGCGAGAAGCCCTTCCAGAACACCGAACCCTCCATGCGAGTGATCGGCAAGCTCTTCGGCAAGGAGGCGCTTGCGGAGGATTTCATCAGGTTCCGGGCCGAGCAGATCTCGCTGGTGACGGACCGTCTTGCCAAGGCTACGGCGTTGAAGCGGCCGGTCGTGATGATCGAGCGCGCCGGGGGCTATTCCGACGATTGCTGCATGTCATTCGGGAACGAGAATTTCGGCAAGATGGTCGAGATCGCCGGGGGCAAGAATTTTGCGGGCGACCTGATCCCCGGGACCTTCGGTACGGTCAATGCCGAGGCAGTCGTGGCCGCCAATCCCGATGTCGTCATCGTCACCGGCGGCAATTGGGAGGCCTATGTCCCGGGTGGGGCCTGGGTCGGCCTTGGCCCCGGCGTCGACCTGATCGAGGCGCGCCGCAAGCTCACGGCGCTGTCGCGCCGCCCCGCCTTCGCCCAGACCGCTGCCGTCAAGAACGGCCGCGTCCATGGCATCTGGCACCAGTTCTACAACAGTCCCTACCAGTTCGTCGCGATCCAGGAGATTGCGAAGTGGCTGCATCCCGACCTGTTTGGGGATATCGATGCCGATGCCACGCTGAAGACGCTGCATGAGCGCTTTCTGCCCCTGCCTTATCAGCCCGGCTACTGGGTGACCGTCGGGGGCAAGGGGTGAGCGAGATCGGCATGAGCGGCGCTGCTGCCGAGGTGGCGCGAGAGGATGGAGGGCGATCGAGCTATCGCGCCCTGAACGCGCGCCGGCGCATGATCCTCGCCGGACTTTTCCTGCTGCTGCTGCTGAGCTTCATCGCCGACCTGATGATCGGCCCGGCCCGCTATGCGGCGTCCGATGTCGTGCGCGCGCTGGTAATGCCGGACAGCGTCCCGGTGGCCGTGCGCGTCGTGATCTGGGACATCCGCTTGCCGGTGGCGTTGATGGCGGTCGTGACCGGAGCATCGCTGGCCATGGCGGGCGCCCAGATGCAGACGATCCTGAACAATCCGCTCGCAAGCCCGTTTACGCTCGGGATATCGGCCGCCGCCAGTTTTGGTGCGGCGCTCGCACTCGTGTTCGGCGTCGCGATCCTGCCGTTCGCCGTCGATTATATCGTGCCGCTGAACGCGTTCATCGCGGCGATGGGGGCGGCCATGCTGATCCATGTGCTCAGCCAGTCCCGCGGCGTGACGACCGAGACTGTGATCCTGCTCGGCATCGCCCTGGTCTTCACCTTCAACGCCTTGCTCGCATTGCTGCAGTTCTTCGCCTCCGAGCAGGCGCTCGGCGCTGTCGTCTTCTGGATGATGGGGAGCCTGACGAAGGCAAGCTGGAACAAGCTTGCGATCACCAGTGCCGTGGTTGTCTTGTGCTTGCCCTTCTTTATGCGCCGCGCCTGGGCCCTCACCACGCTTCGCCTCGGCGACGAGAAGGCGGCAAGCTTTGGCATCGATGTCAGGCGGTTGCGGCTCGAGATCATGCTGCTGGTCAGCCTGCTGGCGGCTGTGCCCGTGTCCTTCGTCGGCACGATCGGCTTCATCGGCCTCGTCGGCCCGCATATCGCCCGCATGGTGATCGGCGAGGATCAGCGCTTCTTCCTGCCGGCGTCGGCGCTTGCCGGTGCCGCAATCCTCTCGGCCTCTTCGGTCGTCAGCAAGTCGCTGATCCCGGGCCTCATCTTCCCGATCAGCATCGTAACGGCGCTCATCGGCGTGCCGTTCTTCTTCAGCTTGATCCTGACCAATCGGAAGCGGTCATGGTAGTTGGCTTGCAGCTTCGCGATGTCGGTGTCCGCTACGGCCGCAAGGTCGTGCTGAGCGAGGTGACCACGCCGCTGCTCAGCGGTGGAGAGGTCATTGCCGTGATCGGCCCGAACGCTGCCGGCAAGTCGAGCCTCTTCCGGCGGATTGCCGGCCTTGTGCCGGGTCCGGGCGAGGTCAGCATTTCCGGCGAGAGTTCCGTGCCCGGGCGGCGCGCGCCGCTGTCCTGCTACCTGCCGCAGGATACCGCGGTGAACGCAGTGCTCACCGTCTATGAGTCGATACTGCTCGCCTTCAAGCAGGGCGGGACATGGTCGGTCAGCGATGACGAGCTCAAGCGGATCGATCGCGTGCTGCGCGATCTCGAGATCGAAGACCTCGCCTTCAGGGGGCTTGGGGAGCTCAGCGGCGGTCAGCGGCAGCTGGTCTCGATTGCCCAGACCCTCGCGCGTGAACCGGACATCCTATTGCTCGACGAGCCGACGAGCGCGCTCGATCTCCATCGCCAGTTCGAGGTGCTGTCGCTCGTGCGTCGTCTGGCGCGCGACCGGGGCATGTGCGTCCTGATCTCGATCCACGACCTCAATCAGGCGTTGCGCGTTGCCGACAGGGTCCTCGTCCTGGCCAAGACCCGCCTCGTCGCGATCGGTGCGCCGCGCGAGATCGTGACGCCCTCGCTGCTGGATGAGGTCTATGGCGTCAGGGCGCGGGTCGAAGGCCTGTCGAGCGGCGAGCCCTACGTGGTCGTCGAGGGCTCCACGCGCCACGCTGCATAGGGATCGGTCGTCCGGTCGCGCGCGCCGGGGCTGCGGACGCGTCCCTCGGTGCCGCCTGAAACGGCTGAATGATCATCGATCAAGCTGCGTAGCTCAGCGCCCCCTTGGTGGCTGCGACCGGGATGAGGTCCTGCCTGCGTGGAATCCTGCGCTGGCTGCATGGCGCGATCGTGCCCCATGCTCCCCACCGGGTTGCCGCCCGAACCGTTTGGTCTGATGTCGTGATGCGCGTTTGCGCAGAGACCGATCCGAGCGATCGGCCGTGCGACGGCATGGGCAGGAATGAGCCAGGAGCAGGATATGACCGATCAGCAGAACAGCGCCGAGATCTGGCGGTTGGCGGATGCCAAGAGCCCGGCATTTTTCGAGCTTAGCGACCGCGTCTGGGCCATGCCCGAACTGAATTATCAGGAAGAGCGTTCAGCCGCCGAACACGCCGCGATGCTCGAGAAGGAGGGCTTCCGCGTCGAGAAGGGCGTCGCCGGCCTTCCGACGGCGCTGATCGGCGAGTCGGGCGAGGACGGTCCCGTTATTGCGATCCTCGGTGAATATGACGCGCTGCCCGGCTTGAGCCAGGAGGCCGGCGTCGCCGAGCAGCGCCCGCTCGTGTCGGGTGGCAATGGTCATGGCTGCGGCCACAACATGCTCGGCTCGGCTTCGCTGCTTGCCGCGACCGCCGTCAAGGACTGGCTCGCCGCGAACGGCATCAAGGGACGCGTGCGCTATTACGGCTGCCCAGCCGAGGAGGGCGGCTCGTCCAAGGGCTTCATGGTACGCGCCGGGCTGTTTGACGATGTCGATGTCGCGATCTGCTGGCATCCCTCCTCATTCACCGGTGTCAGCAAGGCGATCTCGCTTGCCTGTGTCGAGGTCGAGTTTACCTTCCGGGGCCGTGCATCCCATGCCGCTGCCTCGCCGCATCTCGGTCGCAGTGCGCTCGATGCGGTCGAATTGATGAATATCGGCGTCAACTACATGCGCGAGCACATGCCGAGCGATGCGCGCGTGCATTACGCGATCATCGATGCCGGAGGCATTGCGCCAAATGTCGTGCAGGCGCAGGCGACCGTGCGTCATTTGATCCGCGCCCGGACGCTCAGCGAGATGTGGGACCTGGTGCGGCGGGTCAAGGCGATCGCCGATGGCGCCGCATTGATGACGGAGACCTCAGTCGTTGCGCAGCAATTGTCTGGGGATGCCAACCTCGTCGGCAACCGCCCGCTCGAGGAAGCCATGCACGCCAACCTCATCCGCCTCGGTGGGCCTGGTTTCGACGCCGCTGACCGGGCCTTCGCCGCAGAGTTCCAGAAGACCTTCTCGAAGGAGGATATCCGTTCCTCCTATGGCCGCTTCGGTCTGTCGGTGCAGGAGGGTGAATCGCTCAGCGACGACATCTATCCGCTGGACTATGTTGCTGCGCTCTCCGTGGGGTCTACCGATGTTGGAACGGTGAGCTGGGTCGTTCCGACCGTGCAATGCCGCGTCGCATGCTATGCAGTGGGCACGCCCGGACATTCCTGGCAACTCGTCGCCCAGGGGCTGGCGCCAGCCGCACATAAGGGGCTTTCGCTCGCGGCCAAGGCCATGGCCGGGGTTGCGGTCGATGTCCTGTCCCAGCCGGCGCTGCTGAAGGCGGCCAAGGCTGATTTCGCCGCGTTCCGTGCCGAGAACCCGTTCCAGAACCCGATCACCGACGATATCGAACCGCCGCTCGACATGGCCGCTCACTGAGCGGTGCACCTGGCCACGACCAGTTACCGCTCAGCAAAAATCGCCCGGGCGATCGTCCGGGCGATGATGTCGAAATGGCACCAGAACTCCGGCTCCTTCGGTCCGGGCGCACCAAAGGAACCATCCGGAGGGACGGTCTCTGCCGCGCTGCCGCCGAGGCGCCGGGGCGGCCACGAAGGCGACCGCCGCGCCCGTGGGCCATATCCGGCGAGGCGTGCTCAGATCTCGGTTGCATCCAACCGCCGATAGAGCGGCAGCGCGAGCGGCGCGATCCGGCGCACGATCGCGCGGAACGGCTGGGGTTTAGGCTCGGACAAGGGCAGGCCGAGCGTCTCGATCGCCGTGCCCTGCGTCGCCCTGGCAAGCTCGCGACCGAGCGAGATGGACAGTGCAACGGCCCGGCCATTGCAGCCGACCCAGGCAAAACCGTCCGGCCCGAGACGGTGGATGCGCGGATAGCCCGGCACCTGCGGCTGAAGCAGATTGTCGGGGGTCATGCCGACATAGCCCGACCAGACATAGTCGAACGCGACATCGCCGAGCTGCGGCCAGAGTTGTTTCAGCCGCGCCGCGATCTGCGGTCGCAGATTGACACCACCGTCGCCCGGCAGCACGGCCGCACCGCCGGTGACAAGGCGGTTACGGGCATCCCAGCGAGCGAAATAGAGTTCGCGATGGGTGTCCGACATGGCTTGGCGGCCCGGGATGACGGTCTTGGCGATGTTGTCGCTGACCGGCTTTGTCGCCATCTGCCAGGACAGGACAGGGATGACCTCGCCGGCGATCTCCGGGGCGAGCTCGCGTTCGAATTCGCCGGTATAGGCATTGGTCGCCAACACGAGCGCGCGAGCGGTGACCGAGCCGCGCGCCGTCTTGACGGTCCAGCGGCCATTGGCATGGCTCATCGAAATGGCGGGCGACCGCGCATAGATGGTCGTGCCGAGCTTCAGCGCGACCTCGGCCAGTCCACGGGTCAGCGCGAGCGGATTGATATGGCCGCCGCTGGGGTTCCAGAAGCCGCCGAACCAGGCATCCGAGCCGAGCATCTCTGCCGTAGCGGCGCGATCGAGCAGCTCGACCGGCGCCCCGATCGCCGACCATTCGCGAACGCGCTTCTCGGCGAGCTTGAAGCGGCCGGGCGAATGGACGGGCTGGATCCACCCGGCCTGTTCGGCCTCTGCCGGAATGTCGTGTTTCCGTACGAGGTCGAACAGATACTGAGCGCTGTCGCGCAGCACCGCGTTGAGGCGTTCGCCGGCTTCGCCATGGCGTTTCACCATCGCGGAGGGATCGTGGCCGGCGAGCGTCGGAATGACCTGGCCATTGTTGCGCCCTGAGGCGCCCCAGCCGGGCTCGGCTGCTTCCACGATCGTGACGCCGACGCCGCTCTCGCGGAGATGGATCGCAGTCGAGAGGCCGGTGAAGCCGGCTCCAATCACCACGACATCGGTTTGAACATCACCGTCGAGCGCGCCGAGCACCGGGCCGGGCTGGGCGGTGGCGGCCCAGAGAGAGGGAGGCCAGGTGACGGAGAGCGGAGCGGTCATCGGTGGCGGTCTTTCGCAGGGCTGGCTGGCCAAAGCTCGTTTGGCAGGAGTTCGCGCATACTTGCCGCCATGACCGGCCGCTCGCAAGTAGGTTGGTTCCAGCCATTTGCCCGACGGAGAACAGTTTTCTATTTTTCTTGCTTACGGCGAACAAAATCTACCAAATTTAGGCTTTCTCTCTCGGGTTGTTGAAAATACTATTCTCCGGACGCTATGTGTGCCGCGCAGCGGGGGCCGCTGGAATCGTCACCTCGAAGTGGTTGCGCCCCTCTGTTTGTTCGGATGAACTCGGCTTCCGTTGGGTTCTTGGTCAAAGGGGGCGTCATGTCGCTCAAGCACATTCTCGGTCTCGATCATGTCGTTGTGACCGTCCGCGATCTCGATGCTTCTGCCCGGCAATGGGAGCGCCTCGGTTTCACGGTTTCGCCGCGTGGCACCCATTCGCCGATCCTCGGCACCGGCAACTACACGATCATGTTCGGAGACGACTATCTCGAACTGCTCGGCGTGCTGACCGAGACGGATCAGAACAAGCCGACCCGCGACTATCTGAAGAACCGGGAAGGCTTGGAGCGCGCCGCCTTCACCACGGATGATGCCGCTGCCGGCGCAGCCGAACTCAAGAGCCGTGGCCTCGAGCCCCTGGGGCCCGTGCATTTCGGCCGGCCGGTTGACCTGCCGAATGGCGGGACGGGCGAGGCGAAGTTCAATGTCTTCCGTTGGCCGCTGAACGAGAGCCCCGGCGGCCTGCGCATTTTTGCCTGCCAGCATTTGACGCGCGAGACGGTCTGGATCCCTGAGCTCCAGTCACATGCCAACGGCGCGAGCCGTATCGTCCGTATCGAGGTCCTCGCCGCGGATCCGAAGGCGGCCGCCGGGCATCTCAGCCGTTTGATCGACGAGCCTGCGCGCCCGCAGGATGACGGCTGGTTGGTGCCGTCGGGCGGCACGCGGGCCGATTTCCTGTTCTATGATGCGGCCGGTTTTGCGCGGCGCTATCCTGATGCGGTGCGGATCGGCGCGGCTCCTGCCGGAGCAACCGCGATCGTCCTGGCAAGTGCCGATCTCGAAGGCGCTGCCAAAGCGCTTGGCCCGCTCGCGGTGCGCCATGGCAGCGCCGTCAGCGTGCCGGCCGACTCCGCCAATGGCGTGATCGTCAGCTTCGTAGCGTGACGGGGGACGTCGCTCCCCTTTGAGAACAGCCTGATGGCCGGATCATCGTGAATTCCGGCTCTGCCCTTATCGAACACCGGACCCAGGAGGTCTCCATGGATATGACCCGCCGCGCCGCGCTGCTGACCAGCGCCGCCATCGCTTCCAATGTGCTGTTTCCGATGCGCTCCTTCGCGCAGGAGACGCCGCGCAAGGGCGGGGTCTTCACCGTCCATTACGGCGCCGAGCAGCGCCAGTTGAACCCGAGCCTGCAGGCCTCGACCGGCGTCTACATCATCGGCGGCAAGATCCAGGAACAATTGGTCGATCTCGATGCCAGCGGCCAGCCGGTCGGCGTGCTCGCCGAGAGCTGGGAGGCTGCGCCCGACGGCAAGACGATCACGTTCAAGCTGCGGCCGGGCGTGACCTGGCATGATGGCAAGCCCTTCACCTCCGCCGACGTGCAGTTCACGGCGATGGAGATGTGGAAGAAGATTCTCAACTACGGCACCACGCTGCAGCTCTTCCTGACCGCCGTCGATACGCCCGACCCGCTGACGGCGGTGTTTCGCTACGAGCGCCCGATGCCGCTCAACCTGCTGCTGCGCGCGCTGCCCGACCTCGGCTACATCTCGCCCCGCCATCTCTACGAAGGCAAGGGCGACATCCGCCAGAACCCTGTCAATCTCGCGCCAGTCGGCACGGGCCCGTTCAAGTTCGCGCAGTACGAGCGCGGCCAGCACATCATTGCCGATCGCAACCCGAACTACTGGCGCGCCAATGCCCCCTATCTCGACCGGATCGTCTGGCGCGTGGTTACCGATCGCGCTGCCGCCGCCGCCCAGATGGAAGCGGGGCAGATCCACTACAGCCCGTTCTCGGGCCTGACGATTTCGGATTCCGCCCGTCTCGGCAAGGATCCGCGCTTCATCGTTTCGACCAAGGGCAACGAGGGCAACGCCCGCACGAACACGATCGAGTTCAATTTCCGCCGCAAGGAACTCGCGGATATCCGGGTCAGGCGCGCCATCGCGCATGCGCTCGACATTCCGTTCTTCATCGAGAACTTCCTCGGCGATTTCGCCAAGCTCGGCACGGGCCCCGTGCCTTCCGTCTCGACCGATTTCTATCCGGCCGATAACGGCCCGCAATATCCCTTCGACAAGGCACTCGCCGCGAAGCTGCTCGACGAAGCCGGCTTCAAGGCCGGCGCCGGCGGGACGCGCTTCTCAGTGCGCCTGCTGCCGGCTCCGTGGGGCGAGGACATCACGCTCTTTGCCACCTTCATCCAGCAGTCGCTCGCGAATGTCGGCATCAAGGTCGAGATCGTGCGCAATGATGGTGGCGGCTTCCTGAAGCAGGTCTATGACGATCACGCCTTCGACCTCGCCACCGGC
Source organism: Bosea sp. BIWAKO-01 (assembly GCF_001748145.1). Taxonomy (NCBI): domain Bacteria; kingdom Pseudomonadati; phylum Pseudomonadota; class Alphaproteobacteria; order Hyphomicrobiales; family Alloboseaceae; genus Allobosea; species Allobosea sp. BIWAKO-01. Next base: position 4,551,068 of record NZ_BCQA01000001.1, read on the forward strand.
TGGCACCAGTATCGCAATGATCCTGCAGTCTCGACGACGGTGTGGTATCGCTCTGGGCAGCCCAAGGGTGCGCCGTGGACCAATCAATGGGACTGGACCGATCCGACGATCGACAAGATCATCGACGACGCGGCGACCGAGGTGGATCCGGCGAAGCGCAAGGCGCTCTATGGCGACTTCGTGCGGCGCGCCAATACGGAGCTGCCGATCTGGACGCCGATCGAGCAGATCTTCCTGACGGTGATCAACGCCAAGGCCCGCAACCACTCCAACACGCCGCGCTGGGGCTCGAGTTCCTGGCACGATCTTTGGTTGGCGGAGTGACGCGTCCACCAGCCTCCGCAGTCGAAACCGGCCAGTTCCCATGCGCGTATTAGCTCTTGCGGGGCGGCGCCTTGCCGCCTCGATCCCGACCCTGATCCTGATCCTGATCGGGGTGTTCCTGCTGCTGCAATTCGCGCCGGGCGATACGGTCGATGCGATGATGGCGCAGATGGGCGGGGGCGATGCCGCCACCGCCCGCCATCTGCGCGAGTTCTACGGGCTCGATCTCTCGGTCTGGGCCCAACTCGGCAATTATCTCTGGCGGCTGGTCAGGCTCGATCTCGGCTTCTCCGCGATCTACGGCAAGCCGGTCGTGACCGTGATTGCGGAGCGGCTGCCGGCGACGATCCTGCTGATGAGCGCTTCGCTGTCCTTCGCCTTTTTCTTCGGACTGATTTTCGGCGTGGTCGCGGCGCGCGGCGTCAACAGATGGCCGGATACGCTGATCTCGACGCTGGGCCTGATTTTCTACGCGATGCCGACCTTCTGGTTCGGCTTGATGGCGATCGTCGTGTTCTCGATCTACCTGCAATGGCTGCCCGCCGGTGGTTTCGAGGACATCACGGTCAGCCTCACCGGGCTGGCCCGCACGCTCGACATTGCCCGGCACCTCGTCCTGCCGACCCTGACGCTCGGCCTGTTCTACATGGCGATCTATCTGCGCATCATGCGCGGCTCGATGCTCGAGGTGCTCAATCTCGATTTCGTCCGCACGGCACGGGCCAAGGGCATGGACGAGACACGCGTGGTGGTGCGGCATGTCCTGCGCAACGCGCTGCTGCCGATGGTGACGCTGATCGGCCTGCAGGCTGGCACGATGCTGGGCGGTTCGGTGGTGGTCGAGAGCGTGTTCTCGCTGCCGGGGCTGGGGCGGCTGGCTTATGAATCTGTCGTCCAGCGCGATCTCAACACCTTGCTCGGGATCATCTTCGTCTCGGCGCTGCTGGTCATCGCGGTCAATTTCATCGTCGACCTGCTCTATGCCCGGCTCGACCCGCGCATCACGGCGGGAGCCTGAGCCATGGAGTTCGCAAAGCTCTACTTCCGCAGTCCTTCGGCCGTCATCGGCCTGCTGCTGCTCATCCTCGTGCTGGCCATGGCGGCGACGGCCGACTGGCTCTATCCGCGCGATCCGCTGGCGCTCGCCGGGCGACCGCTGATCTGGCCCTTCAGCAATCCGCGCTTCCTGCTCGGGACCGACAATTCCGGCCGCGACATCGCCGCGCAGATCTTCCATGGCGCCCGTATTTCGCTGCTGATCGGTCTCGTCGCGACCTTCATCTCGGTCATGATCGGCATCACGATCGGCGCCTTCGCCGGCTATTACGGCAGCTGGATCGACACCGTACTGATGCGCGTGACCGAGGCCTTCCAGACATTGCCGAACTTCCTGTTGCTGCTCGTGCTCGTCGCGGTGTTCGGCTCGACCATCACCACGGTGACGGTCGCCATCGGCATCGTCTCATGGCCGGCTTCGGCGCGACTGACGCGCGCCGAGTTCCTCTCGCTGCGCAACCGCGAGTTCGTGCAGGCGGGACGCACACTCGGGCTGAAGGACATCAAGCTGATCTTTGGCGAGATCCTGCCGAACGCTCTGCCTCCGGTGATCGTCTATGCCAGCGTCGTGATGGCGGTCGCGATCCTGCTCGAGAGCGCGCTCGCCTTCCTGAAGCTCTCCGACCCGAACGTTGCTTCCTGGGGCAACCTGATCGGGGCCGGGCGCGATGTGCTGCGCGTGCAGTGGTATGTCTCGGCCATTCCCGGCGTCGCCATCCTCGTCACCGTGCTCGCCGTCTCGCTGGTCGGGCAGGGGCTCAATGACGCGCTCAATCCGAGACTGAAGAGCAGATGACCCCGATCCTTGTCCTCGACGATGTCAGCGTGAGGCTGCCGGCCGGCGCCGACCGGTCGCACGCCATGGCGAATGTGTCGCTCTCACTGGAAGCCAACGAGATTCTCTGCGTCGTCGGCGAATCCGGCTCCGGCAAGTCGATGACGGCCAACGCCATCATGCGGCTGCTGCCGGGCGGGGTTGCGATCGACGGCGGCCGCATCCTCTTCGAGGGGCGCAACCTTGCCGATGTAAGCGAGGCCGAGATGCGCAAGGTGCGCGGCGCCGGTATCGCGATGATCTTCCAGGAGCCGATGACCGCGCTGAATCCCTTGCGCAGCATTGGCGACCAGATCGGCGAGATGTTCGAGATCCATACCGATCTGCCGGCCGGCGAGATCAGGACGCGGGTCCTTGCCCTGCTCGACGAGGTGCTGATTCCCGATCCGGCCTCGGCGATCAAGGCTTATCCGCATGAACTCTCGGGCGGCCAGCGCCAGCGCGCCATGATCGCCATGGCACTCGCACTCGATCCCAGGGTGCTGATCGCCGACGAGCCGACGACGGCGCTCGACGTCACCACCCAGGCGCAGATCCTCGAACTCATTCGCGACCTGCAGCGGCGCAAGGGCACGGCCGTTCTGTTCATCACCCATGATTTCGGTGTCGTTGCCGAAATCGCCGACCGTGTCGCGGTGATGAGCCAGGGCCGCGTCGTCGAAGAGGGCACGGCCAGTGCCGTGCTGGACAACCCCCGGCACGCCTACACGAAGCAACTGATCGCCGCAGTGCCGCCACTGAAGGCTCCGCCTCCGCGCCCCCTGTCCAGCGATCCGATCCTGACCATAGAGCACGTCTCGAAGACCTATCGCACCGGTGGCTTCTTCGGTCGCGGCCAGCGCATCACCCACGCGGTCAAGGATGTTTCGTTGGTGCTGCCCAAGGGCGGCACGCTCGGCATCGTCGGAGAGTCCGGTTCCGGCAAGTCGACACTGGCGCGCTGCCTCGTGCGCCTGATCGATCCCGAGAGCGGCGAAATCCGCCTGAACGGCCGCGACCTCGCCTGTCTGACCCGCGAGCAGATGCGGGCCGAGACGCGCCATATCCAGATGGTGTTCCAGGATCCGTTTGCCTCGCTCAATCCCCGCCGCAAGGCGGGCGAGGCGGTCGCGCAAGGCCTCGTCGTTCACGGCATGCCGCGTGCGCAGGCCTTGGCGCGCGCCAAGGAACTCTTTGGGCTGGTGGGTCTCGATCCCGCCGCAACCGAGCGCTACCCGCATGAGTTCTCGGGCGGCCAGCGCCAGCGGATCGGGCTTGCCCGCGCATTGGCTCTGGAGCCGGATGTGCTGGTGGCGGACGAGCCCGTCTCCGCGCTCGACGTATCGGTCCAGGCGCAGGTGCTGAAGCTGCTGGCGGAACTGCGCCAGCGTCTTGGCCTGTCGATCGTCTTCATCACCCATGACCTGCGCGTGGCAGCGCAGGTCTGTGATCTTGTTGCTGTCATGAAGAGCGGAGAAGTGGTGGAGGCCGGGCTGATCGGCACTGTCTTCGGCAATCCGCAACACCCCTATACCCAAGCGCTGCTCGCCTCGATTCCCGGGCGCGAGTTCGGGCTGGAGCGGGTGGCCGAGCGGCAGGAGGGCTGACCCTCAAACGCCTGTGGTCACCCTTCATCCCCGCGGCGCGGGGGGCGGCCATTTTCCGGCTTGAACAGCATAAACTGGTTCTATATTGGTATCGTACCAGAGAGTGTTGGCCGCGCCGAGCGCGCGAAGCGGGAGCACGCGGAACAGTGGAAGGCGAAGGGTCTCTTTCAGGGTCCGCAGAACGTCCCGCTGTTTGCGCTGTTCCGAAGGCATCGGTTGGCTGGCGCATCCTGTCGCAGGTCAGCGTCAAGGGCAGCGCGCCCTTCAACGAGGACATGGCGGGCTCTGCCGGCTCGCATGCCTGGATCATCGATGGGGCCGCCTTTTTCTCAGGCGCTTCCAGAACCGAGCAGCAATCGGAAGGGGCCTGGCTGGCGCAGCGGGTCGATGAGGTCCTGCGCGCCACGGCGCGCGACGAAACTCCGCTTTCCGAGGTGGCGGCGACCCTCGAGGTGGCCGTCGCCCGGGATTACGCCGCGCTGGGTGACGGTCAGCCTGAGCGTGTCGGAGGAGAGGGGCCTTCAGCCGTCCTCGGCCTCCTGCGCCTTTCAGCGGCGGGGCAATCCTGTCGTATCGAGGGCGTGGTGATCGGTGATGTGTCGATCATCATCCGCGATGGCCAACGCATGGAGCGCTGGACGGACCCTTCGGCGGGCCCGTTCGAGGCCCGGACAATCGCGGCGGCTGGAACCGGTCTGCGGCGTGACGGTGAGCCGATGTCGGCGCCCGCTTTGGCACAGATTCACGAGAATCGCCGTTTCCTGAACCAACCGGACGGCTATTGGGCTGTTCACCCCGGGCTGTCGTGGCGGGGGGGCTTGCGTTCCTTCGTCGCGACCGTGTCTTCGACGGCGACGGTGCTGCTGGCCTCCGACGGGTTCATGCGCCTTGTCGATGTCCTGAAACGCTATGATGAGGCTGGTCTCATGCAGGCGGTGGTGAGCGACGGCGCGGCTGCGCTCGTTGCCGAACTGCGCCGGCTCGAGAGCGGAGATCCACGGACGGAACGGTTCAACCGCGTCAAAATCCACGATGACGCGACCGCGCTCGTCGTCACGCCGGACCTGCCGGCGGCCGGATTCATCCAACAATAACAAACGTTACGTTCAACGAGGGAGAGCAAACATGTTGGCCGGGATTCTGACCAGATCCATCTTGAAGCGGGCGCTTGGCAAGCTCGCGCTGACGGCTTTCGCCGCTGCGACCGTCTTTGCCGCTCCGGTGCGGGCAGAGGATCTGACCCTGTGGAGCTGGCGCCAGGAGGACAAGGCTGCCTATGCCAAGTTCATCGAGGCGTTCCGCAAGAAACATCCCGACATCAATGTGAAGTTCGAGGCTTTCGAGGCCGCGAACTATCCAACCGTCCTCTCGACAGCTCTTGCCGGCGGCACGGGACCGGACATCGTGCAGGTGCGCGCCTACGGCACGCTTGGCGTCGGCAAGCCGGACTATCTCGTGCCGCTCGACAAGACGATGGTGCCGGAGTTCGACAATTTCCCCGCTTCGGCGGTGGCGGCAGAGACCATGCGGTCCGATGGCAAGCTCTATGCGGTGCCCTTCGCCTCGCAGACCATGCTGATCATCTACAACAAGGAACTGTTCGAGAAGGCCGGCGTCACGCCGCCTGCGACATGGGACGAACTCGTCGCCGTTTCGAAGACGTTGAAGGAGAAGGGCATCACCCCCTTCGGCAACGGCACCGCCACCTCCTGGCAGAACGAAACCATCGTCGGCGCCTTGCTCTCCTCCCAGATCGGCAAGCAGTTCGAGCAGGACGTGCTCGCCGGCAAGGCCGATTTCACCGATCCACGCTTCGTCGGCGCTCTCACCAAGCTGAACGAGCTGAAGGATTACTTCGCTCCGAATTTCTCGGGCGTGGATTATGCCGCTTCGCAGCAGTTCTTCGCGGCCGGGCGTGCAGCCATGTTTGCCGGCGGCTCGTTCGAGCTCGCCAACTTCCTGCGCCAGAATCCCAAGCTGAAACTGGGGATCTTCGCCTCGCCGGTCGCCAAGGCCGGCGATGAACGGCTGGTCGCGCTCTATTACGACGGTGGCTACGCGATCAACGCAGCGTCGAAGAAGAAGGACGCGGCGCTCAAGTTCCTGCGCTTCCTCGGTACGCCTGAGTTCGGTACCGCCTTCTCGAACGATCTGCAGAACATCTCGCCGATCAAGGGCGTGAAGTTCGAGAACCCGTTGTTGAAGGAGGTCGCGGCGCTCAACGAGCAGGCCATGTCCTACATCATGCTGGTCAATTTCCGCTATCAGGAGCCGACGGGCTCGGTGCTGCTGCAGTCCGGTGTGCAGAAGATGCTGGCGGGCAAGGCGACCCCGGCCGAGGTCGGTGCGGAGGTCACGAAGGGCATTGGGACCTACTACGCGCCCTTCAAGAAGTAAGCTCCGGAGCTGCAGCGCTCATGATGCGCATGGCCGACAAAGCCCGACCATGCGCTTGGACAGGCGCGCGCCGGGCTTTCCACTGAACGCGCTGCTTCAACAGGCCAGGTCTCATGACGACGGATTATCGAAGCCGCGAAAGGCGCAAGCGCGCGGCCTGGATCGCATTTCTCATCGTGCCGCCGATGGCGATGATGCTGACCTTCGTCGTCTGGCCGCTGCTCGTGGCGCTGAGCTCGGCCTTCTATCGCTGGGAGGGGATGGCGCAGGGTGAATTCGTCGGCCTGCAGAATTTCCGCGATGTTCTGCTTGGGGATCATTTCGCGGCGCTGACCTGGCGTGCGTTCCGGCACAATCTCTTCGTCTTCTTCGCGCTTTTCGTGGTGCAGAACACCGCCGGATTTCTGCTTGCCTGGTTCATCTATCGGGAGCCGTTCGGCTTTCGCTTTCACCGGATCGCGATCTTCATGCCGGTGATCCTGTCCACCGTCCTGGTCGGGTTCCTGTGGAAGCTGTTCCTCGACCCCAATTTCGGCCTTATCAATCAGCTTCTCGAGATGATCGGGCTCGGTGCGCTGCGCCAGCCCTGGCTCGGACAGGAAACGACGGCGCTGCCCGCGCTGGTCATGGCCAATGCCTGGCACTGGGTCGGCTTTCCCGCCCTGGTCTATCTAGCCGGAATGCAGCGCATTCCCCGCGAAATCCTGGAAGCGGCCAAGCTCGACGGCTGCAGCAGCTGGCAGATGCTGACACGCGTCGTCTGGCCACTGGTGGCGCCCTCCACCACCATCACGCTGACGCTGCTCTTCATCGGCGCCTTCAACTGGTTCGAGCTGCCCTACATCATGGCAGGGCTGGACGGCTCGCCCTACGGTTCCACGGATGTGCTGGGGCTCTATTTCTACCGCACAGCCTTCGGCAACCAGAGTGGAGGCCTTCAGGATTTCGGGCACGGCAATGCGCTCGCCGTCCTGATGTTCATGTTCATCGCGGTCGTCGCCACGCTCATCACGCAGTATCTGCGCCGCCGGGAGATCGCGCTGTGACGGCAAAGGCCCAAAACCCGGACCCATTGTTCCCGCGCAGCAGTCCCGGGAGTCTGATTGCCGCCGCACTGCTCGTGGGCAATTCCGTCCTGATGCTCTACCCGATCGCCATCATGGTCTTCTCGGCCTTCAAGACGACGGGGGAGATCTTCGACGCACCGTTTTCCGTTCCTGATTTCACCTATGTCGCGAACTTCACCCGCATCTGGGGCGAGACGAGCCTGCCGGGCTACTTCATCAACTCGGTGATCATCACCGGCTCGTCCATCGCGCTTATCCTGCTGCTCGGCACGATGGGGGCATATGCGCTTGCCCGTTACGAGTTCCCGGGCAATTCGGCCATCTTCATGTTCTTCCTGGCCGGCCTGATGCTGCCCCTGAAGCTCGCGGTGATCCCGCTTTTCCTGCAGATGCGCGATTTCGGTCTGCTCGACACCCGTTTCGGCCTCATCCTGATCTATACGGCGATGGGACTGCCTTCGACGATCTTCATCATGACCGGTTTCCTGCGGACGTTGCCGACGGAACTCGAGGAGGCCGCGCGCATCGACGGGGCGTCCGAGCCGCGGATCATGCTGTCCATCATGCTGCCGCTATCCGTGCCGCCGATGGTCATCTCCGCGATTCAGAATGCCGTGCCGACCTGGAACGATTTCTTCTTCCCGCTCGTCTTCATCCAGACCGATGCGCGCAAGACCCTGCCTCAGGGGCTTTCGGTGTTCATGGGCGAATACACCACCGACTGGGGCATGTTGTTTGCCGGCCTCACCATCGCAGCCCTGCCACTGACCATCATCTACATCGTGATGTCGCGCCAGTTCATCCGGGGCATGACCGCAGGGGCGGTAAAGTGACACTTCTAGCCAATCAGAACCTGATACCGCCGGGCAGCCTTGCCGTGTCCTGCCAGGCGCGGGCGGATAACCCGTTGCATGGGCCGGTGTTCATGGCGGCGATGGCGCAGGCGGCGGAGCAGGGCGGTGCGCTCGCCCTGCGTGCCAATGGACCTGCCGATATCGCTGCGATCCGCGCGGTCAGCGCGCTGCCGATCATTGGTATTCTCAAGCGCTGGGACGATCGCTTTCCCGTCTACATCACGCCCGATTTTGCCGCTGCCGCGCTGATCGCTGCCGCGGGCGCCGACATCATCGCGCTCGATGCCACCGACAGGCCCCGCGATGGCGAACCGCTCGGGGTTTTGATCGCGCGCATCCGCAGTGAACTGGGCAAGCCCGTCTTCGCGGATTGCGCGACGTTCGAGGACGGCGTGCGTGCGGCCAGGCTTGGCGCCGACTACATTGCCACGACCTTGTCCGGCTACACCGATGAAACCGCCGGGTTGAAGGCGACGGGTCCGGATATCGCCCTGATCGCCGCCCTCGCTGGCACCATATCGACGCCGATCGTGGCGGAGGGGCGTTTCGAGCGGCCGGAGCAGCTCGAGACGGCCTTCGCTGCTGGTGCCCATGCCGTGGTCGTTGGCACGGCGATCACCAACCCTCGTGAAATCACGCGCCGCTTTGTCACGCATGCCCGGGCTTGAGCACTCGCTGGGACTGGGCATCGAGACGGGCGGGACGGCGTCGCGCTGGTGCCTCGTCTCCGCAACTGGCGAGGTCATGGCTCGAGGAGATGTGGCGCCGATGACGGGCCATGTCTTCAGCGAGGCGGACCAGGAGCGTGTCCGCAGCATCTTTGCCGAGCTCGCTGGCCAACTCTCGGGCCTTGGCCAACCCAGCGCCATCGTTGCCGGGGTCACGGGCATTGGATCGGCTTCGTCGACAACGGCTCTCTTTGCGCGGATTCTCGCCGACGCCTTCCAATGCCTCGAGACATCCGTGCTCGTCGTCGATGACATGTGGCTGGGCTACCGCGCCCGCTTTGCGCCCGGCGAGGGCATCGTCGTTTATGCGGGGACAGGCTCCATTGGCTACCACCTTACGGTGGGCGGCGAGATCATGCGGGCCGGCGGCTATGGCGTGCTGGTCGACGATGGTGGGGCGGCGACCTGGATCGCGACCGAGGCGTTGCGGTTCGTCCTGCGGCGGGAAGATGAGGCGCCGGGTTCCGGCTGGAGCACCGCGATTGGCCGGACGCTTTCCGAAGCCGTTGGCGGCCGCTCCTGGGATGCGGCCCGTGTCTACATCTATGGCGGCGACCGCGGCAGCCTGGGCCTCCTCGCCCGTGCCGTGGGCGTTGCCGATGAGGCCGGGGATACCGAGGCGAGACGGATCTTTGCGGGGGCTGGCCGGGAGCTCGCCCGTCTCGCTTTGGCGCTGCGCGGGCGTGTCGGCCTCAAGCCGGTGGCTCTGGCCGGCCGTGCGATCACGCTGTCGCCAGCCATTGCCCAGAGCTTCGCTGCCTCCGTCGCGCCGCCCCTGCTTCTGGCCGATGCCAGCCCCGATGTGCCGGCGGTCGCGGCGCGGCTGGCCGTTGAGCTTGCTGCGAAGCATGGTCGATGAAAGCCGGGCACAGGGCGCTGAAACCGCGCCGTGTGCCTGGCCATCGACAAGGGCCGGGTCAGGTCCTCAGCGGGAACGAACCGGCGCAGAAGACGCTTCGAGCTGTTCGAAGACGAAGGCGGCAAGGTAGCCGTAGATCGCGTGTCCGATCAGGCTCATGAGGGAGAGGCGCGGCACGTCGGTGAGAAGGAAGGCCTGACCGGCCAGGGGCGCGAAGAAGCCGAGCGCGATGAAGTAGGTGATCATCCCCCAGATCCAACCATCGGCGGGCATGCCAAAACTCTTCACAAAGCGCGTCACCGCGTAATAGCCGAGCGGGTAGAACAGGAAGCCCGTGAGAAAATGCAGCAGCTTTGCGGCCGGTGTCGAAATCGTCAGGCCGAGCTGGTGGGAAAACAGCGACTTCACCAACTCTGGCGGCTCCAGTGGGAATTCCGCGAACCACGCGGTCGGAACGGCAGAGAACAGTTCCCAGAAGCCAAGCCCGGCAAAGCCGCCAAGGGCGAGGTTCGCGATGGTGCGGGCTGATGGAAGGGCGGTGGCCCGGGGCAGGGTGGTGGTGATCATGGCTGCTCTTCCTGTGCTGGCGTTCAATGGGCGAATGCGAGCGGAGTCGCCGCGACGGCCAGCGCCGCGGTGCGGGCGGCTGGCCGGTTGCGCAGCAGCGTCATCCGGCGCGCGGCGAACAGGTTGGAGCCGCCGCGCTTCGTGATGCGTTCCGCGAGAAGCGGGGCCGCGCGCTCATGGTTGCCCGCGCGGATCAGGCTTTCGATATGGGCTTGCTCGAAGAGGTCGCGCTGAGCGTGGCTGCCGCCGATTGCGATCAGTCCGTCGCGCGCGGCGCCCAGCAACCTCGCCGCTTCCGTGTAGTCGCCTTCGTGGAAGGCAAGCAGGCCGAAAGCCGCAAGCGCGCCATGATGGGCCGCCTGCCTGCGCTCGCTGCTTCGGTGAGCCTGACCATCCTCGACGAGCATGCGGGCAATCGCCTCTGCGCCGCTTACATGCCCGGCGCCGAGCAATGAGAGAGCATAGTGTAGGTCGGCAAAGACCAGGCGGCCGTCATCGATCCGCCCCTCGGCGAGTGCGGCGAGTTCCTCCCAGCGCGTCCCGACATCGACGCCGGCATATTCGAGCCGGGCGAGCAGCGAGGCGCCATTGGCGATGTCGCGATAATCGTCGGTGGGCTCGCCCCGGATATCGTTGTCATAGAGGCGCAGCACCTCGGCGGTTTCGCCGCGCTCGAGCCTGAACAGAGCGAGGTGCCAGACGATGTGGAAGCGCAGGTTATTGGCGTGGGACCAGTTCCGGGCATTGCCGAGCCAGGTGATGCCCTCATTGGCCCGACCCGTCATTTCCAGCACATGTGCGACGGCGTGGCGGCCCCAGGCATCGCGCGGCGCCAGGGCGACGGCGAGGCGGCCCGCCCCCTCGGCCTCGGCATAGAAACCCTGTTCCTCGAGCGCGAAGGCGTGGCAGCCATGGACATAGCCGGAGAGTGGGTGGCTTTCGCCGAAAGCTGGCGCGGTGCGGCGCAGGCAGGCCAGCATCTCGGCCTGATCCCCCAGCATGAAGCGAAGGCCGTGCGAGAGTTTCAGGGCCAAAACATCGAGGGGATGCGCCTCCAGGATCGCTTCCAGGTGTTCGGCGGCCAGGCGCGGTGCATCGGCCAGCCAGAAGGCCAGCGCCTCGACCATCATCCGCTCGCGCTGGGTGACGGGACGCAGCGCTATGGCCGCCTGGGCCTTGATGTGGCAGTCGCGGGCCGCTCCGAGCAATTCGGACCTGGCAAGCGAAAGCAGCATCAGGCCTTTGGCCGCATGAGCCAGTGCGAAATCCGGATCCGCTGCCAGCGCGCGGGCGAGATGCTCCGGTGTCGCGGCAGCATGGGCCAGCACGGCTTCGAGCGTGTCGTTCCAGGCGAGGCGTGCAGCGTCGTTCGCGACAGTGACGCACTCGCCTGAGAGATCGTGATACATGAGGCCACTCCATTCGCGCCGTTGAAAGGCATCTCCAGGGAGTTCGCTGGCGGCCGATCAAGCGGCGATCAACTCGCTTCACGGACCCGTGTTGGCAGGCCGTGCTTGGGAGCTTCAGCCTCATCGATGCGCTGCGGTTCAGCCTTCGCTGGCGTAGCGGGACCGGCCCAGGGTGCGCTCTTGAACCAGCCGACCACGACCGCGACGCCGAGGATCACTGCAAAGCCGACGAGATTGAGCAGCGCCACGCTCAACTCGGTCCGGCCCAATAAATCGGCCACTGTACCGGCGAGCCGTGCGAGCACGACGCTGGCAAGGAAGGCGGCGAGCGATTGCCGTCCGATCAAGATGAGCAAGTGGCCAACGCCCTGATCGAGATTCCGGCGCCAGGGCTCGACGAGGCTGAGCACGAGATAGGCCAGTGCCAGGAAATGCAGCACGCGCAGGATGTGCAGATTGCTCTTCTCGCTCGCGGGCAGGATCAGGTCGCGTAGCGCTTGCGCCGTCGGCCAGTGCTCCAGGAAACCCCAGAAGGAGAACGGCATGGAGAGGAGCAGGAATGCGCCGGCGGCGAGCATCAGACTGCGCTCGCCAAGTCGTGGCACCGGCAGCCATTTCATGCCGATGAAGAACCCGATGAAGAAGATGAGCTGCCAGGCGAAGGGATTCAGGAACCAGCCGGCGCCGTTCCAGGGATTGCCGGGAAGATTGAGGTCGAAAGTCCAGGCGAGCCCATAGAGAAGCGCCACCATCAGGAAGGGCAGGGCAGCATGGATCCGGTGCAGCGCCATGACGACTGGAACCAGTGCCAGGATCACCAGATACATCGGCAGGATGTCGAGATAATCCGGCTGCCAGGTCAGCGTCGTAAGACCGAGCAGTGCGGTGTCCGGGGAACTCAGGAGCGGCGCGAACTGGGACGCGACCACGCCAAGGCCAAAACTGTGGTCGAGCAGCGCGGCGAGTGCGATCAGCGCCAGAACGAGGCCGAGCTGCGCCCAATAGACCTGCCAGATGCGCAGCATGATGCGCGCGGTTCCAAGCCACAGGCCGCGGCGAACAAAAACGCTGCCGAAGGCCAGTGCGCTGGCAACGCCGGAACAAAAGACGAAGAGTTCGGCGCCTGACGAAAAACCGAAGCGGGCAGGGATGAAGGCGTTCCAGCTGTTCTGTGGCCAATGCGCGACGAAGATGATCAGCATCGTCAGGCCGCGGAAGAAATCGAGCCGTTCATCGCGCGGGCGTTTGCCCGCCTTCTGTTGATGCGTGCTCATCAGAAGGCTCCTTCGTAGCTGCCTGCATCGATCCTGCAGGCGAGCAGCGTGAAACCATCGCGCTGGAACGCGGCACTCGCCTCGCGCCGGAGGCTGTCAGGGTTCGAGATCGTGCTGCCGTTACCGCCCATCGCGCCAGCAATCGCCGCGAAATCGGTGCTGCCAAAATTGACTGCTGCGCGGGCCAGGCCAAGCTGGCGCTGCTTGAGCGCGATGAGGCCAAGGCTCTCATCGACAAGGACGACGAGGATAACCGGAAGCGCCAGATCGCGCAGGGTCGCGAGTTCGCCCAGAACCATTTCAAGGCCGGCATCGCCGACGAAGCAGAGCGTGGGCTTTCCCGTGCCGAGCGCCGCGCCAGTCGCCAGTGGAAGCGCGCAACCCATCGTGCAGAGCCCGGTCGATTGCAGCAGGCGGCGTGGCCCGTCGCTGCACCACATCTGGCTGAGCAGAATCCGATGCGCTCCGGAATCGGCCGTGACGATGGTTCCCACCGGCGCGACCTCGCGCAGGATGTCGAAGACGGCATGGGGGCCCCAGTCCGATGGCGGAGCGAAGGCCTCCCTGAGTGCGGCGCGAATGACGGCGGGGCGCCCGTCCGGCCAGGTACCCTCCGGCATCGCGTCCTCGCCGAGCTGCGACAGGATGGTGCCGACATGACCTTCGAGAAGCAGCGTCGCGCTATGCATGCCGTGGTGGACGTCCTCGGCGACGATGTCGATCACGCGTTTGCCGGGTGGCCAGGGAGTGCGCCAGCCCTGGCGCATCTCGATCGGGTCGTAGCCGGCGAGCACGATGAGGTCAGCCTCGTCCAGCAGCGGCCGTGCCAGCGCATCGGCCCTCGGCGACAATCCGACTCCGCCGATCACGCGCGGATTGCTCTCCGGCACCAGACCCTTGGCCTTGTAGGTGGTGAGCAGCGGGGCGCCGGTCCGTGTGAGAAACAGGTCGAGCGCGGCGGCGGAGCCTTCGTTGACCAGGTCAAGCCCGGCAATGACCAGCGGCCTCTTCGCGGTCGCGACCATCTCGCGTGCGAGGCTGAGATTGGCGGGGACGTTGTTGCCGGGAGGATTTACGATCTCGACTGCGCGCTGGGCCGTCTTTGCCTCGGCGATCGCGATTGGCAGATCGATATGGACCGGGCCGGGGCGGCCGCTCCTGGCAATGGCGAGAGCCTTCTGGACCACCAGATCCTCGGTGCCCTGCGCGACGCGAAAGCTCGCCTTCACCAGTGGTCGCAGCACGGCCTGATGGTCGAAGATCTGATGCGTGTAGCTTTCAGCCAGGGCCTGATCGACACAGCCGGTGATGAAGATCAAAGGGACGCGGTCCTGCCGGGCATTGGCGACGACATTGACCGCATTGGCGACGCCGGGCCCGAGTGTCGCCACCAGAACCGGCAAGGCCCCTGTTGCATGCCACAGCCCTTCGGCCATGAAACCCGCGGCATTCTCGTGCTTGGCGAGCAGAAAGCGGATGCCGGCACGTTCCAGTGCATCGACCAGAGCCAGAACCTCGCCGCCGGGAATGCCAAAGGCGTGTGTTGCGCCTGCGGCGGCAAGTTGTTGCGCCATGAGATCGGCGCCTCGCACGCAAGCCGCTTCCGCTGTCTTCGGCATCGTCTGGGATAGGCTTGTATCCTGGCGCATGGTGTCTCCTTAGGCATCGGCAGGAGAGATCGTGCGAGGCAGGCTCCTGGTTACGGCTTCACGGGAAAGTGAGCCTGGCTCCTGCCGCGGCTGTCGGCTTTTCAGGGGGCATGGCAAGCTTCCAGGCCCGCTCGACCCAGGCCGGGTCGGCCATATGTCCGCCGCCATGCAGGCACAGCTCCAGCCGCGCGGGCCCGGGACAGTCTGTTGCCAGCCGACAGGTCAGGCCCTCTGGCCGCGGCGCCTTCCGGACCTCGTCCGCCCAGGCTGAGGTGCAGCCCGGTGCCAGGACGGCAAGGCTCCTGAAGAGATCGCCCTGTTTGTATCCGGACCGGAGTGGGCGCCCCGCAATCGGTACGGTTGTGTCGCTCGTGCCGTGGACATGGATGAGATTGGGTATGGGGCCGATGCAGTCCTGCGGAAGGGGCTCCCAGAACGCACCGGCGATTGGTGCAAAGGCCGCAAAGCGCGCGGGCATCCGGCAGGCGAGATTCCAGACCATGGACGCGCCCTGCGAGAAGCCACTGGCCAGAATCCTGCCAGGATCGATGGGGAAGCGCTGCGCGACGTCGTCGAGAACATGGCCGATGAAGGCGAACTCGTCGCGATGGTGTCCGGGAGAGCCGGGATAGGACCAGGTCCGCCCCATCCCGTCCGGGACGATCAGGGCAACGCCGAGGCGTCGCGCAACCGCGACGAGACCCTGATCGGCCATGACCTCCTCGGCCGAGCCTTGCCAGCCATGAAAGTACATGATCGCGCCACGCGGAGGCCCGATCGCAGCCCGTGCCGGCAGCAAGATGCGATAGAATCCGCCCTCGACCGGGCAGCCTCCCTCGACCGGACAAGGCGTCAGTCGCTCTTCCGTCCTGGCTTGATCCTGGGCGAGGGCGGCGGGTGGCAGCGTCGTGGCCAGCGCCATTGCGAGCGCCGTGATCCCAAGGCCGATGCGCGCTGCCGTCGCCATGATCGTCGTTTTCCCGCGTAGGCCCGGCAAGGCCGCGCTTTGCGCCTATGCGAACGTATCGGGATGGGGCGAACTCGGCATCCGTCGGTCACGGGCTTGTGAGCCCTGCACCATCATGCGACGGATTGGGCTCCCCGCCCGTACAGTCCGGATAAGCGCCGCTTCCCGTGTCTCTCGCCGATCTCGAAACGCAGCTGCGTCCCGTCTTTCTCTCCGCGCTTTCCGGCGATGCGTCGGCCTATCGCGTGTTCCTCGAGGCGATCAGCCTGCGCCTGCGCGGCTATCTGCGCCATCAGCTGGCGCGGGCGGGACGCACCGAGCCGAGCGAGACGGAGGATGTGCTGCAGGAGACCTTGCTCGCCTTGCACCTCTCCCGCCACAGCTATGATCCGTCAAGCCCCGTGACCGCCTGGGCTCATGCGATCGCGCGCTACAAGCTCGTCGATCATTTGCGTCGCTCCGGGCGGCACGCGTCCAACCTGCCGATCGATGACGAAGCCTATCACCTGGCGGCGCCCGATACCGTTGCCTCCGATGCCGGACTGGACCTGACGCGGGCCCTGCAATCCTTGCCGGAACGGACACGAAGGCTGATCGACCAGGTCAAGGTTCAGGGCTGTTCGATCTCCGAGGCCGCCAATGCTGCCGGCATGACCGAGACGGCGGCCAAGGTCGCGATCCATCGCGGCTTGCGGGCCATGGCCCGGCTCCTGACCAGGCGTGGCGCACCGTGACCGGTCTGCCGCCCATGCGGTACCTTGAGCGCGCCATCGCTGTAACCTTTCGCCTGTTTGCTGCGAAATCCCTGTCCATCAGAGCGCAATGACCGGTCCGACATGCAGACAGACGAGTTGATTTCCCTCATGGCCACGAGCAGCCAGCCGGTCGATACCGGATGGCTGCGCCGCGTCACCTGGCTTGCTGCACTCGTCTCCATGGCCGCCGCGACGATTGCAGTGCTCCTGACGCTTGGCGCACGTCGTGATCTGGCGGGGGCCTGGGCGAGCGCACCGGTGCTCGGCAAAATCCTGCTCGGAGCGAGTGTGGCCGGGATCGCCGTGGCGGTCTTCCAGCGTAGCCTGCGGCCCGGCCTCAGTCCGCGAGGACACCTGTCCCTGACCCTGCTGCCAATCGCCGCGGTGATGCTTTGGGCTCTCGTCGTTCTGGCCGGTGTGCCTGCAGGAGAATGGGGCAGCCTGACTTTTGGCAGAAGCTGGCTGGCCTGCCTGATCGCCGTTGTGCTCTACGGACTGATCCCGCTGGCCGCGATGATCGCCGTCGCCCGGCGGGGTGCACCGGTTGACCTGCGCCTTACTGGCGCAGCCGCAGGAGTTGCATCCGCCGCCCTGGCGACCATCGCCTACAGCGTGCATTGCCCGGAGGATACGATCCCCTTCATCGCAAGCTGGTATCCGCTGGCGATGGCCATCATGGCCGCCGTCGGAGCCCTCGCTCTTCCGCGGTTCGTGCGCTGGTAGCGGAGCCCGAGACAGTCAGCAGTTGTCGTCAGGCCGGCAGCCTGGCGAGTTCCGGCTTGGCTGCCCGCCCCCTGAGCCAGCCAAGGTTCGGCGCGATCAGGTGGATGAAGTCGTCGATGATCTGCTCGTAATTCTCCGCTTCGAAATTATAGGGCAACTCGAGACGCAACTCGTCGACCTCGCGCAGCACAGGGTCCTGCAACAGCGCGATCAGAATCTGCTCCGATGTGCCGATGAGATCCGGGGCGAACTGCGTCCGCCGTTCACCCTGCGGCTTCAGCGTGCGTTCATGCCGGCTGGCGGCGTAGTCGCGATAGCGGCTGCGGGTTCTCGTGTCGGCACCGTCGAGCG
Source organism: Bosea sp. BIWAKO-01 (assembly GCF_001748145.1). Classification (NCBI taxonomy): domain Bacteria; kingdom Pseudomonadati; phylum Pseudomonadota; class Alphaproteobacteria; order Hyphomicrobiales; family Alloboseaceae; genus Allobosea; species Allobosea sp. BIWAKO-01. The sequence continues at coordinate 4,568,469 of NZ_BCQA01000001.1, forward strand.
GGACGATGACACGGCCAACTGCGATGCGTGGCAGGTGGCGCGCCTGCCAGCTGCTGCGATAGAGAGCAAGTTGACGCAGTTGCGCCTCGACGAAATCATCGGTCTCCTCGCCGGTATTGATGTTGCCGACGAGAAGATTGAAGCCGTTCTCCCCGGCCCAACGCGCTGAACGCAGCGAACCTCCGCCATACCAGAGCCGCTCGCGCAGTCCCGGTGCGTGCGGCTGGATGCGTGGCCGCAACCGCCCCGCCGCCGATGTGATGAAAGTCTCGTCGTCGCCGAGATAGGTGCCGTCGAGATTGGCTGCGAGGCGGGCGACGCGCTGATGCGAATAGTCGGAATCGGCCCGGTCTCCGTCGAGGAAGCGCTGACCCAGCAACTCGGCGTGCGACGGTGGCCCCGCACTGAGGCCGACATTGAGGCGTCCGCGCGAGAGCACGTCGACGAGCGACAGGTCCTCGGCCAGGCGGAAAGGGTTTTCGTAGCCGATCTGGATCACCGCGGAGCCGATCTCGATGCGTCGCGTCCGCTGGCTTGCTGCGGCCAGAAAGACGCTCGCTGAGGAGACGCCGGGTTCGAGATGGCGTTGGCGCACCCAGGCGCTGTCGAAGCCGAGCCGTTCGCCGAATTCGAAGAGCTGGAGCGTGTCCTCCAATCCAACGAATGGAGCATCGTCGCGGTAATTGCCGGGAGTCAGGAAGCCGATCCGGCTGATCGTGAGCGGAGTGGTGGGCATGATAGTCTCGCAGACAATACCGAGGGTAGGGGGCTTCAGGACTTGGGCAAGCCTGGCGGATTGGTTTCGGAGCGCTCCAGAGCCTCCTCTTCGAGCCCCCAGCGCGCGAGCGCCTGGCGGTATTTGTCGGTGGCGATCAGCCCGTTGGTTGCGGCCGTCAGCGCGTCGACGAGATCACTGCCTTTGCGCGTCGTAATCGCGACATCCGATTTGAGAGGCCAGCCGGCGCTGAGAGTGCCGGCTCGCCGGATATTGCGGTCGCGTGCGGCGATGAAGACCAGTTGGGCATGCGGCTGGACGATGACGTCGGCGCGGCCGGCGAGCAGCGCGATAAGCTTGGTTGGCTCATCGTCGTAATAGTGCAGGTCGAGTGGCTTCAGCCCGGCTGCGAAATTCAACTTGCTCCATGCCAGCAGGATGCGCTCCTGGTTGGTGCCGGCGCCGACGATGATGCGCAGGCCCGCCGCATCCTTGGGCTCTTTAATGGACGTAACCGGGCTGTCGGCCTTCACATAGAAGCCGTGCAGGCCTTGCCGGTAGGTCGAGAAGTCGAATTTCTCCTTCCGCTGCTCGGTGACGCCGACATTCGAGATCACCGCGTCGTATTTTCCCGAGGCCAGTCCGAGCGGCCAGTCGGCCCAGGCAATCGGCAGAAGAGTGAGCTTCAGGCCGAGGCTGTCGGCGATGAGCTGGGCAAAGTCGGGATCGGCGCCAACCACGGTCTTCGCGTCCGTCGCATAGGTGGCGAGCGGCGGACCGCTCGGGCTGATCGCGACGGTGAGCGAGCCCGGCTCGACGAAGACAAAGCCCTTGGGAATTGCCTTGATTGCGTCGGCGTTCCGTTCGGCGCGAACCCTGCCAGGCTGTTCCGGGCCGAGATCGAACGGCTGCGCGAGAGCTGGGGCAGAACTCCAGTAGGTGGTCGCTGCCCCAAGCAGCAGCGAGAGAATGGCTCGTCGCCCGATCATGATCGTCTTTCCAGTTTCAGAATTGGCGGCTTCGATTGAGGACAGTTGCGCCGCCGCTTTGGAGTGCGGCGGCGCAAAGGGCGTCAGCTCTTGGGCAGGCCGGGTGGGTTGGTGGCGGATTTCTCGACCGCCTCGGGGCCGAGATTCCAGCGGGTTAGCGCCTTGCCGTAATTGCCGTTCGTGATCTGGGTATTGAGGGCATGGGTGATCGCCTCGGCGAGCCCATTGCCCTTGCGGGTCGTCACCGCGATCTCGGCCAGCAGCGGCCAGCCGCCGCTGAAATTGCCGGCGAGCCTGGTCTTGCCTTCGCGAGCGGCCTTGAAGCTGAGAAGGGCGTTCGGCCCGAGATAGGCGTCGGCGCGGCCGGTCTCGAGCGCGAGATAGAGCACGACGTCGTCGTCGTAATACTGCGCCTCGACCGGTTTCAGGCCCTGTTTGACGTTCTGCTCGTTCCAGCGCAGCAGGATCTGCTCCTGGTTGGTGCCGGAGCCGACGATGACCTTGAGCCCGGCTATGTCCTTGGGCTCCTTGATGGTGATCGGGTTGCTGGCCTTGACGTAGAAGCCGAGCAGATCCTTGCGATAGGTCGAGAAGTCGAACTTCTCCTTGCGCTGCTCGGTGACGGTGACATTGCTGATCGCAGCGTCGAATTTGCCGGAGGCGACGCCAAGCGGCCAGTCGGCCCAGGCGACGCTGACGATTTCGAGCTTCCGGCCGAGGCTGTCGGCGACGAGCTGGGCGATGTCGGGCTCGGATCCGACCAGCGTCCGGGTGTCGGTGCCATAGGCGCCGAAGGGCAGGCGCTGCGAGGCGATGGCGACGGTGAAGACGCCATCCCTGGCGAATTTGGCGTCCTTGCCGACCAGCTTGAGTGCCTCCTCATTCTTCTCGGCACGCGGGCGGCCTGGCTGTTCCGGGCTGAGATCGAAGACCTGTTGGGCAAGTGCCGGGAAACTGAGGAAGGCGGCAGTGACGGCGAGTGCGCCGAAGCCAAGCGAAAGCGATCTGGTCCTTGCGGCCATGCTGAAAACTCCATGCGGGGGATCGGGACCGGTTCGGATCATCCGGGGAAGCGCAGGTCCCGCTGCGCCTCCCGAATTTGGGCCAGGCGCTAGAGAACCTTGGCGAGGAACTCGCGGGTGCGAGGGTGGTCGGGAGCGCCAAAGACCTTCTCGGGCGATCCGGTTTCGAGAATGCGGCCCTGCTCCATGAACACGACCCGGTCAGCGACCTCTCGGGCGAAACCGATCTCATGGGTCACCACGATCAGCGTCGTGCCGGAGCTGGCGAGTTCCCTGATGACGTCGAGCACCTCGCCGACCAGCTCGGGATCGAGCGCCGAGGTCGGCTCGTCGAAGAGCAGGACTTTTGGCCGAAGCGCGAGGGCGCGGGCAATCGCAACGCGCTGCTGCTGACCACCGGACAGCTGGCGCGGATAGGCTTCGGCCTTCTCGGAGAGGCCGACGCGGGCAAGCAGTTCGCGTGCCTGGGCGACAGCCTCGTCGCGGCCGATGTTCCGCACTGTGATCGGCGCCTCGATGACGTTCTCGAGCGCGGTCAGATGCGGGAACAGGTTGAAGTTCTGGAACACCATGCCGACATCGACGCGGCGCTTCAGGATATCCTTCTCCTTGAGCTCATAGAGCGTGTCGCCGTCCTGGCGGTAGCCGATCAGCTCGCCGTCGATCGAGACGAAACCGTCATCGACGCGTTCGAGATGATTGATGGCGCGCAGCAGGGTCGATTTGCCTGAGCCCGACTGGCCGAGGATGACGGTGACGCTGCCGCGCGGGATGGTAAGGCTGACATCGTCCAGCACCTTGAGTGGGCCAAAACTCTTGCTGACGGCCTGGATCCGAACCTCGCCACCGCTGCGGGCCAATGAGGCCCAGCTCACTGGCGTGCCCGCTTCCCGCACAACCAGCGGAGCCGATGTCGTGCCCGCGGCCTGCACCGAGGCCGTCGAGCGGCGCAGTTTTGCAAGGGCATTGCCGATCAGGGACGGGGGCGGATTGCGCAGCGCGCCCTTCGAATAATAGCGCTCGATATGATGCTGGATGAAGGACAGGACGCTGAGGATGACCAGATACCAGACGGTCGCGACCATCAGCAGCGGGATCACCTCCAGATTGCGGCGATAGATGATCTGGATCGTGTAGAACAGCTCCGGCAGCGCCAGGATGTAGACCATCGAGGTGCCCTTGGCCAAACCGATGATCTCGTTGAAGCCGGTCGGCAGGATGGTGCGCATCGCCTGTGGCAGGATGATCCGCGAGGCCTGGCGCGAGCGTGGCAAGCCGAGTGCGGCTGCCGCTTCCAGTTGGCCCTGATCGACGGAAAGGATGCCGCCGCGAATGATCTCGGAGCAGAAGGCCGCCTGATTGAGCGCCAGCCCGAGCACGGCTGCCGCGAATGGCGTGAGCAACTGCGTGGTCTGGTAGCTGAAGAAGGAAATCTCGGTGAAGGGCACGCCGAGCGTGATGGTCTCGTAGAGATAGCCCAGATTGTTCAGCACCAGCAGCAGCACGATCAGCGGGATCGACCGGAACAGCCAGACATAGCCCCAGGAGAGCGAGCCGAGCAGAGGCGAGCCGGAGACCCGCGCCAACGCCAGCGCCGTGCCGAGCAGGAAGCCGAAGGTGGCGCCGAGCAAGGTCAGGAGCAGAGTGCGCCCGAGGCCGGCCAGGACGGGCTCGGCAAAGAACCATTCGGCGAAGACGTCCCAGCCCCAGCGTGGATTCGAGAGGACCGAGTTCAGGATCGCAAAGATCACGATCACCGAGAACACGGTTCCGACCGTCCGCGCCGGGTATTTCGCCGGAACGATACGGTAATGCGCGTAATCGCTCTTTCGCGCGGGTTGCGGTGGTGGCGCATCAAGCGCCCGAAAATCGGTCGTCAGGGTCATGGCGGGTCTCGTCGGGAGGCTGGGGGCGGTCTGACCCGCCGTCTGTCGGCTCGGAGGCGATCAGGTCGCGCTGGCGGCCCCCGGCCGCTCCCTGGCTGACGCATGCGGCAGATGCCCGGTGAGCGGGCCGAGTTCCTTTTCAAAGGGGAGCTTGAGATGGATCTCGGGATCGACCGTGACGTCGAAGAGCGGTCGATAGCCGGTCTGCAGGTAGAGTTCCTTGGCCTCGGGCTGCCGGAAGCCGGTCGTCAGGTAGATCCTGCTGTAGCCCTGGCGCCGAGCCTGCGCTTCGAGTTCCTCGACCACCTTGCGGGCCAAGCCCTGGCGACGGAAATCGGCATGGGTCCAGATCCGCTTCAGCTCGGCGGTGCGCCGGTCGTAGCGCATGAAGGCACCGCCACCGATCGTGCGGCCATTGCGAACGAGCAGGACGAAATTGCCATCCGACGGCGCGAATAGCTCAGCCGGGTAGCGGCTCATCTCGGCGCCGGGTGGCTCTCCGAAAATGCTGCCATAGCGGGTCGCATATTCCCAGGTCAGCGCCTCGATCAGGGGCTGCGAGCGCGCGTCGAGCGGGGTGGTGTAGATGAAGCTGTCGGCCATGATGGGCTGCCTTTCCGGCGGGGTCAGGAGAGGTAGGCCTGCGCCAGCGCGACCCAGTAGGCCGCCGCGGGGGCCAGGATGGCGTCGTTGAAGTCGTAGTGAGGGCTATGCAGCGCGGCGCTTTCGCCGTTGCCGACGAAGAGGTAGCTGCCGGGGCGAGCCTCCGAGATGAAGGCGAAATCCTCGCTGGCGGTGCGTGGCCTGAAATCCCGCTCGATCCGTTCTTCGCCGAAGGTCGCCACCGCCACCTCGCGCGCGAAGGCGGTTTCCGTCTGATGGTTGACCAGCGCAGGGAAGCCGCGCCGGTAGCGGACGTCGGCCCTTGCGCCAAAACTCTCGGCCTGGGCACGAACCAGCGCCGGAATGCGCTGCTGCAACTGCTCGCGGACCGTGCCACTGAAGGAGCGGATCGTCAGTTTGAGCTCGACGCTGTCGGGGATGACATTCGAGGCGGTGCCGCCATGGATCGAGCCGACAGTGACGACGGCGGCCTCCAGCGGGTCGATATTGCGGGAGACCACGCTTTGCAGCGCCGTGATCACGGAGGCGGCGGCAACGACCGGGTCGACCGTCTCATGGGGCGCCGCGCCGTGGCCCCCCTTGCCGAGCACGGTGATATGCGCCTGATCGACCGCGGCCATCGCCGGACCAGCAATGAAGCCGAATTGTCCAGTGGGCACGCCCGGCCAGTTGTGCAGGCCGAAGACGGCGTCGCAGGCGAAGCGCTCGAACAGTCCCTCCTCGATGAGCTTGCGGGCGCCGGCGCCGGTTTCCTCGGCGGGCTGGAAGATTAGGTTCAGGGTGCCTGAGAAGCGCCCGCTTTCGGCGAGATAGCGCGCTGCCGCGAGCAGGATCGCGGTATGCCCGTCATGGCCGCAGGCATGCATTGCGCCGGCATGGGTGCTGGCATGGGCCAGGCCCGTTGCTTCCTGGATCGGCAGCGCGTCCATGTCGGCACGGATGCCGAGCCGACGCTCGCCGCTGCCGCGCCGGAGCGTCGCCACGACGCCGGTGCCGGCGAGCCCCGTCGTGACCTCGTAGCCCCATCCGGCGAGATGTTCGGCGACGAGCGTGCTGGTCCGCTTTTCCGCGAAGGCGAGTTCGGGGTGGCGGTGAAGGTCGCGGCGCAATGCGATGAAGGTGTCGGCGAAGGCTGCGATGCCGCGTGCCGCTGCTTCGCACTCTGGCTGGCCGAGATCGCGCGTGTGAAAGGTCATCTCCCAGCCACCTCAGCCGGCCGACCGCGTCAACGCGGCCTGCCGCGGCGTGTCTTCGCCGGCATGCCGGCTTTCCCGGCGCGGCAAACCGAGATGGTCGCGCAGGGTCGTGCCGGGCAAGCTACGGTCATAGACGCCGCGCTCTTCGAGCACCGGGATGACGAGCCGGGCGAAATCGTCGAAGCCCTCGGCGATCACCGGGAATCCCAGGATGAAGCCATCCGCCGCCTGTTGCTCGACACGGTGAATGATCCGCTCGGCGACCGCCTCGGCCGTGCCGATGAAATCGGTTCGCGGCGTGGTCGCTTCGAGCGCGACCTCGCGCAGGCTCAGACCCTTCACGGCCGCATTGCGCTTGATGCGGTCCGTGGTCGACCGGAAGCTGTTCTTGCCGATCTCCCCAAGTTCTGGGAACGGCTGGTCGAGCGGGTAGGCGCTGAAATCGTGATGGTCGAAGAAGCGGCCGAGATAGAGCAGGGCCTCGTCGATCGAGACGAGATCGCGGATGGCGCGGTATTTCTCTTCGGCTTCCTGTTCGGTCGCCCCCACGATCGGACCGATACCCGGGAAGACCTTGATGTCGCCTGCACTTCGGCCGTGAGCGACGGCGCTGTTCTTGATGCTGCGATAGAAGCCCTGCGCCTCTTCGAGCGCGACATTGTTGCTGAAGACGGCGTCGGCGTGCTTTCCGGCAAGCCCGATCCCCGCATCGGATGCGCCTGCCTGGAAGACGACCGGCTGCCCTTGCGCCGAGCGGGAAATGTTCAGCGGACCCTCGACCTGGAAGAAGCGACCCTTGTGCCCGAGCGTGTGCAGCTTGGCCTTGTCGAAGAAGGCGCCGCTCTCGCGGTTTCGGGGGAAGGCATCGTCGTCCCAGGAATCCCAGAGGCCCTTGATGACATCGAGATATTCGGTGGCGATCTCGTAGCGCAGGGCATGTTCAGGATGCGGGCGGCTATAGTTGCGGCCCGAGCCTTCGAGCGGGGAGGTCACCGCATTCCAGCCGGCGCGCCCGCCCGAGATCAGATCAAGCGAACCGAACTGGCGCGCGATGGTGAACGGGTCGCTATAGGAGGTCGAGACGGTGCCGACGAGGCCGAGTTTGCTGGTCGAGGCGGCCAGCGCTGACAGGATCGTCAGTGGCTCGAAGCGGTTCAGGAAATGCGGGATCGACTTGTCGTTGATGTAGAGCCCGTCGGCGACGAAGGCGAAGGCGATGCCGGCAGCCTCCGCCTTGCGCGCGGTGTGGACGAAGAAGTCGAAATTGACGCTGGCATCGGCGGGACTGCTGGGATGGCGCCAGGAATTCATATGGCTGCCCGGGCCCTGCAGCATGATGCCGAACGTGATGGGTTTCTTGCTCATGGAACGTGCTCCGGTGGAGAAAGTGGTCAGGCCGCGGCAGCCAGAACCTCGTCGGCGAGCAGCGCGATCGACGTGAGCCGCTGCTGCCGGGCGGCCGCCGGCGTATCGAGGATGAATTCAGCGATGCCGAAGCGCCGGTGCAGGGCATCGAGTTCGCGCCGGACCCGAGCCGGCGTACCGGCGACGATGCTCGGCCGGCGCAACTCTGTGCGGTAGGAAGTCACGCCCGCTTGCCGGGCATATTCGGCGGCCTGCTCTTCACTCCCGACATTGAGAGCCTGACCATCGTCGAGATGGAGGCGCACGATCTGCAGCCCATCCGCGATCCGTTCCGCCTCTTCGCTGCTCTCGGCGGCCAACGCGGTCACGGCGAGGAGCGGCGTGCCGGGGCCGCCGGCCTTTACGAAGGCGGTGATGCTCGCCTCAATCGCCGCGTGGTCGCCATTGAGCTGACCGGCAAAGACGAACTGCCAGCCCTGTTCCGCGGCAAGTCGCGCGCTCTCCGGGCCGCCGCCGAGCAGGAAGCACTGTGGCGCTTCGGGTGGCAGCGGCGTCGCAAGCGGCCTGTCGGCGGCCTGGCCGGAGTCCGTTCCGTGATCGAGATAAGCGCCGAGTTGGCGCAGCTGCGCGCTGAAGTCGCGTCGGACGGCGGGATCATGTCCCCATTGCAGCGCGCGTGTCGCCAGCGGCAATCCGCCCGGTGCCTTGCCGATGCCGAGATCGACTCTGCCCGGTGCGAGCGAGGCGAGGACGTGGAAATTCTCCGCCACCTTGTAGGGGCTGTAATGCTGGAGAAGGACGCCGCCTGAACCGACCCGAATGCGCGAGGTGCTGGCCAGGATGTAAGCTGCCAGCACTTCCGGGGAGGAACTGGCGACGCCCGCCATGCCATGATGCTCGGCCACCCAGAAGCGGTGATAACCCCAGCGCTCCGCGTTCTGTGCAAGCGCGACGGAGCGGGCGAGGGCGATGCTGCCGGTCTCGCCGTCGAAGACGGGGCTCTTCTCGAGCAGGCTGAGGCGATAGGTCATCGGCGCGGCTTTCTTGAATGCAGGTGGACTCGCATGCCGCTCTGTGCGCGGTTCGGTGAGAGGCGGGTGTCAGAGTGCGCGCAGCCCGAGCGCTGCAACTGCCTCTTCCGTCATCCAGCCAAGGCGCTCGTAGTCACCGCGCCAGTAGACGAGGGCCGCTTCATCGGCTCCGAATCTGACGGCCCGCACGCGGCCGATGATGATGCTGTGGGAATGGCGCTCGATCAGTTCCTCGACCTCGCAGTCGAGGGAGGCGAGCGCGCCGACCAGGAGCGGGGCGCCCGTGACGGCGCTGGTCCATTCGGCCTGCCGGAACCGCTCGGTGCCCTTCTCGCCGTTTCGTCCTGCGAAGCGATCCGCGATCTGCTTCTGCGCCGCATTCAGGAAGTTGATGCCGAAATTTCGGTGCCGCTGCAGGGTCGGATAGCTCGACGATGTGCGGTTGAGTCCGAACATGACGGTCGGAGGCTCGGCTGAGAGCGAGGCGACCGAGGTGGCCGTGAGGCCGGTTCGGTCCTCGCCTGTGCCGGTGGTGATGACACTGACCCCGCCAGCGAGGTGGCGGAAAGCGGCACGGAATGCGGCTGCTTCGTCGCGAACCGGGGGCGAAGCTGTCGGCAAGCGCGTGACGATGCTCATGGGGAATCCTTCAGGCCATGCGGGCGGGTTTGGACGCAGCGATCTCGCTGAGGCTGTTGATCAAGCCGTGCGTTCGCCGACCGAACCGGCCAGGGGCCGGACCGGGATGAGGGGCGAGACGTTCCGAGCGGGCCAAGACACTGCCTGACCCAAACGTGGCGTCGACGGTTTTCGACATGGCTCCGCCTCAGCCGGGCTGAGCGGCGTTACCCATGCGGATCAGAGGAAGAGCAGCGCGGGTCTGTTCAGGCCCGGCGTGTGGGAGCGTTCAACATCGATGCGTGCAATCAGACGCGCTTGCATGAAGATGAAGTGGTGTTCTCTTCGATGTTGATTCAGTCATGAACGTGTCTCCAGCAACCGGGAGCCCACGAATGCATTCGTGGTGCTTTTAGCTTTGGTGACGCGGTGCAAGCTGCTCCAGCAAATCCCGCGATCGACGCCGCGAATGACGCCGTCGATACTATGATCATTCTGCATCGTGCCGCTTCGGTCAATGAAACGTCATTTCAAAGATCACAGCCGAACCGGGATAAACGCCTCTGTCGGGTGGGGCGTTCGATAAGCTTTGCCTCATCTCCCCGGAGCAGATCGCCCGGGGGTGTTCGGCCCTTGTCGGCGGGGAACTTCGACGCGGGATGCCCGCGCCGCGCCTTCATCCAACAGTCATCCCGACGTCATCCAGGCGACCTAGGCAGGCGGCCTCACAGCTGGATTGCCGAGAATGAAACGCCAGAATGTTCTCCTGATCGTCGTCGACCAATGGCGCGCCGATTTCATACCGCATCTGATGCGGGCGGAGGGGCGCGATCCCTTCCTGAAGACGCCCAATCTCGACCGCCTTTGCGCAGAGGGCGTCACCTTCCGAAACCATGTCACGGCCTGCGTGCCCTGCGGTCCGGCCCGCGCCAGCCTGCTCACCGGCCTCTACCTGATGAACCATCGTGCCGTGCAGAACACGGTGCCGCTCGACCAGCGCCATTTCAATCTCGGCAAGGCGCTGCGCGCCATCGGCTATGATCCTGCGCTGATCGGCTACACCACGACGACGCCCGACCCGCGTGCGACCTCGAAGAACGACCCGCGCTTTCTGGTGCTCGGCGACCTGATGGACGGTTTCCGTTCGGTCGGCGCCTTCGAGCCCAATATGGACGGCTATTTCGGCTGGGTGGCGCAGAACGGCTTCGAATTGCCGGAAAAGCGTGAGGATATCTGGCTGCCGGAGGGCGAGGACTCGGTGCCGGGTGCGACCGACAAGCCGTCGCGCATCCCCAAGGAGTTCTCCGACTCGACCTTCTTCACCGAGCGTGCGCTGACCTACCTCAAGGGGCGCGCCGGCCGGCCGTTCTTCCTGCATCTCGGCTATTATCGCCCGCATCCGCCCTTCGTTGCGCCGGCGCCCTATCACGCGATGTACCGTCCGGAGGATATGCCCGGGCTGGTGCGGGCGGAATCGCCGGAGGCCGAGGCGGCTCAGCATCCGCTGACCAGGTTCTACATCGACTCGATCAAGCGCGGCTCCTTCTTTCACGGGGCGGAAGGCTCGGGCGCGACCTTGGACGAGGCCGAAATCCGCCAGATGCGGGCGACTTATTGCGGCCTGATCACCGAGATCGACGACTGCCTCGGCAGGGTCTTTGCCTATCTCGACGAGACCGGACAGTGGGACGACACGCTGATCGTCTTCACCAGCGATCATGGCGAGCAGCTCGGCGACCATCACCTGCTCGGCAAGATCGGCTTCAACGACGAGAGCTTCCGCATTCCGCTGGTGGTGAAGGACCCGCGCGGAGCGGACGAGCGCCGCGGTGCGATCGAGACTTCCTTCACCGAGAGTGTCGACGTGATGCCGACCATTCTCGACTGGCTCGGTGGCGAGGCGCCGCGTGCCTGCGACGGGCGCTCGGTGATGCCGTTCCTCAGCGAGGGGCGGCCGGGCGATTGGCGCAGCGAGCTGCACTACGAATACGATTTCCGCGACGTGCACTACTCCCAGCCGGAGCAGGTGCTGGGCCTCCACATGGATCAGTCCAGCCTCTGCGTGATCCAGGACGAGCACTACAAATACGTCCATTTCGCCGCGCTGCCGCCGCTCTTCTTCGACCTCGCCAAGGATCCGCACCAGTTCGTCAATCTGGCCGGGGAGCCGGCCTATGCCGCCCTGGTGCGCGACTATGCCCAGAAGGCGCTGTCCTGGCGGCTGATCCATGCCGATCGGACCCTGACCCATTTCCGCTCCGGCCCGCGCGGGCTCGAGGAGCGCGATCCCAACGCCACCCCTTCAGGAGATGAACAATGGTCGGTTCCTTCACGCGTCGCAGCACAATAGCGCTTGGCGGCTCGGCCCTCATTCTGCCGCGCTTTGCGATCGCACAGGCCGATAATCGGCCCTCGATCACCATCGCGGTGCAGAAGATCGCCAATTCCAACACGCTCGACGTGCTGCGCGAGCAGTCCAATGTCGGCGAGCGCGTCTTCTTCTCGTCGATCTGGGAGGGGCTGATCGGTCGCAACTGGCTCGGCAATCTCGAGACCGTTCCCGGTCTCGCCACCGAGTGGAAGCGCATCGACGACAAGACTGTCGAACTCAAGCTGCGCCGCGGCGTGAAGTTCCACAATGGCGACGAGCTGACGGCGGAGGATGTCGCGTTCTCCTTCAGCAGGCAGCGCATGTTTGGCGACACGCAGCCGTCGCAGGGGAAGACGATCTCGGTCGACTTCGTCGTCGGTGGGGGCCGCGCCAACAAGGAACTGCCGGCGGAAGTGCCGGCGGTGGCGCGCCGCTCCTGGCCGGCTCTGCTCGGCATCGAGATCGTCGACAAATACACAGTGCGCTTCGTCAACGGCACGCCCGATGTGACGATGGAGGGCCGCATCTCGCGCTATGGCAGCGAGATCATGAACCGGCGCGCCTTCGAAGAGGCGAAGACCTATAGCGACTGGGCGACGAGGCCGGTCACGACTGGTCCCTACCGGATCGCCGAGTATCGTCCGGACGTCTCGCTGCTGCTCGAGGCCCATGACGAGTACTGGGGCGGCCGCCCGCCGCTGAAGCAGATCCGTTTCGTCGAGGTGCCGGAAACGGCGTCCCGCATCAACGGCCTGCTCTCGGGCCAGTACCAGTTCGCCTGCGACATCCCGCCGGACCAGATCTCCCAGATCGAGAAGAACCCGGCCTTCGAAGTGCAGGGCGGGACCATTCTCAATCACCGCCTGACGGTGTTCGACAAGAACCACGCGCAGCTGCAAAATCCGCTGGTTCGCCGCGCCATGACGCATTCGATCGACCGGCAGGCGATCGTCGACTCGCTCTGGGCCGGCCGTACCGTCGTGCCGAAGGGGCTGCAATGGCCCTATTATGGCGAGATGTTCCACGCCGATTGGGCGGTGCCGGCCTTCGATCTGAAGCTGGCGCGCGAGCTGGTCAAGCAGTCCGGCTACAAGGGCGATCCGATCCCCTATCGGCTGCTCAACAACTACTACACCAACCAGACTGCCACGGCGCAGGTTCTGGTCGAGATGTGGAAAGAGGCAGGGCTCAACGTCGAAATCCAGGTCAAGGAGAACTGGCAGCAGATTCTCGAGCGCACGCCGACCCGGGCGGTGCGCGACTGGTCGAATTCGGCGCCGTTCAATGATCCCGTCTCCTCGATCGTCGCCCAGCACGGCCCCAACGGCCAGCAGCAGCAGGCCGGCGAATGGCGCAATGACGAGATGAACACGCTTTCGGTCGAGCTCGAAACATCGACCGACCGCGCCCGCCGCAAGGCCGCGTTCCGCCGCATGCTGGAAATCGCCGAGCGCGAGGACCCGGCCTATACTGTGCTCCACCAGAACGCGACCTTCACGGCCAAGCCCAAGGCGCTCGGCTGGAAGGCCTCGCCGGCCTTCGCCATGGATTTCCGCGCCGAGAACTGGGGCGGCCGGAGCTGAACGCAGTTCGATCGCGGCGCGCCCCGAAAGGGCGCGCCGTTTTCTGTTTCCGATGACTTCTGGAGGGTTCCTTGACCCATCTGACACGCCGCCATGCGCTTGGCCTCGGCGCGGCCTCGACCGGTGCCCTGATCCTGCCGCGCTTCGCGATCGCCCAGGCTGACAATCGGCCCTCGATCACCATCGCGGTCCAGAAGATCGCCAATTCCAACACGTTGGAAACGCTGCGCGAGCAGTCCAATGTCGGCACGCGTACCTTTTACAGCTATGCCGAGAGCCTGATCGATACCGACTGGGGCGGCGACCTGTCGCTCCGGCCGGGCCTCGCCACGGCCTGGCGCCGCATCGACGACCGCACTGTCGAGCTGACACTGCGCCAGGGCGTCAAGTTTCATAACGGCGAGACCATGACCGCCGAGGACGTCGCCTTCTCCTTCGGCACCGAGCGGATGTGGGGCGGAGCGGGGCAGGCGGGCTCGGCAGGGTTGTTTGGTTCCGTGACCGCAGGCGCCGCCGGCAAGCAGCCGCCCGCCGAGGTGGTGGCCGTAGCCAAGCGAGCCTTCCCCGGTTTCGAGAAGATCGAGATCGTCGATCCGCGGACGGTTCGCTTCGTCAACAAGACGCCGGATGTGACGCTTGAAGGTCGCATCTCGCGCAATGTCGGCATCATCGTCTCGCGCAAGGCCTTCGCCGAAGCAGCAAGCTGGCTCGACTGGGCGCGCAAGCCCGTCGGCACGGGCCCCTATGGGATCGCCGAGTTCAAACCCGACCAGTCGCTGACGCTCGTCGCGCATGACGACTACTGGGGCGGCCGGCCGCCGCTGCGGCAGATCCGCTTCGTGGAGGTGCCGGAGACGGCGTCCCGCATCAACGGCCTGCGTTCGGGCGAGTATGATTTTGCCTGCGATATCCCGCCTGACCAGATCAGCGAGATCGAGAAGAACCCGCGTCATGAGGTGCTCGGTGGCCTGATCACCAATCACCGCCTGACGACCTTCGACAAGACCCACCCCCAGCTCGAGAACCCGCTGGTGCGCCGGGCCATGACCCATGCCATCGACCGCCAGACCATCGTCGATGCGCTCTGGGGCGGGCGCACCCGGGTACCCAAGGGGCTGCAATGGGAGTTCTACGGCGACATGTTCATCGAGGATTGGGCGGTGCCGGCCTTCGATCCCAAGCTCGCCCGCGAACTGGTTAAGCAGTCGGGCTACAAGGGCGACACGATTCCTTATCGACTACTCAACAACTACTATACCGGCCAGGTTTCGACGGCGCAGGTGCTGATCGAGAGCTGGCGCGAGATCGGCCTGAACGTCGAGATCGAAAGCAAGGAGAACTTCCCGCAGGTTCTCGCCAAGGGGCCGACGCGGGCGGTGCGCGACTGGTCGAACAGCGCCGCCTTCAACGATCCTGTCGCCTCGATCACTGCACAGCACGGCCCGACCGGCCAGCAATGGCAGATCGGCGAATGGCGCAATGACGAGATGGGCAAGCTTTCCGACGAGCTTGAAACCTCGACTGATCGCGCCAGGCGCAAGGCGATGTTCCGACGCATCCTGGAAATCTGCGAGCGCGAGGACCCCGCCTATACGGTGCTGCACCAGACCGCGAATTTCACGGCGAAGCGCCGGGATATCCAGTGGAAGGCGGCGCAGTCCTTCGTCATGGATTTCAGTGCGCGCAACTGGGGCGGGTTCCGCTCGTGAGCGCCATGTTGGACAGGTTCGGCAGCGTCGCCGACCCGCTGGTCGAGATCAACGGACTGACGGTCGCCTTCGACGGCGTGAAGGTGTTGCACGGCATCGATCTCTCGGTCGCTCGCGGCGAGGCGGTCGGCCTGGTCGGCGAGTCCGGCTGCGGCAAATCGGTGACCTGGCTGGCCGCTCTCGGCCTCCTGCCGAAGAAGGCGAGCGTCTCCGGCAATGTCAGGCTGGGCAGCACGGAGCTGATCGACGCCGAACCGAACGTGCTGGACACGGTGCGTGGTGGGCGCATTGCCATGATCTTCCAGGATCCGGCGAGCGCGCTCAATCCCGTTCTTCGCCTCGGCAAGCAGGTGGGCGAGGCCCTGGCGCTGCATGGCGGCCTCTCCGGGGCGGCGATCAAGGCGGAGGCGAGACGCCTGTTCGATCTCGTCGGGATTCCGGACGCGGCGCGCCGGCTCGATGCCTTCCCGCATGAGCTCTCGGGGGGGCAGAATCAGCGCGTGATGATTGCCATGGCGCTCGCCGGCAAACCCGATCTGCTCGTGGCGGATGAGCCGACCACGGCGCTCGATGCCACCATCCAGGCGCAGATCCTCGAGCTGTTGACCAAGATCCGGCGCGAGACCGACATGGCGCTGGTGCTGATCAGCCATGATCTCGGCGTGATATCGCAGACCTGCGACCGGGTCTGCGTGATGTATGCCGGGCGGATCATCGAGACTGCCGAGGCTCAGTCGCTGTTCGACGAGCCGCTGCATCCTTACACGCAGGGCTTGATCGCCGCACTGCCGCCGCTGGAAGGCGTGCGCCGCAGGCTCGACCCGATCGAAGGCAATGTGCCCGAGCCCTGGAACCTGCCACCCGGCTGCGCCTTCGCGCCACGCTGCCCGCGACGGGGGGAGGCCTGCGATGCTGGCGTGCCGCCCCTGGCATGGAAGGCGCCGGGACGCTTTGCGGCCTGCATCAAGGCGCTTCAGGCCGAACCGGTGCGCCCGCGGGAGCCGGTTTACGCATGAGCGCTCCCTTGCTTCAGACGCGCAATGTCACGCGCTGCTACGGCATGCGCAAAGGCCTGCTTGGCCGCTCCGTCGAGGTGCGCGCCGTCGATGGCGTCTCGCTGACGGTCGAACGCGGCCGGACACTTGGCCTCGTCGGCGAATCCGGCTCCGGTAAATCAACCACGGGCAGGCTCGCACTCGGGCTTGAGATGCCGGATGCGGGGGATGTTCTGTTCAACGGCGCTCCCATGCCGGCGACCGACACCTTGGCCTGGCGCCAGATGCGCGCGCGCATGCAGATGATCTACCAGGATCCGCTGGGCGCGCTCGACCGGCGCCTCCAGATCGTCGAACAGGTGCGCGAGCCCTTCGACGTGCATGGGTTCGGCGAGCCGAAGGAGCGTGAGGCGCTGGCTTTCGCGTTGCTGCAATCAGTCGGCCTGCGCGCCGACCAGGGCCGGCGCTACCCGCATGAACTCTCCGGCGGACAACGCCAGCGCGCCGTGATCGCGCGCGCGCTCGCCACCAAGCCCGACCTCCTGGTCTGCGATGAGCCGGTCTCGGCGCTCGACGTCTCGATTCAGGCGCAGGTGATCAATCTCCTGGTCGATATCCAGGAGGAACTCGGCCTCGGTCTGCTCTTCATCAGCCATGATCTCAAGGTGATCAGGCAGGTCAGCCATCGCGTCGCGGTGATGTATCTCGGCCGGATCGTCGAAGAGGGAGAGGCCGATCTGCTGCTCTCCAATCCGGCGCATCCCTATACGGAGGCACTCGTCTCGGCCGCACCGGTGCCGGGCCGCCGCGCACGCCCCCGGATCGTTCTGCAGGGCGACCCGCCGAACCCGGCGGCGCGCCCCTCCGGATGCGCCTTCCATCCCCGCTGCCATGCGGCGCGCGAGCGCTGCATGGTCGAGAGCCCGTTGCTGAAGCCGATGCCGGATGGCCGGCTTGCTGCCTGCCATGTTGCCCATGACCAGGCCAATTTCCTGAAGGCTGCGAGCTGATGCTGCGTTTCTTCTTTCTGCGTCTCGGGCGCGCGGCGCTGACTGTCGCCCTCGTCGTGACCTTCGCCTTCGTGGTGCTGAGACTTTCCGGCGATCCGGCTCTGATCATCATGAGCGTGGATGCTCCGCCTGAGGCCATCGCCGCCTTCCGCAAGGCCTGGGGCCTCGATGATCCGATCTGGCTGCAATATCTCCGCTATTTCTCGGCGATCGGGCAGGGCGAGCTTGGCCAGTCGATGCGCGACGGTCGGCCGGCTCTCGAACTCGTCGCCGAACGCATCCCGGCCACGCTGGCGCTGACCCTGCCGGCGCTGGCCCTCAAGCTCGGCATCGGCATCCCTGCCGGCATTTATGCCTCCCTGCACCGCGACAGCCTGATCGACCGCATCGTCATGGTCACGGCAGTCGCTGGCTTCACAGTGCCGAGCTTCGTGCTCGGCCTGGTCCTGGTGCTGATCTTCTCGGTCCAGCTCGGCTGGCTGCCCTCCGGCGGCCAGGAGAGCTGGCGCCACGCCATCCTGCCGGTGCTGACGCTCGGTATCGGCGGCGCGGCAGTCCTTGCCCGCTTCACCCGCAGCGCCATGCTCGAGGTGCTCGGCCAATCCTATATCCGTACGGCCAGCGCCAAGGGCGTGCCGTGGCCGGCCGTGGTGCGCGGCCACGCGCTGCCCAATGCGGCAGTCCCGACGGTCACCATCGTCGGCTTCATGGTCGGCAGCCTGATCGCCGGCGCGGTGGTGGTCGAGAGCGTGTTCTCCTGGCCGGGCGTCGGGCGGCTGCTGGTGGTGTCGGTCGCCAATCGCGATCTTGCCATCGTGCAGTGCATCCTCCTCCTGGTCGCAATCACCATGGTCAGCGCCAATCTGATCGTCGATCTGCTTTACGGCGTGCTCGATCCACGCCTGCGCAGCGGCGCCAAGGCGGGAGCGCATTGAGATGGCCGATATCACAGCCGTCGGCGCCACCCCTGCCTCCGTCGACAAGGCTGCTCCGCAGCGGAAGAGCCGCATCCCGCTGCTGGTCTGGTTCGGGCTGATCTGGATCGGCTTCATCCTGATCGTGGCGCTGACGGCGGACTGGATCACGCCCTATCGCTTCACGGCCTACGACCTGCGCAATCGGCTTTCGCCGCCCGGCCATGTGCTGCACTGGCTCGGCACGGACGAACTCGGCCGCGATGTGCTCTCGCGCCTGATCGTTTCGATCCGCATCTCGCTGCTGGTCGCCTTCGGTGCGACCGTGATCTCGGCGGTGTTCGGCACGGTGATGGGCTTTCTCGCTGCGCATTTCCGCGGCTGGGTCGAGCAGTTCGTGCTGATGCTGGCCGATTTCCAGGCAGCCATGCCTTTCCTGATCCTGGCGCTCTCGGTGCTTGCCTTCTTCGGCAATGCGCTGCCGCTCTTCATCGGGCTGATGGGGCTCTATGGCTGGGAGCGCTATGCCCGTATCTCGCGCGGCCTGGCGATCTCGGCAGGCGCGCAGGGCTATGCCGGGGCGGTACGCCAGATCGGGGCAAGCCCAGCGCGCGTCTACCTGCGCCATATCCTGCCGAACATCGCCTCGACGCTGATCGTCTCGATGACGCTGACCTTTCCCGAAGTCATCCTGCTCGAGAGCGGGTTGTCCTTTCTGGGGCTCGGTGTTCAGCCACCGATGACGAGCCTCGGCAACATGGTCGGCTATGGTCGCGAATATCTGACCCGTGCCCCCTGGATCATGCTCGCGCCAGCCGGCACCATCGTGTTGACGACGCTGGCGGTGAGTCTCGTCGGCGACTGGCTGCGCGACCGGCTCGATCCGACCCTGCGCTGATCCTGGAGAGACAACATGCATTCCAATGGCGTCCGCGGTTTCGGCATCACGGCTCCGCGCCCGAAGAGCGACCTTTCCGATTTCGCCGCGATCCTCGACAAGATCGAGACGCTCGGTGTCGAGTCCACGGAGTTGCCGATCTTCGACATGGACCTGATCATCGGGGGGCGCATCCGCCGTCCGCATCTCGATCTGCTCAAGCGGGCCTGTTCCGGGCGCAAGCTCGCCTATTCCGCGCATGGTCCGTTGGCGATCAATTTCTTCGACGATCCCGCGCGGCTGCCGCGCCATTTCGAGGTGCTCAAGGCCTCGCTCGAGGTCGCAGCCGAGGTTGGCGCCGTGCATTACGTCATGCATTCCGGCGTCATGCCGGCCCAGCCCGGCGAGGTGGTCGAGGCTGCCTATGATCGCCAGCGCGAATGGCTGTCGAGGGCCGGGGATGTGGCGCGCGAGTTCGGGTTGCTGCTTTGCGTCGAGACCATGTTCGGCGGCCACCATGGCAGGATGCATGCCTCGATGCCGTCGCGGCTCGCCGAGGAACTCACAAAGATCGGCCATTCCCATGTCTGGGCGACGCTCGACTTCAGCCATTCCTATTTGCGCACGGGCTATTTCGGCGGCGACTATCTCTCAGAGATCAAGGCGCTTGCCCCTCTCGCCAAGCATCTGCATGTGCACGACTCCTTCGGCCGGGCTGACGCGATCGAGACCTACAGCCTGAGCGAGAAGCTCGCCTTCGGACATGGTGACCTGCACCTGCCGGTCGGTTGGGGCGATATTCCCTGGCAGGAGCTGATGGAGGCCTGTGTCTTCCCGGACGGCGTCCTCTTCAACATCGAGCTCAATCCTCGCTTCTGGTACGCGGCCGATGAGTGCGTGGCTGCAACACGGGCGCTTGCGGTGCAGGCGCTGACCAGTGGCCTGAGGAAGAGCGCATGAGCGATCCCGCCAAGGCCGCAGCCGCCCGCGTCGTCATCTGCGTCTTCGATGGCCTGCGTCCCGACTTCATCCGGCCGGAGTTGATGCCGAATCTGGCGCGTTTTACAGGGCAGGGCACCTGGTTCCGCGAGGCGCGCAGCGTCTTTCCGTCGATGACGCGCGTGGCCACCACGTCGATCGCAACCGGCGCGCCGCCAAAGGTGCACGGCGTCGTCGGCAACGCCTTCCTGTTTCCCGAGGTGACTCTCGAGCATGCGCTCGACATGAGCCGCGCCGACGATATCGCGCTGGCGGAGGCTGCGACCGGTGGAGGCCTGGTCGAGGCGGAGAGCTTCGGCGATGTGCTGGCGAAGGCCGGCAAGCGGCTCGCCGTGGTCCATACCGGCTCGGCCGGCTCTGCCTATCTGATCAATCCGCGTGCCAGGGCCAACGGCCACTGGACCTTCTCGATCCTCGGCCGCGAGCACAGCCAGACGCCGGAAGCGGTGGACGAAGTCGTCGCGCGCTTCGGGGCGCTGCCGCCGCGCAGCCTGCCGCGCTTCGAGGAAATCGACTACGCGGAACGGGTGCTGCGCGAGCATGTGTTGGCCGAGATGAAGCCCGACGTCGCGCTGATCTGGTTCAATGAGCCCGACACCTCCTTCCATTACCGCTTTCTCGGCTCGCCCGAGACGCTTTCGGTGCTCAGACATGTCGATGCCGCCTTCGGCAGGCTGCTGGAATGGATCGAGGGGCAGCCCGATGCCGAGCGCTATGCCGTCATCGCGGCCTCGGATCACGGCCAGATCTCGACCAAGGGCGAGCTCGCTCTCTCCGAGTTGCTGCGTGGGCAAGGCCATGCCGGTCGCCGTGCCGCCGAGCGGACGCTGGCCGGCGCCAGCTTCTCGATGACCGGCGGCAATATGGGGGAGATCCGCATCCTCGAGGGAGGAGCGACCCGGCGCGACGCGATTGCCGCCTGGCTCCGGGAGCAGGACTTCCTGGGCATGCTCTTCTCGAAGGCCCGCAACGAGGTTGAGGGCGAGGGCGAGGGAAGTTTTGCGCTCTCGCTGGTCGATCTCGACCATGCTCGCCAGCCCGATCTCATCTACGTCCTGCGCTCCGGCGACGAGCCGGACAGCTATGGCAATCCCGGGCTCGGGCTCCTGACCAAGTTCGATGTGCCGGTCGGCGGCGGCATGCATGGCGGACTCAACCGGCACGAACTCAACACCGTTCTGGCCGTCCGCGGTGGCGGCTTCGAGCCCGGGGTGAAGGATGTCCGCGCCTGCGGCATCATCGATATCGGCCCGACCGTGCTCGGCCTGCTCGGCCTTTCACCGGCACGGACGATGCTGGGCCGGAATCTGGCGCTGCCGGCGAGCGAGCAGCGGACCCGTTCGTTCGAGACCGGCGCCTGCGGGTTTCGTCAGCGCCTCGAACGCGCAGACCGCGAGGGATCGCGCATCATCCTCTCCGGCGCGCGAGGCTGACTTTGGGGCGGGAGCGCTTACCGCGCCTGTCCGAAGTGGATCGACGCTGAACGTAGAGCATCGGAGTCTTCCAAGCCGCTTCATTGTCGCCGGACCAGGTCTGAACGTCGTGCGCAATGCCCGCCCACCGCCCTGACTGATGACAGATGGGCGTTTCCCGGGGGCGTGGGAGGCCTGCGTCTCGAAGGAAAGCTTCGTCATCAGAATCGGTTGCGCCGGGCGGCCAAGGCTTTGCGCGAAGGGGCGGCCGTCTCCGGCGCAGATCGCGTCCTCATCGCAGTTCTCGAGTTCGTTGTTGCCGCTCCGCATCGAGGTAATGCCATCGTCGAGCGGCGCGGTCCTCGGACCGTTCGCCTACCCGCCAGGATTGCCATCTCGTCAGCATCGACGGGAGCTCGCTCAATCGCTGCTATGGCGACGAGATCCTGCACAGTCTGCAAGCGATCTGGAGGGGAGAAGCCGCAGGGGATCGCCTCCTGCCGCATGAGTTCGGGGACCTTGCGGGAGAACGGCGCCCGGCTGGGGGAAGCATCGGCCCCTCAGCTCGCATGGCCATAGGCATCGGCGGCGTCATCCGCGCCAGCGTCATCTGCCCCGGCATCCTCTGCCCGCCGTTCGTCATGAGCGGAGATCCAGGTGGAAAGCCCGGGCAGGACGTCGCCGGACGCCGCGAGTTGGCGCAATGTCGCCCGTACGGCGTGACGCGCAAACCGATCCTGCGGGGCAGGAACGGTCGAGGGGGCGGCTCCTGCAGCAATGGCGGCGAGCACGCTCTGCTTCAGCCGGACCAGTTCGGCATCGCCATAGCGCACCAGCAGGTCCTGGAACTGCTCCTGGACGGTCGCATCGAAAGGCGTCGGCCGGCCCATCGCATCCTTGACCGGATGCGCCGGCACGAGATGAGCACAGGGCACGAGGCCCGCCGGGACGAGCTCCGTGGCGGCATGCGTCCGGCCGGAGCGCATCAGCTTGGGCAGGACATGGGTATGGGGCCCCTCGGGGCTCTTGCCATCTGCCGGAGGGATTGGCTGGTAGACTTCGCAACGGCCGAAGCGCGTGATGAAGACGCGATGCGGCCCGGCTGCGACGATCGCAGCCATGGCGGCGTTGCCGGCCTCGAAAAGCGGGCGGCCGCATGCGGCACGCAAGGCGTCGATCAGCGCCGGAGCGCTGGTTCGGATGCAGATATCGACCTGCAAGGTATCGAGGCCCATGTCGAAGAGGAGGCCCTCGCGATCCTGCTCGCGCAGCGCGTCGCCGTCGGGGCCGAGTTCGGTCAAGGCCGTGCGCCGGTTCATCGCGCAGGCGGTCTGCGGCAGGCAGAGCGCGATACGGTGGTTCCAGCCCTGGCCGGTCGCGGATTCTGACGCGAAGGGCGTCACGCCGGTCAGGTCGCCGAAGCCAATGCCGCCGCGCGCAGTCGTGGCCGCAAGGAGATGAGTCTTATCAGTATGCTCAACAGGTTCGTTCGAATCGCGCATGAACTCGGCAATGGCGCCAAAGGTACCGAGATTCCACTGGGAGGCGGGGTCGGCGAGATGGGCGCGCAGGAGCGCGCGAATGTCGTCAGGGGCTGTCATGTCACGACTGTTCCGATGTGAGGCGCCGCCAGGGCAGCAGGTATGGTGCGCCGACTTCCGAGCCGCGGGCCGCGGTGATGCCGAAGACAGCAGCAAGATTGGCGTCGTTGAGGACGGTTGCGGGAGAACCATCGGCAATGAGCCTGCCGCGATCGAGCAGGATGAGACGATCGCAGAAACGCGCGGCCAGGGTCAGGTCATGCAGGATGACCGCCACGCCGGTGCCGCCGGCAGCGGTCCGGCGCAGAAGCTCCATGACTTCGAGCTGGTGCAGCGGGTCGAGCGCGGCGAGAGGTTCGTCGGCGAGCAGGATCGACGCCTCGACGGCGAGCGCGCGGGCCAGCAGCACGCGCATGCGCTCTCCGCCCGAGAGGGTCTCGACTGTCCTGTCGGCAAACGCGGTGGCGTCGGCCGCTGCCATGGCGCGCGCAACTGCGGCGCGATCGGCCTCGTTCTCCCCGGCAAAGGGCCGGCGATGCGGCAGTCGGCCAAGTCCGACAAGGGCCTGTGCGCGCATCGACCAGTGCACTGCGCCACCTTGCGCAAGGAAGGCGATGCGCCGCGCCAGTTCCTTGCGCCCGAGGCTCCGAACCGACAAACCATCATAGCGCACCTCGCCGGAATCGGGCGCAACGAGATCGGTGAGCACGCGCAGCAAGGTCGTCTTGCCGGCGCCGTTGGGGCCGATCAGCCCGACCATTTCGCCTGCCGAGAGCGCGATATCGATATCGCGCAGGATCGGCTTCCCACCGAGCGCGAGCGAGATCCCCGAGGCTTCGATCTTCATCAGACGTCCCGCCGCAGGCGATGGATCAGGTGGAACAGGAAGGGTGCTCCGATCAGCGCGGTGACCACGCCGAGCTTCAGCTCGGGTCGGATCGGGGCGAGGCGCAGCGCGGTATCGGCGGCGAGCGTCAGGATTGCTCCGCCGAAGCCGCTGACGAGCAGCAGCCGGCCCGGCCGGTTGCCGACCAGCGGACGCAGCAGATGCGGCACGACGAGGCCGACGAAGCCGATCGCACCGGTGACCGCGACCGCGCTGCCGACGGCGAGCGCGGCTCCGCCGATCAGCCGGGCGCGCAGCCAGGTCAGGTCGAAGCCGAGGCTCTTAGCCGTGTCCTCGCCGAGGGTGAGGGCGTCGAGGGCAGGCGCCGTCGAAAGCAGCAGCAGCCAGCCGAGGAGCATCGGTGGCAGCACGAGCCAGACATGGAGCAGGCTGCGGTCCGCGAGCGAGCCCATCAGCCAGAATACGATTTCCAGTGCGGCGTAGGGATTTGGCGCGAGGTTGAGCGCAAGCGCGGTCATCGCACCGGCGAAGCTGTTGATCGCGACACCGGCGAGGATCAGCGTCATCGTTCCGGCGCCGCGCCCCAGGAAGGCGTAGAGCAGAAGCGTCGCCATTGCGGCGCCGGCCATGCCGCCCAAGGGGAGGGCGAGCGCCATCGTCGCTGACAAGCCGCTGTAAAAGACCACGACTGCGCCGAAGGCGGCGGCGCTCGAAATTCCGAGGATTCCGGGTTCGGCAAGGGGATTGCGCAGCAGGCCCTGCATGGCGGCGCCCGCAAGCCCGAGACTGAAACCGACAAGCGCGCCGAGCAGCGCGCGCGGCAGGCGGAGTTCGACAAGGACGAGCGCCGGCAGGGTCTTCCGCCCGGCAAGGGCGTCGGCGAGGGCGGCCTTGATGTCGAGCGGAGCATAACCCACGGCCATCGAAACGAGCATCATGGCCAGCATCAACAGGGCCAGCACGAGAATGAGCCGCGCCAGCTTCGGCGTCGTAGCCCGCAACCTGTCCTGAACCGCCAGTGTCATGAGCGCGATCCTTGCCTGCGGGAGGCGGCAAGCAACTCGATCGCATCGAGCACGGCCGGTCCGGCGCAGGTCCAGAGTTTCGAGGGGAGGGCGACGAGCCTGACCCGCTCGCCGAGCTTCGCCAGGAGCGGATGATGAAGGATCTCATGGGCGAGCGAGGGCGGCCCGCCCGGCGTGGTGTTGAGGATCAGCATGTCGGCCTGCCCGAGTGCGACCGTCTCCAGCGCGATCTGGCCGTAGTTGTCGACGCCGAGTTCGGCGGCGAGATTGGTCAGGCCGGCGCGGGTCAGGATCTCGTCCACCAGGGAGCCGCGCCCGACCGTGAAGCCGTTCGGCCGTAGGACCAGCGCCCTGGGATGGCCGGCGATTGGGCTCGCCGCGAGTGCCTCGAGGCGTTGGTCTATCGCAGCGATCAGGGCCGCGCCGCGTTCCGCCTCGCCGAGCAGGGCCGCCATCTCGGCGATCTGGGCACGCATTTCAGCGAGATTGCGCGGCACCCCGAACTCGCGGACCGGTACGCCCGCCTTCTTCAGCAACGCGACGGTGCTGCGCGTCGTATAGGCGCCGGCGATGATCAGGTCCGGCTTGTAGCTCAGCACCTCCTCCACGAGGCCGTGATTGGCCGGAATGGTCCTGGCAATCTCGGCCATGTTGGCGTTGCGCGGGTCCTGCGAGAGCCAGGTGATCGAGGCGATGCGGTCGCGCTCGGCGAGCCGAAGCACCAGTTCGTCCGTGCACATGTTCAGCGAGACGATGCGGGATGGCTTGGCCGGCGTTTCGGCGGCCGTCAGGCCGCCGAAACCGAGAAAGAGGCCAAGCGCCAGAACGGCGCTGCCGGTCATCGCACGGGCCGCCCAACGCCTCACAGCGTTACCTTCAGACCGCCATAAGCGCTCAGACCCGGCACCAAGAAGCCGACCGGGTTCTCGTAGCGCTTGTCCAGCAGGTTATCGATGCGACCGAAGACACTGAGCCTGTCCGTCGCCTGGTACTCGGCGGCGAGATTGACGATGGCCGCACCCGGCGCCCGCATGCGCGAGATCGAGAAGTCACGGTTTCCGTCGACGCGCTCACCCACATAGATCAGCGTCGCCGAAAGGGTGAGCTTGTCAACCGGAGTCCAGCTCGCCGTCACGCTGGCCTTGTGACGGGGACGGCGCAGCAGTTCCTGCCGGGCGATGTCGTCCTTGGCGATGGTGAAGGTGTAGTCGGCCCGCACCTTGAACTGCGGCGAGATTTCGAGCGCGGCAAAGGCTTCGACACCCTTGGTCGTGGCCTTGCCGATATTGGCATAGGAGTCCCGCGCCACGTTGGTGACGATCAGGTTCTCGATGTCGTTGTGGAAATAGGTGGCGCCGAAACGGACCTTGTCGGCGAGCAAGGGCTGCTCGAAGCCGAGATCCCAACCGCGGCTTTCCTCCGGCTTCAGGTTGGGATTGCCGAAGAAGTTGGAGGCCGGGCGAAAATCGCTGAAGCGCTCGCTCAACGTCGGCGCCTTGAACCCCGTGCCGTAGCTTGCCTTCAGCTTGGTTTCGGTCCCCGGCACGATATAGGCCGGCGCGAAGCGATACGTCGTGTGGCCGCCGAAGGTCTCGTCATCGTCGTAGCGGATATTCGAGACCATGAAGAGCCGGTCGCCGAAATTCGACTGCAGTTCGGCAAAGGCGCCCGTATTGCCGTTGGATGCCGTGAGCGCGCGGGTTTCCAGCCGTTCGCGCTCATATTGCAGGCCCATCACCAGGGTTTGCCCCTTCATCAGCTCCAGGTCGCCGCGCCAGTCGACCTTGGTGCGCTCGCCGAGGTTTTCCGTCGGCAGGCCGAGGATACCAATCGCATTCGGCGTGCGGCCGGTGCGGTCCTGATTGCTGTAGGACAGGCCGAAGCGATTGACGAAGCGCCCACCAAGCGGGTCCCAGACGACCTCTCCGCGGGTGAAGGCCTGCTTGTAGTCCTGGCTGCTGCGGAAGCCGCTGGGCGTGCTCGGAAAGCCGGAATCGCCGGTGAAGAGCAGGTAGCCGTCAGTGTACCGGCCGACCCAGTTCAGCGACAGCGTATCGGACAGCGCGACGCCGAACCGGGCCGAATAGGTCCAGTTGTCGTAGGAATTCGGGTTGCTGCGGCGTCCGGGTGGAACGAGCCCGGGAGGCGTCACCGGGGTCGAATCCGATTTGAAATGGGCGATGCTGAGGGCGTAGTTGAAACGATCATCGCCGCCGCTGAGGCCGACCGCCTGGTTGAAGGTGCCATATGAGCCGGCCTCGGCGCGGGCCGTCAGCTTCGGCGAACCCTCGCCGCGCTTGGTGGTGATCGAGATGACGCCGCCCAGCGCGTTGGCGCCGTAGAGGCCGCTTTGCGGTCCGCGCAGCACTTCGATGCGCTCGATGTCGTCGGTCAGCATCGAGCCGAAATCGAAGGAGCGGTTCGGGGTCGCCGGGTCGTTGGCCTCGATGCCGTCGATCAACACCTTGACGTGGTTGGAGTTGGTGCCGCGGATGAAGACCGAGGTCAGCCCGCCCGGCCCGCCGGTCTGCACGACATTGAGGCCGGGAACGGCGGCCAGCGCCTGCGGCAGGGTCCGGCGTTGCTCGCGCTCGATATCGCCGGCGGTGATGACCGTCACGGAATTGGCGATTTCGCGGGCTGGCGTGGGCCGGGCCGTGGCGCTGACGACGATTTCGTCGAGGGCAATCGATTCGGTGGCTGACTGGGCGCAGGTCTGGCTGGCGGGGAGGGAGCCGGCGGAGACGAGGAGCGGCAGGGCGATGAGAAGCCGGCTGCGCCGGGCAACCTTGGGAGGGCGGATCACGATGGGACCTCGGGCGTTGACGTCAGTGGCACGTCACCGCGAACGCGAGGCCCCACCCGCTGCCCTTAGCCAGCGTGCGGTTCAACAAGCGATCGAAACACCCCGTCCGAACGTGTTCGCGTGTGACCACGGCTGACGGCAGGTCTCCTGGCTCGCGGGTCGGTGCCTTGACGCCGCCTTCCCAGGTCCGAGGGCCCCAGTGGCGTGTGGCGAAAGGCTCGCCGCTTACAGTTGCGGGGGCAGCTACGGCATTGAATGGCGAACCATCCGCACCGCATTCCCTTTTGATCCCCTAAGGGAACCGTCGCCGGCGAGGTAAGGGCGGAATGGCTGCTGCGTCAATGATCGTTGATGCGGGTGTCGCCAGGCGATCGCAGGTCGTCATCCCTCAGGATGCGCCAGCTCGGTCCCTCGAGATCACTGAACTGGCCGGTGCGCATGCACCAGAAGAAGGCAGCCAACCCCAGCAGTCCGAGACCGAGCGCCAGGGGGAACAGGATCACCAGGATATTCATGACGCCACTCCCGTATTCTGCCGCGGCAGGCCGCGACCGGCGCGCAGTGCGTTGAGCGTGACCACCAGCGAAGAGCCCGACATCGCGACGGCTGCGACCAGCGGCGTCGCGAAACCCGCGACGGCAATCGGCACCGCGACGGCATTGTAAAGCACCGCAAACCAGAGGTTTTCCAGCATGAGGTTGCGGGCCCGGCGAGCGATCCGCAGGCTGTCTGCGACCGGCATCAGGCTGTCGCCGATGAAGACGATGTCGGCCGAGGCCTGCGCCAGGTCGGTGGCGCTGATCGGCGAGATCGAGACATGGGCCTTGGCAAGGGCTGGGGCGTCGTTGAGCCCATCCCCGATCATCAGCACCTTGCGCCCCTTGGCGCTGAGCCGATCGAGGGCCTTGAGCTTCTCGTCGGGGCGCAGGCCGGACTCGGCCTCCGTGATGCCGAGGGCCGAGGCGACCGGCGCGACAGCTTCGCTTCGGTCTCCGGAGAGGATGCGGATCTCGAGACCAAGCTCGCGCAGCGCTGCGATGCAGTCGCGTGCCTCCGGCCGGATTTGTTGGTCGACCGCGAAGACGGCGCAGTCATCTCCATGGCGCCAGGCGATCAGGGAGGCGGCTGGATGGTGCGCGGCGACGATGGCGGCTTCGGCCCCGGCCTCGCAATAGGCGACGCTGCCGAGACGGGTCTCGATCCCATCCACGATCGCGCTCAGGCCTGCGCCGTGATTTTCGCTGACATCGCTCGTCGGAACAGGATGGCCGGCGGCACGGGCGATGGCGCGGGCGAGGGGGTGGCGGCTCGCGGCTGCCAATCGGCCGGCGGCCTGCAAGGTTGCGGCGTCGATCTCATCGCCATTGACCAGATCGGGGTCCGGCAAGGTGAGCGTGCCGGTCTTGTCAAAGACAGCGATATCGGCCTCGGCGAGGCGCTCCAGCGCATCACCCTGTTTCAACATGACCTTGCGCTTGAACAGGGCCGAGGCGGCAACGACCTGCACGGCCGGAATCGCCAGCCCCAAGGCGCAGGGGCAGGTGATGATCAGGACGGTGATGGCGATGATCAGCGCTTCGGGCCAGGGCAGGCCGAAGGCGATCCAGCCCAGCAGGGTCGCGAACGCCGTAGCGTGGACGAGAGGGGCGTAGAGCCTCGCGGCCCGATCGGAAAGCTTGACATAGCGGGAGCGGCTTTCGACCGCGCGCGCCATCAGGGCATCGATCTCGTCGAGCAGCGTGCCGCTGGCGGCAGCCTCGACCTTGACGGTCAGCGCTCCGGAGAGGTTCACGGTACCGGCATAGACCTGCGCGCCGGCCATGACGGCATGCGGCAGGGTTTCACCGGTGACGAGGCTCTGGTCGATTTCGGAAGAGCCGGTCTCGATGATGCCATCGACACTGACGCGCTCGCCTGGTTGGATCAGGACACGGTCGCCGGGCACGATGGCCGCGATCGGCGTCACCATCGCCTCGCCATTCGGCATCAGCCGGGTCGCGGTTTCGGCCTTCAACGCAGCAAGATTGCCAGCGAGGTCGCGTGTGCGGCGGCGCATCAGCTGGTCGAGATAGCGCCCGATCAGCAGGAAGAAGATCAGCATCACCGCGCCGTCGAAATAGGCATGCTCGGCGTGGTTCCAGGTCACCACCACCGACATGCCGAGCGCGAGCACGATGCCAAGGGTGATCGGCACGTCCATGTTGACCGCGCCGGCGCGCAGAGCCCGGAGCGCACTCTCGAAGAAGGGGCGGCCGGCATAGGCTGCGGTCGGCAGGGCAATCAGGGCCGAGAGCCAGTGAAAGAAGTCGCGCGTGACCGGATTGATGTCGCTGCTATTGCCCGACCAGACCGAGACGGAGAGCAGCATGATGTTCATCGAGGCGAAGCCGGCGACGCCGAGATAGCGCAGCAGCCGCCTTTCCTCGCTTGTGTCGTCCTCCCGCCCGGAGGCGGGCAGGAAGGGGTAGGCCTTGAAGCCGAGCCGGGAAAGGCGCTCGATCACGGCCTCTGGGCGCAGTGCGCCCTCCGTCCATTCCACCGTGACGCGCTTCAGCGCGAGATTGACGCGGGCGCTGAGGATACCGGCCTCATGGGCAAGGCCGTTCTCGATCGCATGCATGCAGCCGGCGCAGCGGATGTTCTCCACCGCGAGTTCCATGCCCGCGATCCCGCTTTCGCGATGGCGGACGAAGACGGAGAGATCCTGCTGCGCGGCCATGAGATCAGTCCTTCAGCATGATGCGGCTGCGTGAGGAGAAGACCGCATCGCCACCGCGCGTTGCCTCGACCACCAGGGTCCAGGCGCCGGCATGCAGGGCGGGCACCTTGGCGCTGTACTGGCCCGGCGCTGTTTCGGTCAGTGTCACGTCGTGGTCCTGCTGCCGCGTCGCCGGGTGCTGGAGCTTCGCCTCGACTGCAAGTCCGGTCACGGCTGTGCCCGCCTTGTCCTTCAGCGCAAGCGAGACGATCGCATCGGTGCCGGCACGCACGATCTCGGTCTGGGCCAGCCAACCGCGTGCGGCCTGCGCCTGCATGCGCGCGATCTCGCTGTTGAAGCGCTGGCTGGTCTCGTAGGCGCTCTTCACATCGGCTCCGGGCATCGTCCTGATGGCCGAGACCATCATCACGCCATTGACGCCCGCGACCACGATGAAGAAGCCGATCATGCCGAAGAGCACGGCACGCCCGCTGAGCTCGAAGGGCCGGCGCCGAGCCGGCGCCGGTGGGGCTGGAAAGTCGATCGGCATGATGAAGCCTCCGCAACAGGTCATGATGCGTTCTCTAGGGAGCGATGAAATGATCCCGGGCCGTCACGACCTCGCCGGCGAACAGGTCGGAGGCGGTGAAGGTGATCGTCTGGGATTTGTCGAGAGGAATGCCGGCCGGAACCGTGACCAGCGCGCGGATCTCGCGCGAGGAATCGGGGTCGACCGTGATGATCGGACGGAGATCGGCCGTCGCCTGGGTTCCGACGGTCTCGACCCGGATACCGGGCAGGCCGGCGACGGTGAGCGCGAAGGGGCGGGAATCCGGACGTTTGTTCAGCAGGCGGATTGTGTAGGCGTTGCGGATCGAGCCGTCGCTGAGCGTCACAAAGAGAGGTGTGCGTTCGTGCAGCACGGAGATTCCCGCCGTGCTGCGGGTTGCGAGCTGGTAGATCATGGCTCCGCCGACGAGCCCGATCAGCGCGGTGTAGATCAGGGTGCGGGCGCGGATCAGGCGATAGACCGGCTTCTGGCCGGCGATCCGCCGCTTGACGTTGTCGTCGGTGTCATAAGCAATCAACCCGGCCGGGCGGTTGATCTTGAGCATGACCGTATCGCAGGCATCGATGCACAGGCCGCACTGGATGCAGTCCATCTGCGAGCCATCGCGGATGTCGATACCCGTCGGGCAGACCGCGACGCACTGGAAGCAGTCGATGCAGTCGCCAGCCGGCTCGTTGGCGGCACGCAGGCGCGTGGCCTGCTTGACCGAGACGCGCGGATCGCCGCGATCATAGCGATAGGTGACATTGAGGGCGTCGTCATCGGTCAGCGCCGCCTGGATGCGCGGCCAGGGGCACATGAAGGTGCAGACCTGCTCGCGCATGATCCCGGCGAGCGCATAGGTGGTGAAGGTCAGGATGCCGATCCAGACATAGGCCGAGAGCGGTGCCGTGAAGGTCGCGAGTTCCCGCACGAGGGTCGGCGCATCCGCGAAATAGAGCACCCAGGCGCCGCCGGTCCACCAGGCGATCACGAGCCAGACCAGGTGCTTGCCGGTCTTCCGGGCGAGCTTGTCGGCGGTCCAGGGACCCTCGTCACGCTTCATCCGCTCGCGCCGGTCGCCCTCGAAAGCGCGTTCGACGGCGAGGAAGAGGTCGGTCCAGACAGTCTGAGGGCAGAGATAGCCGCACCAGACCCGGCCTGCGACGGCATTCATCAGGAACAGAACGAAGGCGGCCAGGATCAGCAGGCCGGTGAAGTAATAGACCTCCTGCGGCCAGATTTCGATGAAGAAGAAATAGAAGCGGTTATTGGCGATGTCGGCGAGCACTGCCTGGTTCGGCAGGTTGGGGCCGCGGTCCCAACGCAGGAAGGGCAGGAGATAGTAGATGCCGAGGCAGAGGACGAGGATGAGCCACTTGGCGCGCCGGAACGGGCCCGACACGCTCTGTGGGTAAACCTTCTTCGACGGTGCGAAGAGCGGAGCGTCTTCGCTTTCCGCGAGTGCCATGTCATTGGCCTCCGCCGAGCGAGTGGACATAGACGGTCAGCGCCTTGATCGTGGTCGGGTCGAGACGCTGGCCCCAGGCGGGCATGACGCCGTTGCGGCTGTTGGTGATGGTCTCGGTCAGGGACGCGAGATCCATGCCGTAGAGCGAGATGGCGTCGGTCAGGTTCGGCGCGCCGAGCTCCTGATTGCCCTTGCCGGCAGGCCCATGGCAGGCCGCGCAATTATCGGCGAAGAGCTTGCGGCCGAGTGCGAGGTCCGCCTTGGGTGCAGTCGACAGCCCAGCCAGTTCGCGCACGTGATTGGCGACCGCGCTGATCTCGTCCCTCTTCAGCATGCCGTCGCGCCCGAAGGCCGGCATCTGGCTGACGCGGGTGTCGTTGTTGCCGGCGACGCGGATGCCGTGCTGCAGCGTGGTCTGGATCGCGGCAAGCGAGCCGCCCCAGAGCCACTCGTCGTCATTCAGGTTGGGGTAGCCCTTGGCGCCGCTGCCGCCGACGCCGTGGCAGGCGGCGCAATTGTCGCCGAAGGCGGCCTTGCCCTGTGCCGTGGCGATGCGAAACAGGGCGGGGTCGGCCTTGATCTGCTCGAGCGAGGCTTCGGCGAGGCCGCTGGCCAGCGCGGCTCGATCCTTGCGCATGACCACGAGATCGTCCTCGATCTCCTGTCGCGAGGCGTAGCCGATGACGCCCCTGGTCGCGTCGGTGAGCAGCGGCCAGGCCGGGTAGATGACCCAGTAGCCGACAGACCAGATGATCGTGGCGTAGAAGATGCCGAGCCACCAGCGCGGCAGCGGCGTGTTGAGTTCGCGGATGCCGTCCCACTCGTGACCGGTGGTCGACTGGCCGGTGGCGGCATCGAATTCCGAGGCAGGGTCGTGATGTTTGTTCATGGCTCAGTCCTCCCGCAGGGGAGTGCGGGCGGCCTCGTCGAAGCGCGCGCGGTTGCTCGGCCAGAGTGCGTAGAGGCAAATGGCCAGGAAGGTGCCGACGAAGTAGAGAAGGCCGGCGGATTGGGCGAAGCCCGCGAGCCAATGGTAGGTCGAATCCATGGTGCCCTCGCTCAACGGATGTTGGCCTTGGTGTCGTAGAGCTTGAAGTCGACGAGCGTGCCGAGGACCTGCAGGTAGGCAATCAGCGCGTCGGCTTCCGTGACCCGCTTGGGATCGCCGTCGAAATCGCGGATCTGGACCTTGGGATAGCGCGCTTCGAGTTCGGCCGCCTTCGGGTGGTCGGGAGTGGCCTGGGCCTCGAGGTCGCTCGCGGCCTGTGCGATCATCTCGTCGGTATAGGGCACGCCGCCGCCGCGATTGGCGCGCAGGTGATCGGCGATGTCGCCGAACCGAAGCTCGGTCTTCGCCAGGAACGGGTAGCCGGGCATGATCGACTGCGGCACCAGCGCGCGCGGCTGGTTGAGATGGCCGAGTTGCCATTCGTCGGAATATTTGCCGCCGACGCGGGCGAGGTCCGGACCTGTCCGCTTCGAGCCCCACTGGAAGGGCTTGTCATACATGCTCTCGGCCGCCAGCGAGTAGGGCCCGTAGCGCTCGATCTCGTCGCGCAACGGCCGGATCATCTGGCTATGGCAGTTGTAG
Organism: Bosea sp. BIWAKO-01; assembly: GCF_001748145.1. Classification (NCBI taxonomy): domain Bacteria; kingdom Pseudomonadati; phylum Pseudomonadota; class Alphaproteobacteria; order Hyphomicrobiales; family Alloboseaceae; genus Allobosea; species Allobosea sp. BIWAKO-01. The sequence goes on from NZ_BCQA01000001.1 coordinate 4,602,314, forward strand.
CAGCCCTCGCGGACATAGATGTCGCGGCCGGCGAGCTCCAGCGGCGTATAGGGCCGCATGCCATCGACCTTCTCGATCGTGTTGCGGAGGTAGAAGAGCGGGGCGATCTCGACGAGACCGCCGACCGAGATCACCAGGAGCACGCCGATGACCAGGATGATCGAGTTGGTCTCGAAGATCTTGTGCTTGAGCCAGAGCGACTTGCGCGGTGCCGGGTTTTCAATGCTCGACATCTGAGCGTTCCTTACTGCGCGGGGACGAGCTGCGGCTGCAGCGCATGGTCATCGCTCGGGGCGTCGACCGTGCCGTGCCTGACCGTCATCCAGAGATTGAAGGCCATGATCAGCGCCCCGGTCAGGAAGAGCCCGCCACCGAGCGCCCTGATGACGTAGTAGGGCTTCATCGCAGCCACGGTTTCGATGAAGGAGTATTCGAGGAAGCCGAGCGAGGTGTAGGCGCGCCACATCAGGCCCTGCATGATGCCGGAGACCCACATCGCGGAGATGTAGAAGACGATTCCGAGCGTCGAGATCCAGAAGTGCCAGTTGACGAGCTTCAACGAATACAGCTCACGCCGGTTCCACAGCCACGGCACGAGGCAGTAGATCGCGCCGAAGGAAATATAGGCGACCCAGCCAAGCGCACCGGAATGGACATGCCCGATCGTCCAGTCGGTGTAGTGGGAGAGCGAGTTCACCGCCTTGATCGACATCAGCGGACCTTCGAAGGTCGACATGCCGTAGAAGGCGAGCGAGACCACCATCATGCGCAGCACAGGGTCAGTGCGCAGCTTGTCCCAGGCGCCGGACAACGTCATCAGCCCGTTGATCATGCCGCCCCAGGACGGCATCCAGAGCATGATCGAGAAGGTCATGCCGAGGGTCTGCGCCCAGTCGGGCAGGGCGGTGTAGTGCAGGTGGTGCGGGCCGGCCCAGATGTAGAGGAAGATCAGCGCCCAGAAATGGATGATCGAGAGGCGGTAGCTGTAGACCGGCCGATCGGCACGTTTCGGCACGAAATAGTACATGATCGCGAGGAAGCCGGCGGTGAGGAAGAAGCCGACCGCGTTGTGGCCGTACCACCACTGGAACATCGCATCCTGGACGCCCGACCAGACGACATAGGATTTCGGTGAGAGGAGCGAGACCGGCAGGGCCAGATTATTGCCGATATGCAGGACGGCGATCGTCAGGATGAAGCCGAGATAGAACCAGTTCGCCACATAGATGTGCGGCTCCTTGCGCTTGGCCAAGGTCGCAAGGAACACCAGCAGATAGACCACCCAGACGATGGTCAGCCAGAGATCGGCATACCATTCGGGCTCGGCGTATTCCTTGCCCTGAGTGATGCCGAGCAGATAGCCGGTGCCGGCGAGCACTATGAAGAAGTTGTAGCCCAGGACGACGAACCACGGCGCGATGTCACCGGCCAGACGCGCCCGCGAGGTGCGCTGCACGACATAGAAGGACGTGCCGATCAGCACATTTCCGCCGAAGGCGAAGATCACCGCCGAGGTGTGAAGCGGGCGCATCCGGCCGAAATTCGTCCAGGGCAGGTCGAAGTTCAGGTCGGGAAAGGCGAGCTGAAGCGCGATGATCAGGCCGACGGTGAACCCGGCAATGCCCCAGACCATTGCGGCCACGGTCGCGAACTTGACCGGGTCCATATTGTAGTTCGGCTTGCCGTCGATCTCCTGCGGTGCAGGGCTCGGCGCCGGACTGAAGCAGCGATTGCCGATCAGGAACACCGCGACAAGCGAGGCGACCGCCGCGAGGCCGATATGGAAGGCATAGGCGGGATCGGGTGTCAGGGCGGCGATGACGATAAGCGGCAGCACGCAGCCGGCCGCCAATACGAGGCCCCCCATTTCTCCCGTCGTCGCGCGCCTGATCGGATACCCTGTCGCCGCCATGGCCAGCCCTCGTTTGCTGCAGCGCATCAATGCTGCCAATCGAGAGCGTTAGCGAAGCGGAGCGGGAGGGGCCTTGATGCAGATCAACGCGATCCGACGAAGGCTCCTTTGCTGCACTGCGGAATCAGCAAGGGCGCCGATTGGACGGCGCCCTCAGGAGCTGCGGGAGCTGCGATCAGGCCGCTGCGACCATTTCCATATGGCCGGTGTTGAGCAGGCGCACGCCGTCCGGCACGATCAGGATCGTCTTGTCCTTAGCGAGCTTGGTGAAGGTGCGGCTCACCGTTTCGATCGTCAGCCCGAGGAAATCAGCGATGTCCTGGCGGCTCATCGGCAGCGGCACGGTCACTGACGGCTTGCCGAGCTTGGCCCAGCGGTCGCGCATGGTGAGCAGGAAGCAGATGACCCGCTCTTCTGCGCTGCGGCGGCCGAGCAGCATCATCTGCTCCTGGGCCAGCGTAAGTTCATGGGTGGCGAACTCATGAAGGCGACGCAGCAGATGCGGCTTGGCATTGACCAGCGAGGCATAGGCCGAACGCGAGAAGGCGCAGGCCGACACTGAGTCGACCGCATCGGCCGAGAAGCCGAAGGCATCGCGCATCGCCAATCCGAGGAAATCTCCCGGCAGGGCAAAGCCGATGATCTGCCGGCGTCCATCCGGCAACAGCTTGTAGAGCCGCACCATGCCTTCGATGATGTTGTAGACCGAATGCGCGGGATGGTCCTGAACGAAGACCGTTTCCTTGGCATCGAACGAGGTGTGATGGGAGAGAGCGTCGAGCTCTTCTAGTTCCTCGACGGATAGCGATGCGCACACGCTCGCGAGGCGGACCTTGCAGGCAAGGCATCCGCTGTCTCGTCTTGAATCATTGCCGCAAGCGGCCTGCTGGCAGTCCACGCGTTCGTACCTCCGTGAACAAGGGAGCATCACACCTTGTTCCCAGTCATTCAAACCCTAGCCGGGAGGGCGAGGGCGCTCCTTGATCTGCATCAATGCAGAAGATCGGGTGTTCAACTCTGCTGACATATCTCCGCTCAGCAGTTCGGCAATCGTAATGGAAGATATTTTCGAGGCGGTACGCGTCACATCGCAGCAGGCACAGGCAGCCTATGCATTGATGGCGATGGCGAACCCGGGCCTCAGTATCAGTGACTGGGCCGCTTACCTGCGTCGCTACGAGAAGGAAACGGGCCAGGAGCGCGGTCTGATTGCCCTATATGACCGGCGTCGCTGCATCCACGGGATCTTCGCTTATGAGATCGCCCAGCCCCTTTCCCGCGAGGCGACGCTCAACGTCTCCGAACTGGCCTCGGTGCGCCTGCCCGGGACCGTCCTGATCGATGCCCTGATGCGTTTCGCCAATACTCTCGCCGGTGAGCTCAATCTTCCTGCCATTGCGCTCGAACTCGAGCCTTCGGCCGTCTGGGCGCAGGACCAGGTGGCAATGGAGCAGCGGGGCTTTGCGCTCGAACGGGTCAGGATGCGGGGACGGACCTGGTAACAGCTCACGAAATCGTCGCATTGACACCGGGGGAATCTGGGTAGGGTCGCGCAGTGCCGCGGGAATCTGTTCCCGGGTGCCTGATTCGAGCCTATGGAGCCCCGGATGTCCGATCTTTCTGCCTTCCCGATCACCCAGCGCTGGCCGGCCCAGCATCTCGACCGCATCCAGCTCTATTCGTTGCCGACGCCGAATGGCGTGAAGGTCTCGATCATGCTGGAGGAGACCGGGCTGCCCTATGAGCCGCATACGATCAATATCGGGCAGAACGAGACCTGGACTGCGGAATTCCTGTCCCTCAATCCGAATGGCAAGATCCCTGCGATCATCGATCCCAATGGCCCGGGCGGCAAGCCGATCGGCCTGTTCGAGTCAGGGGCGATCCTGATCTATCTCGCGGAGAAGGCAGGCAAGTTCCTGCCGTCCAATCTGGCGGAGCGCTACGAGACCATCCAGTGGGTGTTCTTCCAGATGGCTGCGGTCGGGCCGATGTTCGGTCAGCTCGGCTTCTTCCATAAGTTCGCCGGGCGCGAATACGAGGACAAGCGTCCGCGTGACCGCTACGCGGCCGAGAGCAAGCGTCTGCTCGGCGTGCTCGAGACGCGTCTCGCCGGTCGCGACTGGATCATGGGCGATGCCTACACCATCGCCGACATTTCCCTGCTCGGCTGGGTCCGCAACCTCGTTGGATTCTATGGTGCGGGCGAACTCGTCGACTATTCCAGCCTGAAGCATGTGCCGGCCTGGCTGGAGCGTGGGCTTGCGCGCCCTGCCGTCCAGCGCGGGCTCGATATCCCGAAACGGCCCTGAGGGCTTCGATGCAGCCGCCGTTGTTGCGGCTGCATCCTGCTCTGATTCCTTGGATTTCCTGAATCTTACGCCGACTTCCCAAGGTCGACCTGGAACACTGCGCGCAGTGATGTGAGAGGGCTCCGACCCGCAAGGCCCTCAATCAGGAGGAGGACCGGCAGCGGAGAGGGTATATCGGGTAGCGCTCAATTATTGTCGACAGTATTTCATTTTGTGCGGTCTGAAGCTTGCGTTTCAGCCGTTCACATGAAACATATGTCGACAATAAATCTCCGGCGGCGCTAGGCGACCAGCCGGATCGGCGTGAGGAAATGCCCGTCCATGGCTCGATTCAACAACAATGAACGCCCCGCTCCGGATGGCGTGCTCGTCGATATCGCCGATTACGTCCTGAACGATCGTGTCGACAGTTCGCTGGCATACGAGACCGCCCGCAACTGCCTGCTCGACACGCTCGGCTGCGGGCTCGAGGCTTTGGAGTACCCGGCCTGCACCAAGCTGCTTGGCCCGGTCGTGCCGGGGACTGTGGTTCCGAACGGCGCGCGCGTGCCCGGCACGCCCTATCAGCTTGATCCGGTCCAGGCGGCGTTCAATATCGGGACGATGATCCGCTGGCTCGATTTCAACGATTGCTGGCTCGCTGCGGAATGGGGCCACCCGTCGGATAATCTCGGCGGCATCCTGGCCGTGGCCGACTGGCTGTCACGGACCGCAGTTGCCTCCGGACGGCCGCCGATGACCATGCGCGACGTGCTGACCGCGATGATCAAGGCCCATGAGATCCAGGGCTGTCTCGCGCTGGAAAATGCGTTCAACAAGGTTGGGATCGACCATGTCATTCTGGTCAAGGTCGCTTCGACGGCAGTGGTCGCCGGGCTGCTCGGCCTGAACCGCGAAGAGATCGTCAATGCGCTGTCACTTTCCTTCGTCGATGGGCAGGCCCTGCGAACCTATCGCCACGCACCGAATGCGGGCTCGCGCAAGAGCTGGGCGGCCGGAGATGCGACGAGTCGGGCGGTGCGGCTCGCCCTGATCGCCCGGACTGGCGAGATGGGCTACCCCTCGGCCCTGACGGCGAAGACCTGGGGTTTCTACGATTCCTCATTCCGCGGCCAGGAATTCAAGTTCCAGCGGCCTTACGGCTCCTATGTCATGGAGCATGTGCTGTTCAAGATTTCCTATCCGGCCGAGTTCCATGCGCAGACGGCCGTCGAAGCCGCGATGACGCTGCAGGCCCATCTCCAGAAGATCGGCCGCAGCAGCGACGACATTGCTTCGATCCGCGTCCGTACGCACGAGGCTTGCATCCGGATCATCGACAAGCGCGGGCCGCTGCATAACCCGGCCGATCGCGACCACACCCTCCAGTACATGGTGGCGGTGCCGCTGGTCTTCGGACGGCTTACCGCAGGCGATTACGAAGATGATATCGCCGCCGACCCACGCATCGACGCGCTCCGCGACAAGATCGAATGCGTCGAGGATCCTGCTTTCACCCGCGATTATCATGATCCGGAAAAGCGCTCGATCGCCAACGCCATGACGATCACGCTGAATGACGGGACGGTGCTGCCCGAACTGGTGGTGGAATACCCGATCGGCCACAAGCGCCGCCGGGGTGATGGCATCCCGCTGCTCGAGGCCAAGTTCCGCACCAATCTCGCGCGCCGTTTCGTCGAGAAGCGCCAGCGCCAGATCCTCGATGTCTCGCTCGATCAGGCGCGGCTCGAAGCCATGCCGGTGCACGACTACGTCGATCTCTACGCGAACTGAGGCCCCATGCCCTATCTCGTTGCCTCTGATTGTCCTTCGCAACCGGCCGGCGAGCGCTTTCGAGCGTTGGTCGGGCGGGGTGGTATCGTCCAGTTGCCCGGCAGCCATAACGGCATGGCGGCCCTGCAGGCGAAAGCTGCCGGTTTCGAGGCGCTCTATCTCTCGGGCGCGGCCATGACAGCTTCGATGGGGCTGCCCGATCTCGGCATCATCACGGTCGACGAGGTTGCCTTCTTCATCCGGCAGGTGGCGCGGGCCAGCGGCCTGCCGGTGCTGGTCGATGGCGATACAGGCTATGGCGAGGCCCTCAACGTCATGAACATGGTCCGCGCCTTCGAAGACGCGGGCGCGGGCGCCGTCCATATCGAAGACCAGTTGCTGCCGAAGAAATGCGGCCATCTCAACGACAAGAAGCTCGCCGACGCCCATGACATGGCGGCCAAGGTTGCGGCTGCGGCCAAGGCCCGCCGACATCTCTACGTCATCGCCCGCACCGATGCGGCGGCGAGCGAGGGCATCGACGGCGCGGTCGCGCGCGCAAAGCTCTATCTCGAGGCCGGTGCCGACGCGATCTTCCCGGAGGCGCTCACCACGGCCGAGATGTTCAAGGAGTTCGCGCGCCGTGTGCCGGGCGTGCCGCTGCTCGCCAACATGACCGAGTTCGGACGGACGCCTTTCTTCACCGCCTCCGAGTTCGAGGCGATGGGCTACCGCATGGTGATCTGGCCGGTCTCCTCGCTGCGCGTCGCCAACAAGGCGCAGGAGAGGCTTTACGCAGCGCTGGCCCGCGATGGCGGCACGCATGGCATGGTCGAGCAGATGCAGACCCGCGCCGAGCTCTACGCGACCATCGGACTGCACGACTACGAGGCGCTGGATGCTTCCATCGTGGCGACCATCACGCCGGAAGCCATGCCGCAGCACGAGCGGAGCGCCTGACGACCAGTATGCGAGCCGGTGCGGGCCGGCGACCAAGCTCCGCGCGTCGCGCGGCAAAACACGACCAGCCAGACAAGGCGGCGACAACCCACGGGAGGAAACGAGATGTTGAGGCGTCTGATGACGACTGGCGCGATGGCGCTGGTCCTGAGCACGGGCATGGCTGCTGCCGAACCGGCCAAAGTGATGATCCCGGCCAATCCGGGTGGAGGCTGGGACGGTGCGGGCCGTCACACGATGGCGGCTTTCGCGCAGTCGAAGGTCTTCACGGACGGTGCGTCCTTCACCAACAAGGGCGGCGCAGCCGGCACGATCGGGCTTGCCGAATTCGTCCGCACGTCCAAGGGCGACGACAATGCGCTGCTGGTCACGGGCGTCATCATGGTCGGTGGCGTCATCACCAATCAGACGCCTGTGTCCCTGAAGGACACCACCCCGCTGCTGCGCCTGACCAATGAGTACAACGCGATCGCTGTCCCCGCGAATTCGCCGATCAAGACGCCGCAGGATTTCATCGCGGCGATGAAGGCCGATCCCGGCGCGCTCTCCGTCGGCGGCGGTTCGGCCGGCGGCGCAGACCACGTCATGCTGGCGCTGCTCGCCAAGCACGCCGGGGCTCCGGTCGCGAAAATCAATTTCGTGTCGTTCTCGGGTGGGGAAATCCTGGCTGCGCTCGGCGGCGGCAAGATCAAGGCCGCGATCTCCGGCGCGTCGGAGTTTCGCCAGTTCGCCGAAACCGGTCGCATCCGCATCATCGCGGTTTCGGGCCCGACGCGGGTCGACGGGCTCAATGCGCCGACACTGAAGGAATCCGGCATTCCGGTCGAGATCGGCAACTGGCGCGGCTTCGTCGGCGCGCCGGGCATGAGCGAGGCGGCCAAGAAGACCTGGCTCGATCGCTTCGCCAAGCTGCACCAGACGCCGGTCTGGAAGGAAACGCTGAAGACTCAGGGTTGGGAAGATGCCTATCTCCCGGGCGATCAGTTCGCTGCCTTCCTCAAGGCCGAGGATGCGAGCTGGTCGAGCGCACTCAAGGAAGTCGGCATCCTGAAATGACGGTCTGACGGCGCGGCGCGTGACCGGTGGTTGCGCGCCGTCGCCGACGCTTGTTCTCGCGGAGCCCGAACGATGTCGGTCAATCCAAGCAGACAGGATGCCCGCAAGCCGCGCCCATGGTGGCTGGGGCTTGGCGTGCTCGCGATGGGAGCCCTGTGGCTCAATGGGGCGCGCAGCATCGCCTCGACCACGAACTATATCGGGGTCGGGCCGGCGGCTATCATTCTGGCCGTCGGGATCGGGCTCACCATCCTTGGGGTGATCCTGATCACCCAGACGATGCGAGGAGAGCTCGTCGCGGCCGCGGAGGGGGAGGATGAAGCGCCTCCTTCGCGCTCGGCCTTCCTGCTCGCGCTGGCCGGGGTGAGCATTCCGTTGCTGACAATCCGCTGGCTCGGCTTCCCGTTGTCGGCGATGCTCGCGTTCACGCTGGTGACACATGCCTTCGGCTCGCGCCGAACCGGGCTCGACCTCGGGGTCGGAGCCGTGCTCGGTAGTGCTGCGTGGTTTGGCTTCTCCCGCCTCGGCATCAGCCTGGGTCCATTCCTGCCTCTGATTGGGTGAAGCCATGGACATCCTGAACCAGCTGATTGGCGGATTTGCGGTCGCGCTGCAGCCGATGAACCTGTTCTGGGCGCTGATCGGTTGTGCGCTCGGCACTGCCGTCGGCGTGCTTCCCGGGATCGGGCCGGCACTGACCATCGCGCTGCTGCTGCCGGTCACGGCGCAGGTCGCTCCCGCCTCGGCCTTCATCATGTTCGCCGGCATTCTCTACGGCGCACTCTATGGCGGTTCGACGACCTCGATCCTGCTCAATACGCCCGGCGAGAGCGGGGCGGTGATGACGGCACTCGAAGGCAACCGCATGGCGCGCAACGGACGCGGCGCGGCCGCGCTGGCGACGGCGGCGATCGGCTCCTTCGTCGCGGGCACGATCGGCACCCTGGCTCTGACCTTTCTTGCTCCCGCGATCGCGGAGCTCGCCTTCGTCTTCGGACCTGAGGACTATTTCGCCCTGATGGTCCTGTCCTTCACCTCGGTGGCCGTGGTGATGGGCCGGTCGATGGTGCGCGGCTTCACCGCGCTGTTCTTCGGCCTGGCACTGGGCACGATCGGCATCGACACTCAGACCGGGCAGACCCGGATGGTCTTCGGAACGCTCGAACTGCTCGACGGCGTCTCCTTCACCGTCGTGCTGGTGTCGCTCTTTGCGATCGGCGAAGCGCTCTATGTGGCTAGCCGCAGCGGCACCGTGCCGGCGGCGATCAACCCGCTATCGGGCGGGAGCTGGATGACCCGGCAGGACTGGGCGCGTTCCTGGAAGCCGTGGCTGCGGGGCAGCGTCATCGGCTTTCCGATCGGCGCATTGCCGGCAGGCGGCACGGAGATTCCGACCTTCCTGTCCTATGCGCTGGAGCGCCGCCTGAGCAAGCATCCGAAGGAGTTCGGACACGGTGCGATCGAGGGTGTCGCCGGCCCGGAAGCCGCCAATAATGCGGCCGCAGCCGGAATTCTCGTGCCGTTGCTGACGCTCGGTCTGCCTTCGACCGCGACGGCCGCGGTGCTGCTCGCCGCCTTTCAGAACTACGGGCTGCAGCCCGGGCCGATGCTGTTTGCGACCAATCCTGACTTGCTCTGGGGCCTGATTGCTTCGCTCTATATCGGCAACCTGATCCTGCTCGTGCTGAACCTGCCACTGGTCGGCATCTGGGTGCGGCTGCTGCTGATCCCGCGGCACTATATCTATGGCGGCATCGTCGTCTTCGCGCTGGTCGGCGTCTGGGGGCTGTCGACCTCCTGGATGGATCTGCTGCTGATGTGCGGCCTCGGGCTCATCGGTTATGTGGCGCGGGTCTATGATTTCCCGATTGCGCCCGTGCTGATCGGCCTGATCCTCGGGCCGCAGGCCGAAATCCAGCTGCGGCGTGCTCTTGCGGTCAGCCAGGGCGACTGGGGCGTGCTGGTCAGCACGCCGATCGCCGCGACGCTGCTCTCGATCGCGCTTCTCGTGCTGGTGGTGCCCCCGATGCTGGCTCGGCTTCGGTCGCGGCCGAAAGCCGAGCCCGCCATTTCCACCGGCTGAGTGCTATTCGCTGGCCCCGGCGCGGCGCTTTGCCGGCTTGATGGCCTCGACTGCGGATAGCGCCGCCTGCAAGGCTGTCCGGGCGGCGCGGATGTGACGCCGCATCAGGATCTCCGCCAGCTCGCCGTCGCGATGGCTGATCGCCTCCGTGATGCGCACATGTTCGCGCCAGGCCTCGCGCCCGCGTCCCCGAACGGTCGAATGCAGACGCCGGCACAAGCGCAGCCGCGGATAGAATTGCTCGCATAGCAATTCGGCGAGGATCGGATTGCCGCTGCCATTGGCGATGCGTCGATGGAAATCCGCCTCCGGCTCGTCCTGCAGATAGGCGCCGAGGGGATTGCGCTCGATCTCGTCGCGATGGCCGGCGACGAGATCCTCGAGCGCCCTGATCTCGGTATCGCTCATGTTCTCGGCGGCGAGGCGGGCGGCCATGCCCTCGGTGGCTTCGCGTACATCGAGCAGAGCGAGGAACTCCGCGGCGCTGGGCTCGGCGACGCGCACGCCTTGATTGGCGACATAGGTGACGAGTCCGCGCTCCTGGAGGCGGCGGATCGCTTCGCGTACAGGCGCCCGGCTGGCGCCGTAGCGCCGCGCGATGACGGGTTCGCTCAGCTTCTCGCCGGGCGCAAGTTCACCGGCGACGATGGCCTGTGAAAGCGCATCGTAAAGCCGGACGGTCAGGCCCGTCGTGATGACGCTGTCCTGGCTGTCGCTGTCTGACATGGTCGCTGGCGCTTTCCCGGAATCGGAACGATGGAAGCATAGCGCAAGGGGCCGGGATTTGCCTTGATGATCCGGCCCTCGACCACGCGCCTTCCGCGCACGCGCGGAACTGTCGGGACATGGACTAGTCGAGCACCCGCCTGATCTTGGCGAGCGAGGTGGCTTCGTCCTCGTGATAGTCGATCATGGTCTTGAAGCGACCTTGCGCGTCCATCAGGTAGACCGAGGCGGTGTGGTCCATCGTGTAGCTGCTCTCGGTCGGGATGCGCTTGGCATAGGCCTTGTAGGCGCCGATCGCGGCCTCGACCTGCTCGCGACTGCCGGAGAGACCGACGATCCGGGGATCGAAGGACTGCAGATAGAGCGCCATCTGCTCCGGGGTGTCGCGTTCGGGATCGACCGTGATGAACAGGATCTGCAGCTTGTCCGCGTCGGGGCCGAGCTTGGACAGCCAGTTGGTCATATCGAGCAGCGTCGTGGGGCAGACCTCGGGGCAGTGGGTGAAGCCGAAGAACACTGCCATTGGCTTGCCGCGGAAATCGGCGTCGGTGACGGGCTTTCCCTTGTGGTCGACAAGCGTGAAGGAGCCGCCGACCTGAGGGACACCCTGGCCCGTCGCCAACTCCGTCGATGGGCGTCCAGGGCCGTCGACCTGCCACCAGCCCAGCAGAATCGCGGCGCTGACGAAGGTGATGACGCCGACCAGGAGCCAGGCGCCATAGCGAATGAATTTATGGGCTTGCATGCTTGATGTCGGCTCTGTCGGCGTTCGCCGGCTTATTGTTTGGCAAGAGAGGCGGTCGTCTCGACCTCGGCGGCTTGATCCCCGCCGCCATACGGGTCGGCCAATGCAGCTTCCGGCCGGCTGATCTCGACCTTGCCTGCGACCATGGTCTGCATCCGCTCCGGCCCCAGCTTCTGCAGGAGGCCGCGAAAGCTCTTGTGCATGCCGCCATCGAGATAGGCGTAGTTCATCGCGGGCATGCCGCTGCCGACCAGTTCGGCAAAGCGCTGCTCGTCACGGGACTGGCGCTGCGCCACGACCGCGGCGAAGGTCGGTTCGACCTCATAGGCCGGGCAGGGCGCATCGGGGCTGAAGGGCCCAGATCCCGCACCGGGATTGAAGACATAGCGGCGGCCGCAGGCGGCGAGCACCGGCGGCTGCCGTGTCGCCTCGAAATGGTCTGAGCCTTCCTTGAGATTACGCCAAAAGGCGATGTTCGGATTGCTGCGATGCCGGGCCATGTTTTGCGGCGTCATGCGGAAGGGCAGCGCCTGGACCTGGAAGCTGCGCTGTCCGCCTGCAAAGGCCTCGCGCGCCAGGCCGTAGATTTCGGTGACGCCTTCATCCGTCATGGCGTAGCAGCCAGCCGAGGTGCAGGCGCCGTGCACCATCAGGGCCGAGCCTGTATAGCCTTGCGCTTGCTCGACAGCGTTGGGGTAGCCGAGATTGAAGGACAGGTAGAACTGCGAGCGCGGATTCATAAGGTCCGCGGTCACGGTGTAGAACCCCTCCGGAGCCTGCCGGTCGCCCTCGCGCTTCTTGGGGCCGAGTTGCCCTGACCAGCGGCACATTGGATAGGTCTTGAGCAGAGCGTATTGCCCGCTGCGATCCCGCTTCCAGACTTCGAGTTCGCTTTCTTGCTTGAAGAGGCGCACCAGGATCGGATCGGCCTGCGTCATGCCCTTGCCGGACATCTCGGCCACGAGACGGGCCGGCAGAGGCTGCAGATGGCGCGTGTCGCCTTCTCCGCTGACACAGCCGCTCAGCGCAACGGCACCGAGCGCCAATGCGAGGGCGAGACCGAGGAAGGGGCGAGGTTGACGTGCGGACATGCGGGGAAGCGTGGATGATCAAGGCTGACAGGAGGTGAAGAAGCGAGGTTAACGCTTTCCTACAGGCTGACCCCGGAGCAGGATCAAGCCCAGATCACGCTTACGTGCGCGGTTTCGGCGCAGGCTGGGCGCTCGGAAGGGCGGCGAGCAGCATCAGTCCGACGCCTGCCGAAATGGCGATGTCGGCCCCGTTGAAGGTCGGCCAGTGCCAGCCCTGGTAATGCAGGTCGATGAAATCCGTGACGGCGCCCTGCCGCCAGCGATCGAGAGCATTGCCGAGTGCGCCTCCGGCGATCAGGCCAAGGCCGATCCGCTCCCGCCCATCGTCGCAGCGTGCGGCCCAGAGAAGAAGCCCCATCGCGACGATGAGCTTGAATGCCGCCAGCAATTCCGGCCAGGCCTCGAGCGTATCGCGGAACAGCCCGAAACTGACGCCGTAATTGAAGCCGAGGCGCAGATTCAGAAAGGGGGTGATCTCGATCGGGCGTGGCGGCGCCATGACGAAATCGAGGATCAGCCATTTCGTGACCTGATCGAGAGCGAAGGCCAGGGCCGCCCACAGCAAGGCTCGGCCGAGCTGACGACGCATCACCGCTGCCCCCTCGTCGCGAGGCGGATTTGTCTGGATGGGATCACCTTCGTCTCCGGCCGGTTACATCAGAGACAGGGCTTGTAGGACCTGCAGTGGCTTTAGGTTCAAGCGGATAATTCCAATCGGCATGGGAATCCGCCTCGCGTCAGGACACCCATGCAGCGCATTCATCGGCTCGGCTGCATCCGCGAAGACGCGAGCCTGGCTCAGGGTGCAACCTGAACCAGGCTCACAAGTGCTCCCGAAGCTCGGCGCCGAAACGACGCCTAACGGCTTTCCGCTCCCTCGATGGCGGGCGTCTTGCCGCGCTCGCGCCACATCCGCCAGGCCGGAGTCAGCAGGATGGCGGCGCTCAGCAGGGCAAGCGTCACCGCGATCGGGGTCGAGAGCAGCGCCGACGTCTTGCCGCCGGAGATGGTTAGGGCGAGCCGGAGCTGGCTTTCGACCATCGGGCCGAGCAGCAGTCCGAGCACGATCGGGGCGCTGGGATAATCGAGCCGCTCCATCACGTAGCCGATCAGCCCGACGCCCAGCAGCACCCAGAGATCGAACAGCGAATTGTTGACCGAATAGACACCGACGGTGACGAAAAGCAGGATCACCGGCGCGAGCACGATGCGCGGCAGCCGCAGCACCTGGCCGAAGATCCGCGTTGCCGCCAGGCCGCCGACGATGGCGAGCAGGAACGACGTGACAAGGAATTGCAGCATAAAGCCGTAGACGATGTCCGGATGCTCGCGGAAGAGCTGCGGGCCCGGCCTGAGGCCGTGCACGAGCAGCCCGCCGAGGATGACGGCGGCGACGCCGGAGCCCGGAATGCCGAGTGCCAGCGCCGGGATCAGCGAGGCGGCATTGTCAGCACCGTTGCCGCATTCGGAGGCTGCGACGCCTTCCGGATTGCCGTGGCCAAAGGTCTCCGGATTGCGGGCGACACGCTTGGCCTCGTTATAGGCGAGGAAGGACGACATGCTGCCGCCCGCGCCCGGCAGGATGCCGATGATGATGCCGATGATCGAGCTGCGGATCCAGACCGGCGTGAAGAAGCGCCACTGGCTGAGCGCCGAGCCCTGGCGGTGCAGCTTGAGCTTGTCGCCGCTCATGCCGGTCTTCACCGCCTCCTCGATGATCTGCAGCACGGGCGGGACGGCGAATAGCCCCGTCAGCAGCACGATGGCGCTGAACCCGTCGAGCAGGTCGAGTTGGCCGAAGGTGAAACGCTCGGTTCCGTTCGAGATATCCTGGCCGACGGCGCCGATCAGCAGGCCGATGCCGCATGCGATCAGCCCCTTGGGCAAATCGTCGCCGAGCAGCGAGGAGACCGTCGCAAGGCCAAGGATGCCGAGCCAGAAATATTCGATCGGCCCGAACATCAGGCTGAAGGAGACCAGCGGCGGCGAGAGCAGGATGAGCGAGATCGAGGACAGGACGCTGCCGATGACGCCGGACAGAAGCGCCACCTGAAGCGCATAGGCTGCCTGACCCTTCTGGGTCATCTTGTAGCCGTCCAGCACGGTCGCGACCGAAGCCGGCGTGCCCGGCACCCGCATCAGGATGGCCGGAATCGCCCCGCCATAGGAGCCGCCATTATACATGCCGGCCATCATGCCGAGTGCGAACATCGGATCGAGCCCGAAGGTGAGCGGGATCAGCACGGCAAGGCCGGTGACCACGGTCAGCCCCGGCAGGCAGCCGACGATCAGACCGGCGATCAACCCGATGAACATCGCAAGAATGTTCATCGGTGCGAAGACAAGGGGAACGGCGTGGAGGAGGGCGTCGATCATCTCAGCCGTCCCAGAAGCGGGGAAAGGACATCCGACGGGATCGGGCGTTCAAGCGCATAGACGAAGATTGCCAGGATCGAGGTCACGCAGACCACCGCGACGACGGCCGAGAGGCGCCAGCGCTGGAAGCCGACGGCGGCGGGCAGCAGCACGCAGAGCGCGAGGCTCGGCAGGATGAAGCCGATGACGCTGACCGCCGCGAAATAGGCGATGAGCGCCGCGACACCGACGGCAAGACGCGGAGTGTGCGCCGCGAAACTGCCTGGCGTCGGGTTGCCTCGCTGCCGCCGCAGGATTTCGCGCAGGGCGATCCAGCAGCCGATCGCGGCCATGCCGATGCCGATCGCGACCGGGTAGGCGGCGCTCTCGGCAGGGTAGGTCGAGGCCGTCGCGATGACCGCGACGGAGGTCGCCACCAGAATGGTGGCGAAGCCGATTTCCGCGAGGCTTCGCGACCGACCCCGCGGGGCGGACGCCTCGGACGTCACTTCCATGGGGTTGCCTTCCAGGTGGCCTCAAGATCGGTCGAGGCGCGGTCGAGGAAGGTCTTGAAGTCGGCCGAGGCCAGATACTGCAGCGGAATTTCGGCCTTCCTGGCGGCGTCGAGATATTCGGGGTCCTTCAACGCCTGGTCGATCGCCTTTTCCAGCTTGGCGATGACATCGGCCGGGATGCCCTTCGGGGCGGCGATGCCGCGCGAGGCGCCGACGACGACGTCATAGCCGCCTTCGCGGAAGGTTGGTGCATCAGGCAAATAGGACGAGCGCTCGGCGCTCATCACGCCGATGACCTTGATGGTGCCTTCGCGGGCGATCTGGAGCGCTTCGCTGAGATTCATCGTCGCGGCGGGAACGTGGCCGCCGAGAACGGCCTGACGTACTGGCGCCGTGCCGCCGAAGAAGGCGGGGGTGAATTTGGTATCGGCGAGGCGCTGGAAGTTCAGGAGCGCGATATGCTCCGAGGAGCCGCTGGCGCCTGAGGTGCCGATGACGACGGCGCCCGAGGCCTTCTTGGCTGCGTCGACGAGGTCTTTCAGCGAGGAATAGGGGCTGTTCTTCGGAACGACCAGGACACCGGGATCGTAGACGAGATTGGCGACGGGCTGGAAGTCGCTCATCTTGAACTTCGACTTGCCCTCGACCACCAGCGCGTTGATCGCCGGCGCGTTGATGAAGCCGATTGTGTAGCCGTCCGCCTTGCCCTGAGCGACTGAGGTCCAGCCAATCTCACCGCCGGCACCGGGCTTGTTGACGACGCCGATACGGGCGCCCGGGCCGAGATATTTCTCCATGTAACGGGCAATCGAGCGGGCAGCGACGTCTGTCCCGCCGCCCGGTGCGAAGGCAACGATCATCTCGATCGGCTTGTCCGGATAGTCGGCACGGGCCGGGGCGCCCGCTGCGGTGAAGAGGAGCGCGGTTCCTAGGGCGGCAACGATCGACAACGGCTTCATGGTCGACTCCTTCAAGGGGCTGGGGCAGGCGTTGGAGAGGTGGTCAGCAAGGCGCGTTCGACGAACCCGAGCCTGTCCTGGCCCCAGAACAGTTCGTTGTTCACGACGTAGGTGGGAGTGCCGAAGATGCCGAGACGCTCGGCTTCAGCGAGATTGTCGTTCCAGGCCGAGATAATCGCCGGCTGCTTGGGATTGGTGACGAACGGTACCGCGACTTCGCCAAGCGTTTCGCGGGCGATTGCCTTCAGCGTATCGAGATCGGCAATATCCTGGTCTTCCGCCCAGAGCGCGCGCTGGATGGCAAAGGAGAAGCCGCGCGCATCGAGGCCGGCACGATCGATGGCGATCACGGCCTGTGCCGCCGGTTCGATCGTCCGGCATGGGTAGAAGCGCGGCTTCAGGTTGAGTTCCATGCCGAGGTGGCGGCGCCAGCGGTCGAGTTCAACCGCATGATAGGCCTGACGCGGATCGGGACGGGTCCTCAGCGGAATACCGCCATTCGCTTCGATGATCCGGATCGGCCGTAGCCGGAGATGCGCGCCTGTGCGTTCGACGATGTCGTAAAGCCTGGGCGCGCCGAAATAGGCCCAGGGCGAGGAGATACCGTAGAAGGCCTCGACCACCGGGCGCTCATGTCCCGGCATGGCTGGCCTCCAGCTCGGCGTCTGCATCCTGCCATTCGTCGCCAAGCAGCTCGGGCGTATCGTAGGCCATCAAGGCCCGGTAATGCGTCTCGCGATCGGCGACGAAGAGTGCGCGGGCGATGCCGCGGGCCAACCGCTCGGCGCCGTCGCTGACCGCCGGAATGTCGCCCGAGAGCTTTCCGTGGCTCAGCATCGCGGGATAGTTGAAGCAGTGTATGTGCGAGAGGGCCAGGCAGGTGCCCGGTGCTTTCTCCTGGAATTCGAAGGCGGGGCCGAGATCGGGGACGTGCAGCAACTCGGCGCTGTCGTTCCCCGGCGGCGGCGTATAGCGGTCGTTCCAGAAGCGGATGAAGGGCGCGATCGCTGCGAGTTCCGGACGCTGCCCGGGATCGACCGAGAAGCCGGTTGCGAAAATCAGGAAGTCGAGATGATGCACGCCCTTCGGCGTGGTCAACACGAGATGGCCATCCCGTTCCGCGAGATCGAGCAGCGGGCTGCCGAGATGGAACCGGGAATTGGCATGGCGCGAGACCCGCAAGGTGCTGTCGCGCGGCGGCGGGGTCTGCGCCTTCAGCGCGTAGTCGAGGAAGCGCCATTTCCAGTCGTCCGGCAGCCCCGCGAAGCCATGCACCACGCCCTGGCTGCCGATGCCGGTGAACTTGTTGATCCGCGGCAGATCCTTGCGACGCACAATGAGATCGAGACTGGCAACGCCATGCTCCAGTGCGGTCGCCGCATTGTCCATCGCCGAGGCGCCGGCGCCGATCACGCCGACCCGCAGGCCCTTCAATGCCGCAAAGTCGATATCGTCCGCGCTATGGGCCCAGAATTTGCGGTCGATGCCATGCGCGATCGGTGGCACCCAGGGGCCGCCCAGCCCGTCGCGGCCGGTGGCAAGCACCAGATGCCGCGTGAAGATGGTGCGTGATCCCTCCGCATCCGAGATGTCGAGGGCCAGGATGTCGTCGGCCTGCGGCGTCACCGCGTCGAGCGAGGTTCCGTTCGCGATCGGGAGGCTCAGCACGCGCCGGTACCAGACAAGGTAGTCCATCCACATGCCGCGCGGGATCTTGCCGAGGGCGTCCCAGGCCGTGCGGCCGAACTGCGCCTCATACCAGGCGCGGAAGGTCAATGCGGGCAGGCCGAGCGCGGGGCCGGTGAGCTGCTTGGGCGAACGCAGGGTTTCCATGCGCGCATAGGTCGCCCAGGGGCCTTCCTGGCCGGCGGGGGCGCGGTCGAGTACGGTCATGTTGGAGAGGCCGAGCCCCTTGAGCGCGGCCGAGGCTGCCAGACCGCACATGCCGGCTCGGATCACGACGACGTCGCGAACACGCTGACCGTTGAACTCGCGCCGCGGCACCCAGTCCTTCGCCGGCCATTCCAGCCAATCAAGGTCCTGTCGGAGGCGTCGCTCCAATGCGGGGAGGCCCATCGGGGCCGGCAATCCGGCATTCATGCCGTTCTTCCGATCGTTCTGGCGGCGACGGGGGCCGGGCCGAAGATATCGGCCAGCAGGCGATCACGTGCCGTGGGAGGGTGTTTGACGAAGCCGGGCAGCGTCTCGCGGGCAAGGGCCTCCAGCGCGCCGACGAGCCCTTCGACGAGGGGCGTCAACGGACGGCCATAAGGCGTGACCACGCCCCAGAAGAAGGAGATGGGCACGTCGAGCTTACGGATCGCGACGCCCTCGAGCGGCATGCCATAGGCGATCACCGGCTCGAGGATCGCGATGCCGAGGCCGGCGCGCGCGGCCATCAGAGCCGTGTTGGAGGTATTGGCATCGAGGACCGAGGCCGGCCTGACGCCAACTTGCTCGAGGGCGACGTCGACACGCCTGCGCCAGCGGAATGGGTTGGCCATCGTGATCAGGCGCCGCCCCTCGATCGAGGCCAGCGGAATCGTGTCGGACGCAGCTAGAGGGTCATCGGCGCGGATAGCGGCCACGCAAGGTGCTTCGCCGATCCAGTGGATTTCGAGGGCGGGGTGATCGACCGGCAGGCTGGTCACGCCGATCTCGGCGACATGGGTCGCGACCGACTGGACGACCTGCTCGGCCAGCGCCGCACGGATATGGACCTGTTCCGGCAAGGCATCCTGGCCGAGCCGCGCCAGGGCTGCGGGCAACATGCCGGCGGCGAAGGAGGCGATCGCTGCGATCTCGAGCGAGCGCGGCTTGTCGGCGGCGATGGCCTCCGCACGTTCGCGCAACTGCCGAAGCCAGGTGATGACGGGCTCGACTTCCTGGTGAAAGCGCAGTCCGCGCTCGGTGGGGGTGACGCGCGGGCCGCTGCGATGAAGCACGCTGAAACCCAGCGTCTCCTCGAGCTCCTGGATCAGTCGGGTCAGGGCTGGCTGCGAGCGGCCGAGCAGCCGCGCAGCGCCGGTGATGCTTCCGGCGGATATGACGGCGGCGAACGCTTCAAGCTGGCGCAGATCCATCGGACGGTACCATTCCCATTTTGAATGCTAACTATGTCATGATGCGCGTCAAGCATGAAAGCACGCATGAGAATGCGATCCCCAGCTTGAGCGAGCCGGGGGTTTCGTCCGGCGGAGCTTCAGAAATGGATGCCGTCGAAGACCCGTTCCTGGGCATTGCGGATATGGGCCTGCATCGCCTCGCGCGCCCTGACGCCATCGCCGTCGCGGATGGCCTCGAAGACGGCCGCATGCTCGCGCTGAACCATGGCGAGGTGCTCAGCCGATTGCAGGACGGAGAAGCTGCGCGCGAGGTCGATGACGAAATCGACCTGAGGCCTCACCGTGGCGAGGGCTGCCTCGAAATAGGGGTTCTGGGTTGCCCGTGCGATCGCTGCGTGGAAATCGCTGTCCTGCTGGACGCCGATCCTGCCCGTCTTGATCGCGAGGTGGATCGCGTCGAGTTCCTTCTGGATCGCGGTGATATCGGCCTCGCTGCGATGCAGCGCGGCCGCATAGGCAACTTCGCCTTCGAGCGCGATCCGGAACTGATAGACGCGCCTGACATCAGAGATCGTGCGAATGCCTTCCGTCCTGCTCGCGGGGGGGCGGGGCGGCGGTGGGGGCTGCTGCGGCTGCACTGCTGCGACGAAGCTGCCGGCGCCTTGCCGGGAATGGATCAGGCCGTCATCGCGCAGGCGCCGTAATGCCTCGCGCACGGTCGGGCGCGAGACGCCAAACTCATGGCTCAGTTCGTTCTCCGAGGGCAGCTTGCCATCGGAGAAGGCGTCGCCGCGCCGAAGGCGCTCCAGCATGTCCGCATAGAGTACGTCGCTCAGCTTCGGGCGGTGAGACACGGGCGCCTTCTGTTCCTGGTCATCACGAACTTGGCAAGTTCACTTGTAAACAGATTTACATACTTTGCTGCACCTGCAAAGCGAGCTGGCTCTACGACTATCGGATCGCGCTATTTTTGGGCGTGCAGGGGCGCATAATCACGCAGGGCGTGCGTTGACAGACAAGTTTTCAACTCGCTACTTGTAAAGGGGCCGGCGACCTTCGAGGCCCGGTGCGGGGAGATCATTTCATGACCACGACGCGTCGTGCCATCCTCCAGGCCGGGCTTGCCCTGCCGTTCATGTCAATGCCGGGGCGCGCGCAGCGTGCGAGCGGCGTCCTGCGCTACGGGCTTTCCGCCTTTCCGCCCAATCTTCAGCCCTGGGTCAGCACCGGAGCCTCGGCCGGCACGGTGAAGATGCTCACGCATCGCAGCCTCGTTTCCTATGACAGCAAGGGCGAGTTGCGAGGCGAGCTGGCCGAGTCCTGGTCGCGCGACAGCGACGGCGCCTGGGTCTTCAAGCTGCGGCAGGGCTGCGTGTTCCATAATGGCGAACCGGTCACGGCCGAGGACGTGAAGTGGTCGATCGAGCAGATCGCCGGCGAGAAGTCGACCGCCTATATGCGCACCCAGTTCCAGGGGATCGAGCGTGTCGAAATCCCCGACCCGAAGACCATCCGGCTCGTCACCACGCTGCCGCAGGCGACGTTGCCGAGCTGGTTCGGCAACTACAACACTTTCGTGATCTGGCGGAAATCGGCGCCTAACGAGCCGATCGGAGCCGGCCCGTTCAGGCTGGTCGCGCAGGAGCGCGGGACCTCGCTCGACCTCGTCGCTTTCGACAAGTTCTACAAGCCGGGTTTTCCGAAGGTGAAGGGCATCAAGTTCGTCGTCTATGCCGACGAGAACCTGCGCTTCGCCGCGCTGCAGTCCGGCGATGTCGACATGATCGAATATGTCCCGTGGCAGTCGATGTCCGCGGTCGAGGCCGACCCCAAGCTGAAGCTCGATTCGGTCGAGGGGCCATTCATGGACATCCTCTTCAACGGCACCAAGCCGCCCTTCAACGATGCGCGGGTGCGCCGGGCCATCGCCCATGCCGTCAAGCGCGACGATATCGTCAAGGCCGCCTTCTTCGGACGTGGCAAGCCGCTCGAGGGCCTGCCGATCGTCGAAGGCACGCCCTGGTATGACAAGGAACTGGCGCATGGCTGGAATTACGATCCGGCTCGGGCCAAGGCGCTGCTCGCCGAGGCCGGATTCGCCAACGGCTTCCAGTCGACGCTGCTCGCGACCTCGCAGTTCGGCATGCACAAGGATACGGCCGAGGTGGTGCAGCAGCATCTCGCCGCCGTCGGCATCCAGTGCGAGCTGCAGCTTCCGGATTGGTCGACCCGGGTGAGCCGCGGCACGCGCGGCCAGTACGACATGGCGATCCACGGCGTCTCGTCGGACAACAACGACCCCGATGGCCTGACCGTGGTACTCGACACTTCGTTGTCTCCGACCCATGGCCGCTCCTTCAAGGTCGATGCTCCGCGCACGATTGCGGCACTCGCCAAGGGGCGTTCCGAGTTCGATCAGGCCAAACGGGTCGAGATCTACAAGGAGATGCAGCGCGCGGCGCTCGAGGAGGTGCCCCTGGTCGGCCTCGCCTGGCGCTCGCAAGGCTACGGCATGGACAAGAGCGTGATGGGCTTCACCAACCTGCCCGGCGCGCTCACCACCTCATCGGGCGCGACGCTTGAAGAGACCTATTTCGGATGAGCGCGACCTGGTTCGCGCGCCGCCTCGCGGTTTCGCTCGGCCTCGCCTGGGTCGTTGCAACGATCGTCTTTCTCGCCCTGCACATGGTGCCGGGCGACCCTGCCGAATTGCTGCTTTCTACGGGAGGGATCTCACCCGACCCGGCGGCTGTCGCGGAGTTGCGTGAAAAGCTTGGGCTCGAGCGGCCGTTGCTCGCGCAGTACGGCGCGTTCCTCGCCGGCCTCATGCAAGGCAATCTCGGGCATTCCCTGGTCGATGATTATCCGGTGCTGAGCGAGATCGCGCTACGCCTGCCGCGCACGCTGGAGCTCATTCTCGCCGGCACCTTGATCGGTATCGCGGTCGGCGTGCCCTCCGGCGTCTATGCGGCCCTCCATCGGGGCGGGCGCTTCGATCGCATCGCCTCTGGCGTCACGGCGCTCCTGCTGGCCATACCGGTTTTCGTGGTGGGCACATTGCTCGTGCTGTTGATGGCGCAGACCCTGCGGCTGATGCCGGCCGGCGGGTTCGTGCCCTTCACTCAGGATCCGGTCCAGCATTTCAAGTTGCTGACGCTGCCGGCCATCGCGGTCGGAAAGGGGCTGGCCGCCATCCTGTTCCGGATGACGCGCGCCTCGACGCTGGATGCGCTGGCCAATGACTATGTCCGCACCGCCCGCGCAAAGGGCCTGTCGCAGCCGCGCATCCTGGTCGTCCATGTGCTGCGCAATGCGCTCAATCCGGTCCTGACCGTGCTCGGCCTGCAAATGGGAACCCTGCTGGGCGGCACCGTGCTCGTCGAATACGTCTTCAACTGGCCGGGCCTGTCGACGCCGCTGCTGCGGGCCGTCGAGGCGCGCGACTATCCGATGGTGGTCGGAATCATTCTCACCATTTCGGTGTTGTTCCTGTTGATCAACCTAGTGGTCGAGATTCTTCACGCGGTCGTTGATCCGAGGGTGCAGGCGGGATGAAACGGCTCTGGCTTCCCGGCGCCTTTGTCGCGCTGATCATCCTCGTCGCTCTCGCCGCTCCGTTTCTCGGCCTGCCGGATCCGGTCAGGCAGGACATTGCCCGGCGGCTCGCTGCGCCGAGCGCGGGGTCGTGGCTCGGCCGCGACGAGTTCGGCCGGGATGTGCTGTCGCGTTTGATCTGGGGCGCGCGCACAAGTCTGGGCGTCGCCTTCGTCGCTGCCTTGGTTGCGGGAACAATCGGCACCGCGATCGGCCTGATCGGGGGCTGGGGCAAGGGGCTCGGTGCGTTCCTGACGGTGCGCAGCGTCGAGATCATCATGTGCTTTCCGCCGGTGCTGCTCGCCCTGCTGGTCGTCACCTTGCTCGGGCCGGGTGCAGCGACGCTGGTCCTCGTCCTGTCGGTTCTCTATCTGCCGGGCTTCGCACGCGTGGCCTATGCGGAAGTACTCGCAGTGCGGGCGCGCGAATATGTCGAGGCGGCGCGTGCGTTCGGCGCCACGCCCCGCCGCATTCTGCTCCGCACCGTGCTTCCCAATATTGCCGGTCCGCTTCTGGTGCAGCTGTCCCTGACGGTGGCGGCCGCTGTCGTCATCGAAAGCGGCCTGTCCTTTCTCGGGCTTGGCGTCGTTCCGCCGGCGCCCTCCTGGGGACTGATGATCAGGGGCGCGCGCGCCACGATGGAGCAGGCGCCGCTGCTGCTGCTCTGGCCCTGCGCGGCGCTGACGCTGACCATCCTCGCCATCAACCTGCTCTGCGATGCCCTGCGCGACGCGGTCGATCCCCGAACCGCCGACCGCTGAGGGGCGAAGCCTCCCCATGACGATCCTCACCGCGAACTTCCTCGCATATCCAGGATGAAGCCAATGGCCACCAAGACTACTCCTCTCGTTCACATGGGCACGATCACCGGCGGAGAGGCACGGGAGATCCTCGAAGAGAACCCCGTCATCCTGCTGCCGATGGGCAGCCACGAGGATCAGGGCCCGCACGCACCGATGGGCGACTATCTTCTCGCCGAGAAGATCGCCGAGCTCGCGGCCATTCGCGCCTCGGAGCGCGGTGTGCGCACGCTGGTTGCTCCCGTCCTGCCCTTCGGCGGCGCCGACTGGTTCGGTCCGATGGTTGGCGGCATTGCCATATCGCAGTCGACCTTGACGGCGGTGATCGCCGAGATGGTGGATTCGCTGCATCGCAATGGCCTGACCCGCATCATCGTGATCAACGGCCATGGCGGCAATGTCGGCCCGATCTCCGATGTGGCGCGCGAGCTTTACCAGCGCGAGCAGATCGTCCTGCCGAGCCTGTATCTCTGGCGCATCGCCTACGGGCTGCTGCCGGGCATTCTCGGCGCGGAGAAGGCGGCTGCGGTCGCTGGGCATGGTGCCGATCCGCTGACCAGCCTCGGGCTGCACCTGTTCCCGGAGCTGATGCGCAAGGACCTGATCCCGGCCGGCCAGCCGCTGAAGCGCGATCCCGTGCTCGACCTGCAGTTCACAGGGCTTGGCACGGCGAGCTTCGAGGGCGCCGAGGTGGCGATGCCCAACGAGTATGACGAGGTCTACAATCTCGGCGTAGCCAAGGGGGATCCGAAGCTGTGCTCGGCCGAAACGGGGGCTGCGCTCTCCGAGAGGCTCACCGAGATCTGCGCCCGTTTCGTGGCCCATTTCGCCAGCAAGGTCGACGGCTGAGCCTGACTCGCTGATATCCCTACGGCGGCGCATGGGTCTCCAGCGCCGCCGCGCCATGACAAGCCAGTGGGCGCTGGCTACGACATTGCGGCCGCCTCGCACGTGGCCACGACAAGAGGGGAAGCTTCCATGCCGACACGTCGTCTTGTTCTTCAGACCGGGCTTGCGACGATCGCCGCTCCGGCTCTCGTCAGGGCCCAGGGGCTCAGCGGCTCGATCACGCTGATGTCCTATTCCGGGATCTTCCAGGACAATTACGTGAAGGCGGTGGTCGAACCGTTCCAGCAGGCCTTTCCCGGCGTGAAGGTGAACTATGTGCCGGGCGGCACCTCGGCCCAGATGGTGGGCAGTGTCCGAGCCCAGAAGGCTGATCCGCAGGTCGATGTGGCGATCATGGATGTCACCACCTCCAGCATCGGCAATATCGAGGGGCTGTTCGAGAAGCTGACGCCTGCCGAGGTTCCGTCGCTGAACGAGCTCCACCCGGAGGCCCGCGCGGCCGGAGGCGATTACGGGCCGGCCGTGACCTTCGACCATCTCGTGCTCGTTTATGACACGCAGAATCTGAAGCCGCCGATCGAGAAGCTCGCCGATCTCTGGCGACCCGACCTCAAGGGGCAGGTCGCTCTTGCGGCGCCGCCGAACATCCAGGGTCTTGCACTCACTGCAATGGTTGAGAAGATGGAGGGCGGCGATTACCGCAAGTCGATCGATGCTGCGATCAAGAAGCTGCGCGCTCTGGCCCCTTCGGTGAATACCTTCGAGCCCAATCCGGATGGCTATTCGCTGATCCTGAACGGAGTGGTGAAAGTCGCGACCGGCTGGAACGCCCGTGCGCAGCTCTATGGCGACCAGACCGGCGGCAAGATCGCCGCGCTGCTGCCACCCGAAGGATCGGTCTTCCAGATCAACACCATCAACCTGACTGCCGGCTCGAAGAACCGGGCCGCTGCGATCGCCTTCGTCAATTTTGCGCTGGCGCAAGCAGCGCAGAAGGCATTCACCGAGCGGATGTTCTATGCGCCGACAAACGCCAAGGCAGCGATCGACGCCAAGGCGCTGGCACGTACCGCGGCAGCCCCGGAAAGCCGGGGCCGGATGATCGGCGTCGACTGGAACGAGGTCCTGAAGATGCGCGATCAGTGGAACAATCGCTGGCGGCGCGAAGTCATCGCTGCGGCAGGTCGCTGAGCCGGGATCGCAGCCTGCCATGAGCTATCTCGAACTCGCCGGCCTGCAGAAGCGCTACCGCGATTCCGTCGCCGTCGATGACGTCGCGCTTTCGGTCGAGAAGGGCGAGGCCGTCGCTCTCCTCGGCCCCTCCGGCTGCGGCAAGACCACGACGCTGCGCATGCTTGCCGGCCTGATCGATCCCGACGCGGGCTCGATCCGCCTCGACGGTGCCCAGATCACGCGCCAGCCGGCTCACAAGCGCAATATGGGCTATGTCTTCCAGTCCTATGCGCTGTTTCCGCATCTGAGCGTTGCCCGCAACGTGGGCTTCGGCCTCGAGGAAAGGCGGGTGCCGCGCCCTGAGACGTCGCGGCGCGTCGAAGAGGCGCTCGGCATGGTGCGCCTTGCCGGCCTCGAGGGCAGGCGCCCCCGCGAATTGTCAGGCGGTCAACAGCAACGCGTGGCGCTGGCGCGGGCGCTGGTCATTCGCCCGTCCGTGCTGCTGCTCGACGAATCCCTGTCCAATCTCGACGCCAAGCTGCGTGACGCAATGCGCCACGAGATTCGCGACATTCAACGTTCGCTCGGCATCACCACGCTCTTCGTCACGCACGATCAGGTCGAGGCGCTGACGATGTGCGATCGGATAGCGGTGATGAAGCGCGGGCGGATCGAACAGATCGGCACGCCGGAGGATATCTACGAGCGGCCCGCGACCCGTTTCGTCGCCGACTTCGTCGGGCGTGCCAATGCGCTGCCGGCCCTGCGAAATGGGGCAGGCGCCATCAGCGTCTGGGGAGTGACCTTGCCGGCCACCGCTCCGGCCGACGGCGAGGTCGACGTCTTCGTGCGGCCGCAGCGCATCCGGCTCGCCGCAATCGGTGAGCCGTCCGGGGAGGGCATGGTCCGGCTGACCGGGCGGGTTCTGCGCAGCGTCTTCGTCGGAGACCATGTCGAGGTCATCGTCGAGGGGGCAGGGGGGCAGCTCAGCGTCGAGATGCAATCCGGCACGAAGCCGCCAGCGGTCGGGACCGAGGTCGCCGTACTTTGGCAGGCCGGGGACACGCTGCTCTTCCCGCGCGAGGCGACATGACCGCCGGCTCACGCCTGCCTTGGCTGGTCGTCCCGGCGGCGCTCCTTGTTCTCGCCGTCTATGTTTGGCCGACGCTCGGCCTGTTTCGCACCGCCTTCAACGAGGTCGGGCCGACAGGGGCGATGATCGAGGCCTGGTCGCTCAAGACGACCAGCGAAGTCCTCGCTGATTCCTTCACGATCGAGCTCACGCTCAACTCGCTCTGGCTCTCGCTGAGCGCGACACTGATCGCGCTGTGCATGGCCTATCCGGTCTCGCTGTTCCTGTTCCGGACGCAGTCACGCTTTCGTGGCTTGCTGGCCGTGATCGCGATCATGCCGATGCTGGTCTCCGGCGTGGTGCGCGTCTTCGGCTGGCTCGCCATCCTGGGGGATCGCGGGCTCGTCAACTCCCTTGCTCAGTGGCTGGGGCTGATCTCGACGCCGATGCGTCTGGTCTTCAACTGGACGGGCGTCACTATCGGTCTCGCCGAGAGCATCATGCCTTATATGATCCTCGCGCTGCTCGCCGGTTTCGGCCGGCTCGACCGCACGCTGGAGGAGGCTGCGCGCAGCCTGGGCTGCACGCCGCTGCGCACCTTCCTGCGGGTGACCTTGCCGCTGAGCCTGCCGGCGCTCGCGCTCGCGGCGGGCCTGGGCTTCGTGCTTTCGATGTCGGCCTATATCACGCCCAAGTTGCTCGGCGGCGGTCGGGTCTTCGTGCTGGCGACGGAGATCTTCGAGCAGGCGACGACGAACACCAACTGGCCGGTGGCCGCCGTTCTGGCGATCTACACGCTGGTGCTGCTGCTGGCGCTGCTGGTGCTCTCCAATGTCGCGGCGCGGAGGCTACAGCGATGAATGGCGCCGGACCCGTCCTCTCGACGCTCGCAGGTATCGTCTACGCCCTGATCCTGGCGCCGATCGTCGTCGTCGTGGCACTCGCCTTCTCGGCGGACAATTTCATCCTGTTCCCGCCGTCCGGCTATTCGTTGCGCTGGTTCCGGCAACTCGCAGCCAACACACCGCTGCTGAACGCCGTCGTCCTCAGCGCTCAGATCGCCTGTGTGGTCACGGCGCTGTCGCTGCTGCTTGGCGTGCCGGCGGCGCTGGCGCTGGACAAAGGCCGGTTTCGCGGCCAGGAGGCGCTGAAGAACTTCTTCCTCGCGCCGTTGCTGCTGCCCACCTTGATTGTCGGCCTCGCGCTTCTGCTGTTCTTCACCCCGCTCAGGCTGACTGCGACCTTGCCCGGGCTTGTGCTCGGCCACATGACCGTGACCCTTCCTTTCGTGATCCGGATGATGACGACGGCATTCTCGACGCTGCCGGATGATATCGAGGCGGCTGCAGCGACGCTGGGGGCAAAGCCCTGGCGGGTGATCTGGCGCGTGACGCTGCCGCTTGCCACGCCCGGCCTGATTGCCTGCGGCGCGCTGTCCTTCCTGCTGTCTTTCGACGAGACCGTGATCTCGCTCTTCCTTTCCGGTCCGCGTGCTTCGACGCTGCCGGTCGAGATGGTGCGCTATGTCGAAGGACGCACCGATCCGCTCGTCGCGGCCCTGTCGGTGATCCTGATCGTCGCGACCCTCATCATTGTCGTTCTGGTCGAACGTCTCGTCGGCGTCGCGCGCGCCGTCGGCCAATAGGAGAGAACCATGCCCGACTACCGCATCGAAGCCATGCCGCAGCAGATCTCGCCGGCCCTAGCCGAGAAGCTCAGCCGAGTCGAAACCGCCACCATCGGCCATTCCCAGCACTGGGGGTTCATGGACCGGGGCATCCAGCCCTTGCTGCGCAACAAGCGTATCGCCGGCGCCGCGGTGACGCTCGCCATTCCCGGGCAGGATTCGACGCTGCTGCACCACGCGCTCGGGCTTCTGCGCCCCGGCGACATCCTCGTGGTCGATCGGCTCGGCGATGACAAACATGCCTGCTGGGGCGGTGGCGTCACCGTGGCGGCCAAGGCGGCCGGCGCAATCGGGGGCATCGTCGACGGGCCCTGCACGGATCTGACCGAGATCGAAGACAGCGATTTCCCGATGTGGTGCCGCGGCATGTCGCCGATCACGACTCGACTCTACAATCTCGGTGGCACGCTGAACCTGCCGATCTCCTGCGGCAATGTCGCGGTGAGGGCCGGGGACATCATCCTCGCGGACGAGTCCGGCGTGCTAGTGCTTCCGGCAGGAGAGGCCGAGGCGATTGCCGATGCGGCGCTGTCCCGGCAGGAGCGTGGCGAGCGCACTCAGGCGCGCGTCAAGGCCGGCGAGAAGCTTGGCGACATCTCCGGCGCCACCAAGATGGTGCTCGAGGCGTTGAAGCAGAACGGCTGAGGACAGGCACGATGAACGCCCAGCTGCGCGGCCCGCGCGTCGCCAATTTCACCTGCGAGAAGCTGTCGGCCACCGGCTCGCGCGGCATGGTCGTCACCAATCATCCGCTCGCCTCGGCCGCGGGATCGCACATGCTGCTCGCGGGCGGCAATGCCATCGATGCGGCCGTCGCCTCGCTGTTCGCGCTCACCGTCGTCGAACCGATGATGGTCGGCGTTCTCGGCGGCGGCGTTGCCCATATCCGGCTGGCTGACGGTCGTCATCTCGTGCTTGACGGTTTGTCGACCGCGCCGGGCAAGGCCAGTGCCGACATGTATGAGGCGCTGTCTCACGAGGTCGGCAAGGCGCGCGATACGCGTGACCGCGAGAATCTCGTCGGCCCCAAGGCCGTCGCGGTTCCCGGAGCGCTCGCCGGCTGGTGCGAGGCGCTGGCGCGCTTCGGCACGCTGCCGCTCGCCGATGTGCTCCAACCCGCGATCCGGCTGGCCGAACGCGGGTTCGTGGTCAGCCCTTATCTCTCCGATTGCATCGCGGATTGCGCGCCGGAACTCGCGCGCGATCCGGGACTCGCAAAACTGTTCCTACCGGGCGGGAAGGCCCTTCCGGCGGGTGAGCGGCTGGTTCAGGGGGATTATGCCGCAAGCCTGCGGCTGATCGCCGAGACCGGCCCCTCCGCGCTCTATGACGGACCGCTCGGCGCGGCGCTAACCTCCTTCATGGCGGCCAATGGCGGGCTGATCGACCAGGCAGATCTCGCCGCCTTCAAGGTGATCGAGCGCGAACCGGTGCGCGGTCGCTATCGCGGTTTCGAGATCCTCGGTCCGCCGCCGCCATCCTCCTCCGGCGTCCATATCGTGCAGATGCTGAACATCCTCGAGGGCTACGATATCGGTGCGCTCGGCTTCGGCTCGAGCGATGCCGTGCATCTCGTTGCCGAGGCCCTGAAGATCGCCTTCGCCGATCGGGCGGTGGCGACTGCGGACCCGGCCTTCGTCAGGGTGCCGATCGAGCGTCTGACGGCCAAGGCCTACGCCGATGAGCGCCGCGCCGATATCGACATGACCCATACCAAGGCCTGGGCGGCCGGTCTCAGCGCTGGGGAATCCGCGAACACCACCCATGTCACTGTAGCGGATGCGGCTGGCAATGTGGTTGCGACCACCCAGACGATCAACGGCCTGTTCGGCGCCTGCACTCAGATCCCCGGCACCGGGATGCTGACCAACAACTATATGTATAATTTCGACCCGCATCCCGGCCGCGCGCTCTCGATCGCGCCAGGCAAGCGGGTCTTCACCTCGATGGCGCCGATGATGGTCCTGCGCGATGGCAAGCTTGCCTTCGCGCTCGGCCTGCCCGGCGGCCTGCGCATCTTCCCCTCGGCACTGCAGGCGATCGTCAACCTGATCGATCACGGCATGAGCCTGCAGGAGGCCGTCGAGGCGCCGCGTGTCTGGACGGAGGGTGGAGCCCTCGAACTCGAGAGCGGGATCCCGGATTCGGTCGCCAGCGAACTGACTGCGCGCGGCCATCAGATTGCACGCGTGCAGCGTGTCGCCGGCGGCATGAATGCCATCGGCTTCAATTCCGACGGAACGCTCACCGGCGCAGCCTGCTGGCGCGCCGATGGCACGCCCGTCGCGATCTCCGGCGGGCTGGCGCGCGCCGGCGTCCGTTTCACCATTGCCTGATTTCGTTCAAGCCAATCGGACCATCATCATGTCAGAAACCATCGTCGTCCTCGATCCCATGGCGCCTGAACGCGCCGACAAGCTCAGGGCGCTCCTGCCGCCGGGTTTCGTCCTCACGCATGGTACGGCGCGCGGCGACGATCACATGAAGGAGATCATCGCGGAGGCCGAATACGCGATCGCGGGACAGGTCGGCGTCAATGCCGAGGTGCTGAAGGCGGCGAAGAAGCTCAAGCTGCTGCACAAATGGGGCGTCGGGGTCGATAATCTCGACACCCAGACCGCCAAGCAGCTTGGCATCAAGGTTGCCCGCACCACGGGCAGCAATGCCGTGCCGGTCGCCGAGTTCACGCTCGGGCTGATGCTCTCGGCCCTGCGTCACATTTCCTTCGGCCATGCCGAGCTGAAGAAGGGTGACTGGCGTGGCGGGCGCCTGCCGGGCGACACCTTCACCCTGTCCGGCAAGACGGTCGGGATCGTAGGCTTCGGCGCCATCGGCCAGAATGTCGCGAAACTGCTGAAGGGCTTTGGCTGCACGATCCTGTATTCGAAGCGCCAGCCGCTCTCCGCCGCAGAGGAAGCCGAGCTTGGCGTGAAGCACGCTTCGCTGGCAGAACTGCTGGCGAAGTCCGACGTCGTCTCGCTGCATTGCCCCCTGACGCCGGAGACGGCGAACATGATCGACAGGTCTGCCTTCGCTGCGATGAAGAAGACGGCGGTGCTTATCAATGTGGCGCGCGGCGGCGTCGTCGCCGAGAACGACTTGATCGAGGCTCTCCGCGCCAAGGAGATTGCCGGCGCCGCGATGGACGTGTTCGAGATCGAGCCGCTGCCGGCTGACAGCCCGCTGCTCGGGCTCGACAATCTGGTGGTGACGCCGCATCTGGCGGCGATCGCATCCGACAATTTCGCCCCGACGGTCAAGCGGATGTTCGACAACATCGCTCGTGTCTCGCGCGGCGAGCCGGTGCCCGAGCGCGACAGCGTCGTCTGAGCCTGCGCGGGCTGGAACAGGGAAGGCGGACATGACGAAACGGCTCGGCATCGGCTTGATCGCCCATGACCGCAAGAAGCCCGATCTTGCGGCCTGGGTGACGCGCAACATCCAGGTGCTGAGCGCGCATCGCCTGGTCGCCACGGCGACGACCGGCTCCGTGCTGAAGCAGAGCCACCCGGATGTCAGCGTCGAGACCGTGAAGAGCGGCCCGCTTGGCGGCGATCAGCAGATCGGAGCGATGATCGCCGAGGGCAAGATCGACGTGCTGATCTTCTTTCCCGATCCGCTTGCCGCCATGCCCCATGACGTCGATGTCAAGGCGCTGCTTCGCCTCGTCCTTGTCTATGATATCCCCGCGGCCTTCAGCCCGAGCACCGCCGACGCATTGATCATGTCGGACGTGTTCTCTCCGGCACGGAAGCGCTAGTGGGCTTGGGATTGGCCCATTTCGCGATGGTCAGGGCCTTCGACAGCCGCTCCATGTAGAGAAACAGCACCGGCGTGATGAAGAGCGTCAGCACCTGCGAGATCAGCAGGCCGCCGACGACCGCGATGCCGAGCGGCTGACGCAGCTCGGCGCTGGCGCCGGCACCGAGCGCGATCGGCAAGGTGCCCATCAGCGCCGCCAGCGTCGTCATCAGGATCGGGCGGAAACGCATCAGGCAGGCGCGGTGGATCGCATCCTGAGAAGCTACGCCCTCGCGTTGCAGCACGAGCGCGACATCGATCATCATGATCGCGTTCTTTTTGACGATGCCGATCAGCATCAGCATGCCGATGATGGCGATCACCGACAGATCGAGGCCGAAGAGGCGCAGCGCGGCCAGGGCGCCGATGGCCGCCGATGGCAGGCCGGTCAGGATCGTCAGGGGATGGATGAAGCTCTCATAGAGGATGCCGAGCACGATATAGATCGTGAGGATCGCGCCGGCGATCAGCAGGCCCTGGTTGGCGAGCGAATCCTGGAAGGTCTTGGCGGTGCCGGCAAGCGTCGTCGAGAGCGTCGTCGGTAACCCAAGCTCCGTCTTGATGGTGTTGATCCTGGTCACACTGTCGCCGAGCGCGACGCCCGCAGGGAGGTTGTAGGAAATGGTCACCGCCGGAAGCTGGCCGAGCTGGTTCACCGTCAGCTGCCCCGCCGTGCGCTCGACGTGGGCGAAGGAGCCGAGCGGGACGAGCAGGCCGTTGCTGGCGCGCACGCGGATCGCGTCGAGCTTGTCGGCCGTCCAGCCCAGGGCGGGGTCGAACTCGACAACCACCTCGTAGCTGTCTCCGGTGGTGAAGATCGTCGAGACCTGACGGACGCCGAAGCCGGAATAGAGCGTCGAGCGCAATGTGTCGGCGGCGATCTGCAGTGAGTTTGCCTTGTCGCGGTCGATGACCAGGGTCGCTTGCAGGGCGTTGTTCTGGAGATCGGTGGTGACGTCGGCGAAGGTCGCGCGATCCTGGCTCATCGCATCGGCGAGCTTCAGCGCCCAATCGTTCATCTGCGCCTGGTCGAGCCCCTGCACCACGAGCTGATATTGGCTCTTGGAGGCGCGCGCACCGATATTGAGGTTCTGGACCGGTGTCATGAAGGCGTTGATGCCGGCGACCTGAGCGAGCTGCCTGCGCAGGTCGGAGAGTACGGTCTGCAGAGCAGGACGTTCGGTTCTCGGCTTCAACTCGACGAAGAGGCGCCCGGCATTGAGCGCGCCGCTGCCGCCACCTCCGCCTCCGCCTCCGACGGAGGACGCGACATGGCTGACATAGGGCGAGTTGCGGAAGACGTCGGCAACCTCCTTCTGCAGCCCTTGCATCGCGGCGAATGAGATATCTCGCCTCGCTTCCGTCGCGACCTGGAGCTGGCCGATATCCTCTTGCGGGAAGAAGCCCTTGGGCGTGGTCTGGAAGAGCCAGACCGTGCCGATCACAGTTGCGAAGAAGGCGGCCAGCATCAGCGGCTGCACGCGCAGGCAGAGCGTCAGCGCGCGGTCATAGCCGCGCAGGATGCCCTCAAAGCCGCGTTCGAGAATATGGCCGAGGCCCCGCTTGGGACCGTGCTGGTCGGCGCTGGTCAAGAGCCGCGAGCAGAGCATCGGCGTCAGTGTCAGGGACACGAAGGCCGAGGCGAGGATCGCAACGGTGACGACCACCGCGAATTCGTTGAAGATCCGCCCGATGACGCCGCCCATCAACAGCACGGGGATGAAGACCGCGACAAGCGAGAGCGAGATCGAGATGATGGTGAAGCCGATTTCGCGCGAGCCCTTGAGAGCTGCGTCAAAGGCTGAGAGCCCATCCTCTTCCATGTGCCGGACGATGTTCTCGAGCATGACGATGGCGTCGTCGACGACCAGCCCGACCGAGAGCGTCAGGCCGAGCAGCGAGATGTTGTCGATGGAGAAGCCGAGCACATACATCGCCGCGAGCGTTGAGATGATCGAGATCGGTACGGCAACGGCCGGGATCAGGGTCGCGGTGAGCCTTCTCAGGA
The DNA here is from genome assembly GCF_001748145.1 of Bosea sp. BIWAKO-01. Classification (NCBI taxonomy): domain Bacteria; kingdom Pseudomonadati; phylum Pseudomonadota; class Alphaproteobacteria; order Hyphomicrobiales; family Alloboseaceae; genus Allobosea; species Allobosea sp. BIWAKO-01. The sequence goes on from NZ_BCQA01000001.1 coordinate 4,636,829, forward strand.
AGACGAAGATTACCATGATGACCAGAACGATGGTCAGCCCCAGCGTGAACTGGACATCCTCGACCGCGGCGCGGATCGAGGTCGAACGGTCATTGAGCTGCGCCAGTTGCGCTGCTGCCGGCAACTGCTCGCGGAACGCAGGCAGCATGGCCTTGACCCTGTCGACGACGTCGACGGTGTTGGCATCGGGCTGGCGCTGCACCGCGAGCACGACGGCCGGCATGCCGTCATAGGTGCTGGCTGTCTGCGTATTCTCGACCGAGTCGATCACCTTCGCGACATCGCCGAGGCGGACGGGCTTGCCGTTGCGCGTGGCGATGATGACATCGGCGAACTGCGCTGCATTTGCGAGCTGTGTGCTGGCCTGGATCGTCAGCTGCTGCCGGTCGTTCTGCACCGTGCCGACCGGAGAATTGTCGTTGGCGGAGGTGATCGCATTCTGCAAGGTGTCGACGCCGATGCCGCGAGCCGCCAGAGCGGTCGGGTCGATGCGGATGCGCACCGCGTATTTCTGGCTGCCGAAGATCAGGACCTGCGCAACCCCGTCGACAGTCGACAGGGCAGGCGAGATCACCTGCTGTGCGAAGGCATCGAGCTGCGAGAGCGGGATGATGTCGCTCTTCAGCGCGAGAAGGATGATCGGCGCGTCGGCCGGGTTCACCTTGCGATAGCTGGGCGGCGCGGTCATCTCGATCGGCAGCTGCTTCTGGGCGCGCGCAATCGCGGCCTGCACATCGGCCGCAGCGGCGTCAATGTTGCGATTGAGCACGAACTGGATGGCAATCGAGGTCGCACCCTGGGAATTCGTCGTCGCGATGCTGTCGATGCCGGCGATCGTGGCGAATTGCTTGATCAAGGGTGTCGCGACCGAGGTCGCCATGGTGTCGGGAGAGGCGCCGGGCAGTTGCGCCGAGACGTTCACAACCGGGAATTCGGCGCGGGGCAGGGCCGCGACCGGCAGGAAACGATAGGCGAAGAGCCCCGCCAGGACCAGCGAGACCGACATCAGGATGGTCGCCACGGGGTGGCGGATGCAGAATCCAGAGATGCTCATGACCGGCCTCCGTCGGCGATGGTCTCCTTGCCTGCCGCGGGCTTGGTATCCGCTCCGGGAGGGGTGCGCTCGCGGACGCGGGCTCCCGGCTTGAGCCGCATCTGGCCGTCGACGACCACGCGCTCGCCTGCCGCAACACCGTCTGAGATGACAGTCCTGTCGCCATCGACGAGGGCGATGCTGACCTGTCTCAGGTCGGTCGTGTCGTCAGGTTTGATGACATAGACATAGGAGCCCTTCTGCCCGACCTGCACGGCGACCGTCGGGATGATCGTGGCGTTGTCCAGCCTGTCGGCCTCGACCGCGACGTCGACATACTGGCCCGGCCAGAGCGAGAGGTCGGCATTGGCGAAAGCAGCCTTGGCCGCGATGGTGCCGGAAGCGATGTCCACGCTGGAATCGACGAAGGTGAGGGTTCCTTCTGCCGGCGGGTGCGGCGAGTCGGCGGGTTTTGCGGTGACCTTGAGAACCTTGCCGGCCGTGAGCGCCGCTTGCAGCATCGGTACTTCGCGTTCCGGCAAGGTGAAGGCGACGCGGATCGGCTTGACCTGCGTGATCGTGACGAGACCCGGGCCAGCGCTGTTGGCGCTGACGAGATTGCCCGGCGTGACCAGCACGGCGCCCGCTCGTCCATCGATCGGTGAGGTGATCTTGGTATAGCTCAGCTTGAGCATGTCTGACTCAAGCGCTGCCTTGTCCGCCAGGATCGTCGCGGCTGCCGTCTTCTCATCGGCAATACCCTGGTCCACGGATTGCTGCGTGCCGGCGTTCTTCGCCAGCAATTGCTGGAAGCGGGCGAGGTCGGCCTGGGCACGGTCATGGGTCGCCTGGTCGCGGGCGAGAGCGGCCTGATCCCTCGCAACTTGCGTGCGCAGATCGCGGTCGTCGAGTGTGAAGAGCAGGTCGCCGGCCTTGACGAATTGTCCATCCTTGACGTGCTGCTCGGTGATCTGGCTATCGAGGCGTGATTTGACGGTGACGATCGCCGGGGATTCGACGAAGCCGATAGCCCGCTTATGCACGGGGACATCGTCCGTGGTCGCCTTGGCGGTTACGACCGAGACAGGTGCTTCGCCGCGCGTTGTGGTGGTGCGGGAGGCGCTGTCCTTGCCCTGGTTTGGGTTCGGGAGCTTCAGCCACAAGCCGGCGCCAACGGCGCCCACGGCGAGAATGGCGATCAACCAGAGTGATTTTGAGCCTTTCATCGAGCCTACTCCGCGCAACTCAAACGGCGCCGCCAGCAGGCACGCGACGCGCGGCCAGCTTGTCCTCGGCGCGCTCCGGGAGACCGAGCCTCAGTTTATTCCGGACAGATCCAAGCGTCGCCAAGGTGGTTGCGAGAGCCGTTTCGTCGACACCATCGAAGATCTCGCCGGCAATTTCCGCTCGCAATCCATCGAGATCATCAACCAGCTTTCGGCCGGCCGAAGTCAGATGCAGGAGCCGCGCGCGCCGGTCCTGGAGATCAAGGCGGCGCTCGACGAGTTCCTGGCCTTCCAGCCGGTCAATCAGGCGTGTCAATGAGATCGGTTGCAGCTCGAGCATCTCGGCGAGCGTGGCCTGATTGAGACCTTCCGCGCGGCGGAGACGAGCCAGCACGCTCCATTGCGCGCGGGTCGTGCCATTTTCCCGTGCGCGCTGATCGACGTAGCTGCGCAGTTGCCGGGAGGTCTCGAGAAGCTGGAAAACGAGTTCGCGCTTGAGTGGGCGCCGCATGTTCAGGCCTCCATATCATAAGCTAGCTCATGATATGGAGGCGATTGCGGCATTTCGGCGTTGCGGTGGCGGAGATTTGAAGTCGGGGGCGATTGTCAGGATGCGGGGTGAGGAGGCTGCGGCACCCGGGCGGGCTTCGACTGCCCGACATGACACGCCAGTTCGGAGAAGGAGAGCGGGGCGTCCCCGGTATTCCTCAAGGCGGCGCTCAGAAAGCGCACGGGGAATGTGACGGCGTCAGCATTGCTCTCCCGGAGTTGGCCCATGCGTCGGTGGTCGGAGCGGAGGCTCGTTTCCGCACGGTCCAGGGCCCACTCGACCTCGGCTTCCTCGACAAGTCCCTTGCGAACCAGCAGGCGCGTGAGTTCGGCTACGGCGACGAGCAGGCCTTCTAGCTGCAGGTTGGCTGTATTCATCGCGAACTCCCATCTCGACAGTGGGCGGCGGGCCGGCGTCGGCCGGCCACTTCAAGTCTGGTCAGAATCCGCCGTTTGCCTGCCGGCAAGACTCGGACAGCGCAGACGACCCTACGCTCAACTCAGGCCCGTGCGAAGCAGCAAGCAGCATGCGGTCCCGCCGTCGCACCGGAGGGCTCTCTCACGCAGGGGCAAGCGAGGAATCAGCTGGAGGCTTCGATGCCGGCGATCGTGATCAGCCCAGCCAGAGCGAGCCCTGACCAGACAAGCTCCGCGATGAAGCCATGGGTGGGAATACTGCCGGTGAGGACTGAGACCATTCCTCCGCAAAGGACCACTGCCGAGGCGAACACCACGCCATTCATGACCGCAACCTCCCGCATTTCGCCGCTAACGCCGCAGCGACGCAAAGGTTCCGACTGCCGTCGGAATTTTTTGCAGGTCGGCGGGAGAAGAACCCGGGCGGAATGTCGGAGGAGGGAAGGGTTGGTTCGCGTTTGTTCGGCATGGCGGATTCTTGTGCGGAGATCGTGCGGTTGATTTGAATTTTTGACCGTATTCCCCAACGGCAGTCGGCGATTGGGAATTGGTTGCTCGTATTTAGAGGCAGTTCGTAAAGAATCTTCCAAATCGATCGTTCGTTTAAACAGACAATTCTATTGACCGGAACCGGTGCAAATCCGATGATTTCTGCGCGATCTCAGGCGGTCTTCGTATGTGGCGAAGGCTCGCTCGACCAGTCGTGAGAGCGTTCCCGCGGCAGTGCCCTGCCGAACGGTCGCAATTCTGCGGCGCGCCTGCCGCAGAACCTCGGCGCCATACTTCTCAATACTGTCTCACGGACATGCGGACCATGCTGACGACTGCCAATGACCGCGCCGCGGACCATGCGATCGACCCGCTCTTTCTCGAGCGCTGGTCGCCTCGTGCATTCAGTGACGAGCAGATCGGCGAAGCAGAGTTGCTCTCTTTGTTTGAAGCCGCGCGCTGGGCGCCATCCTCGTACAATTCCCAGCCCTGGCGCTTCATCTATGCCCGGCGTGGCACTGCTCATTGGGCGCGGCTTCTAGGCCTGCTGAATGCGTTCAACGCATCATGGGCCAAGGACTCGGCGGCGCTCGTCGTGATCGTCTCGAAATCGACACTTGTTGTTCCCGGCAAGTCCCAGGAAATCGCATCCCACACTCATTCCTTCGACGCCGGCGCGGCCTGGGCCTATCTCGCATTGCAGGCGACCCGCTCGGGTTGGCAGGCGCATGGCATGGCGGGGCTCGATTTCGAGCGGGCTGCGCAACAGTTGAATGTTCCCGGCGGCTATCGGGTCGAGGCGGCCGTTGCCATCGGCAAGGTCGGCGACAAGGCGCAATTGCCTGAGGCGCTGCAGGCCCGCGAGGTTCCAAGCCAGCGCAATCCGCTTGCGGCAAGTGTCTTCGAAGGCGCCTTCCCGGCAGGCTGAGGGGGCGAGATGAGTGGTCTTCATTCGCCGGACCGGCTTCGTGTCGGGATTCATGCCAACAACCTGCATCTGCGCCTCGCGCGTCTGCTCGCGGATCACGAGGGCGACCAGCGCTGGGCTTTCGTCGACTATGCCGATGGCCGCGCGACCGGGGAACTGCTCGCCGGCGGTGAGATCGAACTCGGCGGCACCGGCTCGACGCCTCCGCTGACCGCGCAGGATCTGGGGCTCGATGTGATCTATCTAGCGGCCTCTCAACCGCGCCCGGCCAATGGTGCCATTCTGAGGCGAAAGGACGAGGCTGAAGTCTGCTTGGCAGGCCTCAGGGGCTGCCGGATCGCGCTCGTGGAGGGCTCGTTCCATACCTATCTGCTGGCGCATCTCGCGGAACAGGCTGGCCTGGGCCTTGCGGATTTCGACCGTATCGATCTTTCGCCTGCAGCTTCGGCCAAGGCTCTGCGGCAGGGCGAGGTCGCGGCCTGGATCGCGATGGATCCTCATCTGCCTGTGGAGCTGGGTCGAGGCGGGCTTGTCGCCATGGCGGATACGCAAGGCGTCATCCCCAATCGCTCTCTGTTCTGGACGCGTCGTCCGGTCCTCGATCGGCGGGCGAACCAGATCGCCGGCTTCCACAGGCTCCTCGCGCGCATCGCGAGCTTCGTCGAGGACCATGCAGAAGAGGTCGCTCGCCAACTCTCGGCATCGGGGGATGTCGGTGAAGCGCAATGGCTCGCGGTTCTGCGCTCGCGCGATTGGCGCCTCGCCGCGATCGACGCGGCCGTTCTGGCCGAACAGGAGCAGGAGGCCGCCTGCCTCGTCCGTCATGGCATTCTTCGGCGAGCGCTCGGCCTCTCCCAGTTCGAAGGCGCCGCCGCTTCGGCTTAGGCATCACTGCAAATCATGAGACAAAGCCTATGAATGTGCTCTGGTACCTGACCGCCCCTGACGGCCGCTATCCCTGGAAGAAGGACGGCGCCCGCAAGATGGATCATGCCTATCTGCAGCAATTGGCGCGAGCCTATGATCATCTCGGCTTCACAGGCGCGCTGCTGGCAACCGGGGCGCATGACGTCTGGGTTCTCGGCGCATCGCTGCTGCCCTTCACCGAGCGAATGCGCTTCCTGACGGCGATCCATCCCGGGCTGATCCCGCCGGTGCTGCTGGCCAAGATGGCCGCGACCTTCCAGGATTTCTCCCAGGGAAGGTTGCTGCTCAACATTGTCTCGGGTGACGCCAAGATGCTCGGCGCCTATGGCATGACGCTGCCCCATGACGAACGCTACGTGATGGCCGACGAGTATCTCACTGTTTTCCGGCGCATCCTTGCCGGCGAGACGGTGACCTTCAAGGGACGCCATGTCGAGACAACCGAGGCCAAGCTCGCCCTCTCGGGCGCTGATCCGATCGTGCAGCCCGACCTCTGGTTCGGGGGCTCTTCCGAGGCTGCGATCGAGGTCGCTGCCAAGCATGTCGATACCTATCTGTCCTGGGGGGAAACGCCGGACGAGATGGCCGCGAAGGTCGAGCGCGTGCGGGCGCGCGCTACCGCGCATGGCCGTGTGCTCGGTTACGGCATCCGGCTCTATGTGGTCGTCCGCGAGACCGACGAGGAGGCCTGGGCGGCAGCCCAGGATCTTCACGATCACATGGACGATGCCGCCATCGCCGCCAATGCCCGCTTCGTTGCCGGCACGGATTCCGTCGGGCAGCAGAAGATGACAGCGCTGCATGGCGGGTTGAAGCCCAAATTCGCGCGTGACCTGGAGATTGCGCCAGGACTTTGGGCTGGGTTGGGGCTCGTGCGTCCGGGGCCCGGCACTGCAATCGTCGGCTCGCCCGAGACCGTGATCGCGACGTTGCGCGCCTATCAGGCGGCGGGCATCGAGACCTTCATTCTGTCCGGCATGCCGCTGCTCGAGGAGGCATACCGCTTCGCCGAACTGGTCTTGCCGCATCTCGACGTGGCAAGAACCCCACGGGCGGGCTCGGCCTTCACCTGGTCCAACCTGTTCGACCGCGACCTCTCAGCGAAAGCCGCAGGCTAAGTCATGATCCTCGACGAACGCACCTATGCCATCAAGCCCGCCCATGTGCGCGATTATCTCGACCTCTATGTCCGCGAAGGCATGGAACTGCAGGTCTCGCATCTCGGCCATCTGATCGGCTGGTTCACCACCGATACCGGCGTGGTCAACGAGGTCGTGCATATGTGGCGCTTCGAGGATGCCGGCGACCGCGAACGTCGGCGTGCCGCAATGGAAGCCGACCCTGCCTGGCAGGCCTTTCGCGCCAAGGCTGCGCCCTATGTTCTCGAGATGCGAAGCCGTATCCTGCGGCCGACCGCCTTTTCGCCCCTGCGCTAGGCTCTTGGCGAACGCGTGATGACAACCTTGGCTGATGTGAGGGCGGAAACGCCCGGGCTTTTGCGTCGCCCTGCCGCGCGCGCACTGTCGCGCCTCGTCTCGGCCCTCGAGATTGCGGGGGCGGCGTTGCTCGCGATCCTGTTCAGTGTGGTCATCGCGGCTGTCATTCGTCGGTATGTCTTCGGCGGCGGCTTCGTCTGGTCGGACGAGTTGGCGATCTGGCTTCATGCCGCGCTGATCGCCATCGGGGCGCCGCTTGCCGCGACCAGCGCGCTTGCCATGCGGCTCGATGTCATCGTCAGGCTGTTGCCGGCCTCGGGGCAGCGGGTGTCGACGATCCTAGCCGATGGTTTTGCCGTGCATGGCTCACTCGTGCTCGCGCTTGGCGGCGCCGGGGTCGCGGCCCAGGTCGGCGGCGTCTCGACCGTGCTGGGCTTGCCGGAGTCACTGCGCTTCGGCGTCTTCGCGATCGGGGGCGGACTGACGCTGCTGGTGGTTCTGGCGCGCGCTGCTTTGGACCGCTCCTGGCTCTCGGCGGCGCTTTCGCTTGCGGTCGGGACCGGCTCCTATCTGCTGGCGCAGCAGGTCACCGGCCTCTTCGTCGAGCCGCCGAGCCTCATCGCTGCCGGATTTGCCGGGCTTGGCCTGATCCTTGGCGCGCCGCTGCCATTCGCGCTACTGGCCGGGGTCTCGCTGACAGGGGCTTTTGGCGGGCTGCTTCCCGAGCCGGCGATCGTGCAGAACACGGTCTCCGGGATCAGCAAGTTCCTGCTGCTCGCGGTCCCCTTTTTCCTGCTGGCTGGCGAGTTGCTGACCGAAGGCGGCCTCGCGGAACGGCTCGTGCGCTTTGCCGGGGCGCTCGTCGGGCACCTGCGGGCGGGCCTCGCCCAGACGGCGCTCGTCGCGAGCGTCCTGTTCTCAGGGGCGTCGGGTTCTTCGGTGGCGAATGCCGCTTTCGGGGCCAAGGTGATGGCGCCGACGCTGATCGCCCGTGGTTATCCGCCGGCGCAGGCGGGCGCAATCGTCGCCGGCGTCTCGATGCTGGACAACATCATCCCGCCCTCGATCGCCTTCCTGCTGCTGGCGACCGCGACAAATCTCTCGGTCGGCTCGCTCCTGGTCGGCGGATTTATCGCCGGTGGGGTGTTGGCGCTGGCTCTCGCCATCGGCATCCATCTCAGCGTGCGCAATGTCGTCGACGCTGCGCCGAAGGCGACCGGTGTCGAGCGCGCGCGGAGCTTTGTCGGGGCGTTGCCCGCGATCGGACTCGGGATCGTCGTTGTGGTCGGCATCCGCTTCGGCGTGGTGACCGTAACGGAAGCATCTGCGCTCGCGGTGGCCTACTCGCTGGTGACCTGCCTCGCACTACGCAGCTTGAATGGTCGCACCGTCTTCGCCGCCTTGCGGAAATCGGCGACGGAGGCAGCCGCCGTCGGCCTGCTCATCGGAGCCTCCGCGCCGTTTGCCTTCATGCTCGCGGTCGACCGGGTCTCGGACAAGATGGCAGCACTGGTGACGGCTTTCGGCGCCGGTCCCTATGCGGTGATCCTGCTCGCCAATCTCGTGCTGCTGGTGGCAGGGCTCTTCCTCGATATCGGCGCTGCGATCCTGCTGCTCGGTCCGCTGCTGTTGCCGGTCGCCGTCGCGGCCGGGCTGGACCCGATCCAGTTCGGCGTCATCCTCGTCGTCAACCTGATGATCCACGGGCTGACGCCGCCGCTCGGTATCCTCGTCTATGTCGTCAGCGGCATCTTGCGCATTCCCGCGGGCTCGGTCTTCCGCGCCGTACTGCCTTTGCTCGGCTCGCTGCTGGTGGCGCTCGCCGTTCTCTCGCTCGGTGCAGCCGTCTGGCCGTCGCTCCCGCTTTCCATCAAGGAGTTCTTCTGATGTCGTTGACCCGCCGCCAAGTCGCCGCAGGCCTGCTTGCCGCGCCGGCGCTCCTCTCAGCTCGTGCGGTCCATGCCGCCGGCCGGCCGGTGACCGTCGCCTCGCTCTTCGGCGAGGACAAGCCAGAGACGAAGATCTGGCGCAGGATCGCGGAGACGCTGAACAGGACAGCGCCTGGCCGCTTCGATCTGCGCATCGTCGGCAATGCGGCACTCGGCGGCGAGAAGGAGGTCGCGGAAGGGATCAGGCTCGGTTCGGTCCAGGCCTCGCTCTCGACGATCTCGGCGCTCTCCTCCTGGGTGCCTGACGGCCAGATCCTCGATCTGCCCTTCCTGTTCCGCGATCGTGGCCATCTCAAGCGCGTGCTTGATGGTGCGCTTGGCACCGAACTCAAGGCGAAATACGAGGCGCAGGGTTTTGTCGTGCTCGGCTTCATCAATTACGGCGCGCGCCACCTGTTGGCGAAGGAGCCGTTGACCACGCCTGAATCGGTCAAGGGCAAGCGCATCCGCGTAATCCAGAGCCCGCTTCATACCGAGCTCTGGTCGGGACTCGGCGCCTACCCGACGCCCATTCCGATCCCCGAAACCTATAACGCCCTGAAAACCGGCGTCGTCGATGCCATGGACCTCACCAAATCGGCCTATGTCGGCTTCAAGCTGCATGAGGTCGTGCCGTATCTGATCGAGACCGGGCATATCTGGGCGAGCGGCGTCGTCTATGTTTCGGCGTCCTTCTGGAAGGGTCTTACGGCGGATGATCGCAAGGCCCTGTCCGAGGCGGCAGCCGAAGGGACGTCCTATTTCGATGACCTCATTCTCGCCGACGAGGAGGCATCGATGGCCAAGGCGCAATCCGAGGGGGGTAAGCTCGTCCAGCCGGAGGATCGTCCAGGCTGGGAGGCCGGCGCCCGCAAGGTGTGGATCTCATTCGCCCCGAAGCTCGGCGGCATCGAGAAGATCGAAGCGATCGCCAAGGTGGAGTGATCGCGCCCGCATCGCTTTCTCAGGGATACTGGCGCGCCGTGCTGCTGAGGCTGCGTGAGGGATAGCGCAGCGAGATATCGAACGGATTGAGGCTCGCGCCGAGCGTCGCCGCCTCCCGCTGCAGAATCCGCGCGACATTCGGGCCCCGCTCGTCGCCGAGGCGCTCCGCCAGAGTGCCGATGCTGAGCGCTGCGACGGCGCGGCCTTCTGCATCGAAGACCGGCACGCCGAGACCGGCCATGCCCGGGATCAGCCCGGTATTGAGGCTGACCCAGCCCAGTTCGCGTGCCTCGGCCAGCGCGATGCGCAGGCCGGCCTCGTCAAGAAAACCGCGATCGAGCAGGCGCGGGATATTGAAGCGGATCACGGCCTCGCGTTCGTCCTCGGGAAGATGCGCGAGAATGGCGAGGCTGCCTTGTCCAATGCCGAGCGGCACCTTGCCGCCGATATCGCCCGTGAAGGAGCGGATCGGGAAGGGGCCCTCGACCCGATCGAGGCAGACAGCATCATAGCCGTTGCGGACCAGCAGGAAGATGGTGTCGTGCAGCGTCGCCGACAGGCGCAGCAGCACCGGCCGTGCAAGATCGCGCAATCCGCTGGCCTGGCCGGCGCGGGCCGCCAGCACGAAGAAGTCCAGGGCCAGACGGTAGCGCTTCCCTCCGGTGACCTGCTCGGCGAAACCTTCCGCAATCAGGTCCTGCAAGGCGCGATGCGCCGTCGGCTGGCTGCAGCCTGCCGCCTCCGAGAGGTCCTTCAGGCGTATGCCGGCCGGATCGGCTGCCGCGAGGATACGCAGGAGACTGAGCGCACGACGCAGGCTTGATGTCGCTTCGGCTGAATCGTTCATTCGGTTGTCCGAATTTGCATTTCGATGTCCCTTAGAAAATTCCATATGTTGAAATTAAGTCAAATGAAATTCTCTTCTATGAAATTTTAAATTGACGAATTCATGCACCTGCCGCCTCCTTGCGCCGTTGCAGATCGGCGCCCCGTTCGATGCTCGTGGGGTGTCTACCAGGCGAGGTGGAGATGGGCTTCCTGACGCTGGCGTCGCTGAGCAAGGTCTATGGCGATCACGCCGCGGTGCGCGATGTCGACCTCAGCGTCGCCAAGGGCGAGTTCGTTTCGCTGCTCGGTCCGTCCGGCTGCGGCAAGACCACGACGCTTCAGATGATCGCCGGCCTCGTCGAACCGACAAGCGGAAAGATCGCGCTCGACGGGCGTGACATCACGCGTGAGAAGCCGAACACGCGCGGTCTCGGCATCGTCTTCCAGAGCTATGCACTGTTTCCGCACATGACCGTGGCGCAGAACGTCGCCTTCGGCCTGGAGATGCGCAAGGTCGCCCGCGCCGAGCGCGACGAGCGCGTCAAGACAATGCTCGGGCTGGTGCATCTGGCCCAGCTTGCCGACCGATATCCGCGCCAGCTTTCGGGCGGCCAGCGCCAGCGTGTCGCGATCGCGCGTGCGTTGGTGATCGTGCCGCCGGTGCTGCTGCTCGACGAACCGCTTTCCAATCTCGACGCCAAGTTGCGCGAGGAAATGCAGTTCGAACTGCGCCGGATCCAGCAGAGCGTCGGCACGACGACGATCATGGTCACGCATGACCAGGCCGAAGCCTTGTCGATCAGCGATCGGGTGGTCGTGATGGAGCAGGGTCGGATGACCCAGATCGATGCGCCCTACCGGCTCTATGAGCGCCCGGCTACGGCTTTCATCTCCTCCTTCGTCGGAAAGATGAACCGGCTGGATGGCGTCTGGCGCGGACACGGCCCTTCGGGAACACCGCAGATCAACGGCGTGTCCCTGCCTTGCGAGCAGGCGAGCTTTCCGGACGGCCAGGCGGTCGCGCTCTCGCTGCGTCCTGAGAAGATCCTGCTGCGGTCGCAGGGCCAGGGCCGGCTCGACGGTACCATCGTCAATCGCTTCTTCCTCGGAAGCTACTGGCTCTTCACCGTCGAGACGCCGGTTGGAGCGCTCTCTGTCTCGGTTCCCAACCATGGCGAGGAGCCGGCCGGCGAGGGCGATTCCGTTGCACTGGACTGGGCGCCCGCGAGCCTCAGGGTCGAGGCGGTAGCGGCTACGGCCGGAGCCGCGGCATGAGCCGGGCCCGCTCGGCGCTGACGCCCTGGCTGCTGGTCTCGCCCGGCGCCCTGCTATTCCTGGCTCTGGTCATTGTCCCGCTCGTGCTGACGGTGATCCTGTCATTCCACGTTTATGACCACGGCACGGGCATCAAGAACGAATTCACGTTCGCCCACTACCTCGCGGTGGTCACGGACGATTATTATCTCGGCATCTTCTTGCGGACGCTGCGCGTGGCTGCGCTGACGACACTGCTCTGCGCGCTGATCGGTGTGCCCGAGGCCTATATCCTGGCGCGGATGCGCGATCCCTGGCGCTCCGTCTTCCTGCTGGTGATCATCGGACCGCTGCTCGTCTCGGTGGTGGTGCGGGCCTTTGGCTGGAGCATGCTGCTTGGCTCGACCGGACTGGTGAACCAGGCACTCCAGGCGCTTGGGCTTGGCACCGTGAAGCTGCTCTACACCGAGACGGCGATCGTGATCGCGCTTGTCCACGTCATGCTGCCCTTCATGGTCATTCCGGTCTGGACCTCGCTGCAGAAGCTCGACCCTTCCGTCGAGGCCGCCGCCTGGACGCTTGGCGCCTCGCGTTTCACCGCGCTGCGCCGGGTGGTGATGCCGCAGGTCAGCATGGGCATGCTGTCCGGCAGCCTGATCGTCTTCGGGCTCTCGGCCAGCGCCTTCGCCATCCCTGGCCTGCTTGGCGGCCGCCGGCTCAAGATGGCGGCGACGCTCGTCTATGACGAGTTCATGCATGAGCTGAACTGGCCGCTCGGCGCCACGATCGCGATCATCGTGCTCGTCGCGAACCTCATCATCATGCTGGCCTATAACCGCATGGTCGAAGCCCGCGCCCGCCGGACCCTGGGATAAGCGCCATGCAGAAGAATGGTCCGATCGCGCTCGCCTTCCACACGCTCGTCGTCGCCTTCGTGCTGGCGCCGCTGCTGGTCATCTGCCTCGTCGCTTTCACGCCCGAGAACACGCTCTCGATCCCGACCACCAGCTTTTCGTTGCGCTGGTTCCGCGAGATCTTCGTCCACCCGGATTTCGTCGCCTCCTTCGTCAACAGCCTGTGGCTGGCGACACTGTCGGCGACGATCGCGATCGCACTGGCGGTGCCGGCGGGGCTCGCCATCGACCGCTACGACTTCCCCGGCCGTGATGGGCTAAACGCGCTCTTCCTGTCGCCGCTGATCATCCCGCATCTCGTGCTGGGCGTGGCCTTCCTGCGGCTCTTCGCCCTGATCGGCGCGACCGGAAGCTTCACCTGGCTGGTGGTCAGCCATGTCATCATCGTCACGCCCTATGTGTTGCGGCTGGTCCTTGCGGCACTATCGGGCATGGATCGCAGCGCCGAGCAGGCGGCGATGACGCTTGGTGCCTCGCACTGGACGGTGTTTCGCCGCGTCACCGCGCCGATGATCCTGCCGGGCATCACCGGCGGCTGGCTGCTCGCCTTCATCAACAGCTTCGACGAGCTGACCATGTCGATCTTCGTCACTGCGCCGGCGACCGTGACCTTGCCGGTCCGGATGTACATGTACGCGACCGAATCCATCGACCCGATGATGGCGGCGGTCTCGGCGCTGATGATCGCGCTGACGGCCGGCGCGATGCTGGTGCTCGACCGCGCGTTCGGGCTCGACAAGATCCTCGTCGGACAGAAGTGAGCACGGACCGATGCCACTGCTTCACCGCATCGCACGCAAGAGTCACCCGGTCATCGCCTTCATTCTCGACGGTGAGCCTTGCGAAGGGCGGGCCGGAGACACCGTGCTGACCGCCATCCTCAATCGCAGCGAGGCGCTGCGGGTGAGCGAGTTCTCGGCTTCGCCGCGCGCCGGCTTCTGCCAGATGGGCGCCTGCCAGGATTGCTGGGTCCGTCTCGAAGGCGGGGAACGCCTGCGCGCCTGCACCACGGCGCTCACCGCCGGCATGCGGATCGTGACCGCCACAGGGAGGGCGGCGTGACCGCGCGTGCGCAACCGTTGATCGTTGGCGCCGGGCCCGCCGGCGTCCGGGCCGCCGAGACTTTGGTCAAGGCCGGCCTGCGTCCGCTCGTGGTCGACGAGGCCCCCGCCTGCGGCGGCCAGATCTATCGCCAGAGGCTGGTTGCGGATGAACGCAGCAGCACGGCGCTCTATGGCTCGGAAGCGTCGAAGGCCGAAAGGCTGCACAGCAATTTCGCTGCCCTTGCCGGACGGCTCGACTACTGGCCACAGGCTCTGCTCTGGAACTTGCGGGACGGCAGGGCCGACATCGCGGTGGCAGGAACCAACCGGCAAATCGCCTATGACGGATTGATCCTGGCAACCGGCGCTACCGATCGCATCCTGCCGATTCCGGGCTGGACCCTGCCGGGCGTCTTCACCCTCGGTGGTGCCCAGATCGCGCTGAAGGCGCAAGGCTGCGCCATTGGCTCGCGCGTCGTCTTCCTCGGCTCCGGGCCGCTGCTCTATCTCGTCGCCTGGCAGTATCTGAAAGCTGGCGTCGACGTCGCCGCGGTGCTGGATACCGCTCCCTTCAACGCGAAGCTCAACCTGCTGCGCGGCCTTGCGCTCGAACCTGCGGTCATCTTGCGCGGCATGCGGATGACGGCCGAACTCAGGCTGCGCGGTGTCGCGCTGCATTATGGCGTGGAGGACGTCCGCGTCGAAGGGGGCAGGCGCGTCGAGGCGATCATGTGGCGCCAGGGCACGCGCTCCCGGAAGCTCTCCTGCGATGGCATCGGCTACGGCCTTGCGCTGCGCTCGGAAACCCAGCTCGCCGATCTCGCCGGTTGCCACTTCCGGTTCGACCAGCGTGACCGTGCCTGGCTCCCCGAGCGCGACGCGGGCGGTCGCGGCAGCGTGCCAGGCGTCTATCTCGCGGGTGACGGAGCCGCCATTGCAGGGGGGGATGCAGCGGAGCTCGCGGGCGAGCGCGCCGGGCTGGCCCTGCTCGAGGATCGCGGCTTGCCGCATGACCCGGAGCGCGCCGAGGTCATTGGGCGCGCGCTGTCCCGCATCGGCCGCTTCCGCGATATCCTCGAAGCCGCGTTCCCGTTCCCCGCGCATTGGGCGAAGGACATTGCCGACGAGACCCCCGTCTGCCGCTGCGAAGAGATCAGCGCTGGCGAGGTTCGCGGCGCCGTCGGTCATTTCGAGATCAGCGAACTCAACCGGCTGAAGGCCGTCAGTCGGATTGGCATGGGCCGTTGCCAGGGACGGATCTGCGGCAGTGCTGCGGCCGAGATTCTCGCCGGAGAGACCGGCCGGGGAATCGACGCCGTCGGCCGGCTGCGGAGCCAGGCGCCGGTCAAGCCGATCCCCCTCGCGCTGACGATGGCCGAGACCGGTGTGAAGGCCGCGGAATGAGCCGGCGTCTTGATGTCGATGTCGCCATCATCGGCGGCGGACTGGTCGGCAGTTCGGCGGCTCTCGCGCTGCGCGGCATGGGCATGTCGGTGGCGCTGCTCGACAAGGGCTTTTGTGGCGCGCAGGCGAGCGGCGTAAACTATGGCGGCGTGCGTCGCCAGGGACGGCCGCTCGAGCAATTGCCGCTGTCTCAGCGCGCGCATGGCATCTGGCCGCGGCTGCAGGCGTTGATCGGTATCGATGGCGAGTTCCTGCGCTCCGGCCACCTCAAGCTCGCGCGCGACGAGGCCGACATGGCTGCACTCGAAGCCTATGCCGAGGCGGTTGCCGGACAGGGGCTCGGCCTTGAGCTGATTGGCCATAACGGGCTGCGCGAGCGCTTCGGCTGGGTCGGCGGCGACGTCTTCGGCGCCTCCTTCTGCGCCGGTGACGGCCATGCCAATCCGCGACTGGTCTCGACCGGCTTTGCCAGCGCAGCGCGCCGTGCCGGTGTCCATGTGCTGGAGAACACGCCGGTGAAGGGCGTAACGCGCAACGGTGCGGGCTTCGCGCTGGAAGCGGGCGATGATCTCTCGCTGAGCGCGCGCTTCGTCATCAACAGCGCGGGCGCCTGGGCGGACAGCTTCGCTGCGGCCTTTGGCGAGAGCGTGCCGCTTGCGCGCATCTATCCCTCGATGGTGGTGACCGAGCCGCTCGAGGCGATCATGACCGCCAATATCGGCATGGAGGGCGGCGGTATCTATGCTCGGCAGGTCGAGCGCGGCAATTGCGTCGTCGGCGGCGAACGCGCCTTGCCCCTGGACGATCCCGATTTCTCGCGCCCACGCGGCGAGGGAGCGCTTGCCATTATGAACCGGGCGGCCGAACTCTTCCCGGGCCTGCGCCACGCCCATGCCATCCGCTTCTGGAGCGGCACCGAGGGCGCGATACCCGACCGCAATCCGGTGATCGGGCCGAGCCTGACGACACCTGGCCTGATCCACGCCTTCGGCTTCACCGGGGCCGGCTTTCAGATCGCACCCGGCGTCGGCGAGGTCCTCGCCGAACTCGTTCGCGACGGGCGCAGCACGACGCCCATCGACGCCTTCACGATCGGACGCTTCGCGCCCGTTCCGATTTCGACCCGCACAGACCGCGGCTCGGGTGCGGGAGAAGCATCAGAGCCACAACACCCAAGGGAGACACGTTCATGATCAACCGCCGCACCGCTCTGGCGAGCACTGTCGCCGCATTTGCCGTCGTCGCCTCCGGTGCCGCCATGGCGCAGTCCAAGACGCTCTATGTCGGCATGAATGGCGGCAATTTCGAGCGCACCTTCACGCAGGCTGTCTTCCCCGAGTTCGAGAAGGCCAATGACGTCAAGATCGTCGTCGTGCCCGGCACCTCCTCGGACATCCTGGCCAAGGCGACTGCGGCTAAGGACAAGCCGCAGATGCATGTGATGTTCCTCGATGACGGCGTCATGGTGCGCGCGATCGGCGCCGGCCTCTGCGAAAAGCTGAAGCCCGGTCCGGAGCTGGCCGAGCTTGCTCAGGGTACCCGAATGAAGGACGACATGGCGGTCGGCATCGACCTCGGCATGACCGGGCTCGCCTATAACAAGAAGATGTTCGACGAGAAGGGCTGGGCTGCGCCGACCTCGTGGATGGATCTCGCCGACCCGAAGTTCAAGGGCAAGGTCGTGTTCCAGTCTGCCTCGGCGTCCTCCTTCGGTCTGCACGCCTTCCTGATGTTCAACCGGATCCAGGGCGGCAACGAGACCAATGTCGAGCCGGGCTTCAGCAAGTTCCGCGATCTGATCGGCAAGAACGTGCTCGAGTTCATCCCGAGTTCGGCGAAGATCTCGGAAATGGTCCAGACCGGCGAAGCTGCGATCTTCCCGCTGACGCCGACGGCGGTCGCGACCCTCAAGGAAAAGGGAATTGCGGCGGAATACGCCCAGCCGAAGGAAGGGTCCGTCGTGCTGATGGTGGCGCAATGCGTCATCGCCAACAACTCTGAGCCGGAGCTGGCACAGAAGCTGGCGGCCTATCTGCTTTCGGCCGATGCGCAGAGCAAGGCGCTGGCGGCCGGCAATGTCGTGCCGTCCAACACCAAGGCAAAGGCCACGACGCCGGAGGCCGAGGAGAAGCTCAAGGCCTTCCACGCCAACATGAAGACCGCGGTGACGCTGGACTGGGATGCGATCAATGCCAAGCGCCCGGAATGGAACAGCCGCTGGAACAAGATGATCGAACGCTGAGCCCTGAGGCCAGCTCTCCACGGCGCGCGGTCAGTTCGACCGTGCGCCGTTCCCGTTTCAGGGCTTGCCGATCAGGATTTACCCGATCAGGACTTGCCCGATCAGGACTTGCCGCCCCGCTCGTCGATGAGCCCGCGCAGGGCTTCGATATGAAGATTGCCCGCCTTTAGCGCCTTGCTCTCGACGGCGCGGTAATGCGCCACGACTTCGCGGCCTAGAGGCGTCAGATGCGCTCCGCCGCCCTTGCTGCCGCCGGGCTGGGCTTCCACAAGCGGTTGCCGGAACATTTTGTTGAGTTCGTCGACCAGCAGCCAGGCGCGGCGGTAGGACATGGTCATCGCCCGTCCCGCGGCAGAAATCGAGCCCGTCTGCTCGACTGCTTCCAGCAACTCGACCTTGCCCGGACCGAGCCGGCCTCCGGGCGAGAAGTCGAGCCTGAGGCTGAGTTCGACGGCGGGGGGCAGCGGCGTGTCGGGCATTCAGGCGTCCTTGTTGCGCGGCCAGTCTAGCCGGCTTCGGTCAGGCCTGCATCGTCGTTTCCCGCCGCGCAGCCATATACGCCGAACTATAGCGCAATGCACTGCCAGCCTCTGGCGTGCTGCTGGACATTGTCAGGGGGCGTCGACCGAGACGCTCTTGATCACAGCATAGATCGGGCTGCCCGGTTTCAGGCCAAGCTGGGTCACCGATTTCGTGGTCAGCCGGGCAACGAGCATGACGCCATTGCAATCGATGCGCAGATCGATGGCGGCTCCGTTCGTTCCGCGCTCCATGCCAATCTCGACAATGGTACCATGGAGCACATTGAGCGCACTGATGCCGTCAAGCGGCTTGAGGCTGAGCAGCACGTCGCTGGCGAGAATGCGGACACGCAGCCGCGCTCCCGCGCGCAGGCCGGGGCGCGAGACAAAGAGGCGGCCCGCCTGGGTCGACAGCGTTGCCAGGTGATGGACAGGGTCGAGAGCCGTGACCTCGGCGTCGAGAACGGCGCTCGCCTCCGGCGCTCCAGGCAACATCGCGACATCGAGCCGCGACATCACCTCTGCCGTTGGACCAGACGCCTTGACCAGACCCTGGTCGACGATGACCAGGTTCGTCGCGAGGCGCGCGACCTCGGTTGCCGAGTGCGAGACATAGACGATCGGCAGGCCCATCTCGTCGCGTAACCGCTCGATATAGGGCAGAATCTCGGCCTTGCGTGCTTCGTCCAGCGAAGCGAGCGGCTCGTCCATCAGGAGCAGGCGCGGCCTTGCCAGCAGGGCCCGGCCGATCGCCACGCGCTGCTTCTCGCCGCCCGACAGCCCCGCGGGGCGGCGCTCGAGCAAATGGCCGATGCCGAGCAGTTCGAGCACGTTCGCAATCTCGGTGCCGTCATGGCCGTGGTGCCGAGCGAACCAGCGTCCGAAGAGCAGGTTCTGGCGGACGGTGAGATGCGGGAACAGCCGCGCTTCCTGGAAGACATAGCCGATCCGGCGGCGATGTTTGGGGACGAAGATGCCGCGGTCGGTATCGACCAGGGCTTCGCCGGCGACGACGACCCGGCCCCGTGTCGGGCGGATCAGGCCGCCGATGACATTGACCAGCGAAGTCTTGCCCGAGCCGGAGCGCCCGAACAGAGCCGTCAGCCCGCCATCGGCGGTGAAGCGGGCGTCGAGCAGGAAGTTGCCGAGCCGATGCTCGACCGCGATATCGAGAGCCGGGCTCATTCGATCGCGATCCGGCGCCCGACAAACCGTGCCATCGCCTCGGAGGCGAAGAGTGCGATGACGGATATGGCAATCGAGATCAACGTCAGCCGCATGGCTCCTGCCTCGCCGCCCGGCACCTGCGTGAAGGTGTAGATCGCCGAGGGCAGGGTCTGGGTCTCGCCGGGAATGTTCGAGACGAAGGTGATGGTTGCGCCGAACTCGCCCATCGCCTTGGCGAAGCTCAGGATCATGCCGACGACGATGCCGGGCAGGCATAGCGGCAAGGTCACGGCGAGGAAGACCCAGAGCGGACTGGCGCCAAGGGTGCCGGCGGCATCCTCCAGCTTGCGGTCGACGGCCTCGATCGAGAGCCGGATCGCGCGCACCATCAGCGGAAAGCCCATTACGGCGGCGGCAAGCGCGGCACCGGTCCAGCGGAAGGAAAGGACGATGCCGAACCAGTCATAGAGGAACTGTCCGATCGGGCCGCGCCGCCCGAAGCCGATCAGCAGCAGATAGCCGGTCACGACCGGCGGCATGATCAGCGGCAGATGCACGAGGGCGTCCAGGAGCGACTTGCCCCAGAACCGGCCTCTCGCCAGCAGGAATGCGATCGCGATGCCGATCGGCAGGCTCGCGATCGTGGCCGTCGTTGCGACAAGCAGGCTGAGCCTGACCGCCGTCCATTCCTCGGGGGACAGCCAGTCGCTCACGAGGAGCTTGCAGCCTTGTTCAGCACGGTGAAGCCCTGCTTCTCGAAGGCGCCCTTTGCGGCCGGACCACGCAGATAGGTCAGGAAAGTCTGGGCGTCAGCGTTGCCTGAGTCCTTGGTCACCGCGACAGGGTAGATGATCGGCGGGTGCGAGTCCTCGGGGAAGGTGGCGACGACCTTGACCTGCGGATCGGCAGCGGCGTCCGTGGTGTAGACGATGCCGAGTGGCGCCTCTCCGCGCGAGACCAGAAGCAGGGCGGCGCGGACGTTGTCGGCCTGCGCCACCTTGTCCTTGATCTTGTCCCAGCCGCCGAGCTTCTCGAGCGCTGCCTTGCCGTATTTGCCGGCCGGCACGGAATCGACATTACCCATGGCGAGCCGGCCGGAGCCGAGCACGGTCGCCAGATCGACGCCCGGCTTCAGCTCGACCTTGGCAGCCGAATCCTTGGTGGCGATGAGCGCGATCCGGTTGGCCAGCAGGCTGACGCGGGTGTCAGGCTTGATCAGGTTCTTCGAGGCCGCGTAATCCATCCAGTCGAGATCCGCCGACATGAAGATATCGGCCGGTGCACCCTGTTCGATCTGCTTGGCGAGCGCGTTGCTCGCGGCATAGGAGATCTTTGGCGCCGGCTTTCCGCTCTCCTTGACCCAGTTGGCCGCGGCCTCGTCAAGAGCATTCTTGAGGCTCGCGGCCGCGAAAATGACGAGCTCCTTGCTCTGTGCCTGGGCCGGTCCGGAGACGGTGGCCATTCCCAACAGGAAGGCTGCGGCGAGGCCGAGTACGTTGCGGCGGGTTGTCATGATCGCGTCCCCTCGAAATCGCTATCGCTGTGCATCGTGGAATATAGCGATCGTTGCGTGGCGTCGAGCGCCGTGTCAATCCTGAGGGGATAGCCCTTCGGACATGCTGAGGAGAAAGCTCGTGAAGATCAGCGCCCGCAATCAGCTCAAGGGAAAGATCGTCGAGATCACGAAGGGCGCGACGACCGCCCATGTGCGCATCGACATCGGCGGAGCGATCGTGACCTCGGCCATCACCAACGCAGCGGTCGACGAACTCAAGCTCACGGTCGGGCATCAGGCCTATGCCGTGGTGAAGGCCTCCGACGTGATGGTCGCGATCGACTGACGGCGATGGTGCGAGAGAACGAGATCCGCGACCGCGAGGTCGCGGTCGCGCCGCCCGTGGCGAGCGATGCCGGGCTGGTCTTCATTGGCCGCATTCGGACGCCGTGGACGTCCCGGTTGACCTGCCCGCGCCAGGGGCGGGCCGATGGGCCGCTCTGCCGGATCGAGCTGTTCGAGCCCTGGGATGCGGCGCTTGCCGGAATCGAGCGCTTCGAGCGCCTGGAGGTGCTGTACTGGCTGCACCAGTCCCGGCGTGACCTCGTGCTCCAGAGCCCTGCAAGTGACGGGCAGACCCACGGCACCTTCGCATTGCGCTCGCCCGTCAGGCCCAATCCGATCGGCACCTCGATCGTCACGCTGGCCGCCCGGGAGGGGGCAGTGCTGCTGGTCCGTGGGCTCGATTGTCTCGACGAGACGCCGCTGCTCGACCTGAAGCCCGACCGCACGCTGTTCACGCCGATCGCGCCCGCTCAGCCGGGCGATTTCGAGGTCGGCGGTTAGTCTCGGGAGCTACCGCCCGGTGGGTGCTTGTGGATCGGGTCGATCCAGTAGACTTCTTCCGGCGCCTCGACCGGGTCGACATCGGTGATGTTGACCACCACGGCCTCGTTGTCGGAACGCACCAGTACGCATTCGAGCGGCTCGTCCGGATTGGCGTTGATCTCCTGGTGCGGCACGAAGGGCGGCACATAGATGAAATCGCCCGGCCCGGCCTCCGCGACGAATTCGAGCCGCTCGCCCCAGCGCATGCGGGCCTTGCCGCGCACGACATAGATCACGCTTTCCAGTGCGCCATGATGATGCACGCCGGTCTTGGCATTGGGTTGGATCGAGACCGTGCCGGCCCAGATCTTCTGCGCGCCGACCCGGGCGTGGTTGATCGCAGCCTGCCGGAACATGCCAGGCGTCTGGGCGGTGTTGGGATCGAGCTTGTCGCCGGTGATGACGCGCACGCCGTCATGTTTCCAGCGCGGCTCGTCATGGTCGTGCGAATGCGGCTGATCGTGTTCGGCCATCGGAAGGCTCCTTCCCTCCGGGAGGCTAGTCCGATGGGCGTCGCTGGCAAGCCTCAATACTTGATCACGCCAAAACGCCTGAAGGCGTCGTGGATGCGGTCGGCATAGGCGTTGAAGCTCGGGTAGTCGCCGAGATGGGCGGGGCGTGGCCGCGGCAGCTCGATCGCGATTTCGTCGACGATGCGCCCGGGCGTCGGCGACATCACCAGTACGCGGTCGGAAAGGCCGATGGCCTCGTCGATGCTATGCGTGATGAACACGACCGTCTTGCCGGTTTCCAGCCAGAGCATTTCGAGGTCGTGCCGGATCTGCGTGCGGGTGATAGCGTCGAGCGCGCCAAAGGGCTCATCCATCATCAGCACCGAGGGATTGTGGATCAGCGCCCGGGCGATCGAGACGCGCTGCCGCATGCCGCCGGAGAGCTGTTTCGGATAGCGATCGACCGCATGCGAGATGCCGAGCTTGGCGAAGAGATCGAGTGCACGCTCGCGTGCCGGCGCCAGCGGCAGGCCGCGGATCTCGGCCTGGAGCATGACGTTCTCCAGAGCGGTCCGGAACTCCAGCAGCAGGTGGTCCTGGAAGACGATGCCGATATCGGTGAGCGGCTCGGTCAGTGTCCGACCGTCGACCAGCAATTCGCCTGCGCTGACCGGCATCAGGCCGGCCGCCATGAGCATGAAGGTGCTCTTGCCGCAGCCGGAAGGGCCGATCAGGCTGACGAATTCGCCGCTCCGGATATCGAGGGTGAGACCGTCGACGGCGGTGAAGCCGCCGAAGGCCTTGATGACGCCGCGCCCCTGGATGGAGGCGGCGCCGGAACCCGAGCTCTGGGTCGCGAGGCTCATGGAGACCTCAGGAGCAGGCCGGTGCCGAGGCCGGCAGCAGCTCGGTCGAGTAATAGTCGGTGATCGGCTTGTCCTTGGGCAGGCCGAGATATTGCGTCAGCAGGTCGAAGCTGACGGTCCAGTTCTTCTCCGGCACCTTGCCGAGCGACGTCGCTCCCGGTGCGCATAACAGCTTGTTGACGACGTCGAACTGCGCGAGCACCTGCGCCTTCTTCACTGATGGGAATTGCGCCACCACGGCATCGGCCGCAGCGTCGGGGTTCTTGCGGGCGGCGTCCCAGCCTTGAAGGCTCGCCTCGACGAACTTCTTGAACAGATCGGCATCGGCCTTGATCCGGTCGTCGCGCGCAATCATCGAGAGTCCGACGGTCGGGACGCCGACATCGCGATAGAAGATGTCGCGCACCTTGAAGCCGCGCTCGCGGATCTGGATCGAATGGAAATCGGCTCCACCAAGGATGGCGTCGACCTTCTTTTCCAGCAGCGCCCCGACAAAGGCGCCAGGATCGATATTGATGATGTCGAGCTTGGTCTTGTCGATCTGGTTGCTGGCGAGGATCGCATCGAGCAGCGTCGTCTGGGCCGTGCCGGGCTGGACTGCGACCTTCTTGCCGATCAGGTCCTTGGGCGAGGCGATATTGCTCTCCTCGAGCGAGATGATGGCAAAGCCGTTGGTCTGCAGCACCGGGGCGATGATCTTCACCGGTGCGCCCTTGGTGCGCAGCTGCATCGCGGCCGGCGCGTCGGCGAAGCCGATATCGGTCTGGCCGGTCGCGACCATCTGCGCGGTGGTGCCCGAGCCCTTGCCTTCCTCGATGGTCAGATTGATGCCGGCCTTCTCGTAGAGACCGAGCTGCTTGGCCATCATGAAGCCGGCATTCGGCGCTGCGGCAAGGAAGTTGAGCGTGATCTTCATCGGCTTTCCCGCGCTCTGGGCGAAGGCCGTCGTTGTGCTGAGCGCGATCAGTGTTGCGGCGGCGATGAGACTGCGGCGGTTCATGTTGGTTCCTCCCATGATCATTGTCCGGTGCCCTGGTTCGAGCCGGGGCATTTCTTGGTCTTGGATAGGTCAGCCCTTTCGCTGCCAGGGCATCAGCAGCACTTCGAGTCCGTCGACGAGATAGCTGAAGACAATGCCGACGAGGCTGAGCGCAACGAGGCAGGCGAAGATCAGCGGCATGTCGAGGAAACTGGTGCCGCGCAGCAGCAGATAGCCGAGGCCGGCATTGGCGCCGACGAACTCGCCGACGATGGCGCCGGTTGCGGCGAAGACGGCAGAGACCTTCAGGCCGGAGAAGATATAGGTCAGTGCTGCCGGCACCCGGACATAGCGGAAGGTCTGCCAGGCCGAGGCGCCCATCGAGCGTGTCAGGTAGAGCACCCGCTCGTCGAGCGCCCTGAAGCCGGTCATGCTGGCGACCAGTGTCGGGAAGAAGCAGAGCAGGAAGGTCAGCAGCACCTTCGGGAACAGGCCGAAGCCGAACCAGACGACGAAAAGCGGCGCGATCGCGATCTTCGGCACAAGCTGGAAGAAGACGATGACCGGGTAGATCGCCTTCTCCAGGATCTTCACGGACACGATGATGTAGCCGAGCGGGATCGAGATCACCGCCGCCATCAGGAAGCCGAGCACGATCTCGTTGGCGGTCACCAGCGTGTGCTGGGCGATCAGGGCCCGGTCGATCCAGAGCCGCTCGAAGAAGGCGCTCGGCACCGGCAGGATGTATTCCGGGATGCCGGCCATCGGCACGAACCACTGCCAGGCGAGCAGCAGTACGGCAAAGCTGGCGAGGGGCCAGGCGATGGCGGAGACCCAGGCACGCGCATGTCCGGTGGCCGGAACAGATGTCGCGGAGGACGCCGCGGCAGGCGCGATGGCGCCATCGTTGCTCATGCCAGGGTTCCTGTCTGGAGAAGGGGATTGGGCCGCCCATTCAGCGAAGGGTTATGCAGTGACGAGCTCTGGCGACGGCGCAGCGGCCAGATCTCCGACATCTCGGCCGCGGCCCTCTGCAGGGCATCGGCGATCGCACCATGGCGCTCGGCCTGCATCCGGGCTGCGGGCCCGGCGACGCTCAATGTGCCGGCGATCGGCGCCTCTGCGCCCAGCGCGGAGCGGAAGGTCGTCGCCATTGCCACCGTACCGATTTCGCCTTCCTCCACGGCGAGCGCAAAGCCGCGCCGGCGCGTCTCGGCGAGATGGCTGCGCAAGGCTTCGACGCCGGTGACGGCGTTCGGGCCGGTGCGGCCCTCGGCTTGAAAGCCGCGAGCACACACGATGCGAAGCGCCTCGTCTTCGGGCAGGGAGGCAAGCCAGGCCTTGCCGGTGGCCGTGGCATGCAGGACGATTTCCGAGCCCATTGGCGGCTCGTAGCGAAGGCCAGCGGTCGCGCCCTGCGAACGGGCGATCCAGACCAGATTCTCCCCTTCGACCACGGCCAGGCGGCAATACTCACCTGTCGCCTGGGCGAGCCGGTCGAGCACGATCTGACCGGCATCGGGCAGGTGGCGAAGGTCGAGATTGCGGAAGGCGAGGAGCGAGAGCTTCAGGGTCAGCGCGTAGGCGCCACTTGCCGGATCCTGCGCGACAAAACCGCGCTCGGCGAAGGTCGTCAGCAAGCGGTGGGTTGCGCTCGCCGGCAGGTCGAGCCGCTCGGCAAGCGCGCCGAGATCGATGCCGGCAGGTTCTCCCGACAGCATTTCCAGCATCTTCAGCGCGCGGTCCACCGCTGCGATCGTCACCGTTCCACCCTTAGTTTCTTCTTTTTGGAATAGCATTCCATTTCGGAATTTGATTTCGTATATGAGCCGGGACAGGCCGAGTCAACGGGCCCTGCGATGGCTGGTGAGGGAGCGATCATGAGTTTGGCGGGAGAAGGGGCGGTCGCGATCTGGCACGACATCGCCCCGGAAGGGCGCGAGGTCTTCTATGCCTGGCATGGCCAGGAGCACATGCCGGAACGCGTCGGCATTCCCGGATTCCTGCGCGGCCGGCGCTATGCCGCGATCGAGGGCGGTCTCGAATTCTTCAATCTCTACGAGGCGCTCAGCGTCGAGGTCCTGAAGGGACAGGATTATACGGCACGCGTGAATGCGCCGACGCCCTGGACCCTTGCTGCGGTGAAGCATTTCCGCTCGGTCGCCCGCTCGATCTGCCGGGTGGCGCACAGCGCCGGGCCGGCGCAGGGTGGGCTGATCGCGACGCTGCGCTATGATGTGCCGGAAGCCCAGGCGGCGGAACACAAGTCCGCGCTGCTTCGGCAGCTCGTTCCCGATCTGCTGGCGCGACCAGGTGTCGCCGGCGTGCATGTGCTCACCGCCGATGCCGAGGCGAGCGGCGTCGCCACCGCCGAGCAGAAGGCGCGCGGCGTTGCCAATGCCGTCCCACGCTGGGTGCTGCTGCTCGAAGGCTGGGGAGACGAGGCTGAATTCGTGAGCCTGGCCAAGGCGGAGCTGACGGCTGAAAAACTCACGGCGCTTGGCGGCGAGGGGCCATTCAATCTAGGTCTCTATCGTCACCAGATCACCCGAACCAAGACTGCCTGGAGTGCGGGCTAATGACTGCGACCTACGACTTCGGCGGGCGCCGCGCGATCATCACCGGTGGGGCTGGTGGGCTCGGGCGTGGCATGGCCAAGGCGCTGATGGATGCCGGCGCCGAGGTCGAACTCTGGGACATGAGCGCATCGGCGCTGGCGCAGGCGAGGTCGGAACTCGGCCCAACTGTCAGCGTCCGCGAGGTCGACATCACGAATGTGGCGGCGGTCGAACATGCTGCCGATACCGTCTTTGCCGGTGGCCGGGTCGATATCCTCGTCAACAATGCCGGTGTGCTCGGCGAGGTCAAACCGGTCTGGGAAACCTCGCCGGAGAATTTTCAGCGCGTGCTGCAGGTGAACCTGTTCGGCGCCTATCTCGTGACGCGCGCGGTCGTCGGGCGCATGCGGGCACAAGCAGCGCGCCACACCACAAAGAACCCGCACCCGTTGCGCGGCCATGTCGTCAACATCGCCTCGATCCAGGGCAAGGAAGGCATGGCGATGGCGGCTGCCTACAGCGCCTCCAAGGCGGGGTTGATCGCGCTGACCAAGAGCGTCGCGAAGGAAACCGCGCGCGACGGCATCATCGTGACGGCGATCACGCCGGCCGCTGCCGAAACCGCGATGGCCAAGGAAATCTCGGCTGAGCGCCGCGCCGACATCCTTGGCCGTATCCCGATGGGCCGCTTCGTCGAGATTGAGGAGGTGGCCAGAATGGTGCTCTGGCTCTCCTCCGACGAATGCTCCTTCTCGACCGGTGGGATTTTCGATCTGTCAGGCGGCAGAGCGACTTATTGAGCCAAACTCCAGCGCTTTCTCAGATCATCGGATCGGATCTCGTGTCCGGTCCGATGATCCAGCCTTCCGCGTTTGCAACGGCTTTGCCAGAAAACCGCAATCCAGTTTTCCGGCCGATGCGTTAGCCCTTCCTGGCCGGCCCGGTTGCGATCGGCCGGTCGCTCGCACCCCATTCGGCCCAGGACCCGTCATAGATGGCGCGCGCCGGCTTGCCGATGGTCTCGAGCGCGGTCGAGAGGATTGCGGCCGAGACGCCGGAGCCGCAGCTGGTGATCATCGGCTTGTCCAGATCGACGCCAGCCTCGGTGAAGGCGGCGGCGATGGCTTCCGGCGAACGGAGTCTGCCATCGGCGATGATTGCCGGGAAGGGCAGGTTGAGCGAACCTGGCATATGGCCCGAGCGCACGCCGGCGCGCGGCTCCGGCGCCTCACCGCGGAAGCGGTCGGCCGGGCGGGCGTCGACGACCTGGATCGCAGCGCCATTCAGTGCACGCTCGACATCGCCGGCATCGGCAACGGCTGAGTGGTCGAGACGGGCGGTGAAGGTGCGGGCGGCGCGGGCACGCGGCGGGCCTTCCTCGATCGGGCGGCCTTCAGCCTGCCATTTCGGGAAGCCGCCTTCGAGGATGACGACGTCCTTTGCTCCGAAGGTCTTGAAGGTCCAGCGTACGCGCGCGGCCGAGAACAGGCCGAGCCCGTCATAGACGACAATGCGCATGCCGTCGCCGATGCCCATGGCGCCGACGGCGGCTGCGAAGGCATCCGGCCGCGGCAGCATATGCGGCAGATCGGACTTGGCGTCCTTCACCGTATCGATGTCGAAGCGCACTGCTCCCGGAATGCGCCGTGCGGCATATTCGGCGGCGGGATCGCGGGCATGCACGGGAAGATACCAGGAACCGTCGACCACCACGATATCGGGCGCGTTCAGGCGCTCGGCGAGCCATTCGGTGGAGACGAAAACATCGTTGCTGGCCATGGTCGGCGTTTCCTGCTGATGAGGCGAAGTCTGGCGGGCTCAGGCAAGCGCGATGCGCACGCGCCTGTTCTGCTTGCCCTTCTTCTCGATATCGGTGATCGCGACAACACCAATCTCGGAGGTGTTGCGGACATGGGTTCCGCCGCAGCGCTGGAGGTCGATGCCCTCGATCGAAACCAGGCGCACACGCCCCGATCCCCGCGGCGGCTTCACCGACATGGTCTTCACCAGACCGGGATTGGCGTCGAGTTCCTCGTCGGTGATCCAGCGCTCGCTGACGGCGGCATTGCGGGCGATCAGCGCGTTCAGCTTCTCGCCGATCTCTGCCTTGTCGAGCCCGCCTTCGGGAATGTCGAAATCGAGACGGCCGTCGCCATCGCCGATCGAGCCGCCGGTGACGGGGAAGGGCAGCACCACGCTGAGCAAGTGCAGCGCGGTGTGGATGCGCATGCGCTTCAGGCGGCGCTCCCAGTCGAGAAACAGCGTGACCGTGTCGCCGGGCTGAGGCGCGGCCTGATTTTCGAGCGGCACATGGATGACACGGCTCTTGTCCTCGGGATCGTAGATCGTGGTGCCGATTGCGATCTCGCTGCCGTCGGCAAGGCGAAGCCGCCCGGCATCGCCCGGCTGGCCACCGCCGGTGGCGTAGAGCACCGTGCGATCGAGAATGATGCCGCCGCGCTCGTTCAGTGCTTCCACCTTGGCCGGGGTCTCGGTGAGGTAGGCATCCTGGCGGAAGAGCAATTCTGTCGGCATCGGTCGTGGTCCTGATTCATCGGCGGCTGGCGCTGCGGCCGGCAGACTGCACCGATTGCGTGGCGTGCGCCACATGCCATGACGCCGTGTGGGGATTGCAGCGATCGAGGCGCTGCAGAAGCGGGACGGGCAGGGCGGCAAGGTTGCGCCGATCACTTGCGGGGCTGTATGTCCGGGGGGCCTCTCGTCTGGAGAATCCATGTCATTGCCGCGCATGCAGCCGCAGGACGGCGTCGCCTGGGTCACCGGCGCGAGTTCCGGCATCGGCGAGGCCGTCGCACTTGAACTGGCCGCTCGCGGCTGGACGGTGGCGATCACGGCGCGACGGCTGGAACAACTCGAGGATCTCGCACGACGCGCGACCGGGTTGCCCGGCCGCATCGTTGCCCATGCGGGCGACGTGACGGATGCCGCCGCAATGCGCGTGGTGGTCGATGCCATTGAGAGCGTGCATGGGCCGATCGCGCTGGCCTTCCTGAATGCCGGTGTCGCGCCAGTCACCCTACCCGGCGCGTTTGACATCGCGGCTCTCGAGACTGCTTTGGCGGTCAACACCCTTGGAGCAGCCAAGGGGCTGGCCGCCGTGCTGGAACGGATGAAGCCGCGGGGGCGTGGCCATATTGCGGTCAACGCCTCGATCGCCGGTATCGGCGGCCTGCCGAGAGCCGCCGCCTATGGCGCTTCCAAAGCGGCGACGATCTACATGTGCGAGGCGCTGAAATTCGATTGCGACAGGCTCGGCATTCGCCTTCAGGTCGTTAATCCGGGCTTCGTCGATACCCCCCTGACGCGCCGGCACGACTTCTCGATGCCGCTCCTGATGACCGAGGCCGTTGCAGCAAGACGCATCGTCGACGGTTTCGCGCGCGGCGGCTTCGAGATCAGCTTTCCCCGGCGGCTGTCATGGGCGGTCAAGCTGATCAACCTGCTGCCCTACCCGGTCTATTTCCGGGCGATCGGGTGGTTTACCGGCCGGGCGAAGCGAGAGCAGGCCTGAGCCGTCAGCCGAAGCGGCTTTCCAGCCAGGCGACGCCGAACCGTGTGATCGCGGCAGCATCGACGAGGATGCTTGCTGCCGCGCCGATCTGTCCCTGCCGGCCCTGTCCGGAGGCGAGGAATTCACCGACGATCCCGGCAAAGTAGTCTTCATCAAGCCCGGCAACGATCGGATCGCCCGTGTCGAATTCCTCGATCATGCGCCACAGAGTGCCGGATGCGGTCGCGAACGGGACCTCGCGGCGCAGGATGCGCTTGCCCGGAATCTGCGCGAGGTGCTCGGCGTGATGCAGCAGGGTCAGCGTGTCGCGGGGCGCGCCGACCATGAGAACCTTGCCGCCGATGGCGACGAGCTTCGCCAGCGGAGAACCTTCGCCATAGCCATAGTCGAGCGGGTGATCCTGCGTGATCCAGTCCTCCCTGGCACCGAGTGCTGCAACCGAAGCGCCGGGATTGCCACTGCGTTTGGCACCGGGGGTGGTGCGCAGGAATTCCGGCAGCACGCCATTGCCGCGAATGGCGCGTGACGACGCCGGATCGAAAGGCGGGAGATGAGCGCGCCAGGTTTCGGGAACGCGGCCCTCATCGTCGAGCAGGTCGTCATAGGCGCCGTCCCAGTCGGTATAGGCCAGCAGCGTTCCCTGAGCGCCGATTGTGTCGAGCAGGGCGCCGATCAAGGCATCGGGACCGTTCAGCAGCTGCCCGATGCGGCTCATCGCGGCATGGACCATCACGGTATCGCCGGGCTGCAGGCCGAGGCGCTGGAGGTCCGCACGCAGGGCCGCGCGGGTAAGGAAGGCGGGGAGTGTGTCCGACATGCGAAATTGATCCGGCGCTGACTAAACGTCATGGCCGTGACGGACGATTGTGGCGCGTTTCAGATTGTCCGGCAGGTTTTGACGATGAGATCGACGAACCATTGCATCGCCGGGTTCGAAGTCGCGCGCAGTCCATGCACGAGGTCGATCGCGAAAGCCGGAACCTCGTAGGGAAGGGGAAGGATCGCCACGCCCGCCACATCGGCAAAGCGCCGGGCGATTCGCTCCGCCATGGTCGCCACGAGATCAGTCCCTGCCAGTACAAAGGGCACCGCCACGACATGCGGAAGCGTGACCGC
The DNA here is from genome assembly GCF_001748145.1 of Bosea sp. BIWAKO-01. NCBI lineage: Bacteria > Pseudomonadati > Pseudomonadota > Alphaproteobacteria > Hyphomicrobiales > Alloboseaceae > Allobosea > Allobosea sp. BIWAKO-01. Next base: position 4,667,966 of record NZ_BCQA01000001.1, read on the forward strand.
GACCCTGCGCTTGTGTCCGTGTTCCGACAGAATGGCATCGACGGCACTCGGTGAGCCATCGCCTCCCGCTGACGAGAACAGGACATGGGGCAGGCGCACGAAATCAGCACGGTCGAGCGAGATGCCCGGGGCGGCGTGGGATGCATCGCGAACGCAGGTGAAGCGCTCCATCAGCAGGGACTGCCGGGTTGTGCGGGAGGAGACGGGCAGATGGCCACCGATCAGGGCATCGACCTCGCCGCGTTCCAGCCGCGCCAGGCTCTCGACCGCATCGGTGATGGGACGCACGGTGAGATCGACCCCCGGCGCGTCGCGCCGCAGCGCTTCGACAAGGGCCGGCACGATGACGAGGTCGCCGTAATCCGTCACTGCGATGGTGAAATGCCTCCTCGCCGAGCGTGGATCGAAGCCCGGCCCGGAATCCAGCGTTCTGCGAATCTGTTCCAGCGCCTCGCTGACCGGCCTGGCCAAGGCAAGCGCCCTGGCGGTCGGCTGCATGCCCTCGGCCGTCCTGACGAGCAGGTCATCGCCGAACAGGGCCCGCAGGCGGGCTAGCGCGCTGCTCATCGAGGGCTGCGCCAACCCGATGCGCTGCCCGGCACGGGTCACATGGCGCTCCTCCATCAGGGCCTCGAAGGCGACGAGGAGATTGAGATCGATCGCAGCTAAATTCATGGTGACGATTATGGTCATGCCAATAATCGATTTCCAAGATGGCAATATGCCTGCGTATCGTCTGCGTCCAAAGCAAACGGGCGTGTCTCATGCGATCCAATCTTCCGCGCCTGATCCCGCGCGGGCCGACATTGCTGGCGCTCGGCGTCATGCTCGGGCTGCTCTTTCCCGCGCTCGCCGAGCTGGCGCGCCCGCTGATGCCGGCGGCGATCTTCCTGATCGTGCTCGGGACGCTGCTGCGGATCGACATGATTGCAGTGGTCGCCGTGTTCCGACGTCCTTCGCTGTCGGTCTTCCTGCCCTGCGTCGCGATGATCGCATGTCCGATCCTCGCAGGCATCGCGGCGCATCTGATCGGCCTTGCCCCGGAGCTCGCATTGGCGCTGGTTCTGGCCATGTCGGCGCCACCGTCGAGCGGCACTGCGGCGGTCGCAAGAATGCTGGGGCTGGATGGGGCAGTGCCGTTGGTCGTCACGCTCCTGTCCATGGCCTTGGCGCCCGTCACCATACCATTGCTGGCAAGCTGGTCCGGCGGGCTCTCCGTCGCGCCTCTCGACCTCGCGCTGAGGCTTGCGCTGCTGATCGGAGGGGCTGAGGGCGTCGCACTCATCCTGAGGCGGTACGCGGCGGCCGCGCTGGCCGTCCATGGCGCCGTGGTCGATGGCATCACCGTCGCAGCGTTGCTGGTTTTCGCTCTGGCGACCATGGCCGGCATGCGCAGCCAGATCGAGAATGATCCGCAGGCGGCCATCATCTGCCTGGCACTCGCCTTTGGCTGCAATCTCGGCATGCAGCTTGGCGGGGCTTTGATGCTGCGGGGGGCTCTGCGCGAACGCCTGGCCGTCGGCCTGATTCTCGGGAACCGCAACGTCGGTCTGGTCTGGTCGGCGCTTGGTGCCGCGGCAACACCGCGGATGGCCCTTTACTTCGCAGCGACTCAGCTGCCGATCTACATCATGCCGCGTCTGCTCGAGGCGCTGCTCGCACGGTCACGCAAGGATTGTCCGGTCACCGGAATCCCCAGTCATGCCATGTCAACCGAAGGGAACGCCGATGACACGATCTGATCTTACGCCGGAACTGGCGGCTCGCTTTGCCGCCATCGCGCTGGGGCACGTCCGGCGTGAATACCCCAACAAGCCTGACCATGTCCTGGCCGGCCCCGAGGACGCCCGGACACCGAGAGATCTCCATCCGGTCTTCTATGGCAGCTATGACTGGCATTCCTGCGTTCACAGCTACTGGATGCTGGCGCGCCTGCTGCGGCGCTTCCCCAGCCTTCCGCATGCCGCGGATATTCGCGCGCTGTTCGACGAGCAGTTCGTCGCCGACAAGATCGCGGTCGAGTGCGCCTATCTTGCGTCACCGACGGCGCGCGGCTTCAAGCGGCCCTATGGCTGGGCATGGCTTCTGAAACTGGCCGAGGAACTGCACCTGCATGACGACCAGCGCTGGTCGCAGGTGCTCACGCCACTGGCGGACGCTTTCGCTCAGCGCTTCCGCGACTTCCTCCCGCTCGCGACCTATCCGGTCCGCGTGGGCACGCATTTCAATACGGCCTTCGGCCTCAGGATGGCGGCTGACTATGCTGCGGTGACGCGGGACGACGCCTTGGTGGCGCTGCTGCGCGACACCGGCAGGCGCTGGTACGGCGGGGATACGGATTGCCCGGCCTGGGGCGAGCCGAGCGGCGACGACTTCCTGTCCTCCGCACTGATCGAGGCGGAATGCATGAGGCGCCTCCTGCCGGGGGATGAATTCCTGCCCTGGTTCGACCGCTTTCTGCCCAGGCTTGCCGACAGCGGACCGGAAACCCTGTTCCGGCCAGCGACAGTCAGCGATCGCACGGACGGCAAGATCGCCCATCTCGATGGTCTGAACCTCAGCCGGGCGTGGTGCTGGCGCTCGCTCTCCGCGGCGCTGCCGCCCGGCGATTCGCGTCGAGTCTTGGTCGAGGACGCCGCCGCACGGCATCTGACGGCCGGGCTTCCCCATATCGCCGGCGACTATATGGGCGAACACTGGCTCGCGAGTTTTGCTGTGCTCGCGCTCGAAGGGTGAGGGCCCGCATCACTCAGGCTCGCGCCGGCTGCTTTCGCCGGCGCCGTCCGGTGGTTTTCGCAAACGCGATCTGACACAACTCCATAGAATCGGTGCGGAAGTCGGGGCAGGCGCGGAAGCGAGCATCGACGCAGCGGGCGCAAGACTCGCATACAGGCGACGATCAGCTCCAGCCGCCACCCGGAAATGCGGTGGTCGCAAGGCCAGCGCTCATGCCGCACGTTTATTCGCGCCCGAGCGACGCAAGGGCGGCGAGCGCACGCTGCCGACCAAAACCGAGATCAACGATCGGGTGCGGATAGGTTTCTCCGAGCCGGACGCCAGCGGCTGCGAGCTTGCCAGGCGGAACAGTCCAGGGGCTGTGGATCTCCGAGTCCTGAAGCTGACCGAGTTCCGGGATCCAGCGTCGGACATAGCCGCCGCGGGGGTCGAATTTCTCGCCCTGCGTCACTGGGTTGAAGATGCGGAAATAGGGAGCGGCATCGGCGCCAGATCCCGCAACCCATTGCCAACTCGCTGGATTATTGGCGGGGTCGGCGTCGACCAGGGTGTCCCAGAACCAGCGCTCGCCCTCGCGCCAGTCGATGAGCAGGTGCTTGATCAGGAAGGACGCGACGATCATCCGCACGCGGTTATGCATCCAACCGGTCGTCCAGAGTTCGCGCATGCCGGCATCGACAATCGGATAGCCCGTCAGCCCGCGTTGCCAGGCGCGCAGTGCGGCATCGTCCTGTCGCCAGGGAAAGGCGTCGAAACGGGCGTTGAAGTTCTGCTTTGCCAGGTCCGGATGATGGAAGAGCAAGTGGTAGGAGAATTCACGCCAGCCGATCTCCGAGAGGAACTTTTCCGCATCATCGGGGCTGCCCGGGATTTCCCCCGCATGCCGGGCGGCCAGCGTGGCGTGCCAGATCTGGCGCGGCCCGATTTCGCCGAAGCGCAGATGCGGAGAAAGACGCGAGGTCGAGACCTTGTCGGGACGGTTGCGCCCTTCGCTGTAGCCTGCGATCGCCTCGTCGAGGAACGAGGAGACAGCGCCCGTGGCGCCGGCTTCGCCCGGTATCCAGGCCTCGCGCATGCCTCCAGCCCAATCGGGCGCGGTCGGTTCCAGCATCAGCTTCCCATGATCGAGGGCAAGCGGCCTCAGCGAATCGGGGAGAGGCAGCGGCCTCAGCAGCGTAGGGGCTGGCGCAGGAGCTGCGGGTTCGCCTCGGGTCCTGACTGCGCGCCAGTAGGGTGTGAAGACCTTGAAGGGCGTGCCGGAACCCGTTGCGACCTGCCAGGGCTCGTTGAGTAGGCTGGCATTGTAGCTCGTGACGGTGGTGCCGGCCTGGATCAGTTCGCGCTTCATCTCCGAATCAAGCGCAATGGCGGCGGCCTCGTAGCGGCGATTCCAGGTGACGAGGTCGACACCTGTCGCGGCCACGACCATGGGAATCAAAGTGGCAGGGTCTCCCCGCATCAGGACGAGTCTGCAGCCGCGCGCGCCCAGTTCTTCGGCAAGCGCGGCAAGAGAGCGCGACAACCACCAGCGCGCAGCTCCACCCAGCACACGCCGTTTCGGCGATTCGTCGAGGATGTAGAGGCAAAGGACGGGGCCATGGGCCGCAGCTGCGCAAAGGGCAGGATTGTCGGCGAGGCGCAGATCGTCGCGGAACCAGAACAGGGAGGAGGCGCTCATCCCTCCTGATAGCCTGCCTCCCGATAGCCTGCACCAGCGGCTCGCGCGAAATCGGCGCCGTCAAGGCGCCGATCCTGGGATTAGTGCAGGCCGGGATACGGCGCTACCAGCGGTAATGGGGGCGGCCGTAATACTGACGGTGGCGCCAGTGACCGCGTGCATAACCATAGGGCGGCGGGCCGTAATGGCGGCGGCCGTAATAGCCACGCGGAGGGCCGTAGCGATAACCGCGGGAATAGTGGCCCCGGCCATGGCGCCAGTCGCGATACTGGACCTGCTGAATGTCGGATGTCCCGCTCAGCAAGCCGGCAGCCGTGGTCGGCGGTGCTGCGAGTGCGACTGCGGGCAGGGCACCCGTCAGGCCCAGCATCACGGCCGAGGCGAGGAAAAGGCTTCGCATGATTCGTCTCCAGGTGAATCGGATCGACAGCATGGAAGCCGACCGGGCTCGAACCCATGATGAACGGGTTTGTCCGGAACCGTTCATGTCGTGCAAAGCGCTGTTCCAGCCACTGCCTGCGCAAGGCCGGCGTGGCCAGCGCGGCCGACAATGGCGCAAGCGAACACGAGCTGATGGCGACCTTCGGCTGGGAAACGGCGAAGCAGGCCCAGATCTACACGAAGAAGGCGAACCGCCGCCGCCTGGCGGGCTCAGGAGCCGCGAAAATCACTATCGGTCGGGCTGAAAACGGGAACGAAATTGTCCCGTCGGGGCAGGGAGTGGACCCTGCGCGGGGCATCAGCCGGAGAACGTCAACAGGACCAACGGCTGAAAAAGAGAGGTGGAGGCCTCGCCCGGAATCGAACCGGGGTGCAAGGATTTGCAGTCCTCTGCGTAACCACTCCGCCACGAGGCCATCCAGGGACAGTCACGCTGCGGTGATGTCCTAGGGCCGCCTATAACCACATGGCGCGCCGGGCCGCAACCGGGAACAGCAGCAATCGTCATGATGACCTATGGTCATCTGTGGATGAGCGGAATTCCTGCCATCGAAGTGTCTTAAAGGGCTTGCGCCCGGACAAAGGCGTCGCTATTACCCCGGCCATCGGTCCCGGATAGCTCAGCGGTAGAGCAATCGACTGTTAATCGATTGGTCGCAGGTTCGAATCCTGCTCCGGGAGCCAACACTTCTTCCATTCATGAAATTGATGCCCATGTGCCATCCCCTCCACGAGGGGCGGCAGCGTGTTGGCTCGCGATTTCAGAATCTTATGCGCATTTGCTGATCCGAACTCCCGGCATGCTCGCGAGCAATGCGCGGGCACCCTTGCGCGATCATCTCACTGCATCCGCCGAGGTTTTCTGATCAGGGTGTGGCCGTCAGGCGCCGATCGGAGGTGCGGGGGGGGGCGGAGCAGCCTGGAGAGGATGGGCCGACCCGGCTGGATGTCGTGATCGGGAGTGGGGGGATCACTGAGCGTTCGCCATTGTGCGGAATGGCCGTATCCAAACCGGTCTGATTCAGAACGCAGCGATCGCAGATCGGTCGAGATGTCACCGGCGAAATCCGGCTGGTCGAATCTTGGCCGGATTTCCTTGCGACGACGCCATTGGACCGTCTGTGGATCGGCGCGCATTTGCTCCTCAGATGTCAGAGCTCGCTGCAACCGAACCGGTGTCCCGTCGCGGCCATCTTGCCTTTTGCGACCGCCTCGAACAAAAGCTGAGGACGGCGAACACGCGCCGCGCAGACGGAGATTGAGGATATGGACAGCTTCACCGAGCTGCGCCGGATGATGGTCGATTGCCAGTTGCGGACCTATGACGTGACGGACCGTGCGGTTCTCACGGCTGCCGACCGCGTTCCGCGCGAGGCTTTTCTTCCCGCCGAACTCTCCCACCTTGCCTATCTCGACCAGTCTGTTGCCCTGCCGGGCACGAGCCGGGCGCTGATGACGCCGATGGTGATCGCGCGGATGATCCAGATGCTCGGCATTCAGCCTGGCGAGCGCGTGCTCGAATATGGCGGCGGCACGGGATATGGCGCTGCGTTGATGTCGGATATGGGCGCGGTTGCCACGCTTTGGGAGCCTGATGCGGCTGCCCTGGATCAGGCTCGGGGTGCGCTTGTGCTGGCTGGAGCTGTTGGCGTCACGCTCAGCGCCACACGGCCTGCCGAATCGCATTTTGATGCGGTTCTCGTCAGCGGCGCCTGCGAGATCATTCCGGAGAGCCTTTATGGTCTCGTTAACGATAATGGCCGTCTAATCCTGGTTGAGGGCCAAGGGCGAGCCGCGCGGGTGCAGCTTTATCAGAAGAGCGCGCAGTCCATGTCGGGAAGACCGGTTTTCGATGCTGCTGCACCTGTTTTGGAAGAATTTCGCCGCGTTCCGAGTTTCGTATTTTGATTCGGCAGTGTCGCATTTATGCGGCACTGCGCCATGGAAACGTTCGTTCGCGCCTTGGTGCGATTGGCGCGGGCCGCGGCTCCGAGTATGAATCACTACAACTATGCCGAGGCTGGGGCGATGCCTGGGCGAGACTTGAGTCCGCACAAGAGGCGTCCACGTGAACGAAAAAGAAATTAAGCGGAAGTCGGCCGGATACGGTCTCGCTGCGGTTCTGGCCACCGTTTTGGCCGCCAGCCAGATCACGACGGCTTCTGCGCAGACGATGGATGCATCGCTGGCGCGGGCTTACAATGGCAATCCGACGCTGAATTCGCAGCGCGCCGCGGTGCGCGCGACCAACGAAAACGTGCCCCAGGCACTGTCCGGCTACCGGCCGCGCATCACCGCCTCGGCGGATATCGGGGCGAGCCTGACTGACGCAAATCAGCCCGGAGCCGGCAACAGCACGTCCCGCCTGGCACCGCGTGGCGCAGGCGTCCAGATCGACCAGAACATCTTCGATGGCGGCAGGACCCGCAGCTCCGTCAGCCAGGCGGAATCGCAGGTGCTGGGTGCGCGGGCGACGTTGCGCAATACCGAACAGAACGTGCTTCTCGATGCGGCTACGTCCTACATGAACGTGCTGCGCGACACGGCGATCCTCAATCTGAACCGCAACAACGTCGAGGTTCTCGAGGAGCAGTTGCGCCAGACGCGTGACCGATTTCAGGTCGGCGAAGTAACCCGGACCGACGTCGCGCAGGCGGAAGCCCGGCTGTCGCAGGCGCAATCCGCGGAGATTCTGGCAGAATCGAACCTCAAGACCAGCATCGCGCGCTTTCGCCAGAATGTTGGCGTGGAACCAAAGCAGCTCGCGCCTGGACGGCCCATCGAGAACCTGCTGCCGAAGTCGCTGCCGGCCGCGCTAGACATCGCGCTGATCGGGCATCCTGCGGTCATCGCGGCTCTGCACGGCGTCGATGCGGCGGAGTTGCAGGTGAAGGTCACGGAAGCGGATCTCTATCCGACCGTGGGTGTGCGCGGCTTGGTTGCGCAGCGCTATGACAGCCAGATCTTTGGCGACAATCGCTTCTCGGCAAGCGCCGTGGCGACGCTGACGATCCCAATCTACGAGGGCGGCCAGGTCTACTCACGGACCAGGCAGGCCAAGGAGACGGCCGGCCAGCGCCGGATCGACGTCGACACGTCGCGCGACACCGTGCGTGCTGCCGTCGTCTCGGCCTGGGGCGCTCTTGATGCCGCCAAGGCGCAGATCATTGCGGCTCAGGCGCAGGTGCAGGCGGCTGAGACCGCGCTTGCCGGCGTCCGCGAGGAGGCCAAGGTCGGTCAGCGTACCACGCTCGACGTGCTCAACGCGCAGCAGGAACTGGTGATTGCCCGGTCGACGCTGGTGACGGCGCAGCGCGATAGGGTCGTCGCATCCTATGCCGTGCTTTCGGCCGTCGGCCGACTTTCGGCTGAGACGCTGAAGCTCAAGACTGCGGTCTACGACTCCCGCAAGCATTACGATCAGGTCAAGGGTCTGCTCTGGGGTACCCAGGTTCCTGACGGCCGCTGAGACGGCCTTGAGGGTTGATGACGGGGGCTGAGGCCCCCGTTTCTGTTTGGGCCGCCCGCTCTGCTGCACAGCCGGATGCACGGTGGGAGACATTCCGGCAACAGCCCCGATTTCTCCTGTGGGCGGGCCGGAACCCGCCTTGCTTGGCGCTCTTTGCGTGGAATACTCAACGTTGGGGCTGCGTTTGATTCGATCCGCGCGCCCGGTGTCGAGTGGTCGGACCCAGCATGAGCGCGCAACCCAAGCCCAACGAACCGTCGATGGAGGAGATTCTCGCCTCCATCCGCCGGATCATCGCGGATGACGAGGTCAAGCCCGCCGAGGCTAGCGCACCTGCGCCGGCGCCCGAGGCGCCACCCGTGCCGCCCCAGTTGCAACTCGTCGAGGAGATCGATGACGACGTGCTCGATCTCGGGGCCGAGGCGAGCCTGGTAGCATCACCGGCGATGGCTGAGCCCGAGCCTCCGGGCGTGGCGATCCAGCCCGGCCTGGATGTCGATTTCATCGAAGCGGCCGAGCCGGAGTTCAAACCGGAGTTCAAGCCGGAGCCGAAACCGGAGCCGCCGGCGCAGATGTTCGTGCCTCCAGCCTTTGTTCCGGCTCAGTCTGCGCCGCCATCTCTCGATATGGCCGCTCTGATTTCGGAGCAGGCCGGCTCTGCCGTGAACAACGCCTTCGGTGCGCTCGCCCACACAGTCCTGAGCAACAACGCGCGAACGCTCGAGGATCTGGTCAAGGATATGCTGAAGCCGATGCTCAAGACCTGGCTCGACGACAATCTGCCGACCATGGTGGAACGTCTGGTGCGCGCCGAGATCGAACGCGTCGCCCGCGGCAACCGGCACTGAGGCATTTCCGGTTCACCAGGACGAGAATGGCCGGCTCAGGTATCGGCCCGACACGTGGATTGCAGTTGCGATGCAACCACAGAAGGGTCGTCCGCCCGGATACGATATCCAGTCCGATGATCTAACGCCCGCGCAGCCGTCGGTGGGCCCGTTGTGGCATTCTGATGTCGTCAAAGGCGCCGGCATCGTGCAGCTGCTTGATGGCGAATCCGGCGACGGTCAACGCGGCGGTTGGCCCGCCAAGTCGTGAGACCAGCATCGCCAGGCCGACCGCGACAGGGCGTGAAAAACGTCCCGAAGCGGCTTCGACGGCGAGCCATGCTCCGAGACTGTGAACGAGGAGCTTCATCCGGTCATCCTGCTGAGCTTGAGGGGCGGGAACAATCTGATCGATGAAAGCCTAACCACCGAGACAGGGCGCGGTTCCGTATCTCCGTCGTTTGACGATTGCGTCGGGGCGTGCCTGATTCGGATCCGAAGGAGTGCGAAGCCGTCCTCGGAGGCAGACAGTTTCGCGAGCCCGACGCCACCTTCAGCGAGTCTCAACGCGAGGACTGATCATGAAGAAGCCCACGTCACGCATCGATCTGAAGTCCAACACCAAAACTGCAATGATCACCTTGCTCAATGCCCGCCTGGCGGACGGCATCGATCTTGCGCTTGTCACCAAGCAGGCCCACTGGAATCTGAAGGGCCCTGGCTTCATCGCTATCCACGAGATGCTCGATGGCTTCCGCGCCGAGCTCGACACTCATGTCGATACGGTCGCAGAGCGCGTGGCTCAGCTTGGCGGGATTGCGCTGGGCACAACGCAGAATGTCGCGTCGGGCACGACGCTGAAGCCCTATCCGACAGAGATCGTTGCGGTGAAGGATCACCTTGCCGAATTGATCGAGCGCTACGCCGAGACCGCCAAGACCGTCCGCACCGCGATCGACACTGCGGCTGAGGCTGGAGATGCGGACACGGCCGATATCCTGACCGGCTATTCCCGGGCACTCGACAAGGCGCTCTGGTTCCTGGAGTCGAGCGCGGCCTGACATCCGCATTGTCGAAAGCGTTGACGGGACGCCCACGCATGGGCTCTTAAGACCAACGACCTTTTGGCCTGACCTTCGGCCGGGGCTTTCCCCGGCCATTTTGCGTTCGAGCGAAGCAATGATGGACAAGACATTCGAGCCCGCCACCGTCGAGGCGCGCATCAGCAAGGCCTGGGAAGAGGCCGAGGCCTTCCGGGCGGGGCGTGGCGCCGAGCCGGGCGCGGAGCCCTATTGCATCGTCATTCCGCCGCCGAACGTGACCGGCTCCCTGCATATGGGACATGCGCTCAACAACACGCTGCAGGATGTGCTCTGCCGCTTCGAGCGCATGCGCGGCAAGGACGTGCTCTGGCAGCCGGGCACCGACCATGCCGGCATCGCGACCCAGATGGTGGTCGAGCGCAAGCTTGCCGCCGAGAACAAGACCGACCGCAGGGCCATGGGCCGCGAGGCCTTCCTCGAGGAGGTCTGGCGCTGGAAGGCGGAGTCCGGCGGCACCATCGTCAACCAGCTGAAGCGGCTCGGCGCCTCCTGCGACTGGTCGCGCGAGCGCTTCACCATGGACGAGGGGCTGAGTGCGGCCGTGCTTAAGGTCTTCGTCTCCCTGCACAAGCAGGGGCTGATCTACCGCGCCAAGCGGCTGGTGAACTGGGATCCGAAATTCCAGACCGCCATTTCCGATCTCGAGGTCCTGCAGGTCGAGAAGACCGGCTCGTATAGGTGGCAGGGCGGCGGGGAGGAGGAATTTGATACCGCCAAGCTCGACAAGGCGCTGAACCGCGATCCGAGCGGGCATCTCTATTATTTCAACTACCCGCTCGAAGGCGTGGTCTACGACCCCGACGACGCTTCGACCTTCATCACGGTTGCGACGACCCGGCCGGAAACGATGCTGGGCGATACCGGCGTCGCCGTGCATCCCGAGAACGAGCGGCTGAAGGGCCTGATCGGCAGGAACGCGATCCTGCCGCTGGTTGCGCGCGTCATCCCGATCTTTGGCGACGACTATGCCGACCCCGAGAAAGGCACAGGCGCGGTCAAGATCACGCCAGCGCATGACTTCAACGATTTCGAGGTTGGCAAGCGCCACAAGCTTGCGGTCATCAACATCCTCGACGGCGAAGCGCGCATGCTTCTCGAAGGGAACGAGGACTTCCTGGCCGGCGCCAAGCCCGAGCGGGCGGTGCAGGCTCTGCACGGCCTCGACCGCTTCGCGGCCCGCCGTCTCGTCGTCGCGCTGATGGCCGAGCGCGGCTTGCTGGTGAAGATCGAACCGCATGCGCATACCGTGCCGCATGGCGATCGCTCCGATGTCGTGATCGAGCCCTGGCTGACCGATCAGTGGTATGTCGACGTCAAGCCGCTGGCGGAACGCGCGCTCAAGGCCGTGAAGGATGGGCGCACCAAGATCACGCCCGATAGCTGGACCAAGACCTATAATGATTGGCTCGAGAACATCGAGCCCTGGTGCGTCTCGCGCCAGTTGTGGTGGGGGCACCAGATTCCGGCCTGGTACGGACCGGATGGCGAGTGCTTCGTCGCCGAATCCGAGACCGCTGCGCAGGCTCTGGCGGTCGGCCATTACGGCGGCCCTGTTGCGCTGACGCGCGACGAGGACGTGCTCGACACCTGGTTCTCGTCGGCGCTCTGGCCGTTCTCGACGCTGGGCTGGCCGGAGGATACGCCGGAGCTCAAGCGCTATTACCCGACGGCGACGCTCGTCACCGCCTTCGACATCATCTTCTTCTGGGTCGCCCGGATGATGATGATGGGCCTCAACTTCATGGACGAGGTGCCATTCAAGGACGTCTATATCCACGCCATCGTTCGCGACGAGAAGGGCGCGAAGATGTCGAAGTCGAAGGGCAACGTCATCGATCCGCTGACGCTCGTCGACAAATATGGTGCCGATGCCCTGCGCTTCACGCTTTCTGCCATGGCGGCGCAGGGGCGCGACATCAAGCTCGCGACCTCGCGTGTCGAGGGGTATCGCAACTTCGCGACGAAGATCTGGAACGCCTCTCGCTTCGCCGAGATGAATGGCTGCCAGCGCGTCGAGGGTTTTGATCCTGCCCTGGTCAAGCAGCAGCTCAATCGCTGGGTCCTCAGCGAGGCGGCTCGCGCCGCCGACGAGATCGCGGCCGGTATTGCCAGTTTCAAGTTCAACGAAGCGGCAGGCGCCGCCTATCGCTTCGTCTGGAACGAGTTCTGCGACTGGTATCTCGAGCTGGCGAAGCCCGTTCTGCAGGGAGAGGGTGCGACCGCAGAGGAGCGGGCTGAGACGCAGGCGACCGTTGCCCATGTCATCGACCTGATCTGCCAGCTTCTCCACCCCTTCATGCCGTTCCTCACCGAGGAACTCTGGGCCGTGAAGGCAGGAGAGGGGGCTCCGCGCAAGCTTGCCAAGGGCGATGCCACGCTGGTCTGCCTGACGCGCTGGCCCGAGCTTGCCGGCCTCACGAACGAGGCGGCCGAGGCGGAGATCGGCTTCGTCGTCGATCTGATCTCGGATATCCGCTCGGTCCGCTCCGAAACCAATGTGCCGGCCGGCGCGCAAGCGCCTCTGGTCCTGGTCAAGGCGAGTGCAGCAACCAGGGCGACGATCGAAGCCTGGGCTCCGATGATCGAGCGGCTGGCGCGCGTCTCCGCGATCAGCTTCGCCGAACTCGCCCCGGCGCAATCCGCCCAGATCATCGTGCGTGGGGAAGTCGCGGCTCTGCCGCTCGCCGGCATCATCGATCTCGACGCGGAGCGGGCGCGCCTGACGAAGGAACTCGCCAAGCTCGACCAGGACATTCTCGCGGTCGAGCGCAAGCTCGGCAATCCGGATTTCGTCGCTCGTGCGCCGGAAGAGGTCGTCGAGGAAAACCGCGAGCGCAAGGCGCAGGCCGAGGCGCGGAAGGTCAAGATCGGCGAAGCGCTGGTGCGGCTGCAATAGTCCGGTAGCGCGTCACTCCGGCGTTATGCAAAGACTGGTAGGGTTCCAAACGCGCTTGCTGGAGCCCTGCCATGTTTCGCCGCAATGCCTTCGGTCGTTTCCTTGTCGATGACTACCTGACCGAGGCGGGTACGCCCTCGCGCCGGCGTTTCCTTCAGGGGCTTGCGGCCTCGGGCCTGTTGCTCACCGGCGGCGCTGTGCTCGACCAGCGGGTCTGGGCCAATCCGGTCTTCGCCGCCTATCCTTTCGGGCTCGGCATCGCGTCTGGCGATCCGTCTGCCGATGGTTTCGTGATCTGGACCAAGCTCGCGCCCCTGCCGCTTGCGCGCAATGGCGGCATGGCCATGAAGGCTGTCGAGGTCACCTACGAGATCGGTGCCGAGGCGAATATGCGCCAGATCGTGCAACGCGGCTCGGCCCTGGCCCGGCCCGAGCTCGGCCACGCCGTCCATGTCGAGGTCTCCGGGCTGGAACCGAACCGCGACTATTTCTACCGCTTCACCTGCGGCGGCGAGCGCACCATCACGGGCCGTGCCCGCACCTTCCCCGTCGCGAATGCACCGATCGAGCGGGCCCATTTCGGTGTGCTCGGCTGCCAGCGCTACGAGGACGGCTATTTCACCGCCTTTCGCCATGTGGCGGATGAGCACTTCGATTTCATCTACCACTATGGCGACTACATCTACGAGTACCGCATGGTGCGGCCGAACGAGCGGCCGTTGCCTGTCGCGCGCGTCATGCCTGGAGATCCCGACGAGATCTATTCGCTCGGCGATTACCGTCAGCGTTATGCGATCTACAAATCCGATCCCGACCTGCAATTGGCCCATGCCTCGGCACCGTGGCTGGTCTCGTTCGACGATCATGAGGTCGACAACAATTTTGCAGGCTTGGTCTCGGAGCAGAATGTTCCACCGGAGATCTTCGCGCTGCGTCGCGCTGCCGGATTCCAGGCCTGGTATGAGCATATGCCGTTGCGCCGGGCGTCGATCCCGAATGGTCCGTCGATCCATGCCTATCGGCGCTTCCTCTATGGCGATCTGGCCCAGATCGACGTACTCGACACCCGACAGTTCCGCTCCGACCAGCCTTGCGGGGATGGTGCGCATGCGGCCTGCGCCGACGCCCTGAAGCCTGAAAACACCATGCTTGGCGAGAAGCAGGAGGCGTGGCTCGCCGATGGCCTGCGCCGTTCAAGCGCGCGATGGAACGTGCTGGCGCAGCAGGTCATGGTGATGCGTCACGACCGCGATCCCGATCCCAAGAAGACCAGCTACAGCATGGACAAATGGGACGGTGCAGTTGCGGCACGCCAGCGACTGTTCGACACTCTGGAGAGCGCCCGTACGGCCAACGCGGTCGTGCTCACCGGAGACATCCACCAGAACTGGGCGGGCGAGCTCAAGGCCAATTTCGACGATCCCAAATCGAGGACGCTTGGTGTCGAGTTCGTTGCGACCTCGATCACCTCGGGCGGCGATGGAGCCGACGTGACAAAGGCGGGGCAGGTCGTCCTGCAGAAGAACCCGCATATCGGGTTCTTCAACAATCAGCGTGGCTATATGCGCCATACCCTTTCGCAAGGCGGCTGGCAGGCCGATTATCGTGTGCTGGACCGGGTGACCACCGCCGGAGCCGCGGTCTCGACCCGCGCCAGCTTCGTCGTCGAGGCCGGAAAACCGGGGATGTCGCCGAAATGAGCCGCGATGTGCTCCGCCCGCATCAGGACATGAATCGGTCGCCAAATTGACCTTGAACTAAGAGACCTCTGGCAAATTCCCGGGGACACGATTAGATGCGCGCGGGGTGCAAGTCTGCCATGCGCCGTTCGATCCACTGCACGAGACACTGAACCGACGCATGCTCAAGCGAGCTTATGATTGGTGCGTTTCCTACGCATCCCACCCCGCCGCGCCCTGGCTGCTCTTCGCCCTGACCTTCGTCGAGAGTTCGGTCAGTCCGCTGCCTCCGCTCCCGCTACTGCTGCCGATGTGCATCGCGCGGCCGGACCGGGCGTGGTTCTATGCCGGAATCTGCTCGCTTGGCGCGGTTACCGGGGGCTATCTCGGCTATGCGATCGGCGCCTTCCTGTATGAATCCGTCGGCGTCTGGCTAATCAGCATCTACGGGCTTCAGGACAAGGCCGCCCATCTGATCTCGAGCTCGCAGGATTTCTGGTTCTGGGTGCTGGTCACCAAGGGGCTGACACCGATCCCGTTCAAGATCGTGACGATTATGTCGGGCTTCCTGCATTTCGACATCTGGAAGTTCACCATTGGCATGGTGATCTCACGCGTCACCTTCTTCGCCATGATCGCGCTCGCGCTACGCTTCTACGGCGACAACATCCGTATCTTCATCGAGAAGCATCTGCCGCTCAGCGTGACGATTCTGTTCGTGGTGGTTGTCGGCGGGTTCTTCGTCCTGCCCATGGTTCTCTGAGCTGCGGCTCCTCAAATTGTGACATCGTGGCAACACCGCTGAGGCATCGCATGCGCGCGGTCCTGAGCTGGATCAGATGCCGCGATGCCGCCACAAAGCGCCCCCAGCAAAGAGGGACGTTAAGTCACTGAGATTTAGATGATTTAAAGTCGGGTTTGTCCGGTTGGAAGATTATGTCCTTCCCGAGCCTGCAAAGAGACTGAACGTTGCGCCTGGCGCGGGCTGCGTGGCACACCTGCCGCGCACTGCAAGCGCAGGGTGGGGCGAGGACAGGTAGAATGGACGCGCGCGTTTTCGATAAGTCGAAGCTACCCAGCCGGCATGTCAGCGTCGGGCCGGCGCGTGCTCCGCATCGTTCCTACTACTATGCGATGGGGATGACCTCGAAGCAGATCGCACAGCCCTTCGTTGGCGTTGCGTCCTGCTGGAACGAGGCGGCTCCGTGCAACATTTCGCTGATGCGCCAGGCCCAGGCGGTCAAGAAGGGCGTTGCTTCGGCCGCGGGCACGCCGCGCGAGTTCTGCACCATCACGGTGACCGACGGCATCGCCATGGGCCACCAGGGCATGAAGTCGTCGCTGGCCTCGCGCGAATGCATCGCCGACTCGGTCGAGCTCACCATGCGCGGCCATTGCTATGACGCGCTGGTCGGCCTTGCCGGCTGCGACAAGTCGCTTCCGGGCATGATGATGGCGATGGTTCGCCTCAACGTGCCATCGATCTTCATCTATGGCGGCTCGATCCTGCCCGGCACCTTCAAGGGCAAGCCGGTCACCGTCCAGGACGTGTTCGAGGCCGTCGGCAAACACTCTGTCGGCGCCATGTCGGACGAGGACCTGAAGGAACTGGAGGAGGCGGCCTGCCCGTCCTCGGGCTCCTGTGGCGCCCAGTTCACCGCCAACACCATGGCGACGGTCGCCGAGGCGATCGGCCTTGCGCTGCCCTATTCCTGCGGCGCGCCTGCGCCCTACGATGTGCGCGACACCTTCTGCTACACCGCCGGCGAGATGGTGATGGAGCTGATCGCCAGGAACATTCGTCCGCGCGACATCGTCACCCGCAAGGCGTTGGAGAACGCCGCCATGGTCGTGGCGGCCTCGGGCGGCTCGACCAATGGCGCGCTGCACCTGCCGGCGATCGCACATGAATGCGGTATCGATTTCGATCTCTTCGCCGTCGCCGAGATCTTCAAGAAAACGCCCTACATCGCCGACCTGAAGCCAGGTGGAAAATATGTCGCCAAGGACATGTTCGAGGTCGGTGGCATCCCGCTGCTGATGAAGACCCTGCTCGACCATGGCTACCTGCATGGCGACTGCATGACGGTGACGGGTCGCACGATTGCCGAGAACCTCGCTTCGGTGAAATGGAACGATGAGCAGGACGTGATCCGCCCCGCCAACAAGCCGCTGTCCGACAATGGCGGTGTTGTCGGTTTGCAGGGCAATCTTGCCCCTGAGGGCGCGATCGTGAAGATCGCGGGCATGCCGGCCGAGAGCCTGGTCTTCACCGGGCCGGCTCGCTGCTTCGACTGCGAGGAGGACGCCTTCAAGGCCGTCACCAATCGCGAGTACAAGGTCGGCGACGTGCTGGTCATCCGCTATGAGGGCCCCAAGGGCGGCCCCGGCATGCGCGAGATGCTGTCGACGACCGCGGCCCTCTACGGCCAGGGCATGGGCGACAAGGTCGCGCTGATCACGGACGGGCGATTCTCCGGCGCGACGCGCGGTTTCTGCGTCGGCCATGTCGGCCCTGAAGCCGCTGTTGGCGGGCCGATCGGCCTCATCCGCGATGGGGACATCATCGAGCTCGATGCCATCACAGGAAAGCTCGCGTGCCGCCTTTCTGATGCCGAACTTGAGGAGCGTCGTAAGGCCTGGAAACCGCGCAAGACCGACTACAATTCGGGCGCGCTGTGGAAATACGCGCAAACGGTCGGTTCCGCCAAAGGCGGGGCCGTGACCCACCCAGGAGGGGCGGCAGAAACCCATTGCTATGCGGATATCTGAGACCATCATAGCTGGAACATTCCTGATCCTGGGCTGCCAGTCGGCAGCCTGGTCGCAGGATGTCATGGGCCGGGCGCCAATCCCGCCGCGTTCGATTCCGGGGGCTCCGCTGCCGGAGCCCGAGGGGCCGCCTCCGGCGGGCCTGCAGGCTCTACCCAATGGCCGTGTGTTGGCGCCCGCGCCGAACGCGCCCGCCGCGCATGCCGCGCTGCCGCTGGCGCCCTTCGCCAGCGCGCGCGATGCGCTGAAGGCGTGGATGCGCGATTCAACTGCTGGTGATCAGGCCGGCGCCGTGCGCGCACTCGAGTACGCCGCGGCGCACGGCCACCTCACGGCTCAGTACAAGCTCGGCCGGATGTATGCCGGTGGCGAAGGCGTTCCAAGCAATGATCTGAAGGCCTTCGAATACTTCTCGAAGATCGCGGATGAGAATGCCGATGCGATTCCGGGCACGGCTGACGGGCGTATCGTCGGCAGCGCTTTCGTGGCGCTCGGCAGCTATTTCACGGACGGTATCAAGGGCACCTATGTGAAGCCCAATATCGACCGTGCCTTCGATATGTTCCACTATGCCGCATCCTATTTCGGTGATCCCGACGGCCAGTACAATCTTGCCCGGCTCTACATGAACGGGCAGGGCACCGGCCGCGACCAGCGGCAGGGCGCGCGCTGGATGAAGCTTGCGGCCGAAAAGGGCCATGTGCCGGCGCGGGCCGTTTTTGGCGACATGCTGGTTCGTGGCAGCGACGGTGTTCCGCGTCAGGTCTCACAAGGGCTGATGTGGCTCGCACTGGCACGTGATGCCGCCGATCCGGCGCGTGAAGCCTGGATCTTCGAGCGCTATGACGCAGCCTTTGCCGCGGCGTCGGTGAGTGACCGCAACGCGGCTCTGTCGCTGGTCGAGCGCCAGCAGGTTGCGGGTCGCACCAGCGAACGCTGAGAGGCGTATGGGGGACGTGCACGACCGCCTCGGGGCGGCGTAACCCACGGCGTGGGCACGGACGACCTGCCGTTCCCACCGCATCGCTTTCTCCCTTCAGCCCTCCATGCATCCTCGCCTTGTCGTTGCGTGGGAAGACCGTTGCTCGCGGTCCGGCTCCGGATGTAGCCGGTCGGAACTGCCGGGAATCGCGCCGATTTTCTCGGGCGCGTCGTCTGCTCTTCGGCGGTCGCGCAATTCCGGAAGCGGGCTGCGCCGGTGCGAAACGGGCGCACACCGAGATGTGATGGCGCTGGCTTGTCCGAGGCCTGAACACGGGGCAATGTTCATCGTATGTTCATGCGATAGGGCGGAGATTCATCGCAAGGCGAGGCTCACTTGATGGGAGATTCGTCATGACCTCAATGTTCAGCATCACCAAGACGACTGCCGTTGCTTTCGCCGCGGTTATGGCAGTCGGTGTCATCGCATGGTCGGCGCCAGCCGAAGCGCGGTTCGGCGGCGGTGGAGGCTTCCACGGCGGTGGCGGCGGCTTCCAGGGTGGTGGAGGCTTCCATAGTGGCGGCATGGCCTTCCACGGCGGCGGCGCCCGAATGGCTGGCTTCGGAGGGGGCGGTTTCGCGCATCCCGGTTTTGCCCGCTCAGCTTTTGTCGGTC
This sequence comes from Bosea sp. BIWAKO-01, assembly GCF_001748145.1. Classification (NCBI taxonomy): domain Bacteria; kingdom Pseudomonadati; phylum Pseudomonadota; class Alphaproteobacteria; order Hyphomicrobiales; family Alloboseaceae; genus Allobosea; species Allobosea sp. BIWAKO-01. The sequence goes on from NZ_BCQA01000001.1 coordinate 4,687,164, forward strand.
GGCCGGTTTTCTTCCACCAACAGCGGTTCAACCACAACCGGTTCTTCTTCGGCTCGGCCTTCGCCGTCGGCGCGCCCTACTACTACAACACCTTTTACAATGACGGCTGCTACTATGCGTGGCAGCAGCACTATGACGAGTGGGGTTACGTTGTCGCTCGCCGCGTCCTGGTCTGCTACTGACGCGTCGTTCCATGTGCCGTGGACGAGGCTTGCTGCAGGCAACAGCCGCGCGGGGACGCGGAGTTGATTACGCGGCCTTCAACTCCACGATGACCGGCACGTGGTCCGACGGCTTGTCCCAGCCGCGGACATGTTTGGCGATCGAGACAGCGGCCAACCTGTCTGCCGCGTGCGGCGAGAGCAGCAGATGGTCGATCCGGATGCCGTTGTTCCGCTGCCAGGCGCCGGCCTGATAATCCCAGAAGGTGTAAAGTCCGCCGGAATCCGTGGTCGAGCGCAGCGCTTCGGTAAATCCGAGATTGACCAGCCCCCGGAAGGCGGCGCGGGTTTGCGGGAGGAACAGCGCGTCATCGACCCAGGCGGCGGGGTCGCGGGCATCGCGCGGCTCGGGGATGACGTTGTAATCGCCAGCCAGCACCAGCGGCTCTTCATGGGCCAGCAGCGTTTGCGCATGGGCGGTCAGGCGGCGCATCCAGCCAAGCTTATAGGGGTATTTCTCGGTATTGGGCGGGTTGCCGTTCGGCAGATAGATCGAGGCGATGCGGACAACGCCGCCGGCATAGGGCAGCACGCCTTCGAGGTAGCGCGCCTGCTCGTCGGCATCGTCCCCAGGCAAGCCGCGGCAGACATCCTCGAGCCTGGTTCGGCTGAGAAGCGCGACGCCGTTGAAGGTCTTCTGGCCATGGGTCTCGACCTGCCAGCCGGCCTCCTCGATTTCGCGCCGCGGGAAATCCCCGTCGACGCATTTCAGCTCCTGCAGGCACAGGGCGTCGGGCTCGGATTCCTTGAGGAAATCGAGCAGATGGCCAAGCCGCTGGCGGACCGAATTGACGTTCCAAGTCACAATGCGCAACGGGCTGGCTCCGAGTCAGATCGAGCGGAGAATAAGCGTCAGAGATCGCCCGCTGACAACCCTGCAGTGGCGCCGGTCATGCCAAATGGCGTCAGCATGCCTGCCTGGACGGCATATCTCCCCATCAAAAAGCCTCCCCATGTCGCCATGGAGAGGCTCGATATCGTGGCGCCGAATGGGCGTCAGCGCTCAGGGGCAGGCGCGTACCACGCCGCCCGCGCCGATATAGGTACCGGTCTCGGGGTCGTAGCTGCGGAACCGGCGCGCGCAATAGGCGACCGCATCGGAAGCCGGCGCGGCGTAAACCGGGCCGCCATAAACTGGCTCGCCATAAACCGGGCCCCCATAGATCGGGGCCGGAGCCGCGTAGACAGGACCCGGCGCAAGCAATGCGCCGGCTGCCAGTGCACCGATAGCGCCCGCTGCAATACCGGCGCCGACAGCCGCACCGCGTCCGCCGCGATAATAGCCGCCGCGGTAGCCGTAGCGCGGACCGTAATATCTCCGATACTGCACGGTCTGAACCAGATCCCTGCCGGTTTCGGCGACAGCCGCAACTGAGCCAGTCGTCGCGCTCAGCGGCGCGGCGCTCGCCGGGGCGGTCAGAACGACGCCTCCGAGCAGCGCGGTGGCGATGGCGAGGGTCTTGATCATGACGAAACTTTCTCCTTTCCTCTCGAACGTGAGAGGAACGCGAGTGTTCCTCCAATCCGTGGCAATTTTATAGTGCAAGGCGGCGGCGTGAAAGCCCCGGCCGTCAAGATCCGTGAAATTTCATCCTTGCGGCGCTTCGTCATCGCATTTCAGCATTTCGATGCAAAGTTCGGCTCAGGATTAGCGCTTGTCTCGCAGGCGCTTCCGCACCATCTAGCGACGGCGTGATGTTGCTTCGCAACACGATCCCTTCCCGCATCCGGAACCGCTCTATGCTGCATCAAGATCCGACGCTGCCCCCTGCCCAGGCGATGACGACATTGCCGAGGATCATCTTCGGCTCGCGCTGGCTGCAGGTGCCGCTCTATCTCGGCCTCATCGTCGCTCAATGCGTCTACGTCTTCCTGTTCCTGAAGGAACTGGTCCACCTCGTCAGGCACGCGACGGAGTTCGGCGAGCAGCAGATCATGTTGGTCGTGCTCGGGCTGATCGATGTGGTGATGATCTCCAACCTGCTGATCATGGTGATCGTCGGCGGCTACGAGACATTCGTTTCGCGCCTGAAGCTCCATGGCCATCCTGATCAGCCGGAATGGCTGAGCCATGTCAACGCGAGCGTCCTGAAGATCAAGCTCGCCATGGCGATCATCGGCATCTCGTCGATCCACCTGCTCAGGACCTTCATCGAGGCCGGCAATATCGGCAATACCGGACGGGTGACGAACTACACCGAGACCGGGGTCATCCTGCAGACGGTGATCCACGTCGTCTTCATCTTCTCGGCCATGGGCATCGCCTGGGTCGACAAGATCACGCTGCCGGCCGGCAAGGGCCACTGAGCCACGGGTCAGGCTCTGAGGCCGCGCGGCATCCCCTTGGTGCTGCGCGGTTGTGCCTGACCGGGCGCAGTCTCGACGCCGATCGTCGGTAATGCCAGCGTGCGCTGGCCGCGAAAATCGACATGGCAGACGAGGAGCCCGCGCTCCTCGATATAGCCCAGAACACGACGGGCGCGGCCCGGCGAATGGCTGCCATAGACTTCGGCGAGCTCGGCGTCGGTCGGGGCGGGAGCGCCCTCGATCGCGGTGCGGGCAATGTAGAGAAACAGGCTCTGGAGGTCGTCCGGCAGGGTGGCTGCGGCGTCGAGCGAGACCTGCCAGGCATGGGACGCTGTGATGTCCTCACTTGCCCCTGCACGCGCCACGGCGAGCCGCCGGCGGAAGTCATCCAGGCTGAGCGATGATTGACCGACGCGACGCATGCGGCAGCGCACCGTAAAGTCCTGATAGACCACGGCGACCTGGCGGCTCCGCGTTTCCGGATCCTCCATCAGATCGCGCAGGATCTCGGTCATGATCGCCTCGCGCTCTTCCGGTTCCATCGGAATCTCGGGTTCCGGCTCCACGGCGGGGGCAGGGCGATAGCTCTCGATCTGGCGGAGCACTTCATTGGCTGCCGGGCGCGGCCGCGGCGTGGGGCGCGGGACCCAGGAGGTGACGGGAGGCTCGTTCTCGCCCGCTTCGAAAATCAGCTTGCTTGCATCCTCGGGGGCCTGTTCGGGCAGGGGCATCAGGCCGGGCGCACTGCCGCGATCGACCGAGGACACGGCGCCGATCCTGAGCGGCAAGGGGCGCTTCGACAACGCCGGGCCCAATGCGACGAACTGGCCACGCTCGAGGTCGCGGAACATCTCGGCCTGGCGGCGGTCCATGCCGAGCAGGTCGGAGGCGCGCTGCATGTCGATATCGAGGAAGGTGCGGCCCATCAGGAAGTTCGAGGCCTCGGCCGCGACGTTCTTGGCAAGCTTGGCGAGACGCTGAGTCGCGATCACCCCGGCGAGGCCGCGCTTGCGGCCGCGGCACATCAGATTGGTCATGGCGCCGAGCGAAAGGCGACGCGCTTCGTCTGACGCTTCGCCGGCCATGACGGGGGCGAAGAGTTGCGCCTCGTCGACGACGACCAGGATCGGGAACCACATGCTGCGATCGACGTCGAACAGCCCGCCGAGAAAGGCGGCGGTCGCGCGCAACTGCTCGTCGGCGTCGAGGTTCTCGAGATTGAGCACGATCGAGACACGATGCTGGCGGACGCGGATCGCGATACGCTGCAATTCGGCCTCGCCGCAGGCGGCATCGACCACGACATGGCCGAACTGACCGGCCAGCGAGACGAAATCGCCCTCTGGATCAATCACGGCCTGCTGGACCAGCGGTGCGCTCTGCTCCAGCAGCCGGCGCAGCAGATGCGACTTTCCTGAGCCGGAATTGCCTTGAACCAGCAGGCGCGTCGCCAGCAATTCGGCGAGATCAAGCAGCGCGGGTTGTCCACCCTGGGTCAAACCCATGTCGATGCCCGTCGTCATGCTCTGGTCTTGCTGCTCCGTCTGCCGCCCTGTTCCCGGACCGGCGCTTCTAACACACTGGAACTGGCCGATGGCCGGATACGGCCGGCCTTCCACAACTATCGGCCCCGGGCAGATCAGCGCGGGCAGCGCCGTACGCGTTCTTCACGTTGAATGTCGGCGATCATGCGGCGCTGGGTGTTCGACAGCGGCAGATCCTCGGCATTGTCGTATTGGCAGCCGGCATTGCCAAAGGCCGCGATACCGCGCTGAGTGCGGAAGCAGTAGCCCTGCGCTTTGTAGATCTCGTTGCGGGCATACCAGAGCTCGTCGCAGGTTTGCTGCGCGAGGGTCGGCGCAGGCATTCCTGTCAAAGTCAGGAATGCCATGATCATCAATGTCTTGTGCGGCATGGCTCACTTCTTGAATCGAGGCGACACGATTCAAGATTGGGCCGCCGGGCAAGCCCGGGCAAGCGGGGCTATTTCAACTCGCTCTTGCGCAGCATGGCGGCGCTCATGCTGACTCCGAAATGTTCGCTCATCTCGCCCGCACTCATATGGCGGATCGCTTCGATATTCGGGATCAGCAAGGCGGCGGCATAGCGCCGGGCCTGATACTCCATCGCCCGGACCTTGGCCGAGAGGCGCTCGGCCTGCGAGCCGGCAGGGGCGCGATGCAGGATTCCTTCATGGCCGAGCAGGGCATGCCCGACCTCATGGGCAATGGTCATCAGCGCCCGGCTTTCGCCGCGCAGGGCCGCGAGAAACACGGGTTCCGGAATCCGAAGGCGCTTGGTCTGGGAATCCCATTGTGCCTCGGCGTCGGCGAGTTGGCCGTCCGGTACCCGTTCATAGGCAAAATTCGGATAGCGGGCCTTCAGCCGCGCCATCAGGATCATGAAATCAATGCCCTGTTCGTCGCGGAAGCCGAGTTCGCGGCGATGGCTCAAGGCGCGGGCATCGATCTGGGCATCGGTCAGGAATGCGGGCTTCATGACAGCCTCCCATGACGGAGCAGGAGCAGCCTAGCGCGCTCTTTGCCAATGCTCAATCCAGGAACATCGGGCTTGCGCAGCTAGCGCGGGGCCATCTCGAGGCAGGTCAGGACCTGGACATAGCTGGGCGGGCCGCCGAGCTGTGCGCTCTCGACGCAGGTGTTGCGGTTCTGCGCTGGATAGGCCGACCAGCGTTGTACCAACGTCGCGCGCGCCTGGTTCTCGTCGTCCTGGCAGGCCTGGGCGGTTCGACCGACCCCCATGCTGGAACGGCCGACGTCGCGACAGGTGTTGACGACGTCGAAGCGCGGTGGCCCATCGGAAACGGGAACGAAGAGACCAGTTGATAGCGAAAGTGAGAGAAGGGCTGCGCTGATCATGGCATAATCTCCGCAGGAGGGCCCGCGCGTTCTACGCGTTCAAATCGGGCCTGATCCAGCATAGCGCGTCGCGTGCACAGCCGCTAGCCAAGCGTAAACCGGTCTCTGCCCTTCGCCTTGCTTACGTAAAGCAGACCGTCCGCACGCCTGTAGATCTGCTCCAGTGTTTCAAGGCCGTCGAAGAGGGCCGCTCCGACGCTGACAGTCAGGTGAGGGGCCGTATCCGAGGCGTCATGGGGAATGTCGAGCGAGGAGACCGCGCGGACGAGATTATCAAGCATGGCGCGTGCCGTATCGAGTCTGACCCCATAGAGGATCAGGCCAAACTCCTCGCCTCCCAGGCGCCCCACCATGTCCATCGGTCGGCGCAATCTCGCTTCGAGCGCGCGGGCCAGGCTGCGCAGCGCCAGGTCGCCGGCCTGATGTCCGTAGCGGTCGTTGTACTTCTTGAAGTGATCGACATCGAGAATGGCGAAGACGAGACCGGCGCGCTCGCGCCTGGCCTGACGCAAGGCCGTCGCCGCGTGCTCCTCGAAGAAGCGCCGATTGCCGATGCCGGTCAGTGCGTCGGACATGGCGCGGTTGTGCAGCATCCGACGCAGCAGGAAGTGATCGCGCTGGGTGTATTCGCGCAGATAGGCGCCGACGGCGCCGACGAACACGGCAAAGAACATCAGGATCGAGATCCGGATATGCTCATGGATATGGCCGGGATCGAGCATGATGAACCCGAGCAGCGCATTCAGGACGGCGATCAGCATCGCCGCGGCGACGCTCTGATGGAAGGTCAGGCCGACCGGCAGGAATACCGCCATGATGATGACGAAGCCGGCCAGGTCCGCCTGGGCGAGGTCGCGCAACTTGAAGACATTGGCGCTGACTGCGCTCGTCGTTCCGATCAGCACGAGAACGAGGAAGCTCAGCCGGTTATAGGCGCGGGGCAGGCGTTTGCCGACGAGGACCGAGATCAGGGAAAGTAGGACGGCGAGCGTGACCCAGCGCAGAGCGGTTGCGGCCAGGGCGTCGTAGCGCTGCGCCCGATATTCCGTCAGCGGGTCGATCCGTGAGATGTCGAGCGCGATGAATACCAGCCAGATACCGAGCGCGGTGAGCGCGCAGACCAGCGTGCTCATGCGCTGCTCGATGCGCATATAGCGGCGGTACTCGTCTTCCAGCGCCGAGACGAAGCGCAGGCGCTTGAAGCCTTGCGCGCGCTGCCCTGCATAGGAACTGTCGCGCGCAGGCGCCGGGGGCGCGTTTGCCGCGGCGTCTATGACCTGTTCCAAAGCACTCACCGCACAAGCCCGCGAACGGAGTGCCTAACACTCCGTTGCGGAGAGGGGCACTGGGTTGCAAGCGCTACCGGTCTGCGCGGGGACGGTTTCGGAAGCCTTGCGCCGGTGATGAGAATGCGAGGGAAGTCGGACGGCCCCCGCCGCAACGCCACTCCTAGCTGTGCTCGCTGGCGAGGATGGCCTCGACGATCTCCTGAACGTTCAAGGCTTCAGGCAGCGTCGCGAGATGATGCGGTTCGCCCTGCGTGAGGCGGATGACACCCTCGAGCTGGCGCCTGAGCGCGACGGGGCGTGCATCCGCCTGCGACAATGCGTCGGCAGCGCGTTCCCAACTGCCATCGGGCAGGCGGCGTTCGGCGATCGACCAGTCGCAAAGCCGGACCGCGCCCCTATCACCTTCCAGCATCCAGATATTGTGGTCGTCCTTCCCAGTGCTCCCGACACTGCCCTTGAGCGCGACGGGGATGTCACCGGCCAGCAACCCGGCCTCGATCCGGCGCTCCGATTTGCCCGCCTCGGGGAACGCCACGCTCGCCGTGAGCCCATGCAGGGGGCCAACCAGCCTGCGGCTCAGGAAGAGGAAATGCGACACGACCTCGCGGGTGAAACCGCCCTGTTGGGTTCTGTCCAGCCAGGCTGCCGCGTCGGCCTGCCAGGGGCGTGGCCATGTCGCGAAGGCGACTTCGATCGAGACGCGGGACACCGTGCCGACCGCACCCTGCGCGATCCACTCCATCAATGTCGCAACGGCAAGCGAGGAGGCGAAGGGGAAATTGACCGCGCCTCTGTCGCCGGCTTCCGCAACAAAGGCGCGCGCATCGGCGACATCGACCGCCAGTGGCTTCTCGCAAAAGACGCTCTTGCCCGCGCTGATGGCGGCACGGGCGTGCGCGAGGTGGGAGGCTGGCGGCGAGGCGATATAGACGCAGTCACTGGCGGCGACGATCGTAGCGGCATCGGCGAGCCGTGGAACCTGCGGGAAGGTTGCAGCCATCCGCTCCATTGCCGAAGGCGCCGGATCCCAGATGCCACTGACTTTCACCAGTTCCTGGGGCTGGTCGAGAATGGCGCGCAGCAGCCGCTCGCCCATGATACCCGCGCCAATGATCCCGATCGAGAGAGTGCCGTTCCGCATCGCCTAAGAATCCCTGCTCTGAGCCGAGAAGCGCGATAGCAGGATTCCGTCAGGCTCACGAGCACACGTACTGACAATCCTTCGTCGCTACCATGTGGCGCGCAGCCCGGCCGTGAAGGCATGTGCGGTGGCGTCGGTATTGAGCCTGACGTCATAGTCTGCGAACAGCGTGACGTTGCGGCCGGCACGCGCCGACAGGCCGAGGCCGAGAAGCGCACTATCGCGCGCCATTCCCGCGCCCTGGACCGGGAAAGTCGCGGCAGGGGCTCCGATGAAGGCGGTATCGAGCACCATCGCATCGTCGAGGAATTCGTGCTGCCAGCGGCCGCGAATCTCGACTGCGACGCGACCCGAGGCGAGATCGAACTCGTTTGCCAGGCGCAGGCCCAGGCTGCCGAGCAGGCTCTCCGCCGATTGCCTGCTGGCCGTCAGGCCAATACTCCCGGCGCCGGTCTCGCTGAAGCCGTCCTGCCGCAGATAGGTGTAGCGCAGCGCCGCCAGCGGCTCGAGCTTCGACCAGCCGAGATCGATGGTGTAGCCGGACTCGAGCGCGCCGGTGAAGCGATCGCCACCATAATCCGCCTTCGCCTGGCGCGAGAGCCCGCCAAGACTGATGCTGCGCTCGGACTCGAAATCGAGCCGGGCATAACCAAGGGTGCCGTCGAGGCGCAGCGGACCACGCGTGTAACTGCCATAGACCGCGCCCTCATGGGCCTTGATGCTGCCCTTGCCGGAGAAGTTGCGGAATTCGGCGTCGGTGCTGGAGTAGCCAAGGCTCAGCCCGGCCAGAAAATCGGGCGTGATCTGCCGGTCGAAGCCGCTGACCAGCCCGCCGACGCGATAATCGGCTCCGCCGGCATTGGCATCGCCGCCGAGCCTGCCGATGAGGCCATAGCCGCGCGCCCAGAGATTGTTCTGGGCTGAAGCTGGCCCGGCCGGCAGGCGCATCAGCAGCGCTGCGGCGGGACTCGCCGCGGCGCTCGATGCATAAGCCATTGCGGCGCCGGTTGCGGTGGGTTCGGCCTGGCCGGAGCGCAGATCGCTGAGCCGCTGCGAGATCATGTTGCCGAAGGGAGCAAAGCCGCCGAGCGCCAGAGTGCCGAGCCCGGCGTGGGCTTCACCTGAGAGGCTGGCGAGGGCCTGTCGCGCGCCGTCCCGCGTGCCGGCTGCCTGCAGCAGCCCGGTCACGTCCCGCAGATCCTGATCCGCGCCGGCAAGGCCGTGTTCGAGCGCTGCGCCGACGGCGCATTGGTTGGCCGAAGCGCAGACGCCTGGGGTATCGAAGGGCAGGGTGCGGATATCGAGATGCGCCGAGCTCGGCTGGTAGCGCAGGCTCGCCTCGATGAAGGGCGCCGAACCGTTGCCCGTCGGTCCCTCGATGCCGTCGAAGCGGCCGATGAGGCCCTGTCCGGCACTGAGCACCGGCATGGTCAGGAAGCGCGGCAGGAGTTGCGCCCCGCCTCCCATGGCGACGAGGCCGGAAAGGCTGGCGGTGCCGGTGACGGCAAGGTGGTTCAGCCCACCGATTGGGCTGACCTGCTGAACCAGAACGCCACCGGCCTGCTGCACGTAATTGCCGCTGATGGTCAGCGTGCCGACGCCGCGGCTATCGCCGGCCCAGAGGGTGCCGGCATTGGTGACGGAGCCCGTGATCAGGCCGGTACCAGTGAGCGTGCCGGCCGCACCGATGCTGGTTGGCGAGGCGATGCTGCCCATGATCGATAGAAAGCCGCCGTCGACGCGTGTCGCTCCGGCATAGGAGCTGTGGCCCGTGAGCACGAGTTCGCCCGCGCCGCGTTTGACGAGACCGCCGGTGCCGACCATGTCGTTTCCGAAGACGGCGAGGCCGCCGGGCTGGTCGACGACGAAATCGCCCCAATCGAAACGGCCGGGTCCGAGCACCGCCTTGCCGACATCGAGCAGGCCGTAACCGAACCGATCGTCGATGCCGGGCGGGCCAATGTCCCGGGCCGTGCCGAGCAGGGTCTGGCGCACCTGGTCGGCCGTGAAGAATGGGAACATCTGCCAGACGAGCGCGGCTGCGCCGGAGACATGGGGGGCGGCGAAGGAGGTACCATGGACCTTGGTGTAGCCGCCGTTCTTGTCAGCGACGACGATGGGGTCGTCCGGGAATTCGCCCCACCAATCCCCGCCGCCGGGAGCTGTCAGGCACCAGTTTTTGGCCACGCCACAGCGGTTCGTGTATCGCGGCTCGTAGCCAGGTCCGTAGGCCACCACTGCCAGCCAGCCGCGTTCCAGTTCGGGGAAATGATAGGGCAGGCCGGCTTCAATGCTCGGCTGGTTCCGCTCGTCATTGCCTGTACTCCAGACCAACAGTGCGCCAGATGCCACTGCACGATGATAGGCCGGCAGCTCCTGCCATCGAGCGAGCTCACTCCGAGTCACCGACGTGACAGAGTCGAAACTGCCCCAGCTGTTGTTGATGACGCGCACCCCACGCGCAACGAGCCCGTCGAAGGCCGCAACGAAGCCTGAAGACGTTGCCGGAACTCCATCCTGATCAAAGACGCGCGCGGCGAGGATCGTGGCTCCCGGCGCCACGCCATGCATGCCCATGCCGTCGCGGTTGGCTGCGATCACGGAGGCAACTTCAGTGCCGTGACCTTGAGGATCGGTCACAAACGGTGTGTTCGCGACATAGTCGTAACCGCCTCCAAAGCGGCCTATGAACTCGGAATGTCCGGTGAACAATCCGCCATCCACGACGCCAACCAGGATGCCCCTGCCGTCGACGCCGCGAGCATAGGCGTTTGCGGCATTGATGTAATCGAGCCCCCACTGGGCCTTGTACTCGGGAGCTCGCCACGTATTGGGGTCGGTGAGGAGGCCGCCCGATTGCGCCGAAGCCGCGCTCGTCAGGGCCGTCGTCAGCAGAAGCATCGCGGTGGCGATTTTAGGCAAGGACGTCACGCAGGCCTCAAAGGCAGGAATCAGGTGGTCCGGGTTGATGTCGTCGACCCAAGGGCTTGCCGCTGCATCTCGCCATCGTCAATACGGCAGTATTCGTATGGTGAAGGTAGGGGCAAGCGGGTTCGGACACTCGGGGTGATTGGCTGGGATGTATCCCGCCATGGGCTAAGAGATCAGCGACAGAGTACGGCTGCTACCCTCCGTTTCCATCGAAGCCGACGCCCGCAAGGTCGCGGGCCGTGTTGCGTTAATCCGATCTTTCAACCTGGAAGATAGGGTGGCGCGACCTCTGGGCGAATGGGTTCAGGGCGCTTCGACAGTGGGGGGATTCATGAAGCGCTGCAGCTGCAACACGGTCCATGATGCCGGTTGCCACCGGATGCGATGCGAGGAGTTGAGCAATCCGGACCGGCGGATGTTCATGACGACGGCGATCGCAGCAGGCGCCGCCGCTTCGGTTGGATTCTCGGCAACATCTGCAATCGCCGCACCGGCCCCCGAAAAGCGGAAATTCATGGAGGAGGCCACCCGTCTGGCCATCGAGTCGGTCGAGAAGGGGTGGGGTGGCCCGTTTGGCGCGGTCATCGTCAAGGATGGTGAGATCATCGGCCGGGGCCAGAACCGCGTGCTGCTGACCGGCATCCCGGTCTTCCATGCGGAGGTCACCGCGATCATGGATGCCTCGGCGCGGCTGAACCCCAAGGCCCTGCTCGGCAGTGACTACGGCGCAGGCACGATTCTGGAGATGATCCCACGCGAGCCTGGATCGCCGGACCCGGTGCCCGAGCGCGCCAAAATGCTGAAAGGCTGCGAGATCTACATCAACGGCGCACCATGCCCGATGTGCATGAGCGCGATCTACTGGTCGCGCATCGACCATGTCTATTTCGCCGCGAGCCTCAAGGATACCAGCGCGATCGGCTTCGACGACGCCTTCCAGTACGAGGATTTCGCCAAGCCCTGGACGGCACGCCGCATAGCGGTGACCGAGAATTTCGAGCGCGAAACCGGCCTCAAAGCCTATGAGGCCTGGATGAAGAAGCAGGATCGGCATCCCTACTGAGGAGGATGCCAGGTTCGCGCCTCCCTCATGGCTTGGCCGATTGCGCTTTGCCTGCCTGGCGATGCTCCATCGCCAGAGCTTCGTCGGCACGGCAGAACCTGTGCGCCGGCTTCATGTGCCGCGGGCAGAATGCTGCGCGCGCATGTCGCCAAACGATGCGTTCTGAGCATCCGGCTCCTGGGCCGCAATCCAGTCAGCGAAGGCCTGCATCGCAGCTGTCGGCTTCCGCGATTTGAGCTTGGTCAGCCAATAGCTTCCGAGCGAGATCGAGGCTGGAAACGGCCGCCGGATTGAGCCGTTGCGCAATTGGCGCGAAAACATGAGGGCCGGGGCCAGGGCTACTCCGACGCCTTGTTCTGCGGCCTCCATCATCGCGAGCGACGAGTCGAATACGATGGCGCCTGCAATATTGGGCGGCATCTCCGCGCCAGTGGCGGCAAACCAGCGACTCCACTCGTCCATGCGGTAGCTGCGCAACAGAGTGAGTGCGCCCAGATCCTGCGGCGCACGGAGTGCGGCGGCCAAGTCGGGCGTACAGAGAGGTGTCAGGGGCGCCTCGAACAGCTCCGTCGCATCGAGCCCATGCCAGGCGCCGTTGCCGAACCGAATGGAGAAATCCAATCCTTCGGCAGCCAGATCGACGCGATTGTTGTTGGTGGAAAGCCTCAGCTCGACGAACGGATGAGCGCGCCTGAAATCCTCGAGCCGGGGCAGCAGCCAACCGACTGCGAAGGTGCCCACCGCTCCGACCACGAGCAGCTCGCGGACCTTTCCCGACCCAACCCTGTCGAGCGTCGTGGCCAGGCGATCGAAGGCATCGCTCACGACGGGGAGGAGGGCTTCGCCCTCTGCCGTGATCCTGAGGCCGCGCGGGAGCCTGCGGAACAACTGAACGCCCAATCTCTGCTCGAGAGATCGAACCTGCTGGCTCACGGCAGCTTGCGTCACCGCCAGCTCGATGCCGGCCCGCGTGAAGCTGAGATGCCTGGCCGAGGCTTCGAACGCCCGCAGCGCGTTGAGTGGCAGAAAAGGTCGAACCATCGATGCCCAAATTTAACTTATGGCTGATCCGACTTATCATCGTTTGTAGGAAGTTCGAAGGGGTCATAAACGGCGCTTATTCCGAATTGGAAGGAGATCCCCTTGTCCAAACGACTCTATGCCGGTCTGGCAGCCAGCGTTCTCGCCGGCACGCTGGGCAGCCTGTCCAGCGCCCATGCAGCCGGCCCCGACCAGGATGCCCGGGTGCGCCAGGCTGTCGACGAAGCGATGAAGCCGGTGATCGAGCAGCACGGGATCCCCGGCCTCGCCGTCGCGGTGACGATCGATGGAAAGCGCTACTTCCTCGAGTATGGCCTGGCCTCGAGGGAACCCAAGGTTCCCGTCACGCGTGACACGCTCTTCGAACTGGGGTCGATCAGCAAGACCTTTACGGCGACGCTTGCGACCTTTGCCGAGATCGAGGGCAAGCTGTCGCTGAACGACAGCGTCAGCCAACACATGCCCGAGTTGAAGGGCAGTGCCCTGGACGATGTCCGGCTGCTGGATCTCGGCACGCATACGGCTGGCGGCTTTCCGCTTCAGGTTCCTGACGACGTCAAGGATCAGAAGCAGCTCATGGCCTATTATCGCGCCTGGAAGCCGCGGTTCACTCCCGGCACATACCGCAATTACGCGAACCCGAGCATCGGGCTTCTCGGCGTCGTCACCGCGAAGGCGATGGGAGCAAGCTTCGAGACGCTGATGGAGCGGCGGTTGTTCCCGGACCTCGGGTTACGACGAACCTATATCACCGTCCCTGCGGCCGAGATGAAGTCGTACGCGTGGGGCTACAATCGAGAAGACAAGCCGATCCGGGTCTCCCCGGGCCTGCTCGCGACCGAAGCCTACGGAATCAAATCCAACGTCGTCGACATGATCCGCTTCCTTGAGGTGAACATGGGCATCGGCACCACGCCGGGGAAGGCGGCCATCGCTGCGAGGGCGACCCATACCGGGTATTTCCGCGCGGGCGAGCTCATCCAGGATCTGATCTGGGAGCAATATCCCTATCCGGTCGAGCTGGACAAACTCGTCGCCGGCAACTCGGCCAAGATGATCCTGAACGGCGTCCCGGCGGTTGCGATCGAGCCGCCGATGGCGCCGCGGAGCGACGTGATCCTCAACAAGACCGGATCGACCAACGGCTTTGGCGGCTATGTCGCCTATGTCCCGGCGAAGAAGATCGGGATCGTCATGCTCGCGAACAAGAACTACCCCAATGATGCGCGGGTGAAGGCGGCGCATCAGGTGTTGTCGCGGCTTGCCGAGTAAGTCTGGCTGGTTGCATTCGTCTGGCGAAGGACAATCGGAGCAGGCTGCGGTGCAGGCCCCTGCTGCTACCGCTCCGATTGTGCCGTAATGCCGTGACGCGCAGAGCCGAACCCAACGGCTGCGTCAGACCAGCCGCACCGCCTTGCCCGGATTCATCAGGTTGGAGGGGTCGAACTGGCGCTTGACGCCTCGCATCAGCTCCAGGTCGAATGGCGACTTATAGATTTCGATGAGATCGCGCTTGAGCTCGCCCAGGCCATGCTCGGCGCTGATGCTGCCGTCGAAAGCCTCGACGAGATCATAGAGCGCCGTCTCGACCTTCTTATGCAGGCTCTGGCGTTCCGTGGCGTCGGCTCCGGGCGGTGCCAACAGATTGAAATGCAGATTGCCGTCGCCGATATGGCCGAAAACGATCGGGCGCAGGCGGGTGTCGATCGCATTCAGCGCCGTCAGGCTGCGATCGACGAAGGCCGGGATAGCGCTGATCGGGGTGGAAACATCGTGGCTGAAGCTGGGGCCTGCGCGCTTCTGCGCTTCCGTGATGTTCTCGCGAAGTGCCCAGAGCTGCTCAGCCTGTGCCAGGGAACGGGCGATGACGGCGTCGTCGACGATCTCCTGCTCGAAGCCTTCGGAGAGAACACTCTCCAGGATCGTTTCGAGCGGAATTTCCGGCGTCGCCGCATCGAGTTGCAGCAGCACATAGACGCCACCGCGCAGTGCCGGTTGGGCGACATGTGGAGCATGGGTTTCGACCAGGGCGCGGCAGTCTTCGGTAAAACACTCGCAGCCGGACAGGACATCGGCCGCGCGCGAGCGGGCAAGCTGGAACAGGCGCAAAGCCGCTGCGAAATCCCGGACGCTGGCCAGCGCGGTCGCGCGGGCCTGCGGTGCCGCGTGCAATTTGAGTGCGGCGGCGGTGACGATACCGAGAGTTCCTTCCGAGCCGATGAAGAGATGCTTCAGGTCGTAGCCGGTATTGTCCTTGCGCAACGCGCGCAGGCCATTCCACACCCGCCCGTCGGGGAGCACGACTTCCAGTCCGAGTACCTGGTCGCGCATGTTGCCATAGCGCAAAACCGCCGTTCCGCCGGCATTGGTGGCGATCGTGCCGCCGATCTGGCAACTGCCCTCGGCGGCGAGGCTGACGGGAAAGAACAGGCCCGCGTCGAGTGCACGCTGCTGCAAGGTCTGCAGGACGACGCCCGACTCTACGATCGCAACGGCGTTGATCGTATCGATCTCGCGGATCCGATTCATGCGCCCGAGCTGGACCACGACCGCTTGTCCGCTGTCATCGGGAATGCCGCCGAAGACGAGGCCGGTATTCCCGCCCTGCGGAACCAGCGGCACGCGGTGGCGCTGACTCCAGGCGGCGATCTCCGCGACTTGCCGGACGTCGGCCGGCCGGACCACCGCGCGGGCAAGGCCGTGCCGCCGGCCGCGCCAGTCCTCGCAGAACGGCGCGATGGCGGCAGCGTCGGTCAGGACATGGTCGGCTCCAACGATCTGCTCGAGCTCGTTCAGGGGGGGCGTGGACATTGCGTTCTCCTGGAAGGCCGCGAGCGTGAACGTGAGCACGAAACCGCCGCCCGTATGAAGCAGGCGGCGGTTCAATCATGTTCGTCGAGCCTAGTCGATCTTCGTTCCGGTTTCCTTGACCAGTTGGGCCCAGCCCGCCAGCCCGTTGGATATGTAGGTTCCGAACTGCGCTGGGGTCATCGGTTGCGGCTCGGCGCCCTCGCGTGCGAAGGCGGCCTTCGTCTCATCGGTCTTCATCACCTCGGCGACGGCTTCGTTGAGCTTCATCACGATCGCTGTCGGAGTTCCCTTGGGCGCGAGGATGCCGTTCCAGGTGTTGACCTCGTAACCGGGAAGCGTTTCGGCGACGGTCGGCGTATCGGGAAGCACCGAGGAGCGCTTGCCGGTGGTTACGGCCAACGCAACGAGCTTGCCGGATTTCACATGCGGCAGCGTCGCGGGCAGCGTTCCGAATGTATACTGGGTCTCCCCGGCGATGACACCGGTCAGCGACGGTGCCCCGCCGCGATAGGGAATATGCTGAACTTTCAGTCCCCCCATGTGGCGGAACATCTCGCCGGCAAGGTGACCCGGCGAGCCATTGCCGCTGGACGCATAGTCCATGGCTGCGGGCTTGCTCTTGATCAGCTCGATCAGCTTCCTGGTATCGGAAGCCCCAACGGATGGATTGACCGCAAGCACGAGCGGAACCGAGGCAATGAAGGCGACCGGCTGGAAATCCGCGACCGGATCGTAGGTGAGCTTGCTGTAGACTGCCGGGTTGATGCCATGGCTGCTGGCGGTCGCCATCAGCAGCGTATAGCCGTCGGGCGCCGCTCTTGCTGCGATCTCCGAGCCGATGCCGCCGGCGGCGCCCGGCCGATTGTCGACGACGACCGGCTGGCCCAGCTTCTCCGACAGTTTGTGCGCGACTGCGCGGGCGAGGATATCGGTCGTTCCGCCGGGTGCGTAACCGACCATGAGTTTGATGGGTTTTGATGGATAAGTGTCGGCCTGGGCATGAGGCTGGCTGATGGCAACAAGCGTCAGTGACGCCGCGCCAATCAGCAGATGGCGTTTCGTTATCATGGACGTTTCCTCGATGTTATTGTGGGCCTACCGGCCTCGAAAGACCGGCTTGCGTTTCTCTATGAAGGCGCGACGGCCCTCGATGTAGTCCTCGCTGTCGAAGCAGCTGCGCAGCCAGGATTTGCTTGCCGCAACATCGACCTCGGCTCCGGGCTTCAGCAGTTCGCGCATCATCCGCTTGCCGGCGGCGATCGTGAGCGGCGCATTGGCGGCAATGGTGTCGCAGAGGTCAGCAACTGCAGCGGCAAGGTCAGCTTCCGGTACGACGGCATGGACGAGATTGGCGTCCAATGCTGCTTCGGCGGGCATCTGGCGTGCGGTGAAAAACATCTCGCGCGCCTTGGCGTGGCCGACGGTGTTGACCAGATTCGTCATCGCGCTCAGCCGATAGCCGAGCCCGACGCGCGCGGCCGGGATGCCGAAGCGACCGCTGCTGCCGGAGATGCGCAGATCGCAACTCAGGGCGATGTTGACGCCGCCGCCGAGGCAATAGCCGCGGATCATTGCGATGGTGGGTTTGTCACAGGCGTAGATGCGCAGCTGCGCGCCTTCGGCGATCTCCTCGTAATAGTTCACGGCCCCGCGCTCGGCGCGATGCTGATCAAACTGCGAGATGTCGGCGCCGCTGACAAAGGCCTGGTCTCCCGCGCCCTTGAGCGCGATCACCCGGATATCGGGGTCGGCCTCGAACGCGTCGAGGACGACAGGAACCGCCTCCCACATATCGACTGAGACGGCATTGCGCTTCTGCGGCTGGTTGAAGGTCAGCCAGCCGACATTGCCGCGCTTCTCGGCGATGATCTTGTCTGTGATCGCGCCTTCCAGCAGGCGCACGATCCCGACTTCCTCGCTCAAGCTCATGTTCTTTCCCGTTTGGACGTTGAGGTGTCTTGCGCGGCAAGGCCCTGACGCCGCATGACGCCGTTGAGATGGTCACGCATGGCCGATCGTGCGCTCTCGACATCGCCCCGGCTGATCGCCTCGTAGATGGCGCAGTGCTCGTCTTCTATGGCCTGCAGGAGCGCCGGCGAGGTGATGACCGAGCGGCGCGTGGTGCGGATGGAGCCGTGCAGCCGACCCTGCAGATAGCGCATGAGGTCGACGAAATAGGGGTTGTTAGTCGCGCTGCCGATGGCGCTGTGGAAATCAATGGCGGCGGCAGTGCCCGCGTCCAGATCGGCCGCACGGCGATTGGCTTCGGCGAGCGCGGCTCGCAGGACTGCGAGGTCGGATTCAGTGCGGTTCGCCGCCGCAAGCCCGGCCGCTGCGGTTTCGATCTCGATGCGCAGGGCGAAGACGAGTTGCAGCTGAACCGGATCGAGAAGGTCGCTCTCCTCGATCGTGAAGACGAGTTGCGACACATCCTGTGCGACGAAACTGCCAACGCCTTGCGTCGTTTCGATGAAACCCGCCAGCTTCAGGCGGGCGATGGCTTCACGAATGACATTTCGACTGACGCCGAATGCCTCTGCCATGACCATCTCGGTCGGCAATTGCGCGCCGGGGGGAAGCTCTCCCGAGCGAATTTTTTCGCGCAGAGTGAAGGCGATCTCATCCGAGAGCGTCTTCGACCGGCCGATGGAGCGAAACAAGCTTGCTTGCACAATCGGGGCGGTGCCGGTCGGCGGTGCGGTCGTCTGAGGCGTCTTGGCCATTGCGAAGCCTTTCGGAGGTGTTGGCGGCTGTCAGATGATAGCCGCGCTCGCCAATGCGGCGATCTCCGTGGATGAGAACCCGAATTCACTCAAGATTTCACGGCTGTGCTGGCCACGGGCCGGAGCGGGCGTCGGCGAAGCCGGGGGCGTTCTGCTCAGCTTGAAGGGCTGGCCCAGCACCGAAATCATGCCAAGCTGCGGATGCTCCAGGTCCCACACCGTCTCGAGATGCTGCACTTGGGGGTCGGCAAAAGTCTGGTCGAGGGTGAGGATCGGCCCGCAGGGTACGCCTGCGTCGTTGAGACATGCGATCCAGTCCAGAGTATCGCGAGTGCGCGTGCACGTGTTGATCGCTGCGTTGAGGGCCGGGCGATTCGCTGCCCGATCAGGCACGCTCTGGAAGCGCGGGTCACCGATGAGTTCGGGCGCACCGATGGTCTCGCACAGCTTGGCGAACAGAGTATTGCCCATGGCGGCGATGTTCATGTAGCAGTCGCGCGTTTCGAATACGCCGGTCGGACTGCTGGTCGGATGATCGTTGCCGCTTTGGTTCGGCACTTCAGCATTCATGAGCCAGCGCATGGCCTGGAAGTCCATCATGTAGATCTGGGCCTGGAGCAGGGATGTCTGCACCCACTGCCCACGGCCTGATGTTTCGCGCTCGAGCAGGGCCGTCAGGATTCCATTTGCGCAGAACAGGCCAGCGCTGAGATCGGCAATCGGAATGCCGGCGCGCATCGGGCCGCGGCCCTTCTCGCCGGTGACCTGCATCAGGCCGCTGATGCCCTGCGCGATCTGGTCCAGGCCGGGACGCATCGCGTAGGGGCCGTCCTGCCCGAAGCCGGAGATGCTGGCATAGACGATACCTGGGTTCACCGCCGCCAGCCGCTCATAGTCGATGCCAAGCCGGAATTTCACGTCAGGGCGGTAGTTTTCCACGACCACATCGGCCTGGCGTACCAGCTCCATGAATGCATCGAGGCCGAGCGGCTCCTTGAGGTTCAAGGTCAGGCTGCGCTTGCTGCGATGCGTATTCTGGTAATCGGCCACCTGGGCCGGGCCGCCCGGCCGATCGTCATTCGTTGATATCGGCATCTCGATCTTGATGACGCGAGCCCCCCAGTCGGCGAGCTGCCGGACGGCGGCTGGCCCCGAACGCACATGGGTCATGTCGAGGACGGTGAACCGTTCGAGGGGGCGGGAGGTCGCGCCGGTCATGAATCTGCCTTACGCCAATGAAGTATGATGTTGGTTGTTGGACAACCTATATCAACTGAGTTAGCTTGGGAAGCCCTCCGACGTTGGGACGTTCAGGCGCGGCAACAATGTCCTAGGAGGGGGCAGCGCCTCGAGCCGTCTGGAAGGGCCTGGGGACAGCGAGGATTGGGGGGAATTGAGGATGACAAAACACCAGGATGTATTGGCAGGTGGCCTGTTCATGTTGATCGGAGCGGCCACCAGCCTTTCGGCGCTCGGCTACGCCTTGGGGACAATGCGCCGGATGGGGCCGGGATATTTCCCGCTGGTGCTCGGCCTGTTGCTGACGGGCATCGGGGTGGCGTTGATCGCACAGGCCTGGCGACGGGGCAGGGTGGGTACGCCGATCGAATGGGGCAGCACTCGGCCGCTGGCCTTCGTGCTCGGTGGGCTTGCCTTCTTCGGCCTGACGCTGACCGAGCTCGGTTTCGTGCTCGCCAATACCCTGTTCATCGGCGTCACCAGTTATGCGGGCCGCGAGTTCCGCTGGCACGAAACACTCGTCCTCTCGCTCGCGCTGACCGTGATGGCGGCTCTTGTCTTCATTGTCGGGCTCAAGCTGCAGATCCCGCTCTGGCCCGCCATTCTCGGACTCTAGGACGGTCACAGTGGAACTGCTCAACAACCTCGCTCTCGGCTTTGAGGCTGCGTTCACCCTCAAGACCCTGGCCTATTGTCTGCTGGGGACGGTGCTGGGAACGCTGATCGGCGTGTTGCCGGGCATCGGGCCGATCGCAACGATCGCATTGCTGCTGCCCGTGACCTATGCGCTCGAACCCGCCACGGCGTTGATCATGCTTGCCGGCATCTATTACGGCGCCCAATACGGTGGCTCGACCACGGCCATCCTGGTCAACCTGCCAGGAGAATCGTCCTCGGTCGTGACCATGATCGACGGGTATCAGATGGCGCGCCGTGGACGCGCGGGGCCGGCGCTGACTGCGGCCGCGGTCAGCTCCTTCATCGCCGGCTGCCTGGCGACCGTCGTCATTGCCGGCTTCGCGCCTCCGCTTGCCGAAATTGCACTGCGCTTCGGTCCCTGGGAGTATTTCGCGCTGATGGTCGTCGGCCTCGTCGGTGCCGTGGTGCTGGCGCACGGCTCGATCCTGAAGGCGATCGCCATGATCGTGCTCGGGCTTATTCTCGGCCTGGTCGGGGCGGACGTTAACTCGGGCGTCGCGCGCTTCACGCTCGGCTTTCCGCAACTGGCCGATGGCATCGGCTTCATCATCATAGCCATGGGCATCATCGCCATGGCCGAAATCATCGGCAACCTGCAGCGCGTTGAGCGCCGCGAGGTCTATACGGACGGCGTACCGAGCCTGTTTCCGACCCGCGAAGACTGGCGCCGGCTGCTACCGGCGTCATTGCGTGGAACGATTCTCGGCTCCGTTCTGGGCCTTCTGCCCGGAGGGGGCACGTCACTTGCCTCCTTCTCCGCCTACTCGCTCGAGAAGAAGCTCGCGGATGCGCCGGAGCGCTTCGGCAAGGGGGCGATCGAGGGCGTCGCTTCGCCGGAGGCCGCCAACAACGCAGCTTCGCAGACGTCCTTCATTCCGATGCTGACGCTCGGCATTCCTTCGAATGCCGTCATGGCGCTGATGATCGGAGCGATGACGATCCACAATATCCAGCCGGGACCGGAGGTGATGACCAAGAATCCGGAGCTGTTCTGGGGGCTGATCGTGTCGATGTGGATCGGCAACGTCATGCTCGTGATCATGAACCTGCCGCTCGTCGGCATCTGGATCAAGCTGCTCAAGGCGCCGTACCGCTTCATGTTTCCGGCGATCATGATGTTCTCGGCGATCGGCATCTATTCGGTGAACGGGTCAACCTTCGATATCGTGATGACGGCTGCCTTCGGACTTCTGGGCTTCGTGCTGATGAAGCTGGGTTGCGAGCCAGCGCCACTGCTCCTCGGTTTCATTCTCGGCCCGATGATGGAGGAGAACCTGCGGCGCGCCATGTCGCTCGCGCGCGGGGATGCAACGATGTTCTTGACCCGTCCCGTCTCGGCAGTCTTGCTGGCGGTGGCCGTCTTCCTCCTCATCGTTGTCGCCCTGCCGGCCTTGAAGCGGAAGCGCGAGGAGATCTTCCAGGAATAGCTCGTGGCGTCCATTGCCGAGGGCCGGAAGCCACGTGGGGAGGCATCGCCGGTTCTGGCGTACCCCTTGTGACTGCTGGGGGGGCGATTCCGCCGCGGCCCTGGGTTTGGGCTCAGGGCGATCGACGGCCATGGCAAGGTGCCGGTGAGGGGGGCGGGCTCTGGCCCGCCCCGCCGGCTTCTTCAGGGCGCCTGCAACTCACCGAGTTCGTGCAGGAGCGCCGCGCCGGTACGAACTCCGCTATAGAAGCAGTCGAGTGTCAGGTTCTCGTTCGGCGCATGGTTCGCCTCGTCGGGGTTCGCGTAGGGCGTGACGAAGGCGGGAATGCCGAGGATCTTGGTGAAGACATAGCCTGGCAGGCTGCCGAACCCTGCGGGGATCAGAAGCGGCTCCTCGCCCTGGGCCTTGACGAAGGCCTGGCGCAGGGGGGCCGTAAAGGGCGAGGCGATCGGCGTCTTCGAGGGCTGCATGCCCCTGTCCTGCGCGATGAACTCGACTTCCGGCGCATGCTTGGCCACATGGTCCGCGACCTTGCGCAGAATGTCCTCCGGGTCCTGCGCCTCAACCAGGCGGATATCGCATTTCACGAAGGCTTCGTTCGGCAGCACGGTCTTGGTGCCGGGCCCGCCATAGCCCCCGTGGAAGCCGTTGATGGTCAGCGTCGGACGAAAGCAGAGCCGCTCGTAGAAGGGGCGGTCGGCCGGCGCGTCCAGACGGTCCAGTTCCAGGCTCTGTTTCACGGCTTCGGCGGCGCGGGGAAGGCGCTCGATCGCCGCAAGCTCCTCCGGTGTCGGTGGCTCGATATCGTCGTGGAGGCCCGCGATGGTAATCTCGCCCGCAGCATTCTTCATCGTGCCCAGCAGGTGCACCAGCGTCCAGATCGGATTGGGCACCACGCCACCGAAATTGCCGGAATGCACGTCCCGATTGGCGTGGCGACAGCGCAGGTCGAAGGAGATCACGCCGCGTGAGCCGAATTTGATCGCGGCGGCTCCGCTGGCATGGCGCGGACCATCGGCCGTGACGGCGAGATCGGCCTTCAGCTTGTCCTTGTTGGCTCGTACGAAGTCGGCGATGTGCGGGCTGCCGATCTCTTCCTCGCCTTCCAGCAGCAGAATGACGTTGCAGGGAAGCGTGCCATGCACCTTGAGATGCGATTCGATCGCCATCATCTGCGCGAAATGCTGGCCCTTGTTGTCACCGACCCCGCGCGCATAGAGCCGGCCGTCGCGGATCGTCGGCTCGAAGGGCGGCGAGAGCCATTTGTCGAGCGGATCGGGCGGCTGCACGTCGTAATGGCCGTAGAGCAGCACGGTGGGTTTGCCCGGCGCCTTTTCCCAGCGCGCGATGACCATCGGATGCCCTTCGGTGGGCACCAATTGGGTCTCGAGCCCGATATCCGTCAGCATCTTGACCAGCAGTTCGCCGACCTCGGCGATTCCGACATTCTCGGCACTGATGCTCGGGTGGCGCAGATAATCGATCAGGCGATCAAGGAAAGGCGCGCGGTTCGCCTCGATATGCTCGAAAACCGCGGCCAACGAGTCGGAGGAAGCCATAAGTCTTGCACCTGCCAGAGATAGGGGAGCCAAAGTCGCACCCATTCTGGTTACGATGGCCGCGGTAAATCCGTCCATGCGCGACATGAATGCGCGCCATCTCCGGACGCTGGATGCCGGTGCCGTCGCTCCTGCAGCCTTGTGACGGCCGAGCTCACGGCGTGCAGTGAATCAGGTGATCAGTCGATTGTGAAAGGCGAAGTCGAGGCAGCCCTGGATGTGCTGCTCGAGAATGGCCTGAGCCTCCGCCGCGTCCCGCCTCAGCGCGCAGCCCAGCAGCGCCTTGTGTTCTTCTGCTGCAACGGAGCCGCGGAAGATCACGAACACCATCTGGTACCGAAGGTAGCGGTCATAGACGCCGGAATGGACATTCAGCAGAGCCTTAGAGCCGCAGGCCGAGACCAGGGCCTGGTGGAATTCCCAGTCGTAGCGCTTCCATTGCTCTGCTTGCGTGCGGTCGCCCGCGAGCAGGCTCGCCTCCATCCGTGCCAGCTTGTGATGGGCGGCGACGACGCGGCCTTCCCATTCCATGTCGCCGGACTGGAATGACTGCGCCAGGGCGCTCCTCTCGATGAGCAGCCGAAGCGCTGCGATCTCCTTCAGATCCTCGGCCGAGCACGGTGCAACCTGGAAACCGCGCTGTCCCTCCGCCGTGACCAGCCCTTCCGGGGTGAGCCGACTGAAGATCTCGCGCAAGGTGCCGATCCCGACCCCATAGGCCGTCCGCAATTTCTCCAAAGGCAGACGTTGGCCTGGGCGGAGACGCCCGAAAACAATGTCCGTGCGGATGCGCTCATAGACTTGTTCGCCGGTCGAGATCGGCGCGACGTCGTCGCCTGCAAAATCCGTCACGATGTCCGCCATGCCATGCCCTGCGCGCACCTTCTTCGAGAGGGCCGTCCTACGACGCGTGCAGCCGCTGCGCCAGAACCAATGAGTGACGGCTGAAATCAAGATCATCGGATGATTATGATATTATCAGTTGATGATGGCTTCGCTAGATGTAATGTGCTCGCGAGGTCGCCCGAGAGGCGCCCAATGACGGCAGAGCCGTAACGGCCATCCGGGGAGGAACGAGAATGATCACGTCGAAATTGAACCGCCGTCAGGCTCTGTTGGCCGGTGCGGTCGGGCTTGCTGCGCCGAGCCTGTTGCTGCGGCCTGCGCTTGCGGTGACGCCGGCGGAGATCAAGGCGAAGGGCAAGCTGGTCGTGGGTATCCAGGGCGACAATCCGCCCTGGGGCTTCGTCACCAGCGCCGGCAAACAGGACGGGCTGGATGCCGATATCGCCGCGCTGTTTGGCCAGGAACTCGGCGTGCCCGTGGAGTTCGTGCCGCTCGAGGTCAATAACCGCATTCCCGCCCTGACCACGGGGCGCGTCGATGTGCTGTTTGCGACGATGGCGATGCTGCCGGAGCGGGCCAAGGTCGTGCAGTTCAGCAAGCCCTATGTCGCCAACACGATCGTGCTGATCGGGAAGAAGAGCGACACGATCAAGACCAACGAGGACATGGGCAAGTTCAGCATCGGCGTGGCCAAGGGCGCAGCCCAGGATACGCAGGTGACCAAGAACGCGCCGGCCTCGACGACGATCCGGCGCTATGACGGCGATGCCCCCAGCATCCAGGCGCTGGTCTCGGGCCAGGTCCAGGCGCTCGGCGGCAACATCTTCTACATCCAGCGCATCGAGCAGGCCCGGCCGGGCGAATTCGAGAACAAGCTCGAATTCCAGAACCTCTATAACGGCGCCTGCACCCGGCAGGGCGAGAAGGAGATCAACGCCGCGATCAACGTCTTCATCGACAAGATCAGGGCCAATGGCGAGCTCCAGAAAGTCTACGACAAGTGGATGAAGGTCCCCGTCCACAAGTTCCCCGACAGCCTCGAAGGCATCTCATTCTCCGCTAGCTGAGCGCGCTGCTCGCTCGCTCCTTCAGATTTTGCCTGCAGGCCGGCCGCGCTGACGTCGGCCTGCAAGCGCCTTGCCGCGCATGCGCGGCGGGACGCCAGGGATATCGACATGAGCAATCGCATCTACGTCCTCAACGGCCCCAATCTCAATCTGCTCGGCCAGCGCGAACCCGCGATCTACGGAACGACCACGCTCGACGAGATTCGACAGCGCTGTATCGGGAAGGCTGCGGCTCTCGGTTTCGAGATCGACTTCCGCCAGACGAATTTCGAGGGCGAGTTGGTGGAGAGCGTGCACCAGGCCCGCATCGAGGCGTGCGGGATCATCATCAATCCGGCCGGCTACACCTTTACCTCGGTCGCGCTGCTCGACGCTCTGAAGATGTTCGACGGGCCCAAGATCGAGCTGCACATTTCCAACGTGCATGCCCGCGAAAGCATCTACCACAATTCGCTGATCTCCCGGACCGCGACCGGCATCCTGATCGGCTTCGGCGCGGCCGGATACGAGCTCGCGATCCAGGCCATGGCCGACCTGGTCGGGCGCAGCTGATCCCGCTGCGGCATGCGGTCAGCGGCAGAGCATGCGAAGCACGGTCTCGATTGCGCTGTGCCGTCGGCGTTCGCGGGCTTCCGGCGCCCCCATGTCGTGCCCGAAGACCTGCTGGATGCTGGCCCGGTTGGAGACATTGTAGAAGCTCAGCGCGCTGATCGTCAGATGGATGTCGATAGGGTCGAGGCCCTCCCGGAACACGCCCTCGCGCAGCCCGCGCTCATAGACCTCGCCGATCATGTCGATGACCGAGAGGTTGAGATCCGCGATCTTGGGAGAGCTCTGGAGATGCCGGGCGTGGTGGATGTTCTCGACCATGACGAGGCGGACGAAATCCGGATTGTCGGCGTGATAGTCGAAGGTGAACCCCGTCAGAGACACGATCGCTTCGCGCGGGGGCAGGGCAGCCAGATCGAGGCTGCGTTCGAAATTGCGGATCCGGGCATAGGCCTCCTCGAGCACGGCCCGGTAGAGTCCCTCCTTGTCGCCGAAATAATAGTAGATCATCCGCTTGCTGGTGGAGGTCTTCGCCGCGATCTCGTCGACCCTTGCACCACTCAGCCCGTTCTCGACGAATTCGTCACGCGCGACCGCCAGGATATTGCGGCGAACGCCGTCGGGGTCCTGGGTCCAGCTCGCGGATTTGCGCGTGCCAGCCGGCCGCGCCGGCGAGGCCGGCATCTCATTCGTCTTGCGGCTTCCAAGCATGGATCGACCCCGGCGCCGACTGTGCGGCTGTAAATGAACCGTTCAGTTCAATTGACTTGACCAATTGAACTGTTTCGTACATTTAACATCGACAGGCGATCGCGCAAGCCACGATCGCTCATACTCAAGGCGCCCACCCAGAGGCGCTACCGCTAAAGACGGGAACCGGATCGACCCACCCAGAAGGTCGACCGCTCAGGGAAACGCCATGAACTACAAGCTTGATTTCACGCCTGTACTGGATGGGTTGCCGAGCCTTCTGACGGCCTGTCTGGGAACGCTGTTCCTGGCGCTCGGCGGCATGGCCCTGGCCATCGTCATCGGCATCGGCGGTGTCGTGCTGCGCGACTCGCGGATCAAACAGGTGCGCTGGCTGGTGATGGCCTTCGTCGAGCTGATCCGGAACACGCCCTTTCTGGTGCAGATCTATTTCATCTATTTCGCGCTGCCGCTTCTGGGCGTGCGGCTCGACCCGACACCGACCGCGATCATCGCGCTGGGCATCAATGGCGGCGCTTATGCCATCGAGATCATTCGTGGCGGGGTTCAGTCGATCAGCAAGGGGCAGGTCGAGGCCGGTCTCGCGCTTGGCCTGCACAAGGCGCAGGTCTTCCGGCTGATCGTGCTGCGGCCGGCGTTGCGCGCGATCTTTCCCTCATTGACCAGCCAGTTCGTGCTGCTGACACTGACGACCAGCGTCGCCTCCGCGATCTCTGCCTATGAGCTGACCTCCGTCGCACAACGGATCGAGTCGGACAGCTTCCGCAGCTTCGAGGTCTACGGAACGGTGACGCTGTTCTACCTCGTCATGTCCTGGCTGATGATGCGCTTCTTTGCGCTCATCTCCGGCCGGTATTTCAGCTACCCGGTCAAGTGAGGAGATCGTCATGGGTGCAAACGAATTCCTCTTCCTCCTCACCGGACTGAAATGGACGGTCTTCCTTTCGGTGATCGGCTTCGTCGGGGGCGGCATCTTCGGGCTCGGCGTCGCTCTGGCGCGAACCTCCGGTATTCCGCTTCTGGAGCGTGCAACCTCTGGCTATATCGCCATCTTCCAGGGCACGCCGCTGCTGATGCAGCTTTTCGTGGTCTATTACGGACTGGCGCTGATCGGGCTGAAACTCGACTCCTGGGTCGCCGTCTCGATCGGCTTCACGCTGCATGCCAGCGCGTATCTCGGCGAAATCTGGCGCGGGTCGATCGAGGCGGTGCCGAAGGGCCAGACCGAGGCCGCCAAGGCGTTGAGCCTGAACTATGTCTCGCGGATGAAGGATGTGATCCTGCCGCAGGCCATCCGCATCTCGCTGCCAGCGACGATCGGCTTTCTGGTGCAACTGATCAAGGGAACGTCGCTGGCTGCCATCGTCGGTTTCACCGAGCTGGCCCGTGCCGGCAACATCATCTCGAACCAGATCTTCCAGCCTCTCCTCGTCTTCGGGATCGTGGGGGCTCTCTACTTCGTCATGTGCTGGCCGCTTTCGCTCTTCGGCGCGCGGCTGGAACGCCAGTTTGCCGCGGCGACACGCTGACGAAGTCGGCAACACCATCAAGACATCGCGCCAATCCAGCCAGGCAAGATCAACCAGGCAAGTTCAACCAAGCAAGATCAACCAAGCAAGATCAACCAAGGGAGTGAGACATGACATCTTCGAACAAGGGATTGCTCAACCGCCGTCAGGCTTTGTTGGCCGGCGCGGTCGGCCTTGCCGCGCCGAGCCTGTTGCTGCGGCCTGCGCTTGCGGTGACGCCGGCGGAGATCAAGGCGAAGGGCAAGCTGGTCGTGGGTATCCAGGGCGACAATCCGCCCTGGGGCTTCGTCACCAGCGCCGGCAAACAGGACGGGCTGGATGCCGATATCGCCGCGCTGTTTGGCCAGGAACTCGGCGTGCCCGTGGAGTTCGTGCCGCTCGAGGTCAATAACCGCATTCCCGCCCTGACCACGGGGCGCGTCGATGTGCTGTTTGCGACGATGGCGATGCTGCCGGAGCGGGCCAAGGTCGTGCAGTTCAGCAAGCCCTATGTCGCCAACACGATCGTGCTGATCGGGAAGAAGAGCGACACGATCAAGACCAACGAGGACATGGGCAAGTTCAGCATCGGCGTGGCCAAGGGCGCAGCCCAGGATACGCAGGTGACCAAGAACGCGCCGGCCTCGACGACGATCCGGCGCTATGACGGCGATGCCCCCAGCATCCAGGCGCTGGTCTCGGGCCAGGTCCAGGCGCTCGGCGGCAACATCTTCTACATCCAGCGCATCGAGCAGGCCCGGCCGGGCGAATTCGAGAACAAGCTCGAATTCCAGAACCTCTATAACGGCGCCTGCACCCGGCAGGGCGAGAAGGAGATCAACGCCGCGATCAACGTCTTCATCGACAAGATCAGGGCCAATGGCGAGCTCCAGAAAGTCTACGACAAGTGGATGAAGGTCCCCGTCCACAAGTTCCCCGACAGCCTCGAAGGCATCTCATTCTCCGCTAGCTGAGCGCGCCAGAACTGATCGGAGCAGAGGCCATGAACAGCCAGTCCGCGACTGCAACCACTCAAGGGGCTGACGCCATGATCAAGATGGCCGGCGTCGAGAAATGGTATGGTGAGTTCAAGGCCCTGACCGACATCAACCTGTCGGTCCGCCAGGGCGAGAAGATCGTCCTGTGCGGGCCGTCAGGTTCGGGAAAATCGACCCTGATCCGTTGCATCAACCATCTCGAACCCTATCAGAAGGGCGAGATCCGTGTCGGTGGGACGGTTCTGAGCGATGATTCCAGGATCATCGATGCCGTTCGCCGAGAGGTTGGAATGGTGTTTCAGCATTTCAACCTGTTTCCGCATCTGACGGTGCTGGAGAACTGCATGCTGGCGCCGATGCGTTCGCTTCGCGCCAGCAAGGCCCAGGCCGAAGCCACGGCGAGACGCCTGCTCGGCCGGGTCAAGATCGCCGAACAGGCGGAAAAATATCCGGCCCAGCTCTCCGGTGGGCAGCAGCAGCGCGTCGCGATCGCGCGGGCCCTGTGCATGCAGCCAAAGGTCATGCTGTTCGACGAGCCGACCTCGGCGCTCGACCCGGAAATGGTCAAGGAGGTGCTCGACACCATGATCGGGCTCGCCGAGGAGGGCATGACGATGATCTGCGTCACCCACGAGATGGGGTTTGCGCGCCAGGTCGCCGACCGCGTCATCTTCATGGCGAGCGGTGCAATCGTCGAAGAAGCGCCGCCGGCTGCGTTCTTCACCAATCCGCGCCACGAGCGTACCCGACAGTTCCTCGGCGAGATCCTGCACAATCACTGAGGAGGCCGATATGGCCGATCTGCTCTCGAAGCCGCTGCGTCTCGGTGTCCTCGGTGCGGCGAATATCGCACGCAGCTTTGCGAGCGGTGTCGCGCCGTCGAGGACCGTCTCGGTCGCTGCCGTTGCGAGCCGCGATGCCGGGAAGGCCGAACGCTTTGCGATGGAATGCGGCATTCCGCGCTTCCATGGCTCCTATGAAGCCTTGCTGTCCGATCCCGAGATCGATGCGATCTACAATCCGCTGCCGAACTCGCTCCATGCGGAATGGTCGATCCGGGCGATGGAAGCCGGCAAGCATGTGCTCTGCGAGAAGCCGCTGGCGATGAACGCGACCGAGGTCCGCGCCATGGCCGCGACTGCGCGTCGGCACGGGCGCCATCTCGTCGAGGCCTATCCCTATCGCGCACAAGCCCAGACGCTGAAACTGCGTGAGTTGCTCGACGCGGGCGCGATCGGCAAGGTTCAGCTCATCCGGTCAAGCTTTGGCGTCGCCTTCTCCGACCCGTCGAATATTCGCCTGAAGCCCGAGGTCGGCGGTGGCGCCCTTCTCGATGCGGGCAGCTATGCCGTCAGCCTGGCGCTCCTCGTCGCAGGCGCGCGGCCCGAGCGCGTCAGCGCGACGGCACGCTGGAGCGAAACCGGTGTCGATCGCAGCGTTGCGGCCACGCTGGAATTTCCGAGCGGAGCGCTTGCGCAGATCTCGTGCAGCTTTGCCACGGCCTATCACCGCCATGCCCTGATCGCGGGGGAGGCCGGAACGATCGAGACGACCTATCTCAACCATCCCCCACTCGGCGGGCCGCCGGTGCTGACGATCCGGCGTGGCACGACCGTCCAGTCGGTGCCCGAGACCATCGAGGTTGCGCCGGGCAACGGGTTCCTCGCGGAAGCGGAGTCGTTTGAGCGGCTGGTGCGGCGAGGGCCGGAGTACTGGACCGGCGCGACCCTGGCGGAATCCATCGATATCGCGGTGACGCTGGATGCGATCCTGGCCAGCGCGCGATCCGGTACAGCTGTCAGCGTCGCTGCTGAGATCAACACGTAGGAAAGCCAGTTCGTCATGATCTGCGGCACGACGAAACTCATCGCCCATCTCGGCTATCCGACCGAGAGCTTCAAGGCGCCGATGATCTACAACCCCTATTTCGAGCGAGAAGGGATCGACGCCGTCGTGGTGCCGATGGGCTGCAAGGCGGATGACTATCCGGCTTTCCTCAGGCTCTTCTTCAGGCTCTCCAACGCTCACGGCGCCCTTATCACCATGCCGCACAAGGTGACGACGACCGCGCTGGTCGACGAGGTGCAGACCACGGCCGCGATTGCCGGAGCCTGCAATGCAGTCAGGCTGGATGCCGATGGCCGGCTTGTCGGTGACATGTTCGACGGCGAGGGCTTCGTGCGGGGCGTCCGGGGCAAGGGCCGTGTGCTCGAGGGGGCGCGTGCGCTCGTCGTCGGCGCTGGCGGCGTCGGCTCGGCAATCGCAGCCTCGCTCGCCAAGGCAGGCGTCGCGGCACTTGGCCTGTTCGATAGCCATGCGCCTCTGGCAAACGGCCTCGCCGACCGGCTTCGCAAGCACTATCCGCAACTGGTCGTCACTGTCGGCTCGAACGATCCGGCCGGGTTCGAGATCCTGGTCAATGCGACGCCGCTCGGCATGAAGGCGGGCGATCCCTTGCCGATGGATGTCGCGCGCATCGCGCCTTCGGCCTTTGTCGGGGAAGTGGTGATGAAGCAGGAGATCACCCCCTTCCTGGCTGCCGTTCGCGCCCGCGGCTGCGCATTCCAGATCGGTGTCGACATGCTGTTCGAACAGATCCCGGCCTATCTCGAGTTCTTCGGATTCCCCACCACGACATCGGAGGATCTGCGCTCGGTCGCACAGCTCGGCTATGAGGAGACGCGCTCATGATCCCTTCCATCGCCACCGTCTGCGTCTCAGGTACGCTTCAGGAGAAGCTCGAGGCCATTGCGGCTGCCGGCTTTCGTGCCGTCGAGATCTTTGAGAACGACCTGATCGCCTTCCCGGGCTCGCCGACAGAGGTGCGCCGGATCTGCAGCGATCTCGGGCTCGCGATCGTGACCTGCCAGCCGTTTCGCGATTTCGAGGGCATGCCCGATGCGCGGCGGGCGCGGACATTCGACAGGGCGGAACGGAAATTCGACCTCCTGCAGGAGCTTGGGACCGACCTGCTTTTCGTCTGCTCGAGCGTCTCGCCCGAGGGCTTGAGCGGCATCGACAGGCTCGCCGGCGATTTCGCCGAGCTCGGCGAGCGGGCCGCCAAACGGGGATTGCGCGTCGGCTATGAGGCGCTGGCCTGGGGACGTCATGTCTTCGACTATCGCGATGCCTGGGAGATCGTGCGCCGGGCCGGCCGCGACAATGTCGGCATCATCCTCGACAGCTTCCACATCCTCTCGCGCGGGCTCGATCCCGCCAGCATCGGCACCATCCCGCGCGACCGGATCTTCATGGTGCAGATGGCGGATGCCCCCAAGCTGCAGATGGATCATCTCTCCTGGAGCCGCCACTGGCGCTGCCTGCCGGGGCAGGGCGATCTCGATCTGGCGGCTTTCATGAGGGCGCTCGCGTCGACCGGTTATGACGGCGTCCTGTCGCTCGAAATCTTCAACGACCGATTCCGGGCCGGCTCCGCCCGCTCGGTGGCGCTCGACGGGCATCGTTCGCTGCTCTGGCTGCTCGACGAGACGGCCCGGGAACTTGGCCGGCCGGTGCCCGGCGCTGTCGCAATGCCGGCGCCTGAGCCTGTCGAAGCCGTCGAGTTCATCGAGTTCGCCATTGCCGAGTCTGAGCGGCCGGGCTTCCAGCGCCTTCTGAGTGCGCTCGGGTTCAGCCGTGTCGGCGCGCATCGCTCCAAGGATGTCGATCTCTGGAGCCAGGGCGATATCCGTATCGTGCTCAACAGCGACGTCGACGGTTTCGCCCATAGCTACCAGATCACGCATGGGACCTCGGTCTGCGCCATTGCGCTGCGGGTCGCGGATGCCGGTGCGGCCACCGAGCGCGCGAGCGCTCTGCTCGACGTGCCTCATGCCGGCGCAGTCGGGCCAGGCGAACTCGACATCCCGGCCGTGCGCGGCCTTGGTGGCAGCCTGCTCTATTTCCTGGATCAGTCTTCCGCCCTGGGGCGCTGGTCGGAGGTGGATTTCGAGCCCATAGGCGCGGATGGCTCAAGCGCCGGACTGGTCGGGGTCGACCATATCTCGCAGAGCATGCAGTATGAGGAAATGCTGACCTGGCTGCTGTTCTATTCGTCGCTATTCAAGACGACGAAGACGCCGAGCCAGGCGGTGATCGACCCCGGCGGTGTCGTGCAGAGCCAGGTCATCGAGAGCGGATTGAACGGCCCGTCTGGCCATGGCCTGAGGCTCATTCTCAACGGTTCGCAGAGCCACCGGACGCTGTCGGCCCGCTTCATCACCGATTTCTTCGGCTCCGGCGTGCAACATATCGCCTTCGCCACGAATGACATCCGGGCGACCGTCGCGCGGCTGGTGGCCAATGGCGTCGCCATGCTGCCGATCCCGGAGAACTATTACGATGACCTCGAAGCGCGGTCCGATCTGCCTCCCGAGGAGATCGATGCGCTGAAGGCACTCAACATTCTCTACGACCGCGATGCCGGCGGTGATTTCTGGCAGGCCTATACCGCGACGCTCGATGGCGGGTTGTTCTTCGAGATCGTCCAGCGCAATGGCTATGGTGGCTATGGTGCGGCCAATGCGGGCATCCGCCTGACCGCGCAGGCGCGCCTGTCCCGCCCGATCACCGTGCCCGCGCCCACGCATGCATGAAGGCGCTGCCATGACCACACCCTGCATCATCACTGTCGCGATCACCGGCTCACTACCGACCAAGCGCGACAATCCCGCCGTTCCGATCACGATTGCCGAGCAGGTCGAGTCGACGCAGGAGGCTTTTGAGGCAGGCGCGACGCTGGCGCATTGCCATGTCCGCTCCGACGAGGGCACGCCAACCTCCGACCCTGAGCGGTTTGGCCGTCTGCTCGAGGGGCTGCGCAAGCATTGCCCGGGCATCATCGTGCAGCTCTCCACCGGCGGGCGCTCGGGGGCGGGCAGGGAACGCGGGGGCATGATTCCGCTCAAGCCAGACATGTGCTCGCTTTCGACCGGCTCATGCAATTTTCCGACGCGGGTCTATGAGAACAGCCCGGATCTCGTCGACTGGCTGGCGGCGGAGATGCTGACCCACGGCGTCAAGCCCGAGATCGAAGCCTTCGATCTCTCGATGATCTTCAAGGCTGCCGAGATGGGCATCGCGGGCGCGATCAGGGGGCCCCTGCATGTCCAGTTCGTGATGGGCGTGAAGAACGCGATGCCGGTCGATCGCGCCGTATTCGAGTTCTACATCGCGACATTGAAGCGGCTGGCACCCGACGCGACCTGGACGGGGGCCGGAATAGGGCGTGACCAGATCACGCTGAACCGCTGGTCACTTGAGCTCGGCGGTCATTGCCGCACCGGACTGGAGGACAATGTCCGCCTCGACCGCGACACGCTCGCGCCGTCCAATGCCGCTCTTGTCAAGCGCATCGCCGAGATAGCCGGCAGCTATGACCGCCATGTCGCGTCGGTCGCAGAGGCGCGGGAGCTGTTGTCGCTGCCGATGGCGTGAGGCAGCGGCGAGACGGCCTGCCGTGATAAACCCACTCGATGGCGTCGCCGGGCGCGCATCTGACGCGGTGTTCCCCGGGAACTGTCGGCACGAAGCGGCGCCTGTTGGACGCTGCCAAGGACGATGAAGCAGCTGCGTCCCGTCAGCCGGCGGCCCGCTTCAGCACATCGACCACGGCTGCCATCTCATCCCTGGCTCCGATCGAGATGCGCAGGGCGCCCTGTGTGCCGGGGACATCGAACATCATGACATGGATATTTGCCGCCTTCAGTGCCGAGAAGAATTCGGCGACCGGTGCGGGCGTGAGGACCGCCAGGAAATTCGCCGCGCTGGGCAAGGCCACGAAGCCAAGATCCTTCAACCGGTCCGCGAGCCAGTCGCGGCCATCCGCGGTTCTGCTGAGCAGGTCGGCGAGATAGGCGGGCTCCTTCAAAGCCGCTTCGGCTCCCGCCAACGCCACGGCGTTGACGCTGAAATTCGTGCGGATCTTGCGATATTCGTCAGCCAGCGCCGGTGAGCCGACGATGCCGTATCCGACGCGGATGCCGGCAAGGCCGAATGCCTTCGAGAAGGTGCGCGTCGAGATCCAGGGGGCGCTGCGGCGGCGCAGGATGGCGAGCACGTCGGGCCCGCCGGCATGATGGCCGAACTCGAAATAGGCCTCGTCAAAATGCAGCAGGACATGATCCGGGACGCCGGCGACGAGTTGCTCGACATCGGCCTCGTCGAGCATGCCACCGGTCGGGTTATGCGGCGAGGCGACGAAGACGAGGCGTGTCCTGTCGGTAATGGCGCCCAGGGTGCCCTCGATGTTGACGAGGCCATCGCGCCGGTTCGGAACAGCGACGAGCTTTGCGCCGCGCATCGCGGTGCCCTTGGCATAGGCTGGAAAGCCCGGATGAGGTGCCACTGCCTCGTCGCCCGCGTCGAGGGCCAATTCGGCGCTGGCGAAGAGGAGTTCGTTCGAGCCGGCCCCCAACACGATCTGCGCTGGGGGGACGGCAAGGCGCGAAGCCAGCGCTGCGATCAGCGAGGCGCCGTCATGATCGGGGTAGCGATTCACCTGGCCGGCGGCGGCGCACATCGCCGCCACGACGCTCGGAGCGGGCGGCTCCGAGGATTCGTTGAGATGCAGGCTGACCGGCGGCGGCGCGCCCTCCGTGGGCGCGGGGGTACGCCGCGCCGGGACGTTCTGCAGGCGTGCGATACGCGGAACCGGGATGACGCTGGGGTTCGACACAGGTTTCTCCGTAATGGGCGCGGCAACGCGGATCGTCAGCGTACCGGCGGCGAATATTGCAGGCCGCCCTTGCTCCAGAGATTGTTCAATCCGCGGGCGATCCCGAGCCGGGACCCTGCGCCGACATTACGGTCGTGGGATTCGCCGTAATTGCCGACCTGCTTGACGATCTGCATCGCCCAGTCGTTCTTCAGGCCCATCGGCTCGCCGAACTTGCCCTCGCTGCCCAGCAGACGGCGCACCTCGGGAGAGCCGGAGGCGGCGAGCTGGTCGGCATTGGCGGAGCTGACGCCGAGTTCTTCCGCAGCAACCATCGCAAAATAGGACCAGCGGACGATGCTGTTCCAGGCCTCGTCGCCCTGCCGCACGACCGGCCCGAGCGGCTCCTTCGAGATCAGTTCGGGCAGGATCACGAATTCTGCCGGGTTGACCAGCTTCAGCCTGTAGGCCGACAGCGCCGAGACGTCGTTGCTGAAGACGTCGCAGCGTCCCGACTCGAAGGCCTTGGCAGCCTGATCGCCGGACTCGAAGCTGACGGACTCGTATTTCATGCCGTTGGCGCGAAAGAAGTCGGCGATGTTCAGTTCCGTGGTCGTACCGGTCGGCACGCAGACCGACGCTCCGCCAAGCTCCTTGGCGGAGCCCGCGTTGAGCGACTTGCGGATCATGAAGCCCTGGCCGTCATAGTAGTTGATTCCGGCGAAGCGCAGGCCGAGCTGCGTGTCACGCGAGAGCGTCCAGGTCGCCTGGCGCGAGAGCACGTCGATTTCGCCGCTCTGCAGCGAGACGAACCTGTCCTTCGGGCTGAGGGGGATGAATTTGACCTTGCTCGCGTCGCCCAATGTGGCGGCGGCCACGGCCCGGCACAGGTCGACATCGAATCCGGTCCAGCGACCTGCCTCGTCCGGGACGGAGAAGCCCGCCACACCCGGGCTGACGCCGCAGAGCAGCTGACCGCGCTCGCGGACCTTTTCGAGTGTGCCGGCCTGGGCGGAAACCGCCAGCGCCAGAGTGAAGCCCAAGGCCGTGGTCAAGCGAGCGTTCATGTGATGGTCCTCCCCATTTGTCTTCGGTGGTGGGCGATCCATCGGCCGACCACAACGGGGTTCTTTGCTCGTTTCATTGTTTGAAACGGTGAGCGCCGCGCGCGCCATTTCACAATGCGAAATGCGCGGAGATCGCCATGCCGCGCCGACGCCGGATGCGATGATGGTTCATCCCAGCCGCTCGATCCCGTGCCCGAGTCCATGCAGAACACGCCCCATAATTCCTTCCGGCGCCGCTTGCTCGATCGCGAGTCCTTGATCGGCAGCTTCATCAAGACACCGACCGGCCACGCCATCGAGATCCTCGGCGGCGTCGGCTTCGACTTCGTCGTCATCGACCAGGAGCATGCTCCCTTCGACCGGGGCTCGACCGATGTGGCGCTTCTTGCGGCCCGGGCTGCCGGGGTCGCCGGGGTCGTGCGTGTTCCGGTGCTGTCGCATGACGCGATCCTCTCGGTGCTGGATTGCGGCGCGGTCGGCGTCCTGGCGCCGCATGTCTCGAGTGTCGCGCAGGCCCGTATCCTTGCTGCCGCCTGCCGCTATCGGGGCGGTGCGCGCGGTTTTTCGGGCGTGACCCGGGCGGGTGGTTACGGCGGCTTGAAGATGTGGAACCATGTCGATGCGGCCGACGCCGTTACGGCCGCCATAGCGATGATCGAGGATCCCGCTGCACTCGACGAGATCGACGCGATCCTCGCCGTCGATGGGCTCGACGCCGTCTTCATTGGCCGCGGCGACCTCACGGTTGCTTTCGGTGCGCCGACACGGGACGCGCCTGTCGTCCGCGATGCGGTGGACAGGATCATCACCGCAGCGAAACGGGCGGAGAAGCCGGTCTGCGTCATGACCGACGGCGCCGATGAGGCCGCCGAGTTTGCCGAGCGCGGTGCAAGCGCCTTCATCGTCTCGTCCGACCAGGGCTTCCTGAGGAAGGCGGCCGGCCACGCATTCAACGAGATGTCGGCGATGAAAACCCGTGCTTCGTAGGCTGCTGTCGGCTGAACTGGAGAGATTTTCGATGTTCCACCCCACCGACCCCCGCGCCAAACTCGCGACCGGGGCGCCCGCCAAGGCTTCTCCCGTTTCGGCCTATGCCGGCGCGGATTATGCGCGCTTCTATGCGCAGGAGCCGCAGGAGGCCGGGCCCGATGCCCGCACCTGGATCGCGCGCGGGCAGAATTTCATTGTCGCTTATTCGGAGGTGCGCGCCGGGGCGAGCCTGGCGCGTATCGGCCAGCCGGACGAGTATTGCGTGATCCTGCCGGACGCAGGCATGGGCGCGTCCCTCTCTGCCCGCGGCGAGAGCCTCGCCGCGCCGGGCGCATCGATCCTCTTCGTGCCGCCGGGAGATTCCGAGGTCACGGCGACGAGCGATGGCCGCGTCATCCGGATCTTCTCCACTGCTGCGGCCGATCTGGCGGCGGCCTGCTCCAATGCCTCGTCCTATGCCCAGCCGCACGCCAATGTCGCGCTCCTGGAGCCTTGGCCCGAGCCGCGCGACGGCTGGAAGCTGCGGCGCTACAGCCTGGAAGGCGAGGGAGGCGAGAGCCGCTTCGGCCGGATTTTTCGCTGCACGACGCTGATGGTCAACATGCTCGATCCGCGGCTCGGGCTGCGCGACATCACCAAGCTCTCGCCGCATCACCATGACGATTTCGAGCAGGGCTCGCTCGTCATCGACGGCGCCTACATCCACGATATCCGCTGGCCCTGGACGCCGGATATGAGGATCTGGCGCGAGGACGAGCACGAGTTGATGGCGGCTCCGTCGCTGACGGTCATCCCGCCGCCCTCGATCCACACGTCCCGGTCGGTGCTGCCCGGCCTCAATCAGATGATCGACATCTTCTCCCCGCCACGCATGGATTTCTCGGAAAAGCCCGGTTGGGTGATCAACGCCGCAGATTATCCAATGCCTGGCGAAACGCCCTGAGGACTTCAGCATGCTTCTGGACAAGGCCCCCCAAATCGACCGTGCCCGGCAGGTCGCGGATCTGCTCGTCGGTGCGGTCGACCTGCACTGTCACAGCGGACCCGCGGCGATGCCGCGCATCCTCGACCATCATGAGGCGATGCTCGACGCGGCCTCCGCGAAGTTCCGCGCGCTCGTCTACAAGGACCATTTCTACCTCGGCACCTCGCATGCCGTGATGCTGGAGAAGCTCTTCCCCGACAATGGCTTGAAGCTGTTCTCCGGCGTGGCGCTGAACAATGCCTCGGGTGGGTTCAATCCGCATGCCGTCGACCACTGCATCAAGATCGGCGGCAAGATCGTCTGGTTGCCGACTCTCTCGGCCGCGAACCATATCGCGGTCCTGGCGTCAGGCGCCGTCAAGACCTTCCCAAAGACCGCGGGGAAGATGCTGGATGCACTGCCACTCACCGCGCTCGATGTGAGCGGCAATGTGACGGACGCGGTCAAGCAGATCCTCGACCTGATCGCCGAGGGGGATATCGTTCTCGCGGGCGGCCACCTCCATGCCTCTGAACTCCACCTCGTGTTCGAGGAGGCGCGTGCGCGCGGCGTCCGCAAGATGATCGTCAACCACCCGACCTATATCGTGGGCTGCACGGATGCAGACATCCGCCAACTCGTTTCGCTCGGTGCCTATATGGAGCACTCGATCTGCATGTTCGTCGAAGGGCGCTCGAAGAAATACGAGATGTCGGACCTCGCTCATCTGATCGAGGTCGCTGGTGTCGAGCGCACCTTGCTGTGCTCCGATCTCGGCCTGCTCGGTTCGCCACGCCCGGTCGATGGCTATCGCGAGATCGTCGGTGGCCTGCTCGACCTGCAGTTCGGCGAGACGGACATCAGGTCGATGGTCGGCGGACATGCGGCGACATTGCTGAATCTCGACGCCGGTCCGCCGAGCGCCGCCTGATCCTGAGAACGCAGAAACCCCGGGTGAGCGGTTGCGCTCACCCGGGGTTTTTCTTTGCGGTGAAGGTTTGGATCACCGGGCCGATATCGTATCGGGCCCGATGATCTAACCTTCTGTGTGCTTCGGCTGTCCCGAAAGCCGCAATCCGCGTTTCGGGCTTATGCTCAGTCGAGGGCGATGGCGGCCGTGCGGATGACCTCGCTCCATTTGGCGATTTCCTGTGCCTGCGCCCTCCGGACGACGTCGGGTCCGCCGCCGAGTGAGCGCACGCCGATCGGATCGAGCTTCGCCCGGCCCTCCGCGCTCAGCACATAGTCGTTCACGATCATGCTGATCCGACGCGAGATCGGCTCGGGAAGGCCCTTGGGCCCGACGATCGCATACCAGGAGGAGGCGTTGACGCCCGTCAACCCCGCTTCCGACAGGGTCGGCACATCAGGCAGTTGCGGCGCGCGCTCTTCGGCCGTGACCGCGAGTGCGCGGATGGCTCCGGATTTCACATGTGGAATATAGGGCGGCAAGAAATCGACGGCGACATTGACGATTCCTGCGAGGAGATCGGTCGCAAGCGGCGCAGAACCGCGATAAGGCACATGGGTCATCTGGAAACCGCCCTTGCGCTGGATCAGTTCGCCGGCGATGTGCCCCATCAGGCCGAAGCCCGGGCTTCCGAAGGTGAGCTTGCCCGGATTG
The DNA here is from genome assembly GCF_001748145.1 of Bosea sp. BIWAKO-01. Taxonomy (NCBI): domain Bacteria; kingdom Pseudomonadati; phylum Pseudomonadota; class Alphaproteobacteria; order Hyphomicrobiales; family Alloboseaceae; genus Allobosea; species Allobosea sp. BIWAKO-01. Next base: position 4,727,473 of record NZ_BCQA01000001.1, read on the forward strand.
GCTTTGCCGTAGGCGATCAGCTCGGACAATGTCTTGACCGGCAGGGAAGGGTGCGTCGCCACCACGACCTGCACATCGCCGATCATGGCGATCGGCTCGAAATCGACGAGCGGATCGAAGCTGAGTGTCTTGTAGAGCAGCTTGTTGGTGACGAGCGGCCCGGACGAGGAGACGAACAGCGTATGCCCGTCCGGGGCGGCGCGCACGACGCTGGCCGAGGCGAGGTTGCCGCCGGCACCAGGCTTGTTCTCGACGATGAAACCTTGCCCCAGCTCTGCGCGGAGCCTCTCCGCCAGCAGGCGCGCTACGACATCGGTGGCCGCGCCGGCCGGGAAGGGGACGATGATGGTCACCGGCCGTGCCGGCCAGCTCTGACCGAGCGCGCCCCGCGTGCTCGCCAGAGCACCGAGGCCGACGAGCGACGCCGCGAACGCGCGGCGAGAATACAATGACATGGTGGCTGTTCCTCCGGAGCGTCAACCGATCGTTCGGCGCGGTTGTGCCCCGGAACTATGCGCGGCTTCCTGGCGATGGAGGTTGGGAAGGCAGCCTATTTCTCATCCTGAAACGCGACGCCCATTGATTGGGACAGCGCCTTGAGTTGCGTCTCGATGCTTGCCGCCGCCTTCTTCAGGGGATGGATGATCCGCGCGCGGTCATCGGGCGTCGCCACGACAGACCGGAAGAAGGTGACGCCGAAGGTCGCGAGCACGCGCTCGCCCAGCATGATGGGAACGGCAATCGTCGCTGACGTGCGCGGCTCGACGGCGGGATCGCGCTCGGTGTAGCCGCGCCAGCGCGCCTGGGCGATCAGCCGTTCCAACTCCTCGTCGCCGAGACCGCTGTTCTCGGGGTCCGGGGAAGCCAGCATTGCAGTGCGCACGATCGTACGCTCCTCTTCGGGACAGAATGCGAGATAGGCCCGCCCGAGCGCCCTCCCTCCCAGGCTCAGCCGATGGCCGAGTGTTGCGTGGAACGGGGAAATCGGACTGTCGGGTATGGTGCTGAAACGCACGATCACGGCGTCGTAGTCGAGGACGCAGACGGCGCAGGGCCATTTGATTTGCCGGGTAAGGGCCGTCGCCCAGGGGCGCGCGGCCTCGATCACCATCGGCGCACCGTGGAAGCCGGCGCTCAACCGGTTCACGCCGGAGGTCACCTGATACCCCCGCACACGGCTGTCGCGCATGATATAGCCGGTGGCGATGAGCGTTTCGAGGAGCCGCACGATCGTCGGCTTGGGCAGGCCCGTTCGCCGATGGAGATCGCCGACCGTGGCCAATCCGCTGCGGTTGATTTCGGCGAGAAGGTCGAGCGCCTTGACGACGGACTGGACGGGCGTGAACGAGGGCAAGAGGCGGTCCCAGCCAGACGGATTGTTATGCGTGATGCTGGGGCATCCGCCTGCTCGTTGCCAAGGAGACCTGTTGCCCGAAGCGATGTCAAACGCTGGTGTCAGCCATCGAGCGTGAGGACGACCTTGCCCACCTGTTCGCCGGCGTCCATCAGGGCATGGGCGTCGCGCACATCGCGCCAGTCGAAGGTTGCGCAGATGTGGTTGCGAATGCGTCCGCTCTCGAGCAACGGCCAGACATGGGCGACAAGCTCCGACGCGATCCGCCCCTTATAGGCGGCCGGGCGTGGGCGCAGGGTCGAACCCGTCAGGGTCAGGCGACGCCGGACGATGTTGCGAACGTTGACTTCCGCCATCTGGCCGAGATGGCTGGCGATCAGTACGACTCGGCCGTCGGGCGCAAGCAGCTGCAGCTGCTTCTCGGTGTAGGGGCCGGCCTGCGCGTCGAGTGCGACGTCGACCTGCTCTGCGCCGATTGCCGCAATGATTTCGGCCGCCCAGTCGTCGCGATAACTGACTGCGTGATCGGCGCCGATCTGCCGGCAGATGTCGAGCTTCGCGGCTGTCCCTGCCGTCGCGATCACGCGGGCCTGCCGCAAGCTCTTGGCGATCTGGATCGCTGCCATGCCGACGCCGCTGGTGCCGCCTTGCACGAGCAGCGTTTCCCCTTCCGCGAGCCGTCCAAGCCAGATCACATTGTTCCAGGCGGTGAAGAAGGCCTCCGGCAGTGCGGCAGCTTCAGTGAAGCTCGCTCCCTTCGGCATGGGCATGCACTGAACCGCGGGCACGGCGCAGAGCTCGGCATATCCTCCGCCATTGGCGAGCGCGCAGACCGCGTCGCCCGTCCTGGGCCATTCCACCTCCGCGCCGACGGCCTCGACGATGCCTGCAACGTCAAGGCCAGGCAGGTCGGTCGCGCCGGGCGGTGGCGGATAGAGCCCGCGCCGCTGCTGCACATCCGGGCGGTTCACGGCCGCAGCCCGGACCCGGATGAGGACGTCATTGGGGCCAAGCGCAGGGGACGCGCGCTCGCAAAAGGCCAGCACCTCCGGCCCACCGGGGCGGGTGATCTCGATCGCTCGCATCAATTTTTCTCGTCGGTAGGAGAGAGAGCCCGCAGGGCCTGCAGGATCTCCGGCAGGCGCGCCTGGGCCGAGGTCATCAGGCGCTCATAAATGGAGTTGCCATGGGCATCGATCGCAACCGTCACCGGTCCGAATCCTCCCAACCTGATGCGGTTCAGCCGGAACTGCATGATCAGGTCGTTCCAGGCGCTGTCGACGACCTCTTCGACGCCTTCGCTGAGCAGCGCCGACGCGCCGCCGACGAAGGAAAAGTAGATGCAGCCGATCTCGCGCATGGCGTCCGCGCTTTCGCGCGACAATCCGCCCTTGCCGCCGACGGAGGTCAGGCCGAGCCCCCGGATCAAGCCAGGCATCAGGTCGTTGAAGCGGCTCGAGGTCGTCGGATTGACATAATGGTGGCGCCCCGGCCTGCCCCCCACTTCGTCATAGCTGACGCCCATATGAAAGAAGGCGCCGCCCCGCATCGGTGTCGGCATCTCGCGACCGGCGGCGACCTCGGACAGCATCCGCTTCTGCGTGGGCATACCGACTGTCGCCACCGCTTCGCCATCGAGCAGGAAGAGATCGCCGAGCTTCAGATTCCGAGCCGCGGCAGGCGTCAGCGGCAGCTTCAGGCGGGGTAGGTCGAGGGCGCTCATTCGATCCGCTCCACGACACCTGAATTGTGGATCTTCGCGCGTGTCCGCCGGTTGATCCAGCAATTGAAGGAGACTGCGACAGGGGTGAAGCCGTGGCCTGACGCATACTCGATATGCACACCGAAGGTCGTGGTCGAGCCGCCGACGCCCATTGGCCCGAACCCGGTCTGGTTGACCGCCCTTGTCAGGCGCTCCTCCATATCGGCGACCATCGGATCCGGATTGTGCTCGCCGAATGGTCGCAGGGTCGCGTCCTTGGAGAGTTTGGCGGCATGGTCGAAGGTGCCGCCGATACCGACGCCGATCACCACGGGAGGGCAGTGCTGCCCCCCGGCTCGCATCACCATCTCGAGGATACAGCGTTCGATCTCATCGCGGCTCGGGCTGACCAGCGTCTCGATCGCAGCCCAACGGCCTCCGCCGAGCGCCTTCGGCGCGCAGGTGATATCCATGTAGTCGACATCGCCAAGCAGGTCATAGGAGACCAGCGGCATGTCCTTGCCCTTGTAGCTGCGCTCATTTGTCAGCGGATGGGTGACGAAGCGCAGGATCGGCGGCTGGATCGTCTGGACCAGGTGCTCGAAGCCGTCGACGATGGCCTGGCGGATGTCGCCTTGCATGCGGACACCCGATCCGATCTTCACGGCATAGCTCGGAACCCCTGCATCGGAGCACAGGAAACGCCCGGTCCGCTCTGCCGTTTCGGCACTGTCGAGCATGAATGCCAGCGTCTTGCTCGCATGAGGCACGGTCTCGGTCTCGACCGCATTGCGCAGGGCGCTCTTCGATGTCTCCGGGATCCGGCGCAGCGACCAGTCGTAGAGATTGGCCGTGACCTCCTTCACCAGATCATATGTTATTGCCATGCGCCGCTGCCCAGTTCATCTCTGCCCAACCTAGCGGGCCCGGACAGGGGGGCGGTTCAAAGCGCTGGCGTTTCGCACCATGAAATGAGCGCGCTGTGCATACTTTGATATCCAGCCCCTCCTAGGATCGATCGAGTTTCACAGTCACAGGCCTGATGATGTCGCAGATACCAAGCGCCGTTCCGATGCGCGTTGCCGATCTTGTCGCGGAGGTTGCCGCTCTCTTTGCCGGCGCCGGACTCTCTCCCGCCGGTGCGCGCCGTATTGCCGAAGCCCTGGTCGAAGCGGAGCAGCAGGGGCTGAGCTCGCATGGGCTCATGCATGTGCCGCTCTATATCGAACGCCTGCGCAAGGGCTCGGTCTCGCCGCACGATGAAGCTCTCAGCGTGAGCGACCATGGCGCCGTTGCGGTTCTCGACGGCCGCCACATGCTCGGTCATCTGGCCGCCGAGCAGGCCATGACCCTGGCTATCGCAAAGGCCCGGAGTTTCGGGATCGGCGCAGTCGCCGTGCGTCATGGGTTTCATTTCGGTGCTGCCGGCCGCTATGCCGCCCAGGCCGCTGAGGCCGGCATGATCGGGGTCGCGATGTCGAATACGCGGCCGTTGATGCCAGCCCCCGGCGGGGCCGAGCCGGCTGTCGGCAACAACCCGATCGCGATTGCCATTCCGACCGCGGACGAACCTGCGGTGGTGGTCGATGTCGCCATGAGCGAAGGCGCTCTCGGCCGCATTCGCCATCACCAGCAGCGCGGCGAGCCGATTCCGGCGAACTGGGCTGTAACATCGGAAGGGCTTCCGACCACCGACCCTGCCGAGGCGATCAAGGGGCTGCTTCTGCCCACCGGCGGCCCCAAGGGATTTGCCCTCGCGCTTGCGGTCGACATGCTGTGCGGGCTCCTGTCCGGTGGTGCCGTGGGCGCCGAGGTGAAAGCGCTCTACGGCGACGCCGCGCAACCGAATGACTGCTCGTTTCTGTTCCTGACCCTGAATCCGGGCGCTTTCGGCGCTGAGGCCTTGCCGCGCCGCGCCGCAGCCGAGCGGGAGCGCATCAGTCGCGGGCGCCGTGCGCCCGGTGCTGCGGCTATCCGTGTGCCCGGCCAGGCGAAATGGGAGAACGCGAAGCTTCGGCAGGAGATCGTTGCGGTCGATAGCCGGACGCTTGCAGCGTTGAGAGCCAGCGCCATCGGAGGCTGATCAGGGGATTTGGAACCCCTGGCAGTGAACGCGAAAGGGGGGAGCAACCGCTCACCAGAGCCGCGGCCCCTCCATCGTTGAAACGTGAGCCGAGATCACCTTCCAGCCGAGATCGGGGAAGCGCGCCCAGGTCTGGCTCTGCCGGCCGATCATGTCCCGCCCGCGGACCTTGAACTCCAGGTTCACCGTGGCAATGTCCCGCCCCAGAGTGAGAATCTCCAGCCGCAGCCGCTCTTCCTTGATGCCGGGCCCCGGCGGGCGGGCGACGCGGTGGGCGTGGATCTCCGAGAAGCCATAGCCATTCTCATGCAACGCATAGCGGATGGTGTGTGGACTCTCCCAGAATGCGGCATCGAGCATAGCCACATCCTTGTCGATCAGGGCTTGCTCGTAGCGTTCGAACAATGCGCTGATTTCGGCAACGACATCGGGCAAATTCGGGGTCAGGTCGGGCAAGGTGCGGCCTTCATGCGTGGTGCGCCGACGGATCAAGCCGGCCGCTGGCCCCTGTCATCGGATGATCAGAGTTCCGCCCGCTCCCATTTGCATGGGAGCGGGCGGCAAAGCGATGGACCAGATTCGGTCTCAGAGCACTGGACTGCTAGGTGCGGTACCAGCTCGCAAGGTTCCAGGTCGTGACTTCCCAGCCCGAGATATCGGGCACGAGGTTGTTCGCCGACGCGCCGACGATCGTGCGCGACAGGAGCGGCAGGATGATGTTGGCCTCGCAGAAGATCTCGTTGACCTTGATCAGCAGCGCGGCGCGCTTCACCGGATCGAACTCCTTCTGCGCAGCCTTGTAGGCCTCATCTGCTTCCTTGCTGGCGTAGCGCGAGACGTTGCGGCCCAGCCACTTGTTCTCCTTGTTGGCGATCTCCCACGAGGTGAACTGGTTGAGAAAGCGCTCCGGATCCGGCTGCGGCTGCGTCGTGGTGTACATCTCCATGTCGCAGTAGAGCTTGGTGTAAGTGTCGGGATTGGAGACGTCCGAGGAAAAGAACACGGACGCAGTCACCGACTTCAGCTCGAGATCAATGCCGGCGCGCTGGCAGGCCTGCTTGATGATCGCCTGCGTCTTCTGGCGCGGCGCGTTGATCGAGGTCTGGAAGACGTATTTGAGCTTCTTGCCATCCTTCTCGCGGATGCCGTCGGCGCCCTTCTTCCAGCCGGCGTCGTCGAGGATCTTGTTGGCCTTCTCGACGCTGAATTCATACTTCAGTTTCGGCGACTTGAACTGCTTCGGCTCGTTGACGAAGCTCGCCGTCGCGGTGCCGCCGCGGCCATAGATGAACTTCTGGATCGAATCGCGGTCGATCAGCAGGTTGATCGCCTGGCGCACGGCCGGATCGCTCAGCGTCGGGTGCTTGGTCTTGACGCTCGAACGTTCGCCGTCGACCTCGGTCCACGGATCCGTGGGGTTGAGGATGATGAACTCGACGTCGCCACCAGGAACCACCACCACGCGCCCGCGCCCGCCGGTTTCCATGCGCTTGAGGATCTCGTCCTCGACCTGCATGTTCCAGGCATAGTCGTATTCGCCGGTCTGCAGCACGGCACGCGCCGCCGAGACCGCGTCACCGCCGCCCTTGACCTCGAGCGTGTCGAAATGCGGCTTGTTCTTGACGTGATAGTCGGGGTTGCGTTCGCCCGTGAGCAGGTCCCCCGGCTTGAACTCGACGAACTTGTAGGGGCCGGTGCCGACTGGCTTCAGATTGGCCGGGGCTTCGCGCGACTTGGCGCCCTTGTACTCGCCGAAATGATGCTTCGGGATGATCATGCCGGCGACGCCGACGAAAGCATCGGCCCAGAACGGCGTCGGATCCTTGAAGATGATCTTGACGGTGTGGGAGTCGATCTTCTCGACCTTGATGTCCTTGTAGGCGCCGGTCGTATAGGCGGCAGTCGCCGGATCGGCGGCATATTCCCAGGTGAAGACGACGTCGTCGGCCGTGAACGGCTTGCCGTCATGCCATTTGACGCCCTGCTTCAGCTTCCAGATCACTTCCTTGCCGTCGGCAGACACACCGCCATTGGCCTTGGTCGGGATCTCGGCGGCGAGTTGGGGAACGAGATTGCCGTCCTTGTCCCAACCGGCGAGCGGCTCGAAGAAAACGCGCGAGGCGATCTGGTCCTTGGTGCCGCTGGCGAAATGCGGGTTCAGCAGGGTCGGTGCCTGCCAGAGCAGGATCTTCAGCGGCCCGCCGCCACCGGCCTTGGTCGGCTTGTAATCGTCGGCCGATTGGGCCATCGCGACGCCGTTCCAGGCCAGCATCTGGGTTGCGATCGGTGCGCTCAGTCCCAGCGCCACCATTTTCTGCACGAAGGAACGCCGCGACAGGCCACCTTCCTTCACATCCGCGATCAAACCTCGCAGGTCGTGCTCGTTCATAAATACCCTCCGCCGACAGGCCATTGACAATAATCCGGGGGTCTTGCGCCCCCTGCTTTTCCCTCAAGCAGCCGTCAGCAAGGCATGGGCCAGCGAAAGCGTCAACTGGGCGCTGCAGAATGGCCAATGCTGCATGCGTCCTTCGTGCGGGCGTTCATGCAGTGAAGCGTATCGGCGTGGATTGGTTGCAGCCGCAGCAAGCAACGCGGCTTTATGACATGGCTTTGGAGAAGGCTTGGGCCTGCGCCAAGAGGTTGGCAGAGGGCACAAAGATAGACATGCCCCGGACCTGGGGCGCAGGCCGGGACCAGCCGAATGCCATTTCGGGACTGAAACGGCTCCCACCGGCGCGCTGACATTACCCGCGTCGCGGCCTGCGCGGGACGGCGGCCATCCCGGGGCAGTGGACTTCGGAAGAATGCCCGTGATTCGGCGCGCCGCTTCTCCACCTCTGGCGGCTAGGCCGGAAGGGTGTAGGCCGTCTTCACGGTCGTGTAGAATTCCTGCGCGTAGCGGCCCTGTTCCCGGGGGCCGTAGGACGAACTTTTGCGGCCACCGAAGGGCGCGTGGTAATCCGTGCCCGCGGTCGGAAGATTGACCATGACCGTTCCGGCCTCTGCGTTGCGTTTGAAGTGGCTCGCATATTTGAGGCTCGTCGTGCAGATGCCGGCCGAGAGACCGAAGCTCGTATCGTTGGCGGCGGCAAGCGCGGCGTCGTAGTCCTTGACGCGGATGACGGCTGCGACTGGCCCGAAGATCTCCTCGCGAGCGATCCGCATGGTCTGGTCGATCCCGGTGAACAGCGCCGGCGACAGATAGAATCCCGGCGTGGCGCGCGCGAGAACCTCGCCGCCGCAAGCGAGCCGGCCGCCTTCCTCCTGACCAAGGCGGATGTAGTGCAGGTCCTGGTCGAGTTGCCTCTGGTCGACCACGGGCCCGATGGTTGCTTCCGGCTTGAGCGCATCGTCGACGACGAGCCCGTGCATGGCATCGATCAGGCGCTCTACGAAGCGGTCATGGATCTTGTCGGTGACGATCAGTCGGGACGCCGCGGTGCAACGCTGGCCGGTCTGGTAGAAGGCGCTATTGAGCGCACACGCAACCGCCAGTTCGATATCGGCATCGTCGAGCACGACAAGCGGGTTCTTGCCGCCCATTTCGAGCTGCATCTTCTTCATCCGGTCGGAAGCGACGCAGGCCGCTGCGACCTTGCGGCCGGTGGAGACGGAGCCGGTGAAGGAGATCGCGTCCACGTTATCGCTGCGTAGGATCGCTTCGCCGACGACAGGTCCCGATCCCATCACGAGGTTGAAGACGCCGGCCGGGACGCCGGCTCTGGCAAGGATGTCAGCCAGCGCATGCGCGGAGCCCGGCACCAGTTCAGCTGGTTTGAGGACGATGCAATTGCCGTAGGCGAGGGCAGGCGCGATCTTCCAGGCCGGAATCGCGATCGGAAAGTTCCAGGGCGTGATCAGCCCGACGACGCCGACAGGCTCCCGGGTAATGTCGACCTCGACGCCGGGACGCATCGAAGCCAACCTGTCGCCCGCCAGGCGCAGGCACTCCCCGGCAAAGAAGTGGAAGATCTGCCCGGCCCGCACGACCTCGCCGATGCCGTCCGCCAGCACCTTGCCCTCCTCGCGGGAGAGCAGCATCCCGAGTTCGCCCTTGCGAGCGAGGATCTCGTCGCCAACACCCTTCAGGATATCGTGCCGGAGCTGGATCGATGAGCGTGACCAGGCCGCGAAGGCTGTCGCAGCGGCGGCGATGGCGTCTTGCACGTCGGCATGACTGGCCTGGGCGTAGTGGGCGACGATGTCATTGGTGTTCGACGGATTGATGTTGGCGATCGCTTCACTTGCGTGACGCCACTCTCCGCCAATGTAGTTCGGCTGGATCATTGCAGGGACTCGTGTGCCGGCGCGCCGGCAGATGAATGCCGGCGTTGCGCGAGGGGAAGGCAATTGCCAAGGATCAATCGTTGATGATGGCGCGTAGGAAACGGCGGGTGCGTTCCTCGGCCGGGTTCTCGAAGAAGGCGCGGGCAGGGGCCTCCTCGACGATCTGTCCGGCATCGAGCAGCATGGCCCGGCTGGCGACGCTCTTGGCGAACCCGATCTCGTGGGTCACCACGACCATTGTCATATTGTGCTCCTGGTGCACCTTGCGGATGACCTGGAGAACCTCCTCGCGCATCTCGGGATCGAGCGCCGATGTCGGCTCGTCGAACAGCATCAGGGAAGGGTTCATCGCCAGCGCCCTGGCGATCGCCACGCGTTGACGCTGCCCTCCCGAGAGCTGGAACGGGTAGACATTCGCCTTCTCCGCCATGCCGACCTGTTCGAGGAGCTTTCTGCCCTGCTCCGTCGCCATGCGGGGCGGCGTCCCGAGAATCTTCATCGGCGCGATGGTGATGTTCTCGAGCGCCGTCATATGCGGGAACAGATTGAAGTTCTGGAAGACGAAGCCCGTCGACAGGCGAATTTTCTGCAACGTATCGGGATTGGCCGTTTCGACATTGCGCCCGCCCACCGAGATGTCGCCGCGATTGATCGTCTCGAGGCCGTTGATGCAGCGCAGGAGCGTGCTCTTGCCGCAACCGCTGGGGCCGCAGAGCACCAGCACCTCGCCCTGTGCGACGTCGAGGGAAATGCCGTTGAGCACGCTGACGGCGCCATAGGATTTGTGGACGTCGCGAATACGGATGAAGGCCTGAGCCGAGGTCGCCGGCGCGCCCGTCATCAGATCGGTTGCCATTTTTGAAGCCTTTCGAGCATCCGCATGAGCAGGGCGTATCCCCAGATCAGCGCCACATACAGAACGGCTGCGCCAGTATAGAACTCAAGCGGGCGGAAGAATTGGACCGTCAGTTCCTGCGCCCGGAACATGACCTCCGGTACCGCGATCAATACTGTCACGGTCACGTTCTTGATGACTGTGATGTGGACATTGGTGAGGGACGGCAAGGTGGCGAAGAACGCCTGGGGCAATGTGATGTAACGCATCACTTTCCAGCGCGAGAACCCAAGCGATTGTGCGGCCTGGGTTTGCGTGGCCGGGATCGCTTCAAGGCCGCCGCGAAACGCTTCGCAGGCAAGTGCAGCCCCGTTCAGAGACAGGGCGATGATCGAACTCATGGTCGGAGAGAGCGAAATCCCTGTCAGGATCGGCATGACATAGTGGATCCAGATCAGCAGGACCACGACGGGAAGCGTGCGGAACAGGTCCACAAACACAACCGAGGCGCCGCGCAGGAACCAGCGCCGCGACATGCTCATGGCCGCCAGCACGACGCCGAGAATGGTCGTGATGATGATGCTGGGAAAACTCGTCCACCACGCGTGCCAGAGGCCGCCCGCGAGGTAGGGCCCGTATTCGGTCAGAACACCGAATTGAAATGTGTAATTCATGATCTCATCCGACCAGCATTTTACCCGAGCAAACACGATCCATGGCGACGGGGGGCGGATACACCGCGGGCATCCGCCCCCTTGCCAGGTTCGCGGGCTAGCGCGGCCCGACAGCCAGTTCAGGCGGCAGGTTCCACTTCTCGGCGAGGTTGCGGTACCAGCCCCGCAGCTTCATGGAGCGGACATAGGTGTCGAGGAAGACCAGCAGGTCGAGATCGGCATACCGGACAGCGTGGTTCATGCTGGTCCATTCCGTCTGATCGCTGGCAAACTTGATATTGCGCAGCTCGGTCGGGCGCTCCTGAGCGCGCAACTCATTCGAGACGGAATCGCCGATATAGGCCGTCGACCGCCCTTGCATGACCTCGAGCACTGCCGCCCCCGTATCGGAAAGGGGCGTGACCTTCGCCTTCTTGAAGGTGCGCTGGGCATATTGCTGGGCAGCGGTGCCTGAGACCACGGAGAGGACACTGCCCTCCTTGTCCAGGTCCGCGAAGGTCCGCACTGGGCTATCGGCGCGCACCATGGCGGTGGACGAGAGATAGCCGAAGGCCTCTCCAAACGCGACGGCCGTCGCACGCTCGGGTGTCGCTCCGAGCCCACTCATGATGACGTCCCATTTGCCGGCCTGGAGCCCGGCCACGAGGCCGCTCCAGGTCGTATTGACGAGTTCGACCTTGATACCTGTCATCGCCTCGAGATTGCGAATATCGTCGACGATGAGGCCCTCGTACTGGCTCGTCTTCGGGTTCAGCAGAACGAACTTGTTCCAGGGGGCTACTCCGACGACCAGCTTCTTTTCGGATATGATCCGATCGAGCGTGGGGCCTGCGGAGGCTCCGGAAGCAGACAGCGCGACGACCGCCGCGACAGCGGCCGACGCAAGCGCGTTGGCGATGGTTCTCAGCATGCTCTTCCCCTTTTGTATGGCGCTGTTGAACAGATCGGCTCTCGTGAGGTGATCGACCGCATCAATGGACTGCGTCGTGGGCGAGAATGGTCTCGAAGCCGACGATCGGTGCTGTTGCGTTGGGATCGATGACGACGTCGATGACGAAGGGACCATCGGCAGCAAGCCCCCCGGCCAGGGCCGCAGCGATCGCCTCCGGGGCCGTGACGCGCTCACCGCGGCACTTCAGAGCCCGACCGACTTCCGAATAGTCGATGTCGAGAAAGTCGCATTCGAGATAGCGGCCCATCACCTTCTGCTCCCAATGCCGCTGGAAGCCGAGAGTGCCGTTGTTGAACACGACGACGAGAATATCGACGCCGTAGCGGGCGGCAGTTTCGAGCTCGTTGATGACGTAGCCAAAGGCGCCGTCGCCGGTCACGCAGACGACCTTGAGCGATGGGTCGGCCAATTTGGCGCCGATCGCGGCGGGCAGGCTCCAGCCGATTCCACCGGTTCCGCGCGGCGAGAGGATGAAGCGCCCCGAGCCCGGAACGTCGATATGGCTCATGGCCCAGCCGGTGATGTAGCTCGCATCCGTAACGATGAGGGTCCGTTCATCGACCTGTGCCGAGATCTCGGCCAGTAGGCGTTCGGGCCGGATCGGTGTCTGCGCCGACTCCGCGACCGGCCGGAACTCGGCCCTCCACTTCTCCGTCAGCTGATCGATCCGCGCCCTGGTTTCCGGGTTGGTTCGGGCCAGGCCGCGATCAGCGCAATAGGCCATCAGGTCGCGCAGGGTATCGCGGACATCGCCGACCATGGCGATGTCGGTTGCGAAGTTGCGGCCGATTTCAGCCGGGTCGATATCAAGATGGATCAGCTTGGTTTCAGGCTTGGGCAGCGACCAGTCGCTGTAGCAGATCTGGCCGGTGCGCGAGCCGAGCACGAAGACGACGTCGGCCTCGGCGAACAGCGTGTTGGAGATCTGCCCGCGACCATAGCGTCCGCCCGTGGTGGAGCCGAGCGGGCCCGCGGCGAGCGGGTGCGCATCGGCAATGGCTCCGCGCCCGGTCATGGTTGTCGCGACGGGAATGTCGAACAGCTCCGCCAGCATCCGGATTTCCTCTTCGGCACCGGAGATGATCGATCCGCCTCCGGCGATCAGCAGCGGCCGCTGGGCCGTCGCGAGCAGCTCTGCCGCCTTCTCGATGGCTTCGCGGCTCGCCCGGACCCGGTTGGCCGGAAAATGCGTGTAGGCCTGGTCAGCCCAGGTCTGCGCTTCAGCCTCGGCGGCCATGACATCGCCAGGGCAGAGCAGGACCACAGGGCCCGGCCGCCCCGACGTCGCGATCCGGAAGGCCTTGCGCACGGCGTCGGCCGCCTGCTCCGGGGCATCGATCCGCGTCACGTCCTTCACATAGGGCGCAAGAGCAACCGCATGATCGAGCGCGCTGCTGGCGTTCTTGTTCTTGAGCCGCAGCGGGTGGTCCTGGACGAGCGCGATCACCGGCACGGAGGAGCGCTGCGCCTCCAGCAGGCCCGTGATCAGATTGGTCGCGCCCGGCCCGAAGGTGGCGGCGCACACGCCTGGCCGGCCGGTCACTTGGGCATAGCCGTGCGCCATGATGGCCGCATGCTTCTCGTCGCGCACCGTGACGATCCGCGTGAACGCGCGGTCGACGGCGTGGAACACATGGATCGGATCCTCCATGCCGAACAGGCAGGTCACCCCGTAGCTCTTCAGGGTTTCGTAAAGTAGCGCGCCGCCGGTGCCCCGCATGGGTGTCTCCTCTTGACAGTCGAAAAAGTGTTGCTTATTACGCAACATGTTGATTATTTATCGTACGCAGGACATCTGCGCGGCGTCAAGCCGCCAAGCGAGCGCTCATGAAATCGATTGAGAAGGCCGTTAGTGCGCTGCAATTGCTCGTCAATTCTGGAGGCGAGCTGCGGGTTGGCGAAACCAGCCGCCACTTGAAAGTCACGCGCAGCAGCGCCTCGCGCCTGCTGGCTTCGCTGGCGAGCGGTGGGCTGATCGAGCAGGATCCCGCGACGCAGCGCTACAGGGCGGGCATCCTGGCCGTGCAACTGGCTGCCAGCTTTCACCGGAATTTCGATCTGGTGGAACAGGCTCAGAAGGAAATGGAGGAGCTCGCCCGACAGACCGAGCACACGGTATGGTTGGGCGTGCTTTCCGGCACCGAGGTCGTCGTCCTCAAGACGGCGCGCGGCTCGCAGCCGATCCAGTTCACGGTCGAGCCTGGCCACAGGCTGCCCGCGCATGCCGCCGCCATGGGGAAGGCGCTTCTCGCCGTCAAACCGGATGCCGAGATACGCAGTCTCTTTGCTGCGTCGCTCGATCCGGTGACGAAACAGACCCTGGTTTCGATCGACGATCTGCTGCGCGAAGTCGCAATGTCGCGATTGCGCGGCTATGCGATCTCAAATCAGGAGCTTTTCGACGGCGTGAAAGCCATCTCCGTTGCCTTCGAGGACCCGCATAAGGGCATGAACATCGCCATCAGCGTTTCCTACCCGTTGTTTGCCTTCGAAGGCGGCAGCGACCAGTCGGTTGTCGATGCGCTGCTCCTGTTCGCCCATCACTTCGGTGCTCGGGTCGGAGACAAGCGCTGGACGAAGTAAAGGGTGCTCGCATTGAAGGGGCGCCTGAAACGGTCCTCACGACGATCGGGGCAGGCACGTCCTGTCGAAATGGCGCCGGCGCGGTCTGCCGGCCTCGGTGAGGCTCTTCGCCAGGGACGGTCTATCGTTGCTTCGGTCGGCTTTTGTTTTCGCGCCCCTGCGTGATCAGTCGCGAACTTCTCTGGTCGCGGGTGTGAACCCATAGCCAACTCAGGGCCACGCTCACCCGATTGCGGACGCCGATCAGGAAATAGATATGAGCAAGGCCCCATAGCCACCAGGCCAGCGCGCCGCGGAGCTTGAAGAAGCCGAAATCAATCACCGCAAGCCGCTTCCCGATCGTCGCCAGACTGCCTGCATGCTTGTAACGAAACGCGGGTCGCGCATCCTCGCCGCGAAGCCTGAGGCAGATGCCCGATGCGACGTATTTTCCCTGCTGCTTGGCTGCGGGCGCGATGCCCGGAACAGGGCTTCCATCGGGCGCAGTCACGCTGGCCGTGTCGCCAATGACAAAGATCTCCGGCCTGCCGGGTACCGTGAGATCGGCCTCGACCTTGACCCGTCCGGCTCTGTCTGCGGGAGCATCCAGCCAGCCCGCTGCGGGGGAGGCCTGCACACCTGCAGCCCAGATGATCGTCGCCGCCGCAAGCGTCGTGTCGCCATAGACCACCCCATCGGCCGTGCATTGCGACACTGCCTGGCCGAGGAAGATCTCGACGCCGAGTCCTTCGAGGGCGCGATGGGCATAGGCGGACAGGTCGGGCGCGAAGCCGCCAAGCACGCGCGGAGCGGCTTCGATCAGCACCACGCGCGTCGTCCTCCGGGTATCGATGTTGCGGAAATCTTCGGGAAGGGTCGAGCGCGCCAGTTCGGCGATCGTGCCCGCCAGCTCAACGCCGGTGGGGCCGGCTCCGACGATCACGAAGGTGAGCAGTGCGGCCTGTTTCAGCGCATCCGTTTCCCGTTCGGCCTTCTCGAAGGCAAGGAGAATGCGGCGCCTGATCGTCGTAGCGTCCTCGAGGGTCTTCAGACCAGGCGCGAAGGGCTCCCAGTCATCATGCCCGAAATAGGCATGCCGCGCGCCGGTCGCGACGATCAGGCTGTCATAGGCAAGCGTGGATCCGTCATCGAGGATAATGCGCCTGGCCTTGGGGTCGATGTCATTGACGCTGGCCAGCAGCGTCGTGATTTCCGGGCGCTTGCGCAGGAGATGCCGGATCGGCCAGGCGATTTCCGACGTCGCAAGCGAGGCGGTGGCCACCTGGTAGAGAAGAGGCTGAAACAGGTGGTGATTGCGACGGTCAACGATGGTGATCCGAACAGGCGCACCGGCGAGGCGATGGACCGCCTCGAGCCCCCCGAACCCGGCGCCGACCACGACCACATGATGGCGGTCGGAGAATTCATTTTGCGTCGCCACAGAAGGATATCCGAAATGTCCGGCCAGCTTACTAGGAGTAAGCGGCTTTAGGGCGATGCGATAGGGCGAGACTGGCGCATGCAGCCTGTCATTCGGACTCCGCGATCCGATACTGGCTCGGATCGAAGCCGGCTAAGTTCAGGTTCCGCAGAAGGTTGCGAGCACACGCTCATGAGCCGCCGGGGGGCGGGCGTAGTCCTCCGGTCCTGGCTGCTCGTCATAGGGATTTGCCAGAACCGCCAGCAATTCCTCGAAAGGCGCGAGATCCTGCTGTTCCACGGCCGCCTCGATTGCGGCCTCGACGCGATGGTTGCGTGGGATGAACAGCGGATTGACGGCGCGCATCGCCTTCACCCGCTCCGCTGGCGATTTGGCCTCGCGCGCCAGCCGTTGCCGCCACGTGCTCTCCCAGTCGTCGAACTCCGCGGGATTGCCGAACAGGTCGCGGCAAGCGCTCCCTTCGGCAGCCGCAGTTCCATCCGTGCTCAACCGCCGGAACACGAGTGTGAAATCAGCCTTGCCACGTTGCATCGTGTCGAGCAGGGCCTTGATCAGCACGACATCATCCGCCTCATCGGCGAAGAGCCCAAGCTTGCGGCGGAAACCACCGATCAATGCGGCCTGGAACAGCTCATCGAAGCGGTCCAGCGCCTCCTGCGCGAGCTTGACCGCCTGGTCCTGGTCATCAGCCAGCAGCGGGAGCAGCGCTTCGGCGAACCGCGTCAGGTTCCAGCGTGCGACGGGCGGCTGGTTGCCATAGGCGTAACGCCCGCGCTCGTCGATGGCGCTGAACACTGTGCCCGGGTCGTAGGCATCCATGAAGGCGCACGGCCCATAATCCAGCGTTTCGCCCGCAACCGACATGTTGTCGGTGTTCATCACGCCGTGGATGAACCCGATCTGCATCCAGCGGGCGACAAGCGCCGCCTGCACGGAAATGACAGCCTCCAGCAGGGCCAGATACGGTGCTGCGCTGGCGCCGACGTCAGGATAGTGCCGGGCGATGACATGGTCGGCGAGGAGGCGCAAGCCTTCGACATCACTGCGGGCCGCGAAGAACTGGAATGTCCCGATCCTGATATGGCTGGAGGCGACGCGCGTCAGCACCGCTCCGGGGAGCAGCATCTCGCGCCGCACCGTCTCGCCTGTCGACACGGCGGCGAGCGCCCGTGTCGTCGGAACGCCCAATGCAGCCATCGCCTCGCTGACGATGTATTCCCGCAGCACCGGTCCGAGGGCGGCCCGCCCATCGCCCCGACGCGAGAACGGTGTCAGCCCTGCACCCTTGAGCTGGATGTCGCGGCGCCTGCCATCGCGATCGATCACCTCTCCGAGCAGGACGGCGCGACCGTCGCCGAGCTGCGGGCTGAATCCGCCGAACTGATGACCGGCATAGGCCGTGGCGATGGGCTCGGCTCCTTCGGCAATGCGGTTGCCTGCAAGCATCTCGGTGCCGGCGGGACCCGCCAGCCAGACCGGATCGAGACCGAGTTGCTCCGCGAGCGCCGTGTTCAACCGCAGGAGACGCGGCGAACGGACCGCGCTGGGGGTTACCCGGGCGAAGAAGCGCTCGGGGAAACGGACGTAGGAATTGTCGAAGGGGATGGCGGTCATGGGACGTAGATAAGCCTTGGCAGCAACACGGCAACTCTGGCTCTGGCCCTTAGCCTCTCGGGTCAGGCTAAATGCGCCTGATCGGAGCGCCGAGCTGGATGAAATCCTTCTCTCGGCAGGTCAGGATGAGAATCTGCAGGGAACCGGCAGCTTTGTTCAACACAAGGTGCATCCGGTCGAGACGCTCTTCGTCGGTGTTCACCAGGGCGTCGTCGAGGATGACGATTGATGGCTGGCCAGAACCTCGCAGGATATCGGCCAGCGCCAGGCGCGTGATCACCGCTGTCTGCTCTCTGGCGCCCATGCTGAGCTGTCTGAAGGGCTCTTCGACACCAGCGCGCACGAAGTGCTCGATCTCGAGCGTGTCCTCGTTGAGCACGATCTGGCTGTCGGGATGGAGCAGGCGCAGATACGGAGCAACCCGTTCGCGCACCGGGCCGAGCCAGCGGTCCTTGGACTCGCGTTGCGCTTCCGCCAATGTCTCGTAGAGAAGCCGGGCACCATCGGCCTGAGCCTTGGTCGTCGCGAGCTGCCTTTGCCTGAGTGCGATCTGGCCTTCGATCTCGGAGAGCTGCTCGCCCAATCCATCACGGCCAAGCGCCCGAAGTTCGATCTCGAGGTCGCGAGCCTCGCGGGCCGTCTTCTCAAGATCGGCGCGGATATTCTCAGCCGCGTTCCCGGCCCTGGAGAGGGCCAGCGAGGCGGCTTCGGGGTTCGCCTGCTCGAGCGCGCGAATGGCAGCCTGCTCAGCCCCCTTGGCCGCGATATGGGCCGATTGGGCGGCATCAAAACTGGCCTGCAGCTCGGTATCCGAGATCTTGGAGCGAGCCTCGACGAGGTCGCGCCCCTTCTCGCTGGCGCTCGTGATTGCGGCATTCAGGCGCTCGTTCCAGACCGCGGCGTCAAGCGTGGCCTTCTCATGCTGGGCGCGATGCTGCGCCGCGGCGTCTTCGGCGGCCTTCTCGTCCTGGATGGCGATGCGCTGGGCCTCGACTGCCCCGGCGCGGCTCTCCTCTGACGCTTCCTTCGCGTCGATCTCCCGCGCAGCAGACTGGGCGGCGAGCGCGCGCTGGTTCTGGGTCTCTTGCCGAAGGACTTCGAGCCCCCTGGGAGCGGTGGCGCTGATCAGCTTCCTTTGCAACTCTGCTTCGGAGATCGCTTCGCCCTTTTGCAACACTTGCGATCTTGCCGCCTCGAAGCTGGCACAGCCGGTCTTGCGCAGCTCGCTTTGGAAGGCGCGTTCGGCTTCACCAAAGGCTCGCGCGAGATCACCGACACCACCCCCTGGATGGACGACCAATTGGCCGAAGCCTTCGAGCTCGATCGTTGCGTCTCTTGCGAGGAGCAGGGGCTCACTCAGCAAGATTGCCTTGCCGTCCGAAGAGACGTTCTGTTGCGCGTTCGGCTTGAATTCGATCCGGACGCTCGCCGCCTCGAGCCGGGCCCTGGCCTTCGCGAGCTGTTCGCCGGCGCGCTCCAGCGCGTCGATCTCAGCCTTCGTGACGGTGATGGCTGCAGCTGCGGCCAAAGCGGTCATGCGCTTGCCGTCAGCCTCTTCGGCACTCTTGAGATCTAGCTCCAAGCGGGCCAGGAGATGCAGTGCGCGGCCGTGGTCGATGGCCCGCTGGACCGCGGCGAGAACTTCGTCCGCAGCGCTCCGAGCAGCCCGCGCTTGTGCGAGCCTCGCAGAGGTCGTGGCGGTCGCTCGCTCGAGCCGGCTTACGACGCCTTTGGCATCTTCGGCATCGTGAGTGGCCTGGGCCAGCGACGCCCGTGCGGCATCCGACGACTTCACGAGCGCTTGCCGCGCGGCGAGCCGTTCTGTGGCTGCCTCGGTCTCAGCCTTGCAGCGCGTGGCGTCACGGCCGGCGTCAACAACGATCGTCTCGAGCTTCTGAGCCTGTACCATGGCCTCCTGCGCAGAGGCGAAGGCGGACAGGGCTTTCTCGAGAGAGGCGTCCTTGTGATAGCGCGAGACAATCTCGCGCTTCCTTGCGAGGTCGCCGACCTTGCTGTCATGGGCCGCGAGGCGAGAGGAAATCTCTTCGCGACGAGCGGAGAGGGCTTCGACATCGTCGAGCAGCGCCTTGTAGTCACCGCGCGGCTTGTAGCGTTTGTCCCAGTAGGTGCTGCGCCGCGCCTCGGCTGCTGCAATCAGGGCTCTCCCGCGTTCTCCGCCGATGACCTGACCGACTTCGGATTCAAGTGCTGAGGAAAGCGAGTCCCGGCCGGCGCCGACACCGAGCGCTTGATGGGAGAGCCCTTGCTCGACCCAGAGAAGTCCGAATATGCCCTGGTGATCCTGCGGCTTGGAACCACCGCGGCCGGGTGGCGTAAACCCGAACAACTCCGCCAGGCGATCATCGGCTGCGTCGCCGATGTGACGCTCGTTGGCTCCGATCAGCTCGGCCTCGGGCTTCTGGCAGAAGGCCTTGCGAAGCGACCAGGCCTGTCCATCGAGCTCGAAGTCGACTTTGACTTGGGGACGGACATTCTGGTTGTAGGGCAGCATCGCCTGCGCGGCTTCGCCTCCGACGCGGTGACGCTCGAAGAAGGCGGCTCGCAGTGCTGCGAGAATGGTCGACTTGCCGGCTTCGTTGTCACCCGAGATGACGTTGAGGCCATCCTGGAGATCGTCGATGACGACGGATCGGAGCTTCCGGAAATCCTCGATCTCCAGGCGGCGAAGGAACATGGCTCAAGCGCCCTTGGAGAAATGGTCGAGATACATCATGCGAAGCGCCATGCGCGCAGCGCCGGCCTCCGGATCGCCGTCGTTGGTTGCCTTCGCGCGCAGTCGCTCGACCGCGGCACGAACGAAACCGGATTTGTCGAGCGCATCGAGATCATCGGAGGTTGGCTCATCGACCAACGCTCCGTCATCGATCTCGAGATGGTGAAGGCGGGCCTCCCAGGAGCGAAGCTCGCTTTCGAGGCGCCGGCGCTCGGCAAGGCTGACACTGCCTGCCAGCGAGAGCGAGACCACCAGATGGCGATGGCTCGCGGCGAGATCACTGAGCGTTTCGATGGCGCGATCGCATGTGCCGTCGACAAGTTCGACCGCGACCTTGTTCCAGCGAAAGTGCCCGACAGCGACGGTCTCGACGATCTCCGACGCCCGCGGTCCGGGGATGTCGACGACGTAGACCGACCCGGCGTCATTGGCCTTGTGGCGGTCAGGTTCGGGCGTCCCGGAATAATAGGTCCGCTGGGCGATCTTCAAAGCCCCATGCCAGTCACCGAGTGCCAGATAGCAAAGGTTGGCGGTCTCTGATCGATCCTCGGGGATTTCGTTCGACGATTCCGCGGCGCCCGGCAGTCGATTGGCAACGCTGCCATGGGCCAGGCCAATGCGGCATGCGCCATCCGGGGACGGCGCATCGACGAACCAGGTGGTCTGGTCGATCGCCTCTCGTCGGCGGCGCAACGGGGCAGGCAGAACGACAGCCTGACCACTCCAGAGGTCGAGCGGTTCCGGCTTGTCGGCGATGATGACATTCGCCGCCGGGCCCATGGCCTGAATCCGCGTCCAGACACTGTGGGCCAAGGCTGCGTCATGGTTTCCGGGCAGGAATATCCATTGTCCCTTGAAGGCGGAGAGGGCTTCGAGCGTGCGCACGATGGTCCGGTCCGAGACCGAGTTGCTGTCGAAGGCATCGCCTGCAACCAGCACGGCGTCGACCTGTCGCTCATGCGCCAGGCTGGCAATCGTCTCGACGGCCTTGATCCGCTGTGATCGCAGTTCCGCCCCGGGATCGCCGACAATGTTCGAGAACGGCTTACCGATCTGCCAGTCGGCGGTATGAAGAAAGCGAAATGCCACTGCGTCCCCCTGCCAAGTCGCCACCATCGTTGCTGGTCATGAAATTGCAAGCTGAGGAGGCCGATTTCTGGGGGACGGGCGGTGCCTGCCGCTTTGGCGCAACCGGCCTGGGGCGCAATCGAAGGGGGCGGGCCTTCAAGGTCCGCCTCCGCCTAGGTCGAAGGCCACGCATGCGAACGCGCTCAACACAGACCTTGCAGGGCAGTGTTGCGACCAGCGGGGCACCACTCCTGGAGCCCTGAAAAGTTGTCTTTGCTCGACGGGCGAGTGGGCACTGACGTGAGCGCTCCAACGAGGGTGGTCAGGGCTGGCGCCGATGATGCAGGGTCACGCGGATCGCTGTCCCACGCACACGGGGCTGCCATCAGTGCGAGGGCGGCGACCGCGATAACGCAGGTTCGAACGGATTTTCTCATATCAGCCTCCAAGCTGAAAGCGAGCGGAGTCATCGTGCTCATTCGGCGTCCGTCACCCGAAGGTGAAGGCGTAGGCTTGCGCTCCTGGATCGAGAAACTGCACCTCGAAGCTGCGTTCGCGGACATCTCCTGCCTGCCGGACGAGTTGGTAGAGGCCGGTCTGCGAAACCACTCCTGTGCCCTCGGCGTCGATGTCGGCACCGTGATCTGCGCCTGGCGCTTTGCCGTCGATCGTGACCCGGAAGCGAAGCGGCTTGCCAGCAGGGCCGGGGCCGAGCACGAGATGCAGGTCGCGGGCGCTGAAGCGATAGGCGATGCTGCCGTTGGAGCGATTGAGCGTGGCGTGCTCGGCACCCACGGTCCAGTTGCCTGAGAGCCCCCATCGGTTGAGCCGCAATGTCGGGATCGAGTAGTTTCGAGCCTGATCGCCGGCGATACCCTCGGGCGAAGCGAAGCCCGACGCCTTGAGATAGCCGAGATAAGTTTCGTCCGACCGTGCCTGCGCGGGGGCGGCAGCTGCCTCTGCGCCCGTGGCGGCGGGAGAGACGAGGCCGCCATTCACCGCACGGCTGCCCGCCGCTTCCGCGAGCAAATCCTGAATGACCTGCTCGGACCGGGCAGTGTCGCCTTCGCCGAACTGCCGGTGGCGGATGCGCCCCTGGCCGTCGATGAAGTAAAGGGCTGGCCAGTAGCTGTTTCCGAACGCGCGCCAGATCCTGAAATCATTGTCGATTGCGACCGGATGGCTGATCCCGAACCGAGCAACAGCTTGCCTGACGTTATCGATGTTTTTCTCGAAGGCGAATTCCGGCGCGTGAACGCCGACCACCAATAGACCCTGTTCCTTGTACTTCTCCGCCCAGGCGCGGACATAGGGCAGGGTGCGAATGCAGTTGATGCAGGAATAGGTCCAGAAATTGACGAGAACGACCTTGCCGCGACGTTGTTCGGCGGAGAGAGGGGCCGAGTTCAGCCACGCGACCGCACCATCGAGACCAGGCGCAGCCCCCTGGTCAGGCAGGGGGCTTCGGTGGGGTGTCCGCGCATCGCTCGCCGATCCGGCGCTGTGGTCGTCCGCCAGCCGCGTCCGGTTCGCGGCAGCGGCGTCTGGACCGAGCCGATCGAGCAGCGCCTGTTCAATCCCGTTGGTGCTTGCATAGGAAAGCCGCGCCAGCGGGCCCGTGTCGAGCCCCGACGCGATTGCCACGATACTGGCGAGGATTGCGATACCCAGGCCCTGTCGGACGCGCTCTCCGATGCCCAGGGAGCGCCTCATCGCCGCGAAGATCGGGCCACCTGCAAGGAGTGCCAGGCCGAGCGCTGTTGCCGTGCCCGTGGAATAGGCGATGAGAAGCAGGCTCGTCTCGAGATTGGCTCCATGGAGCGCCGCGCCGGTCAGCAGCAGGCCCAGGACCGGACCCGCGCATGGCGTCCAGAGAAAGCCCGTCGCCACGCCAAGCAGCAGCGAGCCGCCAATCGTACCGTGTCCCGACCCGACCCCTCTGGCCAGTCGCTCACCGAGCGCGACGAACGGGCGTGACAGGAGTGCCGCGGCACGCGGCGAGATCAGTGTCGCCGCGAACACCGCCAGAAGCGCCACCGCGGCATGGCGGCCGAGTTCGTTGGCGCGCACCATCCAGGCTCCGCCGACCGCGCTCAGGGTGACGACCCCTGCGAAGCTCGCCGCCAGGCCGACGAGAATGGGCAATGTGCTGCGAAGAAACGGTTGGTCGGCCCGCGCAAAGACGAAGGGCAATATCGGCAGAATGCAGGGGCTGACGACCGTCAATGCTCCTGCCAGATAGGCAATTACGAACAGCGTCATGGCCGATCCTCTCAAGCACTCCCTGCGCAGTCCTCCACGCCGGAGATCCCGAATGTTCGGCTGAGCTAACCGCGTGATGTATCTGGAGTGTCGTTCGGCATGAGCAGATCTGTAACGGAGTGTAGGCGCATGCCTTCGGCACGGCATCGGGTAGGCCTTCGCACCCCAAGGTGGTGCAACACGATCACCGGATAAAAGGCGCCAGGTGGCAGCGCCCCGCGATAGCGGCGTCCGCCGAAAACATTGTTCAACCATGTATCGCCGGATGAACGCGATACATGGTGGTACAAATCTCCACGCAAATGCTGAGATCTGCAGGCGGGACACTGCTACTGGGCTGGCAGCAATGGCGGAAAGTCGTATCGATGGACCAGATTGATCACGTGCTCGTTGTCGACGACGATCGGGAGCTTCGGGATCTCGTTTCGAGCTATCTGAAGAAGAACGGCTTACGCGTAACCGTCGCCGCGGATGGTCGCCAGATGCGATCCTTCCTTGAAACCGACAGGGTCGACCTGATCGTCCTCGACATCATGATGCCGGGAGATGACGGGCTCGTGCTCTGCCGTGAGCTCAGGGCAGGCAAGCACAAGGCGACGCCTGTGCTGATGCTGACTGCCCGCAACGACGAGACGGACCGGATCGTCGGCCTCGAAATGGGAGCCGACGACTATCTGGCGAAGCCTTTTGCTGCCCGCGAACTGCTTGCCAGGATCAAGGCCATCCTGCGCCGCACGCGCATGCTGCCGCCGAACCTGCAGGTGACCGAGGTCGGCCAGTTGCTCACTTTCGGTGATTGGCAACTCGATACGGTTGCGCGTCACCTGCTGGACAAGGGGGGCACGGCGGTGACACTGAGCGGCGCGGAATACCGGTTGCTGCGCGTTTTCCTCGACCATCCGCAGCGTGTCTTGTCGCGCGACCAGCTTCTCAACCTGACGCAGGGGCGCGAGTCGGAGCTGTTCGACCGTTCGATCGATCTGCTGGTCAGCCGCGTGCGCCAGCGGCTGGGCGATGACGCGCGCGAACCTGCCTATATCAAGACCGTGCGCAGCGAGGGCTATGTCCTGGCCAAGCCGGTTGAGATCACGACGGCTCGCCAATGACCGTGCTCTCCGATTTGCGCCGCACCATGCATATGCCGCGCACATTGCGCTGGCGGCTCTTCCTCATTCTCCTCGCGGGATTGGCCGTGGCACACGCGCTTTCCTTCGGCATCCTGTTCCTCGAGCGCACCATGAGCGCCAAGGCGACGATGCTGACGACGCTTGAACGGGATGTCGGGACCTCGATCGCACTCCTCGACCGGCTTCCGCCACAGGAGCGTGCGCAATGGCTGCCGATGCTGGATCGGCCGACCTATCGGTACGAACTCGGGCAGGGGCAGGCTGGCGTACCAGAGTTGGGCAGGCGCGCGGCGGAGATCGCGGAGACGATCAACGCCGCGACCGGACAGCGATTTCCCGTCAAGGTCGAGAGTATCCCGGGGCAGGGTTCGCGGCTTCAGGCCCATATCACGCTGAGCGATGACTCGCTGGTGACCATCGACGTGATGCCGTCGCTGATGCCCTTGCCGAGTTGGCTGGCCTATGTGCTCGTGGCCCAACTCTTCCTGCTCATATTCTGCACGTGGCTTGCCGTCCGCCTCGCGATCCGGCCCCTGCTGCACTTGGCTGAGGCCGCCGCAACTCTGGATCCGAACCGAAAGGCCGAGCGGCTCGATGAGACGGGCCCGGCGGAAGTCGCTTATGCAGCGACAGCATTCAATGAAATGCGGGACCGTATCGCGCACTATCTGCGGGAGCGCGTGCAGATCCTCGCTGCAATCTCCCATGATCTCCAGACACCGATCACCCGCATGAAGCTGCGCGCCGAAATGGCGGAGGACGGACCGGAAAAGGACAAGCTCCTGAATGACCTGTCCGAGATCGAGCGGCTGGTGCGCGAGGGGGTGGCCTATGCGAAAAGCGCGCAGGGCGATGCGGAGCGGCCCACGCGCATCGACATAGCCTCCTTCGTCGAGAGCATCGCCTTCGACTATCAGGACATCGGCAAGGCGGTGAATTGTACCCGGATCATCGATGCGGTGGTGGTGACGCGCCCGCACGCGATCCGCCGCATCCTCACCAATCTCATCGACAATGCGCTCAAATTTGCCGGAGCGGCTGAGATCGAGATCGAGAGCCTGCCTGACGGCAAGATCAGGATTGCTGTGCTCGATCGCGGCCCCGGCATTCCCGAGGATCAGCTTGAGGCGGTGCTGCAGCCGTTTCACCGGCTGGAGCAGTCGCGCAGCCGCGACACGGGGGGGACCGGATTGGGTCTCGCGATCGCCCATCAACTGGCCCTGACGAC
Organism: Bosea sp. BIWAKO-01; assembly: GCF_001748145.1. Lineage (NCBI taxonomy): Bacteria > Pseudomonadati > Pseudomonadota > Alphaproteobacteria > Hyphomicrobiales > Alloboseaceae > Allobosea > Allobosea sp. BIWAKO-01. The sequence continues at coordinate 4,753,399 of NZ_BCQA01000001.1, forward strand.
TGGAGGGAGCCTGCGACTGAGGAACCGGTCGGGTGGAGGTCTGGCGGCGGGGGTCACGCTCGGCTGACGTTGGGCAGCGCCCTCATCCCGGCCGTCGTCGCATGACGCTCGCCTTTCGCAGGGCTCGGTGTTCGCCGTCGCGAGCCTTGGGATGGGCTTTCAGATCATCGGACCGGATCACCTAGCCGGTTCGATGATCGAACTTTCTGTGTTTGCATCGGTTCTCCCGAAAACTGCAATCCAGTTTTCGGGCGGATGCTTTAGCCGCTCGCTCGTTGCTTCCGGAACGCGGGGACTGGCAAGCCGCCCCAACCCCAGTTCTCCAGTTCGACCTCCTCGATCACGACAAAGGTGGAGTCGAGTGGCTTGTGCAGCACGTCGAGCAGGAGCTTGCTGACGCCTGCGATGAGCGATGCCTTCTCTTCGGCTGTCACCGAAGAGCGGCCGGGCCCGGAGCCTTCCCGTGTGACCTGGATGGTGACGATAGGCATGATGATCTCCTTCGTTGACCGTCGTTAGTGGCCGGCGCTCTGGCCGCCGTCGACATGCAGGATCTCGCCGGTCACGAAGCCGGCAGATTCCAGGAACATCACGGCATCCACGATATCCCTGATCTCACCCATGTGCTTCACGGGATGGAGCGCAGCGAGAAATTCATGCGTCTGCGGCGCATGCATGGGGGTCTTGATCACGCCCGGGGCAACCGCATTCACCCGGATACCCTTCGTGGCATATTCGATCGCCAGTGACTTGGTGGCCGAGTTGATGCCGCCCTTGGTGAGATTGGCGAGAACGCTCGGCACGCTGCTGTTCGCCTGATCGGCGAGGCTCGTGGTGATGCTGACGATATGGCCGGAACCCTGCTTGAGCATTTCCGCCGCAGCACGCTGCGTGATGTGGAAGAAGCCGGCGAGGTTGATCGCGATCTTGTTGTTGAAGTCCTCGGACGAATAGTCCGTGAACGCCTTGGCGACAAAGATGCCGGCATTGTTCACCAGCGTGTCGACCCGGCCGAAGCGGGACATCGCTTCCCGGATCACCGCTTCGGCGGTTGACGGGTCGGCGATATCGCCGGGAACCGCAACTATGTCCTGATCGCCGGTCTGCTTGATCGAGCGCGAGGTTGCGACAACCCGGTAGTTTCGATCGCGGAACGCCTTGACCAGACCGGCGCCGATGCCTTGCGATGCGCCGGTAACGATCGCGACTCTCTGTTCGTTGCTCATGATGATCCTCGCTGATGTTCACCAGCCTGCGTTACTGCGGCTGGCAGCCCGTCCGGGGCTGTTGCGCAATATTTGAGGGATCCGGAGCGAGAGCTGAATGGTTGCTGTCGGGCAGGCATTCTTCCGCCGGGCGGAAGAATGCCGACACATTTTAAGGTTCGAGCGGGCCGGCTTCGGACGAGAGCCGTGCAAACTCCGCACGCAGGCGCGGGACCGCAAAATCAAGGAAGGCCCGAACCTTGGGAACCGACGGGCGCCCTTGCGGCGTGAGAAGGTGGACAGGCATGGCCGGGGGCTCGGCATGCTGCAGCAGACGTTGCAACGAGCCGTCGTGGACACGTTCGGCGACGTGGTAGGTGTAGAGCCGGGTCACGCCGAGCCCGCCGACCGCCGCACCGAGCGCAGCGCGAACGCTGTTGACGATCAGGCATGGCTTGAACTGGACTGATCTGGCGATGGAACTTCCCGCTGCTGGCGGAAAGACCCAGGCATCGCGCCCGAAATGCGTCGTGGTCACGATGCGATGCTGGGCGAGATCGGCCGGCTCGTCGATGCGAGGATGCTGGGCGAGATAGCGTGGGGACGCGACGACCACACGTTTCACGTTGCCGCCGACGCGCACGGCCATCTGGGAAGAGTCCGGCAACTCGGCGACGCGCAGCGCGACATCAATTCCCTCCTCGACCAGATTGGCGTTGCGATCGAGCAGGACGAGATTGACCGTTACAGCCGGGAAGGTGTCGAGATAGGCATCGATGATCGGACGCAGAATCTCCTCGCCGCTGATCGGAGGCGCAGTGATCGTCAGGGTTCCCCGCGGAGCTGCGTGTTCGCCCCCCGCAACGGCCTCTGCTTCCTGCAGATCGACAAGCACGCGGCGGCAGGCGACGGCGTAGCGCTCGCCGATCTCGCTGAGCTTGATCGTCCGTGTGGTTCGGTGGAGCAGTGCGGCTCCGACCTGCTGCTCAAGAAAAGCGATGGCCCGACTGACCGCTGCCGGAGACCGGCCGAGCTGACGCCCCGCTCCAGCGAGGCTTCCCTCGTCCAGGGCGGCGATAAACACTCTCATCGCCTCGATGCGATCCATGCACCATCAACAGTCCTGCGGAATGTCCAGAGTCAGGTATTCCCCGGCCGAGTTCAAGCCCGGCCGACGGGGGCGATGGCCGCGGCGAAGGTCGCAGGTTCTTCCTGCGTAGGGCTCTCCGAAGCCTCATCGCGGTGCGCGAGCAGCCCGCTGAGTTTGCAAAGTCGCGTGCATAGTTTTCATAGCTGGCCCGGCCGCACTCGGCGGCTCGCAATGTGCCGCTGAGGGGGAGGTTAGCCGAGAAGCTTGACGAGTTCCTGCGCAGCGGCGGTCGACGAGGCGGGGTTCTGGCCGGTGATCAGGCGGCCATCGACGATCGCGAAGCTCTGCCAGTCAGCTGCTTTTTCATAGCGTCCCCCGAGGCGCTTCAGTTCGTCCTCGACGAGGAACGGCACGACGTTGGTGAGCTGGACGGCCTCCTCCTCGGAGTTGGTGAAGCCCGTGACGCGCTTGCCCTTGACGATCGGCTGCCCCTGATAGGTTACCCGGTGCAGTACGCCCGGCGCGTGACAGACGGCGGCGACGGGCTTGCCGGCATTGTAGAACGCCTCGATCAGCGCAATCGAAACCGGATCCTCGGCAAGGTCCCATAACGGACCATGACCACCGGGATAGAAGACGGCGTCGTATCCTGTCGTCGTAACATCACCGAGCTTGGCGGTGTTTGCCAGAACCTGCTGCGCAACGGGATCCTTCTTGAACCGCGTCATGGCATCGGTCTGGTTGCCGGGCTCATCGCTCTTGGGGTCAATCGGTGGCTGGCCACCCTTTGGCGAGGCAAGGGTGATCTCGGCGCCAGCGTCCTTGAAGACGTAGTAGGGCGCTGCGAATTCCTCGAGCCAGAAGCCGGTCAGCTTGCCGGTATCGCCAAGCTGATCATGTGACGTCAGCACCATCAGGATCTTCATCTTCGCAACTCCCTCGGTTGAACAACACGCGACTGAACGGGCTCAGACGGATGACCTCCGGGGCGCGGGGCCTGAAAATGAAACCGGGACGCCTGCGGGCTCTCGCCCACCAGCCGATACGCGATGAGGATCATGGCCGGGCGGGAGAGCTTTACTCGCAACCCGACGTCGCCCGATCATAGCACGAATGGCCGAGATGGCTTCGGCGCCGCGCTAACCTGCTACGCGTGCATTGCGCCGGATGGCCTGTGGCGGCTGGCCATAGTTTCTCAGGAAGGCACGCCGCATCCGCTCCCGGTCGGCGAAACCGGTTTGCTCGGCGATGGCCTCGACAGGGTGGCCGGTCTGCTCCATCAACAGGCGCGCGGCTTCGACCCGCAGGTTCTCGACCGCCTTGGCCGGCGACTGGCCGGTCTCCGCGCGAAAGGCACGGCTGAACTGGCGGGGGCTCAGCCTGGCGGCGTCGGCGAGATCCTCGACGCTCAGGCGCGACTGGAGATTGCTCCTGGCATAGTTGAGTGCCGACTGAACGCGGTCCGACTTGGCGTCCATGTCGAGCAAGGCGGAATGCTGCGACTGGCCCCCGGCGCGCCGGTGATAGACAACGAGCTTTCGCGCCGTCAGGCGTGCGACTTCGGGGCCGAGATCTTTCTCGATCATGCCGAGGGCGAGATCGATGCCGGCGCTTGCGCCGGCTGATGTCCAGATCGGACCATCGACGATGAAGATGCGGTCGGGATCGACCTTGATCCGGGGATAGCGCGCGGCGAGGTCCCTGGAGCTTGCCCAATGGGTTGTGGCCTGGCGTCCGTCCAGCAAGCCAGCCTGGGCCAGCACGAAAGCGCCAGTGCAGATCGAAGCGACGCGGCGTGCCTTGGTCGCCGACCGGCGCACGAAGTCGACCATCGCAGCCGACACTTCCGATCCCGCGAGATCGCCACCGAAGATCATGGTGTCATAGGGCGCATCGTCGAAGGTTCCGGTCTCCAGCATCAGGCCGAGCGAGCTCTTCACCGCTCCTCCGCTCTGCGACATCACCCGGACGTCATAGAAGGCGCTGGGTACCGAGAGATTGGCGAACTCGAAGGCCGAGAGCGCAGCGAAACTCATCAGCTGGAAGCCGGGCGAAACGACGAAACCCATCCGATGCATGGCACGCTCCGATCAGGTCATTGATGTCCTGAAAGGTGGTATAAATGACATTTGAGACATGAGCAAGCAGGTCTAGCTTCCTCGCCATGGAGCCCCGCTGGGGGCAATGGAGATGAAGCAATGAGCCAGGGATTCAAGGGTTTCGCACTGGTGACCGGCGCCTCGTCCGGTATTGGCGCGATCTACGCCGAGCGTCTCGCACGCCGTGGCCACGATCTCATTCTCGTGGCGCGCAATGCCGAACGGCTGCACAAGCTGGCCGACAGGATTGCAGCTGAAACGGGCCGCAAGGTCGAGGTCATCGCTGCGGATCTCGGCAAGCGCGACGATCTCGCCAGGGTAGAGACGGAACTGAGGAGCAATCGGCGAATCACTACGTTGGTCAACAACGCCGGTGTCGGTGCGACGGCTCCGCTCCTGCAGTCGGACATCGACAAGATGAGCGACATGATTGCTCTGAACGTCGACGCCTTGATGCGCCTGACTTACGCCGCAGTGCCCGGATTCGTCGAGCGCGGCGGCGGCACGATCATCAATATCGCTTCGATCGTCGCCGTCGCGCCGGAGCGCCTGAACGGCGTCTATGGTGGCTCCAAGGCCTTCGTCCTGGCCTTCAGCCAGTCCTTGAAGCACGAGCTGTCGGACAAGGGCGTGCGGGTTCACGTCGTGCTGCCGGGAGCGACGGCCACCGACTTCTGGGAGATCGCCGGAAAGCCGGTCGAGCACCTGCCGAATGAGATCGTGATGACGGCCGCGGCGATGGTCGACGCGGCCTTGGCCGGCCTGGATCTGGGTGAGTTCGTCACCGTGCCGTCCCTGCCGGATGTGGCTGACTGGAATGCCTTTGAGGCAGGACGGCAGGCGCTGCTGCCCAATCTTTCCCGCGCCGAACCGGCTGCTCGCTATGGCGTCCGGCCCGAAGCGGCGTAAGCTCCCCGTCGGGCGGCCGGTCGAAGCGCGACACATGTCACGCCTGGATCTCTGTCATTTCAGGCGCCTGGAGGTGTGTCGCAACTCTCACTCATCTGAATGGAAGGAGTTCGACATGAGCGATACTCAACTGCGCAGCGAAACTGCAGACAAGAGCCTCGGAGCCCTGGCGGCCGACCTGAAGCTTGAGGTCGTCAGCATCCCCGTTGCGGATGTCGATCGCGCCAAGCGCTTCTACGGTGGCTTGGGCTGGCGCCTTGATGCCGACATTGCAGGCGACAATTTCCGGGTCATCCAGGTCACGCCTCCAGGCTCGCCCGCTTCTGTCATTTTCGGCAAGGGCAACACGGTGGCCCCCTATCTCATCGTCTCCGATATCGTGGCGGCGCGCGCTGCGCTCGCCGCTCGCGGAGCCGAGGTGAGCGAGGTCTACCATTACGGCGAGCAGGGAGACCGCCGCAGCGGGCCCGAGCCGACACGGCGCAGCTACGCGTCGTGGCTCTCGTTCAAGGACCCGGACGGCAATGAATGGCTGCTGCAGGAGGTCACCCATCGTCTGCCCGGACGGGTCGAGGCGGGTGATACAAGCTTCGCCTCATCCAGGGAGCTCGCAGCCACGCTCCGGCGTGCGGCGGCCGCGCATGGAGAGCACGAGAAGCGGAACGGCGGGCAGCATGATGAGAACTGGCCGGACTGGTATGCCGAATACATCGTGCAGGAGCAGGCCGGCAAACCGCTGCCGACATAGGGATCGGCTGCGACGTCTGTAGTGCCTCGGCGAGCCCGGTCGGCAGGGCTAGGCTGCCTGAAGCGAACGATCTGCACGTGGCACATGTCGAGCAGGAGAATTGGTCTCCTGCTCGACATGTTGCGTGTCAGTACAAGGGCACGGCACCAGTGCCCGGCAAGCTGGGTGGCCAAGACTCGTTTGAAGGGAGTTCAGTGGCATGGCGACGGCAGGTCAGCGCGCGGCGTCGGCTCTAAATCTCACTCTCACCTCGTTTCAATTCCCAGGTGAGAATCGCCAGTGCGAGCCGTTCGAGTTCAAGCTCCGTCATGGGATCTCGAGCCGCGGCGGCGTGGATTTCACCAGCCCGCGCACAGGCACGAAGGTAATCAGCCTCCGAACTCAACACGATCGGGCGGCGGCCAGGAAACTCGGGAGCGCGGTTTCTCCTGCGCTCAGGTCGCTCGTCACACATGCCAGATCATCGTCGCGCTACTGACCGCCATCGATCACTATCCACGAATGCCGTCACCGGGCGGCGAGGGGTTAGGCTCATTGTGGCCGTTGACAGCCCTGCGTTGCGGTCGTTGGGCGGCTTCGTTGATCGAGCACTAGCCGCGCGGCACTGCATCATGATGCCGATGGTCGCCCTTGGCCTTCGCCAGTGAAACGGGAACGACTGCGCTTCAGTCGCGCAGTCCCGACGCGATCGGGTTGGCGAACGAGGCGATCGCCGGCAGCAGGCTGAGAACGGTGCCGACGACGAACAGCAGGCCGATCTGCAGGAATTCAGGCTTGTCCAGCGAGATCGTGAGGCGAAGGCCGGTCTGCGCCTCGATCAGGCCTGACAGGACGCCGGCAGCAGCACCACCCAGCAACAGCCCGGCGATACAGCCGAGCGCCATCAGCAGGGCTATTCCGAGCCAGATCACGAGCAGGACGTAGAGCCGGGGTGCGCCCATGGCACGCAATACGGCGTAGCGCCGCCGCCGCAACCCGGTCACCGCAATCAGCAGCAGAAGGATCGAGGCCAGCACCAGCGTCGCGTTCAGCGTGGAAGCGAAGACAAGCACACCGCGCGCGTCGCCGAGCGAGCGATAGATCCCGACCAGGACTTCGGCGGGAAAGAACGCCATCGTCCCGCCCTGGCGATACTGGCTGCGCAGGGCATAGGCCCCGGCGACGCTGCGCGGCTTGACGACGATCGCGGGCACGCCGGGCACGGGGGCGCCATCGAAGGGCGGCCCGATCGTCTCGGTTCCCGCGGCGTGTCCATTGCCGAGCCCGTGAACCTCCCAGACGCTCTCGATCGGTACCAGGATCGCGCGGTCCCAGGGCGATCCGAGCGGGGGTAGGCGTCCGACGATGGTGTAGTCGTGGCCGGCATGGCGATGTCCGGCCTCGTCTTCATCCGCCTCACCCGGTTTGTGAGTCTGGCCCGCAACACCATGCGACGGCGTGATGCTCTCGCCGAGCCGATAGTCGACATCGGCGCCGATCAAGGCTTCACCTTCCCCTGCGAAGAGGCGCCCCTCGCTCGGTGCGACGCGGCCCCAGCGTGTGGCAAAGGCCGCGGTCGTGCCGATAATGGGATAGCCACGGGTGACGTCGCCGAAGGCGATCGGCGCGAAGGCGGCAACACGCTCGTCCCGGGCCAGCGACTGCAGGACGCTTCCGTCCATCAGCGGGATCGCGTCGAGCTGCAGATAGACCGTCGACATCAGCAACTGGGTCTGGCTGCCGGGCGCGCCGATGAGCAGGGCGAAATCATCCGCCGCAGCGGCCGAACTCTGCCGCAGCGCCCGCTCCTGCGCGCCGATCGCCACGCCGACTGCGACCGCCAGCGCTATCAAGGCGACAATCGCGGCCGCCGTCCAACGCAAGGCGCGAAGATCGGCAAGGACCATTGCGAAGGGGTTCATGCGGCCAGCTCCGCGACCGGAGACGCAGCCTTGATGTCGAGCCGGTGCTTCATCCGCGCCAGGAGCGCGGCATCATGCGTGGCGCAGATCAAGGTGGCGCCGGCCTCAACGGCCGCATCGACCAGCAAGGCGCCCACCTCATCGGCATGGGCCGCATCCAGACTGGCCGTGGGTTCGTCGGCGAGGATCATGGCAGGCCGCCGGCAAACCGCGCGGGCAATCGCGACCCGCTGCTGCTCGCCACGTGACAGAATGCCCGTCCGGCGGCGCAGGTCAGTGAGCCCCATGCGCGCGGCGACGGTCTCGGCATGCTCCCGTTCGGCCGGGCCAATCCTCCAGGATGAGAAGGTCGAGGGCAGCGTGATATTGGCAAGGATGTCGAGTTCCGGGATCAGGTGGAAATCCTGGAAGATGAAGCCGAGCGCCGAGAGGCGCCAGCGGTCGCGATTGCCAGGTGACAGGGAGGAGATCTCCGTCTCACCCCATGAGACCTTGCCCGTGCTCGGCACGATCAGTCCGGCAATCAGGTGCAGAAGCGAGGTCTTGCCTGAGCCCGAGGGACCGCGCAAACCGATATGAGCGCCGGAAGGCACTGTGAGTTCGGGAATGTCCAGCACGCGGAAAGGGCGCCCGTCGCCACCGCGATGGTCGAGCGTCACGTCTGAAAGCCGCAATATCCGAGCGGCGGGTCGTTCAGGCGAGTGTGAAGCGGGCATCGACGAGTCTGATCTGGCTGACGAAGCCGGTTTCCGGGTCCGTGGCCGAGCCAATCTCCAACCGACCGGACACGACGACCTTGCGGCCGGCGCTGACCATCGGCGTGATCTCCTTCATGAAGACGACGACGATGTCGACCGGCCAGTCGGCATCCGATTGACAGAACGGGCAGATCGCCAGCGGCTCGCGCGTGAGCACGAAGAAATGGCTTTCCGGCTTCAGTGGCGGCGCCATGTAGCCGGTCAGGCGCACCTCCTGTCCGCGCAGGGACGTGACGCGGTCGGAAAACTGGAAGCCGAGCACGCCGAAGGATTTGTAGAGGCCGTCGAAGGCGATCGTGGCGGGCTCCGCCGCACGGGCCTCCCTGCAAAGCAGGGCCACCGCGAGACCCATGAGGGTCACGCGGCGGGTGGTCAGCATCTCGTGGCGTTGCCGTTGCATCGCTCGTCCCTGTCGGCGGGTCGCCGGCTTACTTGCCGCCTGACTTACTCGCCGCCCAGCGCCAGCGCTTCCGCCATGACGCGGAAGACATAGGTGTTGGGCTTATGGCCGCGAAACTTCTCGGCGCCCGGGCCCATCGCGGTCAGGATCACGTCGTCGGCGGCGTGGACGCCGCTATTGGCGTCGAAGGGCAGGTTGCCTGTCCGGCGCGCGGCCAGCGGGCCGGTGCAATCCTTTTCGTTCGCGATATTGGTCTTGCCGTCCGGGCCCTTGACCGCGGGCACGCGTTCGCCGGTCATGTCCGGGCGGCCGGTGTCGCAGGTATCGGGATAGCTGCCATAGACCACCGCGAGGCGGCGCGAGGTGTCGACCTTAGTGGGGTAGCCGTCAGCGTCGAGCGGGCCGTAATTCGGCGGCACGGAGTCGGCATAGACGCCGAGCTTGTCGCGCAGGAGCTGGCCCGGACGGTCGTCGTCATAGGTGCCGATGATCGAGATCGGGTGGGCGTGATCGGGCACCACGATGATCAGGGTGTCGTTGCGGTCGCCGGCGAAGTCCTTCGCCACCTTCACCGCGTTGTCGAGCATGATGGTATCGAACACCGAACGCTCCCAGTCGAGCGAATGGCTGTACTTGTCGATGCGGGCCGACTCGACCATCAGGAAGAACCCGTCCTCATTGCCCTTGAGCAGGTCGAGCGCAGCCTTGGTCTGCTCGACCACGTCCGGCTGGTCGGGGAACTTCGAAACCGTGCCCTTCCTGGTCAACCGCAGATCGAACGCGCCGTCGATGTTACCGGTGTTGTAGAGGCCGAGCAGCTTCTTCGAGCCGGCCGCGACGGCAGCGTTCATTTCCGTCTTGGTGGTCGCGAGCGTGTAGCCGGCCTCCTTGAACCTGGCGATGAAGTCGAGCTCATCGGTCCGCTTCGAACCCGGGGTCGTCTTGGGCAGGAAGTTCGGGGAGCCGCCGCCCATGATCACGTCGGGCTGCACATCGTGGAACATCTTGACGATGTCGTTGAAATCCGAGCGGCGTCGGGTGTGGGCCACCATCGAAGCCGGGGTCGCGTCCTCGATTTCCGAGTTGGTGACGACGCCGATCGCCATCTTGCCGCGACGCTTGATCACTTCGGCGATGGTCTCGACCTTGGGATGGTCGAGCGTCAGGGCGTTCTTGGCGCAGTAGACACCGAGCGCGTTGACGCAGGATTTATGGCCGGTGGTGTAGGCATGGGCCGCATTGGCGCTGTCAGTCACGATCGAGTCGGTGCCCGAGGTCGAGATCAGCGCCATGTTGGACATGTCGTCCATGGCGAGCTCGCCATTGTAGCGACCTTCGTCCCAGCCCTTGGAGAGAATGCGGGCCGCGGTGCGGTTGGCGACCGACATGCCGTCACCGATGAAGAGGATGACGTTCTTGGCGCGGCGCGGCTGGGTGGTGGCGAAGACCTCCCATTTGACCGTCGCCTTGTTGGTTCCCTGCGTCGCCTCGACGGTATAATTGCCCGCCGGAAGCGTCGCGCCACGCAGCCACAGCGCGGAATGCTTCTGGCCCTCTTCGTTCTGCGTGAAGGTCGTGCCCTTGCCGAAGATTTCGGCGGCCGGCTTGCCGTTGATCGTGACCGCGACGTCGGCCGAGGTCGGCGCGTTCGGGAACTCGACCTTGAAGTCGAAGCGCGAGCCCTCGAGGATTTCGGCACGGTTGATGGGATAGATCGTCTGCGCGGCGACCGGGGTCGCAGCGAAGGCGCTGCCAATTGCTACCGCATGCCAAAGCGTTCTCAGTTGCATCCCCAACCTCCGATAATCCGCGATCCCTTGGATGGGGTGAGCTAGTTGCAGCTGGACATGACAGGATGGCGACAGCCTGCGTGTTGTTGCGCAGAGTACTATCCGACCACGCCTTCCCCAATATCAACAGGGCACCCCGGGGACGGCCAGCCGGACCGAGGCGCTCCCAGGGAGCGGGGGCGGCTGCCCGGCTTCCCGGGGAACGAGGATCGTTTGGCTCGCAGCGCGAGCCACACCAAGAGGGGATCGCGGCTCGCCTCAGGAGGCGCTGGGGTTTCGCCTCAGCAGGCGAAGGACAACCTGGCGCCACCGGACGCTTCGATGGACTGTCCGGTTACCCGTCGGAATTCATCCGAGAGCACGGCTGCGATCACGGCGCCCACATCGCTTGCTTCTCCGAGACGCCCCAACCCGGTCTTCTCGACGATCGACTGAATGAACTCCGGATGTCGGTCGAACGCATCGTCGCCGATCCGGGTCCTGGTGGCGCCCGGCGCAACGGCGTTCACGCGGATGCCGCGGCGGCCGAACTCCTTGGCCATGTAGCGGGTGAGGACGGTCAGGCCGCCCTTCATCGATGCATAGGCGGAATAGCCCGGCTCCATGCCGCTCTGAAGGGTGGAATTGCTCGTCACATTGACGATGGCACCGCCGTCAGCAAGCACAGAAAGCAGAGCCTGCGTCAGAAAATAGGGTCCCTTGAACAGCACCCGCATGAAGGAGTCGAAGAGCTCCTCGCTGGTGTCCTCGAACAGGGCCATCTGTCCGAATCCGGCATTGTTGACGAGGTAGTCGAAGCAGCCTGCGTTCCATTCGCGCTGCAGCACTGCCTTTGCCTCATCCCGGAATGCCGCGAAGCTGTCGCTGCGCCCAATGTCCAGGTGCAGGGGTACCGCCCGGGCGCCCCTTTGCCTCGCGGCCTCGACCACATCGCGCACGCGATCCTCGTGGCTGTTGTAGGTGACGATGGAATCGACGCCGCGGTCAGCGAGCGCGACGGCCGTTGCAGCGCCGATACCCGAGCTGGCGCCGGTGATGATGGCGATCTTGCGCATGGGAGGTCTCCTTGCAGGTCTGTTGCGATGGCGAAGACCTAGGTCAGAGATGCAGGATGATCTATAATGCATCATCCAAGATTCATTACGGGTCGTCCAAAGCTATGGAACCGCTCGCCGATGTGATCGCCTTGCTTCGCCCTCGCGCGGCGGGGACGAAGATGATTCAGGGGGCTGGACGCTGGGGCGTGCGATATTCGCGCATGGACTATGCCGGTTTCGGCCTAGTGGTAGCCGGGGGCTGTTGGCTCGCCGTCGACGGTGATGAACCCCGTCGGCTGGCCCGAGGCGACTTCGTCCTGATGCCGGCGGTCCCAGGGTTCACGATCGCCAGCGACATGGAGGTCGAGCCCCTTCCGTTTGATGCTGACGAAGCGGTTGCCCGGGGAGCCGGCGACGTCCGGCACGGCGACGCGGAGCGCGAGGCTGAGTTCAAGCAGCTTGGCGGCTACTTTCAGCTGGAACCCGGCAATCGCGGCCTGTTCGCCGGCCTGTTGCCGGGCCTCGTCCATATCCAGGCGACCGATCCGGCGGCGGAGCGCCTCGCCAGGATGATCGACCTGATCACCGAGGAAGCGCTCGCCAACCGGCCGGGACGCGACCTCGTGGTCGACAGGCTGATCGAGGTCCTGCTCGTGGAGGCGCTCCGCTTCCACGCAGAGCGCGCAGGCGCAGCGGCGCGGCCAGGGCTTCTGTCGGGGCTCGCCGATCCGCTTCTCGCCCGCGCCCTGCGACAGCTTCATGGCGATGTGGCGCGCGGATGGTCGGTGGATGCGCTGGCCCGGCAGGCGGGCCTGTCCCGCTCGGCTTTCAGCGAGCGCTTCAATCGGAAGGTTGGGGTGCCGCCGATGCAATATCTGATCGAGTGGCGCATCGCTTTGGCCAAGGCGATGCTCCAGCGCGACGCGCCGCCGCCGCTGGAGGCAGTTGCGGCAGCGGTGGGCTATCAATCGGCGAGTGCCTTCAGCACCGCCTTTCGCCGCGAGGTCGGCAGCTCACCCAGCCACTTCACGCGGGCCGCAGCTGCTTGAGTGCGGCCTGGCGATGGTGACGCCGACCGTGCGTATTGTGCCGTGGTCGGTGTCAGTGGGCGTTCTGGCGCAGCGGCCGATTTGGCACGCCGCAGGGATCGAAGCTCTTGCTTCTCAGGTGAGGGATCGGCTCAAGCCTTGAGCGTCGTCGTCTCCTGGCTGGTCCGGCCGAACAGGTCCCGCGCCCTGACGCGGTAATGCTCCTCTGATTGGGGCGCATGCAGGTGAACGCTCGACAGCAACCCGACCGGGTTGACGACCTGCCACGGCCGGTTCTCCGTCGCGCTCCAGAGCCGAAGCCGAACCCGTCGATATTCTTCTTCATGCCAGGGTCGACACGGAGTGCGGCACGCTCGATATGCGTGGGACGCCGTTCCAGCGTCGCGTCTGGGAGACGCTGAACGCGATCTCGGTCGGCCGGACGGTGACCCATCGCGAGTTGTCCCAGGTGATCAGCCCGCTCGCCAATCTCGCGGGCGGTCGCTAACGCCTGCGCCGCCAATCCGATCGCGCTGGCCATTCCCTGTCACCGCGTCGTTCGGAGCAACGGCGATCTGGCAGGTTATCGCGGGGGGCTCGAGCGCAAGGCGCAGGAGGCGCCGAAGCCTAGGCATTTCCGGGCGACCATCCGCTATCTCCGGAAATCGAAAGCCCGGCCGAAGCCGGGCTTTCTCACACTTGATCGCCTGTGCCGGAGAGCCCAACCACTGGGGTGCCGTGGACTTCCGGGTACTTTGAAGCGCACTTTCGGTTGAATCTGACCAAACTTCCGGAGCGTCTACACTTCGGGAGTGTGGAGAGAGGCATAGTGCTTCCGCAATTGAGAGCATAAGCCTTTGAAATCGTTCAATCGTGGCGTGCGGATTCCGTGGGCTAAGTTCCGCAGTTTGAGGGATAGTACTTCCGCAGAATCACGCGCAACGACTGCTCCAAAGCAAAAAAAAGCCCGGCCTAGGGGGCCGGGGTCGGTTTTGGCGACTGGGGAAGCGGATCTAAAGATCCGGTGGGATAGCGGATCGCAGATAGAGCGAAGCTAGCACCTGCTCCTGTCTCAAAGCCGGTTCGACGCCTCGCAATGCCAATTCCCGTTTCAATATGGGCATGTGTTTTCCGCGGCTGCGAGCGAGCTCATGGAGCGAAGCGTATTTCGCCATAAACATATCAAGTGATTTGCGGGAAATGGCTTCATAAGGGCATCGATTAATCGGACTGATTGCGCGCTTGGTTGGAAGAAGCTGATTTTTTACCAGGGCACGGACAACCCTGTCGGCAGCGCCGAGCAGATGAGCGGCCTTCAGAATTGTAAGATCGTCCTCGTGATCACCGCGCGTGAGTCTCTTAATTTCATCCACGTCGACCAAAATGGCTTGATAACCCGTCTCGCAAGTCGACTGCCCGACCCATCGGAGCTGGTGATCCAGAATTAGTTTTACAATCTCCATTGCCGAACAGCAGGCACGCTTTGCGGCAGCTGCGATGGACATCTGAGGCCCCTCGGGCTCTGTGACCCGCACGGCATTAGTGAAAAGCCGTCTCATGAGCTCATCAAGCTCGCGACGGTCGTAAGCCTGATCGCCGAGCTCGAGCAGATTATGGTCTTTCACCCGCTTGATAAACTGGTGCTCCGCCAGCAGCTTGGTGTGTACGCGCCCTGCGTTCAGATAGGTCTCGGCTTGCTTCAGCGTGATCACGTTCTGAAGCAGATCGAGGATCGGCGCGGACGCAGCAACGGGGAACGTCACCACGTCAGCGCTGAGATAAGCACTGTCAGGCGGCAGGACGCCTGCGGCGCGCAGCACGCGCCTGAGGCGCTTATGGTGGATCCCGCTCGCTCGAGAGGCGGTGTAAACCGAATGCCGACGACGCTCAGGCACGATCTGCCTTTCGAAAATCCTATCGTCCGGACTGACGGGGGCCCTGTCCGCGACGAAGTCGATAACTAGGTCGCGAACCGGGTCGTAGTTCGGATCGGACTTCATGGAATAGAGCCATTTGAAGAATTGCCCGAACCAAGCCTGCGGGCCGGCCGAACCATTCTTCGCGTAATCGCCCGTCGTCCCGAGCGCTTGAAGGAACTTTCGAACGTCGCCTTTGCCGTGACTGGCGATGGCATATCCGCGATCGCCTGCGCGTCGCCAATCACGTTCGCTCAGGTCACGTATGGGCGCATCGCGACCATTGAGGTCGACTGCGCCGATGACCTCGCACGTCCTCCAGGCAACATAGCAGGGCAACATATCGAGCCACTCGGGGCCTGCGTCACCGCTTAGGCGGGCCGCGAGATATCGCTCCAACTGTGTCGGATCGGACTGACTTGTCTGAAGAGCGAGTGCCGGAATGCCGGCGATCTGTGGTGCGGTCCTGCGTGCAAAGTCGTGAGTAGGCAACGGATCGCTCCCATCGCCTAGCTCCACGAGTTCGACACAGTGCTTCAGGCAGACGCGATAGTGTTGGAAAAGCCAGTCGCTGCGGCCGCTCGCCAGCCATGGATCGGTGCCCCCGGCCATGTCCTCTGCCAGGCATTGAGGGCAGGCCATAACCCGTGCCCGGCGTAGAGACGACCGCGCGAACGTCTGACCGCGATAGAGGTAGTGGTCCTCTTTGCGGACAATAGCATTGTCGAAGAGCCGATTGAGGGATGCGCCGGAGAGCTTTGCGAGCCGCGTCAGCGCAGTCGCATCGCCGTCTATGACGGCCTGAAGCTCGAACCCCATGTCTAGTGCGAACACGTTTTGGCTCTGGGCGCGATGAAGGAGCGCCAGTCGCGACAGGAAGCTCGCGGGAGACTCTCCGACCCGTAGCGGGAGAGAAGGGTAGAGACCGCTCATGGGCGGCCTCCCTTCTTGCGAGTGCGGCTTCCGCGACGGGGCGGGTCAATCGGCAGGATGGGCTCGATTGGCGGTTCATTCGTCAAGACCAGAGAGCAATCCAGTTCGGCCCAATTGGGCGCAACAAATGGGTTCATCAGAGCACCGCAGCCCGTTCGATCGGTAAACGCTGTGGCGAAGTGCTCGATCGACAGCGGCTTTTCCTCCAGCATCGCCAGCTCGATGGCTTCGTGGATCAACTCGATCGCGATCCCGAAGCGACGCAGGGCGGCATGTACCAGGCGAGGGGCGATCTCTAATGCGGCTTCTTCGCCGATGGAGAGGCCAACAACCGAGGCGAGGCCGCTGACAATGCCGCCGACCATTTCGTTGTCGTCGGGCATCGCTAGAAGCGGAACAGAGACAAACTGCCCTCGACGACGAATCTCGTCGATTTTGCGCATCTCCGGAATCAGGCTGGGCAGGCCAGAAATGATCAGGCCAACCGGCCAGGACGAGACCATCAGCGTTTTGAAGGTCTTCCGGATGTTGTCCATTTGAACCACGTTGGCGTTGTCCGTCAGATTGTGGGTCTCATCGAAGAAGATGATGAGCACGCCGGCGACGGGCAGGAGTTCTTGAATGCGCCCCCAGATGATGTGATCGGCCAACTCGCGGGCGAGGGGGTATCCCAGCGCCCGGAGCACCTCCCGTCCCAGCGTTTTGAGCGTGCATGGCGCCGGCACAATTACCCGTAGGAGGGGAGAGCGTTGCTCTCCCCGGGGCTGAAGTATGGGGTGGGTTTGGAAAAGCCGCTCAAGAGACGCGGTTTTGCCGGTGCCCGCTTCGCCACTGACGAAGAGGCAACGGCCCTCGTGGCGCCCTTCGGTGTCCGGGGCGCCGCTATACTGGCGCATGGTCAGGACGGATCGCACGACTGAGTCGAACTTGCGGCTGAGCTCAGGGCCCCAGTCCGTTTCAATGTGCTTGTTCTTCAGCTTCTCTCGGCCCGCCAGAACGGTTTGTTCCAGCTCAGAGAGGGATGCGCGGTACTTTTCGATAAGATCAAAGTTATGGGTCATGGAAATATCAATCCGTAATCTTAAATGAGCGGCGCTTTGACTTGGGGGCAGTCGTTGAGGGTGAAGTGCTATCGCCGGTGCCGGTTGGGATTAACCCCTCGAGCAAATTGCCGGTGAGCGACGTCGCACCTTGAGGCAGCTGCGCCGGTCGGTCGAAGCCGAAGCCGAGCTCGTTCTCCGTGTAGTCCAGCTCCTCGGTGCTGGGTCGAGTGGAGAAGATGCTCACGCGGGCAGCGCTGGCTTTGCCGAGCTCCCAAGCGTCCTTGACAGCCTTGGCAACGATTTCATCGGCAAGGACAGCTTGGGCCTTGAAACGACGCTTCAGATCCGCCTCGGCGGCGAGCCAGACCGTCATCGGCACGTCGTCAAAGCCCGGCCGGATATTCGGCACCGAGAGCCAACCGCCGTCGTCCAACCTCACGGAGACATGGCCGAGATCCATGTGATTGAGACGGACTTCGAGGGTGACGTCGCCGTTGCGGCGGCGAAACTCCTGCAGCTCCCGGTTGTTGTAGTGAAGGCTGAGCATCCGAACGCCCTTGGGCGTTAGGGACCGGTCAGCCTTCACACCGAATACTGCGCGTCGGCGGTGGCGGTCGGGTGAGGGGATAATCCCGTAGGCTTTGACCAGCCGCTTCCAGCAGTTAGCGGGGGTTTCGCCCTTCAGACCGCCGTGTGGCGTATTGTGGTAGATGTCGAGCACCCATCGGGTGATGACGTCGCAAAGCTCCGGGAGGGTCAGGCTGACCCGAGCAACGGGGTCGTAATCGCCCTTTGCAGCGATCGATTCAAAGGTCCGACCAGTGAACGGGCAAAGCGCTTGCATGCCCGCGGTTCTGAAGAACCGCTCGATACGACCTCGAAGGGACGGAAGCCCAGCAGGAGGAGCCTCTGCGTCGGCCTCGAGATCGATGATGGCTCGGCGAAACCGCAACGACAGAAATGCCGCACCTTGATCGGTCACGATCCGTTCTGGAGAGCCATAATAGTCGTCACGGCTAAGGGCTCCCGCAGCCAAGGCGTAGGGAGCCTTGGGCGTAACCACCATCTCGAGCGCGTCCATCGCGAGATCGCTAGTGGGGGTGAGGGCGATCTTGAATCCAACACAGACCGAGGTCGCGCTATCCAAGGCCGCACACAACCAAGGCCGAGCCGTTGCAATTTCGGACTTCAGCTTATCTGACAGCTTATCCAGGATGCCGAGATCCGCGCAGAGCGCCTGGAGATTGATCCGCCACTCGTCGATCTCAACACGCTGCAGCGGCCGCTCGACATCCACGCCGTTTCGCACCATCGCAAAGCGTCGTTTCGCGGCGTCAAGGCCGAAGCGGCAGGCATGCGTATCGAACTCAGGAAATGAGTTGATCTCGGCCACCAGTCGCTCATAGCTCGGAACCCGAAGGGGCTTTTCACCCGCAGCGAGACGCCTCGGGTTTTCCTCATCGACGATATGAGCCTTCATCAAGCGGTAGACGTCTCGCTTGGTCGGCCGAGACTCGGACATGAACGCCAGCGCGAAGCGGTGCATGATCTGCCGTTCAGCAAGACCAAGCCGCTCGGTTACGCGGTTGCCAGATCTGAAATGGCGCTTCCGGAGGGCGATGGCTCGTTCTCCGCCCTCCAGGAACCACTTGCGCCATTTGCGGTAGGTGCGCGCGCTTGGGGGTTTGCGGCACCCCGGCTCGCGATCGCCAGCTTTTGGCCTAACTATTTCACCGTCTGCATTGCGTTTTGCAGTGCGGCGCAGCTCGTCAGCATAGTCTTGCTGCGCAACGATCGGGCCCCATCTCTTGTATGAAGCGTCCGAAAGAGTGGCGTTCCCTGCCTGGATCTGCTTCTCCATCCCACCACAGAACCTGGTTCGCCAAAGCACCTCTTCCTGCTGCCCCTCGGGTAGCCAGTTGATCAGCCCGTCCACCGAACCCGAGGTCGCGGACGCTTTGCTTCCAGCAAATGCATTGCGCTCGAAACGGAAGTCGGACTTGGTCGAGGCCAGCAGTAGATCCCTGTCAGTGAACGTCTCCGCCACGTCGGGATCCTCGACACGCTCAAGCACGTACCCATTCGCCAGGCGGTTGCGGCGCTTGTAAGCAATATTGTTGATGACCAGGCGGTCTTGATGCGACAGGCTGAAGCGCGGGGTGAAATCGGTGCTCATCACGCGACCTCCTCGTTGGTGTGGGAGGTGGCAGCCAGTTCGATCATGGCGTCGTAGCTGATGCGGGTATTGTCGACGACGCTAACGGCGCCAGAGCCAACAAGGCGGATAATCGCCTGGAATGCGTGGCCCTCCAGCCCGCTTGCCTCCACGATCTGCGCGATTGAGGCCCGCCGATGTTCAGCCAGCAGGCTTTTGATGAGTTGATCGTGCTCCGTGTTTGAGGTCCGACGCATGTGTTTGAGCAGCACCGCGTTATGGACGTCGTCGAGCGGCAAATTCTCGTCGGTAACGAGTTTGACGCCGTCGGCAAAGCTCCGCGGCACGTGTCGAGCGATGAGACCGAGCGTTTCGAGAAACCGGGTACGTTTCACAACGGCCATCGGCTTGACTGCGATAGCGATTTTCTTCCCGGATCGCAGCGTTGCGAGAAAATCGAACGTATGCCGTCGCGGCGTCCCCTCGGCGTCGAGCCAGGTCACTGCTGGAGGCTGTTCGCGAAGATCGATGACCTCGCGGTCGGAGGCCATGATGAGCGCTGCATCTCGCTCTTTGCCAGATTCACACATGACCTCGCGATCATGGATGACGACGCTGGGTCGGCAGGCGCCGCGGCTTTTGGTATGAACATTTCGAGTAGATCGGTGATCTTCAGGCAGATAGATCATCGGCGCTGGAGAGCAGGGTAGATTTTCAAAAGTATGCACGTTGGGGATCTCTGCAGTAGGCACACTACCGCGATCCCAATCTCTCGTGAAAACTGCTTGCATCTTTATGCGCGCGCAGGTATACACAAGAGACTGAGTTCGGCAGCAGCCGGGGTTGGTTTAGATCCGCTCCGAGGTTTCTGACGCCCGTAGGAGTGGGTCGCTTCAATGGGACATCCTGATTGGCGTCAGGGTGTCCCTGTTGTTTTGGTCGTTACGATCTTCGTCTCTACATTTTGGGTTCCTGATCAGGTTCGGCTCGGTCTCGCTCGATCAGTGGGAAGGCGATTATCTGGCCTGACAGCACAGGCCTGAACCGCGCTTCGGCTTCTGCCTCGGCTTCGGCCAGAACGATCTGTGCGGCGGCCACGGATGCTGCGTGAATGGCACGCAGCACGACTTCTTCGCCAAACTCCACTCGGATCTGGCCGAGTCGGACTACGAGTGCAGCCAACTTCTCCATTCCGTACTCCCAAGATAAAAAGGGGCTTGGCCTAGGTCGATTGGGCACGAGACAGCCAGGGATCGACCGGACGACGTGATTTCGATCATTTACTCTGTCGCGAATTCTCCTTCGGTTTGTCCTGCTCCTCAGTGGCAACACGAGGTCGAACCAGTGTTGTGTGGAGCGCCCAGCAATATCGATGTAGTCGACGTGCTGCTGTTCCCATACGTTAACCGTTTCAGGCCGGGCTAATGAGCAGAGTTGAGCCTTCTTCTCGAGGCTGCTCTCGAAGAACATAATGTGGCTGCCCCACAGCAGACGTGGGAGCCCAGTGTGGAAGTTTTGGGTACGCCGTTCCTGTTCGTGATTGAGATGGCTCGATCATAGAGGGAGGGAGCCGGGCCCATATGCGCCGCGCAATAGCTCCGAGTTATGTTTTGGCTCATTGGTCAACGTCGCCGATCTGGGCCCGAACCGACGGCCACAACCAAGAGACTCTCTTGCGCGAACGCTGATGCGCGCTTACAAGAGTCGCCTAGTCGAGTTACGGTTTCGGCCGTTGCAAGGCCGATCGAATGTCCGTGGGTTCCTAGGCCGCGCTGGACATGCCGATCGAGTGGATAGTTAAAGGGACATCATGCTTGGCGGCGTGATGTCCTTTTTGCTTTTACTCATCTTCGTCTCATAACGAATCGGTTTTCCGATCGAAGTCCTCATAGCTTTCTGTTCCGGGCGAGATTGGTCAGTGGTAGCTCCGCGCCGAACTGATTCGCTCCGGCGTGCTCGTTTTTGCCGGATGACCTATTTCCTAGGCAAGCGGAAAGAATTTTGGTCATAGTTCAAAAAATAATCTGAAAAATAGCGATAAGCGGAATTAAATATTTTTTATTTTTTGTACTGTTACGCGCGATTGATTCGTGTGTCCGACTTCGGCTAACGCGAATTTAATTAGCTGAGGCGGCATTTATAAATTGGCAATAAGATTTTAACGGCTATTTTTGAAAAATCGCAAAATTGATTATCTAATTACTTTCGTGCGCATGCGGCGCGGCATCTAGCCGCGGCGCGCGCCCGGGATCAGCCGTATATTGGCGCATCTTCGTCGGCTGTGACCTACCCATCGCTATGCATTGTCAGGCGCTAGCTAAATCTCTGTCCGCTTTTCTGTTGAATTGATTCGGTCAATAACTGGCCGATGTTGCGCGGATCGACAGTTGCATGAGGTGATGCGCCGAGATTTCGCTCGCGCCCCCCGTCTAAAGAGCCGCTCTTCCCCGCGAGGCCGGGATACGCATCGGAGGTGGGTATTGGGGCGGGCACGCTCCTGGCCCGTTTCTCTGGCGGCAACCGGAACAGGAGCGCGTTGCCTGCTATGGCTGATTGACAATTCGCAGGAGGATCGGCGCATCGCACTCCAATTCGTCGAACTCTTCGTCTAGCAGTGACGGATCGCTCAGAAGGTCGCCCCCAGTCCAGCGGCCCGCTGAATAGGGGCGCTGACCATGCGGGTTGGAGATTGGAGCGGAACGAATCGCTGCTCTTGCTGTCGTCGAGAGGGGCGGCCGCATTCTATGGATCATTGGAAGCCTCGCGTTGGAGTAAGCTAGGTAGCGAGAAGGCAGCGGCTGTTGCTCAGATTGGAGCAGGCGGAAACCCCTATCGAGCAGTCTATAAATTATACAGAATGTTAAATTATTGCATCCAATTCATCGCAATATGGTTAATGCGGCGAGGCTGCCAGCGCTCAGGGATTGGCTGCCGTGGGCTTCGTGAAAACAAGTACGCCGACAACGGATTCGCCGCTTACAAAGCTAGCTCCATCTCGCTCCAGCGCTCTGCGGATTCGGTTGTTGAGAGCGATTTTCGGCTCGATATCGCCGGCTTCAAAGTCGAAAACGGTCTTGCGAGACACGTCGGCTGTCGCTGACAGCCAATCTTGCGTTTGCCCCAGCAGGAGCCTGGCAGCTCTGCAGACGAAACCCGGAATTGGCGCGTCTGCAGGCATCGGAACGAACCTACTCCCTGTCAGGAGGGCGGTGCCGCAATCATTTGTGTGGAATAATTTTATGGAACTTGTATAATAAGCGGCGTCGCTGAACGGCTTGGCGGAGCTCGACAACGCATCTGTTTGCAAGTGTGTCTTCGACGGAGGGTTCATCCGTGCTGCGCTCTTCACCTAAATTCCCACACGACCTCTGGCATCGAATTTCGCCGCGCTGATCACAGCGAGTGACAAAGCGGGATGGGCGTCGGTTGATGTCTGGTTCCGCCGTACGCGAAACATGACAAATACCCCGCTGCCGGTCGAGGGCGGCTGGATGATTTCCCCTGCACAATAGGTAAGGCGCGATCGCGCCAATCCATCAATGGAAGCCGAGCAAGTGGTCGGGCCGAACAGCCCGCCCCCTAACTCTATCTCGCCGCGTCAATGGCGATCAGGTTCATCCAAAACGAGGATTGCAATGATCGAAGAGCGGAGCTTCGAGGAGCGGGCTCGTGTGAGCGCGCCCTGTATGCGTACCTTCCTGAATATCGCTCGCCGCTGGAAGCTGTTGGAGAGACAGCAGTCGCAGCTCCTAGAGTGCGAAACCGCGCGGTTGCGCGAATGGACGAAGCTTGCTCGCGAGCATCGGCCGCTCGTTCTCGAAACCAGCACGCTCATGCGCATTTCGGTTGTTCTGGGCGTTTTTGGTGACCTTCGGCAATTTCTACTGCTGACCTCAGGCGCAGGGGAAGAACGATTGTGGTTGTTTCGGCCCCGCCAGTTTCCGCCGTTCAATGGTCGACCTCCGCTGGAGGTGCTTTTCGGTTCCTTCGAAGATCAGATGAGGGTCAGACGGCATCTTGCTGCCGTCGCCGAGGACGCATCCGTTCGCCGTCAGCTCGAGTTGAGCGATCCCGCGGACCCAGGCTATGGGGCTATTTGGGATGCCCCTTCGAGCGGCATCAAGGCCGTTTGCTTCGATGCTTTCGGGACTGTCGTTGAGATCGTCGACAAGCGTCGCCCGTTCCATGCGCTTCTCCGCGACGAACCTACCGATGCACTGGCCGAAAGAGTGATCACGCATCCCATGGGGTTGCGTGGCCTGTCGCAAGAGATGGCCCCACCTCCGACTGAAGAATTGCTGGCAAGGCTCGAAGCAGACGTCGTGGCGGAGTGTGCTTCAATGCGGCTGCGGCCAGGCATGGATCAGGTGTGGTCCGATTTGCGTAGAGCGGGACTCAAAATCGCTATCTGCTCAAATCTCGCTAGCCCTTACGAGCAGGCTTTGCTCGATTGGCTTCCCGATCAGCCAGATGCCCTTGTGCTGTCGTTTCGCGCGGGTCTGAGGAAGCCGCAGCAACAGATCTATCGGTTGGTATGCAGCGAGCTACGGCTGCAGCCCTGTGAAGTCCTGTTCACTGGCGACGATCTAGAGGCCGACGTTTTTGGCCCAGGCGCCATCGACGCGCTGGCGATGCCAATCGAGGAATTCGAGAGCTCACTCTCGAGCGGCCCATCCTTCTTTGCGCCGAGTGAGGTCACCGATCTCTTTGACCGGATTTCCGCGTCGAAGGCGCCCTGACAGCGCGGGCTGCAGGCACGAGTTTCCGTCCATCCAAATCGACTGGAGGCAGAATGCGTTTGCTCGTAATTTCCGACCTGCATCTTGAATTCGGCCCTTTCGAGTTTCCTGAGCCGATGCCGGAATTCGATGTCGCCGTTTTCGCCGGGGACATGGGGCAGCCAATCAGCGCCGCGATCCAGTGGATGAGCGGTGAAAGGGAGAATGGGCCGTTGAAGGGCCGGCCGATCGTCTATGTGCCGGGCAACCACGAGTTCTATCGGAGTGAGATGAAGGCAAATCTCGCGGAGGGTTGCGAGGCTGCCGAACTGGCCGAGATACACCTGCTGAATCGCCGAACCGTTGTCATTGGTGACGTCCGCTTCATCGGCTGCATTTTGTGGACTGATTATAGGCTTTTCGGGACGCCCAAACCCTCGATGATTATTGCCGGGCAGGAACTCAACGATCATCGCCTCATTCGATATCGAGAGAGGGGAGGCCATGTCAGTCGGTTCATGCCCTGGCACGCTGCGGCTGAGCATCGACTCGACCTTACATTTGTCCGGAGTGAGCTTGCGAGGCCTCACAAGGGCCCGACGGTGGTAGTCACGCACCACGCGCCGCATCCGCAATCAGTTCAGCCCCGGCATCAAGGAAGCGCTCTTTCGCCGGCTTTCGTCTCTGATCTCAGCGCTCTGATCGAGGACCTCCAACCGGAGCTGTGGATCCACGGTCATGATCATGGATCGCATGACTATCGCGTCGGCAGGACGCGCGTCTTTGCAAACCAAGCGGGGTACCCAAATCTTCATCGGGATCGCGAGAACCGAGGTTTCGATCCATGCTGCGTCATCTCCATCGATAAAGCACAGAAATGAGCGGCTATGATTGCTATGATGCAATTTGGTGTGAGATGTCGCGCCTCCGATTTGGGCGTGGCACGGTGTTTCAATCGCGTCGTGCTGTGAAAGACGCCAAGCGTGGTGGCGGTGACATGTCGGCAGCAAGGGCCGCCGGACGCGGCCGATGTCCCTAGGCGAACGCGGCCCGGTTTGGTGGGAACGACGGCGCACCGGATCTCAACCGGCATCTGGCCGCGTTATGCGGATTGGGCTGACCGGTCTGCGGAAACCGGCCGGGCGGTCGCGAAAATCTCGCATGTGATCGGAATAAATCGACGGGAAATTTTGAGCCATACCCAAGCTGTCGGGAGGGTGCTTTCTGAACGAATCCGAACAATTCTGTTCAGTCCGCGTTCTCTGTGTGAAGGCTTTAATTGCCGAGAGCAAACAGGGAGAACTCCCATGCGCCGATTCTTTATCGCAGCAACTATCGCCATTGGGGCGGCCGCAACTATCGCCACCTTCGCGCCTGCGGCTCACGCAAGCGAAACGCTTCCGCCCCGTATTGCCCATCAACTCGACAAGCAACCGATTGAGTTCGCCATGACTGAGGCGAAGCGGCAACGGCTGTGGATCATTCAACAAAACCTGAATCAGCAGAGATACTACGGCCGCGGATATGGCTACGGCCGCGGCTACGGTTACGACCGCGGATATGGCTATGGCC
The DNA here is from genome assembly GCF_001748145.1 of Bosea sp. BIWAKO-01. Classification (NCBI taxonomy): domain Bacteria; kingdom Pseudomonadati; phylum Pseudomonadota; class Alphaproteobacteria; order Hyphomicrobiales; family Alloboseaceae; genus Allobosea; species Allobosea sp. BIWAKO-01. Next base: position 4,778,701 of record NZ_BCQA01000001.1, read on the forward strand.
GTCGTTATGGGGGGCCGCCCCCGTGGGCCCCGGCCTATGGCTACCGCCGGCACTACTACTATGAGGGCTAGTCGTGGTCAGTCACCGGCTCTTGTCGAATTGCGATGCATCCCCTCACAGGCCTCACAGTTGGACTGTGAGGGGGAATTGATTCCGAAGATGAGTGTGAAGGTGTGAGGGCGTCTGCGCGGCCTGCGCGCCTTGCGACGCCAGGTGAATAACTGTCGCGGCGTCAGGCCATGCCGGCGCGCGACCTTGGAAGGCGCCCGTATGGCTTCGACGCGATGTTGGCGAGGCTCCACGCCGCTAAAATTTGCTCCGGACCGGCGCTGATGGGGCACAAGTTCAGCCGGCCAAAATATGGAGCCGGGCCGAGCTTGGCGCAGAAGCGCACATGGTTAGACAGGATCGCCTTCACGAGCACGTAAGGCTGCGGCACAAACTGTAATCCCGGTCCTGTCCCGCCGGGGCAATCCAATCATCGCCTCAGTCTTCGAGCCTGTCACGCTCGATGATGAGTTCAATGATCGCGCCCGTAGGGTCCCACTCTCTGCGGACCCGACCAATCTGGCCTGCCGTCGCCTTGACCAACCGGCTGCCGAAGCCTTCGCTTCCTGTGGTCGTCGGTGGGGGACCTCCGCGTTCGCGCCAGACGATTACGAACTCGGACAGTCGATCCGAACATGTGATCTCGACGACGCCGTCCTCGACGGAGAGGCTGCCATATTTGGCGGCGTTGGTCGCGAACTCATGGAGCAGCAGCGAGAGCGAAGTGATGAGGGTGGAGGGCACCGGAATATCAGCACCGCGAACCGCGCTGCGTGGCCGTTCGCCGGCCTGATACGGGGCCAGTATTGCCCCGATCAACGCATGCAGCGTGGTTGCTGCCGGTTCGCCCCCCGCGGTCAGGGCTGACATCGTCAGCGCGTGAGCACGTGACAGGGTGGCCAGACGCTCGGCAACCGTCGCCGCGAGCTCAGCCGGACTGGAGGCCGACCGCGCACTGAGATTGACGATGCCGCTCGTGAGCGCAAACACGTTCTTGATGCGATGGTGCATCTCGCGCAGCAGCATGTCTTGCTGCTCCTGCGCACGCTGCCGATCCGAGATGTCGCGGGCGATCTTCGCCGCCCCCACGATCTCGCCCCTGGAGTCCTTGATCGGCGAGACGGTCAGCGAGATCGCAACAGGCGCTCCGTCCTTGCGCCGGCGGATGGTCTCAAAGTGATTGATGCGCTCTCCGGCGCGAATGCGCGCCAGAATTTCCGGCTCCTCATCCCGCCGGTCTTCTGGAATGAGCAACATGATGTTCTCGCCGAGAACCTCCTCGCGCCGATAACCGAAAAGGCGCTCTGCGCCCGGGTTCCAGTCCGTGATAACGCCGTCCAGATCCTTGCCGATGATTGCGTCATCCGAGGATTCGACGAGCGCCGCCAGCCGGCGGGCCGAGGCGTCCCCGTCATGGCATTCGATGGCAAAGCCGAGCTGGCGTGCGATGAGCAGCGCGAGATCGCGCTCGTGCTCGGTGAAAACCCGCGGCGTATCATAATAGACCATGAACTTGCCGGTCAGTTCATCGCCTCCGGCAAGCGGTATGAAGGCCAGGGCATGAATGCCCTCGCCAATAACGGTCTCGATGAGTGGCCGCGGTTCGCCGGAGCGGGCCATGTCCGAAATGAAGATCGGGTGGGCCTCGCGGTCATGTCGCTTCCAGGGAGAATGGCCGTCGACAGCGGCGCGGTATCCGTCCGAAAGGCCGCGCCAGGCGACGAAACGCATCGTCCCGCCCTCGTCGAATCGAAGGATCGCTGCCCGCGAGCACGTGAGGGCTTCACAGATGGCATCAAGCGCACTCTGGTAAATCTCGACGAGCGTGCGGGCTCGAAACAGCCGATCGGTGAAGTGGAAGAGTGTCGTCTGTTCGAGAACGTGGCGCGTCAGATCATTCGCAGTGCCAGTGCCTTTGCTGATGACCCTCCCTTGAGGGTCACTGCTTCGCTCCATAGGCGGCCTCGCGCTCGGCCAATCCAAGTCCGCTCACAACAAGAAGACCGTCTGGCCACCCGATCATTCGAGCATCGAATTCGGCTGGTCACAATATCATTTGTTTAGAATCGGCGCAGACTCGTAACTGGTGCGGCCATCATCATCGCCGGGCATCGATCAGATTTTTGGAGCAATACTGCGCGGTCAAGGCTCGCTGGTTAAAAGCGGATCGGGGGCTCACAATCATGGTTGCAAGGTCGGAAGCTCCGCCAGCATGCGGGCGGAGCTTCCGCGCCGGCTACAAAGCCGGTCGCACGTAGGGAGGGGCCTCCGGATCGAATTGCGTCCAGCCTTCCCGCTCATAGGCAGTGCGGCGATCGACCATGTCGATGGGGGTCGCACCATCCATGATGGCCACGACTGTCGGTGCTTGTTCGTCCGTCGCCCGAACCGCGACGACGCTGCCGCCGCGCCTGACCGTCTCGGCATAGTAATGGGCCTCTTCCTCATCGACACCTGAACTCGTCAGTGCACCGACGAGACCACCGGCGACGGCGCCCGTGGCAGCACCCGCTGCGGTTGCCGCCAGCCAGCCCGCAGCGACGACGGGACCAATCCCTGGGATGGCAATCATGCCGAGGCCTGCCAATAAACCGGCCGCTCCGCCGATCAGGCCGCCGACGCCGGCGCCTTCACCTGCGTTGCTGTCGCCGTCGACCTCGTCTCCTCGGCCGACGAGGCTGATATCGGAATCGGCGACGCCGGCGTCCTTCAGCTTGCGAATGACGGAATCGGCCTGGCTGTAAGTGTCGTAGGATCGGGTGATGGTCTGGGTCATCGTGCGGTTCCTCAGTTGTGTGTGATGTTGCCGCGATAATCGACGCTCACGTTGACCGCCTGGCCGCCGTGAGTGGCCTTGCCCTTCCAGACGCCGTTGTCGTCTTTCTTGAGTTCGGAGACGGCGGTGTAGCCGTTGGCCTCGAGCCGGCTCTTCGCCTGGCCCTCGGTGAAGCTGTTGGCACCGGGCAGGGGGGCGTTTGCATCGGCCGGGGCGTTCGGGGACGGTGTCGGGGCAGTGGTCGAGGTCTGAGCCTGCGCGCCCAGAACTGTGGCGACGGAGAAGAGCGTCGCGATCAATGTCCGTTTCATCGGTGTCTCCCTGAAACAGTTGGCATGGGTGCCCGATCCAACGGCAACGTTGGCCACTTGTTCCAAGAACGTCTGTCCGCTTTTGAGGCTCCCTCTTGCCAAGAACGGTCCCGCAGCGTGGCAGCATAAGGTTTGGCCTTACGCGAATGCCGCAGCGCCGGAACTCATCTAGCTGCTCTCACGTTGGTCGCCGCCGCAAGGCGGCCACTGCGAGGGCGACGGAGGAATGGACGAGTTGGTCCACTCCTGGTGTGCTGGTTTTCTCGTGTCGGATCTCGGAGTGTTTCGACCCGCTGCTCCAAATGGGGTGGCGGGCCTTTTTCGTTTCAAATGCCGATCAATTGTCGAAGTGACCACCACAAATCGGACACGCACTACCGCAAGTTTGGGGTAGGAGATTCGAATGCACAAATGGTGGCGGGACGTTTTACTGTTTGGGGGAGGCGGACTTGCTTTGGTCAACGCCATGGTGATCACGCTGAATTTTGTTCAGTGATGGTGGCGACGCTTTCGAACTAGCGAAATCCGCTTCGGTTGAGCCAGTGATTTCTATGGTTGTCGGCCTGATCGTTGTCGCTGTCAGCGTCCTCTCGTAGTAGCCCAAGTTCACTCGGCCCCCTGGAGAGTAAGCCTTTCCGCCGCGCCCAGTTGGTCCCGCGGCTCACGAAACGAGGGCGGTGGGAACTGCGGGCGTTTGCTTATGGCCCAATCAGCCGCTTTGCCTGCTGCACGGCCTCCATGCATTCGGCCTCTCGACCGGCGCGATCTAACCCCTTCGCCCGATCGACCGCAGCAGACGCTTCTGCCTTGGTAGACGCACCGGTCGCCGGAGCCCTCGATTGATCGGCAGCCGTTGATTGGCCCTGGGTCTGGCGACGGACATCGTCAGGCGATGTTGCCTTGCCTTGAGCTTCGCGGCTCAAAAATTCCGCCGGCGGATGTTGCGCTGCCCCGGCGCCAGACTGGCTTGTCCCCGTAACGCCCGACGTCGGCCCAGAACCCGCGTCCGTCGCAGCCAATGTCTTCGTGAGGGCCTCGACTTCGCCGGTACAAGGACCGGCGAATGCAATGCTGGCCTGAAGAGCAGATGCGAAACAGGCCATGGACAAATAGCGTGAGGGTTTCATGATCGTTGCTCCGTTGCTCGGCACGAACAACCGCGACAAAAAAAGCGTAGGCGCTTTCGAAAGTAGAGCGCATTGCCGAGTCCCTAGGCTGGAACTGTTTTCGGGTGCATTCGTTGTTTTGGCGTGCTGGCCTTCTTCAGCAGCCCTCGAAGGCCACACGGCCTAAAGGCCCCGCTGAAATATCCCCTGCGGCGGGGCCCCCTGAATCGCCCTCAGGTACAATTGAGGCAATGCTGCGTTGCTGGCAGCATGCGCGCTTCGATCGCGCTTTTTGTATTTACGACCATGACGCCGATCCAACGATACGGACTGAAACGTCTCATGCTGCGGCTGCCGTCCTGGCGAGCCGCCTTTGAACAAAACTCCGATGATCCGGTCTTTGTCGATATTTGCGAGGCGTACGAACTGGTGTGGAGTGTGCTCGATTTCTTGATCACCTCGGGAAGGCCCGAAGCCACAGACCGGATTGAGGAATACCGGGAGTTGGCAGCCTCCTTGGAGTCGGATGCGCTCATGATCGCAAAGGATTGCGGTTGGTCGTAGACGGCCACCTGACGGGAGAGATAACCGGCTCCGCAGCGGGCTCGTCGAGAGTGGAGCGAGTGTGGCGTCCTGAATTGCTGCCGGGCGTCCTGATCCTTCGCCCGGAACAAACTGGCCCGCCGCTCCGAAAGGGGGTGGCGGGCCTTTTTGCGTTTGGCGGAACCCTGCGTTCTTGTTCGCGTTCAGCCGGTCATTGATGAGCCAGACTTGGCCCGCTGTGGGAAGACGCCGTGGGCCCTTTTTCGGGCTCAGGGTTGCGGAGGACAGCCATGGCGACGGGAACGGTGAAGTGGTTCAATCCCACCAAGGGATTTGGGTTTATTCAACTGACGACGGCGGGCACGATGTGTTTGTTCACATCAGCGCCTTAGAGCGCGCGGGCTTGCGAAAGCTGCACGACGGACAAAAAATCGCTTACGAACTCGTTCCCGACCAACGCTCGGGAAAAACCTGTGCCGAGAACCTCAAGCCAGAATAGAGCCGGCTTTCTAAATGGAACTGATTTCGGAGTTGCCCGTTTCGACCCCGTGCTGACCTCGCCACGCTCCACAGGGTCGCACAGACTCGGGCCCCGCCGCAGCTACGGCGGGGCTTCTTTCGTTCGCGGGCTAGGATCGACCCATTGAGCGCCGCGGGCCAGCGCGAGCGTCTTGCCGCTGTGATCACCGACCTCTGGGCGGAGGATCCGACCGTCGATTTGCCGTTGATGGCTGTCCGGCGGTTCAATGAAACCGCACCGAAAATGCGACGAGGCTCCTGACTGAGTTAAATAATTAGCGAGCCGTGGAACCGCTGATTTCGCCATCGGTTGGCTACTGCGTGGTGGCGTTGTTCACATCCGGCGCCGCCGCGGCCTGGGGAGCGGCCCCGCCAAATATGCCCCCCCAGCCGGTGGGGCTGCTCTTCGTCCGGACGTTCTTCGACTGGATGACGAGTAGCGCCGGTCATCCCGGGAAGCTGCCGGCTGCGCCTTGCGTTCGGCAATCAGGAGCACGGGAATGTGCTATGCCAACGCACAGGGTTCACGCGGGCCATTTTTGTTTCTTGCTCCCGTCCTCCGGACGTCAATCGCCTTAAAAACCGGGAGGTTGAAGTCCCTGCGGAACCAAATGCATCGCCATGGGTGGTTATCGCGCGTGTCGACGCCATGATACCCTTCACGTAGGCACGGCCTTAGGAGCCCCGCTGACCCCCACCCATCGGCCGGGGGGGGGCCGTGGCGTGTGCCCGAGTTCGGCGAGGCTCAATCGCTGACAAATCGCGGAACCACTGATTTCACTGTGGGTCTGTTGCACGTGGTGGCGTTGCGATCTCCTACCGCGCTCTCCACGGCCTGAGAGAGCCTCGCCTGGAGCGGCGGGGCCCACATTCAGCCTTCATTTTTTTAAGCCGCAGCCGCTCGATCTGAACCTTCAGCGCAGCGACTGCTGCCTCGCCGCGAACGGCCTTGATGCCTTGGTTCTCGCGGTCGAGCGCGTGGGGGACGCCATCAAGGATTCGGGCTCGTTCCGCCTTCGGGAGGGCGAGAAGATACTCGACCTCACATTCGTGCCGCCACTCCCCGGAATCGGAAAGAACCTCGCGACCGAAGAGACGGGACCAGACGACGCGAGGAGCAGTCTTTTGAACTGTCCAATGCATGGTGAGCCTCCAGGGTTAACCCCAGACGGATCGATTTCATGAAATCACCGACGTAACCGCATCCCGTGTGCCACAACTCCAGGGCGGACTCGGACCGCCATTATCTGCGGATGGCAGCTACACGTTGAATGTCTGTCGGAAGCGTTCCTTGGCCCGCCACGCCAGGTCATCTTCGTCTTCGGCCACATGGACCAGCGCAGCCACGATGTAAGCGAGCCGGATGTGCTCTCGCTCCTCATAGCCGACGGGAACGGTCGATCTGACTTCGTTCCAGGCGGCATCCAGCGCCGCGCGCGCCCGAGCGAGGTCAACGGGGTCATTCAGCGTTGCGAATGGCATGGCTCCCTCCCTCTGAAGTGAATCTGCCAAGAAAAATTTAGGAAAGCAGCCTGCTTCGGCAAGGTGCGAGGCGAGTGTTCCGGACATCCTGCCTCGAGACGCCAATGGGATGAGGCGCGGCTGATCACCGGCGCTTGGTCCCCGCATTTGCCATCGATGTCGATCCCACGTCCGGTGCCATCACGGCTTGGGAGCCCCGCCGGCAATCCCCAGGACGGGGGGCAACCGCATGGTCCCAGACGGGCGGCCCTCTCGCTTCTCAGCCTCGCGTCTTGATTTGCCGGAGGCGCTCAATGGCCTCCTTGAGCGCGGCCACGGCAGCCTCTCCGCGCACACCCTTCACGCCCCTGCTTTCGCGATCGATGGCGCCGGGAATGCCGTCGAGAAACTCCGCTCGTTGCTGCTCCGGCATGGCGAGCAGATACTCGATCTCGCATTCGTGCCGCCATGCTTCGGAGCTCGTCGAGACCTCGCGGCCGGCGAGATGGGACCATGAGTAGCGAGGCGCGGAAGCAGACACGGCTTATCTCCTGCAGCTTGCCGCCAGACGACCACGCCGTGGCATCCTTTTCAATGGAGATCCCCTGAACGAATCTCCCTGGGCCGGCGTTTGGTGCGCGTGGTGGAGTAGCTGTTGTGTGCGCGCGTCGTATCCTGCGTTCCGGGCCAGGTTTCGCCGCTTTGAAGAGCGGGGTCGTCAGCAGGCCGCCAGATCCGAGCCAGCCGAGCCTGCTTGAAGACCCGATGCCCGATAGGGTTGAGCCCTGCCTGGCCAAGCTCGCGACCAAGCCACCCGAGGGCGAGAATTGGGCCTATGAGGTCAAATGGGACGGCTACCGCATCGCCATCCATATCCAGCCGGGCAAGGTTCGCATCCTGACCCGCGGCGGGCATGACTGCACCAATCGATTCCCGACCGTAGCCGAAGCGACAAAGGTTCTGCGAGTTTATAGCGCCATCCTGGACGGCGAGGCTGTCGTTCTGGATGAGCAAGGCCGCTCGGATTTCTCGGCGCTTCAGAACGCGCTTGGCGGCCGTGGCGGAACACGCAACGCTCATCTCGCGGTGATGTTCGCGTTCGATATCCTGTATCTCAATGGCCAAGACCTCCGGCGCATGCCGCTGGCCGAGCGCCGCGACCTGCTGGCCCCGGTCATCCAGGGCGCCGCTCCTGGCATCATGCTCAGCGAAGAGGTGGACGCAGATGGCCCCGCCTTCCTGACGCTGGCCTGCGAGTTGGGCCTCGAGGGCATCATCGCGAAGCGCCGAAATACGCCCTATCGCTCCGGCCGGGGCGGCGAATGGCTCAAGATCAAGTGCATCCAGTCGGAAGGGTTCTTCATCATCGGCTATGAGCCGTCGTCGTCCGCGTTGGGCGGTATCGGGCGGCTGCTGCTCGCGGCCTGGAAGAACAACCGGCTAACCTATGTCGGTAGCGTAGGAACCGGGTTCACGGATCGCTCCGCGACGGCGCTCCGGGAGCAGCTCGACGCGCTCCTGATCGATCAGCCCGCGCTGAACCTGACGAGAAAAGGCACACGCTGGGTGACGCCGTCACTGGTGGCTGAGATCGAATTCCGCGGCTTGACGACGGACCAGAAGCTGCGGCACGGATCGTACAAGGGGCTGCGCGACGTTGCCGATGCCGACGGCGTGCTTCGCCTCGACGAGGTCTAGTTGTGTTGCAGTTTGACCCTGCCGACGACGCCCAGGCAACGATCCGAAACCACCGTCACCGTGACGTCTAATTTCTCGCCGTTCTCGCAATCAAGCATCATCAGCTCCGCGAAGAGCGCCGGGTCGCACTCCGCATTGTCGAACATGAGATGGCCGATCCGCCCCGTGCCCGCGGTGTCGACCAGTTCATAGGTCAATGCAAAGCGCGGCCCGCGTTGCGAGACCAATACACCATGACCAGTGAGCATGTGTTACTCCAGTGCGGGCGACACCAAACGAGCATCATTTCAGCCAGGCACAAGAATAGAGCAGCGCACGGAGTAGGGGCGTTGTTCAAAGGTAACGCAACGCATCAGTGCGTGTAGGGTGCCGCGCCAACCAATCTGCGAGTGCCCGAGGAGGCTTATCGGCGGCAGGTGTTTCAGTCGGACGATCCGTCGCGAGCCAGCGGTCTTCCTTCTGCTTCCGACCTGAGCGAAACCCACATTTCAAGGGCCGCAACGAGCTGGATCAGCTCGACCTCTTCTGGCGTGTCCTCGAGACAACCAGTCAGGTCCTGGACTCGGTCGACAGCGCGTAAAACGTCCGAATAGGTAGCGAGGAGTACCAAGTAGCGATCTCCCATTCCGCCTCCACCAAGGTCGCGGCGCGTGTCGCGATGCTCCGTTTTCGCGGCCCCCGAGCTGAAAGGCCAAACCTGCTCACAACAGAACAGGGAGTAGGCGCACACGCGCAATCTTCAACCTCAAGAATCAGACCGCCGTCGCCTACCCCCGCAGGAACTGCCCTGTCTCGCCTTTGCTGGGCGACACCTCTCGCTCCTCATAGCGGACGACGGCGGCGCGGAGCGCTTCCAGTTCGAGGGCATCCACTGAATTGGGCTTGGCATCCTCAAGCTGGCCGATGCGCTGGAGCGCATACCGATAATCCTCATGGCAGATGATGCAGATGGTCGGCATTTCCGGTTTGAGTTCGGGAACCGCGGTCATCGGATTTCTCCTTCCGTGGCTGATACCGAAAAAATTTATCGCGAGGTTCGGCGTTTTCAAGGGGGAGACTTTGGCCTCCATCCGTGCCCCCCAAATCTGATGCGTCTTTCGTGGAGCGCGCGAAGGCCAGCCGCGTATTTTTGGCTCAAACGGTCACGGTCGCTGGCGTTCGCCAGCCGTGCCGCTGCCAGGTTATCGAGAAGATCGGCCTGCTTCACGAAGCGCGCCTGCGGATGGCTGGCCGCGCGGCGCACGAACGGGAGGTACTCCTCGCCATCCCTGCGGGTTAGCGCGTCGACGGCAGACACCACGGCGTCCGAGAAGCCCTCGCGCCGCAGATCGTCCAAGGTCCAGTCGGAATCTTCAACCACGTCATGGAGCGCGGCGATGATCGCATACTGCTCTTGGCCGGCCGCGAGGAACCGCGCCATAAATCGCATTGGGTGCGCGATGCGAGGTCGACATCATTGTGCGCGACCAGGACGGCAACCGCATCCTGAAGAAAGCGCGGTGGGGGCTCATTCCTGGCTGGTGGAAGAAGAAGGCGAACGAGTCCGGAGCCACATTCAACGCCCGGATCGAGACCGTCGATTCCAGTGCCATGTTTCGCTCAGCCTATGTGAAACGGCGCTGCATCGTTCCGGCGAGCGGCTTCTACGAATGGACTGGCGAGAAGGGCGACAAGACCCCGCATTTCATCAACGCCGCCGATGGCGGCCTGCTCGGCTTCGCGGGCTTGTGGGAGGCCTGGACCAATCCAGAGTCCGGCGAGGAGATCGTTTCCTGCACGATCATCACGCGCGACGCGAACAAATGGATGTCCGAGATCCACAATCGTATGCCGGCGACGCTGCTGCCGCGCGATTTCGACGCGTGGCTTAATGGCTCGGGCGGCAAGGAGTTGCTGATGCAGCCGCCGCAGGAACTGCGCGAGTGGATCGTGTCGCAGCGGATGAACAGGACCGGGGTAGGGGATGACGACCCGGCTACGGCCGAGCCGTTCAAGGAAACGCTGTTCTAGCTCCGGATTTCCGACCCTCGGTGAGTGAACACGATGGCCGGATATTCCGCCACGCCCCCCTTTTCCGAATCTTATATTGGCCTCACACTCCCCTAAAATATTGGGGGGAAGCATGCGCGCGCTTATGGTCGCCGGGATGCTCCTGGTCGCGAGTCAGGCGGCAGCTGATGATTTTGGGGTGACGGTCAGAAAGTTTGTTGCCATCGTTGCCGCGCGCCCCGAGTTTGGCCTTCAGGACCGTGGTTGCGAGCCTGAATATTGCTTCGTGTCTGATGGGTCGGAAAAGCGAAGGCTCTACATCAGGCGAGACCGCAAGAACGTGGTCACTCAGGTTCTGTTCGAGCTTCCGCTTCCTGCAAGCACATGGTCGGATAGCGCGTCGATCCTTGATCTGATTCAGTTCAGTCTATCAATCCCGCCGCTGGGCAGGATCGCTGGCGCCGAAATCACCAGGATGGCCAAAACCCTTGCCGGAGCCGGCGTATCCATTCGAGGCCCAGAAATTACTTGCTCGGCGATGGTGGCGAAGAACAAGCCGGAGACAATTCTGGGCGCCTGCAACCCGGACTAGGCGGGTCCGAGATTAATGTCCGGCTAAGCAATATCCCCCATATAAGATCAGCGGCAGACAATGCACCGGATAAAGCATGCGAAGAGCCGGTGGCGTTATAGCGCTCTTTGCGGGGGCATGTGGCCTAGTCACAAGCTTCGTGATGCTCGGGCTGAGAGGCTTTGGCGCAAGCATCGAGGCCCCGTCTGCTCACGGGGTCTTCATGCACGAGTGCGGCGGATTGCTCTGCTCGTATGCCATCCTCGTGTTGGGCGCCTTCTGCATGAAAGCACCTTCCTGGCTATCCGGGAGTTTCCTCGTGGCAATCGCGCTTTGTGGTGTTTTTTTCGGCAGTCCGCACGTATCGGCAGTCATGGTGTTGGCGGTACTCGGAGGGCTTCTCGTCTTTGCGGAAACTAATGCTATGCGCCGCTGAGAAAGGCTCGGATATTTGGGCGGGACATTAGCAGCGATCAGCACTGTAAATTCGCACCGGGCCAATAGGGCCGCTAACCTGGATCGCTTCTTCCGCCTGCCCGCCGGTCGTTTCCAATCAAAGAATCGGATGACCACCGGTCACGGCGATGGTGGCCCCCGAGACGTAGCTCGAGAGGGGATCGGCCAGCATCACATAGGCTGTTGCCAACTCTCCGGGCTGGCCGGGCCGCTTCATCGGAACCTGCTTGCCGAAATTGGCGACTCTGTCCCTTGGAAGCGTCGAGGGAATCAGCGGCGTCCATATCGGCCCCGGTGCCACGGCATTGGCTCGGATACCCTTTTCCGCCAGCAACTGCGCCAGTCCGCCGGTGAAATTCTGGATTGCGCCCTTCGTCGTGGCATAGGCGAGCAAGGTCGGATTCGGCTTGTCGGCATTCACCGAGGCTGTGTTGATGATGCAGGAGCCAGGCAGCATGTGCGGGACAGCGGCCTTGGTCAGGTAAAACATCGCATGGATGTTGACGGCGAAGGTGAGTTGCCACTCCTCGTCCGAGATCTCGCCGATCTCCTTAAAGCTCGCCTGATGGGCGGCATTGTTGACGAGAATGTCGATGCCGCCGAGCTCGGCCACGGCCCGCTCGACGATCTTGCGGCAATGGGCTGATTCCTGGATGTCGCCGGGCACCAGCACGGCTTTCCGTCCAGCCTTCTCGATCCAGCGGCGGGTTTCATCGGCATCCTCGTCCTCGTTCAAATAGGAGATCAGGACGTCCGCGCCCTCCCGGGCGAAGGCGATGGCGACAGCCCTTCCGATGCCGCTGTCCCCGCCCGTGATGATCGCACGCTTGCCCTTGAGGCGGTTGCAGCCGACGTAGCTATCTTCGCCGTGATCCGGTCGCGGCGACATGGCATTGGTCCGTCCGGGCATGGGCTGGTGCTGCTCCGGGAAAGGCGGTTCAAACCGCGTGGTCATACGTGCCTCCTCCTGGAGTCGATGTCTCAGCGCTTGCTGCTGTGCTCGGGCTTCCCCTTGCGTTTGGTCGAAGCCATCTCGTCGAGTTCAGTCTCGCTCATCGACTTCTCCATCGATTTCGAAGCGCCCTTGAGTTCGCTCTTCTTCATGTCTCCGCGCTTGGCAGCGAGCGCGGCGCCCGCAGCCTTCTGTTGAGCGGCTGATTTTGCAGGCATGTCGTCCTCCTCTTTTGGGTAGCGGCGTAGATCGGAATTAAACGCTGGCGACGAATCCGAGTTCCCTGCTCGCCACCTGCAAGCGCTGGGCAGATGGGGGCTGGCCGCCGTGCGAACAAATTCGGCGCCGCCACGTCGGGCATCGTCGATCAGAACGATTGGGACCATTCGGCTGACGCGCCTTAAGGCGGCAGCGGCATTTCGTGGAATTGCGCGAAGGCCGGCCGCATACTTTTCGCTCAAACGGTCACTAACGCTCGCGAGCCGTGCCGCTGCCAGGATATCGAGAAGATCGGCCTGCTTCACCAAGCGCGCCTGCGGGTGCTTGGCCACGCGGCACACAAGGGCGGTATTCCTCGCCATCCCTACGGGTAAGCGCGTCAATGGCGGAGACCACCACATCCCAAAGCAGCAAGTGCAGCCAGTCGTCCATCGCCTCGAGTTTGCAGAGGAAATCGTCACCTTGGAAAGTCACTAGGCAGTTCGGCTCATTTCGCGAAGCGGCCTTCATACTTGAACTGCGGCGCGGCCTTTAGCTGCTCCTTGGTGGCGTTGATCCGGGCATTCCATTTCTTGTCCGCTGCATTCCAGGTCACGGCAAGGGCGCTGGGGCTCACTGCAACATAATGCGTGCCCATGCCGAGAAAGCCGCCGACCGACAGAATGTAGGATGCGAACGAGTTACCGGCGATGACGAAATCCTCGATCTCGCCGACATTCTCGTCACCGGCGTTCCTGACGTCGAGACCCTTGAGACTGCTGACGAGCGCCGATGCTTCTTCGACGGAAACAAACACCTTTGGCTCCGCCGGAGCGGGGACGGGCGTTGTCTGGGCGAAGGCGGTACAGGATAGCAGCGCGGCGGCGAGAGTAAGAGCGGTTGTGCGCATGTTCGGAGGTCCTTCTCTTTGGCCCGCAGCCCGGGACCGCTGCGGCAGCATGAGAAGGGAATTCCAAGCACCCCGAATCTGTTCCTCAGGGCGCGAACTGCGCCTCTTTCGGTTCGCGTGGGCGTTTCGAATTCTGATTGCGGGAAGCGGAATGGACGCGTGGATCGCAACGGCGGCGGTCGACAGGGGAGGGCGTCGGCACGGTATCGTCCTAAGCTGGCCATGGTCTCGACAAGTAGGGGGTGCCTACTGATTGATCAATCTTTCCCGTTAAGTCTCGTTATGGCTTCGGGCGGGAAGGGGTTTTGACGATATGGGAGACGTCAATGATTTCTGGAAAAGGTGTTCTGGTCACAAAAGACGGCGAGCATCGTCCTGTGACCTATGAATACGTGCGGACGGTCGGGGGAGGTATCGCGGGTCAACTTGCGTACGCCGGGGCTACACTTGATCCGGGCCTCTTTGCCGATGAGATGCAGCTACAGTGTGATGACGGGGCGCTGTTGAATGTCGCGCTCTCGCTGACCGGTGATACCGATGTCGGATTTGTCGGCCGACGAGCGGAACGGGCCGGTTCTGCGCATGCATGAACGCGACCGTTGATCCTGAATGACCCGGAGTTAGGGCCGCCTCAAGCTTCCATGGGCCTTGGGACGGCCCTCGCTTTGGAAGCGGTTTTGAGCCCCCCTCAATGCCTTTTGGTGCGCCCGCCCTTTTCGGCGTCCAGCGTCTCTTTCAGAGACGCCCGCAATGCGTCCATGATGTTGACGACGTTGCCCTTGGATTTCCGCTCTGCCGCGACACGCCTGACACTCCGGCTCTGCTTCGAAGCGATGAGCTTTTTGAGGTGCTCCTGAACCGGATCCTTCATGAAGTCTGCCGACCAGTGCGCGGTCTTTTGAACGACAAGCTTATCAGCCAACTTCGCCAACGCGGGGTCCTCGTCCGCGGATCGAATATCGCCAAAAAATTGGCCGGGCTTGCGCACTTCATCGCCGAAGCGAAGCGTCCATGCGATGATGCCCTTTCCCTGAGGCTGTAGCATCACCGCCCGCTCCCTGCGGTTGAGGACCACGCGCGATATGCCGACGGTATCCGTTGCGGCCATGGCCTCCCGGATGACCGCGAAGGCCTCCTCACCGACAGGGTCGCTGGGCGTCATGAAATACGGGCTGTCGAGATAGATCCACGGAACCGAAGCGCGCTCTGTAAAAAGATCAATTTCGATCGTCCTCGTGCTTTCGAGCCCGACCGAGGCGAGCTCATCGTCGGTAAACACGACGAACTGATCCTCCCCGACCGCGTAGCCTTTCGCCTCGTCCTCGTCTTTGACGGGCTTGCCTGTTACGGAATCGAGGTAGCGGCTGACGACCCTCTGCCCCGTCGCCCGATTGAGTGTGTGAAATCGAACCTTTTCGCTCTCAGAGGTCGCTGGCTGAAGCGCGACCGGACAGGTGACCAGCGAAAGGCGCAGATATCCGGTCCAGAATTTCGGAGCCATGCTGCGGCCCTCCACACACCAGATCAATCCATTGGAACGTCTTCTGTTCCCTGTGCGTTGAGTCAGGTTCGTCGTGCCGGAGTTGCGTTCCATGGCCACAGCCCGAGCCCAATGGAAAGGTACGCTGCAAGTCGGAACTCTGACCGTGCCCGTGGCGCTCTACACCGCTGCTTCGACCGCAGAACGCACCACCTTCAACATGGTCAACCGCAAGACAGGAAACCGGCTTCGCCGCGAATTCATCGACCCCACCACGGGCAAGCCCGTCGAAAGGGAAGACCAGGTGAAGGGCTATGAGATCGACCCCGACAATTACGTGATGATCGAACCCGAAGAGCTCGAGGCTGCGATTCCGCAATCGGACAAGAAACTCGCGATACAGGCCTTCGTCCCGTCCAGCGAGGTCGATACTCTGTATTTCGACAAGCCCTATTACCTGGCACCCGCCGGGCCGGGTGCTGATGCCCCCTTCGCGATCCTGCGGAATGCCCTCGAGCGGGGTGACGTCGGCGCGCTCGCTCACGCTGTGCTATTTCGCCGATATCGAGCTGTCCTGATCCGAGCCAACGGACCTGGAATGATCGCCCACACCCTCAACTTCGATTATGAGGTTCGGTCGGCCGCGAGCGCGTTCGCAGAGGTTGAGGACATCGAGATCAAGGGCGAGATGCTCGATCTCGCCAAACACATCATCACGACCAAGGCTGGGAAATTCGATGCGGCAGGCTTTACCGATCGCTATGAAGCGGCGGTTTCCGAGCTTGTGAAGGCAAAAATTGAGGGGCGGACGATTTCCACTCCCAAGCCGGGGAGGGCCACGAACGTGGTCGACCTTATGGAAGCCCTTCGCGCCAGCGCCGGGATGAAGAAGCCCAGCCGGAAGCAGGCCGCGCCTTCGAAGGTGGCGCAGCCCTCAAAGAAAGCTGGCTGAGATCGAGTTCCGAGGGAAATGTGCCATGCCGATGCATCGGTTCAGTCCAGGCGTTGTCGTTCAGTCCGACCGGCCCGGAGTCGGATATTCCATCACCGACGTGGAGCAAGCCGCAGAGTTCTTGCTTGCCTGGAAAGCGATCGGAGCGGGGCCGAAGTGGCAAGACGCTGTGCGCGCCTGCAAAGCAGTGCTCAACGATGCCGGGACTGTCGGCGATGCACGAGAAGCGTTCGAGAAGGCGGCGCGGGAGTGTGGTCGCCTTATCGGGTAGCCCTCGGCACCCGGCATGCTATCGATCCCGTGAGCGCAGTACGCGTGCGTCTGCGTGCCCTCTGGTGATTTCAATCACACCGCATACCAACCTTGGTCGACGATTTCTCCTTCGGAGCCAAATCTCATGTGGCAGCGGGTACAAACGTCGCCTTTGCAAGGGAGAGCGACCGACCTGGTTCCCCAGACGCCGGCGAGATCCGGGCTCAGCTCGCGCGAATTCTCGCCAGTACCGAGTTCATTATCCCGGAGCGCGGGCGGCATTTCCTCTCATATGTCGTCGATCAAACGCTTTTGGGCAGGGCCGATCGCCTCAAGTCCTTCACGGTCGCGAACGACGTCTTCGGTCGGAGCTCCGACTTCGATCCACAGCGCGATTCAGTTGTTCGCCTTGAGGCCGGTCGCCTCCGAATGGCCCTCGAACGCTACTATCTTGCTGCGGGCGACAGCGATCCCGTCATCATCGACATTCCGAAGGGCGCCTATGTCCCGCATTTCCGCCGGCAGCCGCCTTTGTCCGTGTCCGCCAAAGCCTCGGAGATCGCTCTTGTCTCGGGAAATGTAATCCCCCCGGCATGGCCCCAGCGGCGGCGCTTCCTGATTGCAGCGATCGTGGCCGCGATGGTGGGCTCTCTCTTGGTCTCACGGCCGGAACGCTGGTTCGGGCCCGCCAGCTTTGATCTGCTCAGCCCTTCGATTCTCGTGGCATAGGCCCACAGGTCGAGGTCGCGGCTGACGAACTCGGAGCCCTGATCGACCCGGATCGTCTTCGGATAGCCAAGTTTCGCGCGGACCCTTTCCAGCGTGGCGACGACATCCTCGGCCCGGTAGCTGAAGCGCGGATCGACGGCAGACGACTAGGTGGCCGAGACGGTGCATCAGCGCGGCGGGGGCACGCTCGCAGCGGCATTTAGCTTCTGCGCTGCAATGACCGCCTCTAGGCGATTCCGGGCGTTCAGCTTGGCCATCAGGCTGGTCATGTAGGCCCTGACCGTCTTGTCGCTGAGCGAAAGCTCGTCAGCGATCTCGTTGTTTTTCTTACCCTGCAGCAGCAGCCCGACGATCTGCTCCTCCCGAACGCTGAGCTTGTTGCTGATCGCCTTCTGCCGTTGGAGGGTCTGGTCCTTCAAGGCACAGATCACCTTGGTCGCGAAGGACGGGGTGACGTAGACCTCGCCCCGCTGCACGGCGTTCAGAGCCTGGAGGAGTTCCTCTCCCGGGCTGCCCTTCAGGACATAGCCCCTGGCCCCGGCATTCAGCGCCTTGATCGCATCATCTGTGCTGGTCGAGGCCGTGAACACGATGATCTTCGTCTCGGGAGCAATCTTCGATGCGTCTGCTATCGCCTGATAGACATCCCCCGCCATGCCGAGATCGACGATCATCTCGTCGGGGTGATGCGTCCTTGTAATCGACACAACGTGAGCCGCTGCATTACCCATCGCGGCGAGCGTGAAACCGCCCCATTGTTTCAGCTGCGCGGCGACCCCCTCCATCAGCAAAGGATGATCATCCACGATCGCAACCGATCGATCCGGCATGGCCCTGCCCCCCAAAATTAGTCCCCTGGCCGAACCAGATGGTTGCGTAGTCAACTTTCCTTGTAAACCCTCTAACGAAGGAGCCTTTTCGAATACGCGCGTGATCGCGGCTGCCGCGATCTTCGCCTGCACCGCTGCGAAAACAGCGGCAGCGAGAACCGGCTGATGCTCGGCGCGACCGCCGGCGGTCTCGCGCGCTTATCGGCCTTGGCCTCTCGATCCTGATCACGCATCTGAGCGAATAAAATGCGGCAACCATACTGATTGTGCGGAGCTCTTCCCTTCGAAAGCCCGGGCTCCTGGTCGACTCCTGTGTCTTGGCTCTGGGGGCCCGACCAGCGGCTGGACACCGATGCCATTACGGCCTTCACCCTGAGAATGGATGAGACTTAGGTCTGTATTCTATACGACGATTGTCTCGGAAATACCTAGACCAAGCGCTAGTAGAAATTATCCGACGTTCTCCTCTTACGGCCAGGGTGCCGACGTGCATGATGCAGCGTGCGCTGGGTCTCCAGCGGCTGAACGCTAGCTCAAACGAAGTTCTTGCGGCCGGTGCAACCGGCGTCGTGCCCTTTGGCGCGAGCGGCGGAGCATTGTCCGAGACGAAGCCGATACGGGTTTCTTGAAACCCCAGGAGGGCGTCATGGCACAGCACATTCGCTCTGACCTTGAGTTCATTCTCGAGCGGATCGGGATTGTAACACACTGACCGGCAGCAACTTCACGCTGTAGCGGCCGCGCCGGCCACTTTCCTGCACCGCCTTCCTGCCGACTGCTCCTCCCTTTGACGGTTTGCGATCATGGCGCCCTCCAAGGCACAGACCTCCGCCCGCCGCCGCGATGCCGCCAGGCTGACGCTCGGCTTCCGCTCGGCCTTCCTCTTCCTGTTCGTGATCTCGGGGCTGATCAATGTGCTGGCGCTGACCGGCTCATTCTACATGCTGCAGGTCTATGACCGGGCGCTGACCTCGGGCAGCGTCCAGACGCTGGCGGCGCTCTCGGCGCTGGCGATCGGGCTCTACCTGTTCCAGGGCGCCTTCGACGTGATCCGCTCGCAGGTGCTGGTCCGGGTCGGGGCCAGGCTCGACAAGGATATCGCGCCGCTGGCGCACCGGGTGGCGATCGACATGCCGCGCTTCGGCTTCTCCAGCACGGAGGCGCTGGAGCGCGGGCGCGATGTCGACACGGTGCGCGGCTTCCTCGGCAGCCAGGGGCCGGGCGCGCTGTTCGACCTGCCCTGGATCCCGCTCTATCTCGCCTTCGCCTATTTCCTGCACCCCTGGCTCGGCGCGCTGACGCTGGCGGGCGCGGTGGTGCTGACCCTGCTGACGGTGGCCAGCGAGATCCTGACCCGCCGGCTCAACGGCACGACGCGCCAGGCGGCGATCACCCGCGGCGCGATCGCCGATTCCAATGCCCGCAATGCCGAGGTGCTGAAGGCGATGGGCTTTGCCGACCGGGCGGTCGAGCGCTTCAACCTGGCCAACCGCGAGCATCTGGCGCTGCAGACCCGGGCCAATGACCTCGGCGGCAGCCTGGGCGCGGTCTCGCGCGTGCTGCGCATGATCCTGCAATCGGCGATCCTCGGGATGGGCGCCTATCTGACGATCAAGGGCGAGCTCTCGGCCGGCGCGATCATCGCCTCCTCGGTCGCCTCGTCGCGGGCGCTGGCGCCGGTCGATCTCGCCATCGCCAACTGGAAGTCCTTCGTCGCGGCCCGGGCCGCCTTCCAGCGCCTGCGCGAGACGGTGGTGGCGCTGAGCCAGGCGGTGGTGCCGATGCAGCTGCCGGCGCCGGTGGGCGCGCTCAAGGTCGACAAGATCACGGTCGCCGCCCCGGTCTCGGGCCAGGTCCTGCTCAGCGAGGTCGGCTTCGACCTGAAGGCGGGCACGGCGCTCGGCCTGATCGGGCCGAGCGGCGGCGGCAAGACGACGCTGGTGCGGGCCCTGACCGGGATCTGGCCGTGCCTGCGCGGCTCGGTCCGGCTCGATGGGGCCGAGCTGGCGCAATGGCCGGAGGTGGCGCTCGGCCGCTTCATCGGCTATCTCCCGCAGGAGGTCAGCCTGCTCGATGCCAGCGTCGAGGAGAACATCTCGCGGCTCTCGGCTGAGAGCGACGCGGCCGGGGTGGTGGCGGCGGCGAAGGCGGCCGGCATCCATGAGATGGTCGTGCGACTGGCCGATGGCTACCAGACCCAGCTCGGGCCGCAGGGGGCGGCGCTCTCGGCCGGCCAGCGCCAGCGCATCGGCCTGGCGCGGGCGCTCTACGGCAACCCCTTCCTGGTCGTCATGGACGAGCCGAACTCGAATCTCGACGGCGAGGGCGAGAGCGCGCTCAAGGCGGCGATCGAGACGGTCAAGGAGCGCGGCGGCATCGCGATCATCGTGGCGCACCGGCCGAGCGCGCTCGCCGCCGTCGACTTCGTCGGCGTCATCCAGAACGGCAAGCTCGCCGCCTTCGGGCCGCGCAACGAGATCCTCACCCCGGCGACGACGCAGGTGGCGCCGGCCGCCCCGCTGCGGATGCCGCAGGCCAGTCCCATCCACAGCTCCCTTCAAGCCTCCGCATGAACGGGTGTCGGCATGATCGAGATCAAGACCCTCAAGTCGCAGGCGCCGGGCGCGCCCACCGCGGAGCAGAGCTACCGCAAGATCACGGACGAGGACGCGGCCCCGTCGCGCTGGCCGGCGCTGGTCGTGCTCGCGCTGACCGCGGTCTCGATCTACGTCAAGAGCCTCTTCCCCAGCCACGCCAAGCCCGATCTCGGTCCGCCCACCGAACCCCCGGCCGAGGATGCGGCTGGGGGAGGCCCGCAGAAGCAGGCCGAGGCCGAGGGCGAGGACAAGGAGGCCGAGGACGAGACCGGCACGATCAAGCAGGAGCCGGAGGCCGAACAGGCGCTCGGCTCCGGTGGCCCGGCCACGGAAACGGCCGGGCTGGCCGCCTTCCTCGGCATCGATTCGCCGTCGATCGACTATGAGCAGCTGCCGCTGCGCCGCTTCTCGCCGGCCAAGCTCGAAGACGTCTTCGGCGGCGACCCGCCCAGCAACGACAACCTGACGCTCGCCCATGGCAGCGGCCTCTCCGGCAGTGCCGGCGGTGGCGGCGGCCATGCCTTCGAGGGGATCGCCTCTGTTGGCGGCTCCTCGGGCGGCCACCATCCCGGTCCAGGCAGCAATCCCGGCCCCGGCGGTCCCGGCGGTGAGAACCCCGGCGGCCCCGGAACGCCCGGCGGTCCCGGGAGCCCGCGCAACCGGGCACCGCAGCTCGCCGGCGCCGTCAGCCTGCGCAGCATCGGGCTTTGCGAGACGCTGCTGATCACCACGATCGGCCTGCTCTCGGGCGCGACCGACCCCGATGGCGATGCGCTGTCGATCCGCAACCTCACCGCCTCGAGCGGCACCCTGACCGCGGTCGAGGGCGGCTGGGAGTTCACCCCGACGCCCGGCTATTTTGGCGCGGTGACGCTGAGCTACGAGGTCAGCGACGACAGCGTCGCGGTCGCCCAGACCGCGCTCTTCAGCGTCGTCGAGTTCACCGAGATCAACGGCACCGCCGGCGATGACAGCCTGACCGGGACCGAATGCGCCGACCGGATCGATGGACGCGACGGCAATGACGTGATCGACGGCCGCGGCGGCTCGGACATCCTGCATGGCGGCGCCGGTAACGACTTCATCCGCGGCGGCACCGGCCATGACCTGATCTATGCCGGCCGCGGCAATGACATCGTCTATGGCGGCGACGGCAACGACACGATCTATGGCGGCGATGGCGACGACCAGCTCTTCGGCGAGGATGGCGACGACATCATCCATGGCGAGGCCGGCAACGACACGATCAATGGCGGCAAGGGCAACGACCAGCTCTCCGGCGGCGACGGCAATGATGGGATCCAGGGGGGCGAGGGCGCCGATCAGATCGCCGGGGATGCCGGCGACGACGTCGTTCATGGCGACGAGGGCGACGACACCGTGGATGGCGGCATCGGCAATGATGAGCTTCATGGCGATGCCGGTGACGATCACGTCATGGGCGGCGCCGGCAATGACCGGGTCTACGGCGAGGACGGCGACGACATCCTCGATGGCGGCGACGGCGACGACTGGATCGATGCCGGCGAGGGCGACAACACCATCACGACTGGCGACGGCAACAACAGCGCCCGCGCCGGCAATGGCAACAACCTGGTCCTCTGCGGTGCCGGCACGGACCTCGTCCAGTTCGGCGCTGGCCATAACACGGCCCAGCTCGGCGCCGGCGACGATGTTGCGGCCGGCGGCGGCGACGACGACCGGCTCTTCGGCGAGGATGGCAACGACACGCTCTCCGGCGATGCCGGCGACGATGTGCTCGATGGCGGCTCCGGCGACGATCATCTCACTGGTGGCAGCGGTGACGACCAGATCCAGGGCGGGACTGGCGACGACATCGTCTTTGGCGGCGACGGGCGCGACCGGATCGCGGGCGATGCGAATGACGACATCGTCTTCGCCGGCGCCGGCGACGATCGGGCCGAGGGCGACGCCGGCAATGACCGGCTCTTCGGCGAGGCCGGCGACGACCGCCTCGAGGGCGACGAGGGTAACGATATCATCGACGGCGGCGCTGGCAATGACAGCCTGTTCGGCGATGACGGTAACGACGCGATCCAGGGTGGTGTCGGAGCAGACCGGATTGAGGGCGGCAGCGGCGCGGATACGCTGGATGGCGGCGCGAATGCGGACAACGTTGTAGCCGGCGTCGGCGACGACGTGATCATCGGCACGGTCGATGCCGCGGCCGATTGCTATGATGGCGGCATCGGCTCTGACACGCTGGATTACTCCCAGGCGACGCAGAGCATCGACATCAACCTCGTCGAGGGCAAGGCGGTCAGCGTCGAGATCGGCGAGGACAGCCTCTCCAGCATCGAGGCGGTGATCGGCGGCAGCGGCGACGACCACTTCACCATCGGCGCTGATGCGGTGACGCTGAGCGGCGGTGCCGGCGACGACACTTTCAGCTTCGACGTGCCCTATGATGCGGCTGACCGCGACCTGATCCACCAGATCCTCGATCTCGAGGCCGGCGACCGCATCGTCGTCAGCCAGTACCAGATCCGCACGGATGACGCTCCCGCCAATGCCGGGGACGAGGCCGATCCGTTCGCCAGCGCCTATGGCGACGAGGCCGGCACCGCCAGCCAGCCCTTCCGCTTCCGCATCGAGAAGATCGGTGACAACGACTACACCTTTGTCGACGTCTATCTCGAGCAGACTGACGAGAAGGACTACTCGATCGAGATCCAGGGCAGCCACAGGCTTTACTATTACTGACCTCGGTGCGGGGCAGCTTGGCCTCGCATCCCGGGCCGGCCGACGGGAGAGACGACCATGACCAGGCGCAATGTCGAATCGCAGGCGGGCGGGGATGCCAGAGGGGAGCGCAAACCGAATTTCGGCCTCGGCCGGCATATGCTGGCCGGCACGGCGCTCGCCCTGCTCTTGGTCGTCGGCTGCGGCGGCTGGGCCGCCAGCGCCAATCTCAACGGCGCCGTGATCGCGCAGGGCTCGATCAAGGTCGACCAGAACCTCAAGGAGGTGCAGCACCGCGACGGCGGCGTCGTCCAGGCGATCGCGGTGCGCCAGGGCGACCGGGTCGAGGCCGGCCAGACCCTGTTCTGGCTCGACGATGTCCAGACCAAGGCCGAGCTCTCGATCATTCGCTCGCAGCTCGGCGAGAACCTCGGCCGCAAGGCCCGCCTGATCGCCGAGCGCGACACTCTCGCCGCGATCACCTTCCCGGCCGAGTTCGCCAGATACTCCGAAGACGCCGCCCAGACGCCCTGGCCGCCGCCAGTGAGGCGAAGCCAATTGGCTGCACGCAGGTCACCGAGATCAAGGCGACGCCGGGCGTCGTGATTGCGGCGTCGCTGCCGCCCGGCTTCGACCTGACGACGCTCTACACCGCCGGGATCGTCGCGTCGTCTGAGAAGCGCGACGCAGCGTCGTCGCTGCTCGGCCTTCTGACTTCCGACCGTCATGGGCCGTTGCGCGCGCAATGCGGTTTCGTTTGAACGGGGCCAAGTCACTATTCCGCTTTTGTTGCGTAAATCTTACGCAAGCGAGTGATGAATTCTATATCTATTTCAGATCGCCTTACAAAACAGGTTAGATCTTCTGCTTCCGAAATAGGCTTAAAGAACGATTCTATGATGTGGTATTGAGGGCGGCTTCTGTAATCGTGGACCAAAAGCACAGAATCTGTTCTAATAATAAGTGCAATTGAGCAGCAACATGCAACACGAAAGCGCCCATCAACGAAGAAAGTATCTATAGATTCACCAGAGGTCGCTAATGGTTCGGTATGGTAGCGTGCGTAAATTTCGGGCGTGCCAAGCTCGGCGGGATAACCCCATTCCTTCGTTGGGCCAATATCCGCCTGGATCAGATGCACGCGGTCTTCTTCCAGCGGTATTGTGGCGCGAACCTTCTGAATCCATGTCGGTTCTGACTCTACGGCGTAAACTTTCCCCGACGCGAGCCGGCTAGCCAGGACAGTGCTGCCACCCATCCCGAATTCGAAGTAATGCCGCGTCATGCGAAGCACGGAAGTCAGAAGAGCGACCTCTGCAGGCGACATGCGTGGCGTCACAGGATATGGATTGGGACCGCCGTAGATCGTGTTGACGATGACGCGCTTGATGAGATCGAGATATCGGTCTTGCGGTTTCGTCATTGCGTTAACCCGCTGCCGCTAGGAGGCCGCCTGCTAAGTGACTGACATATATTTGGTCCTCAGGTGCTGCCATGCCAGTTCGACGGCATCCTCCTTCACTGGAAACACACGGTGTCCAGTGCGTCACAGGGCGGCAGGACCTCAACGGTGTCAAACGGCCCTTTAATTGCGGATGATTGTCAATGCGGTTTGGCAATGCCGCCGCCGGGGTCATGGTCCTTTCCGAGGTCAGATGCCTCATGATGCTGTTCGGGTCGGGCGCCTCAACGTACGCAACGACGTTCAAATGACGTCAGCCGTTTGACCTAGGTCGCCGCAACCACCGTCTCGGCAGGAACATCACGATCCGCTTTCGGCAGACCGCAATAGGACGTCACTCAAGTGTAGGTAGATCAGGCCATCTTCTCATTCCCCCATTCGAAGGTGGTGCCGTCGACCCAGATGCAGTGAAGCAGCACGGCGATCTTGCGGGCGACTACGACCTTTGCCTTTTTCAGGCCGATCCGTTTTGAGAGACGCGTGCCCCAAGCCTTCAGCGCCGACCATTTCTGTGTTCGGTGCATAAGCACACTGGCCGCTTCGTAGAGGTAAGCCCGCAGTAGGCTATCTCCCCAGCGCGACACACGACCGTTGACGTCGGTCTCACCGGATTGCTTTCGTCGCGGTGTCAGGCCGAGATAGGCGTCGACATCATTGGCGGAGCGGAAGCGCGAGGGGGCATCAATGGTGTGGCGGAATGTCAGAGCGGTGACGACACCGTCACCAGGGACTGTCATCAACCGGCGAGCCCGGCGGCGGGGCCAGGCGCTGATCAGCGCAGCAACCGAATGGTTTCGCTGAGCGGATGCATGTGATGAGGTGCGCCAAAAATCCGGCCTTCCACCTGGCAGGATCTGCCCATACTGACGCGGGCGGGTTGTATAGGGGGCGTTACATGGACGAAAGGCGAGTTGCGGCAGCGGTCGAAGCTGCCGCCCGGGCGCTGCATGAAACAGTGCGCGATCGTCATCAGTTTCAATGGGAGAAGATGACCGAAACTTGGCGACAGAACCTTCGGACCTCGCCCCCTCCATCGCCAAGCATTGCGATCAGACCGTACGGACGCCGTGCAGGCTCCACCACTCACCAAGGTCGACGCATTTTC
This sequence comes from Bosea sp. BIWAKO-01, assembly GCF_001748145.1. Lineage (NCBI taxonomy): Bacteria > Pseudomonadati > Pseudomonadota > Alphaproteobacteria > Hyphomicrobiales > Alloboseaceae > Allobosea > Allobosea sp. BIWAKO-01. The sequence continues at coordinate 4,804,349 of NZ_BCQA01000001.1, forward strand.
GCGCTGTTGGTCTCGGGGAAGTAGGCTCGGAGGGGCCACCGACCAAAGTCCGCGTTGCGGCGGGCTGTTGATCTCGTTGATCGCATCCCAGCAAAGGTGCGGCGCTCCGAGAGGCTGTTTCGCCACCGACACCGGCTGAAACGGACTTGGCTTCACGATCGGCGGTCGGGCGGTCAGGCGGAAAGGTGGCTGATCAGGATCGACGCGCCCAGGCCGATCAGCGCGAGACCGCCGACCACTTCGGCCTACCGCCCGAATTGCGCCCCAATGAAGCGGCCGGCAAGCATGCCGCTAGTTGGCATCAGGAACGTCGCTGCGCCGATTGCGAGCGCGATGACCAATATGTTGACGTCAAGGAAAGCAAGCGAGACGCCCACCGCCATCGCATCGATGCTCGTGCCGATCGCAGTAGCCAGCAAAACCGTCAGCGATCCACGCCCTACAGAATGGTGCGCCGCCTCGCTCGGCCGCTGAAGCGCATGGTAGACCATTCGGCCACCGACCACGCCGAGTAACGCGAAGGCGATCCAGTGGTCGACGGCCGCAACAAATTGGCTGGCGGCGATGCCTGCGGTCCACCCGACGAGCGGCGTGATGGTTTCGATGATGCCGAAGACGGCTCCGGTCTGGACCGCCTCCATCAGGCGTGGGCGCCGCTGACCGGCATCACGCCCGATCGATGCAAGGAGCGCGTCGACAGAGATGCCGAAGGCAAGCACCTTGATGGATAACGGTGACATGATGGTACTCGGCCGGACGCTGAGCGGGTGATCGACGCACCTTGCCCGTCAGGTGCATTCACCACGGTCTCGCTGCGCCGGTAGACCGACTGACCGGACCACGCGAAATCTCCGCGAGCCTGTTGATGCGAATCCCGCCCCAAGGCGGTAGCTACTCCCCGATAATGCGCGACTTAGGGCGGCGGGAGAAAAAAGTCAAACATATCCAATTGCTTAGATGCATCTGACAATGATTTGCAGGTATCGGGAAGAGGAGGCCTGTGCCCGTCTCATAGATTAATGGGGCCTGTTCACATTGAACTGAACAGCCGCGAAAATGCGATCAAGCTCGCTGGTAAACGCGTCATCAAAATCGCCAGCGTTGAGACCCTCACGAAGCTCGACCATCGATAGCAAGGTCTCCCTGACCTGTTGGCAGTGAGCGCGAAGTTGGGCGATGTTGGCATGTGCCTCTTCGGCCGTATTGGCGCCGGACGCCGAGACGTAACCAAGGAGCACCATCACCGTTGCCTCCAACGCGGTAATGGTCCCGAAGAGGCTCCACTGTTCTTTCGGGCCAGGGGCGCAACGCGTCGTCGCGTGAGAACCACCCGTAGCGGCCTGAATTGATGGACAGGGTACGGACCCGTAAGAACAGAATACGCAGCAATCACCTTCCAGCGGCCTGAGGAGCGCGCCGCATCCTTTGCACTCGTAAAAGTGCTGGCAAGCGTCGGTGGGCATCGTTTCCGCCGCAGCATGAGCACAGTGCGGGCACGTGATTGTCGATTGAAGCTGCATCTACACTATCGCGTCAGTTTGAGGAGGATCGGTTCGACATAGGCGCCCCACACGAAAGCCAGCCCGACGACAACCGAGCCGAGGCCGAGCAGGATCGTGGTCCGTGCTGATCCGGCGGCCGCGAGGCAAGCGCCACCACGGTCGCAAACGGGTCTGCGCCTCCGCCAGAAGAAGTCCCCCCAGGCCAAGGCCAACATGATTGTTGCTCCACCGAGCAGCGGGAGGCGCATGTCAGCAAGAAATGCCAAACCGCTGAAGACCGCCCCAGTGACGCCGAGCCCAGCGAGGGCCATTGGCAAGACACAACACGAGGACGCGGCAAGTGCGCCAAAGCCAAACACGGCACCAACACTTGCGAAGAGCCTTGCGGACGGAGCCGAAAGCGGCTCCGGCGTGGCTGAGGCTTCGAGTTTCGTGCTGGTCAAGGGGGGCTCCATCGCGATCCTTGGTACCCTGCCCTCCGTAGCTACTACGGGATCAAGCGAAAAATGCCCGCGGAAAGACGAGGCATCATTGCTTCCCCGCTAGCCGAAGCGAGCGTGAATCTCGAAACGATCCGCTACTACGAAAACAGTCGGTTCATGCCTGCGGCCACGCAAGCGCGGCTGGAACCGCGCCTAATGAACACATCGCTCAAGGAGTGGTTCCACGGCGTGCCTGGTATTGGCTCCATTAAGATCTTTTTTGCGTGCGATCAGCGGCGACCTTGGGACGCGGGCCCGAAACGATCTCATAGAACCGCCGAACGGCCAGCGACGCCAGATCGACCTTCGGATCCGCCGACCACAACGCGATGGTAATGCGCGCAAGGCGCTGGCGTTCGGCCGGTGCGTCCTTCGGGGCGATCTCGGGCGCGATCTCTTTCCATGCCTCCTCGAAGGCCGCGGCGATCCGGACAAGTTCTTCTGGCGTCGTGACGATCGATCGGAACGGCATCATTTCCCCTTTTGCCGGGTCGGAGCCTGGCCCAGCGAGAGTCGGTCTTTGGCAAGTCGCGGTACGAGCACGTGAAAAGGACCACTTCCGGCGCCAGTGCCTGCCAGAAGTCGCGCAGACGGCGTCGGAGCGAGCTCCGATGTGGCTGTGTCGGGTTCGATACTGACCGAGGTGGTGCTCTATCGCGATCCATGGCACGCTGCCACCCGTAGCTACTACGGGATCAAGCGAAAAATGCCCACGAGGATGCGAGGCATCACCGCCGGCCAGCTAGCCAAAGCCGCGAGCGTGAATCTCGAGACGATCCGCTACTACGAAAACATTGGGCTCATGCCTGAGCCGCCCCGTACACGAGGCGGTCATCGTTCCTATGATGAAGCCCATACCAGACGGCTTGCCTTCATTCGGCGGGCGCGCGAACTGGGCTTCACCATCGAGGATGTTCGGGCCCTGTTGGCCTTGACCAACCCGGAACACACCGCTTGCGCGCAGGTGAAGGAAATCGCGCTCAAGCACTTGATGCAGGTGCGTAGCAAGATCGCCGACCTCGCCAGGCTTGAGACTATTCTCGACGCGACGATCTCACGTTGCACGAGCGAGCCAACGGCGCATTGCCCGGTGCTCGATATGCTTGAACCCTAGCGAAGATACAGCTTGTGCCTTCTGTGTGCGCGCAGGACACGAGACTTCGGAAAATCAGGCGCCGGCCGGGTTGGCCTCGACCTTGATAGCGCAACGGCATCTGGTGCTGCGCTACGCGAAAGGTTCTCCGCCGACGCTTGAGGCCCCACCTGACCGAAACGCCAGAAGCGAGTGTACCACCGCAAAGGCACCGGCCGACTGGGAGGCCGACCGGCGGATTACGCCACGCGGCTCAACCTTTCCTGAGCCGACAGCGCAACCGGTGAGAGGAGCGCAACCCTACGGTTGCAGGGAGCGCTCATCTGCTTGAGGCACTGGGCTGGCCACTGAAGTCAGCTTGCGACGCAAGGACCACCTCCAGACGACTGCGCACGTTCAGCTTGGTCATCAGAGTGGTCATGTAGCCCTTGACGGTCTTGGCGCTGAGCGACAGTTCGTCGGCGATCTCGCTGTTCCGCTTCCCGCGCAGTAGCAGTCTGACGATCTGCTCCTCCCGGACGCTGAGCCGGTTACCGAGCGGCCCCGGCCGATGGGAAGCGCTGCTCATCGGGGATTGCTCGCAACAGATCCCAACGAGGCCGTCGACTGTGGCGGGAAGCGCGGCTGGAGCCGGTCTGCCCCATTCACCGGGAATGGGAAACCAAGCACCGTGGAGCGGCCGCGAACCCGGTTCTGCGCCTGGCAATTCTGGACGCATTCCGTGGCCGGCGGGGCGACCTCGACGGCATCCTCACCCATCACCTGGCCCATGCGGCCACCGCTCGCCACGTCCCAGCGGGAGACGCCGCCGCAATGACGCACCGTCACAAAGGGGGTGGCGGGGAAGCGGGTGGCGATCCGGTTCTCGCAGTCCGGCTCTGCCCGGCGCGTGGCAACCTGCGGGCTGTCCCTGCCGACGAACTTGCGGGAGAAGTCATTGCCGAAATTGACCCGTGCCGGGACGATGACCGTGATGTCCTTATAGGGAACCTCGTCGCCTTCGCGGTTCCGGAAGTTGCGGTTGTCGAAATAGAACGCCTTCAGTTGAGGGTTGGGGCCTTCCGCCAGGACGTGGGTGAACAGCGTCGGCGTTCCATCCTGGCGCTCCACCTCCATTTGGAAGATGCCGCCATTGGCGCAGTCCTTGGCCTGGATCTTCATGCTGAGCCCCAGACCCGTGCGCCCGATCTCGATCGATTCCCCCGTGATCTCGACGGTGAGGCCACTGTTCAGGGTCAGCCCGCGATGGTCGGGGAGTTTGCTGGCGAAGACCGGCGTCGGCACTCCTCCCGTGATGTCGAGCGGGTTTGGTGCACCGGTCATCATGAAGTTGCGGATACCCAGGGTCGCCGCGTCGACATCGAACTGGTTGTATTTGCCCTGCACGCGAAAACTCGTGCCAAGAGCGCTGGCGGGGATCGTGGCATTCTGGGTGCGTCCGAGCACCGAGAACCCGCCCCCCTCGCACCCGGCCGACGATGCGGCATTGGCTCCGCCTGCTGCCAGCAGCAACGGCAGGGCGACCAAGATGGCGGTCCTGAGGTGGCTTCCGGTGCGGCGGGATTCTTCAGAGCAAACAGACTCTGTATTCATCGCGCGGGAAACAGACAGGCACGGCAAATAACGTTGAGGAGACATGGTAATCCTCCCTGGAATTTTGGCCGATCGAGAGCTCCACCCGAAACAGGGTGCCATTGCCATCCAAGATCAAATTCGGCCTGGGTGACCGCCCAGCGGTATGGAGACCGCTCCACTACAACGATGTTGTGGCGTTCCAGATGCCACAGCGGGCGGACCCTACGCCGGTGAAGCTGACATTTGGCTGACAGCCTTTTTCTACCTTTGGGGGAAAGCCCACATCCTCTGTTCGGTCGACTGCTCACTCACGATTACTGGATCGCCGAGGCGATCGGTGGCCCCCATCTTCCAGTGCTATTCACTGCCATTGCGTCGGCTCATATCGGGTGGCTCTGATGCCTTCCTCGAACTTCTCGCGGATGGCACCGTGACGGGCGAGAACCTCGATCGAGCTGACCTCGCTGGTCTCGTCATCCACCACGACATGGATGACAGCAACGCCCTCCGCCCGGCCCGCCAACCGCTCGGCATCACGCTGGGCATGGTGCTTGGTCTTGGCACACCCAGCGCCGGCGCCATGCGGCCGTCCCGGCGAGGTGGGCGAGAAGAGGCACTTAAAGCCTTGTGGCTTTGCCGATTCCGGGGTGCGCGATCATCGTTCTCACGGCGTTCCGCTAGCCAAAAAGTGATATAACATTTGTTGCGTCGCACATTTTCGCCGCAAATCGAGGCTAGTGAGCGGTTACCCGGCAGGGTTCGGCAAGTTAAGATTGCCAATTCTGTGCCTGCGCTTAAGCCTACCATCTCTATCCATATCTTCTTCTTGGTCATAGGTCCGAGATCCTTCTCTCTATGGTCGATTGGCTCGCGTCGCGAAGGATGGTTCGCGGCGAATTATATTGCCGATCACCATAAGAAAAAAGAAAGGGGCGGAATGATTTCATTCCTTCATCTTAAGGCTCGCAGCATCGGCGCTGGTGCGCTGCTTCTCCTGGCCGCCTGCCTGGTTGTCACCTTCAGCTTCACCCAGACCCCGGCCGAAACCCGGTCTCGCTCCGGAGCCGTCTCGTCGCCTCCGGCGGCCATATCCCAGGCGGCGCGCGACTGGGCGCCCTATGATGTTCCGGGAGATGCCACTCCCTGGCGCGATGGCGGTCTCCGTCTCGCGGTCGATCGTGCTTCTGCGGCAGCAGCCGATGCTGCTTCGAGCATTTCTGTGGACAGTGTGACAGCGCCGGCCGCCAAGTTCGTGAGCTCGGCGCTGCGGCCGATCACCTTCAGCCTGCTGATCGCCAAGCCTGGGGAGTTGCTGAAGTCAGCCATCAAGGTGATGCATCTGCTCGGCATCATTCTGGGGCTGGGCGCCGCGACGGTCCTCGATCTGGTGATCGTCAAGTTCCTTATTTCCGGAAAGATCAAGTCTGACCAGATTGCAATGGTCAAATTCATGACCGGTATCGTATCGGCGGGCCTCGCGGTGCTCTGGATTTCCGGAATTCTGTACCTGACGCATTACGCGGTGTTTGATCCGGTCAAGCTCTGGAATGAGAAGGTCTGGGCCAAGATCGCGATCGTCGGCGTCCTTACGATCAATGGCTATTTCATCCACCATACGGTGCTGCCGCTGATGGAAAAGCAGGTCGGGCGGTCACTCTTCGCCGGTCTGTCGCGCAAGCAGATAGCGATGATGATGGTGTTCGGCACGGTCTCGGCGACCTCCTGGTATGTACCGCTGATTCTGGGCGCCATGCCGGCTTTCAACTTCATCGTGCCGGCCCCGCGGCTGCTCGTGGCCTATGCGATCATCCTGCTCATCGCCATCGCGGCGACCCAGGGCATGGTTGATACGATCCGGCGTCGCGGTAGCCTGGAGCCCCGGCTGCAGCCCGCAGTCTGATGCCACGATGACGGCCTGCGCGCCCGCTCGGTGCGCAGGCCGGATATCCGGGCGATCCAGCTGTGAGGGCGTTGGTCGAACTGGCGAAGGCGGGCGCGGCCACGTGCGCCCCTTCGGTTCGGAGCATCTCGTCCTTCCCGTTCTGCCGCGCGACAGCGCTCTTATCGCAAGGTGTCTTTGCGACTGTCTCTAGGCTCTTCGCGGCAAGCGGCCTGCGCTAACGCCGCATCAGCACCGATCCAGCCAAGCAATTGATATTGCTTGCCACCCGTTTGCTGCGCCAACCGGAACAGCCGCGTACGAACGCGGAACCCAGAGGAACGGTGAAAACTCCCTCTCGCCCTGTTCGCCCTTCCCTCGTTCTGGTCGAGGTCGCGGCATGAGGGGCTCTGTGCCAACGAGCCTACCGCGCCGCGCCGATCACGAGAGAAACAGCCAGGAGAGCGAGCCGAAGAGGATTATTTTCGCGCAAGCAGCCAGAATGAATAGGACCGCCAGCGACATTTCGTGGCGCCGAGTGCCGGAGGTCCATGGGAACTCCGCGATGTCCTTCCGAGCTGTGTGGCGCACGGCTTTGCCTCCTCTATGAACGATGTCGGCCAGCCAACGTGTGAACGGCAGGTGATTGAGAGCAGCAGCGAGCATGATATTTAGATCTCGTCCAAGGACTGGCTGGACTGAAGTCTAGGAAGGCTCCCTGACGAGAACCTGATGAATGAAACTGCTGCTGATCGAAGACGTTCCCGCATTGGCAAGCCTGACCCGGCAGGCCCTCGAGGACGAGGGTTTCCGAGTGGATATCGCAGCATCGGCGCGAGAGGCGGAAGACGCGTTGGCGGTCGAACAGCCCGACGTCATCGTGCTCGACCTCGGCTTGCCCGATGAGGACGGGCTCGTGCTGCTGTCGAGATTGCGCAAACTCGGCCGTACGACACCCATCCTCGTCGTGACGGCACGCGCCGGCCTCAATCAGCGCATCGATGGCCTCGATCGTGGGGCCGATGATTATCTCGGCAAACCGGCGGCGCCAACTGAGATCGCCGCGCGCTGTCGCGCATTGCTGCGGCGACCGGGTGGCCTTCTCGGAAGGCGGCTATCGCTCGCCAATGTCGAACTTGACACAGCAGGTCGGACGGTCGCTGTCGCCGATCGCTATCTGCCCGTCGCGCGCCGCGAGGTCGACGTCCTTGAGGCTTTACTGCGGCGCGCGGGAACGGTCGTTCCGCGGCAGGTGATCGAAGCCGCCATCTACACGATGGACGAAACGCCAGGGCCCAATGCACTTGAGGCTTCCATTTCGCGCCTGAGGAAGCTGCTCGCCGAGAGTGATGCCGCAGTCGTCATTCACGTCGTGCGGGGCGTGGGCTACATGGTTGCGGCGAAACCGCCATGAAACAGACCTCGCTCGTCACGGCCCTGACCCGCCGCCTGGTTGTCGTCGGAGCCTTGTTGACGCTGCTCAACGTCGCCTTCGTGACGGCCTATTACAGCCGGGATATGGCTGATCTGCACCTCCAGAAGGTCTTCCGTCAGATCGACCGGCTCGCCGGCGCCCTCTCGCGCGACAGCGTCGGTGCGTTGCGCTTCGGCCCGTCCGACAGACTGATCGACGATTTTCGCACCTATCCCGAGGCCTATGCCTACCGCATCGTCGATCATGATGGCGCCGTGGTCAGCGAATCCAATGCCGATCTGGTGCCCTCTGCTTCCTGGGCCACGGCCGAAGGGCCGGACGCCTGGTCGTCGACGATCGAGCATCGGGGGCGCACGGTTCTCCTGGGATCGCGTCGTCTCGATGTTGGTGGGCAACCGGCGCGGATCGCCTTCGCGTCAGCCGGCGACCCATCGAGCCTTGTGCGGTTCGTTTTCTTTGACGAACTTTTCGTCCATGTGGTTGTGGCGCTGCTGCCCTTCGCCCTGTGCCTGGTGATCGTGAATATCGTCACGGTCCGTCAATCGATGCGCCCACTGGTTCAGGCGGCGGAGGCGGCAAGGCGTACGGGACATGCGGCGACAATCACGCGGCTGCCCACGGCCGATCTGCCGCGCGAGGTTCTTGATCTGGTCGACGCCATCAATGACGCGCTGGGCCGGCTGGAAACAGCGCTGGAAGCGGAACGGGCATTCACTGCCGAGGCCGCTCACGCGTTGCGCACGCCACTGTCCATCCTGGCCGCACGGGTCGATGAGCACCCGCCTTCACCGGTCGCGCAGGCCGTTCGAGACGACGTGAGCTCCCTGAAAAGGCTGGTGGAGCAGATGCTTTCGGCGGCGCAGGCGGACACGCTCGTGCTCAGCCCCGACCAGCGATGCGATCTTGCGAGCGTCGCGCGGTCGGTGGTTGGCGACATGGCGCCGATCGCCATCGGACTGCAGCGGCAGCTCGCTTACGAAGGCCCGACTACGCTTTTGGTCAACGGCGACGCCGATGCAGTCGCGCATGCGTTGCGTAATCTCATCGAGAACGGATTGCGGTTCACGCCGCCCGGGACCGAGGTCCTCGTGCGCGTCACGGGCGACGGCACACTTGCCGTGCATGATTTCGGGCCGGGCTTTCCCGCGAAGGCTCGCAAGATTGCGTTCAAGCGCTTCTGGCGAGGCTCGCCCTCAGAACTCGGCGGCACCGGGCTGGGGCTGTCAATCGTCAAGCGGATTGCAGACGCGCATGGGGCCGCGGTTCATATCGAGGAAGCCGCAAACGGTGGGGCCAAGGTCACCATCAATTTTAAAATCGCGGATGGTGCCCATGACAACAACCAGCTCGGCTCAGGACCTCCTCATTTGGGTTGACAGAAAAAGGCGAGGACGCGCACGCGAGCAGGTGCCGGCCCCGGTGCCACCGCATTCGCCCGGATGTCTTTTTACGCCAGCAACTGTGCCAGTCCGCCGGTGAAGTACTGAATTGCTCCTTTCGTCGTGGCAAAGGCGAGCAAGGCCGGATTGGCCTGTCGGCATTCACCGAGGCCGTGTTGATGATGCAGGAGCCAGGCAGCATGTGCGGGACGGCGGCCAGGTGAGTGCGAAGCTGACCGTGATCGTCGTGGCCCGTCAGGTGGTACGCGACATCATCTGTCGATCCTCATATCGGACGATGGCGGCTCGGAGCGCTTCGAGTTCGAGAGCCTCCACCGAATTGGGCTTCGCATCCTCAAGCTGGCCGATGCGCTGAAGCGCGTACCGATAATCCTCATGGCAGGTAATGCAGATGGTCGGCGTTTCCGGTTTGAGTTCGGGAGCCGCGGTCATCGGATTTCTCCTTCCGTGACTGATGCCGAAAGAATTTATCGCGCGATTGGGCGCGTTTTCAAGATGCCGCCACATCGAGGCGATCGCCGCCGAAATCCACCGCTGCGGAACATGAATCGCGGGCAGAAGTTCTTCTTACCCCCTCTGAACGGAGCAGCCGTGATGAGACCTATGGAACCTATCGGAACGGGCCGCGAACTTGCCCTCAGAATGGCCGCCCGGTTCCCACGCGAAGACTGGATCGCCCCCCTTGTCGCCCGCACCGGTTTGAGCCGGCAGACCATAGAATGGCATCTTCACGAAGAGACCGAGCCGCCGTCGGAAATTCTGGCTGCTGCTGCCGAACTTTTGTCCTCGCCAGAGATGGATCGCGAGGAAGGATTAGAAGGCGACAATTTGCTGGCAGAGGAGCCTGTTGCTGAGCGCCTTCTGTCGTTCGAGGGTCTTGTCCTTCAAGGCACAGATCAGCTTGGTCGCGAATGAGGGCGTGACATAGACATCGCCTTGCCGTGCGGTCTGAAGGGCCTGGAAGAGGTCCTCTCCGGGGCTGCCTTTCAGGGCATAGCCCTTGGCCCCCGCATCCAGGGCCCTGATTGCATCATTCGTGCGCCGAGGCCGTGAACACCACGATCGTCATCTCGGGCGCGATCTTCAATGCGTCTGCAATCGCCTGGAAGACATCCCCAGCCATGCTGAGGTCGACGATCATCTCATCGGGGTGATGCGACCTGGCGATCGACACGATGTGATCCGCGACATTCCCGGTCGCGGCGATCGTGAAACCGCCCCGTCTTTCCAACAGCGCAGCGATCCCCTCCATCAGCATCGGGTGATCGTCGACGATTGCCAGCGAACGGTCTGGCATGGCCCCTGAACCTCTATACTCAACCTCCCCAGGCTGAGTTCGATGGTCGCGCAGGCAACGCTCTTTGTAAATCATCTAAAGATGACCGCATTACCCACAGGGCTTGCCGACGAGGCCCGTCAGTCGAAGTAGCGGCGGCGAGCGCCGAAGCCGATCAGTGTCGCGGGTTCGCGGGCAGCGTCGAGCTCCCTGCCATATGCGCGGATGCATCATCTTACGACACATGAAAGCTGACATGAAACTGACAGCACCTGTCAGGCTGCTGTCGAGGGCCGTGGCGCAAGGTCCACGATGGTCACCAAGGACCGATTCACCGACGGTGACCCGGAAGGAGATTTGGTCATGACATTACGATCATTGATGTTGGCGACGACCATGCTGATGGCGACCGCAGTCGCCCAGGATGCCGGCGCGACGACCGGCTCTGATCAGCGGCTGCGCGATTCGGCGCGGCAGGGATTTGCGGAGCCGGTAACAACCGGATTCGAAGGCCTGCGGGATGCGAACCGCGACGCGTGGTTTGCCCGCGAGGAGGGCGGTGCCCGCCTGATGCTCGCCGATAAAGGCGGAGGCGGAGGGGGCGGCTCCGGAGGCGGCGGCTCCGGAGGCAGCGGCTCCGGTGGCGGAGGGGGCGGGGGCTCCGGAGGCGGTGGCAGCAATAGCGGCGGCGGCTCCGGAGGCGGCGGTAGCAGCGGCGGTGGCGGCTCCGGTGGCGGAGGGGGCGGGGGCTCCGGAGGCGGCGGCAGCAATGGCGGAGGGGGCTCTGGAGGCGGCGGTAGCGGTGGCAGTGGCGGCCATGCTGGTCCGTCCGGCGGCGGCCATGGCGGCCATGCCGCGGCGAGCCTCGGACGCGGGGGCGATGACCGCTCCGGACCTGACCGCAGTGGGCGTGGCGGCGCCGTGCGCGGCGGGCACGGCCTCGACGATGTGGTCGGTAACGCGCAGCGCGGACGTGGCCGTGGACACGATGTCCGAGGTGTCCACGAGATGAACGAACAGCTCGCGGAGGTCGAGCAAGCCCGCGATCAGGCTCGTGCTCAGGCGAACGCGGTGCGTGAACAGGCTCGCGCCCAGGCGAACGCGGCACGTGAAGCGGCGCGCGCCGCGGCTGATCTCGCCTTCGCCGAGGCTATTGCCCAGGGCGTGCCTGTGGCCCAGGCGAGGGCGGCTCGCGATGCAGCACGCGCCGCGGCCGATCTCGCTCGCGACCAAGCGCGCGCTGCTGCCGACCTCGCCCGCGACCAGGCGCGCGCCGCGGCCAATCTCGCACGTGCGCAGGCGAGGGCGCAGGTCCGCGAGGTCCAAGTTGAGGTCGAAATCGAGAACGAGCCTCTCGAGAATGCGGCCGAGCATCGCGGCGGTGGCCGCAACGATGCTGTCTTCGGCCACAGGCAGCGCGGACGCTGAGCCTCTCCGGCGAGTTTTGACGACAACTCTGCCGGCGAGGTCACAGCAACATCGACCTCGCCGGTTTGAGAGGGGCGACGAAGCAGTAGTCCTCTGCGATCAAGCGCTCGATCGCAGAGCGGTCCTTGTCGGCGTAGGATTTGAGCGCTGCTGCACCGCATCTCCCGTTAGAAATCAATGTTTCGGGCGGCCAGCACGTTCTCATAAGCGGCCATGCGTTCCGCCGCCGGCGGGTAGATCCAGACCTCGTTGATCTCCTTCTTAACCTTCTTGGCTGCCGAGCCGGTGATCTCAACCTTGGAATCCCACCCGCGCGTGAAGATGGCCGTGTCGGGGCCAAGATCAAGGCAGGTCACATACGCAGGCTGATCATATGGAAGCGTTGGCTCCCCAAGCAGATCCGCTGCGGCGTTGTGCCCGGCGAAAGCGCCGAGACGCCGGGCGTGTTGGCAGGACATGACGGCATAGTTACCCATCGTGTCGGTCTGTGCCTTCGCCGTGTCGCCCGTCGCGAAGATATTGGGAGCTTTCGGCACGCGCAGATCAGGCTCAACGACGACCCGACCCAGGTTGTCGCGTTCGGCGGGCAATTGCGCGGTGATCGGCGAGGCGCGCGACCATCTCCTGCGCATGGAACCCGATAGCGGCACAACCAACGTCCGCAACACCGCGAGTGCCCACTGGAAGCGCCGGCTCGGTGTCGAGAACCGTTGCCTGGTGCCCTTCACCGCCTTCAGCGAATTCAACCGCGAGGCCGGCGGCAACGTCTGGTTCGCGCTGGATGAGGATCGGCCGCTGGCCTTCTTCGCGGGCATCTGGGCGCCGCAATGGACCAGCGTCCGGAAGGTGAGGGCCGGCGAGGAGACGATCGACGTCTTCGCCTTCCTCACCACCGAGCCGAATGCCGAGGTCGAACCTATCCATCCGAAGGCGATGCCGGTTATCCTGACCAATCCCGTCGACTTAGAACTCTGGATGTCTTCGCCTTGGGAGATCGCAAAGGGGCTGCAACGACCGCTGCCGGATGGCTCGCTGCAGATCGTCTCGCGTGGCCAGAAGAAAGACCCGCCGGAACTGAGGGCAGAGCCGATGCAGGCCGCGTTATTCTAGCTCTCCAGCAGATCCCAACGGTCGCAGTAGGGGGTGAGGTGACGGTAAGGAATTCGGCCCTGCACACCGCAGGGGCTGCGCACGAGCGGACTAACGCCGCCCACGTTCGGTGTCCAGCGCCTGACCCTGCCGCGAACCAAATCAAGCGGCCCTGGGCGCTTGAACTCGGGCGCCACGGTATCACGTCCAACAGCATTGGGCCGGGACCGATCCGCACCGAGCTATTCGAGCGCGCCAATCCCCCCGGAAGTCCAGCGACGCAGGCGATCCTCGACGCCGTCCCCGTCGGACGCATGGGAGAGCCGGACGACGTCGCTTTCCTGCTCGACGCGCGCAGCGGCTTCGTCACCGGACAGACCCTCTATGTCTGCGGCGGCATGACCGCGGCGCGGCCGGAAGCTGAATGCCAGTGGATTAGTGGTCTGGCTCGCCAGCGCGCACCATCCAGCGGAAGAACGAATGTCAGCATTCCGGCAGATGCTCGATGTCTGCTGGTGGCGCATTTTCCCCGGACAACCGACGGGCGTTTGTGGCCCATTGCTGACTCTGGCAATGTCCGGTTTCGGCCTGCTTGGCGGCGGCGGGATTGCCCGTCGCAACAGACAAAGGGGAGACACGCGCCCGCACATCAGTGGTGCCCGCCTTATACTTGGCCGGATCTCGCTCGCAGGTATCGGCCGTGACCGGCCAGTGCGTGGTGATGCCTCGCGGCCCTGACCGCGACGCCGGAATGATTGTGACCGGCGGCGGGCCGTACTCCACATCATAAAATGACGCCTGTGGACACCTACGACAGGGCGTTGCCCGACGACGCAAGGTCAGCCTAGATAAAGCGCCCCACCGCTATCTGGCTCGGGTGCGCTTTATCACTGGGCCTCGCATGGTCGCCTATCCGCATTTTCTCTACAGCAAGAAGGATGTCGGCAGAGCGGGTAGAAGGCTCGCCGGTGATCTTGTCTGGAATGCTCAGACGCAGGACGAAATTCGATATGCCTTCGCTGTCGCGAATAGCTGGCGCGACTCACATGCGGCGCCGATGCGTCGCATTCACGCGGAGTTGATCGCGAAGGTCAGAAAGCTCGGACTCAAGCAGACGTCTGGAATCAGCGCAGCGCGACTAAAGCGCATGACATCCATCCGGAAGAAGCTGCGGAAAATCAGAGTCGGACTGGAATCGATTCAAGATCTGGGTGGTTGCCGAGCGATCCTACCGCGGATGGAGGACTTGCAACGGCTCGTGGACGCCTATGGCGACAGTTGCCGGCACACGATCTTCGACCAGGACAACTACATCGCAGAGCCGAAGCCGGGCGGATACCGCAGCCATCATCTCAAGCTCAAGTTCGCCGGCACCGGAGAAGCCGAGCATTTCTCCGGGCGCCGGATCGAAGTGCAAGTTAGGACGCAGCTTCAACACACCTGGGCGACTGCGGTCGAAGCCGTCGGCTTGATCCGGGGCGAGGATCTCAAGGGCGGCGCGGGTAACGGAGATTGGTTGCGCCTGTTTGAGCTCGTGTCATCGGAGTTCGCGGAGCACGAGAAATGCGCGCCCGTCCCTGGCGCGCCAGTCGGCCGAGAGCGACGCCAAGAGATTCGCGATCTGGATCGTCGGCTCGGAGCCGCAGCGACGCTAGACAACCTGAGCCAAGCATTCCGGGCCGCCGAGCGTCATGTCTTTGATCGGGATACCAAGTATTTCCTGATCCGGTATGACACTGCGACCAACGAGGTATCGGTCACGGCGTATCGAGAGCCGATGAAGGGCATCGAGTCGTATGAACGGGAGGAGATCGAAACGATCATTGACCCAGAAAGGCCGAGCTTTGATACGGTCCTTGTCGAGGTAGACAAGGTCAAGAATCTGAAAGAGGCATATCCGAACTACTTCGGCGACGTCCATCTGTTCAGGAGGCAACTTCGGCGTATCAGCAAGGCGAGGGACTCCGATGAGTTCCAGCTTATGCCGCAGGAGATCGTTCCGCCTAAGCCGAGGGAGGCTCCGGATCTATCGTGGTTCACGCGAGATCGTTTCCTGCGCCGCTGAGAGACCAAATGACAAATCCCTACTGGCACGCATTCTATAAGCCGCACCTGACGGATAGGGGTGAGATTCGACGTCTGTGTTTCGATATTTCCAACATTATCACGGCCAGCCGATCGAAACAGGGATCCGGCGAGGAATATCCGGCAGGAGAGGAGCCCGTTCCTGGCCGCACCGAAAAGCTCTGCTTCGAAATCGCGGAAGGTGAACTCTCGCGCAAGCTGCTGCGCCTAGCACTGCTGATCAGGACATTTGACGACACGATGGTGCGCGACGATGCGGCCGGGGCATACACGGCTCATCGCAAGTCAGTGGACGATGAGAATGGCCCATATAGCGCCGTCTACAAGGGGAACGACAACCTCGCCGTCAGTCTGCGCGAGTGTAGCAACAAGATCATTCACGCTGAGGACGTGCGACCGACCTACGACACTGAGGACGACCGCGACGCTCCGCACGCCAGCTGGGGGATGACCGGTGCACTTGAGCTTGAAGGAAGTGTTTTCGGCAAGGCGTGGGACCTCTCGATCCAACTCGACGATTATCTCGACGGAGTGTTGCACCTCATCGAGTTCGATGATGGGCCGAATGCGTTGCCCGAATAGAACGGGAGATCTCGATGTCCCGTGATGCAAGCAGGCTTCACAACCTGCAGAACGAGGCCTTGGTGGCAACCGGCGCGGCTTTGTTGGCAGTGCAATCAGCGGAAAAGGTCATCAAACTCTGCATGCAGTGGGTGATCCAACGAGAAGGAGAGCCCTTAGATTACGAGAAAATCGTAACTCAAGAGAAGAATGAAACAAAGAAAACTATGGGGTATTTCCTTGCTAAACTTCGCTTGAGAGTAGACTTAAACCCTAAGTTCGATGAGTTATTACTTTCTTTCCTTGAAAGGCGGAACCGCCTAGCGCATGATATTCTGTCCGTTGATGGCATTGGATTCAATACAATTGAGAAACTGAGATCAACGATTGTTTGGATGAACACGCTCACTCGACAGGCCAACAGCATACAAGATGTCTTTCTGGGCCTGGCGAGGGCTTGGGCCAAGCAGGTCGGCTTCCCTTTCGACGATCTCGATCCGCCGATGATGAGCAAAATCGACGAGATATATGTTCCGCTGGTCGATGAATTGTTCTGGAAAAAAGGCAGCTCGTGACTGCAGCGCCAGGGCTCGAATCTACGAACGGCAGCAACCAAAGCCGTACCTACGATGATTCCTCTAAAGCCTGCTTTTGAGCAACTACGGGATGTCCGCGAGTGGCGCGACCCAGCCCATTCGGTCGCCTGGAGAAACGTCAGCAATCGACCCTGGCCGTGTAAAAACGTGCGAGTCAGGTAGTGCTTTCCCGCCGCGATGCGGAGGGATCGGATGGGTCGTTTCGTTGAAGGAGCCGACCGCTCGCAGCTGAGTTTCCTGCCCGAGTGCCTGGACGACTGGGTCGATGAAGACAATCCGCCTAGCGTACCGGCCAGGAAGGGGGGCAGCGAGCCCGGCGAGGTAGGCACCCAAGAATGCTCACGCGATAAATTCGCGGACTTCGGCTGTCATCTCCCTCGTTTTGAGGCATTGCGTCGGTGGCAAATTTGGGCATTTGTGTGGCTTATCTAAGCAGTGAGCGAGGCTAAGCCAATGAACGAAGGTGCGTTCGAACAAAAGCCGTTCGGCAATGCTGAATTTGCTGAGAACCCTGAGAATCGCTGCGCTGTTTTGCTGCTTTTGGACAATTCACAGTCGATGCGTGGAAAAGCGATCGATGAACTGAATGCCGGATTACAGGTTTTTCGCGATGAGCTTTTTGCGGACAGTCTCGCTGCTAAGCGCGTCGACGTCGGCATCGTTACGTTCGGCCCCGTCAAGGTCGAAACCGATTTCGTCGGAATCCAACACTTCTACGCGCCAACACTCGCCGTTGAGGGCGATACGCCCATGGGTTCGGCCATCGAACAAGGACTTGATCTGCTGCGTCGGCGGAAAGACGCGTACAAGGCAAACGGGATCTCGTATTATCGTCCTTGGGTTTTTCTGATCACCGACGGTGGCCCGACAGATTCAGTTTCTCGCGCTTCTCAGCTCGTTCGCGAGGGCGAGGCATCGAAGGCATTTATGTTTTATGCCGTCGGCGTCGAAGGCGCAAACTTCGACGCACTTAAGCAGATCAGTGTTCGCGAACCTCTAAAACTCCAAGGAATGCGGTTTCGCGACTTGTTTCAGTGGCTTTCCGCCTCCCTCTCCTCGGTATCGAAGTCACAGCCTGGTGACCAAGTGCCGCTCGCTAATCCGACAGCGCCAGGCGGCTGGGCTATTGCGGGATGAGAGGGTCTCGATCCTGGGGTTGGGTCGGCGCCTGCTCGATTGGAACCTCTCATCTGCGCACAGGCGCAGGGTGTGACGATGCCGCCGCCTGCCTCGAAATCGAGGTCGGAGATGCGGATCCGGCCCTAATCGCTGTTGTGTCCGACGGCGCTGGTAGCGCCAAGCTCTCGCGGCTTGGCTCGCACATCGTGACGACGGCGTTTTGCCGATCTGCCAAGGCTTTTCTCCTTAATGGCGGCCAAGCCGCGCTGATTGACGATGACGTTGCCGCAGAGTGGCTTGATGACATCCGGGACCGCGTCGATCAGCGAGCCCATCTTCTTCAAGAAAGTCCCAAGGCTTTTGCTGCCACGCTTGTCGGCGTCGTCGTGCAGCGCCACACCGCCAGTATCATCCATGTTGGAGATGGTGCCTGTGCACTTCGTCTCCGAGGTGACACTCAATGGCAGGTGCCGAGCTGGCCGGCTCAAGGAGAATACGCTTCGACAACATATTTCGTTACGGATGACCCTTATCCACGGGTGGCAGTTTCGACGGTGCCGGGAGCCGTTGAAGAGATCGCGCTATTCACGGATGGGCTGGAACGTTTAGCGCTGGATTTCACGATGGGAGGGGCATTTCCGCGCTTCTTCGAGACTATGTTCCCGGCACTTCGCAGAGCGGAGTCGTTTGGACGACAACGTGTCCTTTCGCGCGAGCTCAGGTCTTTTCTCGATGGATCTCTCGTCACTGAACGCACGGATGATGACAAGACTCTGATCATGGCCCGCCTCCGGTCAGCAGAAGCCCGGCTCAGCCCAATGATTTCTCCGCAGTCGTTAGCGTCTTAGCAGGCCGGGGCTCGGCTGTTTCATGGGCGACATCTATCGCACCTCGACGGGCCGGATCGTCCAACTTGGCGCTGTCCTCGGGCGCGGAGGCGAAGGCATCGTCAAAGCAGTGCAGGGTGACCAAAACCTTGCAGCGAAGATCTATCACGCGAACATTGCCGCCGAACGCCGCGACAAGGTACTCGCGATGGTCGACGCAGGTTGGCACAAGTCGGCAGGCTTTGTCGCCTATCCCATTGAAGCGCTTTTTGAGACCCGCTCAGGTACCTTTGCCGGGTTCACGATGCGCAAGGTTGGCGGCCACAAGGCAGTTCACCAGCTTTACTCCCCGACCGGACGCAAGACCGCTTTCCCGACAGCGACATATCCGCTGTTGATCCGAGCTGTTTCGAACGTCGCGCGCGCAATGGCGAGCGTCCATGCGACAGGCTGCGTTGTCGGCGACATTAATCACTCAAGTGTCCTCGTCGCCTCGGATGCGACTGTCACCTTCATCGACTCCGACTCGTTCCAAGTGAACCACGCCGGCCGCCAATATGCTTGTCAGGTCGGTGTCCCAGAGTTCACGCCGCCCGAGCTTCAGGGCCAACGTCTAGATCAAGTCGTCCGGACTGCGAACCACGACGCTTTTGGGCTCGCCGTGCTCGTTTTTTACACGTTGATTATGGGGCGTCACCCCTTTGCGGGCCGGTTCAAAGGTTCTGGCGATATGCCCATGGACCGCGCCATCCGCGAATTTCGCTTTGCCTATTCGTCCCGGAGCGCAGCGACCCAAATGGATCCGCCGCCGCATGTGCCGACTTTGAAGGACATGCCGCTTCCGATTGCCGAGGCTCTTGAACGGGCGTTTGGGCCGCCCGGCGCGATGCCCGCTGGCAGGCCTTCTGCCGAAGAATGGGTTCTATTACTCGATCGCGCCGAAGCGGAGCTCTCGCGCTGCAGCCAGAATAGCGCTCACCATTACTTCCGCTCGGGGCCTGGCTGCCCTTGGTGCCGGATGGAACAGGCCTATCCCGGCTTTTCAGCCTTTGTGCCAATCCTGCCGCCGGCACTTGGCACACCGGGCAGTACCGTCAATCTCGGCCAACTCATCGCGGCAATGAGGGGAATTCCTGATCCCGGAGCACCACCGGACTTGTCCTCCTTGATGCCGCAGAACTTGGCGCCTGCGGCGAGCCAGAGTGTCTTAGATGCTCGTCAAGCCCGCATGACGCGTTGGGGCGTGGGAGGCGCTGGCGCCGCTCTCGGAATCACGCTCTTGCTGGGCGTGGGCGGGGGAGCAACATTCTTTGGGTGGGTCGCGCTCGTAGGAGGCGCTGCTCTGGCTTTGAACGCGCCTTCAGCGGTGGCCAATCTCCAGATCTCCGAGCAGCGTGCCCGTACGGCTTGGAAAGACTTGGAAGAGCGCTTCCGCCGAGCTGCGGGCAACGAAAATTTCGGGCGTGTTCGCCGGGATGGCGAGGCGCTTGTCCAACTGCTCCAAGCGTTACCGGGCGAAGAAGCTCGGCGCCTTGCCGAACTAGACGCCAAACGGCGCGATTGTCAGATGCGGCGCCATCTTGAGCGATTTGCAATTGATCGCGTCAAGATCAAGGGAATCGGCAACGCCCGAAAGCTCACACTCAAATCGTATGGCATAGAATCGGCCGCTGACGTCTCCCTGCATCGCATCGAGGGCATTCACGGGTTCGGCCCCTCCATCGCTCAAGCTCTGTTGGGCTGGAGGCGGTCCGTTGAAGCGAAGTTTGTCTTCGATCCGCGTCAACCTATCGATCCAAAGGACATTGCTGCCGTCAGAGTCGATATAGCAAAGCGTCGCTCTGACGCTGAAGGGCGACTGCGTCAAACGATACCTTTGCTGCAAAAAGCTGAAACGGACGCGAGATCGCTGCGTACGAACCCAGGTCCAGAAGCTGCGCAGGCCTGGGCGGCTTTGAAGCAATCGGAGGCTGACTCCAAGGCCCTGAATGCTACTGCGACGGATTTTGCGCGTTTTGGCGGGGCTGGCCTGGTTGCCCTAGTTTTGCTGGTCATGGGCTCGCAATTCGCACGCAAGCCATCGACGGTGAGTGTCTCGGCTCCAGCCCCCTCGATCGCCGTGCCCAGTGCGCCAACGAGAACAGCAGCGAGTGCCCCAATATCGCCCCCCGCAAGTACGGCGTCCGCAGCCCCGACAAACGCCAGTGTGATTGTTGCTCCCGCGCCTATCGAGGTATCAGCTCGCGCCCCCAGCTTGAACGTGCCAACGCTGCCGCCACCAATCGAGGTAAAGTCCGTTCCTGCTGGGGGAGAGGACGCTTCGCTATCGCAATTCACTCAGGTACCTGCGGGCGTCCGACCGCTCAATCTATTAGACCGCACCGATAGCGCGCGCATTCAGCAACGTTTGGCAGCATTGGGTTATCTGAATGGAACGGCGGACGGGATCTGGGGGCCGCGTTCGCGCACAGCGCTTAAGGAGTTCCGACGCACAAGCGGTCTCGGTCTCGATGACCGATGGGATATCGCTACGCAATTGGCCTTGTTGTCCGAGGGGGCGCTGCGCGCAGGATCAGCAGCTGTTCCGATCAACCTCAGCGCGGCTGTCGAGGCATCATATACCCCGCCAGAAGGAGCGATGCGAAATCCGCTGAACCGGGTGGACGCGCTCTGGGCCCAAGCACGGATGAGAGACCTGGGCTTTTACGCGATCGATGGTGAGGGCGTTTGGGGGCCCGCCTCCAGGGATGCTCTGCGCGACTTCAAGGCGATGAACGGGTTGCCCGCCGATGACGTCTGGGATGCAACGACCGAACAAGCGCTGGGTGGTATAGCCGCGGTACGCGCCGCGCAGACGTTTGTCGGAGGTTTTGCGGCTTCTGCATCGGAATGCTCAACGGGCACGGCGGGGCAACCACCTATAAATATCGGCAGCCGCCGCGCTGAGGCGTTCGGCGGAGTATGCAATTTCGATGACGTACAGCGAGATGGCGCCAACTCGTCCGTTTGGCGGGCACGTGGCCAATGTACAGCTGATGGGAAAACTTGGCGGGCAACCGTCCGGCTGGCCGTTCAGGCAAATACGGTCGTATGGACTAGTGAGCGAGGCTCGGCGACATACTACCGTTGTCGTTAGATCCGCTTGGCAACGACGTCGTTCATAGTCACTCTGCCACGAACCGGCTGACGACCACGAGCAGCACGTAGAGCCAAAGACAGACCGAGATTGCATAGGTGATGAAGGGGGATCGCGCGATCCGTGTCGTCTGGGCGACGCCCTGTATGCCGCGGGCTGGGTTCATGTAAATGAGCCATTGGATGATAAGGGCCGGCACCAGCAGAACCTTCCAGAGCCGGTCGATGCGAACCCGCGGAATATTATCGCGCGCCATGAATCTCCCCGAGTCTGAAGTTGCGATCGATCGGTGGCACGCAATCGCGCAGAATTCTCATGATATTGGACCTCAAAGCAGGAGGATACTCTTTTCCGGACCGGCCACGTTTCCACGTTTAGCGACTTCAGCTTTCGCAAAGCTGCCAAGACGCTGGTGATCCGGAGGGACCAGAGCCGACTGAAAGCCCCTGTACCGAATGTCCGCTTGCGGGCAATACTCCAATGTCCGCAACTGGCGCACTGTCGAAGTGGATGTAATCGCGATCCACCGGTGCAAGCCACTTATATGGCAAGCACCTTGAGCAGATCGACGGTACTTGATACGCGAAATTTCTTCAAAAGATTCGCTCGGTGGATGTGGACGGTCCGGTGGCTGATCTGTAGCGTCCGCGCGATGTCCTTGCTGCTGCAGCCTTCGTAGAGCAGCTTCGCGACTTCTCGTTCGCGCGAAGTGAGGCGATGGCTGGACGAAACCCCGGGCGCCGCCGCGACGCTCAGATCCACGAACGTCCAGATTACGCGATCGTAGGGCTGGCTCCGGTCGAGCGTCGCCCCGTTGACACGGCACCAGAAATTCTCGCCGTCGCAGCGCTTCATCAGCCAGTCGTCTGAATAGAAGCCCTGCTCGGCGAGGATGGGAGCGATCCGCCGGCCTCGCAGCTCGAACTCCTCGACCGACGAGTAGAATGCGGCGAATGACTGCCCCTTGATCTCGTCCGGCGTGCCGCGCCACATCTCGCAAAACAGCGCGTTACATTCGACGATGACACGCTTGTAGAGGACTGCGCAGGACACCGGCAGTCGAACGAACAGTTCCTCGTAGTTCATCTTTCCTCCCCGGCAGAGACCAACCGCATTCCTGGGGAATGCCGGTTGCCTAGGTAAGCACGGTGACTGGACAGCCCCGTCATCGCCAACCTTAATCAGTCACCATACCTATTTGCCTAGGTCACCCTCATCGCACAAGAACCTTTTCCGGTTCACGAGAATGCGCTGCGGAGCCGGGCCCGCGTTAAATCTGTGAGGATCGGTTGAGCCGCCAGCACCTGACCAATCTCCGCGTGCTCGATGTCCGTATGGGGCAGCTGAGATCCGATATCTGCGTGTCGATCCAGGGGGAGCGCATCGTCGAGATCAGTGACCGCGCGCCCAGCGACGGCGATGGCGAAACCATCGACCTGGGCGGTCGCGTGCTGATGCCGGGCATGATCGACTGCCACGCCCACGTCACCGCCGTGCAGCTAAATCTCGCCCCGACGCGTCAGCTCCCGGTCTCGCTGGTCACGGCCGGAGCCTCGCGCATCATGCGCGACATGCTCATGCGTGGCTTCACGACGGTGCGTGATGCGGGCGGGGCCGATCGTGGGCTCAAGCTCGCCGTCGAGCAGGGCTTGTTCGTCGGCCCCCGCCTGTTCATCTGCGGCCGGGCGATCAGCCAGACGGGTGGTCATGGTGACTTCCGTCCCCAGATCGACCAGCCGGACCCCGGCTCGTTCGACCATCTCTTCAACGGCATCGGCCGCATCGCCGATGGCGTGCCGGAGGTCCGACGCGCCGCGCGCGACGAGATCAGGCTCGGCGCGGACCACATCAAGATTATGGCCTCGGGCGGCGTCGCCTCGATGGCCGACCCGATCGACTTCCTGCAATATTCGGAAGAGGAGTTGGAGGCCTTTGTCGACGAGGCCCGTCGTGCCCGCACCTATGTGATGGCGCACACCTACACGGCCGATGCGATAGCGCGCTGCGTCCGGGCCGGCGTGCGCAGCATCGAGCACGCCAATCTGATCGACGAGGAGACGGCCGCGCTGATGGCCGAGCGCGGCGCCTTCATGGTGCCGACGTTAGTGACCTATGAGGCGCTAGCGCGGGAAGGTCGCGCGCTCGGCTTCTCCGAGGTCGGGTTGGAGAAACTCGCGAAGGTGCTCGATGTCGGCACACGGTCGCTGGAGATCGCGAAGGCGGCCGGCGTGAAGATGGCCTACGGCACCGACCTGCTCGGCGATCTGCATCGCTACCAGTCGGATGAATTCCGGATCCGCGGCGCCGTACTGAGCGCCGCAGAGGTGATCCGAAGTGCCACCGAGACGGCCGCCGAACTCATCGGAATGGCCGGCCAGCTCGGCGTCGTCGCGCCCGGAGCCTACGCCGACCTACTCGTCGTCGATGGCAACCCGCTGGACGATCTCGGCCTGCTGCAGGGCCAGGGAGAGCATCTGCGCGCCATCGTCCAGGGCGGCCGCTTCGTCAAGAACGAGCTTTAGCCGACACGTCTCGCATCGCGATAAACAGGGGAGATCACGGATATGACTTCGATCAACAGACGGCGAATGGGCCTCGCGGCGATCGGCTTCGGCACGCTGCTGCTGGCCGGAACTACCTCGGCCTTCAGCCAGGAGGCATACCGTCTCGGCGCGCTCAACCCGATCACGGGCGCCGGCAACACATATGGCTCCGGGATGCAGAAGAGCATCATCGCCGCGGCGGCCGAGGTCAACGCGGCGGGCGGAGCGGCCGGGCGCAAGCTCGAGGTCTTCGCCGAGGATGACCAGACCTCGCCCGAGCCCGCGGTGCTTGCGGCCAAGAAGCTGATCGAGGTCAACAAGGTCAATGCGATCCTCGGCACCTGGTCGTCGAGCGTCTCGCTCGCAATCCAGCCGCTCACGAAGTCGTCGAACACGATCTTCATGCACACCTCGTCGGCGCCGCAGCTGTTCTCGCAGAACGAGCGCCTGCTGGGCTGGGGCTATCAGTCGGGCAGCAAGTACAACGGCCAGGCCATGGCCGCTGCCGTCGCCAAGGAAGGCTTCAAGAAGCCGGTCATCATGGCGTTCAACAACGATGCCGCCACCGGCAATGTCGGCTTCTTCCGGACGTTCTGGGAGGCTTCCGGCGGCAAAGTGCTCGCCTCGGTGGTCTATGAGCCGCGCCGCACGAGCTATCGTTCGGAACTGCAGAAGGCACTCGCCTCCAATCCCGACGTCGTGGTGCTCTCGGGCTATCTGCCGGACACCAGCATCATCCTTCGCGAGGCCTATGAGCTCGGCGCGACCGCGAAGTTCCTGATCCCGGGCTGGGCCGCCGGCCCACAGCTGATCTCGGCGCTCGGTCCGGAGGTGTCGGAGGGCGTGCTCGTCTACGAGTCTGTTCCCGACATCGAGGGCGCCGCCTTCAAGCGTTACAGCGAGGAGTACAAGAAGGCGCTGGGTTCCACCGGCGAGGACAATGTCTTCGCGGCGCAGTCGTACGACATGGTGATCACACTCGCTCTGGCGATCGAGAAAGCCGGCGCCGCCGCCGACAACCTCGCCATCGCCAAGGCGGTCCGCGAGGTCGCTAATCCGAACGGCCAGAAGGTGGGCAGCTTCGCCGAGGGCCAGAAGGCGCTGAAGGCCGGCCAAAAGATCAACTACGAAGGCGCGTCGGGCCGCCTCGACTTCGACGAGGAAGGTAACGCGGTCGCCGATTTCGCGGTGTTCACGATCGACAAGGGTAAGTACGCCAAGCGCTACGTCCTGAAGTGACATAACGCTGAAGTGAGACAAGCCGGGTCGGGGCGTCCAGTACGCCCGGCCCGGATTTTGGAAAGCTCGATGTCCAACCTCGCCGATTATCTCAACCTCGTCGTGTCCGGCGCCGTGCAGGGCATGATCATCGCGCTTGCCGCGCTGGCTATCTCCCTGTCCTTCGCTGTGGCGCGCTTTCCGAACGCCGCGACCGGCGACATCATGACGCTCGGCGCCTATACGGCGGTGATCGTGCAGGCTGCGGCGACCGGCTCGTTGCTCGCCGGCAGCATCGCCGCGATGCTCGTGACGGTCGCTCTGAGCGTGGCTTCCTACTTGCTGGTGTTCCGGAAGCTCGCGGACCGGCCTCTGGTCACCTCGCTCATCGCCTCCATCGGCATTGCCTTCTTCCTGCGCAGCACGCTGACCCTGTTCCTCGGCTTCGATCAGTACGTCTTCAGGGTGCCGATCATGCGCGGCATCAACTTCTCCGGCGTGCGCATCCTGCCGATCGATCTTTGGCTGGCAAGCATTTCCGCGACCGTCCTGGCCGGGGTCTTTGCGCTGCTCTTCCTGACGCCGCTGGGCCGGCGCATGCGCGCCGTCGCCGCCGACAGCAACCTCGCGCGCGCAAGCGGCATCCGCTCCGGCCAGGTGATGATAACGCTCTGGGCGATCGTCGGGCTGCTCAGCGCCATCGCCGGGATCATGGTCGGCATCAAAACGGTGGTGACGCCGGAATTGGGCTGGGACCTGCTGCTGCCGGCCTTCGCTGCGGCGATCCTCGGCGGCATTGGCAGCCCGGTCGGCGCCGTCCTCGCCGCGATCGGCCTCGGCATTGTGCAAGAGCTGTCGACGCCACTCGTCGGCTTCACCTACAAGATCGCACTCTCCTTTGTGGCGCTGATCGCAGTCCTCATCATCAGGCCGCAGGGCCTGTTCGGCCAGGCGGAGCGGGTGCGCTGAGATGATGTCCTATCTGATCGCCATCGGCATCATGACCAGCATCTACGGTCTTCTGACGCTCGGGCTGAACCTGCATTACGGCTACACGGGTATGATCAATTTCGGTCATGTCGCCTTCTTCGCGGTCGGCGCCTATACCTCGGCGCTATTCGCTGTCGCAGGCTATCCGATCACGCTCGGTGTCGTCGCCGGCACCGTCGCCGCGGCCGTCATGGCCTATCCGCTTGGCATCCTCTGCCTCAGGTTGAGAGCGGACTATCTCGCCATCGTCACGCTGAGCTTCTCGGAGATTGTCCGCCTCGTCATCATCAGCGAGGAATGGCTGACCAACGGCACACGCGGGCTGGCAGGGATTCCGCGGCCCT
The DNA here is from genome assembly GCF_001748145.1 of Bosea sp. BIWAKO-01. NCBI lineage: Bacteria > Pseudomonadati > Pseudomonadota > Alphaproteobacteria > Hyphomicrobiales > Alloboseaceae > Allobosea > Allobosea sp. BIWAKO-01. Next base: position 4,830,927 of record NZ_BCQA01000001.1, read on the forward strand.
TCGCCGGCCTCGGTTACGGCAAGGCCGACCTCGCCTATCTCGCGCTGGTCGTAACAGGTCTCCTCGTTGCTGTGCTGGCGATCCGCAAGCTCACCGGCAGCCCCTTCGGCCGGCTTATCCGCGCCGTCCGCGACGACGAGGATGCGGTGCGCTCAGTCGGCAAGGACCCGGCCAGCATGAAGGTCAAGGTGCTGATGCTGGGCGGCGGCCTCGCCGGCCTCGCCGGCGCCTTCTACGCCCATTACGTCACCTATATCTCGCCGGACCAGTTCCTGCCGATCATCACCTTCTATGTCTGGATCGCGATGATCATGGGCGGTGCCGGCACGCTTTCGGGCGCGATCGCCGGCTCGGCCATCCTGCTGGTCTTCCTCGAGGGTTCGCGCTTCCTGCGCGACATCGTGCCGATTGTCACTGAGGTGCAGATGGCGAGCCTGCGCCTCGCCGTGATCGGCCTCGCGCTGATCCTGTTCATGCTCTACCGCCCCCAGGGGCTCATTGCCGATCGCAGCCGCACATGACGCTCACCCTCAAAAACGTCAGCAAGCGGCTGGGCGGGCTCGACGTCGTCAACGCGATGTCGTTTTCCGTGCGGTTAGACAGCCTCAACGGCATCATCGGCCCTAATGGCGCGGGCAAGAGCACGCTTTTCGCCGTGATCAGCGGCTTCCAGGAGGCTAATGCCGGGGAGATCACCTTCGCCGGAACCGCGCTCGGCGGGCTCAGCGCCGAAAAGCGCGCCCAGTTCGGTCTGGCGCGAACCTTCCAGGTCCCCCGACCGTTCTCGCACCTCACCGTCAGGGAAAACCTCGCCGTCGGCGCCCAGGACCAAGTCGGCGAAGGTGTCTTCGCGCCCTTCTTCCGCGGCGCCGCGGTGCGCGAGCAGGAACGCGCGATCTTCGAACGCGTCGATGGCGTAATCGAATTCCTGAAGCTCGGCGCCGTGGCGTCGCAGCCTGCCGGCCGGCTTTCAGGGGGCCAGCGCAAGCTGCTCGAACTCGGGCGCGCGCTGATGATGGAGCCGAAGTTCATCCTGCTCGACGAGCCTTTCGCGGGCGTAAACCCGGTGCTGATCGACGAGATCTCCGAGCGCATCGCCGAGGCAAATGCCCGCGGCGTCGGCTTCCTCATCGTCGAGCACAACCTGTCATCGCTGGCGCGGCTCGTGCAACGCATGCTGGTCATGGACCGCGGCCGGCTGCTAGCCGACGGCAAGCCGGACGAAGTCCTCGAGGACAGGATGGTCCAGGAAGCCTATATGGGCGGAGTCGTGCCATGAGGCTTTTGACCGTCGAGGACGTATCGGCCGGCTATGGCGAGGTCGACATCGTCAAGCAGATGAACCTGACGGTGGATGCCGGGGAAATCGTGACGATCGCGGGAACCAACGGCGCCGGCAAGTCGACGCTGGTCAAGGCGATCATGGGGCTGGCGCCGCGCTGCAACGGCGTGATCCGCTTCGGCGAGCATGATCTCCTCGCCATGAAGGCCGAGGACAGGATCAAATGCGGCATCAGCTACGTTCCGCAGGTGGCCAACGTCTTTGGGCCGCTGACGGTCACCGAGAACCTGCAGGTCGTCGAGCATGTAAAGGACCGTGGCGCACGAATCCGCGAGATGTTCGATCTGTTCCCTGCGCTCGCTGAGCGTCGGCGCGCCCAGGCCGGTTCGCTCTCTGGCGGCGAGCGCCAGCAGCTCGCCTTCGCCCGTGCGCTGATGCCGCGCCCGAAGATGATCCTGCTGGACGAGCCGACCGCGGCGCTCTCTCACGCGCTGGTAGAGCAGGTGCTGGGCCTGATCCGTGGGCTACCCGGGCTCGGGATCGCGGCGCTCGTCGTCGAGCAGCGAGCGCGCCAGAGCCTCGAGATCAGTGACCGAGGCTATATCCTCGATAGCGGCCGGATCGTGCTCACCGGCGCCGCCAAGGCGCTGCTCGCCGACGAACAGATGGCGCGCTATTATCTCGGCCGGGCCTAACGGCCGATGCGACATGTGCAGGCTCCTGCGGGAGCGGATTACAGGCTCGCCGCGCTCGGAGAGCTGCCGCTTCTTGGCGGCGGCGTCCTTGAAAACGCGCAACTCGCATACAAGGTCTTCGGCGAGCTGGATTCTGGCCGACCGGCGATCGTCTATCCGACCTCGTTCGGAACGCATCACAGCGATCTCGAATGGCTGGTTGGCCCCGAGCAGGCGCTCGACCCGCAGCGCTATACGATCGTTATGATCAACCTGTTCGGCAGCGGCCTGTCTTCCTCGCCGAGCAATCACGCGCAAGGGCCCGCCTCCTTTCCGCATGCGACCATGCAGGACAATGTCAACGCCCAGCATCGGCTGCTGACCGAGATCCTCGGCATCCGCCGGATAGCGCTCGCCGTCGGCTTCTCGATGGGTGCGCAGGCTGCCTATCACTGGGGAGCGCTGTTTCCAGACATGGTCGAGCGCATCGCGCCGATCTGCGGATCGGCGCGGACGTCCCCGCACAATTTCGTCTTCCTCGAGGGCGTCAAGGCGGCGCTAACCGGCGATCCCGCCTGGCGAGGCGACATATTCACCGAGTGCCCGACAGTTGGCTTCCGCTCGATGGGCCGAGTCTATGCCGGCTGGGCGTTCTCGCAAGCCTTCTATCGCGAGGAGACCTACCGGACACTCGGATACGCCTCCTTGGAGGATTTTCTGGTCCGCGATTGGGATGAGCGTTTCAGCCGACGCGACGGCAACGATCTCGTCGCAATGATCCGCACCTGGCAACAGGCCGACATCAGCACGGGCCCGACTTTCAGGGGTAATCTGAACGAAGCTCTAAAGGCGATCTCGGCTCGCGCACTCGTCATGCCGAGTGCCTCGGATCTATATTTTCCCGTCGAAGACAGCCGCGCCGAAGTTGAAGCGATGCGCAGCGCGACGCTACTGCCGATCCCCACGAAATGGGGGCACAGGGTGAACGTGCCCGGGCAGAATCCGAAGGACGCGGCATTCATCGACGCCGCGCTGCGCAAGTTCCTCAGCGATTGAAGACGCCGCGAGATCTCAAGGTCGCGTTAGAAGGGGCCATGAGATCAGCGGGATGACCTGCACCCACAGACCGGTGGCGACGAGCCCCTCAGCGCGCCGAGCAGACAGAACGCGGCATATCGGGGCCCGCGTCCGTGCCCTGCGAGAAGCGCAGGATCGTGGCTAGTCGCCCGCTCTTGGGTCCGGATCGCGAGCCATGCTTGAACCGGTCCCTCCGGTCGCAGCGAAGACAGTCCGAGCCCAAAGCCGCACATTAGGTTCGGAGCCCTCAATGATGCAGGATTTTCGATAGAAAACGCGCCGCCCGCTCGCTAGCGGGGTTGTCGAAGAAGGCGGCTGTGTTGGCGTCTTCGACAATTGCCCCCGCATCCATGAACAGCACGCGGTCAGCGACGCGGCGGGCGAAGCCCATCTCGTGCGTGACGACGATCATCGTCATGCCCTCCTTGGCGAGCTCGGTCATGACGTCGAGCACCTCGTTGATCATCTCGGGGTCAAGGGCCGACGTCGGCTCGTCGAAGAGCATTGCGATCGGATCAAGCGCCAGTGCGCGGGCGATGGCGACGCGCTGCTGTTGGCCGCCGGAGAGCGTGGCCGGGAAGCGGTCGGCTTGGGTCTTGAGGCCGACGCGGTCGAGCAACTCGAGCGCGCGGGTGCGGGCAGTGTCCTCGCTGCGCTTCAAGACATGGCGTTGGGCGAGGCAGATGTTCTCGGTCACGCTCATATGAGGGTAGAGCTCGAAGGACTGGAAGACCATGCCGATGCGGGAGCGCAGCCTCGGCAGGTTAGTCTTGGGATCGCCGACCGAGGTACCGTCGACTGCGATCACACCCTTCTGGAAGGGCTCCAGCCCGTTGACGCATTTGACAAGCGTGCTCTTGCCGGAGCCCGAAGGGCCGCAGACCACGACGACCTCCCCCTTCTCGATCTTGGTTGAGCAATCGTCGAGAACCTGGGTCGCCCCGTACCACTTGCTGACATGTTCCAGGGTGATCACCGGGCAATCCTTCGTTCCAGCAGGCCGACAGCCTGCGAGGCGGTCCAGCAAATGATGAAAAAGACGACGGCGACGAGGATGTACATCTCGGTCAGCCGGTTATCGCGGCCGCCTATAAGGTCGGCCGCGGTGAGGAAGTCGCGCAGGCCGATGACGTAGACCAGCGAGGTGCTCTTGAAGACATTGATCGATTGCATCAGCAGCACCGGAGTCATCGCCCGGACGGCCTGGGGCAGCACGACGAGCCGCATGCACTGCGCCTGGGTCAGACCGCTGGCGAGCCCGGCCATGACCTGACCGCGGCGGACGCCCTCGATGCCGGAGCGGATAATCTCGCAGAAATAGGCGCCCTCGAACAGAATGAAGCCGATCACCGCCGAGTAGAAGCCGCCGACGGGGTGGCCGACCGCGAGCGGCACCAGGAAGTAGAACCAGAAGATCAGCAGCACGAGCGGTAGCGAGCGCAGCAGGTCGACATAGGCGCCGGCGATGAAGCGGAGTAGGCGCGAGCGTGATAGGCGCATCACCGCGAGGACCACGCCGAGCGCGAGGCCGCCGATGATGCCGAGCGCGGTCAGCAGCAGCGTGACCTGCATCCCTTCCCAAAGCAGCGGCAACGCGTTGTAAATGACCTTGAAATCGAAGGAGCCCATCAACGCGCTCCCGTCCCGAGCGTGCCGGGCAGGCGGGCCCGCTCCTCGACGCGCCGCATGATGAATGCGATGAGGAAGCTGATCGAGGCGTAAATCAGGCTGGCGGCCGCGAAGGCCTCGATCGACTGATAGGTGTAGTCGGCGACGGCGCGGGTGCGGGCGGTGAGTTCGAGTACGCCGATGGTGAGCGCCAGCGAAGAGTTCTTGAAGACGTTGAGGAATTCGTTGGTCAGCGCCGGGATCGTCAGCCGGAACGCGAGGGGCAGCAGGATCAGGCGGTAGACTTGGGTCAGCGTCAGCCCGGTGGCGAGGCCGGCGCTGGCCTGGCCGCGGCCGGCGGCGCCGATGCCGGCGCGGACCTGCTCGGCGACACGGCAGGCGGTGTAGAGACCGAGGCTGATCACTGCCATGGTGAGTTCGGGGTGGGGCAGATCGCGCTTCAGCCAGCGGCCCCAATCGCGCGGCAGCAGTTCCGGCAGTACGAAATAGAACAGGAATATCTGGATCAGCAGCGGGACGTTGCGGAAGACCTCGACATAAGTGGCGCCGATGGCGCGGGCGACCGGCGAGGGCAGGGTGCGCATGGTGCCGATCACCGAGCCGAGCGCGAGCCCAATGATCCAGGCGGCGAGCGAGACAAACACGGTCCAGCCAAGCCCGGTCAGGATCCAGCCGACATAGGGATCGGCGAACAGCACCGACCAGTTCCAGTTATAGCGCATGCGCGTCGTTTCGGGCCGTTGGCGCGCCTTCGGAGGTCAATGCGCCCCAATGGCGGGAGGAGAGGGCTTTCAGCGGGTGAGGCGGCTAAGCGCTTTCCGGTATGGGCCCGGAAAGCGCTTCAGAGCAGATCAATCCGGATAGTTCTGCATCGACATCAGCAGCTTCAGATCGGGACTGAGCGGCTGGCCGATGGTCGACATCCATTTGGTGTAGATCTGCTCCCATTCACCGGTGCGGTAGAGGTTCGCGAGCACCTTGTTGCCGAGCGAGCGGAAGGCGGAATCGTCGCGGCGGATGACGATCGCATAGGGGTCGAAGGAGAGCAGGCGGCCGACGACGGCGTAGTCGGCCGGGTTCTTCGACTTGGCGATGAGGCCGTATTCGACGACTTCATCGGTCATGTGCGCGTCGGTGCGGTCGGTCTCCAGAGCGATCCAGCCTTGCGGCTGGTCCTTGGTCGAGAGCACCTTGATGCCGAGGTTGAGCTTTTGGTTGAGCTCATTCAGCACCTTCTCGTTAGTCGTGCCTTGGTTAGCCGAGACGACCTTGCCCTTGAGGTCCTCGATCTCCTTGATGCCGCTGTTCTTCTTCACCAGCAGGCGGTTGCCGGTAACGAACATGGTGTTGAGGAAGTCGATCTGCTGCTGGCGCGAGAAGGTGTTGGTCGTCGTGGCACATACGAGGTCGACCGTGCCGTTGACGAGCAACGGCGTGCGGGTCTGCCCGTTCACGGCCTGGTACTTGACCGTGAGGCTGTCCATCTTCAGCTCTGCCTTTACCGCGTCGGCGATCTTGTTGCAGATGTCGATGGAGTAGCCCTGCGGTTTGCCGTCGGCGCCGAAATAGGCGAAGGGCGGCGAATCCTCGTTATGGCCGATGATAATCGTGCCGCTGTCCTTGATCTTCTTCAGCGTGCCGTAGAGCGCCTGGGCGGAGGCGCTTCCGGTGATGAGGGCAAAAACTGCGCCAATTATGGCGCTGCCAACGGCGGTCTTCTTTAGCATTTCACTCCCCTATTCGTTCAAATCGTTTTGACGAGCTTGCGGCAGATCTCGGCGAGCATCTCGTAGTCGCCGATCTCGTTGTAGGCATGGGCGGAGACGCGCACCCAGATGCCGCTCGGATGCGCGTGGAGCGGCGCATCGGTGGCAAATTCATCAAGGAGGCGGCCGCGCAGCGCGGTAGCGCGGTCCTTGGTGTAGGGGCCAGTTTCGATCGGCAGCCGAACCATGGCCATGGCCGCGTCATGCCCGGCATTGCCATAGGTGCTGCCGAGATGCTCGGCGAGCAGTTCGCCGGCTTGGCGGGCGAGGCCGATGTTGCGCTGACGCAGCGCCTTACCGCCGAGCCGCGCGTGGAAGGCGAGCGCCTCCTCGATGGCGAGCTGGGCGCTGGCGTCACGCGTGCCGGTCCAGTCGAACTCGGAGAGATAGCCGCCCTGAAAGCCGTGCGAGATCGTGGTCGGGTGCAGGCCGGCCTGTCGGTCGCCGCGAGTCCAGAGGAACGCGCAGCCCTTCGGGGCGGCGAGCCATTTATGGCAGTTGCCGACATAGTAGTCGGCATCGATTGAGCTGAGGTCGACCTCCACCTGGCCGGGTCCATGGGCGCCGTCGACCAGGAGGGGCACGCCGGTCTCGCGGCACGCGTGGGCGAGCTCGGCGACGGGCAGGACGAGCGCGCTCGGCGAGGTGACGTGGTCGATGATCGCGATGCGCGTCCGCGTCGTCAGGCCTGCGATGAAGCGGGCGGCGAAGCCCATTGGGTTGGCTTCGGGAAACGGCAGTTCCGCCACGACGACGCGAGCGCCGCTGCGCTCGGCGATGTAGCGGGCGGTGTTGGCGACGGCGCCATAGGCCTGGCCGTGTAGCAGGATCTCGTCGCCGGGCTTGAGATCGAGCGAGCGCAAGACGGCGTTGCAGCCGGTTGTGGCGTTGTCGACGAAGCTGATGTCCTCGCCTTTGGCATTGAGGAAGGCAGCCAAGGCGTTGGCGCTCGCCCGCAGCGCCTTGGGCAGGATGGCACGCATGAAGAAGCTCGGCTGCTCCTCCATCTTGTCGCGCCAGGCGGTCTGCGCCGCAAGCACGACCTTGGGGGTCGCGCCGAAGGCGCCGTGATTGACGGTCAACTTTGACCAGTCGAGCGGCCATTCGTGACGAATGGCCCGGCCGAGCGCGATGGGGGAGGTGCTGTGCATGTCAGGCGGTTCGCGTCAGAGCGGCGGCCGGATGGCCTGCAACAGCAAGCTCTACGGCGGCCGCAGCATGGAGTGCTGTCGTGTCGAACACAGGCAGATCGCTATCGGCCTGCGAAAGCAGCAGGTCGAGCTCGGTGCAGCCGAGGATGACGCCGTCTGCGCCGCGCCGGCGCGCCGCGGCGATGATGTCAAGGCAGCGCGCCTTCGAGCCGGGCTCGACCACGCCCTGGCACAGCTCGCGATAGATGATGTCGTGGACGGCGCGCTCTTCCTCCGGCTCGGGCCTGACAAGGTCGAGCCCGTGCCGTTCCAGCATGCGGCCGCGATAGAACGGCTCTTCCATGGTGAAGCGCGTCGCCAGGAGCAACGGGCGGCGGCTCGGCGTGAGCTTGATCGCGGCGGCCGCGATGTCGGCGATGTGCACGATCGGGATCGAGATCGCGGCGGCGACCTGGTCGGCGAGCTTGTGCATGGTGTTGGTACAGATCAGCAGCATGTCGGCGCCAGAACGCTCAAGGGCGCTGGCGCCTTCGATCATGATCCCCAGGAGCGCCTGCCAGTCGCCGGCCGCCTGCTTGGCAGCGACGTCCTGGAACTCGGCAGACCAGAGCACGACCTTGGCCGAATGCAGCCCGCCGAGCCGGGCGCGCACGCCCTCGTTGATAAGCTTGTAGTAGACGGCCGAGCTTTCCCAGCTCATGCCTCCGAGCAGTCCGATCGTCTGCATGTCCCCTGCCTTATCGCTAGGAGACGATGCAATGACGCTGGTTAGCCCGGCAAGTTGATTGTATGGCAGACAATCCCACTTGGAACGAATGCGCCAGGCCGAAGCGAACATGTGGATTCCCGAACTCGACCCGAGCCGCCCGGTCTATCGCGCCATCGCGGAAGCCATCGCGCAGGATATGGTGCGCGGCCGACTCGCCACCGGTGACAAGCTGCCGCCGCAGCGCGATCTTGCCCGGGCACTGGGGCTCAACCTGTCGAGCGTGACCAAGGCCTATAAGCTCGCCTTCGAGCTTGGGTTGGTCAATGGCGAGATCGGGCGCGGCACCTACGTGCGGGCCGGCGACGCATCGCGCATCCCCTGGCCTTCGGGCGAAAACCAGATCAGCATCGACTTTGCCTCGAACTTTCCGATGCCACTCGATCCATCCGAGGACGTCGTCCAGCTCTGCCAGGACATGGCGCGCTACGATGTCGGCGAGCGGCTGTTCGAATACGTGGCGCGCGGCGCTGCCAATGACGACATCTCGCCGGCGGCGCTCTGGCTCGAGGGGCTCGGCGTGCCCACGCGGCTCGACGGCATCCTGCTGACCTCGGGCGCGATCAACGGCGTCTTCGCTTGCCTGCTGGCGTTGGCCAAGGCGGGCGAGACCGTGCTCTGTGAGGAGCTAACCTCGCCTGGCCTCGTTAGCTGCGCGCGGATGATGGGCCTGAAGCTCGTCGGCGTGCCGATGGACCGCGATGGCATGAAGATTGATGCATTCGAGCGGATCGCTACGGAGACTGGCGCGCGCGTCGCAGTGCTCAACCCGACACTGAACAACCCGACGCTTACCGATCTCTCGCCTGACCGCCGTGAGCGGCTCGCGGCCTTCGCCCTGCGCTCGGGCATCATGATCGTCGAAGACGAAGTCTACGCCCCACTGCTCGGCACGCCGCCCAAGCCCCTGGCGGCGCTGGCGCCCGACGCTGTTTGCTATGTTACAAGCTTCTCCAAGGCGGTGTTGCCTGGCCTGCGCATCGGATACATCTCGGCGCCGCCACTGATCGCGGAACGGCTACGCAACGCCATCCGGGTCAGTACCTGGATGCCGTCGCCGATGCTGGCGCGCTTGGCCTCACGCTGGGTCAGGGACGACACGGCGACACGGCTGATCGCTAAGCGCCGCGCAGCCGGCCGGGAGCGGATCGATCTGGCGCGGCGGGTGTTGCGCCGGCACGCACTGGCCTCGCGCGATGACGGCCTACATGTCTGGCTCAGCCTGCCGCAGCCTTGGCGCGGCGACGAGTTCGCGACCTATGCCAGAGCGCGCGGTCTGACGGTGATGCCATCGCAGGATCTTGCTGCGAACTCGACGAGCAGCATTCAGGCTCTTCGCTTGAGCCTAGGTGCCGAGCCCAGCCTCGAACGTCTCGAACAAGGGCTGTCGCGGATCGACCTTATCCTGCGCGGGCGGGAATGAGACGGGGCCCGACGACTGCCATCACGACGTCTCTCTAGGCTGAATCCCGAAGCAGCGGGCCTGTCTCCTTATGTTGCAGGCGAGCCGATCCTGCCACTCTGGCATTCCACCGTCAGTAATCAGCGGGTTCGCTGGCTTTGTCGCTGATGCCGTTAGGGTGCCCGATAACGGACATTGCCAGTGTCCGGAAAGGGGTCAGCTCCGGAAGCTCTGGTTCCCAGAAATGAACGTGCTCATCGATATCTCGCTCGGCCATCAAGAGCGGTAGATAGGTCATCGCAACTGTCGGAGTACCGGTCGCGAATCCGATAGACGCGGCGCGGGGGACACCAGGCAATCAACAATAGTCCGACAGGAGGCTACTCGCTTTTCGAAGCGAGGTTTGCCGAAGTGGGGCCCGTGCTGAGGGCGGACTGGATTGTCAGCTGATAGGAAAACCGAGCTTCTCGGCCTATTTGGAAACGAAATGACGCCCGGCAGGGCCGGGCGCCAATTGCGGAACTTTTCCTACAATCGCGGCAATACTATGCCTCGTTTTTCAGGGAGCCGCACTCAGCACGCTATGAGCAGCCAGTCGTCGAGCCGCAGGTGTTGCACTTCAGGCAGGTGCCGTTGCGGACCAGCGTGAAGTTGCCGCACTCGCCGCAGGAATCGCCGACATAGCCCTTCATGATCGCTTCGGCGCGACGCTCCGAGGCTGTCGGCTGGCCGGCGGGAGCGGCGAAGCCGAGCTTGGCCAGTTCTGCTTCGCCCACGGCCTCGTCTTCGGCGTCCGGCTTCAGCGCGGTCGCGCCTGCCGTGGCGAAGGAGGTGACGTTGCTGCCGCGGGCGACGGCCTCGTGGACGATTCCGCCCTGGATGGCGAGCAGGTTGATCGGCTTGCCACGGCGGAAGCCGGTCGAGGCCAGCGGGGTCGAGGTGATGGGACCCACCGCGTCCGGCGCCTTGTCCTGGCCGACGCCACCACCGATCACGTCATGGCCGATCTCGCTCGGGTCGACGTGGGCGAGGTCGTTGCGCGAGAGATAGCTGATCGCCAGCTCGCGGAAGACGTAGTCGAGGATCGAGGTGGCGTTCTTGATCGACTGGTTGCCCTGCACGAAGCCCGAGGGCTCGAAGCGCGTGAAGGTGAAGGCCTCGACATATTCTTCCAGCGGCACGCCGTATTGCAGGCCGAGCGAGACCGCGATCGCAAAGTTGTTCATCATCGCCCGGAAGGCAGCGCCCTCCTTGTGCATGTCGATGAAGATCTCGCCGAGGCGTCCGTCCGAGTATTCGCCGGTGTGCAGGTAGACCTTGTGCCCGCCGACGACGGCCTTCTGGATATAGCCGGTGCGACGGTCCGGCATCTTCTCGCGTTCGCGCTTGCGTTCGATCCGTTCGACGATGCGCTCGACGATCTTCTCGGCGACATGGGTGGCGCGTGCCGCCATCGGCTGCTGGTGCAGTGACTCGACCGCGTCGTCGACGTCGTCATCCTCGTCCGAGATCAACGCCGAGTTCAGCGGCTGCGACAGCTTCGAGCCGTCGCGGTAGAGGGCGTTCGCCTTCAGGGCCAGCTTCCACGAGAGCAGATAGGCGCTCTTGCAATCCTCGACGGTGGCGTCGTTCGGCATGTTGATGGTCTTCGAGATCGCGCCCGAGATGAAGGGCTGCGCCGCCGCCATCATGCGGATGTGGCTCTCAACCGAGAGATAGCGCTTGCCGATGCGTCCGCAGGGATTGGCGCAGTCGAAGACGTTGTAATGCTCGAGCTTGAGGTGCGGCGCGCCTTCCAGCGTCATCGCTCCGCAGACATGGACATTGGCGGCCTCGATCTCGGCCTTCGAGAAGCCAAGGAAGGGCAGGAGCTCGAACGACATGTCGTTCAACTTCTCGGCCGGGACCTTGAGCTCATTGACGAGGAAGTCCTCGCCCAGTGTCCACTTGTTGAAGACGAACTTGATGTCGAAAGCGGCCTTCAGGTCCTTCTCGACGGCGTCGATCTTGGCCTGCGGGAAGCCCTTGGCCCGGAGCGAGCCATGGTTGATGCCAGGGGCCTGGGCAAGCGAGCCATGGCCGACGGCATAGGCCTCGATCTCGGCGATCTCGGCCTCGCGATAGCCGAGCGAGCGCAGCGCGTCGGGAACGGCGCGGTTGATGATCTTGAAGTAGCCGCCGCCAGCGAGCTTCTTGAACTTCACCAGCGCGAAATCGGGCTCGATGCCGGTGGTGTCGCAGTCCATGACGAGGCCGATCGTGCCGGTCGGCGCGATCACCGTCGTCTGGGCGTTGCGGTAGCCATACATCTTGCCGAGCGAGAGGGCCTCATCCCAGACGGCGCGGGCGCGTTCCGACATGGTGGCACTGGAGCCGCCGAGACGGGCGAGCGTGCCATGGTCGAGCGGCACGGGCGTGACTTGCAGGCCTTCATAGCCCGAGGCCTGCCCATGAGCGGCGGTGCGGTGGTTGCGAATGACGCGCAGCATGTGGCTGGCGTTCTTCTTGTATCCGGGGAAGGGGCCAAGCTCGCCCGCCATTTCGGCCGAGGTCGCATAGGAGACGCCGGTCATGATCGCGGTGAGGGCGCCGGCAAGCGCGCGGCCTTCCTCGGAATCATAGCCGAGGCCCATGGTCATCAGCAGGCCGCCGATATTGGCATAGCCGAGGCCGAGCGTGCGGAACTCATAGGACAGCTCGGCGATCTCGCGGCTCGGGAACTGCGCCATCGTCACCGAGATCTCGAGCACGACGGTCCAGAGCCGGCAGAGATGCTCATAGGCGGCGACGTCGAAGCTCTTGGTCTCGCGGTCGTAGAACTGCAGCAGGTTGGCGGAGGCCAGATTGCAGGCGGTATCGTCGAGGAACATGTACTCCGAGCACGGGTTCGAGGCGCGGATGCGTCCCGAGGCCGGACAGGTGTGCCAGTCGTTCATCGTGGTGTTGAAGTGCAGGCCAGGATCGGCGCTCGCCCACGCGGCATAGCCGATCTTCTCCCAGAGATCGCGAGCCTTCAGCGTCTTCAGGACCTTGCCCGTGGTGCGGGCCGTGAGGTTCCAGTCCGCATCGGATTCCACCGCGCGCAGAAAGTCGTCGGTCAGCGAGACCGAGTTGTTCGAGTTCTGGCCGGAGACAGTGAGATAGGCTTCCGAATCCCAGTCGGTGTCGTAGATGTCGAACTGGATGTCGGTGTAGCCCTGGCGGGCGAACTGGATGACGCGCTTGATATAGTTGTCCGGCACCATCGCCTTGCGGGCGAGCTTGACCTCGCGCTTCAGGGCCGGGTTCTTCTCGGGGTCGAAGCAGGAATCGCCGTCGCCTTCGCAATTCACGCAGGCCTTCATCACGGCCTTCATGTGCTTCTGGACGATCTTCGAGCCGGTAACGAGCGCAGCGACCTTCTGCTCCTCGCGGACCTTCCAGTCGATATATGTCTCGATATCGGGGTGGTCGACATCGACCACGACCATCTTGGCGGCGCGGCGCGTCGTTCCACCCGACTTGATGGCGCCGGCGGCGCGATCACCGATCTTGAGGAAGGACATCAGCCCGGATGAGCGGCCACCGCCGGCGAGCTTCTCGCCTTCGCCGCGCAGCATCGAGAAGTTCGAGCCGGTGCCGGAGCCGTATTTGAACAGGCGCGCCTCGCGCACCCAGAGGTCCATGATGCCGCCTTCGTTGACGAGATCGTCGGCGACGCCCTGGATGAAGCAGGCATGCGGCTGCGGATGCTCGTAGCTCGACTTCGACTTCACCAGCTTGCCGGTCTTGAAGTCGACGTAGAAATGGCCCTGGCCGGGTCCATCGATGCCATAGGCCCAGTGCAGGCCGGTATTGAACCATTGCGGCGAGTTCGGCGCGACACGCTGGGTGGCGAGCATGAAGCGCAGCTCGTCATGAAAGGCCGCGGCATCCTCTTCCGAGGAGAAATAGCCGCCCTTCCAGCCCCAATAGGTCCAGCAGCCGGCGAGGCGGTCAAAGACCTGCTTGGAGGAAATCTCGGAGACGAAGCGCTCGCTCTCGGGGAACTCGGCAAGCTTGGCCTCGTCGGGAACCGAGCGCCAGAGGAAGGAGGGAACGTCGTTCTCCTCGACACGCTTCAGCGCCGCCGGCACGCCTGCCTTGCGGAAGTATTTCTGCGCGAGCACATCGCTCGCCACCTGGGACCAGGCCTCGGGAACCTCGATGCCTTCGAGACGGAAGACGATCGAGCCGTCAGGGTTGCGGATCTCGCTGACAGCCGAACGGAAGGGAATCGCGGCGTAGGGCGACTGTCCGGTGGTGGTGTAGCGGCGCTCGATGCGCATGATCTTGGTCCCCAATGCATGCCGCGGGCGAAAATGCCCCGCGCGGCCGGTTGATCACCGGCTCCTGATGTCAGCCCAACTCGGTTTGATGCCCCTGGATTCCGCGGCGGTGTTTCCCGCCGTCGGTACTCCGGACGCTACCAGACAGACCGCACGCCACCGTTCGCCGCTGCCAGGGATGGCATGCCACGCGGTGATCACCTCGACCCGTCCGGGAACTCTCTTGCGGGTGTCGAAGGCGTCTCCGCCAGCCGTCACGCGACTGACAAAAACTAGTCCCGACTGGGGTGGTTCGTCAAGGATTAGTGCGCCGCAAACCCTGTGGACACGACATCTTGTATGTATCTGTGTGTTCTGGGGATAAGTTTCAAGCTGCCAGCTAAGCACCCGGAATCACGGGCGGAATCGGTACGCCTGAGCGAAGGGTGGACGATCTCGCGGGTGGCGGAAAGCATAAAATTCGCGGCAGTCATGGTTGACCATAGGTGAATGGGCCAGCCGCGCCTGACCATCGCAAGCGCCATCTACACAGCCTGCCCCAAGTGCCTGTAGACAGGTGATCTTCGCGTTTCGAACCGTGCCCGGGGCGTGTTTGCAAGGTGGCCGAATCATGGCGGCGAGCATTCCGAGAACGCGCGGTTTCGACGAATCTGCCGTGAATCCTCCTGCGGGCTGGACAGGGCGGGATGCTCTCGCCATAAGTCGCGCGACGCGGACCACGGCGGACGAGAGCCATGAAGCAAACGCTGCTGCAGATATTTACCTGGTGGAACGGCCAGACCATAGGCACGCGCTTTCACACCTGGCGCTTCGGCGAGAAGGTTGGCCAGGACGAATTCGGCAATACCTATTACCGCACCAAGGGTGGGGTGAAGGACAAGGCGTTGGGCCTGCAGCGGCGCTGGGTGGTCTATAACGGTCTGGCTGAAGCTTCGACCATTCCGGCCGGCTGGAATGGCTGGCTGCATCACACCGTCGATATCGCTCCCTCAGAGGAGAGCTATCAGCCGCGCGAGTGGCAGAAGCCGCATCAGCAGAACTGGACGGGAACGGCACTGGCCTATCGTCCTCAGGGCTCGACCCTGGCTGAAGGCGAGCGCCCGCCCGCAACGGGCGATTACGAGGCCTGGACGCCCGGGCGCTGAAGCCTGCACGATCTGTTAGAAAAGGGCCGCCGGCGAATGATCGCCGGCGGCCCTTTCGATTCAACGACGTACTCGTTTCGCGTCAGTCGGCTTTCGGCAATCGCTTCATGAAAGCATCGACGCGTCCGGCGATCTCGCCGGAATGGGTCTCGAGCGCGAAATGGCCGGCATCGAACAGATGCACCTCGGCAGCCGGCAACTGCTCCTTCAGATAGTCGACGCCCGCCAGCATGAAGAACGGGTCGTTCTCGCCCCAGACGATCAGTGCGGGGGGCTGGTGCCGGGCGAGATAGGCTTGCCAGGCCGGGTAGGCTGCAAAATTGCTCTGATAGTCGTGCAGGAGCCGCAGCTGGATGTCCTGATTGCCTGGGCGGTCCAACCCGGCCTGATCATGGCGCCAGGCATCCGGCGAGAGACGCTCCAGCCGGTTCACACCATGCGTGTACTGGAACTTCGTACCGTCGACCGTGAGCAGATCGCGGAAGGGCTTTTCGGTCTCGGGTGTCCAATTCCGCCAGAACGGCTCCATGTCCCGGCGCGCCTCCGCGCTCCAGGCGCCCTCATTGGCGACGGCATTCTGAATGATCAGCGCGCGGATGCGCTCCGGATGCTTGAGTGCGAGGCGAAAGCCGATCGGGCCGCCATAGTCCTGGATATAGAGCGCATAGCGGGTGAGGCCGACCTGCTCCGTGAAGCCATCGGCGACCTCGGCGAGCCTGTCGAAGGAATAGGCAAATTCGCTCGGTGAGGGCGCGGAGCTGTGACCGAAACCGGGATAGTCAGGCGCAACGACGCGGTAGCGCTTGGCCAGCAGCGGTAGCAGGTCGCGGAACATGTGCGATGAGGACGGAAAGCCGTGCAACAGCAGGATGGCGGGAGCATCCCGCGGTCCGGCCTCCCGATAGAAAATGTCGAGGCCCTGTACCTTGGCAGTGCCGTAGCGGACCGCGAATGACTGGGAGAGGACGGGGGCAACGGGCTGTGCGGTGGACATGAGTGGGGCTCCGAGAATGAGAAACGTGGCGAGCGCGGCAGAGCTGATGAGGGATCGCATTTGAAGTCTGTAACCTGTCATTGTCTTTCTTAACGGTGTCATTTGACGAGTAACCTGTCAATGACTAAATTACAGGTTACAAACGATGTTCGCTTGCACCAACCGGAGTGGCCGATGTCCGCTATCCCGACCCATGATGATTTCCGGGACGGCTTTCCCTTCATGGGCGGCCGGCCTTGGCTCGATCTGCTCAACACCACGCCGATGACCGAGACTGGACCGCGGGATCTGCTCGGGGAGCCGCAGTCCATGGCAGCGTGGCTCGTCGCGGCTGGGCTAGGTGAGGCGGATGCGCCAGAATCATTTTTTGAGATCAATGGTTTGCGCCAAACCCTTCGCTCGGCCTTTGATCTGTTGCGGCAGGGCAAGCCGCTGCCGGAGGCGTCGATCTCTGCGATCAATCGCCTGCTCGTTCCGGCGACGGAACGCTATAAGTTGCAGAGGGGTGACCAAGGCTACGCGCTGATGGCGGTTTCAGATCGGGGCGTCGGAGCAGCGTCGAGGATCGCACTGGATTTCGCCCGCTTCGTCTGCGACCACGAGCCGGCTCGGCTCAAACACTGCGCCAACCATGACTGCGTAATGGTGTTCTACGATCGGGGGCGGAACAACACGCGGCGCTGGTGCACGATGAGCACCTGCGGCAACCGTGACAAAGTTGCCCGCTTCCGGGCGCGCAAGAGCCAATGACGTGCTGCCGCCGTTGGCCCTACTGTGGCCCGGCTGCCCTTTTTCCGCTGCGATTGCCGTGTTAAGCCGCTGCCCCCGTCTTCTGGCGGGAGGGGAGATTCGTAGCAGAAGATGCGGTCCGTCAGCAGATTGTCGAAGGTCGCGGCCCTGGCCGCTCCAGCTCTCGCGGCCCTGATGGCCGTCCAGCCTGCGAAGGCCGACCGCATCCGCAATCCGACGGCGGTTTTTGCGGGCCTCGACAAGATCACCGGCCGGATCATCTCCTTCGAGGTGGCGATCGACGAGACCGTTCAGTTCGGTGCGCTGCAACTGACGCCCCGCGTTTGCTGGACCCGCCCGCCGACTGAGAACCCGCAGACCACCTCCTTCGTTGAGGTGGACGAGGTGACCTTCTCGAACGAGTACCGGCGCATCTTCACGGGCTGGATGTATGCCGCGAGCCCTGGTCTGCATGGCGTCGAGCACGCGATCTATGATGTCTGGCTGACCGACTGCAAGGGCGGCACCGAGCTCGTGGTCGATCCCAAGGATCCGGAAGCGCCGCCGCCACCGGAAGAGCGCAGACCGCGCACGCCGCCACGCGACGTCAACCAACTGCCGCCGGGCACCCAACTGCCTCCTGGCACCCAGCTTCCCCCCGGACAGCGCATGGATGTGGCTCCGCCGCGTGGTGTGCCGGTTGAGCCGCGTCAGGCGCCGAGCCAGCGCTTCTTCCCGACCAATCCTGTTCCTGGACGTGATCCCGCCGGCAATAACTGAGGCAGGGGCTGGACTCAGATGAGCTCAGCCAGGGCCTCGCGACCGCTGATGTGCTGGCCCTTTGGCCAGCTCCACCATTCCGCGTCATGGGCGATCGCGGCTTCGAGCAGCATGCGATAGGCCTCGCGTGGCACTTCCTGTGTGCCGAACTGGGCAAGGTGGGCGGTCTGGAACTGGGCATCCAGCAGGCGGTAACCGCCGCGCTTCAGCCGGGCCACCAGATGGACGAGCGCGACCTTCGAGGCGTCAGTTGCCCGATGAAACATGCTCTCGCCGAAGAAGGCTGCGCCAAGGGAAAGGCCATAGAGCCCGCCAACCAGCTTTCCATCGCGCCAGCATTCGACGCTGTGGGCGTGCCCGAGCTGGTGAAGTGCGCCAAACAGCGCCCTGATCCGCGTATTGATCCACGTATCGGGCCGGTCCGGGCGCGCTTCGGCGCAGGCCGCGATGACCTGTTCGAAGGCGGTATCAACGCGGATCTCGAACGGGTCAGCGCGGAGCGTACGGGCAAGGCGTGAAGGCAGGTGAAAATTCGCGAGCGGGATCACGCCCCTGACCTCGGGCTCGACCCAGAACAGGTTTGGATCGTCGGCGCTCTCCGCCATCGGGAAGATGCCGGCTGCATAAGCGCGCAGCAGGATCTCCGGCGTGATCACGGGCGAGCGCACTGGCGCTGAACGAGCCTTCATGTGCAGATGGGAGCGTGAGCGCGGCGCCAAGTCAAACGCGAAAGCTGCGCTCTTTCGTCATGGCCGGTCCCGTCGCGACCGTCCCAGTCACTGTTGCGGGGCTTGCGACCGAGACATCGCAGGATGTCATGCCCGCCATTGGGCGGGCATGACAGGCCGTGACCGGCGTTATTGCCCCTCGGGCCCCATGCCGCCCGCGGCCAGGAACTTTTCGAGCCAGTGGATATTGTAGTCGCCGTTCAGGATGTCGGGATTGCGCACGAGCGTGCGGAACAGCGGCAGGGTCGTGTCGACACCGTCGACGACGAACTCGTCGAGCGAGCGGCGCAGGCGCATCAGGCATTCCGCCCGGTTGCGACCATGGACAATCAGCTTGCCGACCAGAGAGTCGTAATGCGGGGGGATCGAGTAGCCCTGGTAGGCCGCGGAATCGACGCGGACGCCAAGCCCGCCCGGCGTATGGAACGAGGCGATCTTGCCCGGCGAGGGGCGGAAATTCGCCGGATGCTCGGCATTGACGCGGCACTCGATGGCGTGCCCCTCGATGATGATGTCACTCTGCTTGAGCGAGAGCGGCGCACCGGCAGCGATGCGAATCTGCTCGTTCACCAGATCGATCCCGGTGATCATCTCGGTGACCGGATGCTCGACCTGGATGCGGGTGTTCATTTCAATGAAATAGAACTCGCCATCCTCGTAGAGGAACTCGATCGTGCCGGCGCCGAGATAGCCGAGATCGGCCATCGCCTTGGCGCAGATCGTGCCGATCCGGTCACGTTCGCCGGCATTGAGCGCGGGCGAGGGGCCTTCTTCCCAGACCTTCTGGTGGCGGCGCTGCAGCGAGCAGTCGCGCTCGCCGAGATGGATGGCATGGCCGCGGCCGTCGCCAAGGATCTGGATCTCGATATGGCGCGGCTTCTCGAGATATTTCTCGATATAGACAGCGTCATCGCCAAAGGCGGCCTTGGCCTCGGTTCGCGCCGTCTGGAGCGCCACGACGAGATCATCCTCGCTGCGCGCCACCTTCATGCCGCGCCCACCGCCGCCGGCCGCTGCCTTGATGATCACGGGAAAGCCGATATCGCGCGCGATGCGCAGGGCTTCCGCATCCTCGCTGACGCCGCCTTCTGAGCCGGGGACGCAGGGAATGCCGAGGCGCTTGGCGGTGCGCTTGGCTTCGATCTTGTCGCCCATCACCCGGATATGTTCCGCCTTGGGGCCGATGAAGGCGATGTTGTGCCGCTCGAGAATCTCGGCGAAACGAGCGTTCTCCGACAGGAAGCCGTAGCCGGGATGGACCGCATCGGCGCCTGTGATCTCACAGGCCGCGATCAGTGCCGGGATGTTGAGATAGCTTTCGCGGGCGCTCGGGGGGCCGATGCAGACGCTCTCGTCGGCGAGGCGCACATGCATGGCATTGGCATCTGCGGTCGAATGGACCGCGACGGTCGCAATGCCGAGCTCCTTGGCCGCGCGCAGGACGCGCAGCGCGATCTCTCCGCGGTTGGCGATCAGGATCTTGTCGAACATCTTCGGCTCGTCCGCGCCCGCTGCCCCGCTCACTCGATCACCAGAAGCGGCTCGCCGTACTCGACCGGCTGCCCGTCCTCGACCATGATCGCCGTGACCTTGCCGGCGCGCGGCGCGACGATGTCGTTGAAGGTCTTCATCGCCTCGACGAGAAGGACGCGCTCACCCGCCTTCACTTCCTGGCCGATCTCGACGAAGGGCTTCGCTTCAGGCGAGGGGCGGCGATAGGCGGTGCCGACCATCGGGGAGGGAACAGTGCCGGGGTGCGCGACGGCCGACTTGACCTCGACCGGCGCGGTCACGACCGGTGCATGGGCCATGGCCGGGGCATGCGCGGCGACGGGCACCTGCACGGTTGCGGAGATGGTGCGGGCCACACGGACGCGCAGATCACCCTTCTCGACCTCGATCTCGGACAGGTCGGTCTCGTTGAGGAGCTGCGCGAGTTCGCGCACCAGTTCGGGATCGATCGGGCTCTTGGTCGCCATGGCGGGTTTCACCGTCTTCGTCGTCTTGGTTGAGAGGATGGTCAGCCGCGAGGCGCCACCCTGCTGGATTGAACCGGCCTGTTCAGGCCGCCGTCTTTGCTGCACGTTTCTGGAGAAGCGGCACGATCGCGTCGAAAGCAAGATCATAGCTCGCGACGCCGAAGCCGCAGATCACGCCGACGCAGACCGGCGCCATATAGGAGTGGTGCCGGAATTCCTCGCGGGCGTGCACGTTGGAGACATGGACCTCGATGGCGAGCGCCTCGGTGCCCTTGATCGCATCGCGCAGCGCGACGGAGGTGTGGGTGTAGGCACCGGCATTGATGATGATGCCGGCTCCCGCCAACCCCGCCTGCTGCACGCGGGTGACCAGCTCGCCTTCGAAATTGGTCTGGCTGAAGGTCAGCTCGACTCCGGCAGCGGCGGCCCTCGCCTTGAGACGTTCCTCGACGCCGGCAAGCGTCACCGAGCCATAGGTTCCGGGCTCGCGGGTGCCGAGGAGGTTCAGATTGGGTCCGTTCAGGACGTGGACGGCGACCATGGCTCGCGTTGATTCCTCAAGCCGCGAAGCTGCGGCGTCGGCGTCGTCTTAACCGGAACGGCGGGACAGGGGAAGCCTGTGACACCGGCCTGCGATGTGAGCCACCACAGGCCGGCCGGTTTCATCAGCCGCTGCAGGTGGCCTTGCCGCATTTGCGGACGGCTTCGATCTTCTCCTTCAGCGCCGCAGCGCCAACGGCGCCGAAGACAACCTCGTCACCGATGATGAAGGCCGGGGTGCCGGTCAGGCCGAGCCGATCGCCGAGTGCGACGGTGGACTCGATCGCGGCGCGGGTTGCAGGCGCGTCCATGTCCTTGCGGGCGCGCTCGACATCGGCGCCGGCTTCCTTGGCGATCTCCAGCGCCTTGGCGCCGTTGATCCGGCCCTTGGTCGCCATCAGCTTGTTGTGGAAATCCCAGTACTTCTGGCCCTGGAGCTGGTTCTTCACGGCGATGGCGACACGGCTCGCCTCGACCGAATCGGGGCCGAGGATCGGGAAATCCTTGATCACGACGCGCAGCTTCGGGTCGTCCTTGGCGAGGGCGCGGACATCGTCGAGCGCCCTTTTGCAGAAGCCGCAATTGTAATCCATGAACTCGATCAGGGTGACGTCACCCTGCGGGTTGGCGGCGATGATCGATGTTGCGGGATCTACGAGGTTCGCCTTTTCGCTGGCGACGGCGCTGCGCTGCGCCTCGGCCTGGGCGACCTGGTTGCGCCGCTCGAGCTCGACGAGCGCTTCCTGGATCAGTTCGGGGTTCTTCAGCAGCGTCTCGCGAATGAGATCGGTGACGGCCTTGCGCTGTTCGGGAGACAGGGGCTGTCCCTGCGCCTGAACCGGGCCGGCAGCCAGCGCTACAGCGAGGCCGAGCCCGCCCAGGACCAGACCCGCGCGCCTGAGTCCGGCGAAGGCCGGGCGGAGCAGGGTGAACAGAGCCATGTCGTCATCCTTTCGGGCTCGCCGGCCCTTGGCCACGGCAAGCGTTGAACCGGTCATCTTGCGCCCCTTCTCCGCTCTCGCGTGGGCAGCGTCAATTCACAGCTTTGCCAGCGGTTGCGGCGGGAGCATGACCTGACCTGCGCGCGGCGTCGCTCGGCACCATTGCGAATGCGATATTCGGCCACTCCTGTCGCCGGGTGGAATACAGGTTCAGGCGCTGACCGACCTCTCGAAGGAGGCGCCGGCCGTAGACCACGCCCACAAACGGCTTCCCACGCTCCCTCCTGATGCTTTAGGGCACTCCTTCATGTGGCGGGCTGGGCTCCGCCGGTTCCCGCTGCGAGATCTGCATGACGACCGATGCTCACCGCCTTGCGACGCCGCCCGCGCTTTCCGCTCGTGCGGCTGAGGTCGCGCCCTTCATCGTCATGGACGTAATGAACCAGGCTGCGGCGATCGAGCGCGCAGGCGGTTCGGTCGTGCATATGGAGGTCGGGCAGCCCTCGGCGCCGACGCCAGCCAGCATCCGCGCGGCAGCTGCGCGCGCACTCGAGCATGGCCGCATCGGCTACACGCAGGCGCTCGGCACCGATTCTCTCAGGGAGCGTATCGCGCGCCACTATCAGGACGCCTATGGCGTCAGCATACCGGCCGAGCGTGTCATCGTGACCACCGGTTCGTCGGGTGGCTTCATTCTCGCATTCCTCGCCTGTTTCCAGCCAGGTGCACGCGTCGCGATCACGGCGCCGGGCTACCCGGCCTATCGCAACATCCTGACGGCGTTGGGGCTGGAGCCGGTCGCGATCGAGGTCGGCCCTGAGACCCGCTACGCGCTGACCCCGGACCTGATTGCGAAAGCTCATGCCGAACGCCCGCTCGCCGGTGTCCTGACCATGAGCCCGGCCAATCCGAGCGGCGTGGTGATGGCACCGGACGCGATCGCCGCAGTCGCCGCTGAATGCCGTCGGCTTGGGCTGTGGTACATTTCCGACGAAATCTATCACGGGTTGACCTATGAGACGCCCGCGACGACGGCGCTAAGCGCCGATCAGGACGCGATCATCGTCAACTCATTCTCGAAATATTACTGCATGACGGGCTGGCGCGTCGGTTGGCTCGTGGTGCCGCAGCGCATGGTACGCACGATCGAGCGGTTGCAGCAGAATTTCTCGATCTCGGTGCCGTATCTCAGCCAGGTGGCGGGCGAGGCGGCCTTCGATGCGACTGCCGAGTGCGAGGCGATCAAGGCAGGCTATGCCGCCAACCGTGCCTATTTGCTGAAGGCCTTGCCTGAAATCGGCCTCGGCGATTTCCTGCCTGTCGACGGGGCCTTCTACATCTATCTCGACATCGGGCGATATTCGAACGACTCCATGGCTTTCTGCCGCGATGTACTCGAACAGGCTCATGTCGCGATCACGCCTGGCCTCGATTTCGACGAGGGGCGTGGCGCACGCACGGTGCGGCTTTCCTTTGCGGGTTCACTGGCCGAATGCGAGGACGCGGTCTCGCGTATGGGTGACTGGCTGAAGCGACGCTGAAACCGGTCCTGCAGGCGGCGCTTGCAAAACGGCCGGCAGCGGAACAACTCTCAGTCTCGTTTGCACGCGTTCAGCGTGGGGGGAGACGACAGCATGGGCGTTCGTGTCGGAGTTTTCGGCCAGGCAGTGCGATCCCGTTTTCTGCCGATCCTGGCGGCGCTAGCGCTGACCCTGCTTGCCGGCAGCCATCCTGCCCAGGCTCAAGCAGCGAATGATCAATCGACGGTTGTCCTGACATTGCGTGGCGATGAAACGCCAGCAGCCCTCAAGCACACGATCGATGCGCTGGAAGCCAGCGGGCGGAAGGTCATATTGAGGATTGCCGGCGAGGGGGCTGCCGCACCCGCGGCCGCGCCACCGGCTCCCGATCCCGTCGCGAAGCCAAGCCCGCCGGCGCCCGCGGCGGGCAAACTGACCCCCAACCAGGCAGCCTCCCGGCTGGAGACGTTCTGGGACGATTTCGTCGCGGGCTTCGACTACGGCAATGATGCCATACCGGCTGCCACCACTCTTCCCGAGGAGTGGAATCGAGCCTGGTCGACCAATCGGAATGGGATCGCGGGTCTGCCGGCTTCCGTGAGGCTTTTCCTCGGCATCACGCTGGCGATTGGGCTGGCGCTCCTGTTCCGCTTTGCGAGCGCAGGATGGTTCGCCAGGCGCATGCGATCGCCTGGGCCCGAATTGACGGAGCGCCTGAAGGCATCGGGCTACGGTCTGCTGCAGGACGTCGCGATGGTTGCCATCGCGCTCGGCACGCTGCGACTCTACGGTCGCCTGGCCCTGCCCGAACTGGACCTGGCATCGCAAACCCTGCGGACGGTCGGCAACGGTCTTGCGATCGGCGCGGGCTACGTGCTGGTCGGTCGATTCCTGCTCGCGCCGGGTGATCCCGAGCGCCGACTGATGCCACTGCCGCGTGCAGAGCATCATTTCCGCCTGCTTATCATCTATGCGCTTTCGGCGGTCTTTGTGGTCACGGGCGTGATTCTTGCCGAACGCGCCGACGCCAACAGGGTCGCTGTGGCCGGTCTGTTCGCGGTCACGGCGATCGCGATCACGCTGTTCAAGCTTTGGTGGTTCTACGACGCACGTCACGATCTGGGGCGACTGGTGCTGAGCAACTCCGAAACGCCAGGGCCGGGGCTGCGCCTTCTGGCCTTGCTGGCGCCCTGGTTCTACATGGCGGTGACGTTGGCTATCTGGATGGTCGGGCGCGCATCGGCGATGATGGTCGACGGAGCACGCTGGGCTGAGACGGCCGGGCTGACTCAGATCATCGTCGTCCTCGCCCCGATCATCGCGATTGGCGTCGGCGGCCTGCTGCGCTGCAGGCGCTTGCGCCGCGCGGCAACCAGGGAGACGACCCCGCATGGCGAGGCGCTGGCGCGCGCGGGCGAAGCAGCCGCGACAGGCATCGTCTGGGCCATCGCCTTCTACCTCCTGGTCAGGCTGTGGGCTGAGTTCGCTTTCGACATGAACTCGCCAGAGTTCCGCACCTTCTCGCGTCAGGGCGCCGGAATCGCAGCCCTTGTCTTCGCTGGCTGGGTGGTGCTGGTTTTCCTCAGGGCGTTCTTCGACGCGTATACGCCACGCCCGGTCGTCAGCGGCCCGGCCGACGAGGATGCTGTCCCGCACGAGGGCCATGTTCCGTCCCGCCTCGCCACGGTGCTGCCGGTGCTGCGCGGGGTCGTGCTCGGCGCTGTCGCGGGCCTCCTCGCGCTCGTCGTCCTTTCACGGCTGGGCGTCGATATCGGCCCGCTTCTGGCCGGTTTCGGCATTCTCGGCCTTGCGATCTCCTTCGGTTCGCAGGCCCTGGTGCGCGACATCGTCTCCGGGTTCTTCTTCATGATCGAGGATGCGTTCCGTGTCGGCGAGTATGTCGATACCGGGCGATTGAAGGGGACTGTCGAGAAAATATCCCTGCGCTCGGTCCAGCTTCGCCATCAGAGCGGGCAGGTGCATACGGTCCCGTTCGGCCAGATCCCCTCGCTGACCAATGCCAGCCGCGACTGGGCGACGGTGAAGTTCAATGTTCGGCTCGACCACTCCGCCGATATCGAGAAGGCCCGCAAGACGATCAAGAAGGTCGGCCTCGCCCTGCTTGAAGACCCGGAATATGCGCCGCACTTCATTGCGCAACTCAAGATGCAGGGCGTCGCGGACATCACCGACAGCGCTGTGGTGATCAGGCTGAAATTTACCGCCAAACCGGCCCATGCCTCGACCTTGCAGCGGGAATGCCTGAAGCGTGTCTATCGGGGGCTGAACGAAGCTGGCGTGCCGTTCGCGTCCAATGCGGTCACGGTCCGTGGCGGCGAGGGCCACGCGCAATCCGGGGCTGCGGCGATCACGGCAGTGCCGCCGCCCACTCCATTGGCGCCGGCGGCGGGCTGACCGCTCAGCGGCCGATCTCGAGGATGAAGAAGAAGCCGAAGCCAATGGCGGTCAGCAGGAGGCCAAGCCCAAGTCCGAGGCGGGCGGCAGAAATCTGGGCGATGAGTTCGGTGCGAAAGCCCGCTCGCTCGGCATCGTGCTCACGGCCATGCTTGTGGAATTGGCTGGCATAGAGATCCGGCGTCATCTGGTGGCCGACGGGCCGGTTTTCCTCGAGCTCGAAGCGAATCGCCACGAAGGCGATGAAGAGGCCGAGCAAGCCGACGCCGAACCAGCCGATCGCCTGCAAAGCCAGCCAGGCAAGACCAAGCAGCGCCGCGACGCAGACGATGACGAGCGCGAGTCGCTCAAAACTTCTCGGCGGCGGCATTGACGGTCACCCCCTTTAATGAAGAAGGCCGCTGCGAGTGATCGCAGCGGCCTGAAGTCTTACTTGCGTCCGGCGAGCTTGTTCCACCAGCCGCCGCGCTTCGGACGGTCCGGATCCGGCGGAGTCAGGACGACCGCGACGGGTTCCTCGACGACACGCGGGGCGGGTTCGGGAGCGGGCTCAGCTTCGGAGGCGATCGGCGTCTCGACCGGAGCAGCCGGAGTTTCGACTGCGGGGGCGGGAGTCTCGGCGGCGACGCCGTCCTCGGTGATCGGCACGACCTTCTTGCGCGCCCGACTACGCTTCGGCTTCTCGGCCGGTGCGGCCTCCGTGGCGACGGTCTCCGCAACGCCCTCGGCTGCCTTCGCTGCTTCGGGGGCCGCCTCTTGCTCGGTTTCGGCCTTGGGCTTGCGCGTGCTGCGGCGGGCGCGGCGCGGCTTGGCTTCCTCGACGGCTTCGGCTGCAACCTCGGCGACAGGCGCTTCAGCCGGCTCGGCTACAGGAGCCGGGGCGGCTTCCGCGACAGCGGGGCTATCGGCGTGCTCGTCGCCATCCTCGTCGCCTTCATCGCCTTCGGCGTCGCTGCCGCCCTCGATCTGCTGGCCGTTCGCATCGCGCTCGCCGCCACGCCGACGCCGCCGACGGCGGCGGCGCTTGCGTCCGCCGTCCCCACGGGCTTCGCCATCGCCGCGTTCCGCAACGGCGTCTGCCTGGGCCGCGTCTTCCTGCACGTCTTCGCTTCCTCCGGCGGCCTCGGCCTCGGCTGCTGCATCGAGCGCATCGTCATCGACATGCTCGATCGCCTCGGCCTTGAACGGGCTCGGAACGACGCGGCCTTCATTGCCGACGAACTCGCCGCGCTCGACCTCGAAATAGCGGGTGCCGAGCAAGGTCGCGTCGGCCGAGACCGTGATCGCGATAGCGAAGCGTGTCTCGAGATCGGTGAGATGCGCGCGCTTCTGGTTGAGGACATAGAGCGCCACTTCCGGCCGCGTCCGGACCGAAAGATTGTGCGAGGCGCTCTTGATCAGGGTTTCCTCCAGCGCGCGCAGGATCTGCAGCGCCACCGAGGAGGTCGAGCGGATCATGCCGGCACCTGCGCAGTGCGGGCAGGGGACCGAGGAGCTCTCGAGCACGCCGGTGCGGATGCGCTGACGCGACATCTCCAGCAGGCCGAAGGCCGAAATCCGGCCGACCTGAATGCGCGCACGGTCGTTCTTGAGGCAGTCCTTGAGCTTCTTCTCGACGGCACGGTTGTTGCGGTTCTCCTCCATGTCGATGAAATCGATCACGATGAGACCGGCAAGATCGCGCAGCCGGAGCTGGCGGGAGATTTCCTCCGCCGCTTCCAGATTGGTCTTGAGAGCCGTGTCCTCGATATTGTGTTCGCGGGTCGAGCGGCCCGAGTTGATGTCGATCGCGACCAGGGCTTCGGTCTGGTTGATGACGATATAGCCACCGGACTTCAGCGTGACGGTGTTCGAGAACATCGCGTCGAGCTGGCTCTCGACACCGAACGAGGCGAAGAGCGGGGTCTGGTCGCGATAGGCTTTCACACTCTTGGCATGGCTCGGCATGAGCATGCGCATGAAGTCCTTGGCCTCCCGATAGGCCTCCTCGCCGGCGACATGAACCTCGTCGATGTCCTTGTTGTAGAGGTCGCGGATCGAGCGCTTGACGAGGTTTCCTTCCTCATAGACGAGCGCCGGCGCGACGGAGCCGAGCGTGAGTTCGCGCACGCTCTCCCACATCCGCATCAGATACTCGTAGTCGCGCTTGATCTCGACCTTGGTGCGCGAGGCGCCGGCCGTGCGCAGGATGATGCCCATCCCTTCCGGCACCTCCAGTTCCTGGGCGATTTCCTTGAGGCGCTTGCGATCCTCGGCATTGGTGATCTTGCGCGAGATGCCGCCGCCCTTGCCGGTGTTCGGCATCAGCACCGAATAGCGCCCGGCGAGCGAGAGATAGGTGGTGAGCGCGGCGCCCTTGTTGCCGCGCTCTTCCTTGACGACCTGGACCAGGATGATCTGGCGACGCTTGATCACCTCCTGGATCTTGTACTGGCGGCGCGAGTGGCGCGGGCGCTCCGGCATATCGTCCAGGGCGTCGCCGCCGCCGAGTTGCTCCGGCTCTTCCTGCGGCTCGTCGTTGCCGTGGTCGTCGCTGTCTTCGCCGTTCTCGTCCTCGTCATTCTCGGACGGACGGCGCGCTTCCTCATTGTCAGCGGAAGCCTCGCCGGCCTCTGCAGAGGCTTCGATCACGGTCTCGAAGGTCAGTGGCGCAGCATTCTCGACGACGGTCTCGTCACTCGATTCTGCGACCGCAGGTGCAAAATACTCGCCGAAGGCGGGCGCGCCTTCGTTGACCATGGCAGCTTCCTTGCCGTCAGTCTCGACGACATCGGCGCTGACGGTCTCGTCGTTGCTCGCCTTCTTGGCGCGTCCGTCGCGGTCACGCCGGCCGCGGTCGCGGCGGCCGCGCTTCTCGCGGCGTTCCTCGTCGCGCTCTTCCTCGCGGTCGGCGCGTGCCTCCTCGGCGAGCAGGGCCTGCCGGTCGGCAACCGGGATCTGGTAGTAATCCGGATGGATTTCGGAGAAGGCGAGGAACCCGTGACGGTTGCCGCCATATTCGACGAATGCGGCCTGGAGCGAAGGTTCGACCCGCGTCACCTTCGCCAGATAGATATTGCCCCGCAGCGGTTTGCGGCTGGCAGATTCGAAATCAAATTCCTCGACGCGCGAGCCGCGCACCACCACGACCCGGGTCTCTTCCGGGTGTGTTGCGTCGATAAGCATCTTGTTGGCCATAAGAGATTTCCATTGGCGCAGCCGCCGACAGGACCCGCCGGGCTGCGGAAGGATATCCGCTGCCGCGGGCAGGGGCGCCGCGCATGAGCCGGCATGAACCGGCATGTTGCAGGAGGGAGTGAGGGATCAGGACGCGATGGCGGATCGGGAAGCCTGCCCGGGCAAAAAGCCCGCCGCAGTCCCGAAGGTATGGACGATGCACCGATGAGCTAAGCGGCGTCGTATGCCCCGACATCTGACCTAACCTGCAGTGCGTGCGTCGAAGACGATTGCACCGCGTTTGCACGCTCGCGAAAGACTGCCATGCGTCGAACCTCATGCCTGACGCCGGCCGTCCGCGGACGATCCGTTGGCGACTGCCCTGCCGCGACAAGTCCTGTAAGGGCCTGTCGCTTCGCCGTGTCCCGGACGCCAACGGATAATCGAATCCGGATGCGCGCTACGGGTGGCTTTGCAATGCAACCACCCCCATTACAGACAGGTGACAGTGATTTGCAAGTCACATCGCTTGGGCAACATCATGGCGGTGGCGCCGGGGCGGTTCTCGCCATCACATTTGCGTGGTAACCGGCTGTTAAGCTTCTGCGTCGCTATGGTTAAGCCTTGGTGACGCCAATGGGATCCATTCGCCTGACGTTCCATTCCCACAGCGCTGGCCTGAACCGGCTGACGGTTTCAGGCGTGGTCCGTCTGATGCTCGGGTCCTGGCTGGTTCTAGCGCCATGCGCGCCGGCAAACGCCAATCCTGTGGTCAGGCCTGCAAGCGAGTTTCCGGTCGCGACCGATGCCAGGATCGAGCAGGTCGGTGAGGTTGTCAGGCTCACCATGGCGCTCTCGCGCCCCGTCGAGATCAGCGCCTCGGTGATGGCCGCGCCCGATCGGGCTGTGATCGACCTGCCTTCGGTCAATTTCCAGGTTCAGCCGAATACGGCGCGCAAGAGCGCCGGCTTCGTCAGCGCCTTCCGTTTCGGGATGTTCACGGCCGATCGCTCCCGCATCATTCTGGATCTCGCTCAGCCAGCCGTCGTCGCGAAGGCCGAGGTCCGCAAGGTGCGAGGCGGATTCGGCGAGCTGGTCGTGGAGTTGAAGCGCGCAAGTCGGGCCGAGTTCCAGGCGGCTTCGGTTCGCCCGGCTCAGCAGTCGCAGGAGGGGCCGGCGTCTCAAGCGCCCAGGCCGCACGGCGAGACGCGCCAGCTCGTAGTGATCGACCCAGGACATGGTGGGATCGATCCCGGTGCCGTGGTGGCCTCGATCGCCGAGAAATCGGTCGTGCTCGCCTTCGGGCTGGCGCTGAAGGAGCAGCTCGAAGCCGGTGGCCGCTATCGGGTGATGATGACGCGCGATGACGATACCTTTGTGCCATTGGGGCAGCGCGTGAAGATCGCGCGCGCGGCCGGAGCTGATCTCTTCATCTCGATCCATGCCGATTCGCTGTCCCAGGCGCAGGATGTGCGCGGCGCAACGATCTATACCGGCTCGGAGCGCGCCACCGACGCCGAATCGGCCCGGCTCGCGGCCAAGGAAAACCAGGCGGATGCCGTCGCAGGCCTTGATGCGGCCGAGGATGTGCAGGACGTCGCGGGCATCCTGATGGATCTCGCCAAGCGGGAAACGCGGACATTCTCTTCGGTCTTCGCGCGAAATCTGGTCGAGAAGCTCGGCGGGTCGGTCAAGCTGCACAAGGTACCCTTGCGTTCCGCAGGATTTCGTGTCCTGACCGCGCCGGATGTTCCCTCCGTGCTGATCGAGCTCGGCTATATGTCGAGCCCCAAGGATGCGGAGTTGCTGAATTCGCCATCCTGGCGAGCGCAGGCAGTCGGGGCGGTCCACAACGCGATCGATGGCTATTTCACCAGTACGCTTTCGGCTGGAAAAGCTGCTGCGAACCAACGTTGAGACCTGTTGATGCGGTTGGCGAAGATTGTGGTCGTTAGGCCACGGTTCCGCCATCTCAGCCGTGTTATAGACCTGATTTGGAAGCGACGAGGACGAGAGCTGGGAGCGAGGCGGCAGCAGCCGTTTCTTGCACGAGATCGGCTCTGTTGCGGGGAACCCGGCGAGACCGGTCACTGCACAGCAATCAGGGGCATGGGCCTTAGATGCGGTTTATTCTGCGACTCTTCGGGTGGCTATTCGCTGCGGGCACGATCGTATTCGTCATCGGTGCGGTCGTGGCCGGCGGGTTCATCTGGCATTATTCGAAGGATCTGCCCGACTCGGCGCAGCTGCGGAACTATGAGCCGCCAGTGATGAGTCGCGTGCATGCCGGTGACGGCAGCCTGATCGCCGAATTCGCCCGCGAGCGCCGCCTCTACCTGCCGATCCAGGCGATTCCCAAGCTGGTCGTCGACGCCTATCTTTCGGCCGAGGACAAGAATTTCTACAAGCATATGGGCGTCGACCCCGAAGGGCTTGTCCGCGCTGCGATCACGAATTTCCGCAACCGCGCGTCCGGTCGCCGGCCGCAGGGCGCCTCGACCATCACCCAACAGGTTGCGAAGAACTTCCTCGTCGGCTCGGAACAGTCGCTGGAGCGCAAGATTCGCGAGGCGCTGATCGCGCTGCGCATCGAGGGGACCTATTCCAAGGACAAGATCCTCGAGCTCTACCTGAACGAGATCTATCTCGGAGCTCCGGCGCCAGGGCAGGGCAGCTATGGCGTTGCGGCTGCCGCGCTGAATTATTTCGGCAAGTCGGTGCATGAGCTGAACCTGCAGGAGGTCGCCTATCTCGCGGCTCTGCCCAAGGCTCCGACCGACCTGCACCCCTTCCGCAACCGCGAACGGGCGATCGAGCGTCGCAACTACGTGCTCGATCGCATGGCCGAGAACGGCGTGGTGAAGCGCGAGGAGGCTGAGGCGGCCAAGAAGCAGCCACTCGGCGTCAACCCGCGTACGGTTTCGCCCAACAACATCGCGGCCGGCTATTTTGCCGAAGAGATTCGCCGCGAGCTGCAGGATCGCTATGGCGAGAAGAAGCTGCTCGAGGGCGGCCTTTCCGTGCGCGCCACCGTCGATCCCAAGATGCAGCTGCTTGCCCGTAAGTCGCTGGTCGACGGACTCGTGCGCTTCGACGAGGCGCGCGGCTGGCGCGGCGCGATCCAAAAGCTCGACATCAGCGCGCGCGACTGGGGCATTGCGCTCGGCGACTTGCCGGTGCTCGGCGACGTGGCGCCCTGGCGCCTTGCCGTCGTGCTCGACGTCAATGGCGACAGCGCGCGACTCGGCCTGCATCCGGGACGCGAGAATTCCGGTCATCTCCGGACCGAGCGCGATACCGTGACGCTGACGGGTGAGGGCATCCGCTGGACCCGGCGCGCCCGCGTCGCCCAGGCCGTCTCGGCCGGCGACGTCGTCTATGTCGAGCCGATGGACAGCAGGCCGGGCCAGGTCCGTCTGCGCCAGATGCCTGAAGTCAACGGCGCCATCACCGTGATGGACCCGTATTCAGGCCGCGTGCTGGCGATGGTCGGCGGCTTCTCGCATGACCAGTCGGAGTTCAACCGTGCGACGCAGGCGCTGCGCCAGCCGGGCTCGTCCTTCAAGCCCTTCGTCTACGCCACTGCGCTCGACAACGGCTATACGCCGTCGAGCATCGTGCTCGACGCGCCGATCGAGGTCGATCAGGGCGGCGGTCTCGGTGTCTGGCGGCCTGAGAACTATGATGGCAAGTCGACCGGGCCGCGCACCCTGCGCTACGGCATCCAGTTCTCCAAGAACCTGATGACCGTGCGCCTCGCCAAGGATGTCGGCATGCCGCTGATCGCGGAATATGCCCGTCGCTTCGGCATCTACGACGACATGCTGCCGGTGCTCTCGATGTCGCTCGGCGCCGGTGAAACCACAGTGATGCGCATGACGGCGGCCTATTCGATGCTGGTCAATGGCGGCAAGCGCATTCGTCCGACCTTGATCGACCGCATCCAGGATCGCTTCGGCGGCACGATCTATCGGCACGACCAGCGCGTCTGCGAAGGCTGCAACGCCGACAAATGGGCGAGCCAGAAGGAACCGCGCCTCATCGACAATCGCGACCAGGTGCTCGATCCGCTGACGGCCTACCAGATGGTTTCTCTCCTCGAAGGCGTGGTGCAGAACGGCACCGCGCAGGTGGTCAAGTCGGTCGGCAAGCCGCTCGCGGGCAAGACCGGCACCACCAACGAGGCCAAGGACGTCTGGTTCGTCGGCTTCTCGCCGGATCTCGCGGTTGGCGTCTATATGGGCTTCGACAAGCCGAAGTCGCTGGGCAACTCGGCGACGGCTGGCCAGTATGCCGCTCCGATCTTCCGCGACTTCATGATGGCTGCGCTGAAGGACAAGCCGGCGACGCCGTTCCGCGTGCCGGCCGGCATCAAGCTGATCCGCGTCGATCCGCGCAGCGGCATGCGCGCCGGTGGCGAAGGCGGCATTCTCGAAGCCTTCAAGCCGGGTACCGCTCCGCCTGACAGCTACTCGGTCATCGGTGCTGCGGGCGAAGGTGGCGGCGCACCGCTCAACGTCTCTCCAGGCGGCGGGCGCAGCGTGGGGTCGGGCACCGGCGGTCTGTACTAGATCCGTTTCGTCGGTGCGGGAGGAAGGGCCACCGGCCCGGTCTCTCGCGCTGGCGTTATGCATGCCGGCCGGCCGAACTCTGTATGCGACGAGACCTCATGACTGCCTATATTGCCTTGCTGCGCGCGGTTAATGTCGGGGGAACGGGAAAACTCCCGATGAGCACTTTGAAGGCGATGTGCGAGGAGGCCGGCTTGCGGCAGGTGCGTACCTATATCGCCAGCGGCAATGTGGTGTTCACGAGCGATGCGGACGAAGCGCAGATCAAGCGTGTGCTCGAAGAGAAACTCCGGACCCATGCGGGAAAGCCGGTCGATGTGCTGGTCAGATCTGCCGCTGAGATGTCCGGGGTGCTGGCGCGCAATCCCTTTGCGGACAAGCCGGGCAACCGCACGGTGGCGATCTTCGTCGACGAGCCGCTTCCTGCTGACGCTCTGGATAATGCCCGCAGTATCAACGGCGAGCTGATGCATCTCGCCCAGCGTGAGGTTTATGTCTTCTATGGCGACGGGATGGCGGATTCGCGCTTGCGCATCCCGGCTTGCCACGCTGGCACGGCGCGCAACATGAACACGGTGGCGAAACTGGTGCAGATGTCGGCATCTCTCTGAACGCTTCGCGGACGCGGGAAAGCACTCTGCGCCGTTTACACCCGCGCCTTTCGCCCCTATCTGAACAGCTCCGTCCGGCATGCCGGTTCGACTCCCATCAAGGAAAGCTCCGCCCGCATCATGCGTCCTGAAGTTCAGACCCAACTTGAAAACGCCAAGCAGTCGATCGGACTGCTGAGGAGGCATCTTTGACTGGGATGTCGCACAACGACGTCTCGCGGAGCTGAACGCGCTTTCCGAAGGCCCCACCTTCTGGGACGATGCCGAGCAGGCACAAAAGCTGATGCGCGAGCGGACCTCGCTCGAGGATCAGATCAACGGCATCCTGAAGCTCGAGCGTGATCTCGACGATGCTCTGACGCTGATCGAGCTGGGCGAGATGGAGAGTGATGCCGCCTCCATCACGGAAGGCGAAGTCGCGATCAAGGCTGTCGAGCAGGAAGCGGCGCGCCGGCAGGTCGAGACCCTGCTCTCCGGCGAGGCCGACATGCTCGACACCTATGTCGAAATCCATCCTGGCGCCGGCGGCACCGAAAGCCAGGACTGGGCCGAGATGCTGCTGCGCATGTACCGGCGCTGGGGCGAGCGGCGGAAGTTCAAGGTCGAGATGCTCGACTATCAGGATGGCGATCAGGCCGGCATCAAGTCGGCGACGCTGCAGTTCAAGGGCCACAATGCCTATGGCTGGCTGAAGACCGAATCGGGCGTGCACCGGCTCGTGCGCATCTCGCCATTCGATTCGAACGCCCGCCGGCAGACCAGCTTCGCATCCGTCTGGGTCTACCCCGTCGTCGACGACCGGATCGTCATCGACGTCAAGGAATCGGATTGCCGGATCGACACCTACCGCGCCCAAGGCGCTGGCGGGCAGCACATCAACACGACCGATTCGGCGGTGCGCATCACGCATATCCCGACGGGGATCGCGGTCACCTGCCAGCAGGAGCGTTCACAGCACAAGAACCGCGCCAAGGCGTGGGACATGCTGCGCGCCCGCCTCTACGAGGTCGAGCTGAAGAAGCGCGAGGAAAAGGCGAATGCCGAGGCGGCCTCCAAGACCGATATCGGCTGGGGTCACCAGATTCGCTCCTATGTGCTGCAGCCCTATCAGCTGGTGAAGGACCTGCGCACCGGAGTGAGCTCGACGGCGCCGTCGGACGTGCTCGACGGTGATCTTGACCCGTTCATGGAAGCGTCGCTCGCGCAGCGTGTCTATGGCACCGAGGTCGAAGTCGAGGATATCGACTAGAGCAATGAGCGGGAGCATGACGGTGGAGAAGCCTCGCTCCCGGCTGCGCAACGGCCTGATCAACCTTGGCGTGTCGCTGGCCAGCCTGCTGTTGTTTCTCGCGTTCTGCGAGCTTGTTCTGTTTCGCTTCGTGCTGCCGGGTAGCGACGTGCCGCGCAACGACTTCGTCAACGAGCTCGTGCGTTATGCTCCGAACCAGAGTGGCGTCTGGCGCGTGCGCGATGAGATTGCGGCGCCGTTTTCGATCAACGCCAAGGGCTGGAATTCGCTTCTGCCGGATTATCCGACAGAGCGTGTTCCCGGGCGTCGTCGAATTGCGCTGGTCGGAGACAGCTTCGTCGAGGCTCTGCAGGTCCCGGTCGGGCGCAGCTTTGCCGACGTGATTCAGGGGGGGCTCGCGAGTGCAGGCCCCGTCGAGGTCTACCGCTACGGCATCGCCGGCGCGCCCTTCAGCCAGTACCTCCAGATGATCGACCGTGAGGTGCTGGCGGCGAGGCCGGACCAGATCGTCGTGCTGCTGATCCATAACGACTTCGACGAGAGCTTCGTCTTCACACCGGGCCGCTATACGTCGAGCTTCCTGAAGCTGCGCGTCGAGGGCGGCAAGGTTCAGGGCGAGATCGCGCCCGAGCCCTGGCGTCCCCGGGCCGTAGAATGGCTCAGGCGGACCGCCACGGCCCGCTATTTCCTCTATCGCTGGCAGGTGCGTCCGCAAGCTCTGCTGGATGCGTTCCTCGGGCCGGCCCAGGCCGAGGACACGCGCTTTGCGGCGAATATCGATGTTGCTTCGGTGCTCAGTCACGAGGCCGATATCCGCGCCGCGACGGATTACATGATGGTCCGCCTGGCGGCGCAGGCCCGCAGCATCGGAGCCAAATTGCTGGTGGCCATGGATGGGGATCGCAGCGCGATCTATGCCGGCCGCCCCGACAGCCCGGCGTTGAAGCTCAACCGTATCGCCGCCGAGGCAGCGTCACGGGCGGGGATCGCCTTCCTCGACCTGCACCCCGTCTTCGCCGAGGACTGGGCCCGCAACCAGCGGCGGTTCGAGTTCGCGGCGGATGCCCACTGGAACGAGAATGGCCACGCCGTCGCCGGCCGGGCAATCCAGGGTGCCCTTGCCACGCCGTGAGCAGCCCTGAGGGCCATGGGCCAGACGGCGTGTACGCGCTGGCACGAGGCTGGCGACTTAAGTTCGGATGCCGAACCGCGAATCATCTGGCGACCGGAAAGCCAATGGCTGACGCTCAGCGCAACGCCGCAGGTCTCGCAGGGCATGACGATGCCCGGCGAGCTGTTTCCCGTCCCCCGCCGTGGCTTCGATACGGACGAGCTTGCCCCGTCTAGTCCTTCGACGGCTGCAACGAGGACAGCAATCCAACCAGAGCGCGGTCGTGAAGTACGACCATGCGTTCCCTCGGCTTCAGCCAGATAGCCGCTTCGTCGATCGTCTCCGCCTCGACCAGCTTTGCCTGTGCGACGGCGCGCTCGGGCTCGACTTCACCGCGGCGGCGCGGATGCGCCTCGGGGAGCATCATGTCGTGCTCGGCGCGCAGGCGCGGATCGGCATGCAGGGCCTTGAGGCCGTCGGCTTCGTCGAAGCCCGCCTTGGCGAATTCCTCCTGCAGCGCATTGGCACGCAGCGCGATCGCCGGCGGGTCGCCTTCCTCCGGCGTCACCAGGAGCTTGTGCCGCTTCAGCCAGAGCCCGAGCGCGAGCTGGCCCGAAGCCCAGGACAGCGGAATCGCCAGTACGAGACCCACGATCGTCGGCGACATCCAGGCGAAGAGCGAGGTCGCGATCATGAAGGCCGAGATACCGGCGATGGCGCCG
The DNA here is from genome assembly GCF_001748145.1 of Bosea sp. BIWAKO-01. NCBI lineage: Bacteria > Pseudomonadati > Pseudomonadota > Alphaproteobacteria > Hyphomicrobiales > Alloboseaceae > Allobosea > Allobosea sp. BIWAKO-01. The sequence goes on from NZ_BCQA01000001.1 coordinate 4,868,172, forward strand.
AGCGCCGTGTGCATTCGGTGGCGGCGGATGATGTCCTTCAGCGGAATCGAGCCGTCGTCGCGACGCTGCGGGTTCCAGCCCGTGTCGCGTCCGAGCAGGATCTGGAAGACCGAACCTGACTGGATCAGCATCATGATCGGAGCGAAGAAGGCCGAGAACAGGATCTCGAGCAGCGACGAGAGAATCAGCCGGATGGTGCCGCCGCAGGCGCGTCGCAGTTTGCCGTCGAACAGGGTCAGCAGCAGACCAAAGAGCTTTGGCGCGAGCAGGATCGCCATGGTCAGGGCGAACAGGTTCAAGGCGCGTTCGGGGTCGAAGCGCGGCCAGACCGGGAAGAGCGTGAACTCCTGCGTGAAGTACTCAGGTCGCGCGTAATTGACCTGCAGCACGATCAGAATGCCGACCACCAGCTGCATCAACCAGAACGGCGAGGCGAGATAGCCCATGATGCCGGTGGCGAAATGCTGGCGCGTCGACCAGACGAAACCCTTGGCGCCGATGATGCGCGAGTGCTGGAGGTTGCCCTGCGCCCAGCGGCGGTCGCGTACCGAGATGTCGATCAGCGAGGGCGGGCTCTCCTCATACGAGCCGGTCAGGTCGGGAAGCATGTAGACCGACCAGCCGGCGCGGCGCATCAGCGCGGCCTCGACGAAGTCATGGCTCAGGACATGTCCGCCGAAGGGGGGCTTGCCCTTCAGATCGGGCAGCCCGCAATGATCGGCGAACGCCTTGGTGCGAATGATCGCGTTATGTCCCCAGTAGTTGCCGTCGCGGCCCGACCACATGGCGAGGCCGGTCGCGATCACCGGTCCGTAGACCCGCGCCGCGAATTGCTGCAACCGCGCGAAGAAGGTGTTGCGATTGATGATCAGCGGCAGCGACTGGATGATTCCTGCGTCGGGATCGGCCTCCATCGCGGCAGCGAGGCGCACGATGCAGGTACCGGTCATCAGGCTGTCGGCGTCGAGCACGACCATGTGCTCGTAGTCCCCGCCCCAACGGGTGACGAAATCGGCGATATTGCCGGCCTTGCGATGATGGTTCTTCGGGCGGTGCCGATAATAGACGCGCGCGCCGGGGCCGAGTCGTTCGCGCAGAGCGAGAAAGGCGCGCTCTTCGGCGATCCAGACGTCAGGATTGGTCGTGTCCGAGACGATGAAATAGTCGAAATGCGCCCCGAGGCCCGTGGCCTCTACCGATTCCCGGATCGCGGCCAGCGCCGCGAAGGTCCGCGCTGTCGATTCATTGTAGATCGGCATCACCACGACGGTGCGATGCTGCAGGGATTCCGCCCGTTCGGTCCGGCCGGTCCGGAACAGCAGGCCGAAGAAACCCATCAGCGCGCTGGTGAAGGCGAGTGCGATCCACGAGAAGTTGACCGTGAACAGCAGCAGCAAGACATACTGCAGGAAGGTCGTGCGGCTGACCGACACGACATTGTACATTTCCCAGGCGCCATAAGCGGTGAGCACGAGGCCACCGCCGAAGACGAAGAGGCGCTTCAGCCATGGCGTCGTCCAGGCCAGAGGTGCGGCGGGCTTGCGGCGTTCCGCGGCCTTCCAGCTGCGGAAGGACTGGACCGGCATCACCAGCCGGTTCTCAGGCGGGGTCGCTGCCTCCGGGCGGGGCAGGCCCGGACGGGGGGCGGTTTCGGCCGCGCGCGGCGGCATCTCGGTCACCACGTCCATCGATTCAACCAGGTTTCCGATACGGGCTGGCCACCGGCCTCGAGCACAAGGCGCAGTTCGGAGAGATTCTCGTTGCCAGGGTCGACCTCAAAGCCGACGCGCATCAGCTTACGTTCCGGATAGGGCCAAAGACGCAAGCCGTGGATCGCCCCGGGCGTCGCCGTGATATTGGCGCGCGTCGCGGCAACCACAGCGGGGTCCGCCAGCTTGTCGCCGGTAAACTCGACGAAGAACCGCCGCCGCCGGCCCTGCGTGCCGCGGCCCTGACGCATGCGCGTGGCCAGGACGAGCGGTGGCCGCTCGGGCGGCTGCCAGCACCACGCCTGGCGATAGGCGACGGTGGTCTCGCTGCCTGCAGCGATCGGCTGGCGCGGCCGCCAGTAGGAAATGATGTTGTCATTGACGTCGGATTCGCTTGGAATCTCGATCAGCTGGACCGATCCGGCCCCCCATTCTCCGAGCGGTTCCATCCAGACACTGGGGCGAAGCTCGAAGCGCTGGTCATCATCCTGGAACGCTGCCGGATCACGCTCTCGCTGGACGAGGCCGAAACCACGCGGATTGGTGTCGACGAAGGAGGAGACCTGCAGATTGGTCGGGTTGCTGACCGGACGGTAGATCCATTCGCCGCCGCCGGTGAGCATCTGCACACCCGAGACTTCATGCACGGCCGGGCGGACATCGTCGAACGTCCGGCGGCTCTGGGCCCCCGACATGAAGGTGCCCATGGTGCAGCCGAATCCGACATGGTCCAGAGCCTGTCGCGCAAACAGGGTCATCTCGACATCGATGAAGGTGACGTCGCCCGGGCGGAGGGTCATCCTGACCGCCCCTGACAGACTCTCGGAATCGAGCAGGGCGTGAATCACGAGCATGCCCGATGCCGGATTGGGGCGCTCGATCCAGAAGGCGCGAAAGAAGGGAATCTCCTCGCCGCGCGTCTCGCCGGGGCGCAGGATCAGCGCGCGCGCCAGCGCACCGAAGTTCTGTCCGCGCGCAACTGCGCGGAAAAAGGTCGCTCCCTGGAAGATCGCAACCTCGTAGGGCCGCTCGAGCCCAGCGGAAACCCTGAATCCCGAGAACTGCAGATCGACGCCCGCCGGCGGCGGAGCGACCTTGCCGTAGTCGAACTTGCCGCGATCGAACGCAACGCGGCGCACCACTTCGTCCTCGACAGTGAACAGGCTGACGGGCGCAGAAAAGACGTAGCCGCGATGCAGGGGCTCGACCGTGAAGCCGCGATTCTCTCCAGCCCAGATCAGACCGCCGGGTTGCGCACGAATCCCGGAGAACTGGTCGAAGGGCAGGGTGGCGTAACCCTCGGGCAGATCATTGGTCGTTACCGGAACCATCGGGCGCCGCGACAACATGCGGGCGGCCTCGACAACCAGTGCGGCGTCGAAACGCTGACCTTCCGCGATCACCGACTGTACAGTTGCGGCCCAACTGGCCTGGGAGAATGCAGGGCTGGTGCCCATAAACGGAGCGGCGGCGAGGCTGTACGCCGCACCCTCCAGAAACCATCGGCGATTCAAGGATTTCGACATTATTTCCAACATACGCGGGCGGCGCAGTCGCACCCCAGCGCTTCTAGATCATTTCCCGGCTGACTGAAAAGCGGTTGGCGCTTAAAAATTGCGTGCGGTCAGCGACTTGGGCAACGCGTTCGCGTTGCCGGCGGAAAGGTATTGCCATTGCGTCTCGCCCCTCGAATACGCCGGCCGAAGATCTCTCCGGAGGTTTTGGCAAATGCCATCAGGATCGGCTATCCACGGCGACCGCAATGCCACCATGCACCAAATCGCCCACGCGACACCGTCAGGGTCACGGGAGCGAAAGGCTAGCTCCGCAGGGAAGCCGACAATCATGACCGAAATGCAGCCCGGACGCACCTGCCTTGCAGTTATTCTCGCCGCGGGCGAGGGCACCCGGATGAAATCGCAGCGCCCGAAGGTGCTGCATGAGATGGCCGGCCGCTCGCTGCTCGGCCATGCACTCGCAGCAGTTGCTGCGGCGGGAGCAGATGCGGTCGCGGTGGTGATCGGGCCGGATCGACCGGACGTCGCAGCCGAGGTCGAGGCGCTCTTGCCGTCGGCACGCGTCTTCGTCCAGGCCGAGCGCCGCGGCACGGCGCATGCGGTTCTTGCGGCGCGTGCGGCGCTGGCCGAGGGCTATGACGATGTCCTCGTCGCCTTCGCGGATACACCGCTGGTTCGGCCTGAGACCTTCCTGTCGCTGCGGGCTGGGCTCGCCGATGGTGCGCCGGTTGTCGCGTTGGGATTCGAGGCTGCCGACCCGACTGGCTACGGGCGGTTTGTGATGCGTGACGGCGTGCTGGAAGCGATCGTCGAGCACAAGGATGCGAGCGCTGCCGAGCGGACAATCCAGTTCTGCAATGCCGGGCTGATGGCCTTGGATGGCCGGCACGCACTTGCCATTCTCGATTCAATCGGCAACTCGAACGCCCAGAACGAATTCTATTTGACCGACGCCCCGGCGCTGGCGCGCGCCAAAGGCTTGAAGGTGGTCGCGCTGAGCGCCCCCGAAAGCGAAGTGCAGGGTGTCAATGACCGCGCCCAACTCGCCGCTGCGGAAGCAGAGTTCCAGCGCCGCAAGCGCCTGGCGGTCATGAAGGAGGGGGCGACGCTGATTGCGCCCGAGACGGTGTTCTTCAGCTACGACACGACAATCGGCAGCGATGTCCTGATCGAACCCAATGTCGTCTTTGGCCCCGGCGTCAGCGTTGCCGATGGCGCGGTGATTCATGCCTTCTCGCATCTGGAGGGCGCCGAGGTTGGCCCGCAGGCGAGCGTCGGGCCTTATGGCCGGCTGCGCCCCGGCGCGAAGCTGGCGCGCAAGGCTAAGGTCGGGAACTTCGTGGAGATCAAGGCGGCGGATATCGGGGAAGGAGCCAAGGTCAGCCATCTCACCTATATCGGGGACGCGAGCGTCGGCGCAGAGGCCAATATCGGCGCCGGTACGATCACCTGTAATTATGACGGATTCTTCAAATACAAAACGACGATCGGTGCCGGCGCCTTTGTCGGTTCGAACTCGTCGCTGGTTGCCCCGGTGACGATCGGCGATGGGGCTTATGTCGGCTCCGGTTCGGTCATCACCTCCGATGTTCCGCCTGACGGGCTGGCGATCGCCCGCGGCAGGCAAGTCGGGCGGGACGGTTGGGCGAAGGTGTTCCGGGAGAAGGCAAAGGTCAGGAAGCTGAGCGCGGCCAAGAACACGGATTGAATCGACGCCGAAACCGCCTTTTCACAGTCTGACATTCAACGTGATTGGGTGTTTTTGGCGTTCGCAGCTACACGGGCCGGCAACGGCAACACTCAAAGAGGTCGGGCATGTGTGGCATTGTGGGGATCCTGGGCAAGGAAGCCGTAGCCATTCAGGTGGTCGAGGCGCTGCGGCGGCTCGAGTATCGGGGTTATGATTCCGCCGGCGTCGCGACGCTGGAGAAGGGGCTGCTCACGCGCCGCCGTGCCGAGGGCAAGCTCAGGAATCTCGAGATCCGCCTGTCGAACGAGCCGCTCGATGGGATGATCGGCATCGGCCATACGCGCTGGGCGACGCATGGCAAGCCGAACGAGACCAATGCTCACCCGCATGCGACCGAGAAGCTCGCGGTCGTGCACAACGGCATCATCGAGAACTTCCGCGAGCTGCGCGCCGAGCTCGAAGCTGCGGGCCGCGTCTTCGAGACCGAGACCGATACCGAGATCGTCGCCCATCTCGTCACCAGCGAGATGGAGCGGGGCAAGGATCCGGTTGCGGCGGTTGCAGCCAGCCTGCCACGCCTGCGCGGTGCCTTTGCCCTCGCCTTCCTTTTCCAAGGCGAGGAAGACCTGTTGATCGGCGCTCGCAAGGGCTCGCCGCTCGCGGTCGGCGTCGGTGACGGCGAGATGTATCTCGGCTCCGACGCGCTGGCGTTGGCCCCTTTCACCAATCTCATCGCCTATCTCGAAGAAGGCGATTGGGTCGTGCTCCATCGCAAGAGCGCAACCTTCTACGACGTCACAGGCGCTCAGGTGGAGCGTCGCGCGCAGCGCGTCGCCGCCGGCACCTTCCTGGTCGAGAAGGGCAACTACCATCATTTCATGGCCAAGGAGATCCACGAGCAGCCGGAGGTCGTCGGCCATACGCTGACGAAGTATCTGGACATGGCTGCGGGAACCGTGCGCCTGCCCTTCGATGCCCCCTTTGACTGGAAGGCGCTGTCGCGGCTGTCCATCTCGGCCTGCGGAACCGCCTATTATGCAGGACTGACGGCGAAGTACTGGTTCGAGAAGCTGGCGCGTTTGCCCGTCGAGATCGATGTCGCCTCCGAATTCCGCTATCGCGAGGCGCCGCTGCCCAAGGACGGTCTCGCGCTCTTCGTTTCGCAATCGGGTGAAACCGCCGATACGCTCGCCTGCCTGCGCTACGCCCGTCAGGAAGGGCAGCACGTCCTTTCCGTCGTGAACGTGCTGACCTCGACAATCGCGCGAGAGAGCGATGCCGTGGCGCCGACCCTGGCCGGGCCGGAGATCGGCGTGGCCTCGACCAAGGCCTTCACCTGCCAGTTGACCGCGCTCGCGAGCCTGGCCCTTGCGGCGGCCCGCGCCCGCGGCACGCTCTCGGAGGCGGAGGAGGCCCGATATGTCCGCGAGCTGATCGCCCTGCCGGGATTGATGGCGCAGGCATTGACGCTGGAACCCGAGATCGAAAAGCTCGCCCGCAAGCTGTCGAAAGCGCGCGACGTGCTCTATCTCGGCCGTGGCACGAGCTTCCCGATGGCGCTCGAGGGCGCTCTGAAGCTCAAGGAAATCAGCTACATTCACGCCGAAGGTTATCCGGCAGGTGAGCTGAAGCACGGTCCTATCGCACTGATCGACGAGGACATGCCGGTCATCGTCATCGCACCGCATGATGCGCTGTTCGAGAAGACCGCCTCCAACATGCAGGAGGTCGCGGCACGTGGCGGCCGGATCATCCTGATCACCGACGCCAAGGGGGCTGCCGAATGCGGCATCGAGCCCGAGGTGACGATCGTGATGCCGGATATGGATCCGCTATTCGCACCGATTGTCTATGCAGTCCCGATCCAGATGATCGCCTATCAAACGGCCGTCTTCATGGGAAAGGACGTCGACCAGCCGCGCAACCTGGCAAAATCCGTCACCGTCGAGTGATCAATCCTCGCGGGTCGGCTCCGGCCGGCTCGCGACATAGCTTCCGGCGGCGAGCAGGCTGGCGCCGCTGGCCCAGAGCGCGACAGGCGGAGCGTCGCTCAGCGCCACCAGTCCGAAGCTGAACAGCATGGAGCCGCAGGCGATCCATTTCGCCCGACGGTCGATCGCGCCAGTTGCGCGCCAGCGACGGACATGCGGACCCAGCCTGGGATGGCCAAGCAACCAGGTCTCGAAGCGAGGCGAAGACCGCGAAAAGCACCCGGCCGCGAGAATCAGGAAGACTGTTCCGGGCATCAGCGGCAGCACGAGGCCGACAACCCCGATCCCCGTGAACACCCAACCGGCGGCGAACATCAACGGCCTGTACCAGCGGCGGAGCGGCCGGGGTGTTTCGGTCACGAAATCCATCCGTATTCGCGTCGGTGCGTGAGACGGGGCTGGTCAGCAGCACCGGCTCGGCTATCCTGCTCATATCGCGATGCAGCGCCGCCGAGGCAAGCACGCCATTTGGAGATCGGATTCCGGACCGCCATGACATCAGACGGCCCTCCTGATCCCAGCCTCATGCTTCAGCCGGACTTGCTGCGGCCGACTGCGGGCACGCGGCTGCGCCGCTATTTCCTGACCGGGCTCGTGATCGCGGGGCCGCTGGCGATCACCGCTTCAGTGACGTGGTGGTTCATCAACCTGATCGACGGGGTGGTGAAGCCGCTGATCCCGAACAATTATTTGCCCGAGACGTATCTTCCCTATCCGATCCCGGGCTTCGGGCTGGTGATCGGATTGATCGGCTTGACCCTGCTCGGCTTCCTGACGGCCAACCTGGTCGGACGTACCCTGCTCGATGCGGGAGAGGCGATCCTGCACCGGATGCCGGTGATCCGCGGCCTCTACAAGGGCGTGAAGCAGGTTTTCGAGACGATCTTCTCGCAATCGGGTACCTCGTTCCGCAAGGTCGGCATGGTGCAGTTCCCGCAGCCGGGCATGTGGTCCATCGTTTTCATCTCGCAGGAGGCGGCGCCCGAGATCAACTCACGGCTGCCGGATGGCAGCGAGCAGATCGGTGTCTTCCTGCCCTGTACGCCGAACCCGACCACGGGTTTCTTCTTCTACCTGCCGCGCCGCGAGGTGGTGGAGCTTTCGATCTCCGTAGAGGACGGCGCCAAGCTCATCATGTCCGCCGGGCTGATCCAGCCGGGGGAGAACGGCTCGAAGGCGCCGCCAGGCAACGGCAAGTCCCAGAACTGATCTGCGGGCTTGCCGTCCTGTCTCGTCCGGGAGGTCGTCAGGCCTTCAACGGAACCCAGATTTCGACGGTTCCGGTACCGCTTTGCGGATCGAAGCGCTCGTCATAGCGCTCGAAGCTCGGCCCTTCCGAGGCTTTCCAGCCCTTCTTCGGCAACCAGTCGCGCCAGATTGCGTCGAATGTGCCCTTGATGCCCGAAACATGGCCGTGATGCAGGAACACGACATAGCTCTGCTCGGGAATGCGGATGCGGTCGAATTCGGGTGGCAGGTCGGAAAAGGACTTCACCTCGACGCCAGCAAGATAGTCGAAGCAGCCCTCGTCGTCGGCGTTGTAGCAGACCCCGTAGCCGATGCCGCCGATCTGGCCCGGGACATGGCCGAAATGCGGAGCGAGCTTTTGCCAGAGCGACGGAATGCCAGCAGTGGTCTCATAGGTGTAGCGGCTGCCGAACCCGGCAACGAGCATGCTCTTGCCGGTCACTGAGCGGGGTTCTTCCAGGGTAACGGTTGGGCTTGCGTCCATGACGATGGGCTCCACGAGCTTGAGCGCCGAGAGATCGCGCCGCTCGCGCAGTTCTTCGGGCGTGAGGCCGAATTGCTCGCGAAAGGCGCGGGTGAAGGCCTCGTGAGAGCCGTATCCCCAGTCAAGCGCGACGGAGAGGATGTCCGGCGCGCCATTCGCCAGTCTCCGGGCGGCTTCGGTCAGCCGGCGCTCGCGCACATAGCGCATCACCGAGCGGCCGGTCGCGTTGCCGAAGGCGCGGCAGAGATGGAAGCGCGAGACGCCGCTGACCGAGGCGATCTCGTCGAGCGAGATCCCGGAGGCGAAGCGGCTCTCGACGCACCACACGGCTTTGCTGATTGGGTCCATTGTGGTTCTCACGAAGGCACACCCGGACGATGGCGATCCAGCGCTGCCGCCGCTTGATCGAAATTGATCTCCTGCAGGATCTCCAGCGCTACCCAGCGCGCAAGAGCCTGATCGCGACGTCCCTCTCGAACAGATAAAGCAGCGTCCTGACGGCCTCGCCGCGTTCGCCGGCGAGGTGCGGGTCGCGCTCGATCAGGAGCCGCGCATCATCGCGCGCGGCGGCCAGCAGATCGCCGTCGATTTCAGGGCGGGCAACGTGCCAGTCGGGGGAGCCGGACTGGCGCGTGCCGAGCACCTCGCCTTCGCCACGCAGGCGCAGATCCTCCTCGGCAATGCGAAAGCCGTCCTCGGTCTCGCGCATGATGGTCAATCGCGCTTCCGCGACCGAGCCCAACGGCCCCTTGTAGAGCAGGAGGCAGGTCGATGCGGCTGAGCCGCGCCCGATCCGCCCGCGCAACTGGTGGAGCTGGGCCAAGCCAAAGCGCTCGGCATGCTCGATCACCATGACGCTGGCATTGGGCACGTCGACCCCGACCTCGATGACGGTGGTCGAAACCAGGATGCGCGTCTCGCCAGCGACGAAGGCCGCCATTGCAGCGTCCTTGTCGCGCCCGGGCATCTGGCCATGCAGGAGCCCGACGCAGGTGCCGAAGTGCCCTCCCAGTTCCTCGAAGCGCTCCTGCGCCGCGGCGACATCGAGCGTGTCCGATTCCTGGACGAGCGGGCAGACCCAATAGACCTGCGCGCCGGCCTCCACCGCGCGGCCGACTGCGCCGACGACCTCGTCATAGCGTTCGAGAGAGATCGCGCGTGTCGAGATCGGTTTGCGGCCGGCCGGCTTCTCGGCGAGCACCGAGACATCCATGTCTCCGAACCAGGTCAGCGCCAAGGTGCGCGGGATCGGCGTTGCGGTCATGACCAGCACGTCGACGGCCTCGCCCTTCGAGCCCAGCATCAGGCGCTGGTGGACGCCGAAACGGTGCTGTTCGTCGACCACCGCCAGCGCGAGATCATGGAAGACGACGCCTTCCTGGAACAGGGCATGGGTGCCGACCACGATGGCGATCTCGCCGCTCGCCAACCGCTCGAGCACCTGGCGTCGGCCGGCGCCCTTCTCGCGGCCGGTCAGCAGGGCGAGCTTGAGCCCGGCCGTTTCTGCCAGCGGCGCCAGCCGTTCGGCATGCTGGCGCGCCAGGATTTCGGTGGGTGCCATCAAGACCGATTGCCGGCCGGCCTCGGCGGCTGCAACCATCGCCATCAGGGCGACAACGGTCTTTCCCGAGCCGACATCGCCCTGCAGCAGACGCAGCATGCGCTCAGGCTTCTCCATGTCCGAATGGATATCGGCCACGGCCTGGCGCTGGCCATTCGTGAGCGAAAAGGGCAGGGCGGCTTCGATCGCCTTGAGCATGCGGCCGTCACCGGCGGTGACGCGCCCGGCTGCCTTCTTCTGCTGCCGGCGCACCAGGGCAAGCGCGAGCTGGCTCGCCAGCAATTCGTCATAGGCAACGCGCCTGCGTGCGATCGTGTCGCCCTCGACGGCGCGCAGGTCCGGCGGGTGGTGCAGGGCACGGATGGCCTCGGCGAAGGAGGCGAAGCCGGCTTTCTGCAGAAAGCTGCGGTCCTGCCATTCGGCGAGGTCCGGGCATTTTTCCGCCGCTGCTGCCACGATGCGTGTCATGACCCGGGGACCGATGCCTTCGGTCAGGCCGTAGACGGGCTCGATCGACGGCAGGCTGGCGAAGGCCCGGGCATCCATGATGCGGTCGGGGTGGACCATTTGGCGCATGCCGTCCCAGAGCTCGAGCTTGCCCGAGATGATGCGGAACTCGCCGACCGGCAGCGTCTGCAGGAGATGGCGGACATCGGCATGGAAGAAGACCAGGGTCACGTCCCCGGTCTCGTCCTCGACGATGACGCGATAGGGAGCTTTGGCCTTGCCGGGTGGGGCCGGGCGATGCTCCGTGACACGGGCCGAAAAGGTCGCGACATCGCCGACCGGAGCGTCGGCGATGCTGGCGCTGGGGCGACGATCGATCGCGCCCGTGGGAAGGTGTAAGAGCAGGTCGACGACCCGCGCCGGCTGCGTCTCGTCGCCGAGCAGCTTGTCCAGAAGCTTGCCGAGCTTGGGGCCGACGCCGGGCAATGTCGTCGCGGGAGCAAAGAGCGGATCAAGCAGGGAAGGACGCATCTGCCTCGGGTGGGAACCGGAATTGCGGGAAACGCGGCGGTTCGGCCACTGACTCGCCCCGACGCCATCGCTATATAGCCTGCATCGGCAGGTTCCGCGACGGGGCCGGCCCGGTCCGCCATTTGCATTTCATGCGAGGCTTATGATGAGTGGCTCTTCCCGCACCAGTGCCGATCTCGATCCGCGCCGCCGCAAGATCCTGTTCCGTGCCTGGCATCGCGGCATGCGGGAGACGGACCTGATCATGGGCCGCTTCGCCGATGCCGAGATCGGAACGTTGAGCGATGCGGAACTCGACGAGTTCGAGCAGCTGATCGAGGTTCTCGACCGGGACCTGCTGTCCTGGATCACGGGAGAGGCCGAGGTGCCGGAGAACTACGATACGGCCGTGTTCCGACGGCTGAAGGCGTTCCACAACCACAGCAAGCCGATTCACGTCTGAGCACGCAGCGACAATCCGTTATGAGCATTCCGCCCCCCGCCCAGCTCGCCAAGCTGCAGATCGACCGCATCCTCGACGCGCTGAAGCGGGGCGACAAGCCGACGCTCGCCAGCGTGCCGGACGGGTTCGACGCCGTCGTCCTTGCCGATCTCGTCCGGACCCGGGCGAAGAAGGCCGAAGGTGCGGCAATGCTCGTCTTCGTCGCGCGTGACGGGCAGCGGCTGCAGGTTCTGGAAAATGCGCTCCAGTTCGTGGCGCCCGATCTGGAGGTGATGAGCTTCCCGGCCTGGGACTGCCAGCCCTATGACCGGGTCTCGCCGGCTCCTGCGATCGTTGCCCATCGCATGACGACGTTGTCGCGGTTGGCCAAGACCAAGTCCGGCGACAAGCCGCGTCTGCTGCTGACGACGGTCAACGCGGCGCTCCAGCGCGTGCCGGCCTTCAGCAAGGTGGCCTCGGAGAGCTTTTCGGCTGCGCCAGGCAACATGGTCGACACGGAGCAGCTCGCACGCTGGCTCGACATGAACGGCTATCTGCGGACCTCGACGGTTCGCGAGACCGGCGAGTTCGCGGTGCGCGGTGGCATCGTCGATCTCTTTCCGCCCGGCATGCCCGCGCCGATCCGCCTCGACTTCTTCGGCGATGCGTTGGAATCGATCCGGACCTTCGACCCCGAGACGCAGCGCACCACGGGCCAGTTGCGCGGACTCGATCTCGTGCCGATGTCCGAGGCGCAGATGACGAGCGAGAGCATCAAGCGCTTTCGCCAGTCCTATATCACGAGCTTCGGCACGCCTGGCCGCGACGACATGCTCTACGAGGCTGTCAGCGAAGGCCGCCGGCCCGCGGGGCTCGAGCATTGGCTGCCCTTGCTGGCCGACCGGCTCGACACGCTCTTCACCTATCTGCCGGATGTGCCGCTGGTTCTCGACGCGCAGGCCGAGGATGCGGTCGGCGAGCGCATCAGCCTGATCAAGGACTACTACGATGCGCGCAAGGCCGCCCTCGACCGGGGCGGCACGGGAGGGACGCCCTACAAGCCGTTGCCACCCGATGCGCTCTACCTGTCCCCGGCCGAATGGCGCGGTGTGATCGACAATGCCGGCGTCGCGTCGCTGACGCCGTTCCAACTGCCCGATAGCGACGGCAAGCTGATCGTCGATCTCGGCGCCCGCCAGGGTCGGAGCTTTGCAGCCGAACGCGCCGACAATGCCGGCAGCGTCTTCGACGCGGCGGTCGCCCATGTGAAGGCGCTGCAGGCCGATGGCCGGCGCGTCATCCTTGCGGCATGGTCGGAGGGCTCCCGCGAGCGCCTGGCCCATGTGCTGGCCGATCATGGCCTCAAGACCGTACAGACCACGGGGTCCCTGCGCGCAGCCTTCGATCTGAAGCCTGGCATCTCGGCACTCGCTGTCTGGGGCTTCGAGGCTGGCTTCGAGGCCGGCAAGCTTGCGGTCATCGGCGAGCAGGACATTCTGGGCGACCGCCTCGTGCGCCCGCGCCGCAAGACACGCCGGCCGCAGGATTTCATCGCCGAATTGTCCTCGCTCGCGCCGGGCGACCTTGTCGTCCATGTCGATCATGGCATTGGCCGCTTCATTGGATTGCAGAGCATCACGGCGGCCGGAGCGCCGCATGATTGTCTCGAAATCCACTATGCGGGCGATGCCAAGCTGTTCCTGCCGGTCGAGAACATCGAGCTGCTCTCGCGCTATGGCTCGGAGGATACCGAGGTTCCGCTAGATCGGCTTGGCGGCGGTGGCTGGCAGGCGCGCAAGGCCAAGCTGAAGCAGCGGATCCGCGAGATGGCGGGCAAGCTGATCCAGATCGCCGCCGCCCGCGCACTGAAGGAGGCGCCGCGCCTCGTTCCGCCGGATGGGCTCTATGATGAATTCCGGGCTCGCTTCCCGTTCGAGGAGACGGAAGACCAGCAGAACACCATCGACGCGGTATTGGACGATCTCGCGGCCGGTCGGCCGATGGACCGCCTGGTTTGCGGCGATGTCGGCTTTGGCAAGACCGAGGTGGCGCTGCGTGCCGCCTTCACGACGGCGCTGGCCGGCAAGCAGGTCGCCGTCGTGGTGCCGACGACATTGCTCGCCCGCCAGCATTACCGGAATTTCGCCGAGCGCTTTGCGGGGTTGCCGGTGAAAGTCGGCCAGGCCTCGCGCTTCGTCTCGGCGCCGGATCTCAAGGCGGTCAAGCAGGGCATTGCCGACGGCACCATGGACATCGTCGTCGGCACCCATGCCCTGCTCGGCAAGGGCGTCGAGTTCAAGGATCTCGGCCTCGTCATCGTCGACGAGGAGCAGCATTTCGGCGTCAACCACAAGGAGCGGCTGAAAGAGTTCCGCGCCGAGGTGCATATGCTGACGCTGTCGGCCACGCCGATTCCGCGTACGCTCCAACTCGCCATGACGGGTGTGCGCGAGCTCTCGATCATCGCGACGCCGCCGGTCGATCGGCTGGCCGTGCGGACCTTCGTCACGCCGTTCGATCCGCTGATCGTGCGCGAGGCGCTGCTGCGCGAGCGCTATCGTGGTGGCCGCAGCTTCTATGTCGTGCCGCGCATCGAGGACATCGCCGAGGTCAAGGACTTCCTCGACAAGCAGGTACCCGAGGCCAAGGTCGGCATCGCCCACGGCCAGATGGCGGCGGGCCAGCTCGAAGACGTGATGACGGCCTTCTACGAGGGCCAGTACGATGTCCTGCTCTCGACCACGATCGTCGAGTCCGGGCTCGATATCCCGACGGCAAACACCCTGATCGTGCATCGCGCCGATATGTTCGGCCTCGCCCAGCTCTATCAGCTGCGCGGCCGCGTCGGCCGCTCGAAGATCCGCGCCTATGCGCTCTTCACCATCCCGGCCAATCGCAAGCTGACCGAGCAGGCCGAGCGCAGGCTGAAGGTTCTGCAATCGCTCGACACGCTGGGGGCAGGGTTCCAGCTCGCCAGCCACGATCTCGACATCCGTGGCGCCGGAAACCTGCTCGGCGACGAGCAATCCGGGCACATCAAGGAGGTCGGGTACGAGCTCTACCAGCAGATGCTCGAGGAGGCGGTGGCGCAACTCAAGGCGGGCATCGACATCGTTGCCGAAAGCCAATGGTCGCCAAGCATCCAGATCGGTGCGCCGGTGATGATCCCCGAGCACTATGTCACCGATCTGACGCTGCGCCTGACCCTTTACAAGCGTCTCTCGACGCTCGACGAGGATGGCGAGATCCAGTCCTTCGGCGCCGAGCTGGTCGACCGTTTCGGACCGCTGCCGGAAGAGGTGCAGCAACTGCTGGAGATCGTGGCGATCAAGGCGCTCTGCCGCCGGGCCAATGTCGAGAAGGTCGAAGCCGGACCGAAGGGCATCATCGTTGCCTTCCGTGACAACGAGTTCGCCAATCCCGAGGGGCTGGTCGGCTATGTCGCGAAGCAGGGAACGCTGGCCAAGGTCCGTCCCGACATGCGGGTCGTCTTCATCGACGACTTCGAGACGGCGGAGCAGCGGCTCAAGGGCACGCGCCGGTTGCTGACCGATCTGGCGCGCATCGCCGAGCGAAAGAAGGCGGCGTGAGCATCAGCACGAGACGCTGGCCCTGGCCTCGTCCGTGATGGGAGGAGCGCGGCGGCGAAGCAATCCCGGCGTTTGCTAGAGGGGATTGCTTCGCTCGAGACGACGAGACGGGGCGTCTCTGACTTAAGGCATCGGCCCGAAACGCGGATTGCGGGAAGGTCGCTGCAAGCACGGAAGGTTAGATCATCGGCCGCTCAGGCGACGGTCACGCGCCCGCGGGAAATCTTCAGGCTCAGCTGCCCGTTCTTCAGCGCCAGTGCCTTGTTGCCGAAGACCTCGCGGCGCCAGCCTTGCAGTGCCGGTACATCGGCCAGGTCGTCCGAGGCGATGGCCTCGAGATCATCGGTCGAGGCCAGGATCTTGGGCGCGACGCGTTCGGCATCGGCGGTCGCCTTCAGCAACACCTTGAGCAGGTCGAGCACGGCGCCATTGGTCGGGCGTCCGCGCTCGCGTTCAAGACGGGGCAGGGTCCGCGGATCGAGCGCCAGGCCGCGCTCGATCGCCGCGAGCACCTCGCCGCCGGCGCGCGAGCGCTCGAAGCCGTTCGGCACGGAGCGAAGCTCCGCCAGCGCCTCGACCGAGCGCGGACCGCGCTGGACGATATCCATCAGCGCATCGTCCTTCAGCACCCGCTGGCGCGGCACGTCGCGGCTTTGCGCCTCCCGCTCCCGCCAGGCGGCGATCTCCATCAGCAGCGCAACTTCCTTGGGCTTGCGAATCCGGCCCTTCAGGCGCTGCCAGGCGTTCTCGGGCCTGACCTCATAGGTGGCCGGCGAATTCAGGATCGCCATTTCCTCGGCAACCCAGGCCTCGCGGCCGCTGGCGGCGAGATCGGCGGCGAGAGCGAGATAGATGTCACGCAGATAGGTGACATCGGACTCGGCATAGGTCAGCTGCGCCTCGGTCAGCGGACGGCGCGACCAGTCGGTGAAGCGCGAGGATTTGTCGATCCGCGCCTTGGCGAGGTCGTTGGCGAGCTGCTCGTAGCCGACGGAGTCGCCGTAGCCGCACACCATCGCGGCGACCTGGGTGTCGAAGAGCGGGGTCGGGAGCATCTTGCCGATGATCCAGATGATCTCGAGGTCCTGCCGTGCGGCGTGGAACACCTTGACGACGTTCTGGTCGGCCATCAGCGCCAGGAAGGGCGCGAGGTCGATTTCGGGTGCGAGCGGATCGACAAGCACCGCCTCGTCGGGCGAGGCGAGCTGGATCAGGCAGAGCTTCGGATAATAGGTCGTCTCCCGCAGGAATTCGGTGTCGACCGTGACGAAGGGATGCTGGGCCAGCCGCGCGCACGCCTCGGCCAGATCCTGTGTGGTGGTGATGAGGCTCATGATTAGCGGCTTAGCGGAGGAACGGGTTGTCCGTCGAGTCCGCGTTTCATGCTTCTGCTCGTTGGCGCCGCATGACCTGCAGAAGAACTGGCCTGTCCCCCGGGGTCCGGGCAAGGTCATCTGCCTGGTCTACGTATCGAAACCTTCACACCATGGCGCGCCGGCCTCTGCCGCCTCCTGCGGCGAACAGCTGGAATGCCAGCTTCGCGCATCACGATTGTCGCTGCCATTCTTGACAATCCGCGCGCCTGCGTGTGCTTACGCCGAAGGTTTCAGCTGGCCTTGCGCCGGCTCCTTCGCATTTCCGAGAGACGAGTCCCGTGACCTTGCATCGCTATCGCTCCCACACCTGCGGCGCCCTTCGCGAGAGCGATATCGGCAATCAGGTTCGCATTTCGGGCTGGTGCCACCGCATCCGCGACCATGGCGGCGTGCTCTTCATCGATCTGCGCGACCATTACGGCATGACCCAGGTCGTGATCGATCCGGACTCGCCGGCTTTCGCCGAGGCCGAGAAGATTCGGGCCGAGTGGGTCATCCGCATCGACGGCAAGGTCAAGGCTCGCCTCGAGGGGACCGGGAACGCCAATCTTGCAACCGGTGCGATCGAAGTCTTCGCTACGGCGCTCGAAGTGCTGGGTCCTTCCGGCGAGCTGCCGCTGCCGGTGTTCGGCGATCTCGAATACCCCGAGGACACGCGCCTGAAATATCGCTTCCTCGACCTGCGTCGCGAGAAGCTGCACAACAACATCATGCTGCGTGGCAAGGTCATCGACTCGCTGCGCAACCGCATGAAGACCTCGGGCTTCTCGGAATTCCAGACGCCGATCCTGACCGCATCCTCGCCGGAAGGCGCGCGCGACTTCCTGGTGCCGAGCCGGCTGCATCCCGGCCATTTCTACGCCCTGCCGCAGGCGCCACAGCAATACAAGCAGCTGCTGATGATGGCGGGCTTCGACCGCTATTTCCAGATCGCGCCCTGCTTCCGCGACGAGGATCCGCGCGCCGATCGTCTGCCGGGCGAATTCTACCAGCTCGACGTCGAGATGAGCTTCGTCACGCAGGAAGACGTTTTCCGCACCATGGAGCCGGTGATCGCCGGCGTCTTCGAGGAATTCGGCGGCGGCAAATCGGTCACCAAGAACTGGCCGCGCATCCCCTATGCCGAGTCGATCCGCAAATACGGCTCGGACAAGCCCGATCTTCGCAACCCGCTCGAGATGCAGGATGTGTCGGAGCATTTCCGCGGTTCGGGCTTCAAGGTCTTCGCCCGCATCCTGGAAGACGAGAAGAACCAGGTTTGGGCGATTCCTGCGCCGGGTGGCGGCTCGCGTGCCTTCTGCGACCGCATGAACTCCTGGGCTCAAGGCGAAGGTCAGCCCGGCCTCGGCTACATCATGTGGCGCGAGGGCGCGGGCGCTGGCCCGATCGCCAACAATATCGGTCCGGAGCGGGTCGAGGCGATCCGCGTCGCGCTTGGTCTGAAGGATGGCGACGCTGCCTTCTTCGCAGCGGGCAACCCCGACAAGTTCTACAAGTTCGCCGGCGCCGCCCGTAACAAGGTTGGCTCGGAGCTCGGCCTGATCGACGAGAACGCCTTCGCTTTCGCCTGGATCGTCGACTTCCCGATGTACGAGTACAACGAGGACGAGAAGCGGGTCGATTTCTCGCACAACCCGTTCTCGATGCCGCAAGGCGGGTTGGAGTCACTGCAGAAGGACGATCCGCTGGCGATCAAGGCCTTCCAGTACGACATCGCCTGCAACGGCTACGAACTTGCCTCGGGCGGCATTCGCAATCACCGCCCTGAGGCGATGGTCAAGGCCTTCGAGATTGCCGGCTATGGCGAGGAGACGGTGATCGAGCGCTTTGGCGGCATGTACCGCGCCTTCCAGTATGGCGCGCCGCCGCATGGCGGCATGGCAGCCGGTATCGACCGCATCATCATGCTGCTTGCCGGCGCCAGCAACCTGCGTGAGGTCGCGCTGTTCCCGATGAACCAGCAAGCCGTCGATCTGCTGATGGGGGCGCCTTCCGAGGTTGGCCCGAAGCAACTGCGCGAGCTCCATATCCGCCTGAACCTGCCTGAAAAGAACGGCTGATCCCCGCCATGCCTGCCCCGACCGGAGCGCGCTTGCCCGCGCTCGCCTGCCTGCTCGCGCTGCCGCTAACCGCCTGTGTCACCGCCGCGCCCCATACAAGCTCGGGGCGGGCGGCTGAGCTTGCCAATCTGGTCTCGCGCTCGATCGCCTGCCGTGCCGGGGCACCACGCAGCAGCACGCTCGACCGCTTCCTCGACGCCGAGCGTGCCCGCGGCGCGACACCGGAGCAGATCGCAGGAGCGCGCTCGACCTATGTCACCGTCTCGGAGGCGGCGACCATCAATCAGGATGTCCGGCCCGAAGCCTGCTCTGCGGAAGAACGCAGCTCCTTGAAGCCACGCATGGCGCGGGTCCGGGCAGGCGACTTCAGCGGGCTCTGAGCGCGATCAGCCATGCCCTTCGCCAGAGCCTTCCTCTGCAGCCTGCTTCTGCCTGCGCTTGCGGCCTGCACGACGACTGCCGGTCCAGTGCCTGGCACGGCGGAGTTTGCGGCCGTCAAAGTCTCGCGCGGCTATGATTGCGGTGTCGCCGTCGATCGCCGCCGTGTGATGGCGGGGCTTGCCCCGGCCGAGCGCGGACGCTTCGTCGCCGTCAATGCCAGCCTCGCGGTGAAGTCCTACAAGGCGCCGCGCCACTGCGACGCCGCCGAGCGCAGCGCGGTTCAACACGAGCTTGCCACACTCACGCGGCGCTGAATTCTGCTTGCCTGCCGGGGGCGATCCCGGCCAGAAGGCAGGAATGCCGCCCGCGAACGAGTTGCTCCCGCTCCACGAAACCGTCACCGCGGTCGTCGTCGCCTATGACAGCGCCGATGTCCTGCCGGCCTGCCTGGATGCGCTGCGGCGCGAAGGTGTGCCTGCCATCGTCGTCGACAATGCCAGCGGTGACGATTCGGCCGCGATCGCGCGGGCGCATGGCGCAACGGTGATCGCGAGCCCCAGGAATGAAGGCTATGGCCGAGCCAACAATCTCGGCATCGCTGCCTGCCGCACTCCCTATGCCCTGGTCGTCAATCCCGACCTCGTGCTGCAGCCTGGCGCCATGGCAGGGTTGCTGGCTGCCGCTGGGCGCTACCCCGATGCCGGGATGCTGGCTCCGCGCATTGTCGAGCCGTCAGGGCGCATCTTCATCCAGCCGCGGTCGCTGCTGTCCCCGGCTCATCTGAATCATTCCGGCGCGGCAATCGTACCGGAGGGGGATGCCTGCCTGCCGTTTCTCTCGGGCGCCTGCCTCCTGCTCCGCTGCGAGGTCTTCGAAGCGCTAGGTGGTTTCGATCCGCGAATCTTCCTGTTCTACGAGGATGACGATCTTTGTCGCCGGATGAGGGACGCCGGCCATGCGCTCGTGCATGTGCACGAGGCGCAGGCTCATCACGCGCGCGGCCGTTCCAGCAAGCCCAGCCCCGGCCGCCGCTTCAACGCACGCTGGCATCTCGCCTGGTCGCACGCCTATATCGCGGCCAAGTACGGGCAAGCCGGGCCGTCGTCCCTTGCGATTTTCGAAAACATCGCAAAGACAGTTGGTTACGCCCTGATCTTTAACCGCCTCAAGATGATGGCGCATGCCGGATCGGCCGTTGGCGCGCTGGACTGGCGGCGAGGGCGGACGGCGCTCTCGCGGCAGGGCCTGGACGAATAGCTCGCGCGCCTTAGAGGTGCAGGTCCTTCATGGGGGTGGTGATGATCCTGCGGATCTCGCGCAACTGCCTGAAGACCAGCCGTGCCTTGCGCAGCACGTTGCTGTCGGCCGCGAGCAACTCGGCCTCGCGTGCGGCAAAGGCGGCTTTGCCCTGCAGGGCAGGGATTGGGCTCAGCGGCAGCGGCGTGTTCGGCAGGGTCGAGAGGTCGAGCTCCGCCAGAGCCGGCTCGGCTCCGCGAAGGCTCTTGCCGATCACGCTGCGCGCCGCGTCGAGGCGGGTTGCGGCGGCATCCCGGACCGGCTTCTGCATCACGGCGCTGGAATCGCGCCACTGGATGCCCCTTCGATAGGCCGGAACCCATTGCACCTGGGCTTCGAGCAGGTTCAGCCCGGCATAGCGGGCGAGCGCTGGGAAGGCATCGTCATAGAAGCGCCAGCAATCGACGGGGAAGCGGTGCCGTGGACCGCCGCCTGGCGAGGTGATGAACGCGAGTCCATTGCCCTTCAGCACGCGCGAAATCTCAAGGATGGTGATCCAGAAATACTCTGCATGCTCGAAGACCTCCGAGCAGGTCACGACATCGACCGAGCCGGTGGCGATCTCTTTCCAGTCATAGGGATCGGCCACCGCCACATCGACGTTCAGCCCCGGCTCGATGTCCATGCCGACAAGTTTCCAGGCCGGGTTCGACATGACGTCGCGGTTGGACAGGCTCTGTCCGTCGACGATGGCCGAGCCGACGTCGAGCACGGTTAGCGGCGAGGTCTCGACGGCGGAGAGATAGGCCTTGCGGAAGACCCGCGCCTTGTCGTTGGCAGAATCATGCATGGGGGCGGTCCGGCAATGGAGGGAGGCCGTATCGGAGGGGGAGCCTTCGATCCTGAACGGCGAACTATCAGGAAACGGCTCTCGGAGGCAAATCCTCGATCCTGTCGGACATCAAGACCGGGATCAGCCGTCTGATGTCGGCCTCGGGCCAGGCCCACCATTGGCTCGCCAGCAGGGTCGCGATCTTCTCCTCCGTCAGGCGGTGCCGCAGAAGCCGTGCCGGATTGCCGGCGACGACGCCATAGGGCGGAACATCCTTCGTGACGACGGCGCGGGCGCCGATGACGGCGCCATGGCCGATCCGGACCCCGGACAGGATCAGCGCCTGCGACCCGAGCCAGACATCATGTCCGATGACGACATCGCCGCGCGAGACCTGATTGCCTGGATGGTCCTTCGCTTCGGGCCATAGGCGTGGGTAGTCGTGGAATGGGTAGGTCGTCGCCCATTCCGTGCGGTGGTTGCCGCCGAGCAGAATCTCGACCCCGTCTCCGACGGAGCCGTAGCGTCCGATGATCAGGCGCGCCCCGCTTCCGGCGAAGCGCACCTTCGGCCGACCATATGTGTAGCGTCCGACAACGATCTGCCCCGGGTGCCGAGCGATCAGGTTGGCCAGA
Organism: Bosea sp. BIWAKO-01; assembly: GCF_001748145.1. NCBI lineage: Bacteria > Pseudomonadati > Pseudomonadota > Alphaproteobacteria > Hyphomicrobiales > Alloboseaceae > Allobosea > Allobosea sp. BIWAKO-01. Next base: position 4,889,881 of record NZ_BCQA01000001.1, read on the forward strand.
TATAACCGGGCCTGGTTGTCCGGGTTGAAGCGCCGGCGCAGGAAGCTGCGCGGGCCCTGCGGCAAGCCGGCCCACCACGCTGCGATCGCGGAGGGCCGCCAGGACTCGTCTTCGGGAAGAAGATCGACAGACGCGTTATTCGGCATTGGCCTTGAGGTCGATCTTGTCGAAGATCTCGGTCGGATCGGTGATCGTGAGGACGTCGGCGAGGCCGAGACCCCCTCTCGCCTTCGCACTGGCCTGGACGGTCAGAGTGCCTGGCTTCGCCGCAAAGCGCGAGACCGCCGCAGTCAAGGCCTTCGCCGCATCGGAAGGGCCGAGGACCGCGGCAAGGCCGAGGCTGGCCATCATCGCATATTCGCGCCGCAGATCGTCGGGCTTGCGCTTGTTCTTGCGGGCCTCGTTCTCAATGAACTTCTCGAGCAGACCGAGATTCTTCAGCTTGGCATCGAGGCTGCGGGCCGTCGCGCCGAGCGCGGCAACCTGTGCGAGCGCAAGATCGCTGGAGAACAGGTCCTTGGTGACGTTGCCGAGCGTGCCGGACGCCTCGAACTGTGCCATGCCGGCACCACCGAGAGAGAGTGTGCGGATAGCCAACTCGTTGCGTGCGGCGTCCCAGGCGAGGTCGAGCTTCGCCGAGAGGTCGAGCGTACGGTAGCCCATGGCGATCAGATCCGCGGCTGCGGGATTGCCGGTTGCCTCGCTGACCGGGGCGGTGAGCTTGTCGATCGTCAAGGTAAGCTTGGTCGGGATGCCGTTGATCTGGTCGGCTGCAGCAATCTCGAAGGTGCCGAGTCCGACCTGGATCGGGGCCTGCGCGGGCTGCGGCACCTCGACCGAGAGCCCGGCAAGCCGGATCGTGCCGAGGGTCGGGATCAGCTTGCGAAAATCGAGCGATTCGATCTCGGATTCGGGCTTGGCCAGGAGCTCCTTCAAGCCCTTGACCATCGGCGCCAGCGAAAAGCCGGAATAACCCAGGGACTGGAACGCTCCCTTGGCGCCAGCACCGGCAAAGGAGAAGCCTTCCATGACATAGCCGGACTTTGCCGGCGTATCTTCGCCATAGGCCACCCTGGCGATTTTCAGGTTCATGGCGACGGGCGCTTCGCCCAGATTTGGCGGAACCGAGAAGGCCACCACCATATCGCGGGCCTCGCCGCTGCCATAGTCGATGGTATCGAACAGGGAGAACATGGCGAGCGCCATGCGCTTGTCGGCCTCGAGCCGAGCCGGGTCGCTGTGGTCCTTCGGGCCGACCCCTGCCTTCTGGTCAGCCTCCGCCTGCGCGAGGATCCGCGCCAGAAGCTCGCCTGCCGGCTCGTCTCCGACCCGCATCTTGAAGTCGCGACCTGTCGTCATGCCGAGTGAGATCTTGCCGAGCTGGCCCAGATCGATCAGGTAACCTTCCTGTTCGAAGCGGCCGAAGATCGGCTGCATGGCTTCTTCCACGCCGGGCTTGGCGCGCTCGCTCAGCACGCGTGCGAGATGGCGCATGTCGAACGCTTCAAAGCTGATGCGCTTGATCTCGCCCTTTATCGCGCCTGCCGGCCCACCGGTTGCGGATATCGCGCCACCTGCTGCCGAGCCACGGCTGATCCTGCCGTCGCGAATCTCGCTGAAGCGGATGTCGCGATAGGTCGTGACCTGCCTTTGCGGCCCGAAAACCTGCTCGACCGTCAATTCGGGAGCGCTGATTTCCGATGCGGTGAGGCGGCCTGTCCGGGAGACCACGCTCTCGCCGGTGCTGCCGTTGAACAGCGAGGCAAAGGCTTCGCGCTCAAGGCTTGAGCCCTTCACATCGACCTTCGGTATGGCGACGACGACCGCGCCGAGGTCCAGGCGGATATTGTCGATCTGGAAATCGGCTGCCCAGGACGGCTGTGCCAGAACGAGGATAAAGGCCGCAGCCGCGGTCATGCGCAGGCGGCGCATGGGGCTGCGTAGGGTCGACGTGATCATGACGGTCTCCAGATGACGGCAGCGAACCTGCCGCAATGCAGCGACGAAGGAAAGACGACTTGCTCTCGCGGACGCAGGAAAAACTTGACCGCCTCGCTGCGATCTTTCGTATCTGTCTCAGATCCGCCATCCGGCCCGTGCAGGAGCGGTGCGGGCGACGAATGCAATGGAGCTTAGAGACGATGCGGTTCGCCCGACGATTCCCCGCAGCCTGCCTTGCCTTGCTGCTTCTGGCTCTTACCCCCGTCATGGCATTCGCCCAGCAGGCGGCTCCCGCGACCGGGCTGGAAACACTTGCGATCGTCGGCAGCGGGCAGCGCCATGTCTTCCAGGTCGAGGTCATGCGCACGCCCGATCAGCGAGCGCGCGGCCTGATGCACCGCAATTACATGCCGCCGGACCGCGGCATGCTGTTCGATTTCGGCCGGGTCGAGCCGGTCGCGATGTGGATGCAGAATACCTTCATTCCGCTCGACATGCTGTTTATCCGCGCTGACGGAACCGTCGTGCGTATCGCAGCGCAGACCGAGCCGCTCTCGACGCGTACGATTCCCTCGGGCGAGCCGGTGCTCTCGGTCCTCGAGATCAATGGCGGCATCGCCGCCAAGCTCGGCATCAAGCCGGGCGACAAGGTGGAGCATCCGCTCTTCAAGCAGTGAGGCTGTTTTCGTGCGCAGGGGAGCGCTGCGATCGTCCCTCGAATCCGGTCGGCCAAGCCTGCATTCCCGGTGAACGCGCGGTCCGTGACAGCCACCACCTGAGGTGGGTCACGCCGTCGGAGCTCTGTGGATTGCGGAAGAAATCTGGCCGCGAATCACAGAATCGCCCACTTCCTTAATCAAAGGCGGTCATCCCGGATTTCATCCCCCGATACCCAGCACGCTTGCGAAGGACGGATCATGACGACACGTGCCGTGGTCGCAACGCTAGTGATGTGCGTTGCGCTGATCACCGGATTCCACCCGGACCAGGCCCATGCCGAGCAGATCGCGGCCGCGACTCGGGGGCGCACGTCGCCACCAGCTGCGTTTCTTACCTTCTGCGCGAAGAACCCGGCCGAATGCGCACGATCGGGGCCTGTGGTGCGGAGCGTCCCGCTTTCCCCCCAGCGCCACCGCGAGCTGCAGGAAGTGAATGCGCATGTGAATGCGAGCATTCAGGAGGTCTCCGACCTGGAGCATCACGGTCAGGAAGATGTGTGGAGCATACCGAGGGATGGTCGGGGCGATTGCGAAGATTTTGCGCTCCTGAAGCGCAAATTACTGATTCAGCGCGGCTGGCCATCATCGACATTGCTGATGACGGTTGTCGGAACGCCCGAGGGCGAGGGCCATGCCGTACTGACGGTCGTGACCGATTCGGGGGATTTCGTTCTGGACAATAAGGGATCGCGCATCCTGCTCTGGTCGCAAACGGGCTATCTCTTCTTCAGCCGGGTGGCGCAGGCCAATCCGCGCCAGTGGGAAACGATCGACGGCGGGAATGCGAGATTCACCGCAGCGACGCGACACGGGTTCCATCCCCAAGCCGGCCATTAGCCGCCAGACAGCAAACGCCCCGGAGTGACCCGGGGCGTGTCGAGTTTCGCATCTACAGAAGACACCTGCGCTTACCGGCCACTGCCAGTGCCTCCGGCGTTGCCGCCACCGTGGCCACCCCCATTGCCGCCGCTGTTGCCGCCACCATGGCCACCGCCGTTACCGCCGCCCTGGCCTCCGCCGTTGCCGCTGCCCTGACCGCCGCCGTTACCGCCGCCCTGGCCACCACCGTGGCCGCCGCCGTTGCCGCCGCCCTGGCCACCGCCGTTGCCACCACCGTTACCGCCGCCCTGGCCACCGCCGTTACCGCCGCCATTGCCACCACCGTGGCCGCCGCCATTGCCACCGCCGTTACCGCCGCCATTGCCACCACCGTGGCCGCCGCCATTGCCGCCACCGCTGCCACCGCCGTTACCGCCGCCCTGGCCGCCACCGTGGCCGCCGCCGTTGCCACCGCCGTTACCGCCGCCCTGGCCGCCGCCGTTGCCACCACCATGGCCACCACCGTTACCGCCGCCCTGGCCACCGCCGTGGCCCCCGCCGTTGCCACCACCGTTACCGCCGCCGTGGCCGCCGCCGTTGCCACCGCCGTGGCCACCGCCGTTACCGCCGCCGTGGCCACCACCATGGCCACCGCCGTTACCACCGCCGTGGCCACCACCGTGGCCGCCGCCATGGCCTCCGCCGGAGCCACCGTTGCCACCGGAGCCGCCGCTACCGCCGGAACCGCCACTGCCACCGGAGCCGCCGCTACCGCCGGAACCGCCACTGCCACCGGAGCTACCGCTACCGCCGGAACCGCCACTGCCACCGGAGCTACCGCTACCGCCGGAACCGCCACTGCCGCCGGAGCTACCGCTACCGCCGGAACCGCCACTGCCGCCGGAGCTACCGCTACCGCCGGAACCGCCACTGCCGCCGGAGCCACCGCTACCGCCAGATCCACCACCGCCGCCCGAACTGCCGCCCCCACTGGACCCAGCGCCCCCACCTGATCCACCGCCTCCGCCGGGCCCGCTGCCCGAACCCGAACCGCTGCTGTTGCTCGCTGTGCTGGCGCCGCCGCCAGCAGGATTTCCGCCCTCGCCGCCGTTGCCGTTACCGTTGCCTGCCGGATTTCCGGCGCTGCCGGAGGCTCCGGAAGACAGCGCTCCCGTTGTCAGCGGCGGGCACGCCCAGTACTCGCCGCCGTCCTGCTGGTAGAGGGCACATGCCTGATTGGGCGCACGCGTCCGGCGACCGTTAGGGGTGACAGCGCTGTAATACTGAACGCCGCCAGGTGCAGCCTCCTGGAAGGCGGGCGCCCCGGTGCCGATCGCCGCCGTGGCGCGCGGTGGACAGGCCCACAAGGGCCCGCTGTCATATTCCTGAATGACACAGTCCCGACTAGGCGCCCGCGTTTTGCGCCCGTTGGCAGTGACCGCGTTGTAATACCGCACCCCGCCGGGAGCGGGGAGGCTCGAAGCCGATCCGGATGTCGCAGCCGGACTGCTCGCGGACCAATCCAGGCCTACAGGTCCACTCACCCTGTTGCGGCCGGACGGATCGCACTGCCAGAGTCTCTGGCCTCCGACGAGTTTGCTTTCGCAGGAACGATAGGGCGGTTGCGTCGGAGTGCCGTCTAACGCGAAGCCTTCATAATATTCGGGAAGGCCACGAGCGGCAGGGTTCTGCGCGTAGGAAAGTGTCGGTGTTGTCGCAAGCAAACCGGCAATCAGTATGCTGGATTTGAAGTGTATCATAGCAATGCCTCCCGCCCTGGGAGACATAAAGCCGCCAGGTCGCTAAATAGATTTTCTTTGAAATACGGAGATCAATTTCAAGATTTCGCCGCCTTATCATTCTTGAGCATATTGAGGTTTTCCAGTTTTGCTCAATTTGGCTTTTACGCTAGGTCGTTTCTCCTTAGGGAGGATAGGCCCACGCCCAGCCCGAGCCTCTCTCATCATCCGAAGGGGGAGGCCTTCCGAGTTCCGGGCTCGAATGGCCAGCTTCACGCACGAGCCCATCGCAGGAACGGCAGGGCGCGAAAGTGGTGGGTTGCATCTGCACGCAGCGTGTCAGCGCACGCGAAGGCGAACGAACTGAGTGTGCTTTGATGGCCGTTCGGCTCGATTTCATCATCCGCGCCCCGGCCTGCGGGAAGGCAGGGTAGGTAATGCCTCACGAATTTGCCTGGGAATTTCATCGGAACTTACGGTTCCCATGGCGGCAGTTCGGTGCTATCTCGTTGCGCGTCGCACGTGGCCGTCGAGGAGCGTGTGCGATCGTTTCGCGAGTGATTTGATGCACTTGCAGACAGTCGGGGTATAGCGCAGCCCGGTAGCGCATCTGCTTTGGGAGCAGAGGGTCCCAGGTTCGAATCCTGGTGCCCCGACCATTCTCGAGATCGCCTGGCCCGCTATAGCGGGCCAATGGAATGACGAGCTGACGGCCGAGCCAGAGCATGACCGCACGCATTTATCGCCCAGCCCGCAATGCCATGCAGTCCGGCACGGCAAAGACCGAGCGCTGGCTGCTGGAATTCGAGCCGGAACAGCCGCGCCAGATCGAACCGCTGATGGGGTGGACATCCTCTGCCGATATGAAGAGCCAGGTGAAACTCTGGTTCGACACGGAGGATGAGGCAGTGGCCTATGCCACGCGCAACGGTATCGCCTACCGGGTGGAGCAGCCCAATATGCCGAAGCGGCGCGGCATGGCCTATTCGGATAACTTCAAGTTCAATCGTGTCGGGCAGTGGACCCACTGACCAACCATTTGGCGCCTGACCGGGCGCTGTCGACTACGGGCCCGCAGCTCAGTTGGATAGAGCAGCAGCCTTCTAAGCGGTCCCGTGAACTAGAATGATGCAGCGTCAACATAGACTTAGTTTTTGATGACGCTGCGTAAGGGTATGGTTCAGGCTACGGTTGGGTTTTGCCATAAAGAATCAATGACTTAGCGTAAAAATTGACCAGCTGCTGTTGGCGGCTGGTCAATTCGGCCCCTTAGCTCAGCTGGATAGAGCATCGGATTTCTAATCCGGCGGTCGCAGGTTCGAACCCTGCAGGGGTCGCCATCACTTCGCGCTGTCGACCTTCGGCGTTTCCGCCCGCCATCAACAGCCGTCACCGCAGCGGGCCGCTGGCGGGTTTACGAGCTATGATCGAGATATTCCTTTCTGGTACGGAAACCCGCTTCGGCTGGTTCTTTTTGGGCTATACAGCCTTCTTCTTGCGCGCTGGGTTCATGCGCTCGGTGCTTGCCGACAACTGAAACCCAAGGCCGCGCAGGATCGCAAGCACCGTGCCGAATTCCGGGTTCCCGGTATCCCCCAGCGCCTTATACTGCCCCTCGCGGGTGATGCCTGCTGACTTCGCCGTGTCTGTCATCCCGCGAGCGCGGGCAATCGTTCTAAGCGCCTCGCAGATTTCTGCAGGGGTGCCGTCCTCAAGGTAGGCGGTCAGGTATTCCGCCTGGGCTTCAAGGGTGTTCAGCGCCTCGGCTGCGTCGAACTCGGGCAGGTCTGAAACTTTTCCCATTTCCTCAATCCTTCCAATCCGCCGCGATTGCCGTCGCGCTCGATGTCCTTCGATTGCGTCCGCTTGTCGCGACCGACCAGCAAAGACGCATGAGTTCGAGTTGAGCAGCAGGGTGGTGGCGCGTCTTGTCAAGCATGCGTGGCGGGGATCGTCGACTGTTTGGCGCGCGGTAAGCAAGGCACGTCTCTCCCAAATTAGGGTATGGTTCAGGGTATGGTTCGGCAAAAGCGCAATAGCCTTTTGTTCGCAGTTCGTTAAACGGCAGCGTCAAAAATAACGAAATATTATCAGTTGTTTATCGTGATTTTGGGTGGCAGCAAATTATTGCTGATGACTCAGTTTTAATTGCCTTCTAAGCTGCTGGTCGCAGGTTCGAATCCTGCCGGGCTCGCCACTTCTATCGATCGCAGTCGCGGGACGCGCTGAGATCCATCAAAAACCGCACGGACTGGATTCTCGCGATGAGCGACGTGAAGGACAGCAACGGCAATGTCCTGAAGGACGGCGATTCCGTGACGCTGATCAGGGATCTCAAGGTTAAGGGGACCTCCGTCACCTTGAAACGCGGTACCCTGGTCAAGAACATCCGCCTGACTGGCAGCGAGGATGAGATCGAGTGCAACGCCGAAAAGGTGAAGGGACTCGTGCTCAGAACGGAATTCCTGAAGAAGGCCTGACGCTGGCCCGAAGGGTTCAACCTTCTCCCCCGAGTTTCGGAGCCGCCGGCATCGACGGTGCCTGCGCAGTGTAGGTCGAGGATCATTCGACCGAAAAAGACGAAGGCCGCGAGGACTGCGCCGGAGAAGCCTGGCCTCGGATAATCCTCCTGCATCGTCGTCGCGGCTGCGGCTCCCGCAAGGGATATCCTGCGTTTGGCTTGCAGGAGGGGAGGTGGCGTCGTAAACGGCGTGCGTCGCCGGGACGCGGGCCGTTTTGCCTTGATCGCGCCCGAAAGCCCCGCCATGCCGGCGGCGCCCTGGGTCGATACCTGGCCTTGCGACATTCATGCCTGCGATGAACGCGACCTGGCCGGTCGCGAGGATGGACAATGCTTTCGCTCCGGCCCGTGTTTGACCGTATCTCCGTTTTCGCATCGGCCAGCCATTGGCGCGCCTGCGTCTTCCTGCTTCTGCTCTCCCTTGCTGCCTTCCTGCCGGGGTTCACGAGCCTCCAGCCGCTCGATCGCGACGAGCCGCGCTTCGCGCAGGCGAGCAAACAGATGCTCGAGACCGGCGATTTCGTCGATATCCGCTTCCAGCACGAGGCGCGGCACAAGAAGCCCGTCGGAATCTATTGGCTGCAGAGCGCGGCTGTTACTGCCGGCGAGGCGCTGGGCGTCCAGGACCCTCGTCATCAGATCTGGCTCTATCGCTTGCCGTCTCTGATCGGCGCGGTCGCCACGGTGTTGCTGACCTACTGGGCGCTGCTTGCTTTCTTCAGCCCGGGCGTGGCGCTGCTCGGCGGGGCCCTGATGGCCGCTGCCGTGTTGCTCGGGGTCGAAGCCCGGATCGCCAAGACCGATGCGGTGCTCGCGGCCTGCGCGGTGGCGACGATGGGGGCATTGGCGCGCGCCTGGCTGGATTGGACCCGCTCGCTCGCCTTCGTGCCCGACCGCCGCAACTGGCTGGTGTTTTGGGGCGCGACAGCGATTGCCCTGCTGATCAAGGGGCCAATCGTGCCGATGGTCTGGGGGCTCGCCACCATTGTCCTGTGCATCCGCGAGCGCTCCTGGCGCTGGTTCTCATCGTTGCGCCCGTCCTGGGGGCTGCTGCTTTGCCTGCTGGTCGTGCTGCCCTGGTTCCTGGCGATCGCCTGGAAGACCGGCGGCGGCTTCTTCACGGCCAGCGTCGGCAACGACATGCTAGGCAAAGTCGCGGAGGGCCAGGAGAAGCACTGGGGGCCGCCCGGGCTCTATCTGCTGATCTTCTTCGGCACCTATTGGCCCGCTGCTGCTTTCGCCGCGATGGCGATCCCCTTTGCCTGGGTGCGTCGCCGCGAGCCGCAGATCATCTTCCTGCTGGCCTGGATCGTGCCATCCTGGATCGTCTTCGAGGCGGTGCCGACCAAGCTGCCCCATTACGTGCTGCCGCTCTATCCGGCGGTTACGGCGTTGCTGCTTCTGGCGATGGTCAACGGCGGCATCGACCGCCTTCGGCGTGGCGCCACAGCGACCGCCGCGCTGGTCCTGCTGGTCCCGGCGGCGCTTGTGGGCGTCATCATCTATGCCAACTGGACGCTTGATCGCACCGTACCCTATCTCGCATTCCCGGTTTTCGCCCTGGCGCTGTTCGTGGCCTGGCGCGTCGTCATGGCGTTCCGGCGGGGCGACCTGGAGGGGGCACTCTGGCGCTGCGTCCTGGCGAGCCTCTTGCTCTCGATCGGCGTCTACGGTTTTGCGATCGAGAGCCTGCGCTCGCTCAAGCTTTCGCCGCGTCTGGCGGAAGCCGTCCGGGCGGTCGGCTGTGCCGATCCCGCGGTGATGACCGTCGGATATCGTGAGCCTAGCCTCGTCTTCCTGACCGGGACCGATCTTGCCATGGGGGCGAATGGTGCGGCGGCTGCTGCCTTCCTGAAGGAGCCCGGCTGCCGGATCGCGCTCGTCGAGAAGCGTTTCGAAGCGGAGTTCCACGCCGGCGTCGCCGCCGCCGGGATCACGCCACGTCTCGTCACCTCGATTCCCGGTTTCAATCTCAATGGCGGCAAGCGGCTCGAGATGGCCGTGTTCGCGCGACAGTGAAACCTGCTTGCCCTGTTGGCGCGCTTGACGCAGTTTGCGCGCCGTTTTCCCGGATGAAGCTTTCGTGACCGAGACCCAACCCATCAGCTTGCCGCAACTCAGCGTTGTCGTGCCCGTTCGCAACGAAGTCGGCAATGTCGGGCCGCTGCTGGCCGATATCGAGGCGGCCTGCCAAACGCTCGGCGCCTTCGAGGTCATCTATGTCAATGACGGCTCGACCGATGGCACGGCGGCCGCGCTGCACGAGCTTGGCGCGACGCGCCCCTGGCTGCGAGTGATCCGCCACGAACAATCCTGCGGGCAAAGTGCGGCAGTGCGTACCGGTGTCCGCCACGCCCGGGCGCCGGTCGTGGTGACGCTCGACGGTGACGGCCAGAACGATCCGGCGTTTATTCCCGCCATGGTGCAGGCTCTGCACAAGGCCGGATCGCAGGTCGGGCTCGTTCAGGGCCAGCGTGTCGGACGCAAGGATACCGGCTTCAAGAAATGGCAGTCGCGCATCGCCAATGGTGTCCGGTGTCGCATTCTCAAGGACGGCACCCGCGACACGGGCTGCGGGCTGAAATGCTTCCGCCGCGAAGCCTATCTCGCCTTGCCCTATTTCGACGCGCTGCACCGGTTCATGCCGGCCTTGATGGTGCGGGAAGGCTACCAGGTCACGCATGTCGATGTGCGGGATCGTCCGCGCCTGACCGGTGTCTCCAATTATGGCTTCTTCGACCGGCTCTGGGTCGGTATTCTTGATCTCGCCGGCGTCTGGTGGCTGATCCGCCGTCGCAAGCGCGTGCCGCAGATCGTGCCGGAGACGCTCTGATGCTGATCGACCTCCAGCAAATGATCGGAGATTATTTTCACGACGTCTTCGTGAACAATATCGACTGGTGGGTCCTGCTCGGCGTCGTGGCGCAGGCGCTCTTCACCATGCGCTTTGTGGTGCAGTGGCTGGCGAGCGAGAAGGCGAAACGGTCGGTCGTGCCGATGACCTTCTGGTGGTTCTCGATCGGCGGCGGAGCGCTGCTGCTGGTCTATGCGCTCTACCGCCGTGACCCGGTCTTCATCGTCGGGCAGGGCTTTGGCCTGTTCGTCTATTGCCGTAACCTGCAATTCGTCCTGCGCGCCAAGGCGAGGGGCGAGGATACGAACGCCGGTCCAGGCTGACGCATCGGCCCGAAACGTGCATTGCGGTTTTCGGGAAGGCCGGTGATCTAACCGACGGCGAAATCGCTGGCTGCGAAGCCGGATCGCGCCATCATGGCGCAGTGCCAATCACTGCCGATCAGCCCGTCCAGAGCCTGATTGAATCGGGCCCGCAGATCCGCCTGCGATCTGGCGAAGGCAAAAGCACCCTTCGCGGGTTTCCTGTCCTTCGCTTCGGCGGCCACGGGCACGATGGCAAGGGCAGGATCGGGAGTGTGACTGAGGAAACCACGATGCGCCATCGCGACGCTGGCATAGGCCTCGGCACCTCGATTCCTGACCGCTTGCACGGCTTCTTCCTGCGTCGCGACGCGCAAGACGCGGTTTCGCGGAATGCCGGCGGCGAGGCCCGACTGCTCCTGGACCTGGTCGGCCACCACGACGAGGCGGGCACTCGCATCCTGCGCCAGTGCCTGGTAGCTGCAGAACCGATCTTCATCACCACACCTGACGAGCAGTCCGTCGCTCAGCGCCCAGACCGGCCGGCTGAAATCGACGCTTCTCTGCCGCTCCGGCGTGACGAAGAGCGGCGTGGTGATGGTCCAGCGCCCATCGACAAGGCCCGGCAGCAACTCGGCGAAGCTGGTCAGGCGCATCTCGACCGAGACGATGCCGATCGCCCGCAATGTCTCCGTCAGCAGCTCGACGTCGCTGCCGAGCGCGCGGCCATCGGGGCCAGGCCAGCAGAAGGGCGGCTCGTCGAGATAGGCGAAGATGATCGGCTCTCGCGCCGCCGCCCTGGTCTTTGCGATCACGCGGCTGCCCGGAGACGGGCAAAGCCGGCATCAAGATCGTCCTTGAGGTCTTCGAGATCCTCGAGTCCGATATGGAAGCGAATGGTCGGTCCCTTGAAATCAGGCTCCGTTGCCGTGCGATAGCCCCTGCAGTCGAAGGGGAGGGCAAGGCTTTCATAGCCACCCCAGGAGGCGCCCATCCCGAATAGGGTGAGTCCATCGAGCATTGCGCCGACGGCCTTCTGCGCCACCGGCTTCAACTCGATCGCGAACAGGGAGGAGGCGCCGGTGAAATCGCGCTTCCACAGCTCATGGCCCGGATCGTTCGGCAGGGCAGGGTGCATCACGCGCGCCACCTCGGGCCTGGCGGCGAACCAATTGGCCATCTCGATGCCGGCGGGCATCTGCTCCTTCAGGCGGATATGCATCGTACGGATGCCGCGCAGCGTGAGAAAAGCATCCTCGGGCGCGATGATGACACCGAGCAGTTCCCAGGTCTCGCGCAACTGCCTGTAGAGTTCGGGTGTGCGCGCCGAGATCGTGCCGATCAGCACATCGGAATGGCCGGCGTAATATTTCGTGCCGGCCTGAATCGAAAGATCGACCCCGTATTTATGCGAATCGAAGAACAGCGGCGTCGCCCAGGTGTTGTCCATCAGCACCAGGATGTCGCTGGCATGGGCGGCCGCGACGATGGCCGGAATGTCCTGCATCTCGAAGGTCTGCGAGCCCGGAGCCTCGGTCCAGACCGCCCTGGTATTCGGCTTGAACAGCTTTGCGATGTCGGCTCCGGCCGCCGGGTCGTAATAGGTCACCTCGACGCCCATGCGCGGCAGGACCTTGTCGCAGAAATGACGCGTCGGCCGATAGACGCTGTCAGTGACCAGGAAGTGATCTCCGGACGACAGGGTCGCGAGCATGGGCAGGGTGCAGGCGAGCAGGCCTGACGGGCAAACGACGGTTCCCGCACCGCCTTCCATGGTGTTGAGCGCTGCGATCAGCGCATCGATCGTCGGATTCCCTTGCGTGCCATAGGTGTAGCGGGCCTTGCGCGCCAGGAAATCCTCCATGTTCGGGTAGATCACCGTCGAGCCGCGCACGATCGGCGGATTGACGAAGCCGTAGCTGTCGGCGGGATCCCGGCCGGCAAGGGCGAGGCGGGTCTTTTCGCGAAGCTGCGCGAACGCGGATGGAGACAGTTTTTTCATGGAGCCGGCGCTGGAGGGAGGTCCCGATCGAGGCAGTCAGGCTTGACCACATTTTGAAAGTCGCATGTGATGCAAGGGGTGGATAGATGCGTTCCAGGAAAGGGGCCCTTGCTTGACGCACATGCGCTGCTCTGGCAATCGACGCAGGGGAACGTCGCTCAATATATGGGCAACAAGTGGGGCGCGCACTCCCACTGGCGACGCAACTGAAGACTGCCCGCTGGCTTCGGCCAGCCGGGAGACCTCAACGGGAGAGAGTTCGATGAAAAAGTTCATGGCAGTTGCGATCGCGGGGCTGGGCCTCGCGATGACCGCTACGGTGGCAACGGCCCAGGCGCCCGCGACGCTGGCGCAGGTCAAGTCCCGCGGCATCCTCAACTGCGGCTCGAATACCGGTCTCGCTGGCTTTGGCGTGCCGGACGCTCAGGGCAACTGGCAAGGCCTCGATGTCGAATACTGCCGCGCGATCTCGTCGGCGATCTTCAACGACCCGACCAAGGTCAAGTTCATTCCGCTGTCTGCCAAGGACCGTTTCACGGCCCTGCAGTCCGGCGAAGTCGATGTGCTCGTGCGCAACTCGACCTGGACGATGTCGCGCGACACCGCGCTCGGGCTGCTCTTCACCGGCGTGAACTATTACGACGGCCAGGGCTTCATGGTCCGCAAGAAGCTCGGCGTCACCTCGGCTCTTCAGCTCTCCGGCGCGTCGGTCTGCACCCAGCAGGGCACCACGACCGAGCTCAACCTTGCGGACTTCTTCCGCGCCAACAACCTGAAGTATGAAGTCGTCGCCTTCGCCTCCTCGGACGAGACGGTCAAGGCCTATGACGCTGGCCGCTGCGATGCGTTCACCACGGATGCGTCGGGCCTCTATGCCGAGCGCCTGAAGCTGACTGCGCCCGATGATCACATGGTTTTGCCTGAGATCATTTCCAAGGAGCCGCTTGGACCGGCAACCCGCAACACCGACGCCCAATGGTTCAATCTGGTGAAGTGGGTGCATTTCGCCATGCTGAACGCGGAAGAACTCGGCGTGACCAAGGCGAATGTCGACGAGATGCTGAAGTCCTCCAACCCGGAGATCAAGCGTCTGCTCGGAACCGAGGGCAAGTTCGGTGAAGGCATCGGCCTGACCCCCGACTGGGCCTACCGGATCATCAAGCAGGTCGGCAATTACGGCGAATCCTTCGAGAAGAACGTCGGCCAGGGGTCGCTCCTCAAGATCGCCCGTGGCCAGAACGGCCTCTGGACCAAGGGCGGCCTGCAATACGCTCCGCCGGTTCGCTGAGCGCAGCTAGACATGCGGGCCTCGGCATCAGCCGGGGCCCGCTCTAAAGCGCCGTCCATGCCATGAAGCCTGTCACAAACGGCATAATATCTGGCTCCCAGCCGACAAGATGATCGAGAGCGGGACGAACCTGCTTCGGAACTTGGGAGTACACAGATGAAACGGACCGTCACTGCCGTTGTAACCACAGGCCTCATGCTCTGCGCGGCGGGCGCCGCCCAGGCGCAAAGCACCACCCTGACGCAGGTCAAGAATCGCGGGCAGCTGAACTGCGGCGTCAGCCCGGGCTTGGCCGGTTTCGGCGTCCCGGACGCTCAGGGGAAATGGACAGGCCTGGACGTCGATCTGTGCCGGGCGATCGCCGCGGCGATCTTCAACGATCCGAGCAAAGTCAAATACGTGCCGCTCTCGTCGAAGGACCGGTTCACGGCCCTGCAGGCAGGTGAGGTCGACCTGCTTTCACGGACCAGCACCTGGACGATGTCTCGCGACACCGCCCTCGGCCTGAGCTTCTCGACGGTGAACTACTATGACGGGCAGGCGTTCATGGTCCGCAAGAAGCTCGGCGTCGATTCGGCGCTGAAGCTGGGCGGCGCCTCGATCTGCACCCAGCAGGGCACCACGACCGAACTGAATTTGGCGGATTTCTTTCGCATCAACAACATGAAGTACGAGGTGGTGGCCTTCAACACGGGGGATGAGACGATCAAGGCCTACGAGGCAGGTCGCTGCGACGCTTTCAGCGACGATTCCTCGGCTCTCTATGCGCAACGGCTGAAATTCGAGGCGCCGGACGATCATATCGTGCTTCCGGAGATCATCTCGAAGGAGCCATTGGGGCCGGTCGTTCGGAGCAGCGACATGCAATGGTTCAACCTGGTGAAATGGAGTCATTTCGCCATGCTCAATGCCGAGGAACTCGGTATCACCAAAGCCAATACCGATGAGCAGGTGAAATCGACCAATCCGGAGGTTCGGCGGCTGCTCGGTGTCGAGGGCAAGTTTGGAGAAGCGATCGGCCTCAGCGCGGATTGGGCCTATCGGATCGTCAAGCAGGTCGGCAACTACGGCGAGTCCTTTGAGGCGAATGTCGGATCAGGATCGATCCTGAAAATCGCCCGCGGAAAGAATGCGTTGTGGACCAAGGGCGGACTGCAATACGCTCCCCCGGTGCGTTGAACAAAACACGAGGCGGGGGCATTCTTGCCTCCGCTTCATTGGCCGATGCCGAAGACGGAGGCGCGCTGAAAGGACGTATTGTCGGGCCCAAAAATCTGGTCCGAGACTTGCAAGGTTCGAGAACGGGAAAAACCCGTTCCGGCAACAGGGGAATAATAATGAACAGGTTTGTCAGTGCAGCGCTCGCCGTTGCGGCAACCGCTGCTTTCGCGGGTGGAGCGGAGGCCCAAACGGGGCTGCTGGCTCAGGTGAAGAGCCGGGGGCAATTGATCTGCGGTGTCGGCCCAGGCCTTGCTGGCTTCGGTATCCCCGATGCTCAGGGCAATTGGAGCGGCCTTGACGTCGATCTCTGCCGCGCCATTTCGGCTGCGGTCTTCAATGATCCGGCCAAGGTCAAATTCATCCCGCTTTCGTCGAAGGACCGCTTCACTGCTCTGCAGTCCGGCGAAGTCGACCTGCTCTCGCGCAATACGACCTGGACCATGTCGCGCGACACGTCGCTCGGCCTGAACTTCGCGGGCGTGAATTACTATGACGGGCAGGGCTTCATGGTCCGCAAGAAGCTCGGGATCGATTCAGCCCTGAAGCTGGCGGGCGCCTCCGTCTGCACCCAGCAAGGCACGACGACGGAACTCAATCTCGCGGACTTCTTCCGCGCCAACAAACTGAAATACGAGGTCGTCGCCTTTGCGAGCGCCGACGAGACGATCAAGGCCTATGAATCGGGCCGCTGCGACGCCTTCACGACCGATGCGTCCGGGCTCTATGCCGAACGCCTGAAGCTCGGCGTCCCGACCGACCATATCGTCCTGCCGGATATCATCTCCAAGGAGCCCCTCGGTCCCGTCGTGCGCCACGGCGACGACACCTGGCTCGATATCGTCAAGTGGACCCATTTCGCCATGCTGAACGCCGAGGAACTCGGCGTGACCAAGGCTAATCTCGACGAGATGCTGAAATCCGAGAACCCGGAGATCAAGCGCCTGCTCGGCACCGAGGGCAAATTCGGCGAGGCTGTCGGCCTGAGCAATGACTGGGTCGTCCGCATCATCAAGCATGTCGGAAACTACGGTGAATCCTTCGAACGGAACGTCGGCGCCAACTCACTGCTGAAGATCGCTCGCGGCCAGAATGCGCTCTGGACCAAGGGCGGCCTGCAATACGCACCGCCTATCCGCTGATATCCACGCTGCGCGGCGACCGCCGCGCAGCGCTCGCTACCGCCAAACGGCACGGACAAGAAGACGGCTGGCGATGCTCGACCCGGGCATCGCCGGACCACCGGCCGCCACCGAAGAACAAGAAGGGGCGTGACACGTGACGACCATACCGACGGAGCCGGTCCAACCGGGCAAGGCCTCACTGCTCTACGATCCGAAGATCCGAGGCTATGTCTATCAGCTTGCCCTCTTGGCCGTCGTCGGGTTCCTCGTTTATTCCGCCGCATCCAATGCCATCGAAAACCTCCGGGCGCAGAAGATCGCCTCGGGGTTCGGCTTCTGGCACAACGCCGCCGGCTTCGACGTCAACCAGAAGCTGATCCCGTTCAGCGCCTCGGGCTCGACCTATGGCCAGGCTTTCTGGGTCGGCCTGCTGAACACCCTGCTCGTCGCCTCGATTGGTATCGTGCTGGCGACCTTCCTCGGCTTCTTCGTCGGTGTGGCGCGCCTGTCCAGCAACTGGATCCTCGCCAAGATCGCCATGGTCTATGTCGAAGTCATCCGGAACCTGCCGCTGCTGCTGCAGCTGTTCTTCTGGTACAACGCGGTGCTGAAGCCGCTGCCGAACCCACGCCAGTCGATCGCGCTTCCGGCTGGCATCCTGCTGAATAACCGCGGCCTCTATCTGCCCGATCCGCAACTCGAGCCCGGCGGCAGCCTGATCGTCCTGACCTTCCTGCTCGGGATCGTGGCGGCGATCACCTTCCGCTACTGGGCCCGCAAGCAGCAGACGGCAACCGGCAAGCAGTATCCGGTCGGCTGGGTCGCTCTCGGCCTCGTCGTCGTGCTGCCCTTCTTCGTCTATCTGCTGATGGGCCGGCCGATCACCTTCATCTATCCTGAGCTCGCCGGTTTCAACCTGCGCGGCGGCATCCAGATCTTCCCGGAATTCGTGGCCTTGCTGATCGGCCTCACCACCTATACCGCGGGCTTCATCGCCGAAGTCGTGCGCGCGGGTATTCTCGCCGTCTCCAAGGGGCAGTCGGAAGCAGCCCATGCGCTCGGCCTGCGGCCGGGGCCGACGCTGAAGCTCGTCGTGATCCCGCAGGCGATGCGCGTGATCATTCCGCCGCTGACCTCCAACTATCTGAATCTGACGAAGAATTCTTCTCTGGCGGTCGCCATCGGCTATCCCGATCTCGTCCAGGTCTTCACCGGCACGGTGCTGAACCAGACGGGGCAGGCGGTCGAGGTCGTCGCCATCACCATGGCGGTTTATTTGACGATCTCTCTCGTCACCTCGCTGTTCATGAATATCTACAACAAGCGCATGGCGCTGGTGGAACGGTGAGGGCGCCCCGATGACCGATGCAACCACCGAGAACTCCGCCTTCTTCATCCGTCGCGAAACCCTGCCGCAGGAAGCAGCTCCGCTATCCGTGGCAGGGCCGCTTGCCTGGGTCCGGGCCAACCTCTTCTCCGGACCCGTCAACACGATTTTGACGCTGCTCTGTGCCTATATCGTTGTCACGAGCCTGCCGGAGATCATCCGGTTCTACTTCCTCGATGCGGTCTGGACGGGCTCAAACCGCGATGCCTGCCTTACCGAAAAGGTCGGCCGGCCGGTCGGCGCCTGCTGGGCCTATGTGGCCGACCGCTTCCAGTATTTCGTCTACGGCTCCTATCCGGTCAGCCAGCGCTGGCGCGTCAACATCGTCTTCGTGATGTTTGCGCTCGGTATCGTCTGGCTGCTCTGGAACAACGCCCCACTGAAGAAGCTCGGTGCTTTCTTCTTCTTCGTGCTGCTGCCGATCAGCGCCTATATCCTGCTGCTCGGCGGTCCCGGAACAGAGAATTTCCTGCGCTATCTGATCCTCGCGACGGTCGCACTGGCCGCGATGTACATGGTGCTGTCCTTCGTGCCTTCGCTGGCGCGCCTCTTCATGGGAGCCGGACAGCTCGCAGTCGAGCATGAGCTGCCGCCCTGGAAGCGTTTCTATCGGCCCAAGCGCCTGATCCTGATGGCACTTGTCGCCTTCGGCCTCATCGCCATTCTTGACAAGGCTGTCGGCCTGCCGCGAGTCGATACCGGCCTCTGGGGCGGCATGACGGTGACCTTCCTGATCGCGGCGGTCGGGATCGTCTTCTCGCTGCCCCTCGGTGTCGTGCTGGCGCTCGGACGGCGCTCCCGCCTGCCGATCATCCAGCTGCTCTCGGTGATCTTCATCGAGTTCGTGCGCGGCGTGCCGTTGATCACGGTGTTGTTCATGGCCAACACCATGCTGCCGCTCTTCGTGCCGCAGGAATGGTCGCCCGACCGTCTTCTGCGCCCGCTGGTCGGTGTTGCCCTCTTTGCGGCCGCCTATATGGCCGAGGTCATTCGCGGCGGCCTGCAGGCCATCCCGAAGGGCCAGTATGAGGGGGCGATGTCGCTCGGCCTCGGCTATTGGAACATGATGCGCCTGATCATCCTGCCTCAGGCGTTGCGCATCGTGATCCCGGGCATCGTCAACACCTTCATCGGGTTGTTCAAGGATACGACGCTGGTCACCATCGTCGGCATCTTCGATTTCCTGCGGACCATCGAGGCGACCCTGGTCGATCCGACCTGGGCGACGCCGACGACGCGCGCGACGGGCTATGCTTTCGCCGCGATTTTCTATTTCCTGTGCTGCTGGGGCATGTCGCGCTATTCGATCTCGGTCGAGCGCCGTCTTGCTGCCGGCCAAAGACGTTGAGGGAGACCAAGAACATGGCAATGGCAGAGAGCAACATCTCGACGCGTCCGGCGGCGCTGAAGCAGACCTCCTTGAACACGGATACAGCCGTGGAGATGGTCGGGGTCAACAAGTGGTATGGCGAGTTCCATGTGCTGCGCGACATCAACCTGAAGGTGGCGCGGGGCGAGAAGCTGGTGATCTGCGGACCCTCGGGCTCGGGCAAGTCGACGATGATCCGCTGCATCAACCGGCTCGAGGAGCATCAGAAGGGCCAGATCATCGTCGACGGCACCGAGTTGACGAATGATCTGAAGAAGATCGACGAGATCCGCCGCGATGTCGGCATGGTCTTCCAGCACTTCAACCTGTTCCCGCATCTGACGATCCTGGAGAACCTGACGCTGGCGCCGATCTGGGTGCGCAAGATGCCGAAGAAGGATGCCGAGGAGATCGGCATGCACTATCTCAAGCGCGTGAAGATCCCGGAGCAGGCGCTGAAATATCCGGGCCAGCTCTCGGGCGGCCAGCAGCAGCGCGTCGCGATCGCACGTTCGCTCTGCATGAGCCCGAAGATCATGCTGTTCGACGAGCCGACATCGGCGCTCGACCCCGAAATGGTCAAGGAGGTGCTCGACACCATGGTGAGCCTGGCCGACGAGGGCATGACCATGCTCTGCGTCACCCACGAGATGGGCTTTGCGCGCCAGGTCGCCGACCGTGTCATCTTCATGGATGCCGGCCAGGTCGTCGAGATGAACGAGCCCAACGAGTTCTTCAAGAACCCGCAGCACGAACGCACCAAGCTCTTCCTCAGCCAGATCCTGCACTGAGGCCGGGCAGGCCCTGAACCATGCGGCGCGCCGAACCCTCGGCGCGCCGCAACTGCGTCAAGTTTAGAGCGAGGAACGAAGGTCGTCTGCCATAGTGGACGCCGCCACAGCGATTGATCCGACGACCATAGATAGAGATGGGGCCGGTATCGGCCCGTTTCGGCGCGATCAAATTCCGGAACAATTCGAGATGTACCCCGTTCTTGCCTGCAGAACGGAGGAACGCATCATGAGATTCATTATTCCGATGATGACTGCTGTCCTGCTTGCGACGAGCGGCGCCTATGCCCAGTCGATCAACATTGGACCGGGCGGCGTCTCGGTCGATCCACGCTCGCCGCGCGACCGCGCCATCGACCGCGAAATCCGCCGCGACGAGCGCATGCGCGAACGCGCGCGCTGGGAGCGCAGCAGCTGGCGCGACGATTGCCGCACCGTGAGGACTATCGAGGAAACGCCGCGCGGCGAGATCAGGCGGACGAGGCGGATCTGCGATTGATCTCCCGCTGAAATGTGCAGAGAAAGCCCGCCCCGGTGATCCGGGGCGGGCTTCTGGTCGTTGGGGCTGGCTTATTTGGCGTTGCGGGCCTTCACGGCGGCATCGGGGAAGTCCGAGAACAGCCCGTCGATGCCGAGGTCGAAGAAGGCCTTGTACTCGGCCGCGGGATCGCCCTTGAAATTCGAGGCCAACCGCTTCGGCTCGCTGCGGAACGTCCAGGTATGGACGAAGAGGCCGGCCGCATGCGCGTCCTTGACGACATTGGTCGGTGCGATCAGCACCCGATCCTGTTCGTCGATCTTGCCGTCGCCATTCAGATCCTTCGGCTTGCCGTCGTCGCCGATCGTCTGTTTGCCGGCGAGGATATAGGGCTTCCACGGCCCGACGCCGTCGGCATAGGTCTTGATCTCCTTCAGCCCGTCGGCCGTGACCAGGTCCTTGAAGGTGCGCTTGTCGCCGGTGACGACGAAGTCGTAGGGCTTGTCGAAGGGCGCGGCGAGGACGATGCCGCCATCCTTGTCGACGTCATCGGCATCGACGAGCTGGACGAGGCGCAGTTGCGTCTTGCCGCGCAGATATTTGAGATTGGCCGTCTCGAAGCTCTGGATGATCACGGGCGAGGACTTTTCGGTCCAGCCGGCCGCCTTCAACTGGTCGAGCAGGCGGTCCTCGAGCGGCAGCCCGATCGCAGCATGAAAGATCGGGTGCTTGGTTTCGGGGTAGATGCCGATGGTCCGGCCAGTCCGGGTGCTTTCGGCCTTGGCGAGATCGATGATCTCCTGCAGCGTCGGGATCGGAAATTTGCCATTATGCGACTGGTCGCGATCGGGCATCGCCTGCTTGGCGCGCAACGTCTTGATCTCGGCGAGGGTGAAATCCCCGGCGAACCAGTCATTGGTGTCGACACCGTCGACCTTCCTGACAGTCTTGCGAGCAGCGAATTCCGGTCGCTCGGAAACGTCGGTGGTGCCGCTCAGCATCGGCTCGTGCCGTGCGACGAGTACACCGTCCTTGGTCGCGACAAGATCGGGCTCGATGAAATCGGCGCCCTGTTCGATCGCCAACTTGTAGGATTCGAGCGTGTGCTCGGGCCTGTGGCCGCTGGCGCCGCGATGACCGACGATGAGGGGCTTCTTCCCATCAAGCGTCGGCACGGGTTGGGCAAAGGCGGGCGATGTGGCAGCAAGGCCGCCGCAGGCGAGGGCGGCCAGCATCGTGGCCGAAAGTAGCGTCTGTTTCATCGGATCTGTTCCCTGATCGCGGCAAGAGCGCGCGACCATGATCAGACGATATGACAGCTCCGTGAAGTGGTCTTATTACGCTACGACAACTTTTAAGCGAGGCGCGGGGCGCTGCCCGTCCGGTCGGAGTCTTGCCGCGTCCTGCCGGACGAGGATCGCGATTCGCGGCAGAAGCGTCGCCCGGCCAAGCCAGGGCGACGCCTTGTGTCTGCGGCGGGTTCAGCGCCTGTTTTCGAGCGTCGTCTTGGCGTCGAGGCGCTTCTGGGGGGGCGGGGTCAGGTCTGGCGGCGGCGTCGTGGCGCAGGCGGTGAGGGCCAGGGCAAGAAGACCGGCAAGCGTGATTCGGCAAAGGCGCTGCATGGCGTGGTTTCCACTTGATCGGAGCGATCGCCCCCGTGTGCAGCTGACGACGACGCTTCGTCAAGCAGACGGCTTCACATGATAATACGTCGACTTTCAAGCTGGGCGCAGCACGGCAGTCAGCCTCGGTTGCCGGATCATCCTGCGACGAAGACCGTAAGCCCGGAAAGGCCGGACCCCCGATGCGGATTGTGGCATTCGGCGAGAGTGCCGCAAAATCTGCCAGGGGATGGCCCGGTCCGGAGCTCCCGTGAGTGGCGCAGCAGGACGGCTGCTCAACCGGGACGGACGGTCCGAGACATGCCTGCGCCTCAAGTATCCGGTCGAGACGTTGTTGCCCCTGCCTCGTCTATATGACACCACAGCGCCGAGATTGTGCCGCAGACGCCGGCACCAGACGGAACGACGCAATGACCCCTGCCGCCCGCATCAGCGCCGCCATCGAGGTGCTGGACGATATCATCCAGCGTCGCCGACCGGCATCCGACGCCCTGAAGGATTGGGGCCTGTCGCGGCGCTTTGCCGGGTCAAAGGATCGCGCCGCAATTGCGACGCTGGTGTATGACGCGCTCCGCCGTCGCTCGTCCTCGGCCTTTGCCATGGGCGAGGAGACCTCGCGGGCGATGGTTCTCGGCATGCTGGCCGGCCTGCGCGAACTCCGGATGGAAGAGATCGCCGAACTGTGCTCGGGCGAGAACCACGCGCCCGCACCGCTGACGCGCGAGGAGGCGACCCGGCTGATCACCTTCGATCTCGACGATGCACCGGGCTGGGTCCGCGCCGATGTGCCGGAATGGCTTTGGCCCGCTTTCTCAGCGAGCTTTGGCGAGCAGGCCGTGTCGGAGGGCGCTGCACTGGCCGATCGTGCGCCGATCGATATCCGCGTCAACCGCCTTAAGGCGAATCAAGCCAAGGTGTTGGCGGATCTTGCTCATCTCGGAGCGGAGGCGGGGGCATGGTCCCCTGATGCGATCCGCTTTCTGCCGGGGGCGGATGGGCGCGGCCCCTCGCTGCAGAGCGAGCCGAGCTTCTTCGAGGGCGCCTTCGAGATCCAGGATGAGGGCTCGCAGCTCGTCTCGCTGCTGGCCGGCGCCAGACCCGGCGAGACCGTGGTCGATCTTTGCGCCGGCGCCGGAGGCAAGACGCTGGCTCTGGCCGCCCAGATGCAGAATCAGGGTCGCCTGTTCGCGACCGATCTCGATAGCCGTCGTCTTGCGCCTCTGCATGAGCGGCTGGCGCGCTCGGGCGCCAGTATCGTCCAGATCCGCGTCCCGCGCAGCCGCGGCCATGAATCGCTCACCGAAGTTGTCGGCGAGGCCGACCTCGTCCTGGTCGATGCGCCCTGCACCGGCTCCGGCACCTGGCGGCGCAATCCCGATGCAAAATGGCGCGTCAGACCGGGCGCGCTCGCCGAGCGGATCAAGGAACAGGCCGAGGTGCTGGCGCGCGCGGCCCGCCTGGTGAAGCCCGGCGGTCGTATTGCCTATGTCACCTGCTCGGTGCTTCCCGATGAGAATGACGGGGCCGTTTCAGGGTTCCTGCAGCGCCATCCCAGCTTCACCCTCGTGCCGAGCCAGGAGATCCTGTCGTCGACGGAAGGCGACTTTGCTCTGCTCGCGCGGTTCTCGACCGCGCTTGGCCTGCAATTGTCGCCGCAGCGCACCGGGACGGACGGATTCTATCTGGCTTGCGTCAGGCGCGAGGCCTGAGGCGCGCTTGCGCCGTTGCGCCTGCGCGCGTGATGGCGTAACCGGGCGCGATGACGAGCAAGCCCCACGACTCCATCCTCATCATCGATTTCGGTAGCCAGGTCACGCAGCTGATCGCGCGTCGCGTACGCGAGATCGGCGTCTATTGTGAGATCGCGCCGTTCCAGTCGGCCTCCGAGGCCTTTCAGCGGATGAAGCCGAAGGGCGTCATCTTCTCCGGCGGGCCGGCCTCGGTGCCGGATGAAAATTCGCCGCGCGCCCCGCAGGAGGTCTTCTCGGCGGGCCTGCCACTTCTCGGCATCTGCTATGGCCAGCAGACCATGGCTCATCAGCTCGGCGGCAAGGTCGAGGGCGGGCATGCCGCCGAGTTCGGCCGCGCCGATGTCGAGATCGTCGCGCCTTCGGCACTGTTCAGGGATGTCTGGAACCAGGGCGGTCGCTTTCCGGTGTGGATGAGCCACGGCGACCGCGTCACGCAGTTGCCGGCTGGCTTTTCGGTCAAGGCGACCTCGGAGAACGCGCCCTTTGCTGTGGCGAGCGACGAGGAACGGCGTTTCTATTCAACCATGTTCCACCCGGAGGTGGTGCACACGCCGGACGGCGCCAAGTTGCTGCGCAACTTCGTCGTCGATATCTGCGGCTGCGTCCCGGATTGGAGCATGTCCGCCTATCGCTCCGAGACCATCGCCAAGATTCGTGCGCAGGTCGGCAGGGGCAGGGTGATCTGCGGGCTTTCCGGCGGCGTCGATTCCGCCGTTGCCGCCGTGCTGATCCACGAGGCCATCGGCGACCAGCTCACCTGCGTCTTCGTTGATCATGGCCTGATGCGGATGAACGAGGCGGAAGAGGTCGTGCGCCTGTTCCGCGACAGCTACAACATCCCGCTCGTGCATGTGGAGGCTGAGGAACTCTTCCTCGCCGAGCTCGCCAAATGCGGCTCCGATCCGGAGGCCAAGCGCAAGACCATCGGCCGCCTCTTCATCGAGGTCTTCGACGAGGAAGCGCGCAAGCTCGGTGGCGCCGATTTCCTGGCGCAGGGGACGCTCTATCCCGACGTGATCGAGAGCGTCTCCTTCTCCGGCGGGCCCTCGGTGACGATCAAGTCGCACCACAATGTCGGCGGGTTGCCCGAGCGCATGAAGATGAAGCTCGTCGAGCCGCTGCGCGAGCTGTTCAAGGACGAGGTCCGCGTCCTGGGCCGGGAGCTTGGCCTGCCCGAGGCCTTCGTCGGCCGCCATCCCTTCCCGGGACCGGGCCTCGCCATTCGCTGCCCCGGCGAAATCACCAAGGAAAAGCTCGACATCCTGCGCAAGGCTGATGCGATCTATCTCGAGGAGATCCGCAAGGCCGGTCTCTACGACGTGATCTGGCAGGCTTTTGCCGTGCTGCTGCCGGT
This sequence comes from Bosea sp. BIWAKO-01, assembly GCF_001748145.1. Classification (NCBI taxonomy): domain Bacteria; kingdom Pseudomonadati; phylum Pseudomonadota; class Alphaproteobacteria; order Hyphomicrobiales; family Alloboseaceae; genus Allobosea; species Allobosea sp. BIWAKO-01. The sequence continues at coordinate 4,915,160 of NZ_BCQA01000001.1, forward strand.
GCGCACCGTCGGCGTGATGGGTGACTACCGCACTTACGACCATGTCTGCGCCTTGCGCGCTGTCACTTCGGTCGACGGCATGACCGCCGATTTCTACCCCTACGACATGGCCTTCCTCGGCCGTACCGCGACCCGCATCATCAACGAGGTCAAGGGCATCAACCGGGTCGTCTACGACGTGACGTCGAAGCCGCCTGGTACGATCGAGTGGGAGTGAGGAAAGCCGTGTAGCGACAAGGAGGGGGCGACAGCGCACCGGATGCGCCGCCGTGCCCCGTCGCCCGATCCAAACGGCGCGGGATCAGGTTGGCCGCGATTGCGGTCCCTAAGACGTCTCTGGCGCTTGCCGGGCGACCTGATCCCGGCGGCACCTGAGAAAGAGCGCGTCTGATGGATTGGACGCGAGGCCGATGGCACGATCAAAGGCGGCAAGTGCAGCGTCGGTCGAGCCCGAGCGGGACAGCAGTTCGGCATGTGCCGCATGAAACGGCTGATAGGCCGAGAGCGCTGAGGCAAGCGACCCAAGAGCGTGCAGGCCAGCTCGGAGTGCGCCAGCCTCGGCCAATGCCGCGGCACGGTTCAGCTGGACTACCGGCGTTGGTTCCATCCGCAACAGGCTATCATAGAGCAGGACGATCTGCGGCCAGTCGGGCGGCTCCACCTGGACATGCAGGGCGGCAATCGCCGCCTTGATCTGAAAGGGCCCCGGCGCGCGTCGCGCCACAACACGATCGAGCAACGCCAGCCCTTCGGCAATCCGGGCGCCATCCCAAAGCCTGCGGTCCTGCAATGCAAGGGGGATGCTGGTTCCGCCGGCATCGAGCCGCGCCGCGCGGCGGGCTTCGGTGATCAGCATCAGCGCCAGCAGCCCCTCGATTTCGGCCTGGTCCGGGCGCAGGCCATTCAACATGCGCGCCAGATAGATGGCCTCTTCACCCAAAGGACTGGCGTGAGATTCGTCCGCACCTGAATAGGCCTGGTTGAAAATCAGATAGACGACGGTCAGGACGGATTGGAGCCGTTCTGACCAGGCTTCCGGCCCGGGTACGGCATAGGGTATGCCGGCAGCGAGTATCTTTGTCCGTGCCCGCGAAAGGCGCTGGCCCATGGTGGTTTCGTTGTCGAGGAAAGCAGCGGCAACTTCGGCCGTGCTCAACCCGCCCAGCGTGCGCAGGGTCAGTGCGACCCGGGTCTTGGGCTCCAGCGCCGGATGGCAGCAGGTGAAGATCAGTCGCAGGCGTTCGTCGGCAATATCCTCGGTCGTCGTCTCGGCTGCTTCCGCGAGGGAAAGCCGGGCGATCTCGCCAGCCTCGCGGTCCTCACGGGCAGACTTGCGCAAGCGATCGATCGCCTTGCGCAGCGCGACCTTCAAGAGCCAGCCCTGAGGCGAGGCAGGCAGTCCCGTCCTTCCCCAATGCACGACCGCCGAGGCCAAGGCGTCCTGCAGCGCATCCTCGGCAAGCTGAAAATTCTTCAGCTGAACGATCAGCGCAGACAGAAGCCGCCCCCGATCCGTCCGCACCACATTCTCGATGGTACAGGAAACGGAGCGGGGATCGGGGGCGGCGTCCGACATCAGGCGTCGTAGTCCATCACAGGCCGCACTTCGATCGTCCCATAGGCCGCCGACGGGATCATCGCCGCGAAGCGCAGGGCGGCATCGAGGTCCGGAACCTCGAAGATGTAGTAGCCGCCAAGGCGTTCCTTGGTCTCGGCAAAGGGGCCATCCATCGTCTCCACCTTGCCGCCGCGAACCCTCAGACTCGTGGCCGTGTCGACATCCCTGAGGCCTTCGCCCGCCACATAGGCGCCCGCCGCCTTCAGGGTCTCGTTGAAGGCAAAATAGCCCTTCATCATCACCTCGAATTCAGGCGTGCCATAGGCTGGCTCGAGGGACGGATCACTATAGATCAGCGCCATGTACTGCATGTCAGGTCTCCGGTGGTGAGCAGGTTCGGGGAGGTATCAGGGGCGAGAACCAAGCGCGACGAGGGCGAGGGCCAAGGTCAGCGTCAGGGTTGCGAGGATGCAGGCCGAGTTGCCCGCGATCCGCAGGGGATGGGTGGGGGCATTGGCGCGCAGGCCGATGGGATGCAAGATCCGACCGATGACCACCAGCGCCCCCGCCGCGTGCAGCCAGAGCGGGCCGGCGCCCTGGCCCTCGGCCAGCACCATCAGGATGAGGATCATCGGCACCCATTCGACGAAATTGCCATGCCGGCGGATGCGTTCATGCAGATCGGTATTGCCGGCATCTCCGATGGAGACGCTCAGGGCCGAACGGGTTTTGGTGACGCCGATCCACAGGACCAGAAAAATCACGGCCAGGGGGATCGCGTAGAGCGAGGTAATCGGAAAAATCATCAGGTCGGGCCATTCAGCTTGGTTTCGATGCCCCAAGAACGCTGCCCAATCTGGGATTTCGACATCCGAACAAAAACTTTCAAACGAGCGCGTCGGGAGGCATCCACTAGGGTAAATTCCTGGAGCTGGCCAGTCATATGAGGCTATCTATAAATAATACTCTATCTGATGAAAATGAAGAAAATTGCATGACGTAGTTTTCATATAATAAATATAAATTAAGATAAATATAGTTTGAGAACAAATTAAGTGGCAGATACGGATATAAGGCGAATGATTAGTGCGCATGTCCCGCGGTGCGATTATTGATCTCGCCGCGCCGGCAATAGCGCATGTACCGTCAATGCCACCCATCGAGCCGGAGCCCGCTCTTTGACTGAACGCATAGAGCGCGGCGTCACGCCGGGGCTGGGCGCCCGGCAGGCATCACAAGAAACGCGCCTGATAACGGGTCGCCATCTGCGGCACATGCGCTTCGGCGACGTCAGCCGCCCGGTACGACCAGGTGGGAGTGACGGGCCGATCCGGCGGCGGACACCGCGCAACTCATTAAGCCTCATACCCGCGATTACGCGGGCTTTCTTATTGGATCCGATCACAATTTGCATGGTTTGAGCGAGTGGAGAAAAATCTCGCACGTCTGTCGATTTGGCAGGTGCTCATTCGTCGAGATGCAGAGGGCAGGAGGCGCGACATCGTCGCGACGGTTCCCTCGACAGGGAGATGAACCAATGCGTTTCATGATGATGGTCAAGGCTGACGAGCAGGGGGCGCCGCCACCCGCATTGATGGAGGCGATGGGCAAGCTTATCGAGCGGGAAACCAGGGCCGGCCGGTTGATCGACACCGGCGGGCTGTTGCCAAAGCCGATGGGCTTCGAGGTCCGGTTGCATGGCGGGAAGGTCAAGGTTGTCGACGGCCCCTTCGCTGAGGCCAAGGAGGTCATCGGTGGCTACGCGATATTCGAACTCGCTGGCCGCGAGGAGGCCGAAGCCAGCGCCATCGAGTTCATGACCTTGCACAAGGATTTCGCACCGGGCTGGGAGGGCATTTGCGAAGTTCGTGCGATGGCGCCGACGGGGGGATGACCCCACTCCGTGGGCCTGGCTCGCGGTCATCACGGCGCCACCCTCGCGGCCGATGATCTCAGATCACGTGTCGCGAGGGCTGCGTCAGCGTTTGCTCGCCAGTGCTCCGGGGGGCACGCCATTTCAGGAGGCGCTGCAGCCTTTTCGATCTCCCTAAAACGGGCTCAGCGGACAAGCGATTCACCGGTCGCTTCGGTCCGCGGGACGATCTGGAGGCTGTGCACTGCCAGTCCCGCGCTCTCCAGCCGTTCGCGACCACCCATTCCTTCGAGTTCGAATACGAAGAGGGCGGTCTGGCAGTTCCCGCCCAATCGACGGATGAGCTGTGCGGCGGCCAGCGCGGTGCCACCGGTCATCAGGCAATCATCGAGAACGGCGACGGAGCGGCCGGCGATCGGCATGCTCTTCGAGATCGCGATGCCATTGCCGAGGTCATAATTGGCCATGATGCCGCGAATGACATCGGCTTTGATCGACTCGATCTTCCGGACATCGAAGAAACCGAGTGCGCTTCGATAGGCGAGTGCACCCGCAAATCCCAGCCCGCCAACATCGATGCCGGCCAGCACCTCGACATGGCTCGGCAGACATCCTGCCAACGCATCGACAGCGTGTTGCGCCAATCGGCCATTGGCGGACATCGGGGAGGCGTCCGGGTAATCAATGCCGGCGACCGGGTAGTTCTTCCAGCGACGATGAGGGAGTTCACGGGCCTCGTCGCCTTCCGGCGCAGTGATCGTCATCCGACCCATGATCTCCGATGCCTTCGCGCTTCCAGAAAGCATCTCATGCCTTCTTGCAGGGTTGATGACAAACACCGGCTGTCAGCGCGACGCGCGCAGGTTCAAGCAGCATTGGTTGCCCAGCGATTTCAGTGTTTGCTGAGATACTTCATGCCGGTATCGCACATCACGGAGACGATGGTCGCTCCGGAGCCGAACTGCTCGGCGAGGCGTAGCGCCGCGACGACATTGGCGCCTGTCGAGGTTCCGCCGAAAAGGCCTTCCTCCCGGGCAAGGCGGCTGGCCATGGCGGCAGCCTCCTCCGTCGAGACCAGCTCGATCCGGTCGGCAACGTTCTTGTCCCAGAGCGGCACGACATAGCCGGCCCCGATCCCGTCGATCCTGTGGGCTCCGGTCTCGCCCCCCGACAATACCGGCGACTCGGCGGGCTCCACAGCCGCGATCGTGATCGCGGGGTTGTGCCGGCGCAGCGCCTGGCCGGTTCCGCGGAGCGAGGCGGCTGTGCCGACGCTCTGGACGAAGCCGTCGATCCGGCCCGACGTCTGCGCCCAGATCTCGTCGGCCATCCCCTGATAGGCCGCCATCTGGTCGCGGTTCTTCATCTGGTCGGTCCAGAAACTGCCGGTTTCGGCGGCAACGACCCGCGCGGCCTCGATCATGTCGCGGGTGAGTTTCGCGGTCATGCGGCCGCTCTCGCTGGGAATGATCTGAAGTTCCGCGCCCAGCATCTTCATGTGTTCGAGCTTTTCACGCGCGAAGGCGTCCGAGGTCACGATGTGCAGCGGATACCCTTTCACGGCACAGACCAGCGACAGGGAGACGCCCGTGCTGCCGCCGGTATATTCAACGACAGAACCACCCGGCTTCAGGCGGCCGTCCGCTTCGGCGGCCTCGACCATCGCCAGCGCCATGCGGTCCTTCATGCTCCCAGTCGGGTTTTCGCTTTCGAGCTTCAGCAGGATCCGGGCGCCGCTTGCCGGTGCGATCCGCTGCAGGGCGAGGAGGGACGTGCTGCCGATGAGGTCCAGGATGGTTCGGTCCGGGTGTTTCATCTCAAGGAGCCTTGTTTTTCCAACCAGATCTTCAGCGCAACCGCATTGTTCCGCTCTTCGTCGCGCGCCGCGTAGAGCAGGGTCACCGGGCCTTCGCGCAGGTGCTGGGCGAGCTCCCTGGCGGCGACCTGCGCCGTTTCGCTTGTCAGTTCGTCCGCATAGGCTCCACAGAACGCGTCCCAATCATCGGGCTTGCCGTGGAACTGCTTCCGCAGGGCATCGCTCGGCGCGATCTCCTTGAGCCAGAGGTCGATATGCGCCTTCTCCTTCGAGATGCCGCGCGGCCAAAGCCGGTCGACCAGGATGCGCTTGCCGTCAGTGGCAGCCGGCTGCTCGTAGACGCGCTTCAGGACGAATGAGGCCATTGGACGCCCGCCAGGTGGTGGAACGAGGCGCCCGGATTGCGCGGGCGGCCCATTTCCATGCATCTACATTTATTGTAGATGCATATAACCATGAGAGTTGGGACGCAATCGCAAGGCAGCCTGCGACGTGAGGCTCGCGCCCTGGTCGACGCCTGCCCGGCCTGGAATGCCCGGCTGGCGGCGCGACGCATCTCGATGTTCATCGATCGGGAAATGGCGGGCCTTGGCCTCACTGCGGCGCAAGCCGGGCTGATGGCCCAGATCGCGACCATCGGCGACGATACGCTCGGTGCGCTCGCTCAACGGACCGGGCTCGAGCAATCGACCCTGTCGCGCAACCTGCGGACGCTGGAGCGCCAGGGGCTCATTGAGATCGCAGTGGTGGAGGCGGATCTGCGGCGCCGAGCGGTGTGGCTGACCGAAGGCGGCGTGCGGCGGCTGCAGGAGGCCCTGCCGATCTGGCGCAGGGCACAGGCCAGCCTCGCGCAGATCCTGCCGTCTGGACTGGCGCGCGAGCTCGCAGACCACAGCGAGGCGCTGGCCGAGGCGAAGCCCTGATCACGACTGCCTTGAAAGCTCCAAAATCTCTTGATCGAGTGCGCGCCCTGGTCCCCCTCCGGCGAGCATCATGGCGCTGAGGTCGGTCGCGCTGCGATTGGAGGGCCTTGCTAGCGGCGGCAGGACAACAGGTATCGGATTCCGCGCTGCCGTAGCGGTCGGACAGCTTGCCGGACAGGTCGAGAGTGAGGTGCGAGATGACACCTGTCGACGCGTCTGATTTATCGATGCCGGATCTCGGTCTTCCGCAAAACCTTCGCGGCCCCCCAAGACCGGGCAGCCGCGAAAGCGTCGCGCTCTTCTTCGCCCTCCTGCCGGAGCCGGATACTGCGAGCTACATTTCCCATCTCGCCGGCGACCTTCGCACCGAGTTCAATCTGCATGGCCGGCTGCGCCCGACGAGGCTGCTTCACGTCTCGTTGAACAAGGTCGGCAATTTCATCGAATTTCCCGAGGAGATCGTCGCCGCGGCACAGGAAGCGGGCCGAATGGTCGAGGCGCATCAATTTGCAGTGAGCCTTGACCGGTTCCTCAGTTTCAGCGGCGGCGAGCCCCACGCCTTCGTCCTGTGCTGCGGGGAGGATCTCGCCGCCCTCTCGACACTGCGCCGCACCATCGATCGGGCGCTCAAGAGGGTTGGGCTGAAGCCGGGCGGGCAGGCAGGCTCAACGCCCCATGTCACCATTTTGTACGACCGTGAACTCGTCCCCTCCATGGGGCTCGAACGGCCTATTGGCTGGATCGCGCGCGACTTTGTCCTGATCGAGAGTTTCCAGGGACAAGGCCGATACGAGATTCTGGGGCGCTGGCCGCTGCACCCGCTATGTTGAAGGTCGAATGCGGTAAGCGCAGCGCCGCGCGCCGTGGAGGATGTGCTCCTCCCGTTCGACCGAGCAGTCCGGTCCTAGCGTGTCTCTGAAGATCGCGAGTTCGGCGCGGCAAAAGCCCTGGCAGATCGATGCGGCGGCGCAGATCGGGCAGTGGTTCTCGATCAGAAGCCAGCCATCCTCCGATCGCTGCCACTCAGCCATATAGCCTTCGCGGCTCCGGATCTCGGTGAGCGCCGCAATGCGGGTCTCCAGCCCTTGAGCGTCCACCATGGCCGCCTGATAGGCGGTTCGCATCTCGGTTTCGCGGGCGCCGATCAATCGGTCGAGTGCATCTGCGCCCAGGAGTTCGCGCACCGACCGCAACAGGCTGACCGTGAGCTCCGCATGGCTGTCCGGGAAACGCGCCTGGCCCTTGTCGGTCAAACGCCAGAACTGGGTCGGGCGGCCGACACCCCGGGATACGGTCTCGGCTTCGACAAGCGCGTCGGTCGCGAGCTTCGCGAGTTGCTGCCGCGCGTTCTCGCCCGTCGTGCCAAGTGCCTTTCCCAGGTCGGAAGCGGTCTGCGCCCCGCGTGTCTTCAACAGGGTGAGGAGCCGGTCCGCTGGCGGGCGAGGCAGCGAGGATTCATTTTCCAAGTGAATGCTTGACATATTTGAGCGGCGCCAATATTCCAAGATAATACTTGTTTAATAGAGCTTGCTGCGGCTCACTGCAAGCCAGCGCTGGAAACGATCATGCCCTTCACCCTTCCGAGCCTGCCTTATTCCTCCGATGCGCTGGCGCCCGTCATGTCCGCGGAGACGCTGGAGCTGCATCACGGCAAGCACCATCAGGCCTATGTCACCAAACTCAACGAGCTTGTCCCGGGCTCCGCTTTCGAAGGCTTGAGCCTTGAGGAGATCGTTCGCGGCTCCTTCGAAAAGCCGGGGGCAGAGGCGATCTTCAACAATGCGGGTCAGCACTGGAATCACACTTTCTTCTGGCCATCGATGCGGCGCGATGCCCGCGGCATGCCTGGCAGGCTGGATGCCCGGCTGAAGGGCGATTTCGAAACGATCGATGCCTTCAAGGCCGAGTTCGTGAAGCAGGGCCTTGCCCAGTTCGGGTCCGGCTGGGTCTGGCTGGTGCAGACGCGGGACGGGCGCCTTGCCGTCACCAAGTCAGCCAACGCGATCAACCCGCTGGTCCATGACCAGACGCCGCTGCTCGGCTGCGATGTCTGGGAGCACTCCTACTATGTCGACTATCGCAACCGGCGTGCCGATTATCTCCAGGCTTTCGTCGATCATCTCGTCGACTGGGACGTGGTCGCGTCGCGCTTGCCGGCCTGAGCCGGTGACGGGTCTTGCCGAGCGGCTGTCGGCGCGGCTCGCGGCAGGCGCGGACAGCCACATCCTCCGCTTCGCCCTCGGCGCTGCCTGCCTGAAGTGCGGCGATGGCGCGGCCGCGATCGTGCATCTCGAGCGCGCGGTCGTGCTTGATCCCGATTATTCGGCGGCATGGGCGCAGCTCGGGCGTGCCCGGTTGCTGGCGGGTCTGACGCAAGGGGCGTGCGCAGCGTGGCAGAGCGGAATTGCGGCTGCCGAGCGGCGGGGCGACATTCAGTCCGCTCGGCAGATGCAGGTCTTCCTCAAACGCGCTTCGAGGGCGTGGATCGTGCCTGATCTGCCCCCAGCGATCCTGCTGTTCAAGGCGATGCTGGTCTGCGGCCTTGCGCTCTGGTCGGCAATCACGGTGCTGAATAATATTCGCGACTTCCGCGGGGCGGCGGCTGCCATTGCGCGCACATTGGCAATGATGCCGCTCAAGGAGGAGCCGGCCATTCCGACACCGCTGCTGCGGCGGGAATTGCTCTCCGATGGCTGGTCTATTCTCGCGCTTGCCGCAATCCTCGCGATGCAGGCTCTTGCGACCGCGCTGCTTGGCCTTGGTGGATATGAATTGATCCGCGCCTGCCTGACTGCCGTGTCTCCGGAGCGGGGCATCTGGTTCTCGACTGCGGGGCTCGGCGTGATGGCGCTGGTCTGGCTGTCGAGGATGAGCGGCGGCCTCTGGTTTGGCTACTGGATCCGCCAGGGCGAACTCCAGCTCACGCAGATCGCTCTGCTCATCATGACCGTTGTGGCTACGCTGGCGGTCAATGCCTGACGCCGCTCGGGCGTCAGGCTGGCTTGTCCTGCAGTCTCAGACGATGGGCGGGTTGAGCCGCGCAAATCCTTCCTGACGGCGATAGGGAAAATAGGGATAGGGCGCGGTCACGCTGCTTGCTGCATCCAGTCGCGCGATCTGCTCGGCGGTCAGCGACCAACCGACCGCTCCGAGATTCTGCCGGAGCTGCTCCTCGTTGCGGGCGCCGATGATGACGCTCGACACGGTCGGGCGCTGAAGCAGCCAGTTGATCGCGATTTGCGGCACCGATCGGCCGGTCTCCTTGGCGACCTCGTCGAGCGCATCGACCACCGCATAGAGCCGCTCATCGTCGACCGGCGGACCGAACTCGGCGGTCTGGTGCAGGCGGCTTCCCTCCGGCAACGGCTGGCCGCGGCGCAGCTTGCCGGTGAGGCGGCCCCAGCCGAGCGGGCTCCAGACCAATGCGCCCACGCCCTGGTGGCGCCCGAGCGGCATCAGTTCCCATTCGTAGTCACGCCCGACCAGCGAGTAATAGACCTGATGAGCGACATAGCGCGGGTAGCCATGCCTCTCAGCGAGCGCAAGCGACTTCATCAGCTCCCAGCCGGCAAAGTTGGAGACGCCGACATAGCGGAGCTTGCCGGCGCGCACGAGGTCTCCGAGCGTCGACAGGACCTCCTCGATCGGCGTATGGGCATCGAAGGCGTGGAGCTGCAACAGGTCGATATGGTCGGTGCCGAGCCGACGGAGCGCATCCTCGACTGCCTTGATCAGGCGCGGGCGCGACGAGCCGGCATCGTTGGGGCCATCGCCCATGGGGAGGCTGGTCTTGGTCGAGATCAGCACCTCGTTGCGGCGCCCCTTGATCGCTTCGCCCAGCACCTCCTCGGACGCTCCGTTGGAATAGACGTCGGCGGTGTCGAACAGAGTGAGACCGGCTTCGAGGCAGATATCGACCAGGCGCCGGGCTTCCCTGGCGTCGGTGGTGCCCCAGGCGCCGAAGAGCGGACCCTGGCCGCCGAAAGTTCCGGCGCCGAAGCTGAGGGCAGGGACCTTGAGACCCGATGCCCCGAGATTGCGATAATCCATGATGGTTCTCCTTGACGTTCGAGCGAGCAGATAAGTCTGGATGGACGAAATCGGTCAGCAGCCACTCAGAGCCGGTGCGGGGGCTGTGGATTTCCGATCGAGGCGCAGGCTCCACAGTGCGACCAGCAGGCCGCCGATCGGCATCAGCGCTGCGACAAGGGGAACGGCCGTCAGGCCGGGGCCATGGTCGATCACTGCGCCGCCGGCCCAGGCGCCGAGTGCATTGCCGAGATTGAAGGCGGCGATGTTGAGGCTGGAGGCGAGGCTCTGACCAGCCCCGGAGGCCTTCTCCAGCACCCAGATCTGAAGGGGAGGGACGGTCGCGAAGCCGGCGGCGCCGAGCAGCCCGACGAAGATGGTGGCTGCTATGCCGTCGTGAATGGCGAAGGTCATCAGGCCGAGCACGAGCGCCAGGACCAGCATGCTGCCGATCACCGTCGGGACGAGGTAACGGTCGGCCAGTCGTCCGCCGATCAGGTTGCCGACGATCAAGCCGGCGCCGAAGACGAGCATGACGGGTGAGACCAGGCTATCGCCGAGCCCGGTCACCTTGGTCAGAATCGGCGCGATATAGGTGAAGACAGCAAAGACACCGGCAAAGCCGAGAACCGTCGTCAGCAGGCCGAGCAGCACGGGGCGCTGCGCCATCGCCTTCAGATCGGTGCGCCAGTCACTCGCCTCCGGTGCCGCCTTATCCTTCGGCACGAAGGCCGCGATGATGGCGAGTGCGACGATGCCGACAAGGGTCACAGCCCAGAAGGTGGCGCGCCAGCCGAGCTGCTGCCCGAGCCAGGTGCCGAACGGTACGCCGAGGATATTGGCGATCGTCAGGCCAGTGAACATGATCGCAATGGCCGAGGCCTTGCGCTCCTGGGGGACGAGGCCCGTCGCGACGACCGAGCCGACGCCGAAGAACGTACCATGCGCGAAGGCGGTGAGGATGCGCGCAGCCATCAGCAACCCGTAGTCCGGAGCCAAGGCACAAGCGGCGTTGCCGAGGGTGAAGATGACCATGAGGGCGAGCAGCACGGTCTTGCGCGGCCAGCGTGCGGTGAAGGCTGTCATCAGCGGCGCACCAACGACCACGCCGAGCGCATAGCCGGAAATCAGCAGCCCGGCCGAAGCGATGGAGACGCCGAGATCTGCGCTAATCTCGATCAGCAGGCCCATGATGACGAATTCGGTGACGCCGATGCCGAAGGCTCCGGCGGTGAGGGCATAGAGTGCAATGGGCATGGTGTGTGTCCGCGAGACGGGGAATGTCTCGCGGCAAGATGGCGCGCTGCAGCATCGTGCGTTAGACTGCCGCAAGGAACATCATTTGTGAGATGAATTCATCATGGCGCGTTTGGAGATCAACCGCTCCGGCGAGATGGAGGTCTTTGCTCGGGTCGTGGAGCTCGGCGGCTTCTCGGCGGCGGCCCGTGCCTTCCGGATGACGCCTTCGGCCGTCAGCAAGCTCGTCGCTCGGCTGGAGAGCCGCCTTGGCACGAGACTGGTGAACCGCTCGACGCGCAAGCTCCAGCTTACGCCGGAAGGCGGCATCTTCTATGAGCGCAGCATCCGTGTCCTGGCCGATCTGGATGAGGCGGAGCGCAGCGCCTCCTCCAGCGAGAGCCCGGCAGGCCGCATTCGCCTCAATACCAACGCGTCCTACGGCACGCATATTCTCGCGCCGGTCGTGCCGGAATTCCTGGCGCGCTATCCCGGCGTGATGCTCAACCTCGTGCAGACCGATGCCATCATCGACCTCATGGAAGAGCGTACCGATGTCGCGGTCAGGGCCGGGCCGCTGAAGAGTTCCAATCTCATCGCCCGCAAGCTCGGTGCGACCCGCATGACGATCGTCGCGGCGCCGAGCTATCTGGAGCGGTTCGGCGAGCCGAAGAGTGTCGCGGAACTCCACGGTCATAACCGCATCGGCCTCTGCTACGCCCGCACCATAGAAGGCTGGCCGCTGCTCGATGGCGGTCAGGCCGTCACCGTCCCGATCGTCGGTAGCACACAGACCAGCGATGGCGAGGCATTGCGGCATCTGGCTGTCGCCGGGGTGGGGCTCGCGCGGCTGGCGACCTTCACCGTGCGCGAGGATATCCGGGCGGGGCGGCTGCGACCGGTTCTGGAGGAGAGCAATCCGGGCGATCTCGAGGAGGTGCACGCCGTCTATCTCGGGCAGGGTGGACCTCTGCCGGCACGTGTCCGGGCGTTGCTCGATTTTCTGGGGGAGAAGGCGCGCGTCGGTTGAGCCCTGTCGATTCCCTGCCTAGACCAAGTCGCTCAGGCAAGGGGGCGACATGGCGATCACGATTTACGGCATCAAGAACTGCGACACGATGAAGAAGGCCCGTACCTGGCTGGACGAGCACGGGGTCGGCTATCGCTTCCATGACTACAAGGCCGAGGGCGTGGCACGCGCCAGCCTCGAGGCATGGTGCGCGGAACATGGCTGGGAAACGATCCTGAACCGTGCTGGAACCACGTTTCGGGCGCTGGCCGATGCCGACAAGCAGGGGCTCGACACTGGCAAGGCAATTTCCTTGATGCTGACGCAGCCCTCTCTGGTCAAGCGACCGGTACTCGATCTTGGCTCGCGGACACTGGTCGGCTTCAAGCCGGAACTCTACGAGGCGGCCTTTCCGCGCTGATAGGACCATGACCATGCCGCGCCCGGCCGTGTCGTCACGGTGGGCCGGCGTGCGCTGCACTTCCGTTGTCGCTGCTGCTGCGCTACCTCGCTGCGCATGACAACCGATTTCAGCTTCCATCTGCTCGGTCGGGACGGCGCTGCCCGTACCGGCGAGATCCGCATGCCACGCGGCGTAATTCGCACCCCGGCCTTCATGCCGGTCGGCACAGCCGCGACCGTGAAGGGAATGTATCCCGAGCAGGTCAAGGCGCTCGGCGCCGATGTCGTGCTCGGCAATACCTATCACCTGATGCTGCGACCCGGTGCGGAGCGCATCGCGGGTCTTGGCGGTCTGCACAAATTCATGAACTGGCCGCACCCGATCCTGACCGATTCCGGCGGATTCCAGGTGATGTCGCTCTCCCAGCTCCGGAAGCTGACCGAGGAGGGGGTTACCTTCCAGTCGCATATCGACGGCTCGCGCCACATGCTCTCGCCCGAGCGCTCGGTCGAGATCCAGAACCTGCTTGGCTCTGACATCGTCATGCAGCTCGACGAATGCGTCTCGTTGCCATGCGAGGACAAGGTCGCCGAGAAGGCGATGCGCCTCTCGCTACGCTGGGCCGAGCGCTGTAAGACGGCCTTCGGCAATCCCGCGGGCAGGGCTCTCTTCGGCATCGTCCAGGGCGGTTCCGTACCGTCCTTGCGTGTCGAGAGCGCCAGGTCGCTCGTCGACATGGACCTCAAGGGCTATGCGATCGGCGGCCTTGCTGTCGGCGAACCGCAGGACGTGATGCTCGCGATGATCGAGACGGTCGAGCCGCACCTGCCGCAGGAGCGCCCGCGCTACCTGATGGGTGTCGGCACGCCCGACGATATCGTCGAGTCGGTGAACCGCGGCGTCGACATGTTCGACTGCGTGATGCCGACCCGTGCGGGGCGCCATGGCCAGATCTTCACCCGCTTCGGCCGGATGAACCTGCGCAATGCCAAGCATGCCGACGATCCCCGGCCGATCGACCCGCAATCGAGCTGCCAGGCTGCCAACGGCTATGCGCGCGCCTATCTGCACCACCTCGTCAAGGCCGACGAGATGCTCGGCAAGATGCTGCTGACCTGGGTCAATCTCGCCTACTATCAGGACCTGATGGCCGGGCTGCGTGCCGCGATCGCGGCCGGAACGCTGGCCGATTTCATCGCGGAGACCAAGGAAGGCTGGGCGAAGGGCGAGCCGGCATGATCGCGATTGCGGCGGCCAAGTCCCGGCTGGGGCGATGATCGACCCCTGGCTCGGCATGCTGCTGCTCAAGATGGCGACCGCGGCAGCGATCGTCGTCGGTTGCTCGCTGCTGGCCGAGCGAACCGGCCCGCTCGTCGCGGCCCTGATCGCGACACTCCCGATTTCGGCCGGGCCGGTCTATGTCTTCCTGGCGCTCGAGCACGATCCGGCCTTCATCGCCGCCGGTGCGCTCGGCAGCATGGCCGCCAATCTCTCGAATGCCGGTCTGGCGCTGGTCTATGTCCTGCTCGCCCAGCGCCTCGGCATGGTCGCGAGCCTCGTGCCGGGGCTGGCGACGTGGTTCACGATTGCCATCGTGCTGCGGCAGCTCGCGCCGCCGGTCATGGTCATGGCCGCACTGACCGTGGCGGTCTTTGCCGGCCTTCACATGCTCTTCAGGCCATATCTGGCGGCGAGGCCGGCCGCACCTCCCGGGCGGCCCTGGTACGCGATCCCGTTGCGCGCCGCTTGCGTCGCTGGGCTGGCGGGCACGGTGACGACCATCAGCGCGCGCGTCGGCCCGGGTTGGTCCGGCGTGCTGGCGGCGTTTCCAATCGTGCTGTCGAGCCTCATCGTGATGCTGCAGCCACGCATCGGCGGCCCCGCGACGGCGGCCGTCATCGCCAACTGCGCACTCGGCCTTCTCGGATTCGGCCTTGCGCTTGGGCTTGTTCACCTGACGGCGGTGCCGCTCGGCTCATGGCCGGCGCTCGGCCTCGGGCTTCTGCTTTGCGTCGGCTGGAATCTGGGCCTGATGGCTATTGCCCGTCGCACGCGTCGGGCGGCGCCATGACGCGATGAACAGGCCGCCAATGATCAGGATGAAGCCCACCACCTGAAGCGGCCCCGGGATCTCGCCCAGGATCGGGATGGCGAGCAGGGTGCCGGTCACCGGGATCAAGGGGGGGAACCGCCCGACGACGGAAGCGCCGAGCACATGTGCCGCCCAGCCCCAGATCCACAGGCCGATGATGACGTTGAGCACGCCCTGATTGAGCGCATGTGCGACGAGCACCCACCATGGCGCGACATCGAAGCCGCGGAAGTAGAACAGGAAGTAGAACGGCAGATAGGCCATCGACAGGACCGAGACGATCGCCGCCGCCTTCAGTCCGTTCACCTTCCAGAGCTGGATCAGCAGCGGGTAGAAGCCCCAGAGCAGCCCGACGCCGAGAAAGCAGAGATCACCGCGCAAGGTGCCGGCCGTCGAAGCGGTGCTGCCGGCAATGCCGAGGCAGGCCAGGCCTGCGAGAACCCCGATGACGCCGATGATCAGGTTCCGCGTCAGCATGGCGCCAAACAGAACGACACTTCCTGCGATGCCGATCAGCGTCACCGTTCCAGGCCCGATGGTGGCGCCATGAGCCGCCGGGGCAAGCGTCAGCCCGGTCAGCATCAGATAGGTCATCGGAAAGCCGCTGGTGATCGCGAGCCAGATTCCGCGCCGCCAGGTCACGCCGCCGCATGTCGCCAAGCCCCCATCCCTGAGGAAGATCGGCAACAGCAGAAGACCGGCGGTCGTGAAGCGCAGGGCCAGCAGATCGTGCTGGCTCAGTCCGTTGAGCACGGCGTGGCGGCTGATCACGAAGTTCGAGCCGAAGATCAGCACGCTGCACAGCATGCCGATGACGGCGAGACGCCAACGCAGCCGTACTGCCTTGTGATCGATCAGCGAAGCGTCGGCGATCTTATCCATGCTTCGATTAATCCCGCATCGCACAATCGCGATATGCCCGATGCTGCATGGCGCGCCCGCACCGGTCGCGGGATGGGAAATCTGTCGAGGGCCGCAATTGCTCCCCGGCTGCGCCATTTTGTCGCCGTGTCCGGCCGCTTCTCTTCGGGCGACCAAGGGATGAACTCATGAACGACGATACGACGAAGATGGCGATCGGCCGGGTTCTGCGCAGCTTCGGCGGCCAGGTGGCGGTTTCTGTCACGGCCTCCGTGGCTGCCGCCGGAGTTCTTGCCTTTCTTCAGATCCAGTCCGGAGCCACCCATCGCGCGACCATGGCTGAGCAGATCGTCCGGGCAGCGCAGCCGGATGCCGCGCCTGCGAGTGGCTCGGAAGCGCCCGTTAGCAAGTTCCTGGAGCGGCATCGCGATCAGATGAGCGCCGGCAATGCGGAGACAGTCTCGCCCACCAGAGCCTTGGCTGTGCCGGCGACGTTGCTGATGCCGATGGCGACAGCCTGGGCGCTGCCAGCCGGCACCACACCCGTTTTGGCTCGCTCCGAACCGCAACGGAGCAGCGCGCCCGTCACTGCGGCGGCGCACACCGTCCCGCGCGAGCGGAGCAAGCCAAGCGTCGCGGCAGCTCAGCCCTTGCCGATTTCGCCTCCGCTGCAACTGGCGGCCTCCGCGGGAGACGCCAAGGCAGCCGTCGCTTCAACGCGCGGGCCAAGCCTGCTGGGATTGGAACTGCCCGACGGCGTTACGCGCGCCGGCCGCGCGCTGGGCGGCCTTGCCGACCGGGTCGGCGCCGCCGGGACCTGGACGGTCTCGACGGCAAGCCAGCTCCTGCCGAGCTGGTGAGAGCAGGCGCCTTCAGCCTCAGGCCAGCGCCTTCAGCGCCGAGCGGCCGGCATAGATCGCCTGGGCGCCGAGTTCTTCCTCGATGCGCAGCAGCTGGTTGTACTTCGCGGTACGGTCGGAGCGGGCGAGGGAGCCGGTCTTGATCTGCCCGCAATTGGTCGCGACCGCGAGATCAGCGATGGTCGCGTCTTCGGTCTCGCCCGAGCGGTGCGACATCACCGCGGTGTAGCCGGCGCGCTGCGCCATCTCGACGGCGGCAAGCGTCTCGGTCAGCGAGCCGATCTGGTTGACCTTCACCAGGATCGAGTTCGCGGTCTTGCTCTTGATGCCCTGCGACAAGCGGGTGACGTTGGTGACGAAGAGATCGTCGCCAACGAGCTGGCACTTGCTGCCGACGAGATCGGTCAGAGCCTTCCAGCCCTCCCAGTCATCCTCCGCCATGCCGTCCTCGATCGAGACGATCGGATAGTTGCCGACGAGCTTGGCGAGGTATTTGGCCTGCGCCTTCGGATCGCGGGTTTTGCGTTCACCTTCATAGACATAGGAGCCGTCCTTGAAGAACTCCGTCGCGGCGCAGTCGAGCGCCAGCGCGATGTCTTCGCCCGGCCGGTAGCCGGCCTTCTCGACCGCCTGCATGACGAAATCGAGCGCAGCCTCGGCCGATTTCAGGTTCGGCGCGAACCCGCCCTCGTCGCCGACATTGGTGTTGTGGCCGGCGTCGTGCAGAGCCTTCTTCAGCGTGTGGAAGACCTCGGCGCCCATGCGCAGGGCTTCCGCGAAGGAAGGCGCGCCGACCGGCATGATCATGAATTCCTGGAAGTCGATCGGGTTGTCGGCATGGGCGCCGCCATTGACGATGTTCATCATCGGCACGGGCAGGACGCGGGCGGAGGTGCCGCCGACATAGCGATAGAGCGGCAGGCCCGAGCATTCGGCTGCGGCCTTGGCGACGGCGAGCGAGACGCCGAGAATGGCGTTGGCGCCGAGCTTCTTCTTGTTCGGCGTACCATCGAGATCGATCATGGTCTGGTCGATCGCGGCCTGGTCCTCGGCATCCATGGCGACGAGGGCTTCGGCGATGGTGGTGTTGACGATCTCGACGGCCTTCAGAACGCCTTTGCCGAGATAGCGGCTCTTGTCGCCGTCACGCAGCTCGACGGCTTCATGCGCACCCGTCGAGGCGCCGGAGGGGACCGCGGCGCGGCCCATTGAGCCGTCCTCGAGCACGACGTCGACCTCGACGGTCGGATTACCACGGCTGTCAAGGATCTGGCGGCCGATGATGTCGATGATCGCGGTCATGGGAGGCTCCGGTGCGAGGCGAAACGGAAGGATGCCGCGCTTCTAGCCAAGCACGGGCGTAACGGAAAGAGGCGTCGCGGCGATTGGCCGGTGGCGCGGGCGCGCCCGAGGCTCTAGAAGGCCGCCTTCAAGGAGCCACGACCCATGACGATCGACGCCTCGACCCTGCAGCTGGGCCATGCCAGCGCATTGCCGCAATCTCCCGAGGAGGCCCGCCTCGACCGCGTGCCCAATCCGCATGCCGGCACGAATTATCTCGCTCGCTTCACTTGCCCGGAATTCACCTCGATCTGCCCGGTGACCGGCCAACCCGATTTCGGCATCCTGGTCATCGATTATCTGCCGGGCCAATGGCTGGTCGAATCGAAATCGCTGAAGCTCTATCTCGGGTCGTTCCGCAACCACGGAGCCTTCCACGAGGATTGCACGATCAATATCGGCAAGACCCTGGTCGATCTGCTCGAGCCGGAATGGTTCCGCATCGGCGGCTACTGGTACCCGCGCGGCGGCATCCCGATCGATGTGTTCTGGCAGACAGGCGAGCCGCCGAAGGGCCTCTGGCTGCCCGATCAGGGCGTCGCTCCCTACCGCGGCCGCTGAGTTCAGGTCCGCGAGCCTGCCAGCGGCAGGATGCGCGGCGTCACTATGCCGAGCAGGCCGATCCCTGCTGCAAAGAGCAGGATCGCGCCTGTCGTGCCGAGCAGATGCAGCGCGATGCCCATGGCGACGGGGCCGATCGCATGGCCCAGGAACAGCGCGCAGGCGAAGAGCGAGACAGCCGAGCCGCGCGCTGTCGGAGCGAGCTCGGTCGCCTGAGCCTGGAAGGTGCCGTGCATCAGGAAGAAGCCGAACCCGTTCAGGGTGAACAGGCCAACCGCGCTCCACCACGGCAAGAAGGGCAGCGAGAACAGCACATAGCCCGTCGCCATCAGGAGCCCGCCGGTGACCGTCATGCGGGCCGGTCCGAGGCGCTCGACCAGGATGCGGGTCAGGATTCCGTAGATGATGCCGCCAAGCCCGGTTCCGGCGATCACCAGCCCGGCCAGCGAGGGGCCAATCCCTGAGCGCTCCTGCAGGATCGCCGCGACATAGGGCGGCATGCCGAAGATCAGGCTGCCCTCGGTGATGACGATCGCATAAAGCAGCTTGCTGCGCGGGTTGGCGAAGACGGATTTGTAGTTTGCCAGCGCGCCCGCAAAGCTGAGCGGCAGCCGTGCCGCGTCCGGCCGCGGCTTCAGCACGACGATGACCAGAAGCGCTGCAGCCGCCGCCATGGCCGCGGCCATCACGAAGACACTGCGCCAGCCAAAATGCTCCGCGATGACGCCCGAGCAGGCGGCCCCCGCCATTTGCCCGACGATCATCAGGACAAGGAAGCGCCCAAGCAGGACCTGCCGCTCGGCCATTGGCGCGCGGTCGCCGATGGCGGCCATGGCGATGGGGATGACACCGCCGGCAACGATGCCCGTACTCGCCCGGATCACCGTCAGCACGTCGAAGGACAGGGAGAAGGCGGCGGCCATCGAGAGCAGGGCAAGCAGGCCGAGGCAGACACTGATCGTCCGCAGCTTGCCGACCGAATCCGCGATCGGGCCCAGGAAGGGCTGACCGACCGCGTAGGCAAAGGAGAACGCAGTTGCCATGGCGGCGATCTGCGCGATCGTCCGGCCGAACTCGGCTGCCAGTGTCGGCACCAGCGGATCGAGGATCCGCATGGTGAAGGTCGATGCGAAACCGCAGGCCCCGAGGACCAGGATCAGCGGGCGCAGCGAGGCGGGCTTGGTTGCGGTAACGGGCTTGTCCATACGCGCCTTAAACCGGCGCGCGCCTCGCCTTGGCAAGCCGATCAAAGCCTTGCAGCTCTGCGATCAGCGCAGGGAAGTCCGCGAGCGGCACCATGTTGGGGCCATCCGACGGCGCATTGTCGGGGTCGGGATGGGTCTCGATGAAGAGGCCGGCCACGCCGACCGCGACTGCCGCCCGCGACAGCACGGGCACGAATTCACGCTGGCCGCCTGTGGAGGCGCCCTTGCCGCCCGGCTGCTGGACGGAATGCGTCGCGTCGAAGATCACCGGTGCCCCAATGCCTTCGGCCATGATCGGCAGCGCCCGCATGTCGGTGACAAGCGTGTTGTAACCGAAGGACGCGCCGCGCTCGGTGACCATGACATTCGGATTGCCGCTCTCGGTGACCTTGGCTGCGACATTGACCATGTCCCAGGGGGCGAGGAACTGGCCCTTCTTGACGTTGACGACGCGCCCGGTCTGCGCGGCGGCAACCAGCAGATCGGTCTGACGGCACAGGAAGGCGGGAATCTGCAGAACGTCGACGACCTCGGCCACGGCCGCGCATTGCGCGGCTTCGTGCACATCGGTCAGGACGGGCAGGCCGGTGCGTTCGCGGATCTCGGCGAAGACGGGCAGGGCAGCCTCGAGGCCCATGCCGCGCTGCCCCTTGACGCTGGTCCGGTTCGCCTTGTCGAAGGAGGTCTTGAAGACCAGTCCGATCTCAAGTCTTTCCGCTATCTCCTTGAGCGCAAGCGCGATTTCGAGCGCGTGCTCGCGGCTTTCCATCTGGCACGGGCCAGCGATCAAGGCGAGCGGCAGGGCGTTGCCGAAGCGGACCGGCCTCGCGAGGTCGGCGCCGATCGTGACGATGGCGTTGGCGGACATGGCGGCTCCAATGCGGTTATCGGCAACGGGCTTAGGTCGCTCGTCCGGCTGAGGTCAAGCCGGGGCTGCGGCTCACGTCACCTCGAACCAGGTCCAGAGACCGAGATCGAAACGCTCCAGCACGGTCGACGAAATCAGCCAGCGGCCGGGATTGTCGGCGATGAAGGCGATGTGCAGCCGCCGCCCTTCAGGGATCTGGACGGTATCGAGGAAATAGGGCTCCCAGCCGTCGTCGAGCGGATGCAGCAGGCGAAAACTATGGCCGTGGACATGGAACGGCTGCAGGAAGGCAGTGCGATTATCGATCGCGATCACCACCGGCGCGCCGCGCCTGACGCTGAACAGGGGCTTGGCTTCAGGCGTGCCGATTGCACCGTTGATCGCCCAGGGCCGGGCGAGATCGAGACCGGAGAGGTCCAGTTTGCTGTCGCCGGTGACCTTGGCTCCGCCGGTCACGACGACTTCGCTACGCCTGGCGTCCTGCAGTCGCACGGCGAGCGGCAAGGCCGGATTTGGCTTGAGCGCAGCGATCTCGCCTGCTGCCGCCTGCTTTGCTCCCTCCGCGACGAAGCGCAGCAGAGGCAGGCCCGAGCCGGTCAGCGCAGTGACAATTGCTGTGGCCCCGGCTTCGTCGGGCATGTCGAAGACGAGATCGTAGCGCGTGCCGGGGGCGAAGGGCAGCTGCGCGCGCACGGGTTCGAAATTATCGGTCGGCTGGCTGTCGACGGCCATGACGAAAGGCTTGATGCCGTCGAAGCGCAGCCGCGTGATCCGGGCATTGCAGGCATTGGCGAGGCGCAGCCGAACGCGCGCCCCGGGGAGCAGCGCGATGCGCTGGGGCGGCGCCTTGCCATTGACGGTGATCCAGTTTCCGAGCCGGCCGGCGGCGGCTCCTTCGGGCCCCTTCGCGTCAAAGGGTTGGATCGATTGGTCGTCGCCCAGCAGCCAGTCGGTAACCACCACCGGCAGGTCGAGATCGACGCGCGGCGGGTTAGTCTCCTCGACGATGAGCAGGCCAGCCAGACCGCGTCCTGCCGGTTCCGACGAGGCGTCGACGAGGAGAGGGCGATACAGGAAGAAGCCCGAATCGGGCGGCGTCAGCCGGTATTCGAAGCTGGCTCCCGGCGCGATCGGCTGCTGGCTGAAGCCTCCGACGCCATCCATCTCGGACGCTCCGCGCAAGCCATGCCAATGCAGGCTCAGCGGTTTCGTCGTTCGGTTCTCCAGCCGGAGCCGCAGCGTCTGTCCCAGTTTGATCCGCAATACGGGCGCCGGCGTTTCTCCGTCGATGGCCCAGACTTCGCTCTCCGGGGCCGGAGGCGGCCGCAGGCGTGTCTTCGCCGGGCCGGCAACGAGGTTCCGGTTCGGCAGAGCGGCCGAATCGGCGTTCTCCGTCAAGGGCTTCACTGGGGTGGTGGCCGGCAAGGATTGTGCGGCGGCCTCGGCCGGCACTGCACAGGCGCCTAGTCCCGCCAGCACCATGCGCCGTGTCGGCATGGTCGCCTGGAAACTGTGAGAGGGAGGACGGCGAACGCTTCTGTCGGTCATGGCAAGCGGCATAATCCGTGGCGCGCGATCTGGCGAGAGGCCGGTATGACGCCCCTGATTCAGCGGCTTCGCAGAACCGTCGCATTTTTTTGCTGCATGCTGCGCCTGAAATGCGTATAGCACCGCGGCCCAACGATGGCGGCGCTGCGTTTGCTCGCGCGCAGCGCATCGGGTCGGCGGGCGTGGCGGAATTGGTAGACGCACTGGATTTAGGTTCCAGCGGCGAAAGTCGTGGGGGTTCGAGTCCCTCCGCCCGCACCAGACTTGGCCGGATTTCTCAAGCGCGGCGGCGGGCAACCCGACGGCGCGCGTTTGGATTTTTGAATTAACGAGCAGTTGGCGGAACGAAACAATGAACGTGACCGAAACCCTGTCCCAGGGCCTCAAGCGCGAATTCCAGGTGGTGCTGAACGCTGCCGACCTCAAGACCAGGCTCGATGATGGCCTGCAGGGCCTGCAGGGCAAGGCGCGTATCAACGGTTTCCGCCCCGGCAAGGTGCCGGTCGCGCATCTGCGCCGGCTCTATGGCCGTTCGGTCATGGCCGATGTGCT
Source organism: Bosea sp. BIWAKO-01 (assembly GCF_001748145.1). Lineage (NCBI taxonomy): Bacteria > Pseudomonadati > Pseudomonadota > Alphaproteobacteria > Hyphomicrobiales > Alloboseaceae > Allobosea > Allobosea sp. BIWAKO-01. The sequence goes on from NZ_BCQA01000001.1 coordinate 4,937,895, forward strand.
GCAGAACGCAGTCAACGAGGCCAACCAGAAGATCGTCGCCGATAACGGCCTGAAGCTCGCTTTCGAGCCGCAGATCCGTTTCCCGGAGAACAAGGACGAGATCGAGGCCGCGATGGAGGCCAAGGGCGACCTCGCCTTCACGGTCGCGCTTGAGGTTCTGCCGAAGATCGAACTCGCCGACATCTCCGACGTTTCCCTGGTCAAGCCGGTCGCGGAAGTGCCTGAGAGCGAAGTCGATGCCGCGCTCGAGCGCATGGCGTCGCAGAACCGCAGCTTCACCTCGAAGGGTGCGAAGGCCAAGGCTGAGAAGGGCGATCGCCTGATGATCTCCTTCGTCGGCACGCTCGAGGGCGAGCCCTTCGACGGCGGCACCGGCGAGGGCATCCCGCTCGATCTCGGCGCGGGGCAGTTCATCCCGGGCTTCGAGGATCAGCTCGAGGGCGCCAAGGCCGGCGAGAAGCGCACCGTCAAGGTGACGTTCCCGGAAAACTACACCGCGACCCACCTTGCCGGTAAACCGGCCGAGTTCGAGGTCACCGTCGACGACGTGCAGGGCCCCGATGCCCTCAAGATCGACGACGAACTCGCCAAGGGCTTCGGCATGGAGTCGCTCGATGCGCTCAAGAGCGCCGTTCGCGAGCAGATCGGCCGTGATTTCGGCGCCCAGTCGCGCCGCAAGATCAAGAAGAGCCTGCTCGACGCGCTTGATGGCAAGTACACGTTCGAGCTGCCGCCGACCCTGGTCGAGCAGGAGTTCGCTGCCGTCTGGAGCCAGGTCGAGGCCGACATGAAGGACGCGAAGAAGACCTTCGCGGACGAGAACACCACCGAGGACGAGGCTCGCGCCGAGTACCGCCGGATCGCCGAGCGCCGGGTGCGCCTGGGCCTCGTGCTGGCCGAAATCGGCGAGCAGGCCAAGGTTCAGATCTCGGATGACGAGGTCACCCAGGCCCTGGTCGAGCGCGTTCGTCAGTTCCCCGGGCAGGAGAAGCAGGTCTGGGAGTTCTATCAGAAGAACCCGCAGGCTCTCGCCGAGATCCGCGCCCCGATCTTCGAGGAGAAGGTCGTCGACCATCTGCTCAGCCAGGTGAAGGTCGAGGACCAGACGGTCAGCCGCGAGGCGCTCTACGCCGACGAGGACGCCACTGAGGAGGCCGGTGAGGCCAAGCCGAAGAAGGCAGCCGCCAAGAAGGCCAAGAAGTCCGAAGCCAAGGCCGACGACGCTGCCAAGGCTGACGACGCTTCGGCCTGAGACTTTCGGAAACCTTGATTCAAGAATGGCGCCGCCCGGCAATGGCCAGGGCGGCGCTTCCCTTTTCAGCCACGATCCGCGTGCTTATGTGAATGGCATTCACGAAATCCGCTGATTCCCGGCGACCGCGACCCCAAGGATAGACCCATGCTGCGCGATCCGATCGAGACCTACAACAATCTCGTCCCGATGGTGGTCGAGCAGTCGAGCCGCGGTGAACGCGCCTTCGACATCTACTCGCGCCTGCTGCGGGAACGCATCATCTTCCTGACCGGCCCGGTCGAGGATTACTCCGCCTCGCTGATCGTGGCGCAGCTGCTGTTTCTCGAGGCCGAGAATCCGAAGAAGGAAATTTCCTTCTACATCAACTCGCCGGGTGGCGTGGTCACGTCGGGCCTGTCGATCTATGATACGATGCAGTTCATCCGCTGCCCGGTCACGACATTGTGTGTCGGGCAGGCGGCCTCGATGGGGTCGCTGCTGCTGACGGCGGGTGCCAAGGACATGCGTTTCGCGTTGCCGAATGCCCGTATCATGGTGCACCAGCCCTCAGGCGGCTATCAGGGCCAGGTCACTGACATCCTGATCCACGCCCGCGAGGTCGAGAATCTCAAGCGCCGGCTGAACGAGATTTATGTCACGCATACCGGCCGCAGCTATGACGAGGTCGAGGCTGCGCTCGAGCGCGACAACTTTATGACTGCCGAGGCGGCCCGTGATTTCGGCCTGATCGACAAGGTCATTGATCGGCGTCCGGAAGACGCCGCGGCCTGATCGGGCCGGAATGGAGAACCGGGCAGGGGCCGAAACACGCCTTGGGCGTTTCGGCTCCCGTCTGGTGTCGGCTGCGACGAGCCGCCCCGCTATCTGTGGGTTGGCTTGGTCAGCCGGGCGTCCCATATTGATTTGGAAAGCGGCCCCATGCTTGCATGGGGACTCGGGTGAGCGGACAGGCGCAGCTGGTGTCCGGTTTTGGGTCAGGTTTTCAGGTCGGATGTCTCGGCCTGACGCGTTAACCTAATAATCGCGAACTGAGCGGCCTATTATGACGGAGGGACGACGCCTGCATCCGCTTCGGCTGGTGTGGCCCGACTCCGGAAATGGAGATGAACGATGAGTAAGGTCAGCAGCGGCGATTCGAAGAGCACGCTCTACTGCTCCTTCTGCGGCAAGAGCCAGCACGAGGTTCGCAAGCTGATTGCGGGCCCGACCGTGTTCATCTGCGACGAATGCGTCGAGCTCTGCATGGACATCATCCGCGAGGAATCGAAATCCGCGCTGGTGAAGTCGAAGGACGGCGTCCCGACCCCGCGCGAGATCCGCAAGGTGCTGGATGACTATGTCATCGGCCAGGACCACGCCAAGAAGGTGCTCTCGGTCGCGGTGCACAACCACTACAAGCGGCTCTCGCACGCGACAAAGCACAACGATGTCGAGCTTGCGAAGTCGAACATCCTGCTGATCGGACCGACCGGTTCGGGCAAGACGCTGCTCGCGCAGACGCTCGCCCGCATTCTCGACGTGCCTTTCACGATGGCGGATGCGACGACGCTGACCGAGGCCGGCTATGTCGGCGAGGATGTCGAGAACATCATCCTGAAGCTGCTCCAGGCCTCCGACTACAATGTCGAGCGGGCGCAGCGCGGCATCGTCTATATCGACGAGATCGACAAGATCAGCCGGAAGTCCGACAATCCCTCGATCACCCGCGACGTCTCGGGCGAGGGCGTCCAGCAGGCGCTGCTCAAGATCATGGAAGGCACGGTCGCCTCGGTGCCGCCGCAGGGCGGGCGCAAGCATCCGCAGCAGGAATTCCTGCAGGTCGACACCACCAACATCCTGTTCATCTGCGGCGGCGCCTTCGCCGGGCTGGACAAGATCATCTCCAGCCGCGGCAAGGGAACCTCGATCGGCTTCGGCGCGATCGTGAAGGCCCCGGACGACCGCCGCACTGGCGCGATCTTCCGTGAAGTCGAGCCTGAGGATCTGCTGAAATTCGGCTTGATCCCGGAATTCGTCGGCCGTCTGCCGGTTCTGGCGACGCTCGAGGATCTCGACGAGGCGGCGCTGAAGACGATCCTGACCGAGCCGAAGAATGCGCTGGTGAAGCAGTATCAGCGCCTCTTCGAGATGGAGGATACCGAGCTCACCTTCACCGACGAGGCTGTCAGCCTGATCGCGCGCAAGGCGATTGAGCGCAAGACCGGCGCACGCGGCCTGCGTTCGATCATGGAGAGTATCCTGCTCGAGACCATGTACGAGCTGCCGGGGCTGGAAGGTGTCGAGCAGGTCGTGATCGGGCCGGAGGCCGTCGAAAACAAGTCGCGTCCGCTCTTCATCTATGCGGAACGCGAGGAGGACGCGAAGTCGGCCTCGGCCTGAGCTTCGCTGAATTTGGCAATTTCGGGAACGCGCGCCGGTTGGCGCGCGTTTTGCGTTCGGAAGGCCGTTGCCTTGTCGGAATCGTTCCTTGCGACAAAGCAACGTTGGAAGACGTCTTCGGCTTGCTTGAAAGCCGGCACAGAAGCCTCCACTTTAGGTGCACCTGCGAGAGTCGCGCGCCTTCTAAGGGCGGGGCCCGCGGGGGCGGTCAGGCGAATGGTCGTCTTGCCGCTTACGTCCGATCGTTCCGCCCATAAGGGGGTTCGCCGGGCGCAACTGCAAAGGATAAGTCATGACTGGTTCGGCGCCCCGCGCTCCTTTCGTTCCCGGCGAGACCGGCACCTATCCGGTTCTCCCCCTGCGCGACATCGTCGTTTTCCCCCATATGATCGTCCCGCTCTTCGTCGGACGCGAGAAGTCCATTCGCGCCCTTGAGGAAGTGGTCAAGACCGACGGCCTGATCCTGCTTGCGACGCAGAAGAACGCCGGCGATGACGATCCGGCGACCAAGGACATTTATGAGATCGGCACGCTTGCCCGCGTGCTTCAGCTGCTCAAGCTGCCCGACTCCACCGTCAAGGTGCTGGTCGAGGGCGTCGGCCGCGCCAAGGCGACGTCCTATGTCGCCGAGGAAGCCTTCTATCAGGCTGATGCGATCGGGCTCTCCGAGGAAGAGGGCAAGAAGGTCGAAGTCGAGGCGCTCGGCCGCTCCGTCGTCAGCGAGTTCGAGAGCTATGTGAAGCTCAACAAGAAGATCTCGCCCGAGATCGTCGCCGCTGTCTCGCAGATCGACGAGCCCTCCAAGCTTGCCGACACGGTTGCCTCGCACCTGGCCGTCAAGATCGCCGACCGTCAGGCCGTGCTCGAGATCGTCAATGTCGCGCACCGGCTGGAGAAGGTGCTCTCGCTGATGGAAAGCGAGATGTCGGTTCTGCAGGTCGAGAAGCGCATCCGCTCGCGCGTCAAGCGCCAGATGGAGAAGACCCAGCGCGAGTACTATCTCAACGAGCAGATGAAGGCGATCCAGAAGGAGCTTGGCGACGGCGAGGAAGGCCGCGACGAGCTGGCCGAACTGGAAGAGCGCATCGTCAACACCAAGCTCTCCAAGGAAGCCCGCGACAAGGCGATGGCGGAGATGAAGAAGCTTCGCCAGATGTCGCCGATGTCGGCCGAGGCGACGGTGGTCCGCAACTATCTCGACTGGATGCTCGGCATTCCGTGGGGCAAGAAGTCGAAGATCAAGAAGGACCTCGCTGTCGCCCAGCAGGTGCTCGACGACGATCACTACGGTCTCGACAAGGTCAAGGACCGCATCGTCGAATATCTCGCCGTGCAGCAGCGCGCCAACCGGCTCGCAGGCCCGATCCTGTGCCTCGTCGGCCCTCCGGGTGTCGGCAAGACCTCGCTCGGCAAATCGATCGCCAAGGCGACGGGCCGCGAGTTCGTGCGCATGTCGCTCGGCGGCGTGCGTGACGAGGCCGAGATCCGTGGTCACCGGCGCACCTATATCGGTTCGATGCCCGGCAAGATCATCCAGTCGATGAAGAAGGCGAAGACCGCCAATCCGCTTATCCTGCTCGACGAGATCGACAAGATGGGTCAGGACTTCCGTGGCGATCCCTCGGCGGCCCTGCTCGAGGTGCTTGATCCCGAGCAGAACGCCGCTTTCAACGACCACTATCTGGAGGTCGACTACGACCTCTCGAACGTCATGTTCGTGACCACGGCCAACACGCTGAACATTCCGCCGGCCCTTCTGGACCGCATGGAGGTGATCCGCATTGCTGGCTACACCGAGGAAGAAAAGGTCGAGATCTCTCGTCGTCACCTGATCCCGGAGACGATCAAGAAGCACGGCCTTGAATCCAAGGAATGGTCGATCGATGACGAGGCCCTGATGACGCTGATCCGGCGCTATACGCGCGAGGCCGGCGTCCGCAACCTCGAGCGCGAGCTTTCCAACACCGTGCGCAAGGCGGTGAAGGACATCATCCTGACCAAGAAGAAGAAGGTCGCGATCACCCCGACCGTGCTCGAGGACTATCTCGGCCCGCCGCGTTACCGCTATGGCGAAGCCGAGACCGAGGATCAGGTTGGTGTTGTCACGGGGCTTGCCTGGACGGAGGTCGGCGGCGAGCTGCTGACGATCGAAGGCGTCATGATGCCCGGTCGGGGCAAGATGACCGTCACCGGCAATCTGCGGGACGTGATGAAGGAATCGATCTCGGCAGCGGCATCCTATGTCCGCTCGCGCGCCATCGATTTCGGCATCGAGCCGCCACTCTTCGAGCGGCGCGATATCCACGTCCACGTTCCCGAGGGGGCGACCCCAAAGGACGGTCCGTCGGCCGGTATCGCCATGGCGACTGCGATCGTCTCGGTGCTGACGGGCATTCCGACCCGTCGCGACCTTGCCATGACCGGCGAGGTTACGCTGCGGGGCAGGGTACTGCCGATCGGCGGCCTCAAGGAGAAGCTCCTGGCTGCACTGAGAGGCGGCATCAAGAAGGTGCTGATCCCCGAGGACAATGCCAAGGATCTGATCGACCTGCCGAAGTCGGTGAAGAGCGGCCTGGAGATCGTCCCGGTCGCACGCATGGAGCAGGTGCTCCAGCATGCGCTGATCCGCCAGCCCGTGCCGATCGTCTGGGAGGAGGACCTCTCGGCGGTTCGCCCCAAGGCGGCAGAGGATGACGCTTCGGGCGGGCTCGTCGCCCACTGACGCGGTCATCCCGCACGACACACAAGTGACGAGAAGGCCGGCAGCATCGCTGCCGGCCTTCTTCGTTTCGGGATGGCTGCCGTGATTGCGCTGTGCTCGGCTCGCGCGTCGTTCGCCGAAGAAGGCGCTTGAGCCGGTCCCTGGGTCATAGCTTACGCCGAGGTCGAGGAGCAGAGATGAGCAACCGATCCGACAAAGACACCCTGCTGGCTGCCCAGGAATGCGCCGAGCGCATTGGCCTGACGGCGCGTGCGCTGCGCCTCTACGAGAAGCGCGGCCTGATCAAACCGCGCCGCACGGAGAAGGGCTGGCGGCTCTATGGCGCCGACGAGATTGCCCGCCTGCATGAAGTCCTTGCGCTGAAGCAGCTCGGGCTCAGCCTGGCACGTATCACCGCGCTGTTGCAGGGCAAGGCGGTCGATCTCGATCGCATCCTCACGCTGCAGCAAGCCGCCCTGCGGGAGCAGCACAGCCGCACTGAGCGTGGGCTGTCCCTGGTCGGCGCGGCGCGGGCGAAGCTGTCGACCGGCGGCTCATTGTCGACCGACGAACTGATCAAGCTGGCGAAGGAGGCCACGATGAGTGAAACGCAGACTGACGAAGTCGCCTGGCGGCGCTATGAGCAAGCGCGGCCGCGCTCCGCGATCGCAATCGATCCGGACCTGCTCGACGGCTATGTCGGGGACTACCGGTTGACCTCCGGGCTGATCCTGTCGATCAGCCGCAGAGGCGAGACGCTGCTTCTGGAAACGCCGGGGCAGACGCCCGTGGAGCTCTTGGCTGAAAGCGTCGCGAAGTTCTTTCTGAAATTTCCAGCAGCGCAGGTCAGCTTTGTTCCCGGCCCAGGTGGGCGGGCAGATGCCCTGATCCTCCATCAGGATGGTCACGAATCGATGGCCGAGCGCATCAGCGCGGACGAGGCTCGGAGGATCGCAGAGGCGCTGGGCCGCAGGGTCCAGTCCAACCTCCCACATCCCGACAGCGAGGCGACCCTGCGCCGCGTCATCGCGGAGCATCAGGCAGGACATCGCTATGTCGAAAACATGAGCCCGGAGCTGGCTGTGGCCGTCCAGGAGCAGTTCTCCCTGGTGAGCGCTGCGTTACTGGCCAAGGGGGCTCTGGAGGCGCTGCGCTTCAACGGGGTCGGACAGAGTGGGGTCGATGTCTATGAGGCGCGCTTCGCCGCGCCCGGCGCGCTGGAATGCGGAATCGGCTGGACTGACGACGGCGTGATTCACACCCTGTGGCTGCGACCAGTGCCATAGGGCGCAAGAGCGTCTTCCGATTCGAATCATGAATCGACGGCGCGTGCAGACGGCGAATCTGCAGCGCCCGCAGCGGTCGCTTCGACGCATCAAACGCGTCGTGACGGAGCGCTCGAAACTGTGCTCGGACCACGCCGAAAGATGAGAGACGGAGGTGGGAGGCGAAGCCATCCCGGGCCCAACATCATCCGAAGCCGCTCGTGACGGGGGATGTGAATTTTCATCTATCTGCTTGAGATAAATGGCGCGGGCGACGGGGCTCGAACCCGCGACCTCCGGCGTGACAGGCCGGCACTCTAACCAACTGAGCTACGCCCGCGCTGGGCGGCTAAGGCGTCTTGGCCTCAGCGAGGTTGGGATTAGGGTGCCGGGCCGGCGGTGTCAAGCGCGAGGTGCCGGCAAAATTCATGTTCCCCAAAATCCAAACCGCCGGGGCCGTCGGCGGGCGCAAGCCGTCGCCTTTCGCAGTGCAAAACGAGACACAAGCCACGTCGAACCCGATTTCATCGGCGCTTTCGGCTGCTCGCATTGGCCGCCACGCGCCCTGAAAGATCGGGCTGGGCAGACCCACGGACCGCTGGAAAGGGCCGGGCACCGGCCCAAAGAGCGGATTCGGCAGGCTCCTGAAGCGAAGCATCTCAGCCGAGTTATCAACAGGCCGGTTCGGCTGAGAACTTTCGGGCGCGGTCGCAACGACCGGCCCCAATGGAGAGACCGGCTTCATGGCATCGAGGAGCCGGTGATCCGGATCGCGTGCCGGCTTTTTGTTCGCACATGAATCCGCTTGCCGGCCGAAATCTGCCCATGCTTACCTGTGGTTAACCAACAGTCCCGAGCGGGGCGGAACGATGACGGACGCGACGCGCATTCGACAATTGCGAACGGAACTACGCCTCCGGCTTGAGGCGTATGGCGTCGCAGATCCGCGGGCGGCGCTGATGATCGCCCCGATTGGGATGATAGTCAGCTGGCCGCCGGGCGACCCGCTGGGCGAGCCTGTGGAGCCGGCTGGCGACCATCCGGCGCTGCGTCGTTCAGAGGCTCGCGACGCTCGCATCCTGGGCTGTCTCGATGGCGCGATCCGTCAGATCTCCCGGCGATGATCGATGCGGGGCGACACGATCAGAAAGCTGCTCGAGCAGATGAGCGAAACGTCGGGGCACGCTCCAGGGGGGGCGCCAGCAGCTCTCATCTCCTCGGCCCTGAGCTGGTCGGATTGTGCGGATGGCACCGAGCGTGGCTGTTGATCCTTGTCTTGCTGCTGCTGCTGTGGGTCGCTCCCTGGATCATCGTGCACGTCACGAGAACAGCGTCCCTGTGAACGGCTCAGCGACCTGTGGGGCTTTGTCTGCGCGAACAGGATGACGACACTTCACGGCCGGTGCCGTGCAAGAGGGGCAAAGGGCCATCGCATGCACGGTGCAACCAGCCGCGCTGCCGATGGAGAGTGCAGAACAGGGCTCTGGACAGGTCGGCACCCGTTGCCGCGACAGCCTGAACGAAGCCCTTGGGGCAGCAACCGCGGACGGGGTGGGGCTGGATGAGCGCATCGGCCGCGTGCTCTACCGGGAGCAGGGCGGGAATTGGCCTGAATTCGTGGCGCTGGGCACTGGTGGGCGGTGACGGGCTCGAACCGCCGACCCTCTCGGTGTAAACGAGATGCTCTACCAACTGAGCTAACCGCCCCTGCGAGTTGCGGTTTAAGGCTTCATCGCCGCGCCTTCAAGCCTTGAGAGCGAGTGAAGCCAGGATAAGGCCCCACCAGCCTCACCAGGGCCGGCGTGGTCCCGTGTCGATGTGGATAAGTCCGTTCCAATAGACCTTGTGGCCGCCGACCTCCGGGAGCGAGCGGGCATAGTCGAGCACGACGCGCGGCCGCACGCCGGGCACGCGGAAATCCATGGCTTCGCAGCGCTTATGATAAGAGCCGCGCCGGGCGCGCCAGGGTGGCCGCCAGGTCGAGGTCACCTTCACGGCTCCGTACTTGTCGGCAATCTTGCCGAGAATCGATTTCAGCGATTGCGGCAGGCAGGCGGTCGAGGTGCCGGGGTCGGTCGAGATGCCCGGCCGGTCCGGTTTTTCATCCGGATCGAAGGCCGGCTCCGCTCCGGCCTTCTGGCCGGGCGTCAGCTTCGGCCATTCCGGGCCTTCATCCTCGTCGGGTTCCGTGACCGCGGGCGAATTCGGTGCCGGTGGGGTGTCGGCCTGCTCGGCGACTGGCACGGGAGCAAGAACCGGGGCCGCCGGGGGAGGGACCACGATGGCAGGCATCGCCGCCTTTGCAGGAAGATCCAGATCGAAGGGACGCCCGGGCGGGAGCGGCGCCAGCATCATCTGGCCGTCCTCTGCGCCGGCGTGAGACGCCGACAAGGCGAAGACGATCGCGAGCAGTGGCAACGGGAGCCTGAGCAGCAGGGGCGATCTGGTGTTTCCTGTAGGCAAGGGCTTAGGCAAAGGCATCTCAGGGGGTGGGCGCTGGCAGGAAGACGGCGCGTGTCTCGGCGCCGACGAGTGGAAGCTGCGGCGTCTTTCCGCAGAGCGCGAGAATTTCGGCAGGCGCCGTGCTGACCTTCTCGACGTCGAGCAGCGGACGCTGCGCGCCACCGGCAAAATAGCCGGCGAGCCACAGCACGAGCTGACTCTGGTCGTTGCTGGTCATGGCGCTGAAATCGGCGCAGGTCGCGCGGGTGAGATCGATACTCTCGGCATGCGTTGCGCCGGCGGGGGCGAGCAAGCTTCCGGCCAAGGTCGCGATCGCCGCGATACGGTGGAGTGGTCGGACCATGCGTCTCGCTCCTTGGGCGGCTGATTCCCGCAATAAAGCCGATTCGTAACCATCTTGTCGCGCCGCGCGCCTGCCCGTTGGTGTGCGCTATCGATTTCGCGGTAAAAATTGCGTGCAATGCGTCTGGTTCATTGCCGTGGCGCGGTTGTGCGGCGCGGCGAACCCTTGCGTGATTCTAGAGTAGGGGCTAATCGACTGCCGATGCGTGTGCCGCGGGTCTGGGCCCGCGAAGCGAGGTTGTCCATGCAAGCATTACCTGTACCGTCCTTGCTGAGCGACTACCTGCCGCTGGCCATCTTCATCGGCGTTTCGATGGTGATTGGCCTTGCGCTGCTGATCGCGCCGTTCGCAGTCGCGTACTCCAAGCCGGATGCTGAAAAGCTCTCCGCCTATGAGTGCGGTTTCAATGCGTTCGATGACGCGCGCATGAAGTTCGATGTCCGCTTCTATCTGGTCTCCATCCTGTTCATCATCTTCGATCTCGAGGTCGCCTTCCTGTTCCCCTGGGCGGTCGCGTTCGGCGATCTCGGCTGGTATGGTTTTTGGTCAATGATGATCTTTCTGGGCGTCCTGACCGTCGGCTTCGTCTACGAGTGGCGCAAGGGCGCGTTGGAGTGGGACTAACCGTCGGCTCGCGAGGCTCCGCCTCGGTGTTGATCTGACGGTAACGGGTTCACAAGGGTAGTTTCATGGCAATCACAGCGATCGACCGCGGCGATCCGCTCGTCGCGCCCGCGCCCCGGGGGCTGCTCGGCCCCGACGGGAAGCCGGTGGGTGCGCGCGATCCCTTCTTCGTCGAGATCAACAATGAACTCGCCGATAAGGGTTTCCTCGTCACGGCGACCGACGACCTGATCAACTGGTCGCGGACCGGCTCGCTGATGTGGATGACCTTCGGCCTCGCCTGTTGCGCGGTCGAGATGATGCAGCTGTCGATGCCGCGTTATGATGTCGAGCGCTTCGGCTTTGCACCGCGCGCGTCTCCGCGCCAGTCGGACGTGATGATCGTTGCCGGCACGCTGACCAACAAGATGGCTCCGGCGCTGCGCAAGGTCTATGACCAGATGCCAGAGCCGCGCTACGTCATCTCGATGGGCTCCTGCGCCAATGGCGGCGGCTATTACCACTATAGCTACTCGGTGGTGCGCGGCTGCGACCGCATCGTGCCGATCGATATCTACGTTCCCGGCTGCCCCCCGACTGCGGAAGCGCTGCTCTATGGCGTGCTGCTGCTGCAGAAGAAGATTCGGCGCACCGGCACGATCGAACGCTAACGCCCCCGCACCCTGGCGGGGATTGCTCCGGTCGTGACGATGCGAGCGGCGAAAAGGTTGAGGTTGATATGAGCGAAGAGCTCGTGACACTCGGTGAAGAGATCAGGGCTGCGCTGCCCGGCGCAGTCGTGAATGCTGTCGTCGCCTTCGATGAGCTGACGGTCGAGGCCGAGGCTGCGTCCATCGTCCAGGTCATGGCGACGCTTCGCGACGATCCGCGCTTCCGCTTCGTGAACTTCACCGATATCGCCGGCGCCGATTATCCCGCACGCGAGAAGCGTTTCGACGTCGTCTATCATCTGCTGTCGCCGCGCCATAACCGGCGTATCCGCGTCAAGGTGCAGACCGACGAGGCGACTCCGGTTCCGTCGATCATCGATGTCTTTCCGGCCGCGAACTGGTACGAGCGCGAGGCCTATGATTTCTATGGAATCCTGTTCTCTGGGCACCCGGACCTGCGTCGAATCCTCACCGATTACGGGTTCGAGGGCTATCCGCTGCGCAAGGACTTCCCGCTGACCGGCTTCGTCGAGGTTCGCTATGACGACGAGCAGAAGCGGGTCGTCTACGAACCCGTGAAGCTCAACCAGGAATTCAGGAATTTCGACTTTTTGAGCCCCTGGGAAGGCACGGACTACGTGCTGCCCGGTGACGAGAAGGCGAAGGGAGCCTGAACCCGATGGCTGCTGCCGACAAATCGCTGTCCGGAGGCTGTCTCTGCGGTGCGGTCCGTTTTGCGGCCGTGCCGGAGAAGCTGGAAATGGATGTCTGCCATTGCGGCATGTGCCGGAAATGGAGCGGCGGCACCTTCATGGCCGTGCCCTGCACCGGGGTCACGGTCGACGATGACGCTGCGCTCGGCATCTATCCGTCCTCCGACTGGGGCGAGCGCGTGTTCTGCAGGACCTGCGGCTCCAGCCTGTTCTGGCGGTTGCGCGGCGGAGAGGGGCATGTCGCCGTCTCGATGCAGAGCTTCGACGACCTTTCGCCCTTCGCCTTTACCGAAGAAATCTTCATCGACGAGAAGCCAGCGCTCTATGCCTTTGCAGGAGAGCGGCCGCGCAAGACCGGCGCGCAGGTCGTCGCCGAATTCGCCGCGAAACAGGCGGGCTGAGAATGACCGAGCACAACATCCGCAATTTCTCGATCAATTTCGGGCCGCAGCACCCGGCGGCACACGGGGTGCTGCGCCTCGTGCTGGAGCTCGACGGTGAGATCGTCGAGCGCGTCGATCCGCATATCGGCTTGCTGCATCGCGGCACCGAGAAGCTGATCGAAGCCAAGACCTATCTGCAGGCGCTGCCCTATTTCGACCGGCTCGACTATGTCGCGCCGATGAACCAGGAGCATGCCTATTCGCTCGCGGTCGAGAAGCTGATGGGGGTGACCGTGCCGCGGCGCGGCCAGCTCATCCGCGTGCTCTATTCCGAGATCGGCCGCATCCTCTCGCATATCCTCAACGTCACCACGCAGGCGATGGACGTCGGCGCGCTGACGCCGCCGCTCTGGGGCTTCGAGGAACGCGAGAAGCTGATGATCTTCTATGAGCGGGCCTGCGGCGCGCGCATGCATGCGGCCTATGTCCGGCCGGGAGGCGTTCACCAGGACCTGCCGCCTTCGCTGATCCACGATATCGCCGAATGGTGCGACCCCTTCCTCAAGGTCTGCGACGACCTCGAAGGACTGCTCACCGACAACCGCATCTTCAAGCAGCGCAATGTCGATATCGGCGTCGTCGATCTCGACACTTGCTGGAAATGGGGATTCTCGGGCGTGATGGTGCGCGGCTCCGGTGCCGCCTGGGACCTGCGCAAGAGCCAGCCTTACGAATGCTATGAGGAGATGGAATTCGACATCCCCATCGGCAAGAACGGCGACTGCTACGACCGCTACTGCATCCGCATGGAAGAGATGCGCCAATCCGTGCGCATCATGAAGCAGTGCTGCGAGAAGCTGCTGGCTGCCGATGGCGGCGGCCCGGTCTCATCGCTCGACGGCAAGATGGTGCCGCCGAAGCGCGGAGAGATGAAGCGCTCGATGGAAGCGCTCATCCACCATTTCAAGCTCTACACCGAGGGCTACAAGGTCCCCGAAGGCGAGGTCTATGCCGCCGTCGAGGCGCCGAAGGGCGAGTTCGGCGTCTATCTCGTCTCCGACGGCACCAACAAGCCCTATCGCTGCAAGATCAAGGCTCCGGGCTTCGCCCATCTCCAGGCCATGGATTTCATGTGCCGCAAGCACATGCTGGCGGACGTCTCCGCAATCCTCGGCTCTCTCGACATCGTTTTTGGTGAGGTGGACCGCTAATGTCCGTCCGTCGTCTCGCGCCCGATCACGTTCAACCCGCGTCCTTCGCCTTTACTGCGGCGAACGAGAACTGGGCTGATCAGCAGATCGCCAAATATCCGGAAGGCCGGCAGGCCTCCGCCGTGATTCCGCTGTTGTGGAAGGCGCAGGAACAGCATCACGGCTGGGTTCCGCGCGCCGCGATCGAGGCGGTGGCGAAGAAGCTCTCGATGGCACCGATGCGCGTGCTGGAGATCGCGACCTTCTACACCATGTTCAATCTGCAGCCGGTCGGAGCTCATTTCATCCAGCTCTGCGGCACGACTCCTTGCGCGCTGCGCGGAGCCGAGGCGCTGAAGAAGGTCTGCGAGGACGTCATCGGCCCGCAATCGACCGTTTCTGCCGATGGCAAGCTGTCCTGGCTCGAGGTCGAATGCCTCGGCGCCTGCTGCAATGCCCCGATGGCGCAGGTCAATTTCGACTATTACGAAGACCTGACACCCGAGAATTTCCGCGCGCTCCTCGACGATCTGCGACATGATCGGCCGACGAAGCCCGGCCCGCAGATCGACCGTTCCTGTTCGGAACCGGTCGGTGGTGGCGAAACGCTGAAGGATCCGGGCCTCTATGACGGCTCCGCGATCGGAGCCGGAAACTGGCAGGCTCGCGTCACCGAACAGCGCAAGGCAGCGGCCGAGGCTGCGGTCGCAAAGGCTGCGGCGGAAGCAGCGGCCAAGGCTGCCGAGGCGACGCCGGCTGCGATTGAGACCAAGCCTGCGACCGAAACCGCGGCTCCCGCCCGTCCCAAGCCTTCGTCCCCGGCACAGCCTGCCGGCTCCGCGCAGGACACACCGGCAGCCGGCGGCAAGGTCGACAAGGACGCCGTTGCTGAATCTGCGAAGCCGGCTGATGCGCCGGCGCGCCGTACGCGGGCTGCCAAGCCCAGCGACAAGCCGAAAGAGTGAGGCGAGACATGCTCGCAGATCGCGACCGCATCTTTACGAACCTCTACGGCCGGCACGACCTGTCGCTGAAGGGCGCCATGGCGCGTGGCGCCTGGGACGGCACCAAGTTCCTGCTTGAGCAGGGGCGCGACTGGATCATCGACGAGATGAAGCGCTCGGGCCTGCGCGGGCGCGGTGGCGCCGGCTTCCCGACCGGACTCAAATGGTCGTTCATGCCGAAGCAGAATGACGGGCGTCCGCATTATCTCGTCGTCAATGCCGACGAATCGGAGCCGGGCACCTGCAAGGACCGCGAGATCATGCGAAACGACCCGCATACGCTGGTCGAGGGCTGCCTGATCGCCTCCTTCGCCATGGGCGCGCATGCGGCCTACATCTATATTCGCGGCGAGTATGTCCGGGAGCGCGAGGCGCTGCAGCGCGCCGTCGACGAGGCCTATGCGGCAAACCTCATCGGCAAGAACAACAAGCACGGCTATCCGTTTGATCTCTATGTGCATCACGGGGCCGGCGCTTATATCTGCGGCGAAGAGACGGCGCTGCTGGAGAGCCTTGAAGGCAAGAAGGGCATGCCGCGGCTGAAGCCGCCATTCCCGGCCAATGTCGGCCTCTATGGCTGCCCGACCACGGTTAACAACGTCGAGTCGATTGCAGTGGCGCCGACCATCCTGCGCCGCGGTTCGAGCTGGTTCTCCTCGCTCGGTAACCCGAACAATGTCGGCACCAAGCTGTTCTGCGTCTCGGGCCATGTGAACAAGCCCTGCAACGTCGAAGAGGTGATGGGCATCCCGTTCCGCGAGCTGATCGACCGCCATTGCGGCGGCATCCGCGGCGGCTGGGACAATCTGCTCGCGGTCATCCCGGGCGGCTCCTCCGTGCGCATGGTGCCTGCCGAGCAGATCATCGACACGCCGATGGATTTCGACTCACTCTCGAAGCTGCGCTCGGGCCTCGGCACCGCCGCGGTGATCGTCATGGACAAGTCGACCGACATCGTCCGCGCCATTGCCCGCATCAGCTATTTCTACAAGCATGAGAGCTGCGGCCAGTGCACGCCGTGCCGCGAGGGCACGGGCTGGATGTGGCGCGTCCTCAACCGCATGGCAGAGGGCCGGGCTCAGAAGCGCGAGATCGACATGCTGCTGGACGTCACCAAGCAGGTCGAAGGCCATACGATCTGTGCGCTCGGCGATGCCGCGGCCTGGCCGATCCAGGGCCTGATCGCGCATTTCCGTCACGAGATCGAAAAGCGCATCGACGATTATGCCGCCAATCCGCATTCCGAGCCGGCGCGGCTGATGGCGGCGGAGTAAGACCATGACCAAACTCGTCATCGACGGCATCGAGGTCGACGTCCCGGCCGATTACACCGTGCTCCAGGCCTGCGAGGCCGCTGGCGCCGAGGTGCCACGCTTCTGCTTCCATGAGCGCCTCTCGATCGCCGGCAACTGCCGCATGTGCCTCGTCGAGGTGAAGGGCGGGCCGCCGAAGCCCCAGGCCTCCTGCGCCATCGGCGTGCGCGACCTGCGCCCCGGGCCGAATGGCGAGCCGCCGGTCGTCTCGACCAAGTCGCCGATGGTCAAGAAGGCGCGCGAAGGGGTGATGGAGTTCCTGCTCATCAACCACCCGCTCGACTGCCCGATCTGCGACCAGGGCGGCGAATGCGACCTGCAGGACCAGGCGATGGCCTATGGCGTGGACAATTCCCGCTATGCCGAGAACAAGCGTGCCGTCGAGGACAAGTATATCGGCCCGTTGGTGAAGACGACGATGACGCGCTGCATCCACTGCACGCGCTGCGTTCGCTTCACCACCGAAGTCGCTGGCGGTACCGATCTCGGCGCCATTGGCCGCGGCGAGGACATGGAGATCACGACCTATCTCGAACAGGCGATGGGTTCGGAGCTCCAGGGCAATATCGTCGATCTTTGCCCGGTCGGCGCACTGACCTCGCGGCCTTATCAGAACAAGGCCCGGCCCTGGGAGCTGACCAAGACCGAATCCGTCGACGTGATGGATGCGGTCGGCTCCGCCATCCGGGTCGATTCTCGTGGCCGCGAAGTGATGCGCATCCTGCCGCGCATCAACGAGGCGGTGAACGAGGAGTGGATCTCCGACAAGACCCGCCATGTCGTCGACGGCCTGCGCACGCAGCGTCTCGACCGGCCCTATATCCGGCAGAACGGCGCCCTGAAGCCTGCAAGCTGGAACGAAGCCTTTGCGCTGATCGCCGACCGGCTGAACGCGACCAGGCCTGAGCGCGTCGGCGCGATCGTCGGCGACCTTGCCGCGGTCGAGGAGGTTTTCGCGCTGAAGAGCCTGATGGCCGCGCTTGGCGTCGGCAATATCGACAGCCGCCAGGATGGTGCGAAACTGCATCCCAAGCATGGTCGCGCCAGCTACCTCCTCAATGCCGGCATCGCCGGGATCGAGGATGCGACTTCGCTGCTGATCATCGGCGCCAATCCGCGCAGGGAAGCGCCGATCCTCAACGCCCGCATCCGCAAGCGCTGGCTGCGCGGTGACTTCAAGGTCTCGCTGATTGGCGAACAGGCCGATCTGACCTATGCCCATGACTATCTCGGCGCTGGCCCCGAGACCCTGGCCGATCTTGTCAAGCGCGCTCCGGCCGCTGGCGACAAGCCGATGGTTCTGGTCGGGCAGGGCGCCCTCGCCCGCGCGGACGGCGAGGCGATCCTTTCGCTCGCTGCCAAGGCCGCACAGGTGCTGGGCGCGGTCAAGGACGGCTGGAACGGCTTCGGCGTGCTGCACACCGCAGCCGCCCGCGTCGGTGCGCTCGATCTCGGCTTCGTGCCGGGCGCGGGTGCACTCGATGTCGCCGGCATGGTCTCGCCCGGCGCACTCGATGTGCTGTTCCTGCTCGGCGCCGACGAGGTCGAAGTCCCGGCCGGGGCTTTCGTGATCTATCAGGGTACCCATGGCGACCGTGGCGCGCATCGCGCCGATGTCATCCTCCCGGGCGCCGCCTATACCGAGAAGTCGGGCACCTATGCCAACACCGAGGGCAGGGTGCAGATGACCGATCGTGCCACTTTCCCGCCGGGCGATGCCCGCGAGGATTGGGCGATCCTGCGGGCGCTCTCCGGTGTGCTCGGCAAGACCTTGCCCTTCGACTCGCTCGCGGCGCTGCGCCAGGCACTCTACGCTGCCCATCCGCATTTCGCCGGGCTCGATACGCTTCCGGCGGCTGACGCCTCTTCGCTGGGCGCCCTTGCGGGACTTGGCGGCAAGACCGACAAGGCTGGCTTCGCCTCGCCGGTCGCTGATTTCTACCAGACCAACCCGATCGCGCGTGCCTCGGCCGTGATGGCGGAATGCTCGGCGCTGGCCTCTGGCCGGATGCGGCAGGCGGCGGAGTAAGGCCAGATGAACTGGGATATCGTCCTCGATCTCGCGATCATTCTCGGCAAGAGCCTGCTGCTGCTGGTTTGCCTGCTCGTCTTCATCGCCTTCATCCTGCTGGCGGACCGCAAGATCTGGGCGGCGGTGCAGCTTCGGCGCGGTCCCAACGTGGTCGGGCCTTTCGGCCTGTTCCAGAGTTTTGCCGACCTGCTGAAATTCGTCTTCAAGGAGCCGATCGTCCCGTCGAGCTCCAACAAGGGCGTCTTCCTGCTCGCCCCGCTGGTCTCCTGCGTGCTCTCGCTCGCGGCCTGGGCGGTCATCCCGGTTGCAGAGGGCTGGGCGATCGCCGACATCAATGTCGGCATCCTCTATATCTTCGCGATCTCGTCGCTCGGCGTCTATGGCGTGATCATGGGCGGCTGGGCCTCGAACTCGAAATACCCGTTCCTCGGCGCCCTGCGCTCGGCGGCCCAGATGGTTTCCTACGAAGTCTCGATCGGCTTCGTCATCATCACCGTGCTGCTCTGCGTCGGTTCGCTGAACCTGTCGGCCATCGTGGAGGCGCAGAATACAAGCTGGGGCATGCTGCGCTGGTTCTTCCTGCCGCTGTTCCCGATGTTCGTCGTTTTCTTCATTTCGGCTCTGGCCGAGACGAACCGGCCGCCCTTCGATCTGCCGGAAGCCGAATCCGAACTCGTCGCCGGCTTCATGGTCGAGTACTCCTCGACACCGTATCTGCTGTTCATGCTCGGCGAATACGTGGCGATCATGACCATGTGCTCGCTGACCACGATCCTGTTCCTCGGGGGCTGGCTGCCGCCGTTCCCGATCGCGCCCTTCACCTGGCTGCCCGGCGTGTTCTGGTTCGCACTCAAGATCTGCCTGGTGTTCTTCATGTTCGCCATGGTTAAGGCCTTCGTGCCGCGCTACCGCTATGACCAACTGATGCGGCTGGGCTGGAAGGTGTTCCTGCCGATCTCGCTGGTCTCGGTGGTGGTCGTCGCGGCAGTGCTGCAGATCACCGGCTGGGGGCCGGTGCGCTGATGGAATTATCCACTGCGGGGCTGATCGGCGCTGCCGTCGGTCTGGTCCTGGGGTGGGTGGACTACAAGGTCGTCGGAGACCTCGTCGAGCGCGCATTGCGCCGGACGGATACCTCGACGACACGCGAGGAGAAGGATGATTACGAACGGCGCATCAGGCTGTTCAGGATCGTCTTTCTCGTCGGCACCATGGGGTTCTTCCCCATTCTGGGTTACCTGCTCGGCCGCCTGCTGTTCGGTTGAGTTTGTGAAGAGGATGAGAGCGATGTCACTCGCGCAAGCCGCCAAAGGGCTGCTTCTCAAGGAGTTCGTTTCGGCGTTCTTCCTGTCGATGCGCTATTTCTTCAAGCCGAAGGCGACGCTCAACTATCCCTTCGAGAAGGGCGTGCTTTCGCCGCGCTTTCGTGGCGAGCATGCGTTGCGCCGCTATCCCAATGGCGAGGAGCGCTGCATTGCCTGCAAGCTCTGCGAGGCGATCTGCCCGGCCCAGGCCATCACCATCGAGGCCGGTCCGCGCCGCAATGACGGCACGCGCCGCACCACGCGCTACGACATCGACATGACGAAGTGCATCTATTGCGGCTTCTGTCAGGAAGCCTGCCCGGTGGACGCCATCGTCGAGGGGCCGAACTTCGAATTCGCGACCGAAACCCGCGAGGAACTGTTCTACGACAAGGCAAAACTGCTGGCGAACGGCGATCGCTGGGAGCGCGAGATCGCGCGCAACATCGCGATGGATGCGCCGTATCGTTGAGGCGGTGAAGACCTCGCGGCTCCGGGCATCCGGGGCAGCGGGCAGGGATGACGAGGGATGGGGAGCGTCGCGCGGTTGTCGCGTCCGGCGGGCCTCTCTATAGACGCTCAAAACTGTGCCTGACTCGCTCGGGCACGCTTGAAACGAGGGCCGCCCGCAAGGGCGGAAGGGCTGACCGAGATGAACGCCGCAGCGGCATTCTTCTATCTGTTCTCTGGCATCACCGTCGCTTCGGCGTTCATGGTGGTGTCGTCGCGCAACCCCGTTCATTCGGTGCTGTTCCTGATCCTGGCCTTCGTCAATGCGGCGGGCCTGTTCCTGCTGCTCGGGGCCGAGTTCCTCGCGATGCTGCTGGTCGTCGTCTATGTCGGCGCGGTCGCGGTGCTCTTCCTCTTCGTGGTGATGATGCTCGACGTGGACTTCGCCGAGTTCCGCCAGGGCTTCCTGAACTACCTGCCGGTTGGCGCGCTGGTCGGGCTGGTCTTCCTGGTCGAACTGCTGCTCGTGGTTGGCGCCTGGGTGATCGATCCGAAGATCGTCAGCGCGCCCGTCGCCGCGATCCCGGCCAATATCAGCAACACCGAGGCGCTCGGGCAGGTGCTCTACACCCAGTATGTCTATTACTTCCAGGCGGCCGGTCTGGTGCTGCTCGTCGCCATGATCGGCGCGATCGTCCTGACCCTGCGCGACCGTCCCGGCGTCAAGCGCCAGAATGTCGTCGCCCAGAATGCCCGCACCAAGGAAACCGCGATGGAAGTGCGCAAGGTGCCCTCGCGCGCCGGCCTGCCTGAGGAGACCGTCTGATGATCGGCCTGGGACATTATCTCGCGGTCGGCGCGATCCTGTTCACGCTCGGCGTGCTCGGCATCTTCATCAACCGCAAGAACGTCATCGTCATCCTGATGTCGATCGAGCTCATCCTGCTCGCGGTCAACATCAACTTCGTGGCCTTCTCGTCGTTCATGAACGATATCGTCGGCCAGGTCTTTGCGCTCCTGGTGTTGACTGTCGCGGCGGCGGAAGCCGCGATCGGCCTCGCCATTCTTGTCGTCTACTTCCGAAATCGCGGCACGATCGCGGTGGAAGACATCAACATGATGAAAGGCTGAGCGCGCCTGCGCGCCCTGCTAGCTGCCATGTATCACGCGATCGTCTTCCTCCCGCTCCTCGGCTTCCTGATCGCCGGCCTCTTCGGCCGGCTGATCGGATCACGCGCCTCGGAGATCGTCACCACCTCGCTGCTGATGGTCTCGGCCGTCCTGTCCTGGATCGCCTTCTTCAATGTCGGCTTCGGCGCCGGTACCACGCGCGTTCAGATCGCGACCTGGCTCGCATCCGCCGATCTGCGCGTCGACTGGGCCTTCCGCATCGACACGCTGACCGCGGTCATGCTGGTCGTCGTCAACACCGTCTCATCGCTCGTGCACCTCTATTCCATCGGCTACATGCACGAGGATCCGCACCGGCCGCGCTTCTTCGCCTATCTCTCGCTCTTCACCTTCGCGATGCTGATGCTGGTGACGGCGGACAATCTCGTCCAGATGTTCTTCGGCTGGGAAGGCGTCGGTCTTGCCTCTTATTTGCTGATCGGCTTCTGGTACCAGAAGCCCTCGGCGAACGCGGCCGCGATCAAGGCTTTCGTCGTCAACAGAGTCGGCGATTTCGGTTTTCTCCTCGGCCTCGCCCTGGTCTTCGTGCTGTTCGGCTCGGTCACCTTCGACAGCATCTTCCCGAAGGCGGGCGAACTGACCGGCCAGACCTTCCGGTTCCTCGGCTATGAGTGGAATGCGCTGACCCTGACCTGCCTGCTGCTGTTCATGGGCGCGATGGGCAAGTCGGCGCAGTTCCTGCTGCACACCTGGCTGCCTGACGCAATGGAGGGCCCGACCCCCGTCTCGGCGCTGATTCACGCCGCGACCATGGTCACCGCCGGCGTCTTCATGGTGGCGCGCCTGTCGCCGATCTTCGAATATGCGCCGGTCGCAATGACCGTCGTCGTCGTCATCGGCGCAACCACCGCCTTCTTCGCGGCGACCGTCGGCCTGGTGCAGAACGACATCAAGCGCGTCATCGCCTATTCGACCTGCTCGCAGCTCGGCTACATGTTCGTCGCGCTCGGCACCGGTGCCTATTCGGCCGGTATCTTCCACCTCTTCACCCACGCCTTCTTCAAGGCGCTGCTTTTCCTCGGTGCAGGCTCGGTCATCCACGCGATGCACCATGAGCAGGACATGCGCTACATGGGCGGCCTGCGGAAGCATATTCCCTTCACCGCGGCCGCGATGACGATCGGCACGCTGGCGCTGACCGGTGTCGGCATTCCCGGCACGATGCTCGGCTTCGCGGGCTTCTTCTCGAAGGACGCGATCATCGAGAGCGCCTTTGCCGCCAAGCATGGCTTCGCCACCGACTACGCCTTCGTGCTGCTGGTCGTGGCGGCCTGCTTCACCTCGTTCTATTCCTGGCGGCTCTACTTCATGACCTTCGAGGGCAGTCCGCGCTGGGCTGGCCACGGCCATGACGCGCATGGTCATGACGACCACGCTCATGCTGCGCACGCTCATGGTCACGATGACCACGCGCATGCCGGACATGGCCATGACGGTCACGGCGGTCACGCGCACCAGCCGCACGAGAGCCCGCTCTCGATGCTCGTGCCGCTTGCAGTGCTTGCGCTCGGTGCCATTGCTGCCGGCTTCGTGTTCAAGGAAGCCTTCATCGGCCACGATTACGAGCATTTCTGGAAGGCCGCACTGTTCACCGGCAAGGACAACCATATCCTGCACGCGATGCACGAGGTTCCCGGCTGGGTCGTGGCTTCGCCCTTCGTCGCCATGCTGCTCGGCTTCGTCGGTGCGTACTACTGCTACATGCTGCGCCCGGACGTCCCCGGCAAGCTCGCGAAGGCGAACCCGGTCCTGTACCGTTTCCTGCTCAACAAGTGGTATTTCGACGAGATCTACGACTTCCTGTTCGTTCGTCCGGCGAAATGGCTCGGCCGCTTCCTCTGGAAGAAGGGCGACGGCTTCATCATCGACGGTTTTGGCCCCGATGGCGTCTCGGCTCGGGTGGTCGATGTCACCAACCGCGTCGTCCGGCTCCAGACCGGTTTTGTCTATCACTATGCCTTCGCCATGCTGATCGGCGTCGCGGGCCTGGTGACCTGGTATTTGCTGACTCGCGGGTGAGATGATGTTCGGTTTCGGTATCCTCACCGGTCTACTCGTCCTGCCGCTGGTTGGCGCCGCCTTCATTCTGGCGCAGCGCGGCGACGAGGCTTCGGTCAGCTCCAACGCTCGCTATGTCGCGCTGGCGACGACGATTGCGACCTTCTTCCTGGCTTGCGTCGCCTGGGGCCGGTTCGACTCGGCCAATCCGGCCTTCCAGCTGGTCGAGACCCATGGCTGGGTCTCGGATGCGATCAAGTTCAAGCTCGGCGTCGACGGTTTCTCATTCCCGTTCGTGGTGCTGACCGCCTTCCTGATGCCGTTCTGCATCCTCGCGTCCTGGACGTCGGTCGAGAAGCGGGTTCGCGAATACATGGTCGCGTTCCTGATCCTCGAGACGCTGATGATCGGTGTCTTCGTCGCGCTCGATCTCGTGCTGTTCTACGTCTTCTTCGAAGCCGGCTTGATCCCGATGTTCCTGATCATCGGCATCTGGGGCGGCAAGCGTCGTGTCTACGCGTCCTACAAGTTCTTCCTCTACACGCTGCTCGGCTCGGTGCTGATGCTGCTCGCGCTGATGGCGATGTACTGGAATGCCGGGACCACCGACATCCCGACGCTGCTGGCCCATAAGTTCCCGGTCTCGATGCAGCCCTGGCTCTGGCTCGCCTTCTTCGCATCCTTCGCCGTGAAGATGCCGATGTGGCCGGTCCATACCTGGCTGCCTGACGCCCACGTGGAAGCACCGACCGCGGGCTCCGTCATCCTGGCGGCGATCCTGCTCAAGATGGGCGGCTACGGCTTCATCCGTTTCTCGATCCCGATGTTCCCGGAAGCCTCGGCGATGTTTGCGCCGCTGGTCTTCGCGCTCTCCGTCATCGCCATCATCTACACCTC
Organism: Bosea sp. BIWAKO-01; assembly: GCF_001748145.1. Classification (NCBI taxonomy): domain Bacteria; kingdom Pseudomonadati; phylum Pseudomonadota; class Alphaproteobacteria; order Hyphomicrobiales; family Alloboseaceae; genus Allobosea; species Allobosea sp. BIWAKO-01. The sequence goes on from NZ_BCQA01000001.1 coordinate 4,962,050, forward strand.
GCTGGTGGCGCTGATGCAGGAGGACATCAAGAAGCTGATCGCCTACTCGTCCGTCGCCCATATGGGGTTCGTCACCATGGGCCTCTTCACTCTGACGCCGCAGGGCATTCAGGGTGCGATGTTCCAGATGGTCAGCCACGGGCTGGTCTCCGGCGCACTCTTCCTCTGCGTCGGCGTGATCTATGACCGCATGCATACCCGCGAGATCGCCGCCTATGGCGGGCTGGTCAACCGGATGCCGCGTTACGCCGTCGCCTTCATGGTCTTCACCATGGCCAATGTCGGGTTGCCCGGCACGGCCGGCTTCGTCGGCGAGTTCCTGACCATCATTGGGGCCTTCAAGGCCAATCCCTGGGTCGCGTTCTTTGCAGCTTTCGGCGTCATCCTCTCGGCCGGCTATGCGCTCTGGCTCTATCGCCGCGTCGTGTTCGGCGAACTGGTGAAGCCGGAGCTCAAGAGCATCACCGATCTCAACACCCGCGAGGTCGTCATCCTCGCTCCGCTGATGCTGCTGACGATCTGGTACGGCATTGCGCCCGGTACCATCCTCGACGCCTTTGCCGCGCCGACCGAAGCCCTCATCAAGAATTATCAGGCCGCACTCACCGCCGCGAAAACGGCGATGCTGGTCGTACAGTAAGGTTTGGCAGCAATGACCTTGCCCGCCCTCGGCCCAGCTCTGCCGGAAATCACCCTCGCCATCGGCGCAATCGCCATGGTGCTCTACGGCGCCATCCGTGGCGAGGGCGCGACCCGTACGCTCGAAGCCATTGGACTTGCCTTGCTCGCGCTCGCGCTCGTGCTGGTGCTGTCGGGCACCGGCAAGGCGGTGACCTTCAACGGCGGCTTCGTCGCTGACGGTTTCGGGCGCTTCATGAAGGCGCTGACCCTGATCGGCGCCGGTGCGGCGATCGTGCTCGCAGGCGATTTCATGCGCCGCGACGGCTCGATGCGTTTCGAGTTCCCCGTGCTGGTCGTGCTCGCCACGATCGGCATGATGATGATGATCTCGGCCAACGACCTGATCGGTCTTTATGTCGGTCTCGAGCTGCAGAGCCTTGCGCTCTACGTCGTCGCCGCCTTCGACCGCGACAACACCAGGTCGACCGAAGCCGGCCTGAAATATTTCGTCCTCGGCGCACTGTCATCGGGCATGCTGCTCTATGGCAGTTCGCTCGTCTATGGCTTCACCGGCACCGTGACCTATTCCGGCATCGCCCAGACGGTCCATGGCGAGCATATCAGCCTCGGGCTGATCTTCGGCATCGTCTTCGTTGCCGCCGGCCTTGCCTTCAAGATCTCGGCCGTGCCCTTCCATATGTGGACGCCGGACGTCTACGAGGGGGCGCCGACACCGGTCGCCGCCTTCTTCGCTACCGCTCCCAAAATGGCTGCAATGGCGATGATGGTTCGCATCTTCGTCGGCGCGTTCCCGGGCGCGCTGCATGACTGGCAGCAGATCATCATCTTCATGTCGATCGCCTCGATGGCGCTCGGCGCCTTCGCTGCCATCGGCCAGCGCAACATCAAGCGCCTGCTTGCCTATTCCTCGATCGCCAATATGGGCTACGCACTGGTTGGCCTCGCGACGGGAACGGCAGCGGGCGTCCAGGGCGTGATGACCTATATGGCGATCTATCTCGCCACCACGCTTGCCGCCTTTGCCTGCGTTCTGCTGATGCGTCGCGACGGCAAGCCGGTGGAAGACATCTCCGAGCTCGCCGGGCTTTCGCGCACCAATCCCTGGATGGCTTTCGCGCTGGCGATGATGATGTTCTCGCTCGCCGGCATCCCGCCGCTGGCCGGATTCTGGGCGAAGTTCTACGTTTTCGCTGCCGCGATCGATGCCAAGCTCTATGCACTTGCTGTGATCGGCGTGGTGACCAGCGTGGTCGGCGCCTACTACTACCTGCGCGTCATCAAGGTGATGTATTTCGACGAGGCGAAGCCGGCCTTTGAGAAGGGGGACATCGGCGTGCGCGGCGTGCTGCTGGTCTCGACCCTGTTCGTGCTGATGCTCTCCTTCGTACCGGCCCCGCTGTTCGACTCGGCTGCTGCCGCCGCCAAGTCGCTGTTCTGAGGGGGCGGGCGGCGTGCTCGGCGAGGCGGCACGCGCCGCCGGCTACCGGCTGATCGTGCGGGACGCGGTCGGCTCGACCATGGAAGAGGCGCGCCGCGCCTTCGACCAGGGCGACCCTGGCTCACTCTGGATCGTGGCTCGCAGCCAAAGCGCCGGGCGTGGCCGTCATGGCCGCAACTGGGGCTCACCGCCCGGAAACCTCTACGCCAGCCTCTTGCTGGTGCAGCCCTGCGAACCTGCGCTGGCGCCGCAGCTCGGGTTTGTTGCTGGCCTCGCCTTGCATGACGCCGCAGCCAGGGTCACCGGCCTCTCTGCTCCGCGCCTTGCTTTGAAATGGCCCAATGACCTACTGATCGACCGCGCCAAGACGGCGGGTCTGCTGCTCGAAGGCGAGAGCCGGGCAGAGCGCTTTGCGGTCACCATCGGCATGGGCGTCAATGTCGCCAGCCGACCGGACGATACCCCCTATCCCGCGAGCTTCCTGAAAGCCGAAGACCCGGCTGCGAGTATCGAGGCTCTGCTAGCCGCGCTCAGCGACGCCTGGGTTGCCCGCTTCAACGCCTGGTCATTGCCCGGCGGTTTTGGCCCGACCCGGGCAGCCTGGCTCGAACGTGCAGCATTCCTCGGCGAGACCATCACCCTGCGCCTGGCGGAGGGGCCGCTGAGCGGTCGCTTCCTTGGCCTCGACGCCTCGGGCCGGCTTGAGCTCGATGTCGCAGGCGCGCGACATCTGGTTGACGCAGGCGATCTCTATTTCGGCCCTCCCAGCTGAACGGCCACGCCTGTCCCAGATCGGCTCCTGTCGCTCTTCCACGGCCTTCATGCTAGGCCTTGCCACTCATTCCGGCGCGCTCTGCGCCCTGCCTTTTGCCTTAGGATTTCCCGTGACCCGTTCCAGCGACCAACTCGTCTTCGTTCCCCTCGGCGGCCTAGGCGAGATCGGTATGAATGCGGCACTCTATGGCTTCGGGCCTGAAGGGCGGCGCAAATGGATCCTGGTTGATTGCGGCTTGTCATTTGCCGGTCCCGAGGTTCCAGGCGTCGACATCGTCCTCCCCGATCTGCGCTACATCATCGAGGAGCGGGCCAATCTGCTTGGCATCGTGATCACCCACGCGCATGAGGATCATATTGGCGCACTCGCGGCGCTGTGGCCCTCCCTGCGCGCGCCCGTCTATTGCACGCAGTTCGCGGCCGGGCTGCTTGCCACGCGGCGGCTGGGCGAGCCCGGTGCTCCGAAGGTGCCGATCAATGTCGTCGCCCAGGGCGGGCATGTCACGCTTGGCCCGTTCGAGATCGAGTTCGTGCCGGTCGCACATTCCATCCCCGAATCCTGCGCGCTGGCGATCCGGACCCCTGTCGGCCTGGTCGTCCATACCGGCGATTGGAAGATCGACCCGACGCCGCAGGTCGGCCTGCCGACCGACGAGAAGCGACTGCGCGAACTTGGTGACGAGGGCGTGCTCGCCCTGATCTGTGACTCGACCAACGTCATGCGTGACGGCATCAGCCCGAGCGAGGCGGACGTCGCGGCCAAGCTGAAGGAACTGGTCGCTTCCGCGCCCGGCCGCGTCGCCGTCACGACATTCGCCTCGAATGTGGCCCGGCTGCGGGCGGTTGCCGAGGCTGCCATGGCCGGCCGTCGCGATGTCGTCGTGGTCGGCCGCGCGATGGACCGTGTCATCGATGTCGCGCGCGAATGCGGCTATCTGGACGGCATTCCGGCATTCCGCTCCGTCGAGCACTATGGCTACCTGCCGCGCGACAAGGTTGTGGCGCTGCTCACCGGCAGTCAGGGTGAGCCGCGCGCCGCTCTCTCGCGCATTGCGTCCGACGATCATCCCGAGATCGCCCTGTCGCCAGGCGACCGCGTGATCTTCTCGTCCCGCACCATCCCGGGCAACGAAAAGGCCGTCGGCAACATCCTGAATGCGCTGGCACGGGACAATATCGAGATCATCACGGACCGCACGCATCTGGTCCATGTCTCGGGCCATCCGCGCCGCGAGGAAATGGCCCGGCTCTATGGCTGGCTCCGGCCGAAGATCGCCATTCCCGCCCATGGCGAGGATCTGCATCTGAGCGAGCACGCGGCCTTCGCGCGCGGGCTCGGCGTCAAGAACGTCGTTCGTGCCGGCAATGGCGATATCATCGCCATCACGGCCGATGGCGCGGGCAAGATCGATGAGGCCCCCCACGGCCGGCTCTATCAGGACGGCGCTCTCCTGGTGAATGCCATGGAGAAGACGATCCAGGAGCGCCGCAGGCTCTCCTTTGCCGGCATGATTTCAGTTGCCGTTGCGGTCGACGACAAGGGCGGCATCGCCGGCGAGCCGGAGATTGCCGTGCTCGGCCTGCCGCCGACCGCGCGCGACGGCACACCCTTCGACGAACTGGTCGCCGATGCGGTCTCCGACCTGCTCGACAACATCCCCAAGGCGCGTCGCCGCGATCCTGAAGCGCTGCGCAACGCGCTTGAGCGTGGCCTGCGCAGCACCGTCAACGAGGAATGGGGCAAGAAGCCGCTGGTGCATGCGCTGGTGATCGAAGTCTGAGACAGCGGCCCGAAAACTGGATTGCGGTTTTCGGGCCGATGCCAACGCGGAAGGCTAGATCATCGGCAGTATGGACGGCGGTGTTCTCGCCGGATGCAAGGGAGCTCTGAATGATTGGTCGCCTCAACCATGTCGCCATCGCCGTAAAGGACCTTGCGGCCTCGAGCGCGCTCTACCGCGATACGCTCGGCGCGCGCGTCTCTCAGCCGCTGCCGCAGCCTGATCACGGCGTCACTGTCGTCTTCGTCGAGCTGCCCAACACCAAGATCGAGTTGCTCGAGCCTCTCGGGACCGATTCACCTATCGCGAAATTTCTCGAGCGGAATGCCGATGGTGGCATTCATCACATCTGCTACGAGGTCGACGACATCCTGGCTGCACGGGACCGGCTGAAGGCAACGGGCGCGCGCGTGCTCGGCTCCGGCGAACCGCGCATCGGTGCCCATGGCAAGCCTGTCCTGTTCCTGCACCCGAAGGATTTCTGCGGCACGCTCGTCGAACTGGAACAGGCCTGAGATTCGGCGGCGCGATACAAGCGGGAGACGATTGATGATCGAGTTCTTCGGGGAGCCCGAAGCGGGCTCGCCACGCCCGTTCAGCGCGGCGACGCGGGCAGCGGGGCTGATCTTTGTCTCCGGACATTCGGCTCCGCATGATCCTGCGAACGGTGTCCACCGCGGTGAGACGCCGGCCGATGAGGTCCGCAATGCGCTGGGGCGGATCAGCGAGATTCTGACGGAGGCCGGCAGTAGCCTCGACCGCGTCGTGCAGATGACGATGCTGATCACCGACCCATCCGACTACGTTGCCTGCAATGCTGAATATGTGAAGCATTTCCCCGGCGGCCTGCCGGCGCGCCATACCGCGCGCTTCGGCGTGCCCACGGAAGCGCGCGTCGCGTTCTCCTGCGTCGCCTTGGCCTGATAGGCTTTCGCGTTGATTGCGAGGGGCTGCGGCAGCGAGGAACCTTGCCGCAATCCCGCTGGCTTGCCATGAGATGACCGCCTCCGCCCGAGAAAGGATCAGGCCATGACCATTGCTGGCGGTCTCGCCGTTTATTTCGTGATCTGGTGGACAGTTCTGTTCGTGACCCTGCCGTTCGGGGTCCGCAGTCAGGCGGAGGACGGGGAGGTCGTTCAGGGGACCGAGCCGGGCGCCCCCGTGCTTCCGGGCCTCGCCAAGAAGGCGCTGATCACAACGATCCTGGCCGGAATCATCTTCGTGTTCGTGTGGTATATCTGGTCGGCCTACGATCTTTGATCGGCAGTGGACGGTAACGCCAAAAAACAAAGGGCAAGGCCGAAGCCTTGCCCTGGAGTCTGTTTTTTCCGCAGTAACGGCGCACATCTGGTTGCGTGCGACTCATATACTAGGCGGGCGTTTGTTCCTCCCGAGACCTGGTCCGCGGCGCTCAAGGTTTCCCCGAGCGAGCCCAGCGCCAGATGAGTATCCGATTGTGACATGGCTGTCACCCATTTAGGCAGCGCTAGCCTGATCTTTTTGCAAGTTAAATGAAGTTTGCTCTTGTGCAGTGCAACATGCTCCAGATCTGGCGGCTCAACGCCTTGTTCCGGTCAAAGGATGCCGTTACGACGCCGGTGATCATCGGCCGGATCCTCCGGCAACGACGGAGATGCTTCACATGCTGCGCAGTTCTCTCGCCATTCTCGCCCTTGCTGCGTCGCTCGGCTGTGCTCAGGCGCAAGCGCCGGCCTCCGATCCCAACAATACGGTCGTGCTCGAGACCAAGGACGGCAACATCACGATTCGCCTTCGTCCCGATCTGGCGCCCAAGCATGTCGAGCAGATCAAGGCGCTGACCAAGCGCGGCTTCTATGATGGTATCGTCTTCCATCGCGTCATCGACGGCTTCATGGCTCAGACCGGCGACCCCACCGGCACCGGCACGGGCAAGTCCGACCTGCCGAATCTCCCGGCTGAATTCACCCCCACGCCCTACAAAGTCGGTTCGGTCGGCATGGCGCGTTCCGCCTCGCCCGATTCCGCCAATTCCCAGTTCTTCATCTGCTATGAAGGCTGCGGTTCGCTGACCGGGCAGTACACGCTGTTCGGCGAGGTGGTGTCGGGCATGGATGTGGCGCGCAAGATCAAGAAGGGCAGCTCGACCAATAACGGCCAGGTCAGCGGCCCCGACAAGATCGTGCGCATGCGTCTTCAGTCCGACGCGAAATAGCACGGAGTGGCTACCTGCATGTCGCGTGTCCTGCCCCTGTTCGTCGCCGGCTTGTCGATCGTCATGGTCGGCGCTGGCGCGGCACAGGACACACGCGACCTGGGATTGCCACCGCCCTCCGGCTCGCAGAACCCGGTTCTGCCTCCGCCGTCCGGCTCGCAGAATCCCGTGCTGCCCCCACCCACGGGGCAGCGCTACCTGCCGGGGATCGGCGGGCCGTTTGGGGAACACGCGCCACGCCGCGCTATTCCAAACCTGCCGCCTCCTGTCGATTCGGGGCTGAGCGGATCGATCTCGCCAGTGACGCGGAGCTTTGAAGGCGACGCCGTCGATCGCGTCTCGGAGCTCGGCCCAGCGTTTCGACGCTGCTGGAATCCGCCTGCGATGACCGGCTCCAGCGACAGCGCGATGGCGACTGTCCGCTTCAGCCTGCGGCGCGACGGCACCATCTTTGGCCAGCCGCGCGTCACCTGGGAAACACGCCGCACCGACCCCGACCTGCGGGAACGGTTCACCGCCTCCGTGATCGACGCCATCCGAAACTGCGCGCCTGTGAGGTTGTCGCCGCGCTTCGGAGCGAGTATCGCGGGGCGACCCTTCACCATTCGCTTCCACGGCCGTGCGCCGTCCAATGAAAGGCCGATCTGATGTCGCTCGATCCCGAGAACACCCTCGTCATGGAAACCACCAAGGGCCGCGTTGTCATCAAGCTGCGCCCGGACCTCGCCCCTGCCCATGTCGAGCGCCTGAAGACGTTGGCGCGCCAGGGCTTCTATGACGGCATCGTCTTCCACCGCGTCATCGACGGCTTCATGGCGCAGGTCGGCTGCCCGCATGGCACCGGCACCGGTGGCTCCGACCTGCCGGACCTGAAGGCCGAGTTCAACGCCGAGCCGCATGTTCGGGGGATCTGCTCGATGGCCCGTTCGCAGAACCCGAACTCGGCCAACAGCCAGTTCTTCATCGTCTTCGATGACGCCCGTTTCCTCGACAAGCAGTACACGGTCTGGGGCCAGGTTGTTGAAGGCATGGAGAATGTCGACAACATCAAGCGCGGCGAGCCGGTGCGTGACCCGGACTCCATCGTCTCGATGAAGGTCATGGCTGACGCGGCCTGATATCGCCACGGGCCCCGTTCAAACGGGGTCTGAGTTCAGATGAGCCCTCATCCCGGTAGCGCCGTAGGCGCGTCCCAATGGATGGGGGCTCAACTTGTTTTGGTTCGCGGTTTTGTGAGGCGGATTCGATCGTGGATGTCGAGCTTTTCGACTTCGACCTGCCGGAAGAACGCATCGCGCTGAGGCCCGTCAGCCCGCGGGATGCTGCGCGGATGCTCGTGGTGCGGCCGGATGCAGCCGAACCATTCGAGGATCGCGGCGTTCGCGACCTGGCCAGCCTACTTCAACCCGGCGACGCGCTCGTCCTCAACGATACGCGCGTGATCCCGTCCCGCCTCTACGGCCGGCGCGTCAGGGGAGAGGCCTCGGCGCGCGTCGAGATCATGCTGCACAAGCGCGAAGCGTCCGACCGATGGCTCGCGTTTGCCAGGCCGGCCAAGAAGCTGGCCCTCGGCGAGACGGTGGTGTTCGGTTCGGACGCGGCATCGAATGCGTGCGAGCTCGGCGCGCTGCATGCGGAAGTCGTCGGAAAGGGCGAGGGCGGCGAGGTCGAGTTGCGCTTTGCCTGGTCCGGTCCGGTGCTCGATGAAGCGATCGCGCGGCTGGGTGAGTTGCCGCTCCCGCCCTATATCGCGGGCAAGCGGCCGACCGATCAGGCCGATGCCCACGACTATCAGACGATTCACGCCCGTACGGATGGAGCCGTGGCCGCCCCGACTGCCGGTCTCCACTTCACGCCGGAGCTGTTTGCAGCCCTCGACGTGCGCGGCGTTTCCCGCCATTTCGTGACGCTTCATGTCGGCGCGGGCACGTTCCTCCCGGTCAAGGCCGAGGATACGCGCGAACACCGCATGCATGCCGAATGGGGTAGCGTGAGCACTGAGACCGCAGCAGCGCTGAATCAGGTCAAGGCAAGGGGAGGCCGCATCGTTGCCATTGGGACCACCGCCCTGCGGCTACTTGAGAGCGCGACCGGCGAAAACGGGGTCGTCGCGCCATTCTCCGGTGATACGGCCATCTTCATCACGCCGGGCTATCGCTTCCGGGCCGTCGATATCCTGATGACGAACTTTCACCTGCCGCGCTCGACACTGTTCATGCTGGTCTCGGCCTTCTGCGGGCTCGACCTCATGAAACGGGCCTATGCCCATGCGATCGCGGAGAAATACCGGTTCTATTCCTATGGTGACGGCAGTTTGCTGTTCAGGGCTGAACCCGCCACGCCACGCCACGCTTGATCCGGCTCGCAATCGGCCAGCGAAAATGCTACCCGGCAGGGTGAAGAGGATTGTGACACCCTATGGCCGATATTTTTCGTGAGATCGACGAGGAGGTCCGGCGCGACAAGGCGGCGGCGCTCTGGAAGAAATATGGCAACCTGCTCATCGGCTTGGCCGTGGCTGCTGTCGTGGCCGTCGCGGCCTGGCAGGTCTGGCTGTATCGCGAGCAGCAGGCTTCGCAGGCTGTGGGCGCGCGGCTGGAAGAGGCGCTGAGGGCTTCGCGCGACAATCGCGGCGCCGAGGCGGAGTCGATCCTCGTTGACCTTGCGGCCAGCGCGCCGGCGGGATACCGCCAGATCGCGCGGTTCCGCCTGGCTGCCGAAACCGGCAAGCGCGACGCTGCCGCGGGCGCGACGGCCTTCGACGCGCTGGCGAATGACAGCTCTCTCGATCAGCTCTATCGCGATCTTGCCCGACTTCGTGCCGGTATGCTGCGCGTCGATCTTGCGCCCTATACCGAGACCCGCGCCGCGCTTGAGCCGCTCGCGTCTCCGCAGGGCGTCTGGCGCCATTCGGCCCGTGAGTTTCTCGGCATTGCCGCTCTCAAGGCCAATCTGTTCGAGGATGCCGGCCGCTGGTTCGATGCCATCGTGACCGACCCGCAATCGCCGCAAGTGCTGCGTCAGCGTACCGATCTTTATCTTGCGCTGGTGCGCGGCGGCGCCGTCGAAACCAAGAATTGACCCGACGCGCCGAACCCGGCGCGTAACAGGACGAATTTGAACACCATGACCGCGACCGTCGCCATCATCGGCCGGCCGAATGTCGGCAAATCGACGCTCTTCAACCGGCTCGTGGGCAAGAAGCTCGCTCTGGTCGATGACCGGCCGGGTGTGACCCGCGACCGGCGCGAAGGTGATGCCTCGCTTGGCCATCTGCGCTTCCGCATCATCGATACCGCTGGCCTCGAGGAGGCCGACAAGGACTCGCTCGCGGGCCGCATGCGCGCTCAGACAGAGACCGCGATCGCCCAGGCCGACGTGATCCTTTTCATGATCGACGCGCGACTTGGTCTGACGCCTATGGACCAGCCCTTCGCGGATCTGGTCCGTCGTTCAGGAAAGCCCGTGATCCTGCTCGCCAACAAGGCGGAAGGGAACAAGGGCAAGGACGGCACTTTCGAGGCTTATGCGCTCGGCCTCGGCGACCCCGTTCCGTTCTCGGCCGAACATGGCGAAGGCACCGCGGATCTGCTCGAAGCGCTCGTGCCCTTCATTGCTGACGAGCCCGAGGAAGACGAGGACGATCAGGCCTGGGCCGAAGCCCCGGCCGCCGATTTCGACGAAGAGAGCGACCCCAACAAGCCGCTGCGCGTCACCATCATCGGCCGCCCCAATGCCGGCAAGTCGACCCTGGTCAACCGGATGATTGGCGAGGATCGTCTTCTGACAGGTCCGGAAGCCGGTATCACCCGGGACACCATCTCGGTCGACTGGGAGTGGCGCAGCCGCCCAGTCAAGCTGTTCGACACGGCCGGCATGCGCAAGCGCGCCCGCATCGAGGAGAAGCTCGAAAAGCTCTCGGTCGCCGATGCGCTTCGGGCCATTCGGTTCGCCGAAGTCGTCGTCGTCCTGCTCGATTCGACCATTCCGTTCGAGAAGCAGGACCTTACGCTGGTCGACTTGACCGAGCGCGAAGGCCGATCGGTCGTCATCGGCCTGAACAAATGGGATCTCGTTGCCGACAAGCAGGGCCTGCTGGCCGAGCTCAAGGAGAAGGCGAACCATTTGCTGGCACAGGTGCGCGGCGTGCAGATCGTTCCGCTGTCAGGCCTGGCCGGCGAGGGCATCGACCGCCTGATGCAGGCGGTTTTCGCCAGCTATGACGTCTGGAACCGCCGCGTCTCTACGGCGCGGATCAACCGCTGGCTCGAAGGCGTGCTTTCGGCTCATCCGCCTCCGGCCGTCGCCGGGCGCCGCATCAAGATTCGCTACATGACACAGGCCAAGGCGCGTCCGCCAACGTTCGCGCTGTTCGGCAACCAGCTCGACCATTTGCCGGTGTCCTATACGCGCTATCTCGTCAACAATCTGCGCGAGGCATTCGAGCTGCCGGGTACGCCGATCCGGTTGCATACGCGCGGCGGCGACAACCCCTACGATCGAAACAAGCGCAAGTGAAAGTCACGGTCGTCGGCGCGGGCATTGGCGGCCTCGCCACGGCCTGGTCCCTCAGCGGGCGTGGCCATGAGGTAACGCTGCTCGAGCAGGCGCCGGTGATTCCCAATCCCTACGCCGCCTCGGGCGACCAGCATCGCATCATCCGTCGCGCCTATGGCAGTGCCGACGGTTATGCCCGCACCATCCCGGAAGCCTTCGCGGCATGGGATGAGATGTGGGTTGATCTTGGCCGGTCCCACCTCGCCAATTGCGGCGTTCTCGGCGTGTCCCTGCTGGAGGGCGACGAGGGCGAACAGTATCGCGAAGGGCTCGACCGGACAGCGGCGCCCTATACGCTGCATAAGCCAGCCGAGGCGGCGATTCGCTGGCCCTTTCTCGATGCGGCAACCCTGCGCTACGCCTATTTCAGCGCCGATGGCGGCGCGCTTTTCCCGGCGCGGATTACGGCGGACCTGCTGAGGCTGCTGGCGGAACGCGGCGTTGCGATTCGGGCGGGCACACGCGTTTCTTCCGTCGAGGCGAATGCTGGCCTCGTCATCCTTGAAGATGGGACCCGGATTGCGTCCGACCAGATCGTGGTGACGGCTGGAGCATGGGTGCTGCGCCTGTTCCCGGAGCTCGGCGATGCCCTGAAGACCTACCGCACAGCCGTTGTCTATCTCGACCCGCCCGTGGATCTTCGCGACGCCTGGCAGCGCGCACCCGCCATGGTCAGTGTCGGCGGTGACAACCACGGCTATATTCTGCCGCCGGTGGACGGAACCGAGCTGAAGTTGGGCGCGGGAATCCATCGCCGCCCGAAAGAGCCCGACGAGGAGCGCGAGCCTCGTCCCGGGGAAGGCGAGCAGATCCGGGACTATTTCGCCCCGCCGCTGGCCCGGCTCAACGAGTATCGCGTCAAGCGGACCGCGACCTGCGCCTATACTTTCACTGGGGATGGCACGTTCCTCGCCCGCCGGATCGGCAAGGCGCTCGTGGTCTCCGCCTGTTCGGGGCACGGCTACAAGTTTGGCGCCGCGGTCGGTCGGCGTGTCGCGACTGCTCTGGAGAGCGGAGACGACGCCGGATTGTTTCGCTGGCTACGAGCGGAATAGGCGAAATGGAAGGGCGGATGCTCGAGACGGTCAGCGCCCTGTTCGTCAACCCGGAGAGCAAGGTCCTGCTCGGTTTACGAGCGTCCTGGAAGCGGGCATGGGCCGATCACTGGGACGCGATAGGTGGCAGGGTCGAAGCAGGTGAGAGCCTGCAGGAGGCACTTCTGCGCGAATGTCGTGAGGAGGTCGGCCTCCATCCCGAGCGCTATCAGCTGGTGCTGTCGGAGCCGGAGCGCTTTCCGGAGCGAAATGGCGAGGCATTGCACCACATCTACGTCGTGCATGCCTGGGAGGGTGGGGAGGCAGCCAATCTCTGCGACGAGCATGTCGAGATACGCTGGTTTGCGCTCGACGAGATGGCGGCGCTGCCAAACCTGACCATCCCTGATCTGATCACGCTCGTGCGGGCGTCGTCGGACCGCGGAGCGTAATCGCCCCGCGAACTAAGCTGGCATCTGCGGGCTCAGCACCTTGCCCTGCGGAAAATCAAAAATCTTGCCCGTCTCTGCCCAGTCGGGCGAGGCCAGGCGTACGAGATGCGGAGCGAGTTCTTCCGGGGTCTTCAGCGTCAGCGGATCCTCGCCCGGCATCGCTTCCTCACGCATGCGGGTCCGCAGGGGGCCGGGATTGACGATCATCACCTTGAGCGGGGTTGTCACGGTCTCGGCCGCATAGGTGCGCGCCATGGCCTCGACGGCCGCCTTCGAGATCGAGTACGGGCCCCAATAGGCCACGCACTTATGCGCCGCGCCTGACGACATCACGATGACCCGGCCTGCATCCGAGGCCTGCAGCGCCGGCTCGACCGATTTGATCAGGCGCCAGTTGGCCGTGACATTGGTCTCGAACACCTTGGCCCATTCCTTCGGCGAGGCATGGGTGAGCGGGGTCAGGGGGCCGAGGATGCCGGCATTGGCGAGCAGGATGTCGAGTTTGCCCCAACGCTGCAGCAGCGCGGGCCCAAGCTTCTCGATCGCGGCCGCGTCGCTGAGGTCGACAGGGACCAGCGTCGTGCTGCCGCCGATACCCTGAATCTCGTCATCGAGCTCTTCAAGCGCGCCCGAGGTACGCGCCAGGGCAACGACATGGGCGCCGGCATGGGCAAAGGCGAGGGCTGCGGCGCGGCCAATACCGCGCGACGCGCCAGTGACGAGCGCGATGCGCCCTGCGAGAGGCTTGGTCATCATGGACTCTTGTGATCAGCCGGCTTCGGCCAGGAGGGACAATTCCTGCTTGGCGCTCTCGCCGATGACGTCGGTCAGCGAGGTCGGGTAGTCGCCGGTGAAGCAATGGTCGGTGAATTGCGGCCGGGCGGGATCGCGCCGCTCATGCCCCATGGCGCGGTAAAGACCGTCGACCGAGAGAAAGGCGAGCGAATCTGCGCCGACGAACTGGCGCATCTCCTCAAGCGTATGCGTTGCCGCCAGCAGCTTCTCGCGGTCGGGCGTGTCGATGCCGTAATAGTCGGGGTGGGTGATCGGCGGCGACGAAATGCGGAAATGCACCTCGCGCGCACCGGCCTCGCGCATCATCTTGACGATCTTGAACGAGGTCGTGCCGCGCACGATCGAGTCATCGACCAGAACGATGCTCTTGCCCTCGACCACGCTGCGATTGGCCGAGTGCTTCAGGCGCACGCCGAGTTCGCGGACCTTCTGGGTCGGTTCGATGAAGGTGCGCCCGACATAGTGGTTGCGGATGATGCCGAGTTCGAAGGGAACACCGCTCGCCTGGGCAAAGCCCAGCGCCGCCGGTACGCCAGAATCCGGCACCGGCACGATCACATCGGCATTCGCCGGCGCTTCCAACGCCAGCTGCGCGCCCATGCGCTTGCGCCGTTCATAGATGCTCTGGCCCTTCACGATCGAGTCCGGCCGGGCGAAGTAGATGTATTCGAAGATGCAGGGGCGTTCCGCCACCGGTGGGAAGGGCTTGTGGCTCTCGATACCGTCTTCGGAGATGACGACGACTTCGCCGTTCTCAACCTCACGGACGAACTTGGCGCCGATGATGTCGAGCGCGCAGGTCTCGGAGGTCAGGATGGGTGCGCCGTCGAGCTCGCCAAGCACGAGCGGTCGGATTCCCAAGGGATCGCGAGCGCCAATCAGCTTCTTGTTGGTGATGCCGACGAAGGCATAAGCGCCCTCGATTTGGCGGATGGCATCGACAAAACGATCGATGAAGCGGGTCTTGCGGCTTCGGGCGACGAGATGGAGCAGCACCTCGGTGTCGGAGGTGGACTGATAGATCGCACCGTCACGGACGAGGTTGCGGCGCAGCGTCAGTCCGTTCGTGAGGTTGCCGTTATGCGCAACGGCGAAGCCGCCGCCATGCAGTTCGGCGAAGAGCGGCTGGACGTTGCGGAGGATCGTCTCACCCGTCGTCGAATAGCGCACATGGCCGATCGCCTGCGCCCCCTGGAGCTTGTCGATGACCGAGGCTTCCGAGAAGGCATCGCCGACAAGGCCGAGTCGCCGCTCCGAATGGAAGCGCCTGCCGTCGAAGGTGACGATACCCGCCGCTTCCTGGCCGCGATGCTGGAGAGCATGCAGGCCGAGCGCTGTCAGCGCGGCGGCATCGGCATGACCGAAGATGCCGAATACGCCGCATTCCTCGCGCAGCCGGTCGGCATAGGGATCAAAAGCGTCGTGGGTCTCGGGGTGAGACGTCATTACGGGCTCCATACGCTGTAACACGGCTGCGTTACGCTCCAATTACGGACGAGTTTGGGCAGGCGTTGCGGGGCGGGTGCCTTCGATCGTGCGCTGCAGGGCCTGGCGGTCGTTGGCGTTCGGCACTTCGGTGCGGCGCTGCGGGTCGGTGGTCGGGCTCGCCGGCGGGCGCGGCTCCTCTGCCGGCGCTTCGGCGGGCTCTTCGCCGGTCTTGGGCTTCAGCAGCTTCTTGACGAAGTCGGAATTGATGTCCTGCGGCAGCATCGTCAGGAGAGAGCGTCCGGTCTCCTCGAGGATCGGCTTGGCCTTGGCGTCCTTTGCCCAGGTCGGCAGGTTCTTGTCGCCCATCAACGCGGTGAAGAACACGTAGCCGATCACCGCCAGCAGCAGCCCGCGGGCCGCGCCGAAGACAAAGCCGAGTGTCCGGTCGAGCGCGCCGATACGCGAGTCGAGGACGAAATCGGAAATTCGGGCTGTTACGAGCGACACGATGATCAAGGTTACCAGGAACAGGGCCGCGATCACGGCGACCAACGCGATGGTCTGGTTCGGGATATGTTGCTGTGCCAGCGGCAGGAGCTGGGGATGAAACACCCAAGCCACCACGGCCGCCGTCGCCCAGGACGCGATAGCCAACACCTCTCGTGTCAGCCCGCGCACAGCGGCCAGCAACGCCGAGATCAGAACCACGCCGATGACGACGAGATCGAGGATTGTGACAGGCATGCAGGAAGCCGCTTCTCTAGCATCTAGGGGTGGCCCGCAACAAATGGGCTGGCCGCAACGATTTTGCTATACGCGTTCGAAGGGGTTCCGTCACCCTTGGGGGTGGTTCATTTCACATCCCTGCGAGGAGCACGGGCCGCAATGTCGGCCACAAGCTCCGCAACATGCCCGAAACGGCGTAGTCCAAGCCCGCTGCCCTCGCCGAAATCCGCTCCACCCGCGGGGAAGAGCGCCGCCTCGAAGCCGAGCTTGGCTGCCTCGCGCAGGCGGGCGGCCGTGACGGAAACCGGGCGAATCGCCCCCGAGAGGGCAATTTCGCCGAAATAGACGCCTTCGGCTGGAAGGATCGCTCCGGTTAGCGAGGAGATAAGCGAGGCTGCGACCGCGAGGTCGGCGGCCGGCTCATTGACGCGCAGGCCTCCGGCCACGTTGAGATAGACGTCGTGCTGGCCGAGCCTGAGGCCGCCATGGGTTTCGAGAACGGCGAGCACCATGGAGAGACGGCTGTTCTCCCACCCGACGACAGCACGCCGGGGGGTGCCGAGCGAGGTCGGCGAGACCAGTGCCTGGATCTCGACCAGGACCGGCCTCGTGCCTTCGACGCCGGCGAAGACGGCGGCGCCGGGAGCTGCCTGGTCGCGGCCTGCCAGGAAAAGCGCCGATGGATTAGTGACTTCCGACAATCCCTTGCCAGTCATCTCGAAGACGCCGATCTCGTCGGTCGCTCCGAAACGGTTCTTTTGCGCACGCAGGACGCGGAAAGCATGAGCGCCTTCGCCCTCGAAGGAGAGAACGGCGTCGACCATGTGCTCGACCACGCGCGGCCCCGCGATCTGCCCATCCTTGGTGACATGGCCGACGAGGATCAGGCAGGCGCCACTGGTCTTGGCATAGCGGATCAGGGACTGAGCCGAGCCGCGGACCTGCGTCACTGTGCCCGGTGCGCTTTCAACCTCGCCCGACCACATGGTCTGGATCGAATCGATCACGACGAGGGCCGGACGCTGACCCTGATTGAGGGTGGCGACGATGTCCTCGACATTGGTTTCGGCAGCGAGGTCGACCGGCGCATCGGCGAGGCCCATGCGCTCGGCCCGCAGGCGGACCTGCCCGGTCGATTCTTCGCCCGAGACATAGACGACGCGATGGCCGCCATTCGCGAGCGCTGCACAAGCCTGCATCAGCAGGGTCGATTTGCCGATGCCGGGATCGCCGCCGATCAGCAGCACAGAGCCGGGCACGAAGCCGCCACCGGTGACGCGGTCGAGCTCACCGATGCCGGCGACAATGCGGGGAGCATCCTGTGTCTCGCCCCTGAGCGTCTCGAGCGCAAAGACACGGCCCCGCGCGCGGCCGTTCGACGAGCCGCGTCCGCCCGGCACCGGCGCAGCCTGCGCTTCCTCGCTGAGCGACGACCATGTGCCGCAGGCGTCGCATTTGCCCTGCCAGCGATGATAGACCGCTCCGCAGGCTTGGCAGGTATAGGTCGGGCCGCGTTTCGCCATTCGGCACTAGAGCCCGACATAGCGGCGCGCATAGCGCCCGCCGAGGCCGGTCAGGATCTCGTAGCCGATGGTCTTGGCTCCAGCGCCCACCGTCTCGATGTCGAGCGGCCCGCCGATCAGCGTCACCGGCGCGCCCCGCACGGCGGCATCCTTAGGCGCTTCCGTGACATCGATGATGATCAGGTCCATCGAAACCGTGCCGACGAAGGGGCAGGTAACGCCGCCAACGATCGCCGAACCGCCGGTGCTGCTATCCGTCCAGCTCGCATTCCGCGGGTAGCCGTCAGCATAGCCGAGGCAGATCGTGGCGAGCTTGCGCGGCCCCGGTGCGGTCCAGCGGCCGTTATAGCCCACTTGCGTGCCGGCCTTGACGTCGCGCAGTTGGAGAATGCGTGCCTCCAGCCCGATGACAGGCTGCATCGGGTTGGGCTGGTTCGGCGTCGGGTTGCCGCCATAGAGCGCGTAGCCCGGTCGGGTGAGCTGATAGGACGGGACATCCTTGAGGAAATGACCCGAAGAGTTCTTCAGCGAGGCGGGAATACCGGGAAAGGCGGCCGCAATATCGGCGAAGGCTGCGGCCTGTCGCGCGTTGGCCGGATCGGCTTCATCCTCGGATGAGGCGAAATGCGACATCACAAGACCGATGCCTGCGGCCGTGATCGTGCCTGAGCGCTCACGCGCGAGGTTCAAGCCTTCGCCAGCCCAGAGCCCGAGCCGGTTCATCGCGGTGTCTACATGCAGGGCTGCCGGCCTGACTGCGGCTCCGCCTTGGCGGAATGCGGCCCACTCGAGCAGTTCTTCATGCGAGCCGAGCACCGGTGACAAGCCGTGCTGGGCGAAGTGGCCGCAGGTTTCCGGCAAGAGGCCGTTCAGCACATAGATCGTCGCGTCCGGGGCCACGGCTCGCGCCCGAACGCCCTCGGACAGATGGGCGACGAAGAAGGTGCGGCAGCCGGCCTTGGCGAGGGCTGTCACCGCTGGCTCGATGCCGATGCCATAAGCGTCGGCCTTGACCACGGCGCTGGCCTCCGCCCCGCTGGCACGCTGTCTGAGCGCACGCCAGTTCGCGACCAGCGCCCCGAGATCGATCGTCAGTGTCGCGCCGGCCATGCTGGAATCCGGGGTATCGAAGGCGGTCATATCTGTTCCGGCAAATGGGCTTCTTCGGCGCGGTCGGAGAAGCGTGTGACGTCGGCATCGAACTGCAGGGCGATGGTGCCGGTCGGGCCGTGGCGCTGCTTGCCGATGATCAACTCGGCGAGGCCGTGGGCCACCTCCATTTCGTTGAGCCAGGTCGCATGCTCCGGCGTGCCGGCCCGCGGTTCCTTGCCCTTGAGGTAATATTCCTCGCGATAGACGAACATCACGACGTCGGCGTCCTGCTCGATCGAGCCGGATTCGCGCAGGTCCGAGAGCTGGGGCCGCTTGTCGTCGCGGTTCTCGACCTGGCGCGAGAGCTGCGAGAGCGCGATGATCGGAACCGAGAGTTCCTTGGCCAGCGCTTTCAGGCTGGTCGTGATCTCGGTCAATTCCTGCACGCGGTTCTCGCCCTTCTTGGCCGACCCCGAGAGCAGCTGGAGGTAGTCGATGAAGAGAGCGTCGAGCCCCTTCTGGCGCTTCAGCCGTCGCGCACGCGCCATCAGCTGAGCGATCGAGAGGCCGCCGGTCTGGTCGATATAGAGCGGCAGTTTCTCGATCTGGTTTGCGACATCGGCCAGCCGCGCGAAATCGCCTTCGGAGATGCGGCCCTGCCTGATCTTGTATGACGAGATGCCTGATTGTTCGGCGACGATACGGGTCGCGAGCTGGTCGGCCGACATTTCGAGCGAGAAGAAGGCGACGATACCGCCGTCGACGGATTTGAGCGAACCGTCATCCTGTCGCTCACCGCGCCAAGCCTTGGCGATATTGAACGCGATATTGGTCGCAAGCGAGGTCTTGCCCATGGCCGGGCGACCGGCAAGCACGATCAGGTCGGAGCGCTGCAGACCGCCCATGCGCGCGTCGAGATCGCGGAGGCCGGACGAGATGCCTGAGAGGCCGCCGGCGCGCTGGTAGGCGCTCGCCGCCATGTCGATCGCAAGGCGCAGGGCGCCATCGAATTTCTGGAACCCGCCCTCGTAGCGGCCCTTCTCGGCCAGTTCGTAGAGTCGACGCTCGGCTTCCTCGATCTGTTCGCGGGGGGCCATCTCGACTGGTGCGTCATAGGCGACGTTGACCAGATCCTCACCGACGCCAATGAGCAGGCGCCGGATGGCGAGTTCGTAGATGGTGCGTCCGTAATCCTGCGCGTTGATGATGGTCGTGGCCTCGGCCGCGAGGCGCGCGAGGTATTGCGAGGCCGTGATGCCGCCAAGATCGATCTCGGCGAGAAATGTCTTCAACGTGATCGGCGTTGCGATCTTGCCCGCTCGGATCAAACTCGCGGTCAACTCGAAGATGCGCTGGTGGATCGGCTCGAAGAAATGGTCCTGCAGCAGGAAATCCGAGACGCGGTAGAACGCGTCGTTATTGACCAGGATTGCGCCCAGCAGCGCCTGCTCAGCCTCGATATTATGGGGCTGGACGCGATACTCCGCCTCTTGGCTGTCGAGACGGGCAACGAGGGCGGTGGCAGTGGCCATGATCTGCGGGCAAGCTCGGCTGAGATGAGTCGGATAAACTGTACTCTAACACCCTGACGCCCGATGCTAGCAGGCAATGCGGCTTCCTCCCGATCTTCACACCCCTCCAACGAAAAGGGCGCCGTGTTGCCACGGCGCCCTTGACACATGGTTAGACGAGGTCGTCTCAGCGGTCGTCGTTGTCGCCGGCTTCGGCCAGCGCCGCGCCGACCTCGAGACCGAGATCGTCGAGATCGAACTCCTCGCGCGCCGTGACGTTCTCGCCGCGAACCTGGCGCTCGGCCTCTTCAGCGGAACGGGCGATGTTGACGGTGACGGTGACCGAAACCTCAGGATGCAGCACGACCGGAACGGTGTGCAGACCGAGCGTCTTGATCGGCGCGTTCAGGGTGATCTGGCTACGGTCGACGCTGAAGCCGTCCGCGGTCAGGGCCTCGGCGATGTCGCGGGTCGAGACCGAACCGTAGAGCACGCCGGACTCGCCCGACTGACGCAGCATCACGACCGAGTGGCCATTCAGCGTCTCGGCGACCGAATCGGCCTCCTTCTTGAGCTCGAGATTACGGGTCTCGAGCTGGGCGCGCTGCGTCTCGAAGCGCTTCTTGTTCTCCTCGGTGGCGCGCAGCGCCTTGCCGCGGGGCAGCAGGAAATTGCGGCCGAAGCCATCACGTACGCGGACGACTTCGCCCATCTGGCCGAGCTTGGCGACGCGTTCGAGCAGGATCACTTCCATTGGTCTTCTCCTTCTTGTGTTTGATGTCAGGCGTTAGGCATGGGTGGAACAGTGGGTGGGGCCTTTCGGCGCCCGAGCAGCGAATCGACGATGCCGGCAAGCGACAGCAGCGGCGTCAGCAGGGCCTGCATGATGACGAGCGCCAGATAGACCGAGATCAGCGCCGGCCCGCGCCAGGCTTTGCCGCGCGTCAGGTCGTGGATGGTGGCCAGCCCGCTGAACATGAAGGCGGCGAGGAGTGCGCCGGTCATCGCCGCTCCGGCGACGCCGATGAAGCCGCCGAGCGTTCCAACTGCCATTGCCAGGCCGAGCAGGATCAGCGCCTGGCGCGGAACCGTCGTTGCCGGGATGAAGGGCCACGGGCGCGGCAGCCGGCCGGAGACCTGCACTGCCTTGGCCGCAAGCCAGAGATTGGCGACGATCGTCGTGACGAAGGACGCGCCGATCCCGACGGGGACCGCGGGCGCGAGCGTCAGCGCGAGCTCGGAAACCTTCACATCCGCTGGCAAGGCGATCAGGCGGCTGCGCACCATCTCTGAGAGCAGGTTCTCGATGACGCGTGCGATCACCGTGCGATAGGTATCGTAGTCCGTGGTCATCACGAGAGCGCTGCCAACGGTCGTCAGCGCGGCTATTGCAGCGATCCAGACCAGGAGATGGCCGAGCGGGTACCATTCGGCGACGCCCGTGCCGTCGTTACGGGCAAGCAGCGCGAGGTAGGCAATCCACCAGGCCGGCAGCGCGACGATCAGTGCAAAGTTGAGCCCGGCGGCAAAGCTGAGCGCGACCATCCCGGTAATCGCGCCGGCTGCGGTCGCAACAAGCCCGGCACGATGGTTCCAGCCGAGCGCTGCGATGAAGATCGGGAGGGGGGCTGCAGAGTACAGCAGAATGGCCAGCGGCGATCCGGTGATCACCACTGCGAAAAGAAGGGCCGAGACAAGGCCCGCACCGATGCCGACGATCGGAAGCATTCTTCGTCCTGCTGTCCCGCTGCTCGAAAAGGGCAGGGTGAGAGGCATCTCGCCTCAACATACCCGGCGGGGTTTCACCGCTGGGCGACTAGGGGTTCGGCCGTCGCCGGTGCCTGGCACCGGCGACGGGTCGCAATCCGCTTAGCGGATGACGTAGGGCAGCAGGCCCAGGAAGCGAGCGCGCTTGATCGCCTGGGCGAGTTCACGCTGCTTCTTGGCCGAAACGGCCGTGATGCGCGACGGCACGATCTTACCGCGCTCGGAGATGTAGCGCGAGAGCAGGCGCACGTCCTTGTAGTCGATCTTCGGAGCGCCTTCGCCCGAGAACGGGCAGGACTTGCGGCGGCGGAAGAAGGGGCGGCGGGCGCCGGCGGAAGCGGTCGACATGGCTTAGGCCTCCGTGCCGGTGGTTTCGGTGGTCTCGTCGTCGCGACGCGGACGGTCACGGCGCGGGCCGCGATCGAAACGGTCGCCGCCACGCTCGAAGCGGTCGCCGCCGCGCTCGCCGCGGTCGTCACGATCGCGCTTCTGCAGCATCGCCGACTGGCCTTCCTCGAGTTCCTCGACGCGGATCGTCAGGAAGCGCAGGACGTCTTCGTTGATGCGCATCTGGCGCTCCATCTCCAGCACGGCGGCGGAGGGAGCGTTGATGTTCAGCAGCGAGTAATGAGCCTTGCGGTTCTTGCGGATGCGATACCCGAGCGACTTCACGCCCCAGTATTCGGTCTTGGTGACCGAGCCGCCATTTGCCTCGATGATGCCCTTGAACTGTTCGACAAGAGCTTCGACTTGCTGCGCGCTGACATCCTGCCGCGCGAGCAGCACATGCTCGTACAATGCCATTATGGCCTTCCTTTGTTTCACCCTGTTTCGCTCGGCGCGGAGCCCTCCGAGCCCTGGATAAGGCCCGACAGGATTTCATCGAAGGCGGAGACACGGGATGGCGGTTCGAGAGCCGAACCTGCGGGATGCTCAATGAGCGCCCGCCATCCGTTCAGCCTCCGGCCGAACAAACAGGAGGCGGCTGATACAGCGTCATGGCCAATTCCGCAAGCCAAATCACTGCTCAGGTGGCTGCTAATTCTCCAGCAAAGCTTGACTTGGCCTCCCAAGCAATGTGAGAGCGCCGTCGCGATGACTAATTTATGAACATCGGGATTTTCTCAGCATGACAACCGCGTTCATCTTTCCCGGTCAGGGCTCTCAGGCCGTCGGCATGGGCAAGACCTTGGCCGACGCCTTTCCGGTGGCCAGGGCAGTCTTTGCCGAGGTCGACGACGCCCTGTCGCAGAAGCTTTCGGCGATCATGTGGGATGGTCCTGCCGAGGAGCTGACGCTGACCGCCAATGCTCAGCCTGCCCTGATGGCCGTGAGCCTTGCCGTGATCCGTGTCCTTGAGGCGGAAGCGGGCCTGTCGCTGCAGCGCGATGCGGCCTTCGTGGCCGGCCACTCGCTCGGCGAGTATTCCGCGCTGGCGGCTGCGGGCAGCTTCTCGATTGCGGACGCTGCGCGCCTGTTGCGGATTCGCGGCGACGCCATGCAGAAGGCCGTGCCGGCAGGCGAGGGGGCGATGGCAGCGCTGCTCGGTGTCGAGCTTGAGCAGGCGCGCGAGATTGCCAGGGATGCAGCGCAAGGCGAAGTCTGCGAAGCTGCCAATGACAACGGTGGCGGACAGGTCGTTCTGTCTGGCAGCAAGGCAGCGATCGAGCGGGCTATTGCGCTCTCGGGGCAGCGCGGCGTCAAACGCGCCCTGCCGCTGCCGGTATCAGCGCCCTTCCATTGCGCGCTGATGCAGCCTGCCGCCGATGCCATGCGCGAGGCCCTGGCCAGGGTCGCTCTGGCGGCGCCGGTTGTTCCGGTGATGGCCAATGTCGGAGCTGCTCCGCTGAGCGACCCCGACGCGATCCGCGCCTCGCTGGTGGCGCAGGTGACGGGAACCGTGCGCTGGCGCGAATGCGTGCAGGCTATGGCCGATGCCGGCGTGACCCGTTTCGTCGAGGCGGGCAGCGGTAAGGTGCTGGCCGGCTTGGTCAAGCGTATCGCAGCCGGCACGAGTGCGGTTTCGCTCGGCGCCGCCGACGATATCCGCAATTACAGTGCCCAGAACGGGTGAGCCGGCAGGATGCCGGGTTGATATAAAAGGGAGGCAGCATGTTTGACCTGACTGGGAAGAAAGCCCTGGTCACCGGCGCGACCGGAGGGCTGGGCGGCGCGATCGCCCGCACGCTCCACGGCCTCGGTGCCAGCGTCGCGCTGTCCGGGACGCGGGTCGAGGCGCTCGAGGCTCTCGCAGCAGAGCTTGGCGAGCGCGTCGTGATTGCACCCTGCAACCTGTCGGACAAGGATTCGGTCGAGGCGCTCGTCCCGGCTGCCGAGGAGAAGCTCGGCGGGCTCGATATCCTCGTCAACAATGCCGGTGTGACGCGCGACAATCTTTTCCTCCGCCTCAAGGACGAGGACTGGGACAGCGTGATCGCCGTCAATTTGACCGCAGCATTCCGGCTGTCGCGGGCGGCCGTGAAGACGATGATGCGCCGCCGCTATGGCCGCATCGTTTCGATCGGTTCGGTCGTCGGCGTCACCGGCAATCCCGGACAGGGCAATTACGCCGCCTCGAAAGCCGGGCTGATCGGGATGTCCAAGGCTCTGGCGGCAGAGGTTGCCAGCCGCAACATCACCGTGAACGTCGTTGCACCGGGCTTCATCGAGTCGCCGATGACGCAGGCGCTCAACGACAAGCAGCGCGAAGGCATCCTCGCCGACGTGCCGATGGGCCGATTGGGTGTGGGTGACGATGTTGCTGCAGCTGTCGCTTATCTCGCCAGCAACGAGGCCGCTTACGTGACCGGACAGACGCTTCACGTCAACGGCGGAATGGCAATGATTTGAAGGTCTTGAGAAGGTTCTTTGTAACCTTCCGAGATCGGCTTCCGGCTCTCGTCAGCTATCGACGAGTGTGTTAACTAGCGCCGTCGCGCTGCAGCGCGCGTACTCGGGGGGACTTGACGCGAACCCTGTTGTTGCGTTTGTGCAGCCTTAAGAGTTCCGCCCCGGCGGCATTCCGGAAGGGGTGCCGGGTGGCGGGAGCGGTTCCCTACACGCATCGCGATCCAGCGATGCGTTTCAAGCTTTGAGGAAAAGATCCATGAGCGATGTCGCCGAGCGCGTGAAGAAGATCGTGATCGAGCATCTCGGCGTCGAACCCGAGAAGGTCGTCGAAGGCGCCAACTTCATTGAAGACCTGGGTGCCGACAGCCTCGATACGGTCGAGCTCGTGATGGCTTTCGAGGAAGAGTTCGGCGTCGAGATTCCGGACGATGCTGCCGAGACGATCGTCACGGTCGGCGACGCCGTCAAGTTCCTCTCGAAGAGCGCCTGATCGGCCTCTGGCCGTTACTGCATCATGAGCCCACGCAGCTACACCATGCGACGTGTCGTGGTGACCGGGCTTGGCATGGTGACGCCGCTTGCAGGTGGCGTCGAGCCGACCTGGTCACGTCTGATCTCCGGCGCCAGCGGCGCCGGCCCGATCACGAGCTTCGACGCGAGCGACCTTCCCGCCCAGATCGCCTGCAGTATTCCGCGCGGTGATGGTTCCAACGACACCTTCAATCCTGACGATTGGATGGAGCCGAAGGAACAGCGCAAGGTCGATGATTTCATCGTCTTCGCAATGGCGGCTGCGACGCAGGCGCTCAATGATGCCGGGTGGAAACCCGAAAGCTATGAGGACCAGATCGCGACTGGTGTCGCGATCGGTTCCGGCATTGGTGGGCTCGGCGGCATTTACGAAGCGTCGATCCTGCTCAAGGAGCGCGGCCCACGCCGCCTCTCGCCTTTCTTCATTCCCGGCCGGTTGAGCAATCTCGCCGCCGGCTATGTTTCGATCACCCACGGTCTCAAGGGGCCGAATCACGCGGTGGTCACGGCTTGCTCGACCGGCGCCCATGCCATTGGCGATGCCTCGCGGATGATCGCTCTCGGCGATGCCAAGGTGATGGTCGCGGGGGGCACCGAATCGGCGATCAACCGCATCGGCATTGCCGGGTTCTGCGCGTGTCGCGCTCTGTCCACTGGCTTCAACGACACGCCCGAGAAGGCCTCGCGTCCCTATGACAAGGATCGCGACGGCTTCGTCATGGGCGAGGGGGCAGGCGTCGTCGTTCTCGAGGATCTCGAGCATGCGAAGGCGCGCGGTGCGCGCATCTATGCCGAAATCGTCGGGTACGGCATGTCGGGAGATGCTTATCACATCACCTCGCCAGCCGAGGATGGCGACGGTGCCTATCGTTGCATGGCGGCGGCGCTTGATCGTGCCGGCGTCACGGCGGGTGATCTCGACTATATCAACGCGCATGGCACCTCGACCCAGCTCGGCGACGAAATTGAGCTGCGCGCAGTCGAGCGGCTGCTCGCCAACGCCCCGCGGAAGCCTGCCATGTCCTCGACCAAGTCGGCGACGGGCCACCTGCTCGGCGCGGCTGGCGCGATCGAGGCGATCTTCACGGTCCTCGCGATTCGCGACCAGATCGCGCCGCCGACGATCAACCTCGACAACCCATCCGTCGAGACCGATCTGGACCTGGTGCCGAATGTCGCGAAGAAGCGCAGCATCGAGATCGCTCTGTCCAATTCCTTCGGGTTTGGCGGGACGAACGCCTCGCTGGTGATCCGGCGTTTCGTCGACTGACGCATCGGCTGACGAGGCTCAGCGCGCTTTCGCCATAATTTCTGCTAGTCTGTCACCGGATTTCGGGACAGGCTCGAAATGCGTCGCATCGCCAGGGCATTGCGGCGATCCTCACGACACCAGAACGCGAGCGCCAGCACTGTGAACACTTCGCCCCGCGTTGCCCCGAAGAGCCCGAGCGAGGCGTTGAAGCCGGTGGCGCCGCCTGCTCCGCCGCCGAAGGCGCGTCGCAGGCGGCGCAACCCCTTCATTGGCATGCTCAGCGGGTTGTTCACGACTGCGCTCGTCCTGGCCGGCGTCGTCGGCGCTGGAATCGCTGTGGTCGGCAGCCAGGGGAAGGCGCCAGGGCCGCTCGCGAGCGACCGTGTCCTGATCATTCCCAAGGAAAGCGGTCTCACCGAAATCGCCGAACTCCTTCAGCGCGAGGGATTGATCGAACATCCCTGGACCTTCAAGGTCTCGGCGCTGATCTCCGGCAACTGGACCAAGCTCAAAGCGGGTGAGTACCTGTTCAAGGCCCGCGCCAGCCAGCAGGACATTCTCGACATCATTGCCGAGGGCAAGGCGGTCGAGCATTCGATCACCGTGCCGGAGGGTCTGACCAGCGAACAGATCATCGCGCGGTTGCGCGATAATGATCTCCTCACGGGCGACGTCATTCAGGTGCCTCGCGAGGGGACCATCCTGCCCGACACTTTCAAGTTTCCCCGCGGGTTCACACGACAGGCGATCGTCGACCGGATGACGCGCGATCAGCGCCGTATCCTCAACGACGTCTGGAATCGCCGCCCCGCCGACCTGCCGATCAAGACGCCGCAGGAGTTGGTGATCCTGGCTTCGATCGTCGAGAAGGAAACCGGCCGCGCCGACGAGCGCCCGCGCGTTGCCGGCGTCTTCATCAACCGTCTGAACCGCAAGATGAAGCTGCAATCCGATCCGACGATCGTTTACGGGCTCGTGGGCGGCAAGGGCACGCTCGGCCGGGCGATCCAGCGTAACGAGATTACCCAGGCGACGCCCTACAATACCTATGTCATCGATGGCCTGCCGCCGGGCCCGATCGCCAATCCCGGCCGCGCCGCAATGGAGGCCGTGGTCAACCATTCCAGAACCAAGGAACTCTACTTCGTGGCTGATGGCAGCGGTGGGCACGCCTTCGCCGAGACCTTGGAGCAGCATAACCGCAATGTCGCCCGCTGGCGGCAGGTCGAGTCGCAGCGGCGCGAGGCTGGCAAGCCCTCGCCGGATTCGAATGTCGACAAGGTGGAGCCGCCGCCGGCGCCGGATAATCGCACCGAAGCGCCTGGGGCCTCGCGAGCGGCCGATGCGACGTCCGGGGACAGCGAGACGTTGGGGGGCAACCGGCGTGCGTCGGCGGACGGTCCGGCAGGAACGCGCGCGCGCGCCTTCGATGCGTCGGAAGGGACGAACCGCGATCCGCTGCTGAACCGAAGCTACGATCTCAACTCGTCCAAGCAGGTTCCAGCACTGCGTCCCTGAGCGACTCTGGCGAGCATGGGCACTCGCGCCCGATTTCTCCCCATCTTCGCGCTTCTATGTGTGCGGCGCGACTTGCGAGCGGTGTTTCGCCTCACTACGGTCCCGCCGCATCAGATGCAGCGTCGAGCGGTGATCCTGCGCATTGTGACCGCACGGTGAGCCGTCGGGGGGAGTTTTAGCGTCCATGGCGATCGAGAGCATGACCGGCTTTGCCCGCGCAGCCGGCACGGCAGGTCTTCATGCCTGGGCATGGGAAATCCGCAGTGTCAACGCGCGCGGCCTCGATGTGCGCGTCCGGGTACCCTCCGGTTTCGAAGCCCTGGCCGAGGCGGCGCGCAAGCGCCTCGGCGGTGCCTTCTCTCGCGGCACGTTGCACGTCAATCTCTCGATCAACAGCGACGCCAGACCAGCGAAGCCTCGTATCAACGAGGCCGTGCTTGCGGGCTTGCTCGACTCGGTCGCGAGACTGCCGGCATCCGACAGCATCCGTCCTGCCTCCTTTGACGCGCTCCTTGGAATACGCGGCGTGGTCGAGATTGCCGACGAGGACGAGGATGTCTTGGCGCTGCTCGAAGCCCCCCTGCTTGCTGGCCTGGACGCGGTAGTCCTTGGTCTCAAGGAAGCGCGCTCCGCCGAGGGGCGAGCGCTTGAATCCGTTCTCACAGGGCATCTCGCAAGTATTGCCCGTCTGGCCGATGAGGCGGAGCAGCATCCCGGGCGGACCGTGGAGGCGATCCGCGCACGGCTCGCGACGCAGGTGCAGGCCTTGCTCGAGGCCAGCCCCGCGCTCGATCCGCAGCGCCTGCATCAGGAGGCTGCGCTGCTTGCGGTCAAGGCGGATATCCGCGAGGAGATCGACCGGCTGCATGCTCATGTCGCTGCGTTGCGGGCTCTGTTCGATCAGGGCGGTCCGATCGGCCGCAAGCTCGACTTTCTCGCGCAGGAATTCGGGCGAGAATCCTCGACGCTCTGCGCCAAGGCCGGTGACGCCGGACTGTCGCGCATCGGGCTCGAGCTGCGCACGGTCGTCGACCAGATGCGCGAACAGGTACAGAATGTGGAGTGACGGCTGATGGCCGATCTGGTGCGCCCGGCCCGCCGTGGCCTGATGTTGATCCTGTCCTCGCCCTCGGGGGCCGGCAAATCGACCCTGACGCGAACGCTGTCGCAGAAGGAAACCAATCTCGATCTGTCGGTCTCGGTCACGACCCGGCTCAAGCGCCCCTCCGAGATCCAGGGCGTCCATTACCACTTCATCGACCGTCCGGTCTTCGACACCTTGCGCGAGCGCGATGAGCTGCTGGAATGGGCCGAAGTCCATGGCAATGGCTATGGCACGCCGCGCAAGCCCGTCGAGGATGCGCTGAAGGCTGGCCGCGATGTGCTTTTCGACATCGACTATCAGGGCACGCAGCAGATCCTCGAAAAGGCGCGCGAGGATGTCGTCGCAATCTTCATCCTGCCACCGTCAATGGCGGAACTGCGCTCCCGGCTCGTGCGTCGCGCCGAGGATGCGCCTGAGGTCATCGCCAAGCGGCTCGACAACGCCCGCGATGAGATCGCTCGTTGGAGCGTCTACGATTACGTCATCGTCAATGACGATCTCGGCGCGGCCTATGACTCGGTCCGCGCCATACTCACCGCCGAGCGTTTGAAGCGTTCGCGCGCGATTGGCATGAGCGAATTTGTCGCCGGGCTCCTCAGCGAGTCGATCGCGTAGGGAGCGCTGCTATCCGGCTTTCAGCCCAGCCAAGGCGTTGGCGAGGCGGACGAAACCTGAAACGGGCACTTCTTCAGCGCGCGCCGTTGGCGACAGGCCGGCAGCCTCGATGATCGGCAGGGGATCAGGCGTCACGGCCTTGAGGCTCTGGCGCAGCATTTTCCGGCGCTGGCCGAAAGCTGCCAGTGTTACACGCTCCAGCAACCTCTGGTCGCAGGGCTCCGGCCTCAGTCGTGGCACGAGCTGAACGACGGAAGATGTGATTTTCGGCGGCGGCACGAAAGCGGACCTGGGCACGTCGAACAGGATCTTGGTTTCGCAGCGCCAGTTCGCGAGAACGGCCAGCCTGCCGTAGTCTGCACGCTGCTCCGGG
The DNA here is from genome assembly GCF_001748145.1 of Bosea sp. BIWAKO-01. Classification (NCBI taxonomy): domain Bacteria; kingdom Pseudomonadati; phylum Pseudomonadota; class Alphaproteobacteria; order Hyphomicrobiales; family Alloboseaceae; genus Allobosea; species Allobosea sp. BIWAKO-01. Next base: position 4,992,008 of record NZ_BCQA01000001.1, read on the forward strand.
GTCGCGACGATGCGCTCCGCCACCTCGCGCTGGAACATCAGCGTGAGCGAGCTCCACCAGGAAGGCCAGGGTTCCAGGCTGAGCCAGCCAACGAGCAACGGCGTACCGATATTATAGGGCAGGTTGGCGATGATCCGGGCGGGCGAGCCGGCGAGATGAGTGGAGAGGTCGACAGCAAGCGCATCGCCTTCAATCACCTCAAGCCTTCCCGGGTAATGTGCAGCGATCTCGGCCAATGCCGGCAAGCAGCGCCGATCGCGCTCGACTGCGATGACACGCCCAGCTCCGTTGGCGAGCAAGGCACGCGTCAGCCCTCCTGGGCCAGGGCCGATCTCGACCACTGTCTCGCCATCGAGTGGCCCAGCGGCGCGGGCGATCCTGCTTGTCAGATTGAGATCGAACAGGAAGTTCTGACCCAGCGACTTCTGCGCCATCAGGCCGTGGCGTTCGACCACCTCGCGCAGCGGCGGCAGCGTGTCGATCTGGCTCATGGCAGGCGGCTTTCGGAATGGGCCGCCATACGGGCTGCCAGCCGCAGCGCGGCGCAAAGGCTGTCGGGGCGGGCAATGCCGCGCCCCGCGATGTCGAAGGCGGTTCCATGATCCGGTGAAGTACGGATGAAGGGCAGGCCAAGCGTGACGTTGACGCCCTCGTCGAAGGCAATTGTCTTGATGGGGATCAGGGCCTGGTCGTGATACATCGCCAGTGCCGCATCGTACCCGGCGCGAGCGCGGGCATGGAACATCGTGTCGGCAGGATAGGGACCGCTGGCGTCGATTCCCAACGCCTTGAGGCGCTCGACGGCTGGCGCCACCACTGCAGAGTCTTCGCTGCCCAGCGCTCCGCCTTCTCCCGCATGCGGATTGAGCCCGCTCAGCGCGATCCGCGGCTGCGCAATTCCGAAGCGGGAGGTCAGTTCGCGAGCGACAATTCGCCCCGTCTCGACAATGAGGTCGGTCGTCAACAGCGATGGTACTGCCCTGAGCGGCACGTGGATCGTTACCGGAACGACCGCGAGATCTTCACACCAGAGCATCATCACGGGGTGGGGCGTCCTGCCTCCAGCCGACGCGAGATGCGCCAGATACTCGGTATGGCCGGGGTGGGTAAAGCCGGCGGCGTAAAGAACACTCTTGGCAATGGGATTGGTGACCAGCGCTGCCGCATGCCCTTCGCGTACTGCAGCTACGGCACGATCAATCGCTTCGATGGTCCCCGACGCCGTGGCTGGATCAGGATGTCCGGATGTCGCAATCGCGGTGTTCTCGAGCGCAATGACGGGCAAGGCCTGTTCGAAGAGCGCCTCCGCCTCATGCCAGGCGCAGCGAGCGACGGGCACGTCGAGGCCCAGTCGCTGTGACAGATTTTCCAGAAGGCGGGCATCGGCAATGCAGGCGAAAGGCGAAAGTGCTGCGGGTTCCCGCAACAACCAAGCCTTCAAGGTGAGCTCCGGCCCGATCCCGGCCGGATCACCTTGCGTGAGGGCGAGCAGTCGCGGTGACACCTTCTTCTCCACCCGCACCGGCTCGCGCTCCGCAACCCCGATACGATCCTCAGCGCGAAGAGACACCGTCGCCCGTCGAGCCCTGGCCCAGGTTCTGCGAGTAGCTGATCTCGCCCAAGGTGCGCAGTTCGAGCCGGAACATCACTGTCCGCGTATCCTTCGTGGCCCCGGACTGCCGGTCGGCATAGGACTGCGAATAGGAGACGTCGAATACGGTGCATTCGTCGGTGTAGTTGATGCCAAGGCTCATCGACGCGGCCTGGAACGGGCCGGTCTTGGGATAGACAAGTGCAGCAAGGGCCGCGGGATCGAGCTGGGCCGCCACGAAGGCGTCCCGATATCGCTCCCGGTCGAATTTGTACTTGTCGAGGTCGAACAGGACACCGGCGCGGACGCGCCAATACTGTGCGATCCCGAGCGAACCGTTCAGGCCAAGACCTTCGCGCCGCCGCGGAATACCCAACTCGGGCTGGGGCTCGTAGCGGCCATAGGTCACGGACGTCGACACGACGCCATTGCTGTAGGTGGCGCCTGCGTCGATCCGCTGTGCCTCGAACGTCGTCTCATCCAGGCGCGCCGCGCCTGTCAGGAAGAAGTTCTTGAACGGCGAGATCTGCGCGCGGGTTACGAAATCGGACTGCTTCGTTTCGAGGCCCGAATCGAGCCCGGCATTGACGAGGTCAGCCTGTGCGAAGGAGTTGCGGCCGGCGAGATTGAACGATTGGCCCACAAGGAAATTGGCGTAGGCCTCCTTGCCGAAACGGCCAGTGTAGAGAGCACCGACATTCGCGCGCGTTCCGCCCTCGAGCCGATCATAGCCCGAGAACTTGCCGCTCCACTCGAACAGGTTGGTGTCGTCAAAGACGAGGCTTTGCGCATCTTCGTTGGCGACGCGCAGCACGTGCGTCTCGTTCGGACGTGCAACGAACTGGGCGACCGGCTCAATGATATGCGTGCCCCACGAGGTCTTTGCCACGAAGGGGTAGCGATACATCAGGCCGACAGCAGGCATCACGCGTCCGAAGATATCGTCGGACGTGTTGAAGATCGAGGAAACGTTGGCGTTGGCAAAGCCGGTCGTCGAGGGGTTGACCGAGAAGATGTCCGCGCGAACCGACGCGTATGGCGTCCAGACCTGACCGATCGAATCGGTGAAGTTGCGCCGCCAGGACACTTCCGCCGTGGCGCGGGCCACCGAACCACCGATGCCGCGAACCAGGCACTGATCCTTCTGATAGACTGCGCAGCCGTCGTAGAGCGAGTTAGGCGTTGTCAGCAGGAAGGTCTTCTGGGCCGGAATCTGCTGAAAGGCGGCGGCATCACGGTGCAGATTCGTGGCGTTCACAGTGAACGCGAGTTCACCGCCGATGATGTCCGGCTTGTGCACCCGTTTGTTGTAGTCGAGCACCGGCAGCACGACTGGCTGCTGCTTCTGCCAATCGGAAGACGTCAGAGGCTGGAAATAATAGCCCCGCAGGTCGAACCAGGCAGCCGCGCTCTGACCGTTGAGATAGCCTGTCGAGATCGATTCCTGCAGATAGGCCGTCGAGCTGATGCTTTCGCTTCGGATGCGATAATTCTTCCAGAACCATTTGTCCGTGGACATCGCGATGTCCCAGCCGTAGGTCCAGCGTGGGTTCAGGTAGAACTTGCCCGTGGTCTCCAACGAACCGCGGAAATTGTCGTCGCGCGCCCCGAACGGCGTCGGCTGGAACGCGTCCGGCTCCGCCTGGAAGATACCGGCCGCACGGATGTTGTAGGACCCGTTGACGAGCCGGTGCCGCCACTCGGCCTGGCCGAGGAAGCCCTGCCGGGAGAGATAGGCTGGCGTGACAGTGAGATCGTAGTTCGGGGCAAGGTTGAAGAAATAGGGCAAGCCAACACCGAACCCGAGCGGGGCGGTGTTGATGAAGCTCGGCGACAGGAAGCCGCTCTTGCGCTTCACCGTCGAATCGGGGCCGGACATGTACGGGATATAGGCGATCGGCACCCCGGCGAACTCGAGCCGGGAGGATTCGTAATAGATCGTCTGCTCGGACTTCTTGTGAATGATCCGAGCCGAGCGGACCTGCCAGAGCGGCGGCCTTTCCGGCTTATCCTTGCAGGGCTCGCAAGCGGTGTAGATGCCCTTCTCGAAGACAAAGGTCTCGCCATCCGTGCGCTCGGCGCGTGGTGCGGTAAACCGCGTCTTGTCCGGGTTCACGACGCGCAGCGAATCGATGAAGCCGTCACGGAAATCGTCGGTCAGATTGAAGCGATCGCCGGTGATGACGGTGCCGTTCGATTCGGTGATCCGGGCATTGCCGCTCGCGATGACGCGCTTGCTGGCGCGGTCATAGGTGACCTTGTCCGCTTCGATCGTACGGCCCTGATAGAGAATCTGAACGTCGCCGACAGCCGAAACGCTGTTGTTCTTGTTGTCGTAGACCAGCTCGCGCGCGTCGACGACCATACGCTCCTGCGGCTTCGCTGGAGCTGGAGCTTGCGCGAAGGCGCTCCCTCCTGCCGCGAGGCAATAGGTCAAGCTCGAGGCGAGGGCGGTCGCCGCGGCAAAACGAGCCATGCGTCTCACGCCAGAGGCCATACGCTCAATCCAAAATTAACCATAGGCACAGTACTAGTTACCCGTCTTCCTGGTGAAGGAGAGCGAGCGCCCCGAGCATCGTCCCCACTACCGCCGGCAACCACGCGGCCACCATGGGATTGACGATCCCCGATGCCCCGAGCTCTTCCGACAGCTGCGTCGCCACATAGAGCACGAACCCGGCCGCCACGCCACCTATCACCAATCTCGTGACACCACCAAATCTGAAAAATCTTAAGGAAACGGATGCCGCCACCAAGATCATCGCGACCAGCAGAAGCGGCCGCGCCTTGAGCGACTGATAACGCAGCTCGTAGCGGGTGGAATCAAGGCCGGCCTTCTGTGTCCGTTCGATCACCGTCGGCATCGACCAGAACCCGACGGCGTCAGGCGGGGTGAAACTTTGCCGCACCTGTTCTGGCTCCAGAGTCGTTGCCAGCAGATAAGTCGTGTAGCTCTGTGGCTCTTCCGTGGCAGACACGACGCGCGCGTCGGTCAATTCCCAATAGCCGCGATGCAGGATCGCTTCCCGCGCCTCCACGCGCTCGTTGAAGCCGCCCTTCGCATCGAAGCTAAAGACAGCGACCTGGGAGAGACCTGACGCGTCGGGTAGCGCTGCTGCGGCGCGAATGATCGCCTGCCCGTCGACGCTCCGCTGGCGGATCCAGATTTCCTGCGCCCCGGACGTCTGCGTGCTCCTCGCGAAGAGCCTCGCTTCCAGAGCCGTCGCGCTCCGCTTCAGTTCGGCCGCGAGCGGGTTGTAGATCATGATCGAGGCAAAGCCGATCACTGCTGCGACCAGTGCGGCCGGCTGGAGGAATTGCCAGGCTGAGACGCCCACGGAGCGAGCCACCACGAGCTCGAGCTTCCGGCTCAGTGTCAGCAGCGCGAACATGCCGCCGAACAGGACGGCGAAGGGGAAAATCTGTTCCGCCACCGCTGGCGCACGAAAAAGCGCGAGTCTGATGATCTGCGGTGTCGTCGCGAGCGGAGAATCGCCGGCGCGACGCATCAACTCAACGAAATCGAGCGTCAGGATCAGGAAGAAGAAGGTGCTGAACACGCTGATGATGGCGCGCGCAAAGCGCTTCGTCAGGTATCGGCCGAAGGTCGAGACAAGCAGCATCAGGCGCGACGCAAGCGAGAGGGCAGGGCAGATAGCGACAGGATGATCGGCTCGAACAGCTTGTTGAGCCGCGGCCGCAGGGACGCGCCAAACATGATCAGCGCCGTGGAGCACATGATCGTGACCAGCGGCAGAAGGTAGAGCAGGACCACTGCAAAACCTGATCTGACGCTTGCGGTCCATGCGGCGTAAGCGCCGATGCGGACCGCCCCGACAATCATGATTGCTGCCTGAATCGCAACATTGCGGCCCTGACGTGTCGTACGCGCTTCGCCGAGGGCAGCGAAGGCGACCAGCATGAACGCGATCGGGTAGAGCGGCGCCGACAGGCGGTTGTGCAGCTCCGCACGGAAGCGGCCCGCCTGCAGCTTGTAATAGGCCTCGTTCGGGTCCTGTCGCAGCAAGGCCCAGGTCGTACGTTCGCGTGGCTTGTAGATCACCTTGTCGCCATTGCCTTCGCCGTCACCGCCTGTCGGCTCGCCCGATAATGCTGACAGGTTGAGGGCATAGCGCTCGAAGGAGATGATTGAAGTCGATTCCTTGTTCTTGGCCTCGCGTTGGATCGTGCCCTTCTCCAGCATCAGGAAGCTGTTGCCGTCGGATTCCACGGTCCGGCCGCGCTCGGCGATATAGACGGAGGGCTGGGTGGGGTCGCGGCGGTCCTGCATGAAGATACCGAGCAGCGCGTCGCCCGAGCGTTCGCGGTAGTGAAACGTCACGCCGGAATCGAGCGAGACGAACTGGCCTTCCTTAACGACGTTGGCGACGAAATCCGCCCTGATCAGCGTGATCAGGTCCCGTAGTGCACGAAACCCCGCTGGCATGACCGAAATCGCCATCCAGCCGACGAGAAGCGAGGTCGCCAGCGTCAGCACGATGAACGGGCGTGTCAGCCGGTAGGGCGCGACGCCGGCCGCATTCATGACGATCAACTCCGAATCGCCATTCAGCCGGTTCAGCGTGTAGAGCGTCGACATGAACAGCGCGACCGGCGCGATGCCCGCGATCAACGCCGGCAACGAAAGCAGCGTCACCGTGAAGAAGATATAGATGGTCTGGCCCTTGCCGGTGATCAGGTCGACCTCACGCAGGGCCTGCGTCACCCAGATCACGCTGGTCAGCCCGATCAGAAGCACGATCGCTGCGACCGCGGCGATCTTCAGGATGTAGCGGTCGAGACGGAGAAGACGCACGCGTTAGCTTCCGGTGAAACCGAGGGCGGTTCGAGGCTCCCCTTGGACGGTTCGCCAAACACTCCCTATGGTATAGCCACGATCATGGCGCAAACGGGAATCGTTCGCACCATGTTCACGACCTTCCTGAAGAGCCCTATTCCCGCCAATTGTGAGCAGCTTATGTCGCAGCGCCTGAAGCTTGAGGTCAAAGCCCTGAACACCATCGGCGGGCAGGACCTCGTCATTTTCGTGTCGGACAAGCTGACCCCGGCGAAGCTTGCCGAGGATTGGCTCGGAGAGGGCGCTCATGCACTGCTCGCCAGGGCTGCGGCAGCCGACAAGTTCAAGGGCAAGGTGTTTTCCGGGATGACGTTGCTGGCGCCGGATGGGGCTGGGTATGAGCGGCTCGTCGTCATCGGGGTCGGACCTGATGGAGATCACGATAAGCTCGATTTCGCCAAGCTTGGCGGGGCTGTTGCGGGCAAGCTTGGCAGTGGCCGCTCGGCCGATGTGATCGTCGCACTGCCTGACGCTGAAATCAGTGCAGAGCAAGCGGCTGCGGTCGCTCTCGGGTTGCGCCTCCGGGCCTATGTCTTTGACCGCTACAAGACCAAGACCCGCGAAGCCGACGATGCCGATCCGATCACCGTGACGCTGCGCACCCCCGACCCGGCCGCTCTGAAGAAGGCCCTCAAGGCCTGCGAAGCTATCGCCGGCGGCGTCGAGATTGCTCGCGATCTCGTGAACGAGCCGCCGAATGTTCTCTATCCCGAAGAATTCGCCGAACGCGCCGCCAAACTCGAGAAGCTTGGTGTCGAAGTCGAGGTTCTCGATGAGAAGCAACTCAAGAAGATCGGCATGCGGGCCTTGCTTGGCGTTGGCCAGGGGTCGCGCCGCGAGAGCCGCGTCGTCGTCATGCGCTGGAATGGCGCCAAACCCGGAGTTCGGCCCGTCGCCTTCGTCGGCAAGGGCGTCACGTTCGACACTGGCGGCATCTCGCTGAAGCCGGGCGCCGGTATGGAGGACATGAAGGGGGACATGGCCGGAGCCGCCTGCGTCACCGGACTGATGCATGCGCTCGCGGCGCGCAAGGCCAAGGTCAATGCTATTGGCGTGATTGGACTGGTCGAGAACATGCCGGATGGCAACGCCCAGCGCCCTGGTGACATCGTCACCTCGCTTTCAGGGCAGACCATCGAGATCATCAATACCGACGCAGAGGGGCGGCTCGTCCTCGCCGATGTGCTCTGGTACACGCAGGACAAGTACAAGCCGCGCTTCATGATCAATCTGGCAACCCTGACAGGAGCGATTCTGGTGGCGCTCGCGCAGGAGAATGCCGGGCTGTTCTCGAATGATGACGAGTTGTCCGAGCGTCTCGCAGTCGCGGGCAAGGCCACTGGCGAAACCGTCTGGCGTATGCCGCTTGGCGCAGCTTACGACAAGATGATCGATTCAAAGTTCGCAGACATGAAGAACTCGGCCGGGCGCTATGGCGGTTCGATCACTGCTGCGCAGTTCCTGCAGCGGCATGTCAATGAAACGCCCTGGGCGCATCTCGATATCGCCGGCACCGGCATGGGCTCCCCAAACAGCGAGACCAATCGCTCCTGGGGCTCGGGCTGGGGCGTGCGCCTCCTCGACCGGCTCGTCGCGAACCATTACGAGTCCTGATTCTCTCGAAATATTGTTTCGCAATGCTCTGATAAGAAGGGGCTTTCATGACGGAAGTCCTGTTCTTCCATCTTCAGTCGCGTCCGCTTGAGCAGGTTCTCCCGACCATTCTCGATCGGGCGCTGTCGCGCGGCCAGAAGGTGGTCATCGAGGTCTCCAGTTCCGAGCGGGCGAGCGTACTGGACGATCATCTGTGGACCTATGCGGATGACAGCTTTCTGCCGCATGTCATGGCGAGCGAGTCGGATGCAGCGACCAATCCGGTCGTGCTGACGACACAGGCCCATAATCCCAACGCAGCGCAGGTTAGAATCTGCGCTGACGGCGTCCGTATTCCCGACGCATTGCAGGATTACGAGCGCGTCGTCCTCATCTTCGACGGCGACGACCCCGACGCGCTTGCGGCTGCGCGCGAGGATTGGAAGGCAGTTCGCGCCACAGGCGCGACGGCCAGCTACTGGCAGCAGGACGAAACCGGTCGCTGGGAGAAAAAAGCGTGAGAGTGCCTGTTCTGTTCGTGTGCGCTGTGGCTCTGGGCGGATGTTCCGTCGATATTGGCGGTTTCTCCTTCACCCAGGATTCCAGCGGTACGCGAACCAGCAGCGCTTCAGCCCGCGCGTCCACTCAGGAAGCCATGCTGACCGCCGAGGGCGGTTGCGAGGCGGACGTTTCGCTGAGCCCGTCGACGCGTCCCCTGCCAAAGGAGATCGCGCTGGGCGTGACCGAATGCGAACTCGTGAAGTTGAAGGGGGCCCGGCCGACCGATGTCCTCATCGGCGAGAGTGGCAAGGGCCAGCGCGAGGTGCAGGTGCTCTATTCCGAGCCCGGCGGCCGCGAGATCTATATGTTCACCGACAACCGCCTCAGCCGGATCGTCAAGCCGGGACAAGGGGAGGGCTGAGGCATCAGCCCGAACAGTGGATTGCGGTTTTCGAGCAAGCCGATTCAACCACAGGAGCGTTCATCATCGGAGCGGATACGAAATCCGATCGGATGATCCAAGCATTGGACGATAGCTCGGATTTCGCCCGAGCCTATCGTCGAGGCCGCTTCAGGCGTTCTCGAGTTCCTCGCTCAGTCCGAGCCATTCTTCCTCCGCGGCGGTCAGTGCCTCCGACAATTCCGCACGCTGGCGCGAGAGCAGCAGAGCTTTTTCCGGATCGCGGGCGAATGCCGCACCGTTGCCGAGCACGCCATCGACCTTCTCGATCAATCCGGTCAGCTTGGCGATCCGTGCCTCAGCCAGGTTGAGCTTCTGACGCAGCGGCCCCTGGGCCACGCGCTTGACGGCTGCGCCCTTACGTTCTTCGGCCTTGCTGTTGGTATTCGCAGTCTCTGCGGGCTTTTCGCGACGGGCTGCCTTGGCGCCACCGAGGACGAAGGCGCGATAATCCTCCATGTCGCCGTCAAAATTCTTCACCGTGCCGTCGCCGACGAGCCAGAGCCGGTCGGCGCAGGCTTCGATCAGGAAGCGGTCGTGGCTGACCAGGATGACAGCGCCGGGATAGTCGTTGATAGCCTTGACCAGGGCGGTGCGGCTGTCGATGTCGAGATGGTTCGTCGGTTCGTCCAGGATGAGCAGATGCGGGCCGCCGAAGGCCGCGATTCCGAGCATCAGCCGCGCCTTTTCGCCACCGGAGAGGTTCTTGACCGGTGTATCCGCCTTGCTGGCGGGAAAGCCGATCTGAGCCGCTTTCGAGCGCACCTTGGCTTCCGGCGCATCAGGCATCAGGTCGCGCAGATGCGCGACTGGCGTTTCCTCCATCCGCAGCTCGTCGAGCTGATGCTGGGCGAAATAGGCGGTCTGAAGCTTGGACGAACGCCGCAGATCGCCTGACAGGGGTGGGAGCCGCCCGCCGATCAGCTTGCAGAAGGTTGATTTGCCGTTGCCGTTCGAACCAAGCAGCGCAATCCGATCGTCCGGCAGCAAGGTGAGGTCGAGTCGCGACAGCACCTTGCGCTCGCCATAGCCGGCACTGACATCGTCCAACACCACCATGGGCGGCGAGAGCGGCCGCTCCGGCCCTGGAAGGCTGAATGGCTGCACGTCACGGTCGACGATGGTCGCGATCGATTCCATCTTCTCCAGCCGCTTGACGCGCGATTGTGCCTGGCGCGCCTTCGAGGCCTTGGCCTTGAAGCGATCGACGAAGGCCTGGAGATGCTTACGCTCGGCGTCCTGCTTCTCGCGCTGCTTCGCGAGCAACATCTGCTTCTCGGCACGCTGGCGTTCGAAAGATGAATAGCCGCCGCGATAGATGGTGAGTTTGCCCTGATCGAGATGCAGGATGTGGTCGACGCAGGTGTCGAGCAGTTCGCGGTCGTGGCTCACCACCAGGACGGTATGCGGGTAGCGCTCCAGATAGTCGTAGAGCCAGAGCGTGCCTTCTAGATCGAGATAATTGGTCGGCTCGTCGAGCAGCAGCAGATCGGGTTCGGCGAAGAGCACGGCAGCGAGAGCAACGCGCATGCGCCAACCGCCCGAATAATCGGAGCAGGGGCGTTGCTGCGCTGCCTCATCGAAGCCGAGCCCGTGCAGCACCGTCGCCGCCCGGGCCGGGGCGGCATGCGCGCCGATATCGGCGAGCCGGGTCTCGATTTCGGCGATGCGCAGCGGGTCGATCGCGGTCTCGGCTTCCTTCATCAGGGCCGCGCGCTCGGTATCGGCTGCGAGCACGACCTCGATCAACGATTCCGGGCCACCGGGGGCTTCCTGGGCGACGCCACCGATCCGCATGCCCCGCGGCACGCTGACCGAACCGCCCTCAGGCGAGAGATCGCCGGTAATGATCCGGAAGAGCGTGGTCTTGCCGGTGCCGTTGCGACCGACGAGGCCGACGCGTGATCCGTCCGGCAGGGCCGCACTGGCCCGGTCCAGGAGCAGCCGTTCGCCGAGCCTGTAGGTGATATCGTTGAGCGTGAGCATGGCGCGGATTTAGGGCCTGGAGCCATGGCAAGCAATGGTTAACGCTGCGGGCTAACGCGATCGAAAGACCAATCATGCTTTTGACATGAAGCGGCCACGGCTCCGCCGGAGCTGCCCTTCAGCCATGGGATTGCGTCTACATCCATGATTCGCAAAGAGAAACCGATGCATCTCGGCCCCCGGCATATGGTTCAGCGGCGCTTCTCCACGACCGCAGCTGCCCTGGCGATCGTCTCCCTGATTCTGGGCAGCGCCGGTGCGCTGAGTGCGCTTCTGGTCGATCGCCGCGCCGAGGCGTCCGTGACCTGGCAGTCCGTTCCGCAGCATGATGCCGGGACGATGTCGTTCAGATAGGGCCGGTTCGCTGCCGCGCTTGCCGCAAGGATGCCCCGAGGGTAACGCTGTCCCATGAGCAGAACCGCTTTCTATCCTGGATCCTTCGACCCGATCACGAATGGCCATGCCGATGTGATCGCTGGCGCTTGCCGGCTATGCGACAGGCTGGTGCTCGCTATTGGAGTCCACCCGGGCAAGGCCCCGATCTTCTCGGCGGACGAGCGCGCTCATCTGCTGCGGGAGGTTGCAAGCCCGATTGCCGCTGCGGCCAAAGTCGTGATCGAAGTCGTGACCTTCGACTACCTCGCCGTTCAGGCGGCCAGGAAAGCAGGTGCGACCATCATGATTCGCGGCCTGCGTGACGCGACCGATTTCGACTACGAGATGCAGCTTTCCGGCATGAACCAGGCCATGGTGCCCGAGTTGCAGACCGTGTTTCTGCCGGCTTCCGCGAGGACGCGCCACATCACGTCGACGCTTGTGCGGCAGATCGCCTCCATGGGGGGCGATGTCTCGGCTTTCGTGCCATCGGCGGTCAGTGGCCAACTCAAGGCGAAGTTCCCGACGCGCTGACCCGGCGATAGTCGAGAGCCGAGCCGATCGTTTGGCATCTTCCTCCGTATTCTGCGGATTTGCGTTTGCATTTTGCCGGCGGCGATGGTGTCTCTGGGACAACATGACTCGCTGCGCGCTGAGCCGCGTACTGCCCTCGAACGAGTTTTCCGATGCGCCTTTCCCGCTATTTCCTGCCGATCCTGCGTGACACGCCCAAGGAAGCCGAGATCGTCTCGCATCGCTTGATGCTGCGCGCCGGCATGATCCGCCAGCAATCGGCAGGAATCTACTCGTGGCTGCCACTTGGCCTGCGGGTGCTCAACAAGATCAACGCGGTGGTGCGCGAGGAGCAGAATCGTTCGGGCGCCATCGAGGTTCTGATGCCGACCATTCAGTCGGCCGATCTCTGGCGCGAGAGTGGGCGGTACGACGCTTATGGCAAGGAGATGCTGCGCATCAAGGACCGGCACGACCGCGACATGCTGTACGGGCCGACCAACGAGGAGATGATCACCGACATCTTCCGGTCCTATGTGAAGTCCTACAAAGACCTGCCGCTCAATCTCTACCATATCCAGTGGAAGTTCCGGGACGAGGTCAGGCCGCGCTTTGGCGTGATGCGCGGGCGCGAATTCCTGATGAAGGACGCCTATTCCTTCGATCTCGACCAGGCCGGCGCGCGGCATGCCTATAACCGCATGTTCACCGCCTATCTGAGAACCTTCGCCCGGCTCGGCCTGAAGGCGATTCCGATGCGCGCCGATACGGGCCCGATCGGTGGCGACCTCAGCCACGAGTTCATCGTCCTCGCGTCCACCGGCGAGAGCGAGGTGTTCTGCCACAAGGACTATCTCAGCTTCGAGACGCCGAAGCTCGACACCGACTTCGATAGCGTCGACGGGTTGCAGGCCATCGTCGACAAATGGACGAGCCTCTACGCTGCGACCGAGGAGATGCACGACAAGGCGGCATTCGACGCGGTTCCCGCCGGCCAGCAACTGTCGGCGCGCGGCATCGAGGTCGGGCATATCTTCTATTTCGGCACGAAGTATTCCGAGCCGATGGGAGCGACGGTGACCGGGCCGGACGGGCAACAGGTGCCGGTGCATATGGGCTCTTATGGCATTGGCCCGAGCCGTCTCGTCGCAGCATTGATCGAGGCCGGTCACGACGATGCCGGCATCGTCTGGCCGGACGAGATCGCACCGTTCGACATCGCGGTTCTGAACCTGAAGACCGGTGACGCCGCGACCGATGGCGCCTGCGAGCAACTCTACAGCGCGCTCTCCGCCAAGGGCTATGACACGCTCTATGATGATACAGACGGCCGGCCAGGCGCCAAGTTCGCGACGGCAGACCTGATCGGCGTGCCGTGGCAGGTCATCGTCGGGCCAAAGGGACTGGCTGAGGGCAAGGTGGAAATCAAACGCCGCGCCGGCGGAGAGCGCGAACTCGTCTCGCTCGCGGCTGCGCTGGAACGCTTCCCGGGCCGCTCGGCTTGAGTGGGAGCGTCATGATCGCGGAGCGGAGCAGGCGCCGATGAACGTGGCGGTGGAGTCGATGTCGACCGAAGCAGAGCAGCCCACCGGCACACGCCCCTTTGCGGGTTTCGAATGGCTGCTGGCCGGGCGCTACCTTCGCACGCGTCGGCGCGAGGGCTTTGTTTCCGTCATCGCGGGCTTCTCCTTCCTCGGCATTTTGCTCGGGGTCGCCACGCTGATCATCGTGATGTCGGTGATGAACGGCTTCCGGAAGGAACTCCTGGAGAAGATCGTCGGCGTCAACGGCCACATCTTCGCGACACCGATCGATCGCCCGCTCGATGACTACGAAGCGGTCGCGGCACGGCTGCGGCAGGTTCCCGGTATCAAGCTTGCGATCCCCTTGGTGGAAGGCCAGGCGCTTGCTTCGTCGCAATACGCCAATGGCGGCGTGCTGGTGCGCGGCATCTCGGAGGCCGATCTGAAGTCGATCCCCTTCATCGGCAACAATATCAAGCGCGGTACGCTCGATGGGTTCGCCGCCGCCGCCGGCGTCGCCGTTGGCAGTCGGCTTGCCGCGGCGCTCTCGCTGACCGCAGGCGACACGATCACGCTCGTTTCTCCGAAGGGAGCCTCGACCCCGTTCGGGACCGCTCCGCGCATCAAGGCCTATCCGATCCAAGCGGTGTTCGAGATAGGTATGACCGAGTTCGATTCCTCGTTTGTCTTCATGCCGCTGGCGGAAGCGCAGGCCTATTTCAACCGCGATGGCGATGTGAACGTCATCGAGGTCTTCATCGACAATCCGGATCGGACCCAGGTCGTGCGCGATGCGATCGAGGCCGACGCGCCACGGCCGCTTGTGCTGTCCGATTGGCGGCAGCGCAACCGTACCTTCTTCAACGCGCTCGAGGTCGAGCGGAACGTCATGTTCATCATTCTCACCCTGATCGTGCTGGTGGCGGCGCTGAACATCGTCTCGGGCCTGATCATGCTGGTGAAGGACAAGACCGAAGATATCGCGATCATGCGCACCATGGGCGCGTCTCGCGGCACTGTGCTGCGCGTCTTCCTGATCACGGGGGCGGCCATCGGTGTGTTCGGCACATTGGCTGGGCTAGGCCTCGGCGTTCTCTTCGCCAACAACATCAAGTCGATCATGGCCACCCTCAATTGGATCACCGGGGCCAATCTCTGGGATCCGACGGTGCGCTTCCTGAGCGACATTCCCTCCGTGATCGACTGGCGGGAAGTGGCGAGTGTCGTCGCGATGGCGTTGGTCCTATCGCTGCTGGCGACGCTGTATCCAGCCTGGAAAGCCGCGCGGCTGGACCCGGTCCAAGCCCTGCGGATGGGTTGAGGCAGAAGAACCCGTGGCCATGCAACGCGAAACACCGGCGCTCTTCCTCTCCCAGATCGAGCGCTATTACCCACAGACCGACGCCCCGCTCGAGATCCTGCGCAAGGCGGATTTCGCACTGTGGCCGGGCGAGCTTGTCGCGCTCGTCGCGCCGAGCGGTACCGGCAAATCAACGCTCCTCCACGTCGCCGGCCTGCTCGAGAAGCCCGATAGCGGCGAGGTCTTCGTGGGCGGAATCGCGACCAGCAAGCTGGACGACAAGGGCCGCACCCGGTTGCGCCGCACCGAGATCGGTTTTGTCTACCAGTTCCACCATCTGCTGCCTGAATTCACGGCGCTCGAGAACGTCATGCTGCCGCAGCGCATTCGCGGCCTGCGGAAGCGGGAAGCGGAGGAACGGGCGACTGAACTGCTCGCCTTTCTCGGGCTCGGCGAACGGCTCGACCATCTTCCGGGCGAGCTTTCCGGTGGCGAGCAGCAGCGCGTCGCGATTGGGCGTGCGGTTGCCAATGCGCCCCGTCTGCTCCTCGCGGACGAGCCGACCGGCAATCTCGACCCACACACCTCGCTCCATGTCTTCAACACGCTGGTCGCCCTGGCCCGGGCTTCGGGGCTCGCGGCCCTGATCGCGACCCATAATCTCGACCTTGCCCGGCGGATGGACCGGCAGGTGACGATTCGGGACGGGCTGGTCGTTCCGCTGCGCTAGCGCGGGGTGAGCCTATTGGGCACTCCTGCGCCTTCCACGAACCGGCGCCACCACTGCAAGGCCCGCAATCACGATCACGACAATGCCGATCCAGGTCGCGGTCGATGGCAGATCGTCGAACATAGCGTAACCCAGCGCGGTCGCGCCAAGCAGTTCGAGATAGACGAGCGGCGACAGCGTCGAGACCGGCGCCATTCAGAAAAGCGCTGATCGTGAGCAGGTTGCTGGCGGCTGAAAGCAGGCCCATCAATAGGATCAGCAGAATCTCCTCGCGATTGGGCATCGTCCACTGGAACAGCACGATAGGCGCCAGCAACAGGATGCCGAAGACGAGCTGGATGGTCAGGGCCGACAGCGGTGAGCTGCCCTGGGCGGTCGCTCGGGGCATCACGAGGTAGCACGCCATCAGTCCGCCCGACGCCCGCGCGATCAGCGTGCCGGAACTGCCGTCAGCGCCCGGTCTCACGATCAGCGTGGCTCCGATGAAGCCTAGAATGACGGCCGCCAGCTTTCGGCGGTCAAGCCGCTCGCGCAGGACAATCGCGGCCAGCAGGGTCGCGATGATTGGCGCGATGAAGTAGGCCCCCAGCGCGTCGGCAAGCAGAATGCGCGCAATCGCGGTGAAATAGAGCGTCATCGCGCCAACCAGGAAGGCGGTGCGCAGAAGCTGCGGCAGGATCTGGTTGCGGCCAAGCAGCGGCGCCGGCGCGCGCGCCTGCACATACAGCGCGACAGGCAGTACGAAGCCGAGCGCCGCGACATAGCGAGCCCAGCTTAGAAAGGCCGGGGAGTGCGCCCCGCTGAGATACTTGCCGATCGCATCCGCGCCGGGGATGAACAGCATCGATATGGCCATCAGGACGATGCCCAGCGCGGGGCTGCGAGTGCAGTTCGAGGCCAACGCGCGCTCGTCCTGCTGTTCGCCTCGGCGGGTTTTGAGTGGGGCTTGGCGACGGAAGCGCCGGAGGCATCTGAACTTTGGTCCATGCGGCTCTCTAGCAGCTTCCGCGACGCCAACAGCCGTGTACGAGCCTGAATGCATCGGCGCGAATGCGTACGCGACCTACGCCGAAGGGTTAATCGCCTTCCACCACCATCAAGGGGATATTAACCTCCATCCAGACGTCCAGAATGGAACTAACGCTGCGCGATTGACGAGAACAAAACAGGAATTATGATGGACATATAGCGAACATCTGGAGGTCAAGATGGTTTTAGCACGTAAGCTGGTCGTCGGAATGGTGGAGCTTGCCTCGCTCGGCCTCTTCCTTGGGATGATCTGGCTCTGGGCGGCGCTGCTCGCTGCTCCTAGCGTCTGAGCCATCCACAGCCGGCGGAAAGTCTCTCGACTGGACCGGTGGGCTCGCTCCATAAGGGCGGACGAGGTGACCCGATGAGTCGAGAGCAGGGCCGGTCCCGCATTCTGTCCGAGGTGGGTTTCGTCCATCTCCACGTTCACTCGAGCTATTCACTGCTCGAAGGGGCCATGACGGTCAGCACGCTGGCCAAGCTCGCGACTGCGGACGGCCAGCCTGCTTTGGCCCTGACCGACAGCAACAACCTCTTCGGCGCACTCGAATTCTCCGAGAAGCTCGCTGGTGGCGGCATCCAGCCTATCGTGGGCGTCCAGCTCTCGGTGGATTTCGCCGACGAGGCGGATAGCGGCCGCCGGCCCGGTCAGGCGCAGGGCGTACCGCACATCGTCCTGCTTGCCATGTCCGAGGCGGGCTACGGCAATCTGATGAAGCTCGTCACGGAAGCGTGCCTTGCCAGCGGGGGCGCCGGGCAGCCGATTTCGTCACTCGAGAAGCTGACGGCACATCATGACGACGTGATCGCGTTGACCGGTGGCCCGGGCGGCCCGATCGACAGCGCCCTGCGTGCCGGGCAGGTGGCGCAGGCTGGCGCCCGCCTGGCAAAGCTCACCGAGATCTTTGGCGACAGGCTCTATGTCGAGCTCCAGCGCCACGGCCGTGATGGCGAGGCTGCCGTCGAGGCACATCTGCTCAGGCTCGCCTATGATTCCGATCTCGCGATCGTCGCGACCAACGAACCCTTCTTCGCCAAGGCCGGGGATTTCGAGGCGCATGACGCGCTGCTTGCGGTAGCCGAAGGGCGGTTGGTCTCAGACGGCGAGCGTCGGCGGGTGACGCCAGGGCATTTCTTCGTCACCCGGTCCGAGATGAAGCGCCGCTTCGCCGATTTGCCGGAGGCGCTGGCTGCGACCGTCGAGATCGCGATGCGCTGCACCTGGCGCGTCACGACACGCAAGCCGATCCTGCCGCGTTTCGGTGAGGAGGGACGCGACGAGGCAGAGGAGCTCGAAGCCCAGGCGCGTGCCGGTCTGGCAGCTCGGCTGTCCAAGCACGGCCCGGCTTCGGGCTACACGGTCGGCGAATACGAATCGCGGCTTGATTTCGAGCTTTCGATCATCAACCGCATGAAGTTCCCGGGCTATTTTCTCATCGTCTCGGACTTCATCAAATGGGCGAAGGACCAGGGCATCCCGGTCGGGCCGGGACGCGGCTCCGGCGCGGGTTCGCTTGTTGCCTATGCGCTGACCATCACCGACGTCGATCCGCTCCGCTTCGGCCTGCTTTTCGAACGCTTCCTCAATCCCGACCGCGTCTCGATGCCGGACTTCGACATCGATTTCTGCCAGAACCGACGCGAAGAGGTGATCGACTACGTCAAGCGGCGCTACGGTGAGCAGCGCGTTGCGCAGATCATCACCTTCGGCACGCTGCTGGCGCGCGGCGTGCTGCGCGACGTCGGCCGCGTGCTGGAAATGCCCTATGGCCAGGTCGACAAGCTGACCAAGCTGGTGCCGCAGAACCCGGCGAAGCCGATCTCGCTGCCGGAGGCGATCGCTGGCGAGCCGAAGCTCCAGGCGGCTGCGGACGAAGAGCCGGTTGTGGCCCGCCTGCTCGAAATTGCCCAGAAACTGGAAGGACTTCACCGCCACGCTTCGACCCACGCCGCAGGCGTGGTGATCGGCGATCGGCCGCTCGAGCAACTCGTCGCGCTGTCGGTCGATCCGCGCACCGGGATGCGTGTGACCCAGTTCAACATGAAATGGGTCGAGCAGGCCGGCCTGGTGAAGTTCGACTTCCTCGGCCTCAAGACGCTGACGACGCTGACCACCGCTGTGACCCTGATTGCCCAGCGCGACATCCAGATCGACCTCGCCCAACTGCCATTCGACGATCCGAAGAGCTACGAGATGCTGGCGCGCGGCGAGACGGTCGGCGTGTTCCAGGTTGAATCGGCGGGCATGCGCAAGGCCCTGGTCGAGATGAAGGCCGACCGGATCGAGGATCTGATCGCACTCGTCGCCCTCTACCGGCCGGGTCCGATGGACAACATCCCGACCTATTGCCGCCGCAAGCTCGGCTTGGAGGATCCCACCTATCTCCATCCGAAGCTGGAACCGATCCTGGCCGAAACGCATGGCATCATCGTCTACCAGGAGCAGGTGATGCAGGTGGCGCAGGCGCTCTCGGGCTATTCGCTCGGCGAGGCGGATTTGCTGCGCCGCGCCATGGGCAAGAAAATCAAGGCGGAGATGGACGCCCAGCGCGACCGCTTCGTGAAAGGCGCCGTCGAGGGCGGCATGACGAAGAGCATCGCCTCCGAGATCTTCGACCTGCTCGCGAAATTCGCCGACTATGGCTTCAACAAGAGCCACGCCGCCGCCTACGCCGTCGTCGCGTTCCAGACCGCCTATCTCAAGGCGAATTTCCCGGTCGAGTTCCTCGCCGCGTCGATGACGCTCGACATGGGCAACACCGACAAGCTCTCGGAATTCCGGCGTGATGCCGAGCGTCTCGGCATCACGGTCGAGCCGCCGTCGATCAACCGCTCGGGCGTCGAGTTCGACGTGGCCGATGGCGCGATCCGCTACGCGCTCGGCGCCATCAAGGGGGTCGGGCGCACGGCGGTCGAATCCGTCGTCGTGGCGCGCAGTTCGGACGGGTCGTTCCGCGATCTCGCCGATTTTGCTCGCCGTATCGACACCAAGCTCGTCAACCGCCGCACGATCGAGGCCCTGATCGCCGCTGGTGCGCTCGATCCGCTGGAGAAGGACCGCGCCCGTGCCATGGCCGCGATCGACGGCATGCTGGCGCTCTCGAACCGTACGCGCGAGGCCGTGGCGGGTGGCCAGTCCGAACTCTTCAGCGGGGGCTCCGTCGCGGAGGCTTTTCGCATTCCACCGACGGAGCCGTGGGCGCCGGCCGAACGACTGCGGCGTGAACATGACGCCGTCGGGTTCTTCCTGTCGGGTCATCCGCTCGACGATTACGAACATGTGCTGAAGCGGCTGCGCGTTCAGCGCTTTGCCGATTTTGCCAAGACGGTCAGGGCAAACGGGACCTCCGTCGCCAAAGTTGCCGCCTCGGTGATCGACAAATCGGAACGGCGCACCAAGTCCGGCAACAAGATGGGCATCGTCAACCTGTCAGACCCCAGCGGGCAGTTCGAGGCGATCCTGTTCTCGGAGGGACTGCAGCGGTACCGCGATCTGCTGGAGCCCGGTCGGGCTCTGGTATTGCGTCTCAGCGCGGTGCTCGATGGCGAGGATGTTCGACCACGCATCGAGGACGTCGAGGTGCTCGATGATCTGGCCGCTCGCCAGAAACAGGATCTGCTGGTCTACTTGCGCGACGACAGGGCATTGGGCAGCATTGCGGAACGCATTCGCCCGCGTGAAGGCACCCGCGCCGAGGGCAAGGTTGCGGTGATCATGATCCTCGATGATGGCGCGCAGGAGGTCGAGATCGAGTTGCCGGGCCGCTACCCGGTCAACCAGCAGATTGCCAATGCGGTACGGGCGGCGCCGGGCGTGGTCAGCGTCGAATTGCGCTGAGAAGCGGTGAGGGCAGCATGACAGCGCTGATTGTCGTCGATGTGCAGAACGATTTCTGCCCGGGCGGCCGTCTCGCCGTTGCTGGCGGAGACCAGATCATACCCGTGGTCAATGCGCTCGGTCGCCGCTTTCAAACGGTTGTGCTGACCCAGGACTGGCATCCGGCGGGGCACTCTTCCTTTGCCTCGCACCATCCCGGCAGGAACCAGTTCGAGAGCGTGACCATGCCCTATGGAGAGCAGGTGCTTTGGCCTGAGCACTGTGTCCAGGGCACGCGCGGCGCGGAATTTCATCCAGGCCTCGACCTGCCTCATGCCCAGGCCATCATCCGCAAGGGCTATCGCTCCGGGGTCGACAGCTACTCCGGCTTCTTCGAGGCCGACCGCATGACACCAACAGGATTGGGGGGCTATCTCAAGGAGCGCGGCATCTCGCGGATCGCCATCGTCGGGCTCGCCACCGATTTCTGCGTCAACTGGACGGCGCAGGATGCCGTCCGGAGCGGGCTGGAAACCTTTGTCGTCGAGGAGGCTTGCCGAGGGATCGATCTCGATGGCTCCCTGGCAAGAGCCTGGTCCGACATGACCGCGCTTGGGGTGAGGCGGTTCACCCCGCAGGAGTTACCGATGTGACGCCAGCAAATGTCGCGCTCGCAACGCCTGCTTGATCTGATCCAACTGCTGCGACGCCATCGTCGCCCGGTCTCCGGCCGGCGGCTCGCCGACGAACTGCGTGTCAGCATACGCACCCTTTACCGCGACATCGTCACGTTGCAGGCGCAAGGCGCTCCGATCGAGGGCGAGCCGGGACTGGGCTATGTTCTCAAACCGGGCTTCATGCTGCCACCTCTGATGTTCTCCGAGGATGAGATCGAAGCACTGGTGCTCGGCTCGCGCTGGGTGTCCGACCGGGCCGATGACCGTCTTGCCCTGGCGGCGCGCGATGCGTTGGCCAAAATCCTCGCGGTCCTGCCCGGTGATCTGCGCGATGGTGCTGAGGCGTCAGCCCTGTTGGTCGGCCCAGGTGCGGCGATCATGGCGGAAGACGTCGATCTCTCGGCCATCCGCAAGGCGATCCGTTCCGAACGCAAGCTCACGATCCTCTACCGTGATGGCACTGGCCAGGCTAGCGAAAGGGTGGTCTGGCCCTTTGCCCTGAGCTTCTTCGACCATGTCCGCGTCGTCGTCGCCTGGTGCGAGCTTCGGCAGGATTTCCGGCATTTTCGCGCCGACCGCATTTCGCAGGTTCAGCCGCTCGACATCCGCTACCCCCACCGGCGCCAGGGCTTGCTGAAGCAGTGGCGCGAGCGCGAGGGAATCCCGCAGCAATCGTGACCGACACTGCCGGAAATTGGCAGCATCTGCATCTAGGATCTCCTCATCGCCCAACCGGAGAAATGACCGATGCAGAACGCCAGTTTCGTCATCCTCTACGTCGACAGCCCGGCCGCGAGCTGCCGCTTCTATCGTGCACTGCTCGGAGCCGAACCCGTTGAAACCTCGCCGACCTTCGCTCTGTTCGCGCTGAAGTCGGGCATCATGCTCGGGCTCTGGTCGCGTCATACGGTCCAGCCCGGAGCAGAAGCAGTCGGAGGCGGCGGAGAGCTGGGCATGCCTGTCGGTAGCGCCGATCAGGTCGATGCGATCCATAGGGAGTGGAAGGAGCAGGGTATCACGATCCTTCAGGAACCGGTCGATCTCGATTTCGGCCGCACCTTCGTTGCGGCAGACCCGGATAGCCATCGTCTGCGTGTCTTCGCTCCCACCGAAGTCTGAGGAGGCGGGCATGACCGGTTACTGGATCGCTGTCGCTTCGGCCGAGCATGTCCGGCTCGGACTGGCCGGAGGCTTCATGCAGGTTTGCCATGGCAAGGCCGGCCCGTTGCGCCGTATTCGGGCCGGTGATGGCATCGCCTACTACTCGCCGACTGAAACCTTCGGCGGCGGGGAGAGATTGCAAGCCTTCACCGCCATCGGCCGGGTATGCGGTGGCGAGCCCTATCGTGCCGATATGGGGGCCGGCTTTCGGCCTTCCCGGCGCGATGTCGCCTGGCTGGCCGCCTCCGAAGCCTCGATCAAGCCCTTGCTCGACAGGCTGGAGTTGACATCCGGGCGGTTGAACTGGGGCCACCTGTTTCGCTTCGGGCTGGTCGCCGTCAGCGCCCATGACTTCACGCTGATCTCTCAAGCCATGTCTGCGTGCGCGCCGGACGCCGTGAAAGCAGCGTGACATCAGGCGCATGAGCCGCGTCGTCGTAAGACGGGACGCTGTCCGTCTCCAGGCCGAAGAGCGCTCGAGGCTGTTGTCGAGCGCGCGGGCTCGCGCGGGACGGGGCGACCTCCGGTTGAGTGCCTCCTGCCATAACCGTCGCGCGATTGTCTTGACCTCATTGCAGGGTTAGTCACGCCCTTGGGGAAGCGGGGCACGCATCGTTCCGATGCTCATTGCTTGAGGGAAAAGTCGTTATGGCGTTCCTTTTGAAACCCATTTGCGTGTTTGGCGCAGTGGTTTCCGTTCTCTCTGCTGGTCCAGGCGCCCTTGCGCAGAGCCAGGCGGACCAACTCGCGGTCGCCTATCAATTGGGCCGCAATCAGCTTGGAATACTGACCTACTGCAATGAGAAAGGTCACGTTGGAGCTGATGTCGTCGAGATCCAGAAGAAGATGCTTGGCCTGATCCCGGCGCCTGCCGACAAGAGCGGTGGGGACGCCGCCGAAGCGCAGGGCAAGAAGGGTACGATCGCGATGATGGGCGTCACGCAGGATATCGAGGCCATAGCCAAGGCTCAAAACGCGTCGGCCGCGACCTACTGCAAGCAGATCGGCAATGTGGTGAAACAAGCGGGCGCAGCCTTGCCAAAATAGCCGGCCTCGCTGAGGCCCCGCGAAATCGGCTTTTGGCTGAATCCGCCCCGGGCCTGGGAGGTGCGGTCGATGGCGACGGGAGATGATTTGCGCCGTCTGGCGTTGGCTCTGGATGGCACGGTCGAGGTTCCACATTTCGACCGTGCCGCGTTCAAGGTCTCACGAATCTACGTCACTCTCGCTCCTGACGGGTGCAGTGCGAATTTCTGCTTCTCGCCCGAGGATCAGGAGTTCAGATGCTTGATGGCTCCGGACGCCCTCAGCCCGGTCTCGAATGCCTGGGGCAGGAGGGGCTGGACGACAGCCGATCTCTCCAGGCTCAGCCTGGCTGAACTTGCCGGCGCGCTCGAGGCAGCCTGGCGACTTGGCGCCCAGAAGAAGCCGCGACGCCGATGACCTGCTGAGGTGCGAGCCTTGCGTTGGCACAGTTTCCCGTGTAAGGCGCAGGCCATCCCACATGGGGAGCATCGCCTCACTTCCGAGGCGTTCCGGTGACGAGGCAGTCCATGCCTTGTTCATTCGCACCCCAGAGGCTCAACCGGAAGGACGATCGAATCATGGCTCTGCCAGACTTTTCCATGCGCCAGTTGCTCGAAGCCGGCGCGCATTTCGGCCACCAGGCTCACCGCTGGAACCCGAAGATGTCGCCGTATATCTACGGCACCCGCAACAATATCCACATTCTCGACCTGTCGCAGTCGGTGCCGATGCTCTCGCGCGCCCTGCAGGCTGTCAGCGACACCGTGGCCCGTGGCGGCCGCGTCCTGTTCGTCGGCACCAAGCGCCAGGCGCAGGACTCGATCGCCGACGCTGCCAAGCGGTCGGCTCAGTACTACGTCAACTCCCGTTGGCTCGGCGGCATGCTGACCAACTGGAAGACCATCTCGGCCTCGATCCAGCGCCTGCGCAAGGTCGACGAGCTCCTGAATGGCGGCAGCACCGGCCTGACCAAGAAGGAACGCCTGATGCTGGCGCGTGAGCGCGACAAGCTCGAGAAGGCGCTCGGCGGCATCAAGGACATGGGCGGCACGCCCGACATGATCTTCGTGATCGACACCAACAAGGAAGCGCTCGCGATCAAGGAGGCCCAGCGCCTCGGCATCCCGGTCGCCGCCATTGTCGACTCGAACTCGGATCCGGACGGCATCACCTACCCGGTGCCTGCCAATGACGACGCCGGCCGCGCCATCCAGCTTTATTGCGATCTGATCGCCCGTTCGGCCATCGATGGCATCTCGCGCGCCTCGGGCGACCATGGCATCGATCTCGGCGCTGCCGAGGCCCCCATCGTTGAGACGGCGATCATCGAGCCGGCCGCAGACGCTGCCCCGGTGTTCGAGCTGCTGACCGCGCCGCGCGGCGCGCCGGACGACTTCATGAAGCTCTCCGGCATGGGGCCGGAGCTGGTTCAGAAGCTCAACGACGGTGGCCTGTTCCACTTCTGGCAGATCGCTGCGATGTCGCCGGCCGATGTCGTCAAGGTTGATGCCGATCTGAAGCTCGGCGGTCGCATCGAGCGCGACGGCTGGGTTGCCCAGGCGCGCGATCTCGCCGAGGCCTGAGAGCAAGCTCAGGGCGGCGCGTCATCGGCGCGTCGCCTCGGCAGCGCAGCAATGCGCGGCAAATGAATGAAGTCACGCCGACGGCCGGTCACGGAGCGTCGGCGTTTTCCCTTCGCGCTATGGCGCGCTCTGAAATCGAAGACCGTGCCGTTGGCCGCCAGCGTCGTTGCGCAGGCCCGGCACATGACAGCAAGGAACGACAGATGGCTGCGATCACCGCCGGCATGGTGAAGGAACTCCGCGACAAGACTGGCGCGGGCATGATGGATTGCAAGACCGCGCTGGCCGCGACCGACGGCAACATCGAGGCCGCCATCGACTGGTTGCGCACCAAGGGCCTTGCCAAGGCCGCGAAGAAGGCCGGCCGCGTTGCCGCCGAGGGCCTGGTCGCCGTGGCCGTGTCCGAGAACCGCGGTGTCGTCGCCGAGGTCAATTCCGAGACCGACTTCGTTGCGCGTAATCTCGAGTTCCAGGCGCTCGCCCGCACGATCGCCGACGTCTCGCTGGAGCGCGGCGGCGACGTCGAGGCGCTGCTCGCCCATCACTATCCGGGCGGCGGCACCGTCGCTGACGCCATCGCCAATGCCATCGCCACGATTGGCGAGAACATGACCCTGCGCCGTGTCGCCGAGGTCAAGGTCAGCGCCGGCGTCATCGGCCAGTACGTCCACGGCTCGGTCGCCGATGGTCTCGGCAAGATCGGCGTCATCGTCGGTCTCGAGACGACCGGCAAGGGCGAAGAGCTTGCGGCCCTCGGTCGTCAGCTTGCCATGCACGTCGCCGCCACCAATCCGGTCGCGCTCGATCTTGCTTCGGTTGATCCGGTGATCCTGGAGCGCGAGAAGGCGATCCTGGCCGAGAAGAATGCCGGCAAGCCCGCCAACGTGCTCGAGAAGATCACCGAGAGCGGCTTGAAGAGCTACGCCAAGGAGTACTGCCTGCTCGAGCAGGCCTATATCCATGACGGCTCGAAGTCCGTGGCCCAGGTGCTGAAGGAAGCGGAGGGCAAGGTTGGTGCTCCGGTCAAGCTGACCGGCTTCGCTCGCTTCGCGCTCGGCGAGGGCATCGAGAAGGAAGAAACCGATTTCGCCGCTGAAGTCGCAGCGGCTGGCGGCACGACGGGCTGATAAGCCGGTTGATAGGATCTGAAAAAGGCCGCGCTCTGCGCGGCCTTTTTTGTAAGAAGACGATGTTGGTGCCGAATCGCGCCGTCCCAGCCCATGGAGAAAGCCGGTGAGACCCAAACGCGTTCTTGTGAAGCTCTCCGGCGAAGCCCTTGCGGGGAAAGCTGGATCCGGCCTCGACGGTACGACACTGACTGCGCTCGCAGCCGATATCGCGAAGGCCGCGCATGAAGGCGTCGAGATTGCGATCGTCGTCGGCGGCGGCAATTTCTTTCGCGGGGTCCAAGGCTTGAACAAGGGCCTTGATCGACCAAGCGCTGATTCGATCGGCATGCTCGGCACGGTGATGAACGCGCTTGCGCTCGAGCATGCCATCGAGATCGCCGGCGCCCCGGCCCGCGCCATGTCGGCTGTGCCCATGCCCTCGCTCTGCGAGAGCTATGCTCGCCGGCGCGCGCTCGACCATCTCAGCCACGGCAAGGTCGTCATTCTCGGCGGTGGCACGGGTAATCCCTATTTCACCACCGATACCGGAGCGGCCCTTCGGGCGGCCGAGCTCGACTGCCAGCAATTGCTGAAGGCGACGCAGGTCGATGGCGTCTACACCGCCGATCCGAAGAAGGATCCGAATGCCAAGCGCTATGAGAGCCTGACTCATGCCGAGGCGATCAGGCATGATCTCAAGGTGATGGATACGGCTGCCTTTGCGCTGGCGCGCGACGCCGGGCTGACGATCGTCGTCTTCTCGATCGCCGAAACGGGCGCGCTTGCGGCCGTTCTGCGCGGCGAGGGCAGGGCAACCTATGTGACGCCCTGACCGCCGGATTCCTCGCGGTTTACAAGGCTCAGTAGTTCGGCCAGATCCCCGGCGTCATCAACTCCAGCAGATGGCCGTCGGGATCACGGAAGTAGAGGCTGTTTCCGCCGCGATCCCAGCTCATCCGGCCCTCGATATCGATTCCATGCTGCTGCAGCCGCTCTTCCCAGGCTGTGAGTTCGCTGGTGTCGATCGCGAAGCAGATATGCAGGGGTCCGCTGCCGTCATGCGGTGGAATACTGCCCTTGGCTGATGATTGGGTGAGGAGAGATTGTCCTCGAAGGAAGAGCAGAAGGACACTCGTCCCGCCAACATCATAGGCGAATAGCGTCCTCGTCTTCAGCATCGGCTTCAATCCGAGCTTCGTCTCATAGAACTCCTGCGCGCGATCGAGATCGTCGACATAGAGCGCAGTTTCAATGATGCGGTTCAGACGGGGCAAGGGGTCTCCTCGTGGTTCGGTTGTGCTCGGCCGCGACGTCACGGTCGAGGCCCGACCTTAAAGCTAGGAAGCGGCGCCTGGTCTTGCCACCGTTCCGGATCACCTGTCCGCCATGCCGACCTGCCTCAGGCGTTTTTCCCTTGCAGATTGCCCCGCGAAGGTGCTGTTGGCACATGAAATCCTTGACCCTGAGCGGGGCCGCGGCCATGGTCGCGCCGGTTTTCGATTATCTGCAAGGTCTCGACTAAAATGGCCCAGACGACATTCGACCTCGCCGACGTGAAGCGTCGGATGCAAGGCGCGGTGCAATCCTTCAAGGGCGATCTCGCCTCCCTGCGCACCGGCCGCGCCTCCGCTAATGTTCTCGATCCGATCCAGGTCGAGGCTTATGGCGCGCGTACACCCTTGACACAGCTTGCCACTGTCAGCGTGCCTGAAGCGCGCCTGCTCAGTGTCCAGGTCTGGGACCGCAGCATGGTCCAGGCGGTGGAGAAGGCGATCCGCGAATCCGATCTGGGCCTCAACCCCCAGACAGAAGGGCAGGTGCTGCGCATCCGGATTCCGGAGCTGAACGAGCAGCGCCGCAAGGAGATGGTCAAGGTCGCGCATAAATATGCCGAAGAATCCAAGATCGCAGTGCGCCATGTCCGCCGCGACGGGATCGACGTGATCAAGAAGCTCGAGAAGGACGGTCACCTGACCAAGGATGACGTGACGCGCGAGTCGGATCAGGTCCAGAAGGTCACAGACCAGCATATCGCCGAGATCGATCAGGCGCTGGCGACGAAGGAAAAGGAAATCCTGCACGTCTGATCCTGTTGCCCGGCGGGTTTGAGCCGCCGGCTATGATCCGGGACGCAACGCCGAAAGAGGCACGAGAATGTCAGCAGGCCAGCGTCCGGAGGTCCAGGCTGCAGGGCCCTCCCATGTCGCAGTGATCATGGACGGCAACGGGCGCTGGGCTCAGTTGCGCGGCCTGCCGCGACATGAAGGGCATCGGCGCGGGCTGGAGGCCTTGCGCCGCACCGTCCGCAACGCCAGCGATCTCGGCATCGAGATACTGACGGTCTACAGTTTCTCGACGGAGAACTGGCGCCGGCCTGCTGCCGAAGTGTCGTTTCTGATGACGCTGCTCAAGCATTTCATCGAGAAGGATCTGACCGAACTCGGTGCGGCCGGGGTCCGGGTCCGGGTCATTGGCGGCAGGAGCGATCTGGCGCCCGATCTGCGCCGTCTGGTCGAGCACGCCGAGGTGACCACGCGCAACAACACGGGAATGACGCTCGTCGTCGCCTTCAATTATGGCTCGCGCGACGAGATCGTCCGAGCGGCGCGCCAACTGGCCTCGGATGTCGCGGCAGGCCTTGTCGACGCAACCACCATTGATGAGAGCAGTATCTCTGCGCGGCTCGATACCGCAGACCTGCCCGACCCCGAGCTCGTCATTCGCACATCGGGCGAGACACGGATCTCGAATTTTCTGCTTTGGCAGGCCGCCTATGCGGAGTTCGTCTTCACCCCGGTACTCTGGCCGGATTTCGATCGCGCGGCATTGGAAGAAGCGCTGGCCGAGTATCGCCGCCGCGAACGCCGTTTCGGCGGCGTGTCGGAGCCATCCGGCCGCAATGTGGGCGTAGCGTGAGTGACCAACCTTCCGGCGGTCCGGCCGCCGGCCCGAGCGAACTGAAGCTGCGTATCGCATCCGCGCTGGTGCTGGCCGCGGGCATTGTGGCTGCGACATTTGTCGGGGGCTGGCCGTTCAGGCTCATCTGGGCGCTGGCTGCCGGATTGGTCGCCTATGAATGGCTCGCGATCGTGAGCCGCCGGAATGCGGTGCCGGCAGGCATCGGCGTTGCGATTGCCGGCCTGGCGCTTGGCTTCGCCCCGATCAGTCCAGTGGCGCTCGCCGGTGTTTCCGCCTTCGCTGCGTTCTTTGGGGCGCTCCTGACCCCGGTTCTCGAAAAGCGGAACTGGCTGGAGGCCTGCGGTGTTGCCTACGCGCTCGCCTTTGCCCTGATCACGCCAGCGCTGCGTGCGCTGCCGGACTTCGGGTTTGCTGTGATCATCTGGACCTTCGCGGTCTGTTGGCTGACCGATATTGCCGCCTATTTTACGGGGCGGGCTCTTGGTGGGCCGAAGCTGATGCCTGCGATCAGCCCGAAGAAGACCTGGTCCGGCGCCCTCGGCGGAACCGCTGCCGGCACGCTTGGTGGTTATGTCGTCTGGGTGTTGACCCCGGGGGCGGCCGCAGTCGTGGGTCCGGTCTTTGTGATCGCTGCCTCGCTTTCGGCCTCGATCGTGAGTCAGGCTGGCGATCTCTTTGAATCGGCCGTCAAGCGTCGCTTTGGCACCAAGGATTCAAGCAAGTTGATCCCCGGCCATGGTGGCTTTTTCGATCGGCTTGATGGCTACTGGGCCGTGCTGGTCCTTGCTGGTGCTGCACTTTTCCTGGCGCATCTGGAGTTCTGAAGACGTCATGCGCCGTCTCGTCACTCTTCTTGGAGCCACAGGCTCCATCGGCCGGTCGACGCGCGACGTCGTCTCGGAGAATCCTGATCGCCTGAAGATCGATGTCGTGGTCGGTGGGCGGGACGCTGCGAGCCTCGCCCGGGTGGCGGTCGAAACAGGTGCCCGCTTTGCCGCTTTGGCGGACGAGTCGGGAGGCGGAGCTCTGGCGCAGGCCCTGGCCGGTAGCGGTATCGACAGCGGGGCGGGGCGGCAGGCCGTTCTCGACGCGGTCGCGATGCCGAGCGACATTGTCGTCAGTGCCATAGCAGGGGCTGCCGGTCTGGAAGCGACCTTTGCCGCGCTGACGCCTGGCCGTGTGATTGCCCTCGCCAACAAAGAGAGCCTGGTTTGTGCTGGCGCTGCCGTGATGGCGCAGGCCAAGGCCGTGGGCGCGCGCATCCTGCCGCTGGATTCGGAGCATAATGCTCTCTTCCAGGCGCTTGGAGCTGAGCCGATCTCGGCGATCCGATCCATGACGCTGACGGCATCGGGGGGGCCCTTCCGCACCTGGTCGGCAGAACGAATTGCGGCGGCCAAGCCGGAGCAGGCTCTGGCCCACCCGAATTACGCAATGGGCGCCAAGATCACGATCGACTCCGCCAGCATGATGAACAAGGGTCTTGAGCTGATCGAGGCCTGTTTCCTGTTCGGGCTGAAGCACGATCAGCTTGATGTCCTGGTGCACCCTCAGCAGATCGTGCATGGTCTCGTTACCTTCCGCGATGGCTCGGTCACTGCAGGCATGGCAATTCCGGATATGCGGGTTGCGGCTGCGCATTGCCTTGGCGTCGACGGCCGGCTCGATGCGCCGGCCACGCGCTTCGTCGATCTCGTGACGACTGCGCCGCTGGCCTTCGAACGCCCTGATCTTGCCCGCTTTCCGGCGCTTGCTCTGGCGATGGCAGCGTTGGAGACCGGAGGCGCGGTGCCGGCGATCCTCAATGCCGCCAACGAAGTCGCGGTCGAGGCCTTTCTTGCCGGACGGATCGGCTTTTCCGGCATCCCGGCTCTCGTCGAGGCCGTCTGTAGCGGGCTCGGTGCTGACATCGCGGCACCGGTCGACATTGAAGCTGCCCTTGCCATTGACCATGAGGCGAGAAACCGCGCTCGCCTGCTCTTGTCGAAGGGCACCTTCACTGTCACGTAAGGGACAGGAATCGGGAGAATTTTATGGATATTGCAGCGACCGTCTGGAACTCGGGCAGCTTCCTGCTCAGTTACCTGGTGCCGTTCCTGTTTGTCCTGACCATCGTTGTATTCGTGCACGAGCTTGGGCACTTCCTCGTCGGTCGTTGGTGCGGCGTCGACGTGAAAGTGTTCTCGATCGGCTTCGGCCGCGAGATTTTCGGATTCGTTGACAAGCACGGCACGCGCTGGCGCTTCGCGCTGATCCCGCTAGGCGGCTATGTGAAGTTCTCGGGTGATGCGGATCCCTCGAGCTCCGCAGCCGACAGCGCTGAAGTCGAGCGCATGACGGCGGAACAGCGAGCACGTTCCTTCCCGGCTCAATCGATCGCTGAACGGGTGGCGATCGTCGCGGCCGGCCCGATTGCCAATTTCGTGCTGGCCATCCTCATCTTTGCCGGGACCGTCTACGCCTTCGGTCGCCCGGTCCTGACGCCCCGGGTTGAGCAGGTGATTGCCGGGAAGGCCGCTGAGCGCGCAGGTCTGCTCGCCGGGGACGTTGTCCTGACGATCGACGGCAAGCAGATCCGCAGCTTCAGCGACATGCAAAGAGTGGTCTCGACACACCCGAACGAGACCCTTTCGGTGACGGTCGATCGCGCGGGCACGATGGTGACCCTGCCTGTCACGCCTGATCTGAACGAGACATCGACGGCGCTCGGCAAACAGCGCATCGGCGTTATCGGGGTCCAGGCCTCCCGCCGGGCCGAGGACTGGACGACCCAGCATTACAGCCTCGGTGAAGCCGTGAAGGTTGGATTCTCCGAGACCTGGTTCGTGGTCGACCGGACCTATGACTATCTGTCCAAATTGATGAGCGGTCGTGAATCGACGGATCAACTTTCGGGGCCGATCCGCATCGCCCAGGTTTCAGGGATGGTTGCTTCCAATGGAGGTCTGCTCGCGCTGATCAATCTTGCGGCGATTCTCTCGGTCTCGATCGGCCTGATGAACCTTTTGCCGGTTCCGATGCTCGATGGCGGACATCTGATGTTCTATGCGATCGAGGCTCTCCGCGGCCGCCCCTTGAGCGAGCGCGCCCAGGAGATCGGCTTTCGGGTCGGTTTTGGGCTGGTCCTGATGCTGATGCTCTTCGTGACGTGGAATGACATCGTCCACGTCCACTCGCGACTGTAGACTCCGGCTGGCAAGCCCACGAATGATGTGACCGGCGGCAAGATTCATTGCCGATAGGCGCAAAAGCTTCGTCGAATCGGGCGCTTTGCGGGGGGGCGCGTGGCCTCCTGGCAACGACGAGGTTAAAAATAATTTGTTAACGACAATGTTCGTTTGCACCTCGTCGGAAACTTTGTAGAAGCGATTGGTCTGCAATGTCGCCATGCACCTGCCCAAAGGCAGGTGTCCCCGGTTGGGGTGGTGACCTACTAAATGGAATAGGCGACCCGATGACGTCGACCCCAAAGAGCCGGTCTTTCAAAATGCGGCTCTCTCGATCAGTCGGACTTTCGGCCTTTATGTTGGCCGTTAGCGGTGGCGTTGTTTTTGCGCAGGCCGTGATTGTCCAAGGCAACCGCCGCGTCGATGCGGAGACCATTCGGTCCTATGCAGGGCAGGGTGGTCCGCAGGAGGTTCGGCAGAGCCTGATGGCGACCGGGCTGTTCTCGAACGTCCAGGTTAGCCGCCGCGGCAACCAGACCGTGATCTCGGTTCACGAGAACGACACGATCAATCGCGTCGCCTTCGAAGGCAACAAGCGCCTCAAGAGCGAGGTTTTGCTGCAGCAGGTCGAATCGAAGGCGCGTGGCCCGCTGAGCCAAGCGTTGATCGACTCCGACGTGCAGCGCCTGAAGGAGGTCTATCGTCGGGCTGGCTACGGCACCGCAACGATCTCTGGGCGCATCGCGCCCCTGCCCAATGGCCGTTCGGATGTGGTGTTTACGATTGCCGAGAGCGGCAAGACCGGCATCAAGGAAATCAATTTCGCGGGTAACGGCGCCTATTCGGCATCGCGCCTGCGTGGGTTGATGAGCTCGACGGAATCGAACTTCCTCAGCTTCATCAAGACCTCCGACGTTTATGATCCCGATCGTATCGCGTCCGATCTCGATCTGGTTCGCCGCTTCTACCTGAAGAACGGCTATGCCGACTTCCGGGTCGTCGCGAGTGACGCTCGCTTCGACGATGCCAAGGGTGGCTGGGTCATCGACGTCACGATCGATGAGGGGCCGCAGTACAAGGTTGGTAACGTCGCGGTCGATTCTCAGCTCAGCGATATCGACTCCGCGACGATGCAGAGGCTCCTCGCAACCTCGGCTGGCGATACCTACAATGCCGAGGCGGTCGAGAAGTCCCTCGTCAGCCTTACGACAGAAGTGTCGCGCCGCGGTCATCCCTTTGCGCAGGTTCGCCCGCGCGGTGACCGTGACGCCGCTGGCCGTCTGATCGGCATCACCTATGTTGTCGAAGAGGGCCCGCGGGTCTATGTCGAGCGCATCAATGTGCGCGGCAACACGCGTACCCGCGACTATGTGGTCCGTCGCGAGCTCGATCTGGGCGAAGGCGATGCCTACAACAAGGTGATGGTTGATCGCGCCGAGCGGCGCCTGAACAACCTCGGTTTCTTCAACAAGGTTCGCATCACGAACGAGCCGGGCAGCGCGCCTGACCGGGTCATCATGAACATCGATGTCGAGGACAAGGCCACCGGCTCCTTCTCGATCGCGGGCGGTTACTCGACGTCTGACGGTGTCATCGGCGAAGTCTCGCTGTCGGAAGCCAATTTCCTTGGCCGCGGTCAGTTCGTGAAGATTGCCGGTACGCTTGGACAGCGGACCCAGGGCATCGATTTCTCGTTCACAGAGCCCTATTTCCTTGGTCGCCGTATTGCGGCCGGTTTCGATCTGTTCTCGAAGTACAACGACAATTACAATATCGGCCGCTACGAAAGCCGCGTGACGGGCGGTCAGGTTCGCTTCACCTTCCCGATCACGGAAGAGTTCTCGATCACGCCGCGCTACTCGCTCTATACGACCGAGATCAAGATCCCGAACACGACCAGCCGGCCGTATAACGACTGCTCGTTCCCAATCGACGGGATCACGCCCGGAACGCCGAATTCTAGCTTTGCCGCAACGCAGTCCTTCAACTGCTTGACGAATGGCGAAGCGACGCTCGCGGTCAAGGAGGCTCGCGGCTCGACGCTGACCTCCCTTGTGGGCCTGACGCTCAATTATAATTCGCTCGATAATTACCAGACCCCGCGCAACGGCTTCATTGCCGAACTGAAGCCGGAATTCGCTGGTCTCGGCGGCGACTCGAAGTTCCTTCGCGTCGCGGCGGATGCTCGCTACTACCGCGAGATCTTTGACGATGTCGTCGGCTTCCTTCGCGTCCAGGGCGGTCACGTCCAGGCGACGGAGGGTAACCTGCGCATGATCGATCACTACTTCCTCGGCCCGAGCCTGGTGCGTGGTTTCGCCCCGTCCGGTATCGGCCCGCGCGACGTGCTGAACGACCCGACGGCGAACGCTCTCGGCGGCCAGACCTACTTCGGCGGCTCGGTCGAAGTGCAGTTCCCGATCTGGGGCTTGCCGCGTGACCTTGGCCTGCGTGGCGCGATCTTTGCCGATGCGGGCACGCTGTTCGATTATGATGGCGGCTCGAAGGTGATCACCAGTGCGATCCCGACGACGAACGGGCTTTGCCCGGGCGGCTCCGAGCCCCGGCAGTTCAACGTCCCGAGCACGTCCCAGTTCCAGAGCAACGTGGCCTGCGTCCGCGACAAGAACGTCATCCGGTCTTCGATCGGCGCGAGCTTGCTCTGGCAGTCGCCGCTCGGGCCGATCCGGTTCGACTATGCCTATGCCCTTAGCAAGGATGAGGGTACGCGCGATCCGATCACCGGCGTCCGTTACGGCGGCGACCGTCTGCAGGCCTTCCGCTTCTCCGGCGGCACCCGCTTCTGACGCGGCGGGGCGGCAACGCCCCGCACGGACCCATTGCATGTCAGAACCTCAATTCTTCCCGATCGCGACCTCGCTGAGCTACGGCGAGGTCGCTGCCATTTCAGGGGCCGCTCTGCCTGAGGGCGTGGAGCCCACGCGGCTCGTTACCGGCGCGGCTGCACTCGAGGCCGCCGGGCCCGATGACATCGCCTATATGGACAACCCCAAATATACGGATGCGCTGGCGGGGACTTCGGCCGGGCTGTGCCTGGTTTCGTCCCGGTTCGCTGCCCGTGTTCCCGCGGGCACTGTCGCGCTCGTATCCCCCGCGCCCTATCATGCCTTTGCCAGGATCATGGCGCGCTTCTATCCCGATGCGCTCAAGCCACGGTCGGTCTTTGGCTCGCAAGGGGTCGCGCCGGGCGCCTTCGTCCACGCCACCGCAAGGATCGAGGATAACGTCACGATCGATCCGGGTGCCGTGGTTGGCCCCGGTGCCGAGATCGGCGCCGGTTCCGTGATCGCCTCGCATGCCGTGATCGGCCCCCAGGTCCGCGTCGGGCGTGATTGTGCGATCGGCGCCGGCAGCACCTTGCAATCGGCCCTGGTCGGAAACCGGGTCATCATTCACCCGGGTGTCCGGATCGGCCAGGACGGCTTTGGTTTCGCGATGAGCCCGAAGGGCCATATGAAGGTGCCGCAGATCGGCCGGGTCATCATCCAGGATGACGTCGAGATCGGTGCCAATAGCTGCATTGACCGGGGCGCCAGCCGCGATACGGTCATCGGTGAAGGTACCAAGATCGATAACCTCGTTCAGATCGGCCATAACTGCGTCATCGGCCGCCATTGCGTGATCGTTTCGCAGGTGGGCATCGCTGGCTCTACGACATTGGAAGATTTCGTCGTGCTGGGTGGCCAGGTTGGCCTCGCGGGCCATCTGACGGTCGGGATGGGCGCGCAGGTTGCCGCCCAGAGCGGCGTCGCCGGCGACATCCCTCGAGGTGCGCGCTATGGCGGCTATCCCGCGCAGCCGGCTCTCAGCTGGGCGCGCGAGACAGCGCTTCTCAAATCTCTTGTCGCAAAGCGCGGCAAGTCCTCGGGCGGTTCGGAGAGCTGACGTTAGGCGAGAGAGCGAGACAGCCTTCGCAAGGCATGCGAAGAGCGGGTCTAATGTCGAATTCGCTTGATCGTCCGGTACCATTTCCGGCAAACGGGCATAGAAGCTGACAGGAACCCGGCGCCAGCCGCAACCTCCTGTTCCGGCATCGATTTAACGATACAACTTTGCGGGCGAAGCCGGCAGGCCTGCGCGGGAGACGGGAGAGCATGACCGACGCGACGACATCGCTGGGTGTGGCCGATATTCAGAAGATCATGGCCTGCATTCCCCATCGCTATCCGTTCCTTCTCGTCGACCGTGTCATCGAGATGAACGGCGACGAGTCTGGCATTGGTATCAAGAACGTCACCGCCAACGAGCCCCAGTTCACCGGGCATTTTCCAGGCCGCCCGGTCTTCCCGGGGGTGTTGATGATCGAGGCTATGGCGCAAACCGCCGGCGTGCTCGTCGTGAGCGCTCGCGGAATTGATGAGGAGGCGGTACAGTCCGTGCTCTTCACCACGATCGACAAGGCCAAGTTCCGCAAGCCGGTCGTACCGGGCGATACCTTGCGTTTCCACCTCACCAAGGTCGCCCGCAAGCGCAATATCTGGTTCTACCGCGGCGAGGCGAAAGTTGACGGCGTGCTTGTCGCGGAGGCCGAGATCTCCGCGATGGTGGCTTAAGGCCAGCCGCTTTCCGTCGAAATCAGGACAGATCTTTCATGAGCGCGACTATCCATCCGATGTCGGTCGTCGATCCGGCTGCGCAGCTGGGCGAGGGGGTCGTTATCGGTCCGTTCTGCACGGTCGGCCCCAATGTCGTTCTTGGGGACGGCGCGGAGCTCGTCAGTCACGTTGCGATCGCCGGCCGAACCACGATCGGGGCCCGGACCAGGATCTACCCCTTCGCCTCCATCGGCCACCCGCCGCAGGATCTCAAATATCACGGTGAGCCGTCGACGCTGACGATCGGCGCGGATTGCATGATCCGCGAAGGCGTGACCATGAATCCGGGCACCGAAGGCGGCGGCATGAAAACCGTCGTGGGTGACCGCTGCCTGTTCCTTGCCAATTCGCATGTCGGGCACGACAACGAAATCGGCAACAACGTCATCTTCTCGAACAACGTGATGAGTGCCGGCCACGTCAAGGTTGGCGACTACGTCATCGTCAGTGGTGGGACGGGACTCCACCAGTTCGTTCGCATTGGTGAGCATGCTTTCATCGGCGGCGGCGCCGGTGTGATGAACGATGTCATTCCCTTCGGCATGGTGCGGGATAATCCTGCGCATCTGGCCGGGCTCAATCTGGTCGGGCTGAAGCGGCGTGGTTTCTCGCGGGAGCAGATTCATGAGCTGCGTCGCGCCTATCGTTTGCTCTTCGCCGACGAAGGCACCTTGGCCGAGCGCGTCGAAGACGTGGCGACGGAATTTGCCTCGCACCCGCTGATGCTCGAGATCCTCGATTTCATCCGCTCGGGCAGCGACCGCGCCATCTGCATTCCGCGCGACGTCAACGCGCCCGACCGGTGAGCACGGGCAGCGACGCAGCGACCGGCGCCTTTCCTCTCGCCATCATCGCCGGAGGCGGGGAATACCCGCCGCATCTGGCCCGGCTGGCGGCAGCGCGGGGGCATCAGCTTTATATCGCGGCGATCGACGGCGCAGCCAACCCGAGCGATTTCGATCCTGAATCCTCGCGTGTCTATCGCCTGGGGCAACTCGGGCGATTGCTCGACGAGCTCAAGCGGCGCGGGATCGTCGACATCGTCATGATCGGCGCGTTGCCGCGGCCGAGCTTTGGCTCGCTGATGCCCGAGCCCTCGACGCTGAAATACCTGCCCCACTTCGCTCGCGCCTTTCGCGGCGGGGATGATCATTTGCTCAAGGGTGTGGTCCAGTTCTTCGAGGGACGGGGTTTTCGTGTTCATGGTCCAGCCGAGATCGCTCCGGGCTTGACCGCGCCGCTCGGTCCATTGGGGCGCCGCAGCGTCTCGGCCGTGGCGCGCGACGGCATCGAACATGGCTTCTCGTTGCTGGCGGCTTTGTCGCCCTTCGATGTCGGTCAGGCCGCAATCGTTGCCGATCATCGTGTCGTGGCAATTGAGGCTGCCGAGGGTACCGACGCCATGATCAGGCGCGTCGCCGAGCTGGTGGGCGCAGGGCGTCTCAAGATCGACAAGGGCGACGGCGTTCTGGTCAAGGCCCCCAAGGAAGGCCAGGACCTGCGCGTCGACATGCCGGCGATCGGGCCTGAAACCCTGCGGAACGCGGCTAAGGCTGGCCTCTCCGGCATCGCGCTACGCGCCGGCAATGTGCTTGTCGGAGACAGCGTTCGACTGGGCGCACTGGCTGACGAGCTTGGTCTGTTCGTCGAGGGCGTCGCGTGAACCGGCCCTTCCGGCTCGCCATCATTGCGGGCGAAGCGTCTGGCGATGCTCTGGCGTTGCGCTTTCTCGCCGTCCTGCGGCGGCGGTTGGGTGATCGTCCGCTCGAGATCGTGGGCGTCGGCGGCGAGAGCCTGATCGCACAGGGACTGCGGCCACTCTTTCCCCAATCCGATATCGCCGTGATGGGGTTCGGCCCCGTCTTGGCTAGGCTGCCGCTGCTGCTCCGACGCATGTCCGATGCCGCCAAGGGCGTCGTTGCCTTCGCGCCCGATCTGCTGCTCACCATCGACAGCCCGGATTTCTCATTGCGCGTCGCTCGGAAGGTTCGACGGACGTCTCCCGGGATCCCGATTGCACACTGGGTCTGCCCCAGTGTCTGGGCGTGGCGTTCAGGGCGCGCCCGCAAGATGGCGCCACATGTCGATCGCATCCTGGCGCTGCTGCCCTTCGAGCCCGCTGCGTTGGAAAGGCTGGGAGGCCCGAAGACGATCTATGTCGGCCACCCCCTGATCGAGCGGCTCGCCGAGCTGCGGCCAAGTGACGGGGATCAGGCGCGGCGCAACGCCTCTTCGACGCCAGACATCCTGATCCTTCCCGGCAGCCGTCGTTCGGAGATCAGCCACCTCATGCCGGCCTTCGGCGAGACGGTCTCGCTCATCGCGAACGAGGTGCCCGGCGCGCGCTTCGTGCTGCCGGCGGTTCCGCATCTGCGCGGCATGATCGAGGAGGCTGTCTCGACCTGGTCTGTGAAGCCCCGTCTCGTCGATGGCGAAGACGCCAAGCTTGCCGCTTTTCGCACGGCGCGCGCTGCGCTCGCGGCCTCCGGGACTGTGACGCTCGAGCTCGCTCTGGCACAGGTGCCGCTGGTCGCAGCTTATCGTGGCGCGGCCTGGGAGGCGATGCTGGCGCGCAGGCTGATCAAGCTGCCGACGGTGATCCTGCCCAATCTCGTTGCCGGCACGCGCATCGTTCCCGAGTTCATCCAGGACGAAGCCTCGCCCGAAGCGCTCAGCGCAGCTGTGCTGGCGGTCCTCAGCGAAGGTCCTGTGCGCGAGGCCCAGCTTGCGGGCTTCGCAGATGTCGAGCGCATCATGAAATCGGCCGGGGCGAGCCCGGCCGAGAACGCGGTCGATGCCGCCTTGGGACTGCTGGCAGCCTGATCAGCGCGGTGCAGCGCTCATTCAAGCGCCGCACCGGATGCCTTGGCGATGGGCCCCCATTTCGCGAATTCGACCTTGACGTGTTCACCCAGCGCCTCGGGGGTCGAGCCAACGATGACAGCACTGACATCGTTCAGGCGCTGCTTCACATTGGGGTCCGTCAGGGCCTTGTTGGCTTCGGCGTTCAGGCGCTCAACGACTGCCCTTGGCATATTCGCCGGGCCAAACAGCGCGTTCCACGTATAGGTTTCATAGCCGGCAAGACCGCCTTCGGCGATGGTCGGTATCTCGGGGAAAGATGGCACGCGCTCCTTCGTGGTAACGCCGATCGCGCGGAGCTGGCCGCTGCGAATGAACTGCGCGGAGGAGGGCAGGTTGTCGAACATGATCGGCACGGCGCCAGCGACGACATCGTTGAGAGCCGGGCCGGCGCCGCGATAGGGCACATGGTTCATGCTCACGCCGCCGAGCGACTTGAACAGCTCACCCGAAAGATGCAGCGGCGTACCCACGCCCGATGAGGCGTAGGAGTATTTGCCGGGATTGTCCTTCAGGACCTTGATGACCTCCTGGACCGTCTTGGCCGGAAAGCTCGGGTGCACGACCATGACGTTGGGCACCACGGCCAGCAGGGAGATCGGCGTGAAATCCTTGATCGGATCGAACGTCACCACCTTGAGGATCGCGGGATTGAGGGCATGGGTCGAGATCGTGCCCATCAGGATCGTGTAACCGTCGGGTGCGGCGCGAGCGACCGCGGTCGAGCCGACATTGCCGCCTGCGCCGGCGCGGTTCTCGATCACCACTTGCTGGCCAAGCGACTCGGCCATTTTCGCACCGACGAGTCGGGCGACGATATCGGTCGATCCGCCAGCGGCGAAGGGCACGACCAGCATGATCGGCCGTGTCGGGAAGTTCTGGGCCCGCGCGGGCAGGCTGCTGGCCACGAGGGCGGATGCCCCGGCCCCAGCCATGAAAGCGCGGCGGTTCGGTGTTGTGAAGCGGTCCATCAGGCGTTTCCCGTCATTGCTCTGCGGAGCGCAGGTTATGGCGGCGCACCATATGATAAACCCCACCGGATTGTTAAATCCGATGGGGTTCGACCTTCGTCATAAAGATCGTGTCAAATTGTTCTCAGCGACGGCCGATCGGTGTGTAATCGCGCTTCGGCGAGCCGGTATAGAGCTGGCGCGGGCGGCCGATCCGCTGGGACGGATCCTCGATCATTTCCTTCCACTGCGCGATCCAGCCGACGGTGCGGGCGAGTGCGAAGAGCGCGGTGAACATCGATGT
The DNA here is from genome assembly GCF_001748145.1 of Bosea sp. BIWAKO-01. Taxonomy (NCBI): domain Bacteria; kingdom Pseudomonadati; phylum Pseudomonadota; class Alphaproteobacteria; order Hyphomicrobiales; family Alloboseaceae; genus Allobosea; species Allobosea sp. BIWAKO-01. The sequence continues at coordinate 5,032,658 of NZ_BCQA01000001.1, forward strand.
CGGGAATCCCATCGCCTTCAAGGTGATGCCCGAATAGAAATCGATATTCGGATAGAGCTTCTTCTCGATGAAGTAGCTGTCGCTGAGCGCGATGCGCTCGAGCTCCATCGCGACATCGAGCAGCGGATCATCCTTGAAGCCGAGTTCGTTCAGTACCTCATGCGTCGTCTTCTGCATGATCTTGGCGCGCGGATCGTAGTTCTTGTAGACGCGGTGCCCGAAGCCCATCAGGCGGAACGGATCGTTCTTGTCCTTCGCCTTGGCGATGTATTTCGGGATGTTGTCGACCGAGCCGATCTCCTCGAGCATCTTGAGGGCCGCCTCGTTGGCGCCGCCATGCGCAGGGCCCCAGAGGCAGGCGATGCCGGCTGCGATGCAGGCGAAGGGATTGGCGCCCGAGGAACCGGCGAGACGCACGGTCGAGGTCGAGGCGTTCTGCTCGTGGTCGGCATGCAGGATGAAGATGCGGTCAAGCGCGCGCGACAGCACCGGATTGACCTTGTACTCCTCCGCCGGCACCGCGAAGCACATGCGCAGGAAATTCGAGGTGTAGTCGAGCGAGTTCAACGGGTACACGAAGGGTTGGCCAATCGTGTACTTGAAGGCCATCGCGGCCAGCGTCGGCAGCTTGGCGATCATCCGCATCGACGCGATCATGCGCTGCTGCGGGTCCGAGATGTCGGTCGAGTCGTGATAGAAGGCCGACATGGCGCCGACCGATGCGACCAGCACCGCCATCGGATGCGCGTCGCGGCGGAAGCCCTGGAAGAAGCGGGCCATCTGCTCGTGCACCATGGTGTGGCGCGTCACGCGATAGTCGAAATCCGCCTTCTGCGCCGCGGTGGGCAGGTCGCCGTAAAGCAGGAGATAACAGGTCTCGAGAAAGTCGCCATGCTCGGCAAGCTGCTCGATCGGATAGCCACGGTGGAGCAGAACGCCCTCGTCGCCATCGATATAGGTGATCTCCGACTCGCAGCTCGCGGTCGAGGTGAAGCCGGGGTCATAGGTGAACATCCCGGTTTGCGCGTAGAGCTTGCTGATGTCGATGACGGATGGGCCGATCGATCCGGTCTTGACCGTCAGGTCGACGGTCTTGCCGTCCACACTCAGCTGGCTGTTGGTTCCGCTCATCGATACCGATCCTTTCAGGCTCGCTGCTGATCAATCTTCGTTCCATCCGAGCCGGCACGAATGGGTGCCGGAACGGCAATCATCATCCGAGTGGCTCTGCGTAACGGCCATGTGACGGGATTGCAGGCAAAGGAAGGTACATCCGACTGATATTAAAGCAATATTCATACCGGGGCGCCGCTTCGGACACCCCCGGTATATGCGGCGTCACTAGCCCATTTGCCCCTGGGGTTCAACCAATCACAAAGGCGGGGCTGCCCCGCCTTTGATCACGTTTGATCGCTGAGGCGAGCCAGCGTTTCCTCACGGCCGAGCACCGCCATCACATCGAACAGGCCGGGCGACTGGCTCCGTCCGGTGAGTGCGGCCCGCAGCGGCTGCGCTACCTGTCCGAGCTTGAGGGCCTGCTCTTCGGCGAAGGCCCGGACCGCGGCCTCGAGTGGAGCTGGTGTCCAGTCATTCACCGCGGCAAGCTTCTCTGCCAGGCTAGGCATGCGCTGGCGCGCGCCCTCGTCCAGCAGTGTCGCCGCCTTCTGGTCGAGTGCGAGCGGACGCTTGGCAAAAAGATAGGACGCGCTGTCGAGCAGCTCGATCAGCGTCTTGGCACGCTCCTTCAGTCCCGGCATCGCAGCAAGAAGCTTGGCTTCGAGAACCGGATCGAGTTCGGGGCCAAGGCCATGCGCAGGGCCGATTTCCGGCAGGATGCTCTTCAGTGCATCAAGCAGGTCACGATCATCGGACTGGCGCATATAGAGTCCGTTCAGGCTCTCCAGCTTGGCGTAGTCGAAGCGTGCAGGGGAACGGCCGATGGAGGAAAGATTGAACAGCGAGACCATCTCTTCGGTCGAGAAGATCTCCTGGTCGCCATGGCTCCAGCCGAGCCGGAGGAGGTAGTTGCGCAGGGCCACCGGCAGATAGCCCATGGAGCGATAGGCATCGACGCCGAGCGCGCCATGGCGCTTGGAGAGCTTCGCGCCGTCCGCCCCATGGATCAGCGGGATATGCGACATGCTCGGCACGCGCCAGCCCATAGCCTGGTAGATCTGGGTCTGGCGGGCGGCGTTGGTGAGATGGTCGTCGCCACGGATGACATGAGTCACGGCCATGTCATGGTCGTCCACGACGACAGCGAGCATATAGGTCGGGTTGCCGTCGGAACGCAGCAGCACGAGGTCGTCTAGATTCTCGTTCTGCCAGACGACGCGGCCCTGCACTTCGTCCTCGACCACTGTCTCGCCGGTCTGCGGCGCGCGCAGGCGGATGACCGGCTTCACGCCGGCCGGAGCGGTCGCTGGATCGCGATCGCGCCAGCGTCCGTCATAGCGCATGGGACGGCCCTCAGCGCGCGCCTTCTCGCGCATCTCCTCGAGTTCCTGCGGCGTCGCATAGCAATAATAGGCCTTGCCGGCGGCGAGCATCTGCTCGGCGACCTCGCGATGCCGGGCCGCACGGGCGAACTGGTAGACGGTCTCGCCGTCCCAATCGAGGCCAAGCCAGGACAGGCCGTCGAGAATCGCCGCGATGGCCGGCTCTGTCGAGCGTTCACGGTCGGTGTCCTCGATGCGCAGCAGCATCTTGCCGCCATGGCGACGGGCATAGAGCCAGTTGAACAGCGCGGTACGCGCGCCGCCGATATGCAGGAATCCGGTTGGAGACGGCGCGAAGCGCGTAACGACCGCATCACTCATGAAAGGCAGGCTCCGGCAGGACGGGAAATGAGGCCGACAGAGCGGCAGAGGAACAAGACGTCGATGGGACATGACAACCGACGCCGCCCCTGTAACATGCTGATGGGGCCGACGTTAAGCGCAAGATCGCATCCGGTTGGCCGCCCGAGGGACGGCCTATGCGCGAGTCGCCGCCAGACCCGAGCCGGCTGCGCGGCGCGCGTGTTCGCGCCGTACCGTTCCGCATTCCCGAGATGTGGTTTCAGGACGCTGCAATTCGGTTGTTTCTCGCCGAATGGCGCGCGCGTTTCCTGGGCGCCATCGCGATCGAGGCCGGGCGCAGAAGGCCCTTTCTCTGGCTGCCGGTGCTGATGGGAGCCGGCATCCTGCTTTATTTCGCGGCCGACCGCGAGCCATCCCTCTGGGTCCCACTCTCCGGCTTTGGCATCTCCGCTGCGATGGCAGCGCTGTCGCGCGCCCGACGCCCGGTCATGCTCGCTTGCGTCTGCCTTGCTGCCATCTTCGCCGGCTTTGGTGCCGCGGCCTGGCGCACGGCGACAATCGCAGGACCGATGCTCGATCGAACGCGCGTGGGACAACTCACCGGCTTTGTCGAATCGGTCGAGGCGCGTGACGCTGGCGCGCGCCTCGTGATCCTGGTGACCAGCATTGCCGGGGTGGAGCCTGAACGCCTGCCACGGCGGGTTCGGGTCAACGTCAAGGGCGGATCGGTTTCGCCGGGCGATCACATCGTCGCCCTCGCGCGCCTCCTGCCGCCGCCCGGTCCGGTGCGGCCAGGCGGCTACGATTTCGGGCGCGACGCCTTCTTCCGAGGGCTTGGGGCGGTCGGGACCATTCCCGGAAAGATCACGCTCGCCCCACCACCCTCGCAGCCACCGCTCGAGCTTCAGATTCGCGCGATGGTCGACCGGGCGCGCAATGCCCTGACGGAGCGTATCGCCGGGATCGGGGGAGGGCAGGCAGGCGCGATGGCGGCGTCGCTGGTTACCGGCAAGCGCGGCCTCATCACTGAGGCGACCAATATCGACCTGCGTGCAGCCGGCATCTATCACATCATCTCGATTTCGGGCCTTCACATGGTGCTGGCCTCCGCCACGATCTTCGGCCTGGTCCGTGGCCTGCTGGCGCTATCGCAAACGCTGGCATTGCGCTGGCCCGTAAAGAAGCTCGCTGCCCTGGCCGCGATGCTCGGCGCCACGGCCTATTGCATTTTCTCTGGAGCCGAAGTCGCGACGGTGCGCTCTCTGATCATGACCTTGGTCATGCTCGGTGCGATCCTCGTCGATCGCCCGGCGCTCAGCATGCGCAATCTGGAGCTCGCTGCGATGATCGTCCTGCTGCGCGAGCCTGACGCGCTGCTTGGCCCGAGTTTCCAGATGTCCTTTGGTGCTGTCGCGGCGCTGATCGCCTTTGCCGAGCGCTGGGAGGATCGCGGCCACTCCGAGGCGCCGGCGAACCTGCCTTGGCCGCTACGGCCAATCTGGGTCGCGGTGGTCGGCCTCACGGTCACGACCGTGTTGGCGACGGTCGCAACCGCACCTTTTGGTGCCTATCACTTCCAGACCTTCAACCCCTTCGGCCTGCTCGGCAATGCGCTCGCCTTGCCCTTCGTTTCCCTGATCGTCATGCCTGCGGCGGTCTTCGGCGTACTCGCCTATCCCTTCGGCCTGGATTGGCCGGCTTGGGCGCTTATGGGAGTCGCTTCGGACTATGTGCTGCAATCCGCGCGCTGGGTTGCGGGATTCGACCACTCCGCAGTGATCATTCCTGCGTTCGGGACGGCGGCGCTCGCATGCTTTGCCGCCGCGCTTCTCTGGATCACGCTCTGGACGACACCGCTACGCTTCCTGGCCGTCGCCCCCTGATCGCGGGACTGGTCGTGGCGGCGAAGCCCGACAGGCCCGACATCCTGATCGAACGCGATGGTTCCGGGATCCTGGTCCGCGGGGGCGATGGTCGCATGACCTGGCGGGGCAACCGAGCCGCTTCGTGCTGCAACAATGGCTGAACGCAGATGGCGATAATCGCCGGCCTGACGACAACAGCCTGCGGGACGGCGCGGCCTGCGACACGTTGGGTTGTGTCGTCCGCAGCAAGGAAGGACGAAGCGTTGCCTTTGCACGTGATCGCCTGGCCATCGTCGAGGACTGCCGGCGCGCCGATCTCGTCATTACGCCGATTCCGTGGAACGCTCCGTGCGCTGCACGACTGATCGACCGCAGGGCATTGTCGCGCGATGGCGCGACCGCACTTGTCGGCCACAAGGGCGGCTGGCGCGCACATCTATCAGAGCAGGATGGTGTCGATCGTCCCTGGAGCCGCAAGCGGGAGCGGCCTGCAAGCACCCCGCCAGGGCCTTCGCCGGCTTTGCCGCTGGTGGCTGTCGAAGAGCACGAGCCGCTTCAGTAGCGCCGCATCAGGTTGACCAGGCGGCCTTGAATCTTGACGCGGTCCGGTCCCAGCACCCTTGTCTCATAGGCAGGATTGGCAGCTTCGAGAGCGATCGAGGAGCCGCGCTTGCGCAGCCGCTTCAGCGTCGCTTCCTCGTCATCGATCAGGGCCACTACGATATCGCCGGTATTGGCCGTGTCCTGACGTTTGATCACCACGGTATCGCCGTCGAGAATGCCGGCTTCCACCATCGAGTCGCCGCGCACCTCGAGAGCAAAATGTTCGCCGGGGCCAAGCATGTCAGCAGGCAGGGCCACGCTATGGCTGCGGCTCTGGATGGCGGAAATCGGCGTACCGGCGGCAATCCGCCCCATGACCGGAATCGCGACTGTGGAGCGCACATCCTCGTCCGGGGGCGGTGCGATCGGCCGGACCTTGCCAAGGCCACCCTGGACGACGGAGGGGTTGAACCGCCCGCGCGTCGCCTGAGGGCCGCCAGCCCCCTCGGGCAGCTTGATGATCTCGAGCGCCCGGGCCCGATTAGGCAGGCGGCGAATGAAACCGCGCTCCTCCAGCGCCATGATCAGGCGATGAATACCGGACTTGGAGCGCAGATCGAGCGCGTCCTTCATCTCGTCGAAGGAGGGGGGGACCCCTGTCTCGCGCAGGCGTTCCTGGATGAAACGAAGCAGTTCGAACTGTTTGCGTGTCAGCATGGTCCCCGCCGGCGCTCTTTGCACGGAATCGAAACAAAGCACGAACACCATACAGGTTCGCGTTGTGTTCCGCAAGCGCCCTCAGCGCAGGCGGATGATCCGGCAGCCGTCGCCTTTGTTTGCCGGCGCAGCAAATGATTCGCGAATGAGCAGCGCATCGGCGCGGGCGAGAGTGGCCAGCATGGATGAATCCTGCTTGGCGAAGGGCGTTGCCAGCCATCCCTCCGGGGTGAGGATCAGTTCCGACCTCATATAGTCCTGCCGTTCATCATTTGCCGGCAAATCTCTGCCGACGATTGCGGGCTCACTCAGATCGCGCTCAGGTTCCGGCACGCCGAGGAGGGCCCTGAGCAGCGGAACGACGAAGAGATGCCCGCAGACGATGGACGAGACGGGGTTTCCGGGCAGGCCGAGCGCGACCATACGGCCGAGGCGGCCCATCATCATCGGCTTGCCCGGCCGCATGGCGATTTTCCAGAAGCCGAGCGCCATGCCTTGCCCAATCAACGCTGCCTGGACGAGATCGTGCTCACCTACCGAGGCCCCTCCCAGGGTGATCAGCACATCGGCATCGGCCTTCCGTGCCTGGCCGATCTTGTCGGCGAGGTCGGCATGATCATCGCGGGCGATCCCGAGATCGAGCGCTGTGCCCCCGGCCTGCTCGACCAGCGCGGCGAGCGCAAAACTGTTGGACGCGACGATCTGGTCGGGGCCAACCGGCTCGCCCGGCTGGACCAGCTCGTCGCCGGTCGCGAGGATTGCGACCAGTGGCCTGCGACGCACAGTGAGCGTGGGGTGGCCCATGGCTGCAGCGAGGCCGAGGCTCGCACTTTCGAGTCGGCTGCCGGCGAGAAGCAACACCTCGCCCTCGGAGAAGTCCAATCCTGCCTGACGAACGAACTTGCCGCGCTCGGCGCCCTCGCGCACGCGGATCGTCGTGCCGCCGACGCCGTCCGCGTTCTCCTGAATCAGGATCGTATCGGCGCCCTCCGGAATTGGAGCACCGGTGAAGATGCGAACAGCCTCATTGGAGCGGACCATCCCTGAGAAGGAGCGACCGGCAGCCGATTCGCCGATGACACGCAATTCATTTGCCGGCGCAGTATCTTCGGCGCGAACGGCGTATCCATCCATTGCTGAGTTGGCAAAGGGGGGGTGGGTCCGAAGCGCCTGCAGGTCGGCGGCGAGCACGCGCCCTACGCAATGTGCGAGTGGCAGAGTTTCTGCTGGTGTCGGTGCCGGAACGCTGTCGATAAGCGCTTTCAGGGCGACGGGGACGGGCGTGAGGCTCATCGCGCAGTTTCCGGGAGATCGAAGGTGCCGGATTTGCCACCTGACTTGTGGACGAGCCTGATGCCCTCGATCCGCATCGCCCGGTCGACTGCCTTGACCATGTCGTAGACTGTGAGGCAAGCGACGCCAACAGCGGTCAACGCCTCCATCTCGACGCCGGTCTGTCCCTTCATCTTGACCTCGGCGCTCACGCGCACCCCCGGCAATGCCTCGTCCAAGGTGAGGTTGACGCTGATCTTGCTGATCAGCAGCGGGTGGCAGAGCGGGATCAGTTCATGCGTGCGCTTGGCAGCCATGATTCCAGCCAGGCGCGCTGTGCCAAGCACGTCGCCCTTCTTGGCATCGCCATCGCGCACGATCGCCAGGGTTGCTGGCTGCATGACGACGTAGCCCTCGGCGACAGCGATGCGCGAGGTCTCCTCCTTGTCGCCGACATCGACCATATGGGCCTGGCCGCTGGCGTCGAGATGGCTGAGCTTGCTCATGCTGCGCTGCGCGCAGAACCGGTCAGGAGATCACGGGTCGCAGCGGCGACATCGTCCTGCCGCATCAGGCTCTCGCCGACGAGGAAGGTGTCGACGCCGACGCGTTGCAACCGAGCGACGTCGGCATGGCTGAAGATGCCGCTCTCGCCAACGATGATGCGGTCCGCGGGGACGCGCGGTGCGAGTCTCTCGGTGACGGCGAGGTCGACGGCAAAGCTGCGCAGGTCGCGATTGTTGATGCCGAGCAAGCGGCTGTCGAGCTCGAGGGCGCGATCGAGCTCGGCTTCGTTGTGAACCTCGACCAGCACGTCGATGCCGAGTGACTTTGCCGTCTCGTTCAGCGCGCGGGCTGTCCCGTCATCGACGCCAGCCATGATGATCAGGATACAGTCGGCGCCCCAGGCGCGAGCCTCGAAGACCTGATAGGGGTCATACAGGAAATCCTTGCGCAGGGCGGGCAGGCCGCTCGCCGCACGCGCCTGCTGCAGGAATTCCGGCTGTCCCTGGAAAGAGGGGGCATCGGTCAGCACGGACAGGCAGGCCGCGCCGCCATCGGCATAGGCGCGTGCCAGCGATGGCGGGTCGAAATCGGCGCGGATCAGCCCCTTGGATGGGCTGGCCTTCTTGATCTCGGCGATCAATGCAGGCTTGCCGGCCGCGTGTTTCGCGGCAAGCGCGGCCGTGAAGCCACGCACGGGGTCGGCAGCCAGGGCGCGCTGCTCGATCTCCGCCTGGGAAACCGCGGCCTTGGCAGCGGCGATCTCCTGGCGCTTATAGGTCTCGATGCGGGCGAGGATGTCGCTCATGACGTGCTCACGCGTTCGAGCTGGCGATGAGTGCGGTCAGCGTCGCCTTGGCCTTGCCGCTGTCAATCGCCGAGGTCGCGCGGGCGAGGCCATCGCGCAGATCACCGGCCTGACCCGCCACGACGAGCGCGGCGGCGGCATTGAAGGCGGCGATATCGCGGAAGGGCGTCATCTTGCCGTCGAGAACCGCGCGGAGCGCCTCGGCATTCTGCGCCGGTTCACCACCGCGCAGATCCTCGGGCTTTGCACGGGCCAGGCCGACATCGTCCGGGCTGATCGAGAAGCTCTCGATCTTGCCCTTGTCGAGCGCGACGACGCGGGTCGGCCCGGTGGTGGTGATCTCGTCAAGGCCGTCGGAGCCGTTCACGGCCCAGATGCGGTCGGAGCCCAGCGCAGATAGCACGCGCACCATCGGCTCGAGCCAGGTCTCTGAGAAGGCGCCGACGAGCTGCCTCTTGACGCCGGCCGGGTTGGAGAGCGGCCCGAGCAGGTTGAAGATGGTGCGGGTGCCGAGTTCTGTGCGCACCGGCGCCACATGCCGCATCGAGGCATGATGGGTCGGTGCGAACATGAAGCCGACGCCGGCCTCAGCGATGCAGCGCTCCGTGCCCGCGGGCTCGAGCCCGACCTTGACGCCGAGCGCGGTGAGCACGTCGGCCGCTCCGGAACGCGAAGAGGCAGCGCGATTGCCATGCTTGGCGACCGGCACGCCGCAGGACGCGGTGATGATCGCGGCCAGCGTCGAGACGTTATAGGAGCCCGAAGCGTCGCCGCCGGTTCCGACGATGTCGATCGCGCCGGCCGGCGCTTTCACCGGCAGCATCTTGCCGCGCATGGCGCTGACCGCGCCGGCGATCTCCTCGACGGTTTCGCCACGGACGCGCAGCGCCATCAAGAAGGCGGCGGCCTGCGCATTGGTGACCTCGCCGGACAGAATGGTGTCAAAGGCATCGCGCGCCTCCTCGCGGGAGAGTGAGGCGCCGGTCGCCACCTTGGCGATGAAGGGTTTGAAATCGTCCATGGGTTCTTCGACGTCAGGCTGTTTCGGAAAGGGCGGCACGGTCCTGTGTCTGCGACCATCGTTCCGCCAGGCCGAGGAAATTGCGCAGGATCGTCGCACCCTGTTCGGAGGCGATGCTCTCGGGGTGGAACTGCACGCCATGCACCGGCAGGGAGCGGTGCGAGAGCGCCATGATTTGCCCGTCTTCCGTCGCGGCTTCGATCTCCAGCTCGGTCGGGCAGCTTTCTCGTGCCACGATGAGCGAGTGATAGCGCGTCGCCTGGATCGGCCCGTTGATGCCGTGAAAGAGGCCGCGGGCGTGATGGCTGATGGTCGAGATCTTGCCGTGCATCGGCAGCGGCGCGCGCACGATCTCGCCACCGAAGGCCTGACCGATGGTCTGCAGGCCGAGGCAAACGCCAAAGATCGGCTTCCTCTCGGCACCCTGGCGGACGAGGTCAAGGCAGATGCCGGCCTCATTGGGGGTGCAGGGACCTGGCGACAATACGATCGCGTCATGCCCGCCGCCCAGCGCCTCTTCTACGGTAAGGGCATCGTTGCGGCGAACCTCGACCTCCGCCCCAAGCCCGCCGATCAGGTGGACGAGGTTCCAGGTGAAGCTGTCGTAATTGTCGATCAGCAGGATACGCATTGCCGCTAACGAGATCTCCGGTCGCGATGATGGCAAGGTGGTCATGCCCGTTCGGGGGGCAAGTGGTCAAGTTATTGTCGGAGCGTGGCTCCATCGCGATTGCGCACGCGGGTGTGCTGGCGACAAGATGGCGGTGAAGAGACTGCGCAATCCTGCGGGGGCGTCCGGTGTGTGGGGCAGGGCGATGTTGCGTCGGGCCAAGGCGATCAGGCACGTGCTGCTGGCCTCCGCGCTGCTCGGCCTGGCTGCATGCAATTCCGGGGAACGACCGCAAGCTCTGCCCGCGGAAGGCCTGTCGGCGGCCGAGGTCGTCGGATTCGGCTCGATCCGCTTCTGGGGGGATGCTGTCGTCCCCACCACAAGCAAATATCTCGATATCCAATACCGGCAGATCGCTGCTTCGGGCTGTGGCAAATGCCAGGCGGCCGCAACATTCCTCGCGATTTCGGGCGGGAGCGGAGAGGGAGCCTATGGCGCGGGTTTCCTGAAGGGCTGGAGCGCACGCGGCGACAGGCCTCAATTCGAGGTCGTCACCGGGGTCAGCACCGGCTCGCTCGCAGCGCCCTTTGCCTTCCTCGGCTCGCATTATGACGGCGCCCTGGAAGAGATCTATACGCGCTACGGCGACAACGAGCTCTTTCGCAGCAAGGGGGTTCTCGGACTGTTTGGCGAGTCCCTCTACGACACGACGCCGCTGCGCCACCTGGTCGAACGCTATGCGACCGAGCAGTTGCTCGATGAAATAGCCGCCGAGCACCGCAAGGGCCGCCGTTTATTGGTCCAGACCACCAATCTCGATGCTCAGCGGCCAGTGATCTGGGACGTGGGCAGCATTGCCGCGAGTCAGCAGTCCGGCCGCCAGAAGCTCTTTGTCGACATTCTGCTCGCTTCGGCAGCCATACCGGCGGTCTTTCCGGCCGTGCGCCTCAATGTCGAGAGCAACGGCAAGGTCTTCGACGAGCTTCATGTCGATGGCGGCGTCACCTCGCAGATCTTCTTTGCCCCACCGGGGCTCGATCTCAACGGTGCTGCCCGGCGCAATCTCGGTCAGGAACGCAGTCTCGCGCTCTACGTCATTCGCAACGGCAAGCTGAAGCCCGAATACAAGGCCAGCACCCAGACCGTGGCGGGGCTGGCCACACGCTCGATCTCGACGCTGGTGAAATACCAGGCGCTCGCCAATATCGCAGCGATCTCGGCGATGGCGAAGCGAATGCATGCGCGCTTCGCCTTCACCGCCATACCCGACGCCTTTCAAGGCAATCAGCGCTCCGAATTCGACACGGAGTATATGAAGGCCCTGTTCCGGCTTGGCTATGAGCAGGGTCGCAGCGGCAAGGCCTGGGAGACTCAGCCGCCGCTCTCGCCGACGCTGGCCTCGCGCTGATCGCCAGCCACTTGCGCCCGGCCGGCGCATAGGGCGTTCCAGTGCCGGATATAGGTCGCAAGCGCGTTGGCGATGACGGGGACCGCGCGCCCCGCGGCGGCGATCCAGGTCGACGGTTCTTCTGCCAGCCAGGAAACCGGCAGGTCGGGATCGAGTGCCTTGCCCTCGCTCACCGTCATCATGCCTGCCAGGAGATGTGTGTGTGGAAGTGCCAAGCTGGCGGGCAGGCGGCCAGCCAGTGCCCTGTCGAAATAGAGACAGGCGTCAAAATCGATCGCGTGCAGCGTACCGCCCGCCCCGCGCAGGAGATTCGGATTCGAGCGCGGCCGGTCGACATTGTGCAGGAAGCAGTCCGCCTCCGCGATCGCCAGGAGTTTCGCCGTATCGTCGGGGCCAAGGTCCGCGGCTGCGACCGGCGCCGTATTCGGGATGAAAGCGACGCCGAGATTCCAGCCAAAGCTGCGCTGGATCATCTCGTCGAATTCGTCGGTGCCGACCATCCATGGAAAGCCGTGCGGCAGCAGCAGTGGCCTGGCATTCGGGACCGGTGCGCCGAGCAGATTCGCGAAGCGCAGGGCAAGGAACTCTATCAGCAGGCCACGAGGCCCTGGCCCGGCGCCAGCGAGCTTCAGGACATGCAGCCTGCCGTCGGTCGTCCGAACCAGGCAGGGGCGTGTGCTCGCATCACTGAAGACCCGCAGGATTTCGACGACCGTAACGGCTGCGTCGCCCCCGGACTCCGGCAGGGGCACTATTGTCCCCGGCCAGCGCGTGCCGCGAAACGGATTGCTTCCTCTGCTGCCTTGAACAGGGCCTTGGCCTTGTTGATGCACTCGAGCTGTTCGGAGGCCGGGTTCGAATCATAGACAATGCCGGCGCCGGCCTGGACATGCATGCGGCCGTCCTTCACCACGGCGGTGCGCAGCACGATGCAGGTGTCCATTTCGCCATTAGCACCGAAATAGCCGATGCAGCCGCCATAGGCGCCGCGTGCGTCATGTTCCATCTCATCGATGATCTCCATGGCACGTACCTTCGGTGCCCCGGAGACGGTGCCGGCCGGGAAGCCCGCGGCGAGTGCGGCCAGCGCATCATGCTGCGGGTCAATCGTTCCCTCGACATTGGAAACGATGTGCATGACCTGGCTGTAACGTTCGATGAAGAAGGAATCCGTGACCTTGACCGAGCCGATCTGCGCAACGCGGCCGACGTCGTTGCGGCCAAGATCGAGCAGCATCAGATGCTCGGCCCGTTCCTTGGGGTCGGCCAGCAGTTCCTCGGCGAGCGCCGTATCCTCTTCGGCCGTCGCGCCGCGCCGTCGCGTGCCGGCGATCGGCCGGATGGTGACCGTATCGTCGCGCAGCCGGACCAGGATCTCGGGGCTCGAACAGACGATCTGGAAATCAGCGAAGTCGAGATAGCACAGAAACGGCGCCGGGTTGACGCGCCGCAGCGCCCGGTAAAGCGCAAAGGAGGGCAGGGCGAAGGGCGCCTCGAAACGCTGCGACAGCACGACCTGGAAGATGTCGCCGGCGCGGATATAGTCCTGCGCCCGCGCCACCATGGCGTGAAACTCGGCCTCGGTCGTGTTGGAAACGATGTCGGGCTGCGGCAGCGCGGCGATATCGATGTCGGCTTCCGGGGGGAGAGGACCCTCGAGGATATCCGTGACCCGGTCGAGCCGCTCCTGCGCCCTCTCATGGGCGACGCGCGCGGCAACGCCCGGTTGCTGGCGGATGGGCGTCACGAGATGGATCTCGTCGCGCACGGAATCAAACACCACCATCAGGGTGGGGCGGGTCAGGATCGCGTCGGGGACGCCGGTTCCGGTGTCCTTTGGCTGCGGCAGCCGCTCCATCAGCCGCACCATGTCGTAGCCGAGATAGCCGAAGACGCCGGCCGCCATCGGGGGCAGGCCATCCTCGTCGGGGATAGCGCTCTCGCCGAGCAGAGCCCGCAGGCTCTCGAAGGCGGGGCGCGGATCGGCGACAAAGGTCTCGCCCAAAGCCGGCCGGCAAAGCGAAGCCTCGCCACGATGGCAGCGCCAGATCACGTCCGGCTCGATGCCGATCATCGAATAGCGTCCGCGTACGGCGCCCCCCTCGACTGATTCGAGCAGGAAACTCGGGCCGGACGTGGCGTGCCTCAGCTTCATGAAGGCGGCGACGGGCGTCTCGCAATCACCGACCAGAACGCGCCGCAGAAGCTGCGGCACTCCTGCGTCATACGCCTCCGCAAAGGAGGACAGATCGGAGGGCGCAGACATCAGTTCTGCGCGCCGCCGGTGGCGTTCCGGAAGGCCGTCTCGTTGACCGTGACGCCGAGATTGCTCTGCAGTTTCGCGACATACTGCGCGAGGATATCCTCGCTGACGCTGGAGCCGAGCAGGCGGGCGAAGTTCTCCGCTTCCTGTGTCGTGCGGGCATAGGGCGGTACCGTCGCAGAAACGACCTTGAAGAGTATGCGCCCGCTGTCGCCTGCGCCCAGCGCCGAGTTGCTCTTGCCGACAGGCGTTCCGAAGATCAGGCTGACGACATTGGCGGGCAATTCCGGCTTCTGGTCCTGCCGCCCCAACTCCGCCGCCTGTTCGACAACCAGGCCGGCCGAGGCGGCCACGGCATCGAAGGCCTCGCCTGAATCGAGACGCTGCACCAGTTCGCGGGCCTTGGCCGAGAGCTTGCTCGCCACCTCGTCTGCCCGCCATTGACGCTCGACCTCGCCCTTGACCTCGTCAAAGGTCCGCTCGCGCGAGGGTTCGATCTTGGTCACATCGAACCAGACATAGCCCGTGTCGCGCGGCAGGCGAATGGCCTCGTTGTCGACGCCGATATCGGAACGGAAGATGGCGGGAAGCGTGGCGTCGCCGCCGGGCAGGGGCTGCTCCTGCGTGCCGTCCGGCTTGCCTAGGCTGGCATCGACCGGGCCGACCGTCAGCAGGGGCAGATTGAACTCGCGTGCGATCTCGGCAAGCGGCTTGGCTGCGGCCCGCTGGTCCTCGATCCGGTCATGCAGGTCCGTGAGCTGGCTGGCGGCCTTGCTGGTCGCGACGTCCTTGCGCACCTCGGCAGCAACCTCCTCGAAGGGCCGGACATGCTCGAGTTCGATCGTCGGGACGCGGAGGAGCACTGAGCCGAAGGCGCTGGCGACCGGAGCGCTGACGGCTCCCTGGGCAAGCGCGAACGCGGCCTCGCGCACGGCCGGATCGAAGACCTGATTGCGCGTGAAGGTGCCGAGCGTCAGGTCCTTTTCGGCAACATTGCGCGCGGCGGCGATCGCCTCGAACGCTTCGCCGGCATCGATCTTCGCCTTGGCGGCCTGCGCCTCCTCGGCATTCGGGAAGGTGATCTGCTGGATCGTGCGCTTCTCGGGGGAACCAAAGCGCTGCGCCTTGACCTGCTCATAGCGGGCCTTGGCTTCTTCGTCGGTGACCTTGCTCGGGTCGGCCAAAGCTTCGGTCGAGATCGTGAGCACGTTGGCGCTACGGAACTCGGGAGCCCGGAAGCTCGCCTTGCGTTCGTCGAAATAGCCCTTGAGCTGAGCTTCGGTCGGTGCCGCGATCTCACCGGCGGCGGCCGGCGGCAGCTTGGCGAATGTGACTGCGCGGCGCTCGTTGCGCAGGCGATGTCCCAGTTCCTGCAGCGCGACCGGAGCGGTCACGCCGCCGACCACCATCTCGGCGATCTGCTGGCGCAGGATCGTGGCGCGCTGCTCGCGCACATAATTCTGTTCGTTGAGCCCGTTCGAGCGCAGCAATTCGTTGAAGCGGGCCGGCGAGAAGTTGCCGGAGGCATCCCGGAAGACCGGGTCCTGGAAAATCAGGTTGCGGATGGTGTCGTCGGAGACGGCAAGCCGCATCCGGCTCGCGGTCTGATCGAGCACGGCCTCGGTAACGAGGCGCGAGAGCACCTGGCGGTCGAGCCCCAGCGCGCGCGCCATTTCCGGAGTGATCGAGCGGCGCTGCTGGCGCGTCAGGTTCTGGACTTCGTTCTGATAGGCCACGCGCATCTGCTCGAGGCCGATCTCAGTCTTCCCGACCTGAGCGACAGAGTTGCGTCCATACCCCCGGAAGATGTCGCCGATGCCCCAGATCGCGAAGGACAGGATCAGAAATCCGAACATCACTGTGATGATGAGTTTGCCAATGAGGCCCTGACCCGCCTTGCGGATGCGATTCATCATCATGGGGTCGTTCTTTCCCTCTCCGGCCGCATCGCTGCGACGCGAGCCTTCGCGTTTTGTGGCGCTGCTTATAGGAACCGATCACGCTGCCCGCAATCTTCACCGTGGTCTTGCCGGCTGATTGCGGCGCGTTGCCGGCGTTGGTAGAGCCCAGAGCGAGAGAAAAGGAGAAGAATGGTGACGCGCAGCATAAAGCCGTTGGTGGCAGGCAATTGGAAGATGAACGGGCTCAAGGCCGAGCTTGCCATCGCGGCCGAAGTAGCCAGGGGCTATGACCGGGAGCTGAAACACGCTGTCGAGCTCGCCATCTGCCCCCCGGCGACGCTGCTCTTTGCGATGACGGCAGCACTGACCGGCTCGCGGATTGCCACGGGCGGACAGGATTGCAGTGAGCAGGAAAGCGGCGCGTTCACCGGGGAGGTCTCCGCCGGCATGCTCGCCGATGCCGGAGCCGGCTATGCCATCGTCGGTCATTCCGAGCGCCGCACCCTCCACGGCGAGACCAATCCGGCCGTCAAGGCCAAGGCCGAAGCGGCGCAGCGCGCCCTGCTCGTCCCGATCGTCTGCGTCGGCGAGACGCAGGCCGAGCGCGCAGCCGGCAAGGCGCTTGCCGTGGTCAGGAAACAGCTTCGCGGCTCGGTCCCCGATGCGTCCACGCCCTCGAGCCTCGTCATCGCCTACGAACCGGTCTGGGCTATCGGCACCGGGCTGACCCCGACCGCCGCCGACGTCGCCGAGATGCACGAGGCGATCCGGAGCGAACTCGGCAAGCTCCTGGGCAAGGCGGCGGCCGCTGGCGTGCGCTTGCTCTATGGCGGATCGGTCAAACCGTCCAACGCGGCCGAGCTGATGAATGTCCCCCATGTCGACGGTGCGCTCGTCGGCGGCGCCAGTCTCAAGGCCGAGGACTTCCTCGCTATCGCACGCGCCTGCCGCTGATCCATGCCGTCGCGTTGACGGCGGCATTGCACGAATGACGCAATTGCCGGGTGGTGCGCCCGGCAACTGCATGCTATGTGCGCCGCCGAGCCCGCAATTGGCGGACATGCGGCGCGGGGCACCCTTGTGGCGGCCCGCGTCATACCTATTTCGTGGGATCATGCAGAACGTTCTCATCGTCATCCATCTGATCATCGTGATCGCGCTCGTCGGCGTGGTCCTGCTGCAGCGTTCCGAGGGCGGCGGCCTGGGCATGGGTTCGGGCGGTGGCGGCGGTGTCGGCGGCTTCATGACCGGCCGCGGCCAGGCCAATGCCCTGACCCGCGCGACGGCTATCCTTGCCGGGCTCTTCTTCCTGACCTCGATCGCTCTGGCGATCATGGCGACCCATGGGCGGACGCAGCGCTCGATCATCGACGGCGCGCCGGGAACGGCTGCTCCCGCGGCACCGACCGGTCCGAGCGCTCCCAACGCCGGCGGCGGCGTTCTCGACCAGTTGCGCCAGATGCAGAATCAGGGCGGCTCACAACCGCCGACACCGCCGGCAGCGCCGCAGCAGTGACGAGGACAGGGCAGGGGCCGGGAAACCGGCCCTTCTCTTTTGGAGAGGCGAAACGCGAGTGTTTGCCGACACATTCCGACGCAAGACGCCGTGTTTTCGGGGTGTCACAGCGACATAGAGTGTGTGTAGGCCGACAAAACTGGTGCCGCGACGCGGCACTTTTGGGGGGTAGTGCTGCGATTTGTGCTGCACTCGAACCTGGAGGGCCAGTGCGGTTTTAGTGCAGCGCCGCAGCACTAAAATCGCACTAAGCCGTTGAAATATTTAGTAACTCACATCCCTTTTGGGGAAGAGCTGGCGGAAGTCCGGCCCTTCTCCGTTGTGGACAAGCATAAACAGCAGGGCGGGTCTGCAACGGCGCGCTTAGCGAATCGAAACCCTGGCGTTAAAGGTGATCTCCCATGACGCGGTACGTTTTCATCACCGGCGGCGTGGTATCCTCGCTTGGCAAGGGCCTCGCGGCGGCAGCTCTCGCAGCTCTCCTGCAGGCACGTGGCTATACGGTCCGTCTGCGCAAGCTAGATCCCTATCTCAATGTCGATCCGGGCACGATGAGCCCGTATCAGCATGGCGAGGTCTTCGTCACGGATGACGGGGCCGAGACCGATCTCGATCTCGGGCATTACGAGCGCTTCACCGGCCGGCCCTGCAACAAGGGCGACAACATCACCACCGGCCGCATCTATATGGACATCCTGACCAAGGAGCGCCGTGGCGACTATCTCGGTGCGACGATCCAGGTCGTTCCGCACGTCACCAATGCCATCAAAGAATTCGTCCTCACCGGCAATGAAGACTATGACTTCACGCTGGTCGAGATCGGCGGCACGGTCGGCGACATCGAGAGCCTGCCCTTCCTCGAATCCATTCGCCAGATCAGCCAGCAGTTGCCGCGCGGCCAGTGCATCTTCACGCACCTGACGCTGCTGCCCTATATCCCGACGGCCGGGGAGCTGAAGACGAAGCCGACCCAGCATTCGGTTGCCGAGCTGCGTTCGATCGGCATCCAGCCTGACATCCTGCTCTGCCGCACCGACCGCGAGATCCCGCGCGAGGAACGCCGCAAGCTCGCTCTGTTCTGCAATGTCCGCGAAACCGCGGTGATCGAGGCGCGGGACGTCGCTTCGATCTATGACGTGCCGCTGTCCTATCACGCCGAAGGGCTCGACACCGAGGTTCTCGCGGCATTCGGCCTTGACGCCAGCGAAGCGCCCGATCTGAGCAACTGGCGGCGCATTTCCGAGCGCGTGAAGAATCCCGAGGGCGAAGTCACGATCGCCATCGTCGGCAAGTACACCGGCATGAAGGACGCCTATAAGTCCCTCATCGAGGCCCTGATGCATGGCGGCATCGCCAACCGGGTCAAGGTCAATCTCGACTGGATCGAATCGGAGGTCTTCGAGAAGGAAGACCCGGCTCCCTTCTTGGAGCATGTCCACGGCATCCTCGTTCCCGGCGGCTTCGGACATCGCGGCGCTGAGGGCAAGATCAAGGCGGCGACCTTCGCCAGGCAGCGCAAGGTTCCCTATTTCGGCATCTGCTTCGGCATGCAGATGGCGGTGATCGAGGCAGCCCGTTCGCTCGCTCAGATCGAGAAGGCCAATTCGACGGAGTTCGGCCCCACAGACGAGCCTGTCGTCGGCCTGATGACCGAATGGATGCGCGGCAACGATCTCGAGATGCGTGCGGCCGGTGGCGATCTGGGTGGCACGATGCGGCTCGGCGCCTACGCCTCCAAGCTGGCTCCCGGCTCGAAGATCGCCGAGATTTACGGTTCGACCGAGATTTCCGAGCGCCATCGCCACCGCTACGAGGTCAACATGGGCTATCGCGAGCGGCTTGAGGCAAATGGCCTGAAGTTCTGCGGTGTTTCACCAGACGGGCTTCTGCCCGAGACGGTCGAATATCCCGACCATCCCTGGTTCATTGGCGTGCAGTACCATCCCGAACTGAAGTCGCGGCCATTTGAGCCCCACCCGCTTTTCGCCAGCTTCGTCGAGGCCGCGGTGGTGCAAAGCCGCCTGGTCTGATCCGAACCGGGCGGCGCGAGCTGCCCGCCTGATTTCACGAGCCTCGATATCTCCGACAAGCCGCTGGTGCAGCCGCGCTGGCGGCTTATAGTCGCGTTGCGACTCGGGGGGAGCGATATGGCGGTCTCGATGGCCGGTTTGCCGGCTTTTTTGCTGTATTTCGTGGTCGGATCGGCGCTGATCACGGGTTTCGCTCTCATCTATATGCGCTTGACCGCGCATGACGAAATCGCACTGATCCGGGCAGGCAATCTCTCCGCTGCGATAGCGCTAGGCGGCAATCTCGCCGGCTTCTCGATCCCGCTCGAAAAGGCGATCGCTCAGGCGAGCAGCATTCCGGACTGCGTGCTCTGGGCGCTTGCCGCGATGCTGATCCAATTCGCGGCCTATGGGCTTGCCCGCGTCCTGATCCCTGACCTTTCGAAGAAGATCCAGGAGGATCGCCTCCCGTCTGCCGCAATGCTGGCGGTGATCGCGGTGATCAGTGGCACGCTGGCGGCCGCCAGCATGACGGTTTGAGGGGAGGCGGTCGTGAAACGCTCCTCGCAGATCGGATTGGCGGCAGTGGGGGTGGTGCTGGTCGCGATAGCGTGGCCGCGCTCGGAGGACGATGTGGAGGATACCCTCGTCTACAACTCGCTCGCCGATTGTCGTGCAGCCGGGCAGATGTCCGGCAGCCAATGTGAGCAGCGTTTCAACGAAGCCTCCGCAAATCAGCTCCGCGACGCAAAGAAATTCACGAGCACCGGCGCATGCGAAGCCGAGTACGGCTCCGGCTCCTGCCAGAACGCGGTCTGGAACGGCGCGCAGGTCGTTGTTCCGGCGCTCGCCGGAATCATGCTCGCGCGCAGCTTCGCGCAAGGGGGCGGTGCAGCCCAGCCGCTCCTGCCGCCGACGCGCCAGGTCTGCCCGCCCGGCAGTCTGGCTGAGGAATGCCGACAGCCCGGGGCCTCATCGCCTTCGTCCTCTGGAGGTGGCGGCGGCGGACGCTCCCGTGCCTATTCGACAACGTCGGGGCAGGCGCTGGTCGCGCGCAATGTGTCGTCGACTGGCGTTGCCAGCATGCCGAGCGCGGCCTCTCGCGGCGGTTTTGGCTCGACCTCCCGCTCCTACAGTTCCTCCGCGTCGTCCTGAGATGCGGCGCGTTGCACTGGCACCGCGTCGGGATTGGCAAACGCAGGTCGAGCGCCTCGGCTTCGCCTTCCATACGCTCGACGGCAAAATCTATTGGGACGAAAGCGTTGCCTACGCCTTCACGCTGGAGGAGATCGAGCGCGATATCGAAGCGCCGACAGGTGAGATCGAGCAGCTTTGTTTCGCGTTCGTCGAACGCGCGATTGCCGACGAAGAGATCCTGACCCGGCTCGCAATCCCTCCGCTGCACTGGCCGCTGATCCGCGACAGCTGGCAGCGCGGCGACCGCAACCTCTATGGTCGGCTCGATCTGGCCTATGACGGCAGCGGGCCGGCCAAGCTGCTGGAATATAACGCGGATACGCCGACCGCACTGTTCGAATCGAGCGTCGTGCAATGGGACTGGCTTGAGCAGGCCATGGCCCGTGATGCCCTCCCGCCCGATAGCGATCAGTTCAACTCGCTGCATGAACGACTGATCGCAGCCTTTGCTGCCCTGCGCGAGCCATCACCCTATCGGCTCCATCTGACCTGCGTCCAGAACAGCAACGAGGACAAGGGCACAGTCGACTATCTCAAGGATTGTGCCGTGCAGGCCGGCCTCGACGCGCGTTTCACCTTCATCGAGGAGATCGGACTGCTCGCCGACGGACGGTTCTGCGACGGTGCCAACCTGCCCATCGAGACGCTGTTCAAGCTCTATCCCTGGGAATGGCTCTTCCAAGAGAGCTACGCGGATGCTCTGGCCGACGCGCGCTGCCAGTTCATCGAGCCTCCATGGAAGGCCCTTCTCTCCAACAAGGGCCTGCTTGCCTGCCTCTGGCAGATGGAGCCCGGCCATCCGAACCTGCTGCCCGCCTTCTTCGAGGGCGACCCGCGTTGCGCGGAACTCAAGCCCCGCTATGTCCGCAAGCCTCTCTACTCGCGCGAGGGCGCCAACATCACGCTGGTCGAACGCGGAACGGTGCTGGACAGCGATGACGGCCCCTATGGGGCGGAGGGCTTCATCCTTCAGGATGCTGCACCGCTTGCCTCTTTCGCGGGGTATCATGCCGTGCTGGGTTCATGGCTCGTCGCCTCGCAACCCTGCGGGCTATGCATCCGCGAGGATGTGACGCCGATCACCAAGAATACGTCGCGCTTCGTGCCGCATTACATCGAGCCGTGACCGCTTCGGCAAAGCTTGCTACAGCCGGCGCCTGAAACCGCAACGCGCGGCCTGAGCAACGGCGATTCGCGACATGTCCCAGCCCAATCGGCCACGTGGCCTCGACCATCTCGTCATCGGCGTGCGTGACCTCGATGCTGCCGGCGAGCTCTATGCGAAGATGGGCTTCAGGGTTGGCGCCCGCAATCGACATCCCTGGGGCACCGAGAACCGAATCGTACAGTTTCCCGGGGCCTTCCTGGAACTGATCACGATCGGTGAAACCGGGGCAATTCCACCTCATGGCCATCGACGCTTCTCCTTCGGAGCCTTCGTCCGCGATCAGCTCGCCCGGGCAGAAGGCCTGTCGATGCTGGTTCTTGAAAGTCGCGATGCGAAGGCGGATGCGCAGATTTTCGAAGCAGGCGGCATCGGCGACTACGAGCCGTTTTTCTTTGAGCGGCAGGCGCGCAGTCCTGATGGCAACGAAGTCCGTGTCGCCTTCTCGCTGGCCTTTGCCCGCAACGCGTTGGCGCCCGCTTGCGGTTTCTTCGTCTGCCAGCAGCACGAGCCGCAGAATTTCTGGAATCCGGCCTTCCAGCAGCATCAGAACGGCGTACAGGCATTGGCTTCTGCCGTCATGGTCGCGGAAAATCCGACCGACCACCACGTTTTCCTTTCGGCCTTCACCGGCGAGCGCAGTCTGAAATCCAATTCGCTCGGCATCAGCGCTGCCCTTCCGCGCGGTCGCGTCGATATTCTGACGCCGCATGCCGCCTACCAGCTCTTTGGCGTCGAGGAGGGGAGAAAGGATCCGCATTTCGCCGGATTCGTGGTCGCGGTGAAGGATCTCGATGGGGTGCGTGGGGTTCTGGACGCAGCTGAGGTCGAGTGGCGACAGATCGGTGATCGCATCGTCGTGCCGGCCAGCACCGCCATGGGTTGCATGGTTGCGTTCGAGGCGAACTGAAGCGCAGGATCGCCCACAGAATCACTTAGGGGATGACGATGCTCGGCCAAGCTTTGGCGCGACTGCCGGATTTTGCACTTTTCTTTTCAGCATCGCTTGGGCTCGTCGCCATCTATCTGCTGATCTATACGCTCGCGACCTCGCATAACGAATTCGGCCTGATCCGCCGCAACAACGTCGCTGCTGCACTCTCGCTGGGGCTGAGCCTCACGGGTTTTGCTCTGCCGCTGTCGAGCGCCGTGGTCCATGCAACGACGATCATCGACCTCGTGGTCTGGGGCATCGTCGCCCTCGTCGTGCAATTGCTGGTCTATTTCCTGGTCAGGCTCGTGCTGCCCAACCTGTCAGCGCGGATTGCTGCTGGTGAGTTGGCGGCCGCGCTGTTCCTGGGAGCCGCCTCGCTTGCGGCCGGGGTCATCAACGCGGCGACGATGACCTTCTAGCCGATCGGACCGGATTTCATATCCAGTCCGATGGGCCAGCCTTTCTTGATTGCATCGGCTTTCCCGAAAGCCGATGCAATCAACTCTTCGGGCCGATCCGCTAAAGCTGGTTGGCAAGCTTGCTCCCAGCGCGAACAAAGCGCGTCGGGTCGATTGGCTCACCCTCGATCCGGGTTTCGTAATGCAGATGCGGCCCGGTCGAGCGCCCGGTCGTGCCGACCTTGCCGACCACGGTCCCGCTCGTCACCATTTGTCCGGCCGAAACGCTGATGGCAGACATGTGAGCATAGCGCGTGGTGATGCCGCCCGCATGCTCGATCTCGACCATGTTTCCGTAGCCGCCAGTATATTCAGCTGAGACAACCTTGCCAGGCGCGGTGGCGCGGATCGGTGTGCCGGTTTCGGCGCGGAAGTCGATGCCGGTATGCATCGCCGGGCTGCGGGTGAAGGGGTCGACGCGATAGCCATAGTTCGAGGTCATGTCGACTTCGCCCTGCATCGGCTTGCGAAGGGGCAATTGCTCGACAAGGCCGCGCAGCCGGTACACCGCCGATATGCGCGGTTGCAGGGCGCTCAATGTGGCCTCAAACGGACCGGCGGACGCGTCGACCTTGAAGGGGACGAAGGGGCCGCCGACACCCTTGGCGATCGTCGTCGTGGCGGCAAGCTTGTCGGTGTCGAGCCCGGTCTCCGCCAGCGCCCCACGCAGTGTTTTCTGAGATTCGGCGAGCGACTGTTCCATATGGCGCAGCGCGGCGAGTTGCGCCGTGGCTGTCTCCGACAGCGACTGGTCAAGCCTGGTCAGCGATTCCGCGACGCGTTGCGCGGGTGCTTGCGGAGCTTCCTCCGCCTCGCCCGATTGCCAGGGAGCGCTCTTGTGCTCTTCCGAGCTGCGGAGCCCGGGAACGTCGGGAGCGGGCATCGGCTTGCTTGAGGTGATCGGCGCGAAGCTTGAGACGCTGGAGGCACGGATCGGCTCCTCCGCCTTGATCAGACGTGAACGCAACGGAACCTTTGCAGGCGATGCTATGCCGCCGGCCTGCAGCGTTTCGGTGACGGCAGCGACCAGGGCCTGCTTGCTCTCCAGCTCGGCCTGACGCGTGGCCAGTTCGTCGACACGAGCCTCGACGCCATCCTGATCGAGCAGGGCGCGGCTGGCGAGACGGTCGATATCGGCGCGCAACGCCGTGATCCTGTCTTCATAGGCATATTGCCGGGAGGTCTCGCGGGCGATCAGCCGCGCCGCGATGTCGTCCTTGCTGAGGATGTACCAGCCGGTCACACCACCCCAGGCGGTCGTAAGGGCCAGAAGCGAGAGGCCCGCGAAGGCCGTCGAACGGCGGATCGTGTAGCTTTTGTGTGAGGCCAGTCCCGTGACGGGAAGGGCCGGGCCGGGCGAGGCGGGATGAGTCATACGCAAAACCGGATGTAACGCTGCCGATGATGCGAGTAGACCTTGTTAGGGTTAATCCTTTGCAAATCGCCGGCGCCGGCTCAGCATTCTGCGGCGAGCGTCACATCGCCCGGACGGCCGCCAGCACCTCCTCGGCATGGCCGGCAACTTTCACCTTGGGCCAGATCCGCACGATGCGACCGTGCTGATCGATCAGAAAGGTCGTTCGCTCCACCCCCATATACTTGCGGCCATACATGCTCTTCTCGACCCAGATGCCGTAGTTCTCGAGCACCGCGCGGGCTTCATCTGCGACAAGCGGGAAGGTGAGGGCATATTTCTGCTTGAAGCGATCGTGACGCTTGATCGGATCGGGAGAGATCCCGACGATATCGGCCCCAGCAGCGGCAAACTCCGCACGCAAGCCATTGAAGGCAATGGCTTCCTTTGTGCAGCTCTCGGTATCGTCCTTTGGATAGGCGTAGAGTACGACCTTGCGCCCCTTGAGGTCCGCGAGCGAGATCGTACCGGCGCCATCCCTCGGCAATGTGAATTCGGGCGCGAGATCGCCCACTTGCAAGCCCATGAATTGCCTTCCTTTCGTCGCGATCGCGCTGCAAGGAGCGCACGGAATCGATGGGCAGGGTGTGCCGCCCGTTCATGCGCCAGCCAGCCTAGATGGAGCAGAAGCCGAATCGGTTAGTCTGGCCGCAACATCCGTGTAACCCGCCTACGGTCATTCAGGGCCGGCGAAGACTCATAGAATCTGGTGAAGCCGGACCGAAGTCGCATTTCGGCCCCTTTCAGAACGCGAAAGTCCTTGGTGAACGAAGGTAACGACAAGGTCGGTCAGGAGCTGCCGCGGGTTGCGGCACCCGAAAACACGACCTGCGACGAGGTTGCTGCGGTCGCGCGGCGCGCGAAGGCTGGGCTTGTCACGATCGTGGTGGCGGTGGCTGTCGCTGTGGTGACGCTGGCGGGCGCGGCTGGCGCTCTGCTGGTTACCGGGATGATTCCGCTCTCGGGCCTCGAGGGCCGCATCTCGGCTGCGATTGCAGAGCGGCTTGGTCCTGACTGGCAGGTCGAGGCTGGCAGCGCAGAGCTCGGCCGGATCGACGGGCATGCCCAGCTCCGGGTCAGGCAGGTTTCGTTCCGCCACCGTAGCGGTGCAGCCTTCCGTGCGCCGGAGGCCGTGCTCGGCTATGTGCCGCTGGCGCTACTGCGCGGCGAAATCCGGCTCGTGTCGGTCGACCTGCGTGGCGTCAACATGCGCCTCGGCGTCAATCATGACGGCGCATTGATCGTGAATGCGGATGCGGCCCCCCCGGAGCCGGTGGTGCAGCCGCCCGCCATTCCAGATGCCAGCCATTGGAACGTCTTTACCAACATCATGGAAGCCGTCGCGACGGTTGCGGCCGGAGACGGTCTTCTCGGCGCGCTCGAAACGGCAGGCATGCGCGGAGCGAGGCTGGCGCTGGTCGACCCCGATGGCCGACAGAGGACCAGTCTTGAGGATGTCGACATCAGATTGTCGCGTGTCGGCAACGGAGTCAGCCGCCTCACGATGAAGGGCCGGACCGGCTCGCGCTGGAAGGAACTCGCCATCGACCTGTCGGCGGATCCGGATGGAACGCGGCGGGCGGAGATCGATGTCGTTCGCTTCGAGCCCGCCGAAGCTGTTGCTCTCGCCGTGGGCACGTCCAGCATCGTGATCAATGGGCTGCCGATGAAGGGCAAGATCTCCCTGGCTCAGCGCCCGGGCGGCGAAAGCAAGATGTCGGCGCGCTTCGACATCCTTCCCGGCACGATCACGTTTCGCGACAGCCCGGTCGCACCGATTTCGGTCGATACAGCGCATGTCGAGTTGGAGAGCGGAACGGGGCTGGCTGATTTCCGTGTGACCTCGGCGGAGTTCAAGGCTGGTCCGACGGTGCTGCGCGGATCCGGCAGCTTGCGTGGAGAGAATGGCGTCTGGCGCATCGGGCTGGATGCAAAGGGGCAGATCGCTGGAATCGGCTCGGATCCGGCGGTCGCGATCGACAGCATCCAGAGCGGCATCGTCCTCGACAGCTCGGCCGGGGAAGTCCGTATCGAGAGTTTTTCGCTGCGCGGCCCTCTGATTGCGGTCGACATGACCGGGCTGGTGCAGAAGCGGGGCGAATCGCCTTATCAGCAGTTCTGGGTCCGGGCGACGGATTCGGACGCGCGGGCCGCCCTTGCAATCTGGCCAGAGTGGACGGTGCCCCATCTGCACGCTTCGCTGAGCCGTGAGATGGCCGGGGGCCGCCTCGCTGCGGTGGATGTGAAGGTCGACCTGCCGGCAGAAGATCACGCCCGGATGCTGCAAGGCGCAGCCATGCCCGACAAGGCGCTGCGCGTGACGGTGGACGCGACGAATGTGCGCTATCTGCCGGGACCCGGATTGCCGCCGCTGATCGACGGCGCAGTCAACGGTACCGCGACGGGCCGGACGGTCCAGCTCACTATCCCGAAGGCGACAGCCGATCTGGGGGATGGCCGCAAGCTTGCGTTGAGCGAAGGCAGCTTTGGCATGCTCGATACCTGGGCGCCGCGTCCCCAGGCCAAGATCGGCTTCCGCTCCGTCGGGCCGGTTGATGCGGTCGCTGCACTCTTCTCCTTTCCCGCGCTCAAGGAATTCAATCCCGGAGCAGGCGATCCGGCATCGATCCGGGGCAGCAGTGACCTGAAGACCGTCATCGCCTTGCCGATGGTCGCAGAAGTCCAGCCCTCCGATGTCGTGGTCCAGAGCTCCGGCACGCTCTCCAACATTGCCTCCGATACATTGCTCGGTACCGAGAAACTCGAAGGAGCCAATTTCACGGTCGGATTCGATCGAGCTGGCCTTTCGATCCGGGGCGAAGGCCGCGTCGGCGGCGAGCGCGCGCAGATGGAGATCCGCCAGAACGCGAAGGGACAGGGCGAAGCGACGCTTGCCTTCACCCTCGACAACGCCGCCCGCCAGAAGCGCGGCTTCGGGCCGGAACTCGGCGTCAATGGTCCCGTGCAGGTCAAGGTATCGAAACAGCTCGGCAAGGGTGCGGAAATCGCGCCGCGTGTCGAACTTGATCTGACCAAGGCGGCGATCGACGGAGTGATCCCGGGTTTTGCCAAGCCCGCCGGGCGGGCGGGGCGGGCGACCTTCAATTACTTGGTCGATGCCGATGGTCCCGATCTCGATGATTTCACGCTCGATGCGTCGCCGGTCCTGATCCGTGGCAAGATCGAGCTCAACAAGCAGAGCGGGTTCGAGGGGGCCAGCCTCTCGCAGTTTCGGATATCACCCGGCGACAATCTCAAGGTCGAGGCCAAGCGTGACGGCACGGTAACGAAGATGGTGATCCGCGGGCAGGTTGCCGATGTCCGGCCCTTCATTCGTGACCTTCAGGTCGGCGCGGCCCCGACGACGCGAGGCGACAAGAGCGCCGCGCGCGGCAACGATGTCGATGTCGATCTCGACGTGCCGATCCTGACCGGATTCAACAACGAAGCGATCGGCAACGGCGTGCTGAAGTTCTCGAAGCGAAATGGTGACCTGCGCTCCCTGAGTTTCGAGGGCCGCATCGGCCGGGCAAGCGTTTCGGCAAGGCAGGCACGTCAAGGCGAAGGCGCCGGCACACTCGTCCTGCAGTCGGAGAATGGCGGCTCGGTGCTGCGCTTCTTTGACTTCTACCGCCGGGCTCACGGCGGAGATCTGGTGCTGACGCTGGGCCCGGGCGACACGCGCCAAAACGGAGAGCTGCTCTTCCGCAACTTCGTCGTGCGCGACGAGCCGGCGTTGCGGCGGGTCCTCGGCGAGCAGGCGGTTACGGCCCTGTCCGGCGATCGCGTAGGCGGAGCGGCAGGCCGCATCGACGCGAGCGAGGTCGCCTTCACCAAGCTGAGGGCAGAATTCACCCGTTCTGCCAGCCGCCTGGATGTCTCGGATATGGTGATCTGGGGGCAGCAGATCGGGTTCACACTTCAGGGGAATGTCGATTACGGCCGCGACAAGGTCGATATCGGGGGCACCTTCGTGCCGAGCTATGCCTTCAACAATGCCTTCGCGCAGGTGCCGGTCGTCGGGATGATCCTCGGCGGAGGTCAGTATGGCGGCTTGTTCGCCCTGAATTTCCGGATATCGGGACCTGCCAGCGCGCCGACCATGTCGATCAATCCGCTCTCCGCGATTGCGCCGGGCATCCTGCGCCGTTTCGTCGACCCGCTCGGGGGGGCCCCTCTGGAGCGCCCCGCCAGGCCACCGGTCCCGGCGCCGAGCCAGGCCCAGCGCTGAGCCTGGCTCAGTGTCGCGACTTGGTGTCGCGACCTGAGGCCGCCTATTCCGGCCGCAGCAGGACGTGCTTCTTGCGGCCGAAGGAGAGCTTGATCACGCCCTCCGGCGAGAGGTGGCCTGCACCGAGCGCTGCGCGCTCATCGGTGACGACCTCGTCATTGACGCGAAGACCTCCGGACTTGACCTGCCGGCGGGCTTCGCCGGTCGAGGGCACCAGGCCGGCGGTGACGAAGGCGGTCAGGACGCCGAGACCTGCGTCGAGAGCGGTCTGCGAGACTCCGACACTCGGCAGGTCCTCTGCGAGCGTACCCTCCTCAAAGGTCCGGCGCGCCGTCTCGAAGGCCGCTTCTGCAGCCTCGCGGCCATGCAGCAATGCGGTGGCCTCCGTCGCGAGTACCTTCTTGGCGTCGTTGATCTCGGAGCCGCCGAGGGCCGCCAGACGGGCGATCTCGTCCATCGGGAGCTTGGTGTAGAGCTTCAGGAAGCGCTCGACATCGGCGTCCTCGGTGTTGCGCCAGAACTGCCAGAACTCATAGGGGCTCATCAGATCGGCATTGAGCCAGACGGCGCCATTGGCGGTCTTGCCCATCTTGCCGCCCGAGGCCGTCGTCAGCAGCGGCGACGTCAGCGCATAGAGCTGCACATTCGCCATGCGGTGGCCGAGGTCGATGCCATTGATGATATTGCCCCACTGGTCGGAGCCGCCCATCTGCAGCACGCAGCCCGTGCGCTTGTTCAGCTCCACGAAGTCGTAGGCCTGCAGGATCATGTAGTTGAATTCGAGGAAGGAAAGCGACTGCTCGCGGTCGAGCCGCGTCTTCACGCTGTCGAAGGACAGCATGCGGTTGACCGAGAAGTGACGGCCGACATCGCGCAGGAACTCGAGATAGTTGAGCCCGAGCAGCCAGTCGGCATTGTTCATCATGCTCGCCGCACCATCGAAGTCGAGATAACGGGCAAAAACCTTGCGGATACCCGCCAGGTTGCGCTCGATGTCTTCGACCGTCAGCAGCTTGCGCGCCTCGTCCTTGAAGGACGGGTCACCCACCATCGTGGTGCCGCCGCCCATCAGCGCGATTGGCTTGTGACCGGTCTCCTGCATCCAGTGCAGCATCATGATCTGGATGAGCGAGCCCGCATGAAGCGACGTCGCGGTTGCGTCGAAGCCGATATAGGCGCTGATCGGCCCCTTCAACGCAGCCGCATCAAGCCCTTCCGGATCGGAGATCTGATGAACATAGCCGCGCTCGGAGAGAACGCGCAGAAGATCGGATTTGAAAGTCGTCATGGCGAAAGCTCGTTTGCATAATGCGACCTCATCTCCGAGGAGCAACCGCGGATTGCGTCCCGAAGGATGTCTCCAGCATGCGCTGGAGCGCCCTCCGGGATGCCGCTTCGCGGCTCCCCGGGATGAGGGCTGAATTCAGACCTGTTCCTGTTCGGCCTTGCTGATCTCGGGTCCGACCTTGCGGTCGAGATAGGCGCTGACCGCCTCCATCAGCTGGTCGACGCGGCCATCGAAGAAGTGGTTGGCGCCCTCGACGACGGCGTGTTCGATCTGGATACCCTTCTGGGTCTTCACCTTCTCGATCACGGCCATGACTTCCTTGACGGGTGCCACGCGATCTTCGGAACCGTGCACGAACAGTCCGGATGAAGGGCAGGGGGCCAGGAAGGAGAAATCATAGCGGTTCGCCATCGCGGCGATCGACATGAAGCCCTCGATCTCCGGGCGGCGCATCAGAAGCTGCATGCCGATCCAGGCGCCGAAGGAGACGCCGGTGATCCAGCAGCTCTTGGCCTCGGGGTTCAGAGCCTGCATCCAGTCCAGCGCAGCGGCGGCGTCCGACAATTCACCGGCGCCATGGTCGAAATGGCCCTGGCTGCGGCCGACGCCGCGGAAGTTGAAGCGCAGCGCCGAAAAGCCCCGGTTCACGAAGGTGTAGAATAGGTTGTAGACGATTTGGTTGTTCATCGTGCCGCCGAACTGAGGGTGCGGGTGCAGGATGATGGCGAGCGGGGCGCCCTTCTTCTTTGCGGGCTGGTAGCGACCTTCGATCCGTCCGGCCGGTCCGTTGAAAATCACCTCGGGCATATCACACTCGCCTTTTGTTGGGGCAGAGCCGCGCGCAACCGGCAAATCGGCGGCATACTGCCGTCCAAAATGTCCCGCTGCCCTTGACGGACCTGCCGCTCGCGCCCTACATCAAGCGCTTAGAATAGTTCTAACAGCCGTGAACAAGACCGGAACAAACGAGCGGTTTGCCGTTTTGGCGAACCTGCGGTCCCGGAACACGGCCGGTTGGATGGGCGGCTATAGCACGGCGCAGGGGTGCAATTTCAAGCATTTCGTGCCGGCCAGGCCGACGCTGGATCGGAGCTTCGCAAACGTGACCGGGTCAGCCCGCAGCTATCTCGACCACAACGCCACCACGCCGGTTCGCCCGGACGTGGCGGAGGCGATGCTGGCCGCGTTGCGCATGCCCGGTAATCCATCCTCCGTCCACGCTGAAGGCAGGCTGGCGCGGGCTGCTGTCGAGAAGGCACGGGAACAGGTCGCGCGCCTTTGCGCTGCCAGTCCGGCCAACGTCGTTTTCACCAGCGGCGGCACCGAGGCCAATGCCACGGTGCTTTCGCCGGGGCTGATGGAATGCAGTGGCGGACGCGATTGCGTCCGCGTGCCGGGCTCGCTTCTGCTTTTTGGCGCGACCGAGCATGCCTGCGTCCGCGACGGTCATCGCTTCGCGGGTGGTGCCGCAGAAGCCATCCCGGTTGATGCCACGGGGCTTGCCGATCTGGTCTGGCTCGAGGCGCGGCTGCAGAGATTGGCCAGCGAGCAACCCGGCGCGCGGGCGCTCGTTTCGCTGCATCTTGCGAATAACGAAACCGGTGTCATTCAGCCGATTGCCGAAGCGGCGGCCATTGCCAGGCGTTACGGCGCGCTGCTGCACTGCGACGCGGTTCAGGCTGCCGGCAAGATTTCTATCGATATCAACACATTGGGTGCAGATGTTCTGGCGCTGTCTGCGCACAAGATCGGTGGTCCGAAGGGAGTTGGCGCCATCGTCCTCCGCGGTGGTGCCTACGAACTCGGCGACAAGCCGGTTCGCGGTGGTGGGCAGGAACGCGGCTGGCGTGCCGGCACAGAAAACGTTCCCGGCATTGTCGGCTTCGGCGTCGCTGCCGCGATCGCCGGCGAGGCCATCGCGACCGAGGCGGCCAGGCTTTCGAAGCTCCGCAACATGCTGGAAGCCGGTATCCTCGCCCTTGCGCCGGAGACGGTCCTATTCGGTGGCTCTGCTCCGCGTCTGCCGAATACCAGCGCCTTCGCGACGCCGGGGATCAAGGCGGAAACGGCGTTGATCATGCTGGATCTCGCTGGCATAGCGCTCTCGTCCGGCTCGGCCTGCTCCTCGGGTAAGGTCAAGCGCTCGCATGTCCTGGATGCCATGGGCGTCGACCCTGTCATGAGCGCAGGGGCCTTGCGGGCGAGCCTGGGATGGACCACTTCCGAGGCCGACATCGCTCATTTCCTTGCGGCATACGCGAAGGCGCTTGCCGCCAAAACCGGTCGGGAGAGGCAGGCGGCGGCCTGACTGTTCCGGCGACTATCTTGAACGAACCGGCGGGCCTTGAACCCGCGACTGGAGACTGAATATGGCAGCGGTCCAGGAGACCATTGATCAGGTCAAGTCGATTGACGTGACCGAGTACAAATACGGCTTCGTCACTGAGCTCGAGGTCGAGAAGCCCGCCAAGGGGCTGACCGAAGATACGGTCCGCTACATCTCGGCGCGCAAGAGCGAGCCGGCATGGATGCTGGAATGGCGTCTGGATGCCTTCCGGCGCTGGAAGACGATGACGGAGCCGACCTGGTCGCGCGTCAACTACCCGCCGATCGATTATCAGAACATCTACTACTACGCCGCGCCGAAGATGGGCGCGCAGCCGAAGTCGCTCGACGAGGTCGATCCGGCGATCCTGGAGACCTACAAGAAGCTCGGCATTCCGCTCCGCGAGCAGGAAATTCTTGCCGGCGTCGCGCCGGAGAACCGCGTTGCGGTCGATGCCGTCTTCGACTCCGTTTCGGTTGTCACCACCTTCAAGAAGGAGTTGGCCGAGGCCGGCGTGATCTTCTGCTCGATCTCCGAGGCGATCAAGGAGCATCCCGAGCTCGTAAAGAAGTACCTCGCCACCGTCGTTCCGGTGACCGACAACTACTTCGCCACGCTGAACAGCGCGGTCTTCACCGACGGCTCCTTCGTCTACATCCCCAAGGGCGTGCGCTGCCCGATGGAGCTGTCGACCTATTTCCGCATCAACGAGCAGAACACAGGCCAGTTCGAGCGCACGCTGATCATCGCCGAAGAGGGCTCCTATGTGAGCTATCTCGAAGGCTGCACGGCGCCGAAGCGCGACGAGAACCAGCTCCACGCAGCGGTGGTCGAGCTGATCGCGCTCGATGATGCCGAGATCAAGTACTCGACCGTGCAGAACTGGTTCCCCGGCGATGCCGAGGGCAAGGGCGGCATCTACAACTTCGTCACCAAGCGCGGCGATTGCCGTGGCAAGAACTCGAAGATCTCGTGGACACAGGTCGAGACCGGCTCCGCCATCACCTGGAAATATCCGTCCTGCATCCTGCGCGGCGACGGCTCGCGCGGCGAGTTCTACTCGATCGCCGTGTCGAACGGCATGCAGCAGGTCGATAGCGGCACCAAGATGATCCATCTCGGCCGCAACACCACCTCGAAGATCATCGCCAAGGGCATCGCGGCCGGAAAATCCGACTCGACCTATCGCGGCATGGTCTCGGCGCATCGCAAGGCGACGGGCGCGCGCAACTTCACCAACTGCGATTCGCTGCTGATCGGCGACCAGTGCGGCGCGCACACGATCCCCTATATCGAGGCGAAGACCGCCACCGCGATCTTCGAGCACGAGGCAACGACGTCGAAGATCGGTGAGGACCAGCTCTTCTACTGCCAGCAGCGCGGCCTCTCCGAGGAGGAGGCCGTGGCGCTGATCGTCAACGGCTTCGTCAAGGAGGTGCTGCAGCAGCTCCCGATGGAGTTCGCCGTCGAGGCGCAGAAGCTCATCACCATCTCGCTCGAAGGCTCCGTCGGCTAGCGCGACATCACCGTCTGGCATGTCCAGACCGGCCACGCCCTTCTTGAACAGACACCAGCCGCGGATGCTTGGCACAAGACCGAGCGCGACGCGGCAGAAACCGGAACTCTGACCAATGCTCGAAATTCGCAACCTGACCGTCAAGATCGCCGACGAGGACACCCAGATCCTGAACGGCCTGAACCTCACCGTGAATGATGGCGAAGTCGCTGCCATCATGGGGCCGAACGGCTCCGGCAAGTCGACCCTGTCTTATGTCATCGCCGGCAAGGAGGACTATGAGGTCCTCGACGGCGAGATTCTGCTGAATGGCGAGAACGTGCTGGAGATGGAGGCCGATGCCCGCGCCGCCGCCGGCATCTTCCTGGCCTTCCAATATCCGCTGGAGATCCCAGGCGTCGCCACCATGACCTTCCTGAAGGCGGCGATGAACGCGCAGCGCAGGGCTCGCGGCGAGGACGAACTGCTGACGCCGGACTTCATCAAGCGTGTCAATACGGCTGCTGATGGCCTTGGCATCAATCGTGAAATGCTCCGCCGCCCGCTCAATGTCGGCTTCTCCGGCGGTGAGAAGAAGCGCATGGAGATCCTGCAGATGGCGCTGCTCGCGCCCTCGATGTGCATCCTTGACGAGACCGATTCCGGCCTCGACATCGACGCGCTGCGCATCGTTGCCGAAGGCGTCAATGCCTTGCGCGACAAGAGCCGCGGCTTCCTGGTGATCACCCACTACCAACGCCTGCTCGAGCACATCGTGCCCGACACCGTGCATGTCATGGCCAAGGGTCGCATCGTCCGCACCGGGGGCAAGGAACTGGCCCTGGAGCTCGAGAAGAGCGGTTACGCGTCCTATGGGGAGGCCGCCTGATGGCCATCGTCACCCCGCTGAAGACCGCGGCCGAGCAGGTTCTCGCCCAGCAGTTCGCCAATGTGAAGGCTGAGCTGCCGGGAGCCGGGCCGGTTCGCAAGCTGCGCGAAGATGCCTTCGCCGGCTTCGAGGCCAAGGGCCTGCCGCATCGCCGCCTCGAAGCCTGGCGCTATACGGATCTGCGCATGATGCTGCGCGAGGCGAAGCCTCTCGCCGGCGGCAATGCTGCAACCCAGGCCGTGCGCGACCGTCTTTCCACGCTGAAGCTGGACGGTCTCAGGCTCGTCCTGATCGACGGCGCCTTCAATGCCGAGCTTTCGGGCCTCGATGCGTTGCCCGACGGTGTCACGGTTCATGCCCTGGCCGACGCGCTGGTTTCGCCACGCGAGGATCTGACACGGATCCTGTCTGGGCCCGGTGTTGCCGAAGGCGATACCGGCCTGATGCTCAATACGGCGTTGATGCGTGACGGTGTCCTGGTCGAGATCGCGGAAGGCACCGAACTCGCTGCCCCGATCGCGATCATCTCGCTCGCCTCCGGCGATGAGGAACAGGCGATCTTCAGCCGTTCGGTCGTGCTTGCCGGCAAGGGCGTCAAGGGCTCGATCGTCGAGATCAGCGAGAACGCCGGGTCGAAAGCTGCGCAGATCAACACGGCGATCGTCTTCGAGGCCGGAGACGAGAGCGAGATTCAGCACATCCGGCTCGTCACGCGCCAGCCGGCCGAGACGGTGCAGGTACTGAGCCTGCTTGCGACTGTTGGCGCCCATGCCAAGTTCGACTCCTTCGCGCTGATCTGCAACGCGGGAACGGTCCGCCAGCAGCATTTCGTGCGTTATGCGGGAGAGCACACCGAAGTCGGACTACGCGGCGTCAACCTGCTCGGCGGCCAGGAGCATTCCGACGTTACGCTCGTGGTTGACCATGAAGTCCCTAACGGCACCAGCCGCGAGTTGTTCAAGTCGATCATCGGCGGCGAAGGCACCGGCGTCTTCCAGGGCAAGGTCATCGTGCGCCAGCATGCGCAGAAGACGGATGGCAGCATGAAGAGCAACGCACTGCTCCTGAACGACGGTGCGACCATGTTCAACAAGCCCGAGCTCGAGATCTTCGCCGACGATGTGGTCTGCGGTCATGGCGCCACCGTGGCGCAGATCGATGGCGAACAGCTCTTCTATCTGATGGCGCGCGGCCTGCCGCGGCCTCAGGCCGAGGCGCTGGTTCTGCAGGCCTTTGCGGGCGAAGCGGTCGAGTTCGTTGCCGACGAGGCGTTGCGCGAGCTGATCATGGGCGAAGTCGAAGGTTGGCTCGCGAACCGCGAGCACGCAGCCGGGAAGGCAGCCTGATGCCATATGTCAATCTCCAGATCACCAAGGGTGCGACCCGGGAACAGAAGGCCGAGATCGTCAAGGAGTTCACGCAGACCCTTGTCCGCGTGCTCGGCAAGAACCCGGACAACACCCATATCGTGATCCAGGAGATCGAGCGCGAGGACTGGGGCCATGCCGGCGTGCTCGTCGCCGACAGGCCAAGCAATCCCGGAAAGGCCTGACGATGAATGCGCCAGTGAAGCCCTATGACGTTGCGGCGATCCGCCGGGATTTCCCGATCCTGAGCCGGGAGGTCTACGGAAAGCCGCTGGTCTATCTCGACAATGCGGCTTCGGCGCAAAAGCCGAATGTCGTCATCGATGCGATGAGCCGGCTGATGCGCGAGGACTATGCCAATGTCCATCGCGGCCTGCACTACCTCGCCAACGCTTCGACTGAGGCCTATGAGGCGGCGCGCGAAAGCGCGCGCCGCTTCCTGAATGCCGCCCATCTCGAAGAGATTATCTTCACCCGGTCCTCGACCGGCGCGCTGAATCTCGTTGCCTCGTCTCTCGGTCGCCATCTCGGTATCCAGGAGGGCGACGAGATCATTCTCTCGCTCCTCGAGCACCATTCCAACATCGTGCCCTGGCACTATTGGCGCGAGCGGCATGGCGCGGTGATCAAATGGGCGCCGATCGACGAGGACGGCAATTTCCTCATCGAGGAATTCGAGAAGCTGATCTCGCCGCGCACCAAGGTCGTGGCACTGACCCACATGTCGAATGCGATCGGCACGATCGTTCCGATCGCCGAGGTTGCTGCCATCTGTCAGGCCTATCGGATTCCGCTGGTCGTGGACGGCAGCCAGAGCGCAGTGCATCTGCCGGTCGACGTGCAGACCCTCGGCTGCGATTTCTACTGCTTCACCGGCCACAAGACCTATGGACCGACTGGCTCCGGTGTCCTCTGGGGCAAGCGCGAATGGCTGGAAAAGCTGCCCCCCTATGAGGGCGGAGGCGAGATGATCGTCACCGTCAGCGAGGACACGGTCACCTATAACGACCCTCCGCATCGCTTCGAGGCGGGTACGCCGGCGATCGTCGAGGCCGTGGGGCTCGGTGCCGCGCTCGACTACATGATGGCGCTGGGGCGCGAGAATATCGCCGCCCACGAGGCCAAGCTCACCAGCTACGCGATGCAGCGGCTCGGCGAGATGAACTCAATCCGGATATTCGGCAGGGCTGCGAACAAGGGGGCGATCGTCTCCTTCGAGTTGAAGGGCGCGCATGCGCATGACGTTGCGACCGTGATCGACCGCGCAGGTGTCGCAGTCAGGGCCGGTACCCATTGCGCGATGCCCCTTCTGGCCCGATATGGAGTGACGTCGACCTGCAGGGCTTCTTTCGGCCTCTACAATACGCTGGAAGAGGTCGACCATCTGGTCGAGGCGTTGCGGAAGGCCGAGAACCTTTTCGCCTGAACGGGATTGTTGTGATGAGTGAGAGCGCCACCGAAGAGCTGAAGCCGAACGCCCCCAGCATGGGCGCGAGCTCGGGCCTGCCGCCGGAGGAGATCGATCGTCTCACCGATGATATCGTTGCGGCGCTGAAGACGGTCTACGACCCGGAAATTCCGGCTGACATCTATGAGCTCGGCCTGATCTACAGGGTCGATATCGCCGATGACCGCCAGGTCGCGATCGACATGACGCTGACTGCGCCAGGATGCCCCGTTGCCGGCGAGATGCCGGGCTGGGTCGAGAATGCGGTGAGCGCCGTGCCCGGCGTCGCCGCGGTGACGGTGAACATGACCTTCGATCCGCCCTGGGACCAGTCCCGGATGTCGGACGAGGCCAGAGTAGCGCTCGACATGTGGTGACAAGGGCAGGCGGGCTTCCGTGCCGGGACAGCGCAGGACGAACGAGCGGGAGCTCGCAATCGTGCGGCGCGCATATGCCCGGCAGATGCTCGCCAGCGTCGGTGTCGCCGACAATCCTGCGCTCGAGAGCGCTTTTGCGGCAGTTGCGCGCGAGCGCTTCATCGGGCCGCCGCCATGGCATATGTCGCGCGGCGGCAGCTATGCGATCCTGACATCGAGCGATCCGACCGTCGTCTATCAGGACGTCCTGATCGCCTTGGCGCCGGAGCGCGGCGTCAATAATGGCAGCCCAAGCCTGCATGCCCATTGGCTGAACGCGCTGAAGCCGTGCCCGGGCGAACGCGTTGTCCATATCGGCGCTGGCACCGGATATTATACGGCAATCCTGGCGCAGCTTGTCGGCCCTGCGGGACAGGTGCTGGCGGTCGAGTACGATCCGGCCCTGGCCGAGCGTGCCGCCGCCAATCTGGCGGATCAGCCCTCGGTCACGGTCGTCAACGGCGACGGCGCCGAATGGCCGCGCGAGCCGGTCGATTGCATCTACGTCAATTTCGCCGCCGCGCGCCCGGCCGAAGCATGGCTCGACCGCCTCGCGCCCGGCGGCCGGCTGATCTTCCCGCTTGGCGTACCCGGGCCGGTCGATGAAAGGGGCAGGAGAGGGCGACATTCCTTTCGCGGTGCGGGCTACCTGGTTGAATCGCACGGCGAGAGCTTCAGCGTCTCCTGGCTCGGAATGGCATCCTTTGTCTGCGCTGAAGGGGCCCTTGCCGGGACGCCGGCCGAGCAGGCGGCCCTGTGGACGGCGTTCGGCGGCGGAGATGCGGAATTCGTGCGCAGCCTGAGGCGCGGCGACGAAAAATCCTCTGCGCGGCTCTGGCTCCAGGGCAATGGCTGGAGCCTGAGTTACGACGCAGCCACGAAGGATCGATGATTTCTGCCGAGTTATAGCTCTGCCAGCATCGCTGCCTTGGCAGCGCAGATGCGCCCCTCATTGCGCGTGTAAAAGGTCCATTGCCTGATCCGCTTCGGCGTCACCAGCCCGGCCCGCACGAGAACCTTCATGTGTTCGCTCAGCGTCGGCTGGCTGATACCGAGCTTCTCGGCGATGAAGACTCCGCAAACCCCATCCTCGACCAGATCTCCGTCGACCTGTGGTGGAAAATGCGCGCGCGGATCCTTCAACCAATCCAGGATCTGGAGACGGCGCTCATTGGCGAGCGCGCGGAACATGTCTGCCGGGTTCATTCTGGCACTTTGCCAAATCCCTAATTCATGGCAAGAGGAATCCCTCTGAGCCACCGGATTCCAGCGTCGATCGGAGCCGCCATGCCGTCCTACCCCTTTGAAACCGTCGATGTCTTCACGGACCGTCGCTTTGGCGGAAATCCACTGGCCGTCTTCACCGATGCGCGGGGCATGTCGGACGCGCAGATGCAGTCCTTGGCGGCGGAGATGAATCTCAGCGAGACGACCTTCGTGCTGCCGCCCGACGATCCGGCCCACACGGCACGTGTCCGCATCTTTCATCGCACCGGCGAGATGCCGTTTGCGGGCCATCCCAACGTCGGCGCGGCCTGCGTGCTGGCGCGGCATGGCCGCGACCGCGATGGCGTGCTGCTCTTCGAGGAAATCGCAGGCCTCGTCGAGGTGAAGGTTGAGCGAGATTCCAAGGGCAGGGTGACGGGGGCCACGATCGCAGCGCCGCAACCGCTCTCGACAGGCATCACGCTCCCGGTCGCCGGCATTGCCGCCTGTGCCGGCCTGAACCCATCGGATGTGGTGGTCGCGTCGCACCAGCCGCTCCAGGCCTCGGTCGGAGTGCGCTTCGTGCTGACTGAAGTGAAGGCGGAGGCTCTGTCACGGGCCGTTCCCGACCTCGCAGCGTTCCGGTCGCTTGAAGCGGCGCACCCGGAGCTGGAGAAGCGGCTATCGCTCTTCCTCTATGCGCGCGATGGGGAGAGCATCCGCGCCCGCATGTTTGCGCCATTGGCCGGTACATGGGAGGACCCGGCAACGGGTTCGGCGAGTGCCACGCTGGCAGCGTTGCTGCTATCGCTCGGTGGTGGGGAGAGTGCGCGCTTCGAACTCACCCAGGGCGTCGAGATGGGGCGCCCGAGTCTGCTGCAATTGACGGCGCGGCGCGCCGAGGACGGCATCCGCGCGACCGTCGGCGGCGGATGCGTACCAGTGCTGCGCGGCGAGGCGCAGCTTTAGGTCACGGGACCGGATCTCGGATCCGGTGACCTCATCCTCTGTGGTCGCATCGGCCTTCCTGAAAACCGCGCTCCACGTTTCCGGCCGATGCCTTAGCCGTTCAACCCCAATTGCTGGCGCAGCGTCTTTGTCAGCTTGAGCGCAATCAGGCGATGGCTTTCGCGGAGATAATCCCGAAGCGCATCGTCGGCCATGCTCTCATCCGATTGACGCTGGATCCAGGTCATTCCCCGTGAGGCGAGATAGGGGGCAGGCCGCAGGCCGGGCTGCTCCTGGAGGATGGCATAGGCCATATCCGAGCATTTGAAGGTGACGGCCAGCGGCTTGCCGCCGCTCCAGCCGGCAATGGCAAAAACCTTGCCGCCGACCTTCCAGACATGGGCGCCGCCCCATTGGACGACGTGGCTCGTCGCTGCAAGGGAGGCGCAGAACGCGTTGTAATCATCCAGCGTCATTGGCGCACCCGCGCTCCCATTGCGAGCGTGAGTGCTCAGAACTGCTCAGCGTCGATGCCGTAGCGCGCTGCTGCGCCCTTGATCTGCGACCAGGTCTCATCGTCAAGGGGAATCCCCGAGCGGCCGCGCTCGGCGCGGATCGCGCGCTCCTTGTCGCCGGGCGCCAGCACGGGGTTAGCCGGGTCCTGTGGCTTCGCGGCGCGAACAAACGCGAGATAGCTCTCGGTCCGGCTCTTGCGGAGCGCGGCGTCCGGTTCCAGCCGCGACGGGTCGATCAGCACGCCGAACAGCGAATTGATGATCCAGCTCCTCTGCGGCTTTTCGTCGATACGGGCAGCGCCCATCAGCCCGGCAGAGAGCAGTTCGGCAATCAGCGAGAGGCCGGCGCCCTTGTGATCGCCGAAGGGCAGCAACGCGCCGAGCGGCAGGTCCGGAATGGCATGCGGGAAGACATGGGCGGGATCGGTCGTTGGCCTGCCCTCGCCATCGATGATGTAGCCCGGAGGCACCTCAACGCCCTTGTTCAGCGCGACGCGAGCCTTGCCATGCGCCATGCGGCTGGTGGCGAAATCCAGGATGATCGGCTCACCGTCAGGCACGGGAATGCCGATGGCGTGCGGATTGGTGCCGAAACGGGCTTCCTTGGCGGCATAGGGCGCGACGATCGGCGGACGGCCCGCGACATTCACCCAGAAGAACGAGATCAGACCGGCTTCCGCAGCGATCTCGGCATAGTGGCCGATGCGGCCGATATGGTGCGCGTCCAGCAGATTGACGATGGCGACGCCACCGACCTGCGCCATCGTGGCTGCGCGTTCGACCGCCCCGCGCGCGGTGGGCTGCCCGAGCGCGACCTGGCCATCGATGATCAGGAAGGGAGCACTGTCGAGTTTCGTAACGGGCGCGGCGTCGGGTTTCAGGTTCCCGTCCGCCAGCGAGGTGAAATAGAGCGGGATCATGCCGACACCATGGCTGTCATGGCCGCTCAGATTGGCGAGCACGAGATGGTGCGCCGTCTCCTGCGCCTGCGCCTCCGTCCAGCCGGCCTTTATGACCATCTCGCGGACGAGGGCATGGAGCGATTCCGGGCGGTGCAGGCGATAGGTCATGTGTGTTCGAGCCGCTTCTGGTGAGAGTGTCACAGTGCATGCCCCCGTCCGTCATGCAATGCGCGCGGTGAAATGGCGCCGTTGCGCCGCAACACCTCGACGTCGCGCTTACCGATCCTTATGTAGGAAATGCAATCCTGTTTCATCGGGCCTTGAACCCGATCGAGGAGGGAAGAGGATGTTTTCAATTCCGGGCCTGAAGGTGGTGTCGCTGACCGACGCTGCTGCGACGCGTATCCGCGAGATCATGGCGCAATCGGCGCTCGACAATCCGGACGCGCCGGCGCTCGGCCTTCGTGTCGGCGTCAAGAAGGGCGGCTGCGCGGGGATGGAGTACACCTTCGAGGTCGCCCGTGAGGCGCATAAGGGCGACGAGATCGTCACCGAGAAGGATGCGACCGTGATCGTCGATGCCAAAGCTGTGCTCTTCCTGCTCGGCACCGAGCTGGATTTCAGGAGCGACCGCTTCTCCTCGACCTTCGTCTTCAACAACCCGAACCAGGTTTCGGCCTGCGGCTGCGGCGAATCGGTCGAGATCAAGCCGCGCGCCGAAACGGTGCTCACCGGCTCCTGATCCCCGGATATTGCGCGAGTCAGGCCACGCGGCTTGTCGTGTCCAGCGCCTCTTCCGTGATGGTGCGGTTGCGGCCGTCACGCTTGGCTTGCATCAAGGCCTGATCGGCGCGATCGACCAGTGATCCGGCGGTATCGCCCCGACGATAGACCGAGACCCCCAGCGAGATGGTGATCCGACCGAGGTTTTCGTTGGTCGAGCGCTTGATCAACTCGCGCGTGAGAAGCGCCTGACGCACAGTCTCGGCACCGAACTTGCCCGCGACGATATCGGCTTCGGGCAGGATGATTGCAAACTCCTCGCCGCCGAAGCGCGAGATCACCGCCTTCTCCTTGAATTTGTCCTTCATGGTGCGGGCGACAAGGCGCAGCACCTGATCGCCGGTCAGATGGCCATGTGCGTCGTTGAAGGTCTTGAAGAAGTCGATATCGGCCATGACCAGCGCAAAGGGCTCGCGCTGCAGGGTCGCCTGGTCGATCGATTTCTGCAGCATCTCCTCGAAGTGCCTGCGATTGGCGAGGCCGGTCAGAGGATCGGTCAGCGCCTCGGCCCGCGTCGTTTCCAGCGCCTCGCGAAGATGGCGGATCTCGTTGGAGCTGTCCTTCAATTGCGACTCGAGCTGGGTCTTGCGCACCACCTCTTCGCGGGTCGACATGACCAGCGCCTCGACCCATTCGCGCAAGCGCTGCCGGTCGGTCGTGGGCGGGACTTCGTCCGACATTGCGCTGAGGCGTCCGTGATAGCGCTCGCTCGAGTCCAGCGCGCGATCGACCAGCGACATCAGGCTGTCGATCTCCCCGAGAACCTGCAGGCTGGTGCGTTCGGCCTGGCGCACGAGCCGTTCGGTGCTGATGAAGCGGTCATAAAGGCTGTCGATATCGGCAGCGCCGACCTGCCCCTCACTACCGGTGATGATCGCGTTCATCGCCATGCTGAGTGCCGGCATCTCGCCGCTCAGATGTGCGTACCAGACCTCGAAGGCGCGGGGATAGCCGGGAGAGCCATGTTGGCGCATGGCCGCAACGACACGGTCGGGCAGGTCGGACGTGTACTGGGAGGACTGCGTCTGTTCGCTCATCGTCATCGCCCGACCGGAGCCGATCCCGCTGGCCACACCGGCCATCTCGGGCTCGATTGTGAATCGAAGCGGGACATTCTGTCCGTCATGACGGCGGCAATCGCGCCCCGCAGGGTGGCTGCGGGAAGCCCTAGCCACTCACTCAGATTGGAGGAACGGTGTTAAGATACCGTTGATGCTGCGGTGTCAGCCGACCTTGACGGGCCGCAGCAGGAAGGCCGGAACGTGATCGCCCAGGCCCTTGACCTTGGGCTCGCGATCATCCTCGTCCCGACGCCGGTCAAGCGGGCGCGGATGCGCCGGCGCAGGTTGCTCGCTGGCATGGCGAATGCGGGTCTTGGTTGGCCGGTCCTCGCCACGGCGGCGGGTGTCCTGAGGGGCACGATCGGCGACTTCCACGACCGCTGCCTCTTCCGACGGTGCGGCGTCCTCGCGTGGGGTGCGCAGGGGGCGCCCGCGACCGCCACGCGGCGAACGCTTGTCGTCGCGGCGGCTGCGACGCTCGTCGCGCGGTTCGCCGGGAGGCAGGTCATTGAGGCCGGGGCCTTCCCAGGCAATCGCCTGGCCAGTGAGCTTCTCGACGGCGGCGACAAGCTTGTCGTCGTGACGTGTCACGATCGTGAAGGCTGCGCCGAGCCGGCCAGCCCGGCCGGTGCGGCCGATGCGGTGGACATAGTCCTCGGCATGGGTCGGAACGTCGAAATTGAAGACATGGCTGACAGCCGGGATATCAAGCCCGCGCGCGGCGACATCGCTCGCCACCAGGATCGGATTCTCGCCGGTGCGGAAGGATTCCAGTGCCGCCATGCGCGCATACTGGTCCATGTCGCCATGTAGCGCGACGGCGGGAAAGCCATGCTTCAGCAGTGACTTATGGAGCGTTGCTACATCGCGCTTGCGGTTGCAGAAGACAATCGCGTTCTGCAGATCCTTGGCGTCGCGGATCAGCTTTCGCAGCGTGTCGCGCT
This sequence comes from Bosea sp. BIWAKO-01, assembly GCF_001748145.1. Taxonomy (NCBI): domain Bacteria; kingdom Pseudomonadati; phylum Pseudomonadota; class Alphaproteobacteria; order Hyphomicrobiales; family Alloboseaceae; genus Allobosea; species Allobosea sp. BIWAKO-01. The sequence goes on from NZ_BCQA01000001.1 coordinate 5,076,882, forward strand.
TCTCGTAGTCCTGCGAATTCGAGGCGATCAGACGCTGGGTGATGGTCGTGGCCGCCGTCGCGGGACGCGAAGCCTCGATGCGCACCGGGTTATGCAGGAACTGCTCGCTGATCCGTGTGATCTCCGGCGGCATCGTTGCCGTGAAGAACAGGGTTTGCCTCGTGAAAGGCACCAGCTTGCAGACCCGCTCGATGTCGGGAATGAAGCCCATGTCCAGCATGCGATCCGCTTCGTCGATGACAAGCAATTCGACGCCGGTCAGCAGCAGCTTGCCGCGCTCCACGTGATCGAGCAGGCGCCCGGGCGTCGCGATCAGTACGTCAACGCCGCGGGTTATCTTGGCGTCCTGATCGCCGAAGGAGACGCCGCCGATCAGCAGCGCGACCGAGAGCTTCTGGTTGACGCCATAGCGCGAGAAGTTCTCCTCGACCTGCGCGGCGAGCTCGCGGGTCGGCTCAAGGATCAGAGTGCGCGGCATCCGCGCCCTGGCCCGGCCATTCTCCAGAATCGTGAGCATCGGCAGGGTGAAGGCGGCGGTCTTGCCCGTGCCCGTCTGCGCAATGCCGAGGACATCGCGGCGCGCGAGCACATGGGGAATGGCCTGAGCCTGGATGGGGGTAGGCGTGGAATAGCCCGCGGATGTGACCGCCGTCAGAACTTTATCGCTGAGGCCGAGTTCGGCAAAAGACATCGAGAGTTGCGCTTCTTCAGGGTCGGTGACACGTGGCGGGACGACCTATCAACCGCGACGGTGGCGCGACTTCTCTTTCCTGCGCGCCTTCGGACCCCTGTCCAATGCAGAAATAACGCGGGAAAGTCAACAAACTAGGCAAGAACGGAAGGTGTGATCGCCATGAACGAGCCGCTTGTGCTGATTCCCGGGTTGAGCTGCACTGCGGCGCTCTACGGACCGCAATGGCCGGCACTCGCTCCAGGGCGGCCGGTCCTGGTCGCCGATCATGCCCGCGACGATAACCTGGCCGCCATTACGGCGCGGCTGTTGGGGGCGGCCCCGGAGCGGTTTGCGCTCTGCGGTCTGTCGATGGGGGGCTATGTCGCCTTGGACATCATGCGTCGGGCGCCGGAGCGTGTGACGCGGCTGGCGCTGCTCGACACCAGCGCGAAGCCGGCGACCCCGGAAACAAACGCGCCGCGTGAGCAGATGATAGCCCTTGCAGAAAAGGGAGCCTTCGACAATGTCACGACATTGCTCTGGCAGAAGCTCGTGGCTCCCGATCGCTTGACCGACGAGACATTGCGCCTCGATGTCCGGAGAATGGCAGAAGATGTTGGCGCAGAAGGATTTATTCGCCAGCAACGAGCGATCATGGGAAGGCCCGACTCCCGGCCGGGCCTTGCCGCCATCTCAGTGCCGACACTGGTTCTGGTGGGCGAAGAGGATCAGATCACGCCAGTTGGGGAAGGCAGAGAGATTGCCGATGGCATCGGCAGCCATGCGCAATTGCTCACGATTCCCGATTGCGGCCACCTCTCGACTTTGGAGGCACCGGAAGCGGTCACTAAGGCGCTGATGAGCTGGCTCAGCTGACGATCAGCGCGGCGCAGTGCAGGGATCAAGCCTGGTTTCGTTTGCACTCTTGCGGATCGACCCGGTGACGAGCGGGTCGATCATCTGGCCCTTGGAGGCCGCGGAGGCGATCTGGCTCATGCGCTCCGTGTCGAGATGCTGTGCCGTCTGCGTCGAAACGAAATTGACGGCAATGACCGAAAGGAAGGCAATCGCCGCGCCGGCCTTCGCAACATCCGCGACCATGCTGCCGCGTTCGTTCTTCAAGAAGAGTTTGATGACCCGCATGGGGCGCTCCGCATCGTTGGGGCGCAATGCCGCCCCTTGATGCGTATCTTGCGCACGCGCCAGTAAAAGCTTGGTTAGCGAATGCTTGCGGGGGTCGTCAGAATGCCATTCAAGCGTGTCCGGTTTGCTCGAAAGAGCGTCTGCAGCGCCCGCAGAACGGCCATAACCGCCGGCCGCTGCCGCGAGACTTCGTGCGAAACAAGGTAGATCTCATCGGAAGTCTCCTCCGGCGGAGGAGCGAGGCGGATCAATGCCTCGTCGAAATCGCCCATGAAGCAGGGCGCCATCGAAACGGCGCCTGCGGAGCGGATGCTCTCGTAGCGCGCGGCTGAATCGCCGACCCGCGCCGCGATCGGGCGCCCATTGGCCCAGTTCAGGATGTGCCCCTCGATGCGGGAGGAGACATCGCGGCTGACCGAGATGATGGGGGCCGTCCGAGGATCGACATCGCGGCGGACATAGAGAGCCTGGACCAGCCGCCCGATCTTCTGGCTGAAATAGCCGTTTTCCTGCGGAGGGCGGCGCATCCGGATCGCGATATCGGCATCCCCGCGCGCCAGATCGAGTCGATCTCGTGTGCTGATAATGCCGATCTCGACGCCGCCGGCCTGGGCCGAGATCGTCGTTGCATGCATGGTCAGGAACAGGCTGATCGAGGTCGTGGCCGTTACCCGGACAGGCGCGTCATCGGCGGAGCGCGCCGCACGTGTCCGGTTGGCGAAGCGCTCGACCGCATTGGCAACCTCGCCGGCATCGCCGGCGAGCGTTACGCCGATCTCGGTGAGAACCAGCCGGTTTGCCATGCGCCTGAACAGCGGCAGGCCAAGTTGCGCCTCGAGACTCTTGAGGCGACGGGCCACGGTTGCCTCGCTCAGCCCGAGCGCGCTCGCCGCCACGGCCAGCGTCCCACCAACGGCGACTGCGTGGAAGATCGCGATGTCGTCCCAGTTGGGAGAAACCAGTGCGTTGCGTCGAGGTGGAGGGGCAGCAGGCTCCCCCATGCGATCATCGCCCATGGCTGAGCATGGAAGTCTGTCCTGGCATCAGGATCATCGTGCGGCGTGTCTGAATGAGGGAGGTTGCGCTTCGACATGCCGGCACGATGCCGATGTGGCGCCCTGCTGACAGCCCGCCAGCCTTGGCGGTCTCACCGACAAAAATGCGAGGGTAGCGCACGCCCGACTGTTCCGACCGCGCGCCTGTCCTCACAGGTCGATCAGCTCACCCGCAAAGGCCGCCCGTTCCTGGATGAAGATGAAGCGGGCTTCGGGCTTGTTGCCCATCAGCCGCTCGACGGTATCGGAGGTCTCGTCCCGCGCCTCATGCTCGACCATGACCTTGAGCAGGATGCGCTTGGCCGGGTCCATCGTGGTTTCCTTGAGCTGCGCCGGCATCATCTCGCCCAGACCTTTGAATCGGCTGATCTCCGGCTTCTTGCCCTTGAACACGGTCGCGATCAGCTCGTCCTTATGGGCGTCGTTGCGGGCATAGACGCTCTTGCCGCCGTGCTGGAGCCGATAGAGCGGCGGCACGGCAAGGTAGAGATGGCCCTTCTCGATCAGGCGCGGCGTCTGACGCCAGAAGAAGGTGACGAGCAGCGAAGCGATATGGGCGCCGTCGACATCGGCGTCCGTCATCACGATGACCTTCTCGTAGCGCAGGTCATCCTCCCGGAACTGGCTGCCGATGCCGCAGCCAAGAGCCAGGATCAGGTCGGCGAGCTGCTGGTTCTGGTTCAGCTTCTCGCGCGTCGCATTGGCAACGTTGAGGATCTTGCCGCGCAGCGGCAGGATCGCCTGCGTCGCGCGGTTGCGCGCCTGCTTGGCTGAGCCGCCGGCGGAATCGCCCTCGACGATGAAAAGTTCGGAACCAGCAGCGCCGGCGCTGCTACAATCGGCGAGCTTTCCGGGCAGCCGGAGCTTGCGCGTCGCGGTCTTGCGCGAAACCTCCTTCTCGAGCCGGCGGCGTTGGCGCTCCTCGGCCCGGTCCACCGACCAGTCGAGCAGCTTCAGTGCCTGCTGAGGCGCGGCGGCGAGCCAATGGTCGAAGGCATCGCGTACCGCGTTCTCGACGATGCGCGCGGCCTCCAGCGTCGCCAGCTTATCCTTGGTCTGACCCTGGAATTCGGGCTCGCGAATGAAAACCGACAGCATCGCGGCGCAGGTCGCCATCACGTCGTCCGAGGTCACCTGCGCCATGCGCTTCGATTGTCCAATACGCTCGGCATGGTCGCGCAGGCCGCGCAGCAGCGCGACGCGCAAGCCCTGCTCATGCGTGCCGCCCTCGGGCGTTGGAATTGTGTTGCAGTAGGAGGAGCTGAAACCGTCCTCTCCGGTCGCCAGCCAAGCCACAGCCCATTCCAGCGAGCCGTGGCCGCCATCCCTCGTGATCTTGCCGGAGAAGATCGGCTCGGCGACCAGATCCTTGCCCTCGATCTCGCGCCCGAGATAGTCGCGCAAGCCCCCGGGGAAGCGGAAGACGGCCTCCGCGGCGACATCGCCCTCTGGCTTCAGGAGCGCGGGCGCGCAACGCCAGCGGATCTCCACGCCACCGAAGAGATAGGCCTTCGAGCGAGCCATCCGGAACAGACGGGCAGGGGAGAAATGGGCTCCCTCGCCGAAAATCTGCGCATCGGGATGGAAGCGCACCTTCGTGCCGCGCCGATTGGCGACGCGCCCGACAGTCTCCAGCGGCCCCTGCGGGGCTCCGCGCGAAAAGACCTGTCGGTAGAGCACCTGGCCGCGCGCGACTTCGACCTCGAGCCGGTCCGACAAGGCATTGACGACGGAGACGCCGACACCGTGCAGGCCGCCCGAGGTCTCATAGGCCTTGGAGTCGAATTTTCCGCCGGCATGCAGCGTGGTCATGATGACTTCGAGTGCGGACTTGTCCGGGAATTTCGGATGCGGATCGACCGGGATACCGCGCCCGTTATCGGTCACGGCGAGCGAGCCGTCCTCGAAGAATTCGACGTCGATGAAGGTTGCGTGGCCGGCGACGGCCTCGTCCATCGCGTTGTCGATCACCTCGGCGAAGAGATGGTGCAGCGCGCGTTCGTCGGTGCCGCCGATATACATGCCTGGCCGCCGCCGCACCGGCTCGAGCCCCTCGAGGACCTCGATGGCGGACGCGGTATAGCCAGCCTCGGACAAGGTGCCGTTGCGCGGGACGGAAGGTGGGGCCGATTGCTGCGCAGGCTTGCTCGGGGCCGCCGCATCACGCTTGACCGGCGATGGCTCGGGCGCCCGCTGCGGCTGCTCGCCGCTGCCCTCACCGAAAAGATCGCCATTCTCCGTCATTTCGTTCGCCGATCACCTGATTCGCAGCGCTCATAGAATAGCGCATCCGGGACATTGCCAGGGCCGGCACTCCAGCCAGCCGCAACGATTGTTCCCCAGACATATAACGAACATCGCTCCGAACAAGCAGGAGAATCGTCGCTCCACCCCTTGCTGTGCACCGAACCCTCAGCCGGGCGGGCGTCGCAGCGGCGTCACGCGAGCATGCCATACGCTGTCGCGGCGCATGGTTCATGTCGCATTAACCGGGCGCGAACGAGAGTGGTCGGGTCGAGATTCGCCAGCTTGCGAATGGCGCTACAGCTGGCGCAACTTTGGGAAAGTGGGAGGCTGTCGTGGTCGCGCGTTCGTCGGTTCCAGGGATGAAGATGGCCGGGCTGGAGCGCACTGCGCGCCTTGCCGGTGAATCCTTTGGTTACGAGGACATGGCGCTGCTGACCGGCTCCCGTTCGATCGATGTCGGTTACTCCCGCAAATTGTGGGGGCTTGCCGCTGCCATCGCGGTGATCGGCTTCGTCGCTCTCGCCCTGCGCTGAGACGCAGGACGACCTGCAGGATGTTGACGCGGGTCGTGTCCCGCCTATGAGCGCCGGTTATCGGCGATCATCTGGTCGTAGAAAGCGAGATGCGCCAGCGCTGCCTCATCCCATGATGCGGATAGATCGACACCGATCGCGTCCGCCTTGCGAAGATGGGCGGTGACGATGGCGTCGGCGAATTCTTCAGGCGTAGCTTCGACTGGGCAGAGGACGGTCGCGGGGCTGTCGATCTTGGCCTTCAGAGATGGTGAGCGGTCAAACTCGTCCCGGCGCTCGGCTTCGGTCGAGACCAGTGGGATCGCAAGCTGGCTGACGGCCTGGAAGCTGCCGCGGCGCGTACTGATCCCGTCGGTGAAGGGCAGGAGGAACACATCGGCCGCTGAAAGCGTCGCCATCAGTTCGCCCTCGTCGTCGATGCGGCCGCGAAAGTCGAGCCAGTCGATGATGCCGAGTTCGCGCGCGAGCCCCAGAAAGGCCTCGCGGTCCCTGGGTTTGTCCCAGAGGAAATCACCGCAGACCAGGAGCCGCGCCCTGATGCCGCGTTCATGCAGTGTCTTGACGACGCGCAGCAGCATGTCCGGGCGCTTGCTCGCGTAGAGAACTCCGAAATAGCCGATCACAATATCGGCCCGCGTCGTGCCGCTCGCCAGTGCTTTCGCCCGCTCCTCGACGACCCGTTCCGGATCGATCCGGGCCGGCATGATGTTCGGGCCGATCGGGATGACCGGGGCGGCCCGCTTCCTCTCTTGTCCCACCAATGGCGTCTTGAGAAAGCTCTCGCGCTGCTGTTGCGAAACGAAGATGAAGCCGTCGGTTGCAAGGATGTCGGGGATCATCGAGAGGTAGCGCAGCCGGTTGAGCGAGGCCCACTCGTGCAAGGTCGCAACGGTATTGCCCTTGCGCGTCCAGAGCCGCGCCAACATCAGCGCTGAACCTGGCAGGATCGCGTTCCCCCAACCTTCGACAGGAAGCTGAAAATGCGCAATCCGGCCCTCGCGCAGGGCCCCGACGATGGCACGGACGAAGGCGATGGGCTGGTCGGGTTCGATCATGTGAAGGGCGGCAAAACCGGGACGCTGCGCGTTGATGGCGTCGGCAAGCCGCCGCGCATAGTCCATCACCGCGCAGGTGACGGGGCTCGCCGAGCCGAAGATGATCACGGAGGGCGTGAGAGACAGACGGGAGCCAGACATACGCGTCCTGAATTCGAGCACTTGACCGGCGCCGGCTTGTCCTGGGCGGCCGGTGTGCGGGCTGAACCTCAGATCAGCGAACCGAAGCTCGCCACCAGATTGCAGCGTCGTATCGGAACCTTGGCGACTTCCTCGAGCCAGCAGGAATAGCCGAATGTCAGTCGGCTCAATTCCTGGGCGAGCTTGCCCCGGTCATCTCCGGTTTCCCGCAGACAGGACAGGGTATCGTAGCCAGCAGTCTTCAGTTCGGCCCATGCTCTCTCTCCCGCGACCCTGTCGTTGCTCTCAAATGCAACGATCGGGCGATGAGATGAGAAGGTTTGCCGCAGGCCCGCGAACACATCTGCCTCGAAGCCCTCGACGTCGCACTTGACAAACCCGACCCGCTTCGCGCCCGACGCAATTGCCGGCTCCAGTTGAGCAAGGAATGCGTCGCCGTGGCGGACAGGCAGCACAAGTTCTCCCTGCCCGGAGGCGAAGCTGCCGCTCCCATCGTTTCCCTGCTCAAGCAAGGAAAACCTCAACTCGGCATCGGCCTGGCCGAGGCCGACTTCATGAACACGAATGTTGCCCGTTTGCGAAAGCACGATGTTCGTCTTTAGCAGCGAGGCGATAGGGGGATTGGGTTCGAACGATATCACCTCTTCGAACGAATCCGCGAAGTTTATGGAATGATTTCCTATATTCGCGCCAATATCCAAGAAGATGCATGAGCCGAGGTTCCTCGCGATGAAGAGGGTCTTGAGAAACGCGATCTCGCGGCGTTCATACACTCCATTCCCAATGATTGAGATGCCGAGATAGTCAGTCGGAATCACCGCAATTCGCGGATGGGGCGGAAGGTGTTTTCTGCTGCTTGGGACGATCTTCTTGATCAGAAGGTCATGCGCGCGCTGAACGGCGTATGTCAGGCGCCCTTCCTTGATCTGCAGCATCGCCGCAATCTCCCCTAACGGCATGGATCGCGACGCATAGCCCCAATCCTCTACCGAACGCTTAATGGCCGGTCGCTCGCCGCTGTCCTTGGCCGCAGCAGCGCTCGGACAGGTGAACTTTCCAGGGTGCGCTTGACGTGAATAGGAATATCAGCCCATATCGTTCTTGTTATGTTCTCAATGGAGATATTCAATGCCATCCTACGCACTGTTCGACGACACTGTGGTTGCCCGCACCGCCGCGGCGAGTTCCGGCTGGACTACATTTACCGACCTCCAATCGGTATTCGATTACGCCCGCAATCAGGGAGGCCTCTCTTCTTTCAGCCTGGTGTCTATGACTCAGGCACCGTGACGGTCCTGCCGACGAATGGCGGCGGCAAGCCGCTGCAGGTTCGCGCCATGCCCGGCTCGGTCGTTCTGCGCTTTACCGGAACGAATGCGTTTCTTCGGATCGAAGGGCAGAGCCAGGTTCGTTTCGAGGGGATCTTCTTCGACGGTCAGAACCGGGCTTTGACAGACTATGTTTCTCAGCGCCCGGCCTTCATCGCAATTGCCGGCAATGCCCAAGACGTCCTGTTCGATAATTGTCAGATCATGAACTCGCCCGGCATCGGAGCCTATACCGCGAGTTCGTCCGGCGCGGTCTTCCGGTCCTGCTATTTCGGCAACCATTCCGTCGGGATCTGGAGCGAGAACGCCCAGATCAAAGCGCTGAACAACACCATCAGCGGCATGTTGAACAATGGCATCGCGGTCTGGCGTGACATGATCACCGGTGACAGCTCCACGATTACGGGCAACTTCATCAACGGCGTCGATACGATTGCCGGCGGCACTGGGCAGAACGGCAATGGCGTCAGCGTCTTTCGGGCTGTCGGCGTTTCGATCACCGACAACAAGATCATCAGCGTCAAATTCTCCGCCATCCGCTGCAATGGCGGGGGGCTGCACAACGTTAGCAACAACAATATCTACAACACGCGCGAAGCGGCGATCTTCATCGAGGCGCCTGGCGCGGGAATTGATCTCACGGGTTGCATCGTTTCCAATAATAGCCTCGACACGGTCGGTGGCGGCATTCTCGTCGCCAACTCCGGCCAGTTCTCCGACGGCGTTTCACGGAGCGTTATCGTGGAAGGCAATCGCATCTCCAACGTCATCGACAGTCCGATTCCCGATCCCGGCTACTATCCGCCGTCAACGATCGGAAACGGCATCGTCGTCGAGCAGGACTGCGTGGTTTCCGGCAACCTCATCGACGGAGCTGCGCGGGTGGGCATCCAGGCCGGCATCAACACGGCTGCGCGCGCGCTCGTCGTTTCCGGGAATTTGGTGCGAAACGCGCCTATCGGTATCGGCGTGCTGACGAACAGCGGACGGTCGGTCGTCGTCTCCGGGAACATTGTCAACGGTGCCAGCCTCGGTGGAATCGTGCCGACCGTCTTCACCGGCACCACCATGAATCGCGTGGGAACGGCCGATTACGGCAATGATCTCGCAACGGCGGTCGGCAGCGTCACCTTCGGGCATAATCGCTACGTCTGAAGGCTTCGACAGAAAAAAGCCGGGGCGTTGCCGCCCCGGCGTTTCAGGTGGACCGCGAACCGTCGCGGTCGGGAGGAAGGCGGCTGCGCCGGGAGGTTCCCGGCGCAGAGCTCTCAGTAGGAGTAGTACATCGCGAACTCGACCGGGTGCGGCGTCATTTCGAAGCGCGCCACATCCTGCATCTTGAGCTCGATATAGCTCTCGATGAAATCGTCGTTGAAGACGCCGCCGGCCTTGAGGAAGGCGTTGTCCTTCTTCAGAGCCTCGAGCGCCTCGCGCAGCGAGCCGCAGACGGTCGGGATCTTCTTCAGCTCGCGCGGCGGCAGGTCGTAGAGATCCTTGTCCATCGCCGGGCCCGGATCGATCTTGTTCACGATGCCGTCGAGGCCGGCCATGAGCAGCGCGGCAAAGGCGAGATAGGGGTTCGCCATCGGATCGGGGAAGCGAACCTCGACGCGCTTGGCCTTCGGCGAGGTCGTCCACGGAATACGGCACGAGGCCGAGCGGTTACGGGCCGAGTAGGCCAGCAGCACCGGAGCCTCATAGCCGGGAACGAGACGCTTGTAGGAGTTCGTCGACGGGTTGGTGAAGGCGTTCAGCGCCTTGGCGTGCTTGATGATGCCGCCGATGTACCAGAGGCATTCCTGCGACAGGTCGGCATATTTGTTGCCGGCCATGATCGGCTTGCCGGCCTTCCAGATCGACTGGTGGACGTGCATGCCCGAGCCGTTGTCGCCATAGATCGGCTTAGGCATGAAGGTCGCGGTCTTGCCGTAGCTCTGCGCCACGTTGTGGATCGCGTACTTGTAGACCTGCATGGTGTCGGCCATGAGGGTCAGCGTGTCGAACTTCAGGCCGAGCTCGTGCTGGGCGGAGGCGACCTCGTGGTGGTGCTTCTCGACCTTGGCGCCCATCGCCGCCATGGCTGCGAGCATCTCGCCGCGCATGTCCTGCGCCGAATCCTGCGGCGGGACGGGGAAGTAGCCGCCCTTGGTGGCGATGCGGTGGCCGAGATTGCCGCCTTCGTAGTCAGTCATGCCGTTGATCGGCAGCTCGACGTTGTCGAGCTTGAAGCCGGTATTGTAGGGATCGGCCGAGATCTTGACGTCGTCGAAGACGAAGAATTCAGCTTCCGGACCGACATAGACCGTGTCGCCGATGCCGGTCGACTTGAGATAGGCTTCGGCCTTCTTGGCGATGCCGCGCGGATCGCGGTTATAGGGCTCGCCGGTCGCGGGCTCGAGCACGTCGCAGGTGATCACCATCGTCGCAGCCGAGAAGAACGGGTCCATCACGGCGGTCGTCGGATCAGGCATCAGCAGCATGTCGGACTCGTTGATCGCCTTCCAGCCGGCAATCGACGAACCGTCGAACATCGTGCCCTCGGCGAAGATGTCCTCGTCGATCATGGTGACGTCGAAGGTGACGTGCTGCCACTTGCCGCGCGGGTCGGTGAAGCGGAAGTCGACATACTTGACGTCGTTGTCTTTGATCGCCTTGAGGACGTCCTTGGCGCTCTTCATCTCAGCATTCCTCTTGAAAGCAGTTTCTCAACATTCATCGATCCGCGGGTATTCGCCCGGCGGACGCCGATTTCACGGGTTCGGGAAAGAAGCCCTCAGATCGCGTCCGCGCCGGTCTCTCCGGTGCGGATGCGGATCGCCCCCTCCACCGTCGATACAAAAATCTTGCCATCGCCGATCCGGCCGGTCTGAGCGGCCTTCTTGATGGCTTCGATCGCGCTTTCGACCATCTCGTCGGCCAGCACGATCTCGATCTTCACCTTCGGCAGGAAGTCGACGACGTATTCGGCGCCGCGATAGAGCTCGGTATGGCCCTTCTGGCGGCCGAATCCCTTGGCTTCGAGCACGGTGATGCCCTGCAGCCCGACTTCCTGCAGCGCCTCCTTCACCTCATCCAGCTTGAAGGGCTTGATGATCGCTTCGATCTTCTTCATGCGCCGACCGGCCTCCCTTGCGCGTGGTTGGAAACGGATATTCGTCCGTTCCTCGATACCGCCTGCCGGTCCAATCGTCGATGCGCTGAAATCGGCCTTTCCCGATGTCTCGGTGGCCGGCTCAGCGTTCCGCCGTGGCAGACGAACACTCGCCGTATGTGCTCATAGCATCGGCGCGTGTGCCTCGCCATGAGGGAGCGTGGCAGGTATCGCCTCATGATGAGGCGATATTCCGCCCATAATTTATGCAAATGATCAATCGATAGCCAAACGAGATCCGCGCGCCCGATCTTGCTATGAGCGTCCCGCTTCCGGATGATCGCGCGATGAGCACAGCAGACGAGATCGCCCTTGCCCTGTTGACCCCAACCGAGATGGCGCGCGCCGACAGGGCTGCGATTGCAGCGGGAACGACGGGGCACGTCCTGATGGAGCGAGCGGGCAGGGCGGTCGCCGATGCCGTCAGTCGGCGGGCCCGGCCCGGACAGGCCATTCTGGTTCTCTGTGGCCCCGGCAACAATGGTGGCGACGGGTTCGTCGCTGCGCGCCTCCTCCGCGAGCGTGGTTTCGGGGTGACGCTTGCCTTGTCGGTCGAACGGGAAGCCTTGCAGGGCGATGCCCTTGCGATGGCACAGGCCTGGACCGGTGAGGTCATGCCGATTTCGTCTGTCGCTCCGGAGCAGGCAGACCTCATCGTCGACGCCCTTTTCGGCGCAGGACTCGATCGGCCGTTGACCGGCGAGGTCGCTGCCCTGGTGCATCGCGTCAACGCCTCGGACGCCGCGGTGGTTGCCGTCGATGTCCCCAGCGGCCTGTCGGGGGAGACGGGACGCGCTGATGGAGCGGTCACAAGGGCCGATGAGACGGTCACCTTCTTTCGCCTCAAACCGGGGCATCTGCTCTATCCCGGGCGTGGATTATGCGGAGTGGTGACGCTTGCCGATATCGGCATCACAGCCGAGGCGGCATTTGGCGACGGCGCCCTGAAGGCGCGAGCCTTTCGCAACGCTCCGACGTTATGGCGCGCCGAGTGGCCGGACCACGCGGCCGATACCCATAAATATAAGCGCGGCGCGGTGCTCGTCCTGGCGGGCGGGCTTGCGGGGGTTGGCGCGCCGCGACTCGGGGCGCGTGCCGCGCTACGCATTGGCGCCGGCCTGGTGACGATTGCGTGTCGGCCCGAAGCCCTTGCCGCGCATGCCGCCCGCGGCCCGGACGCGCTGATTCAGCGGGCAGCCGCCTCGACAGCCGATATCGAAACGCTGCTGGCCGAGAAACGGCTTGGCGCAGTCCTCGCCGGCCCAGCACTTGGGCTTGACCACGCGGCCAGGGAAGCCGTCCTTGCCGCGCAGCGCTCGCATATTCCAGCGGTATTCGATGCGGACGCGCTCACCCTGCTGGCCGCGGAAAACAGGTCGGTCCCGACTGGCTCCAGGATCAGGCCGAGCGGCGCAGCTTGCGTCTTGACGCCGCACGAAGGGGAATTCGAGCGCCTCTTTGCGTCGTCTGCGGACGTGATGGCCGCTCCGTCCAAGCTCGAACGGGCGCGCCGCGCTTCAGCAGCCACCGGTGCGGTCGTCGTCCTGAAGGGGCCGGACAGCGTCATTGCCGAGCCCGGTGGGAAGGCCGCGATCAACATCACCGGCAGCCCGGCCTTGGCGACGGCTGGGTCCGGCGATGTCCTGGCCGGCCTCATCGCGGGGCTGTTAGCCCAGGGGATGCCGGCCTTCCAGGCCGCCTGCGCGGCCGTCTGGCTCCATGGCAAAGCGGGAGAACGCCTCGGACGCGGCTTGATCGCGGATGATCTGCCGGAAGCAATCCTGCCCGAGCTCTCCGACCTGGCTGCGCGACAGGGCGGGCCGCTTCAATTAGCTGGCGAATAGAAGCGGAGATGGACAGCCGGCGGGTTGGGCGGGCCGGGATGTCACTCGGCAGCTGACATAGGACACAGCCGGCGCCGCCGTCAGTTGCTCCTTCGTCATGCTGATGACGCCACGGTCCGGGTACATCATCGGACCGCGCGGGGCAGCAAAGCCTTGCTGCGCCCCGCGATCCTGTCATGCTTCGATGGTCGGATTGCCGCCGCCGGGCGAGCATTCCGTGACGTGAGCGGACTGGAGCATGCCATGCCTGCAGCCGAGCCGAGGACGCCCCTGACCATCCATCTGAGTGCCGCCGAACTCACCGCGCTCGATCGATATCTGCGGGGAATCCAGTCACGTCGATCGCGTGAGGAGGCCGTCGCCGAGATTGTGGCGCGCTGGGCTACGGGGCAGGGGCTGTTGCCTGATCCGAACGACAAGGACGGGCTTGAACTGGACGAGCTCAACGCCAGCAATGACGCCTAGGATCGCGCTGGCACCAACGTCGCGGCCGTGCGCGTACGGTTCCGCCCGGCGTTCTGGCGGCGTACAGAGCCTGATCCGCGCGGCCGATCGCATGGGCAGGTGTCTCGCCACGGCGACGCTCGGCGATGCCGAAACTGCAGGTCACATTCCGATCGGGCGGCAGTCTGGGAAACGAGATCCTCGCGATTTCGCCGCGCAGGCGTTCTGCAAAATGGAAGGCCTGCTCTGCAGTGGTATCCTTGAGCAGGATGACGAATTCCTCGCCACCGACGCGACTGACGGCATCGTTGACGCGAACTGCGTTCCGGATGGTGGCTGCAATCGCGATCAGCACGGCGTCCCCGGCCGCGTGGCCATAGGCGTCGTTGATGCTCTTGAAATGATCGATGTCGCAAGCGACGACGCTGATCACCATGGGAGGGCGCGCCGCGCCCAGGGATTGAAACCGGCCTTGCAGGCCGCGCCGGTTCAACGCCCCCGTAAGCGGATCGGTATCGCGCTCCTTGCGCAGTCGGGCCGTCACATCCAGGCCCACGACAAGGAGCAGCCCAAGGCCCATCCCGACGCCGAAGACCGAGGCACTGAATTGCACCCAGGTCCAGAACCCGGACCGCAGGAACGTCGAAGCGGATGTTGCCGCGGCCAATTCGCTTGTCAGCAGGGTACGCAGGAAGAAGTGCAGGCCAAACACCAGTACCAGCCAGAACATCATCCGGTCCGTGGCACTTCCCCGTGCGAGCGACCGCATGATCCAGGCGGCTGAGACGATGATGCCGCCAAGGCCGAAGCTCACGATATGGATGCGCACGATGAGGTTGCGGTCGATGTAATAGAAATAGCCGAGTGCGCCGATGATCGCGGCGAACCAGATCGCCAGGAACCAGCGCGATGGGCGCCGGCTGGAGCGCACCATCACGCCAGTCACGAAGCTCAGCGTGCCGGAGACATAGAGCATCCCGTACAGCATCGTGTTCAGCCCGAAATCGGCTGGGATCCGCGCTGTCTGGACGAGCATCCCGAGGCCAAAGGCCAGGAACGCCGGCGCAAAATGAAGCAGATACCGGCTTCGGCGCTCGGCCAGCCAGACGGCCCAGAAGGTTGCCGCGAACAGAAACAGAATGGCCGTTGGGACGAGGTTCACGATGATCCGACTGCAGAGGCTGTCCGGTTCGAGTGCTGCGGCTGTCTAATGCCTCTGGGTAAACAAATGTCCGTTGCCGGGGGCTGCCCCGGGTTCGTTGGGGCCACCCTTGGGGAGGGCGGCGCCCCTGAGAGGCGAGGGCGTTCGACCGCGCACCGGCGGTTCTGAAATTGATCATCCCCCAGCCAGTTGCTACGGGAGCGCATGCCTGATGATGCCTTTCAGACCGTCGCGGAGCGGACCCTGCAGCGAGCCGATATGGCAGCTCTCTCTGAGCTGCGCACGCCGCACCATGTGATCGCGTGCGATCTTGATGAGGCGGACCTGTCGGGGCTCGATCTGTCGGGTTGGCGCTTCGAACGGTGCAGCCTCAGGCGCGCGAAGCTGAGGGGTGCGAAACTCGAGCGGGTGCAATGGCTTGGTTGTCGGGCGGCCTTCGCAGATTTCATGGGGGCTGATCTATCGGACGGCCGGGTTCAGTCCGGCGATTTCAACAACGCCGTTCTGCGCCGGACGACACTGGTTTCGGCGTCCTTCGCTGGCTGCAAATTGACTGGTGCAGATTTGTCCGAAGCAAGGGCCTTGGACTGCCGGTTCGAGGAGGTCCTGCTCGTCAGCGCGAAGCTGCCATCGTTCAGCTTCCGCAAGACCACGCTCAGGAAAATCGATTTCAGCCAGTCGGACCTGAGGAAATGCGATTTCCGGGATGCTGTCTTCGAGGATTGCAGTCTGATGGATGCGGCACTGAACGGCTCGCGCTTCGAGGGGGCCGATCTTCGTGGCGCCGATCTGGGCGGACTGAGGCTGGTTGACGCCACGCTCTTTCGCGGCGCCACGATCTCTCGCCAGCAGGCTGGCCAACTGCTCGCGGAACTGGGCTTGAAGGTGCGGTAAGGGGGCATCTCGGGGAAGTGTCGCCCTGACGTCCCCGGGGTACACGTGGGCTGCTGCGGGGCCTCCCTTCGATCGGGAGCCTTGAGAGCGTCACACAAGGATGTTTAGGCGGGGTATGAACGCCTATCTTACCCTTGCCGTTGCCATCGTTGCCGAGGTCATCGCCACCTCGGCTCTCAAAGCGTCGGAGGGGTTTTCAAAACTGGGACCCACGGCCGTCGTTGCGGTCGGATATGGCGTCGCGTTCTACTTTCTGTCGCTCACCTTGAGGAGCATGCCTGTCGGGATCGCCTATGCCGTCTGGTCGGGCGCAGGTATCGTCCTGATCTCGGCGGTGGGGTGGTTTGCGTTTGGCCAGAAGCTCGATTTCTGGGCTGTGACCGGAATGGGCCTGATCGTGGCGGGCGTCCTGGTCGTGAACGTCCTCTCCTCCTCGGGCGGGCATTGAGCGCTTCTGCAGCCTGGCTCATTTGGCGCCCGGCGCGCGGCCGTAGCGCCAATACCAAGCATCCACTAGTATAGGAAGCAACGGGACCACCGGTTTGCCACCCGCCAACAGCGCCGTCACTTACGTGGTTGTGTTCGGATGTCAAAATCCCCAAGACGAACAGCGATGGCGATTCCACCCAGCACCAGACGGGACAGAGAACGTTGAGACTGCTCGCGCGCCTCTTTCAGAGATTCCTCGTTCTCTGCCTGGGCGTCGTCAGCGTTTGGCTGATCGTCTTCGTGATTTTCGATACGGCAGACCACAGGCTGCCATGGATCCTGGCGGCGAGCCTGACCTATGGTTTGGCTGCCTATGTCATTCTGCCGAACGTGGTTCGAATGGGCCTGAAGGTTCTTCACCGCAGATTGATCCCCAGATACACGATCACCGGAGATGGTCTGCCGGGAGACCCTGTAAACCTCGTCCTCATCGGCACTCTTCAACAACTGCGCGATGCGTTTGCAGCGGTGGGCTGGTCGACGGCCGATCGCTTGGGGATAGCCAGCTCCTGGCGAATGACAAGAGCGTTTCTGCTGAACTCGACCTATCCCACCGCCCCCTTCAGCACCCTCTATCTGTTTGGACGCAGGCAGGACATCGGCTTCCAGGAGCCCATCGACAACAGCCCGCGCAAGCGCCATCACATCCGCTTCTGGGCGCTGAGCCTCGCCCATTCCGAGGACGATCTGACAGCGGCGAGCTTCTGGTTGAACACCGATAAGCCTGCGACCGACCGGCCTGTATTATGGGTCGGTGCTGGTACCCGCGACACTGGGCTATCGCTGACCCGACTGACGTTCCAGGTGACCCATGCGACCGATTCCGACACGAATGCGGAGCGCAACTACATAGTCGCCCAGTTGAAGGCAAAGCAGATCATCGGTGACGTCGTTTTGCACCAATCCGGTTCTCGTTTGCAGACCGGAAAGGTCAACCACTACATTACCGATGGCGAGATCGCCTTCGCCAGCCTGATCGTGAACTGAACGGAGCGCTGCACTCTCGCCGCTTTCCCCTGAGGGCGGACAATGAAGCCGGCAATCGAGTTCGAAACCGCATGTGCACAGAACGTCGATGAGGATCGCGCAACCAGCCAGGTTCTGGATTGCGGTCGCTGTGGTCGCCTTGGTTGCGCTGGTGCTGTTGCGCCAGATCCTGTTGCCGTTCGTGGTCGGCGCTTTGCTCGCCTATCTCATCGTTCCGGTGGTCGACAGATTGGAGCGACTCGGGATGAATCGCTCCCTCGCGGCTCTGGCCGTCTTTCTGCCGCTCGTTGCCGGTCTCATTGCCTTTCTCCTGGTGATGCTCCCGGCGATCATCGGCGAACTCAGATTTTTCGTTGAGGAGTTTCCCCGCTACCTCGCGCGGCTCCAGTCGCTCGTGAGCGATGCGAGCCTCCCGTGGCTGCACAATCTCATGGGTGGCGAGCTCCATATCGCGCAATCCTCCGCCGATCTCGCCAAGACGATGGGTAGCAACTGGCTGGACGGCTTCCTTCGCTCGCTCTGGTCGAGTGGGCTCGCCCTGGTTTCGCTGCTTTCGCTGCTCGTGGTGACGCCGATCATCGCCATCTATCTCGCCATTGACTGGCAACGCATGGTGGCGACGATCGATGGCTGGTTTACCCCGGCGTATCGCGACGACGCTCGGGCGCTTGGGCGCGAAATCCACGATACGATCGCTGGCTTCGTGCGCGGCCAGGCCGTCATCTGTCTCGTTCTGGCCGTGCTCTATGCGACAGCCCTGAAAATGACGGGGCTCAACCATGCCATTGTGATCGGGGTTACCGCCGGTCTCATCAGTTTTATCCCCTATTTCGGCGCAGCCACCGGGTTCTTCGTCGCGGCCTGCGTTGCAATGGCCCAGTTCTGGCCGAACTGGGGCCCTGTCGCTGCTGTCGGCGCCATCTTCATCGTCGGCGAAATGCTCGCCGATTATGTGCTGTCGCCGCGCCTCATCGGCCGTCGGGTCAATCTCAACCCGGTCTGGATGATGTTTGCGCTGTTCGCCTTTGGCTGGCTGTTCGGCTTCATCGGAGTGCTGCTTGCGATACCGCTCGCGGCATCGCTGGGCGTGATCCTGCGCTTCGCGTGGCGGCGGTCCCTGGCAAGCGCGGGGCAGCGCGCCCCAGATTCGCTTGGCTCAGAATGATGAGAAGGCCGGGACAGGAACGATAGATTGCGAGGCCTGTCGCCGACGAGGGCGGCGAACCGGGCCTGTCCATGTGATCCGATCGCGCGAGGCGATCTTCGACACCTTCTCAAGCGTCCCCGGACGAACAAGTGGAGCTTGAGTGCGCTTGCAGCGAAGTCGATGGCGGAAGGGGTGGGATTCGAACCCACGGTGGGCTTGCACCCACGGCGGTTTTCAAGACCGCTGCCTTAAACCACTCGGCCACCCTTCCGGTTGGCCTGTCATTGCCGGGTGCGAGGCGTTTTTGCAAGTGCGATGACGTCAGGCCGAGGCGAGTTCCCCTTTGCAGTGTCCGGATCAGCACGCCACTTGCCTGTGAGTCGGGCTTGAGGCCCGGCGGTCCGGGCACCGGTCTGCCCAGAGCCGGTTGATTGTGTGCCAGGTCTGTCGGAGCTCTGCTTTCAGGGTGCTTTGGCGAGGTTTTGCCTGCCGAAGCGGCCGTTTTCAGCCGAAAATCGCGGTCGCGAGCACCCAACTGACGGCGTTGCATTGTGGCAACGCCTGTCCGAAAAATGGCGGAGAAATGGTCGCGGGTTGACACTTGCCGCATTTCAGACACCTTTGTGCCCGCTCAAGGGCATCCTAGATGCCGGATCGGGGCATTCGCGCTCGGCGAGTCGCCCGTTTAACGATCCCTTTACAGGATTGACCGAAAACTTCGGCTTCGCCGCAGGATGCGGCTTGGCCGGGCGATGGCTTTCGGCACAACGACGGACGACCATAATGATGCGAGGCGCAAGCTCTTCGGCTCCGGCATTGGCTCATGTGGTAACCGACTCGGACAGAGCTTCCGCTTCCTCTCCCCTTGCTCTTCGTGCTGCGCGGCTTGGCTGCGTGGCGCTCGCAGGTCTCCTCCTTGCCAATTGTGCGAATGATCAGGTCGCGCGCCGCAAGTCGAAGGAGATTGGCGCATTCCCGTCGTCGAAATACGGCCCCGCCAGCCCCCGGGTTGTCGCAGAGGGCCAGCCCGTTCCGAAGGGCGGCGGTCGCGAACTCGTCGGCAAATCCTATTCCGTCGCGGGCAAGCGCTATACGCCTTACGAGAAGCCGGTCGGCTACACCGCCGTGGGCACCGCGTCCTGGTATGGTGAGGCCTTCCATGGCCGCCGCACCGCCAATGGCGAGGTCTATGACCGCGAAGGCATCAGCGCCGCGCACCCGACCATGCCGCTGCCGGCCTATGCCCGCGTCACCAATCTCCTGAACAACCGTTCGATGATCGTGCGCGTCAATGATCGCGGTCCCTACCATGGCGGCCGCGTCATGGACGTGTCGCAGAAGACGGCCGAGGCGCTGGCCTTCCGCCACCTCGGCACCGCTCGCATCAAGCTCGAATATCTCGGCCAGGCCTCGCTTGGCGGCTCCGACGACCGGCTCCTGCTCGCAACCCTGCGAACGGACGGTATGCCCGCTTCGATTCCCGGCACCAGCGCCCCGACGATGGTCGCGAGCAACGCCCCGGTCGCCTACAGCCGTACGGCGAGCCCCGATCTTGAGGACCCGCGCGACGAGCAGGCTCGCCAGCCAGTCGCCGAGGCCCCGGCGGCTCCGCAGCCGGTCGTGCAGGCCTATGCCCCGCAACCCGTCCGCACCATCGCGCCAGGCACTCCTGTCGCTGCAACGCTGGTTTCGACCTCGTCGAGTGCCGGCGTGCCGGTCCGCGGCGCGCCGCTGCCGCCGAACCGTCCCTTCGACCTCGACACCATCGCCAATGCGGCGACCCCGGTTCTGCTCCGCCCGACCGTCCTGCCGCCAAGGCCGCCGGCACTGCGCACCGCCAGCCTGTTCGCCGCTCCCGAGCGCGCTCCGGCCGAGCGTTTCTCGCGCAATAACCCGTTGGCACGGGATCTGGTCCCGCAGACATTGCGGCCATTATCCCGCAATTGACGCACGGCGGACTTGACCGGCTAAGCTCGGCTCTGCTTCAGATCGGGGCATGAACCCGCCCCGCCATCGCATTTCGATCGCTACGAGATTTGCGGCCACCGCGCGCGCGGTGCTGGCGGCTCTCTTTGTCCTGGCCGTTTCAGCCCCCGCGCTGGCCCAGAGCTTTCAGTCGCTCGCTCCACACGCGATCCTGCTCGATTCGGCCACCGGCGCGGTGCTTTACGAGAAAGCTGCGGACGAACTCATGGTCCCGGCGAGCCTCGCCAAGCTTGCGACTGTCCTGGTGGCATTCCAGGAAATCGCGCAGGGCCGGCTCACCCTCGACAGCGAGATCGGCATTTCCGAGAACGCCTGGCGCAAGGGCGGCGGCATTTCCGGCGGCTCGACCATGTTCGCGTTGGTGAACAGCCGCATCAAGCTCTCCGACATCCTCCAGGGCATCATCGTCCAATCCGGCAATGATGCTTCGATTGCGCTCGCCGAGGCAATCGCCGGGGATGAGGCGAATTTCGCGCGGTTGATGACCGAGCGGGTGCGCGCGCTCGGCCTGACCAAGTCGTTCTTCCGCAATGCGACCGGCATGGGCGACCCCGAGCAGAAGGTCACCGCCCGCGAGTTGGCGCTGCTGGCGGATCACATCATCAAGACCTACCCCGAACTCTACAAGATCTTCGGGCAACGCGAGTTTACCTGGAACAAGATCAGGCAGCAGAACCGCAATCCGCTGCTGACCATGGACATCGGCGCTGACGGCCTGAAGACCGGCAATATCGATGAAGCCGGGTTCGGCCTGGTCGGTTCGGCGGTGCAGAAGGGGCAACGGCTGATCGTCGTCGTGAACGGGCTGAAGTCGGGCCGCGACCGTGCGCAGGAAGCGCGCAAGCTGCTCGAATGGGGCTTCCGCTCGTTCGAACCCCGCCAGCTCTTCGCCGATGGCGAGATCGTCGGCGAGGCCAGCGTCTACGGCGGAGCCAAGGGGCGGGTCGGGCTCAAGGCCAAGGGGCCGGTGAGCCTGCTGCTGCCGCGCGGCAGCAGCGACCGATTGAGCGCGCGCATCACCTATCGTGGGCCGCTGACCGTTCCCGTCCAGGCGGGCGCCGAGGTCGGGCGGCTCCTTGTCACGCGCGGCGAAATAAAGACGCTGGACATTCCACTCTACGCGGCCGAGACGGTCGAGGCCGGCAGCCTGCAGAGCCGCGCTCTCGATGCGCTGATGGAGGCTGCCACTGGCTGGGTGCGCAAGGCGCTCGGCAGGACCTGAGCGGCGCGTGTCATGACAAAGGGACGTTTCATCACGCTTGAGGGTGGAGAGGGGGCCGGCAAGTCGACGCTGGCGCGCGCGCTCGCCACGCAGCTCGAGGCCGCGGGCATCCGTTCGGAGTTGACGCGCGAACCCGGTGGTTCGCCCAAGGCGGAAGCCATTCGCGAAGCCATCCTGTCCGGCCGGGTGAAGCATCATGGGCCGTTTATTGAAGCGCTGATGTTCTCGGCCGCCAGAATCGACCATATCGACCAGCGCATCCGGCCGGCGCTTGCACGGGGCGACTGGGTGATTTGCGACCGTTTCATCGATTCGACGCGGGTCTACCAGGGCACGCTTGGGCGCATCGATCCCAAGCTGCTGGCGGAGCTGGAGCGGGTCACCATCGATGGGCTTACGCCGGATCTGACGCTGATCCTCGATCTCGACCCCAGGATCGGCCTCGCTCGCGCCGCCCGCCGACGGGCGCCCGGCGAAGGCAAGGACCGTTTCGAGGGCGAAGCGCTCGCCTTCCATCGCAGCTTGCGCGCGGCCTATCTCGCAATCGCCGAAGCCGAACCGGCGCGCTGCTCGGTGCTTGATGCGACACTCGCGCCCGAGGACCTGGCCCAGGCTGCGTGGGCAGTTGTGCGCGAGCGCCTGCCGCTGAACCAGGACGCCTGATGCGCGAGAGCAGCAACGAACCGGACCGCCTTCCAAATGCGCCGCATCCGCGTGAGACGCTGGCGCTCGTCGGACATGCGCGCCAGGAGCGGAGTTTCCTGGACGCGCTGCGCTCGGAGCGCCTGCATCACGCCTGGCTTCTCGGCGGTCCCGAAGGTATCGGCAAGGCGAGCTTTGCCTATCGTGCGGCGCGCTTCCTGCTGGCTTCGGGCGATCCGCTGGCGCGCGCCGGCTCGGTGGAAAGCCTAGCGATGCCGGAAGAGGACCCGGCGACGCGGCGCGTAATGGCCCAGTCGCATCCCGACCTTCACATGCTGCGGCGAACGGTGAAGCCGGACGGCAAGGGCGTGACCAGCAATATCCCGGTCGATTCCGTCCGCCGCGTCATCGACCGGTTCGGAGCGAGCGCAGCCGAAGGCGGTTGGCGTGTCTGCATCGTCGACAGTGCCGAGGACATGGATCGCTCCAGTGCCAATGCGCTGCTGAAACTGCTCGAGGAGCCGCCGCCGCGCGCCCTTTTCCTGATCGTTGCTCATGCGCCCGGGCGGGCGCTGCCGACCATCCGCTCGCGCTGTCGGCTGCTGACATTCGATGCGCTGGATGAAGGCGCGGTCGCTGAAGCCGGCCGGCTGGCGCTCGAACGGATGGGGTCGCCGTTCGACGCCTCCGCATTGATGCGCGCCGCAGCACTCGCGGACGGTTCCGTACGGCGTGCCCTGACCTATGTCTCCCCGGAGACGCTGGCGCTGGTCGAGGCCGTCAGGGCGCGTCTCGATGCCTTGCCAGGTGTCGATCTCACCGCGCTGCTGGCGTTGGCGGAGGATGTCGCAGGCCGCGCCGGCGAGAGTGATTTCGCGATCATGATCGACACCATTCAGAGCTGGCTCGCCGCGCATCTCCATGCGCATGCCCATGCGGGTGCTGCCCGCCTTGCACCGCTGGCGGAGGTATGGGAGAAGCTGGGTCGCGCGGCCCGCGAGGTGGAAACCTACAATCTCGACCGCCGGCCGCTCGTGATCTCTATGTTTCATGATCTGTCGGAAGCTGTTCGCCGGTCGCGCGCAGCTTGAAAGCGAACCGTCCGGACTGAACGATGGCCCAGGCCCCGAAATTCTATCTGACCACCGCCATTCACTACACGAATGGCCCACCCCATATCGGGCACGCCTATGAGATGGTGGCCTCGGACGCTATTGCGCGCTTCAAGCGGCTGGACGGCTATGACGTCTTCGCCATGACCGGCACCGACGAGCACGGTCAGAAAGTGCAGCGCACCGCCGGGCAGAACGGGCTCGACGCGAAATCCTATGTCGATCAGGTGGCGCAGCGCTTCCAGGAGATGGAACAGACGCTCGGCTGTTCCTTCGACCGGTTCATCCGCACCACTGATCCGGACCACCTGCCGTCCACCCATGAGCTCTGGCGGCGCATGGAGCAGGCCGGCGACATCTACCTTGCCAAATATTCCGGCTGGTACTCCGTGCGTGACGAGGCCTTCTACGGCGAGGAGGAAACCACCCTCCTGCCGGACGGCACGCGGCTGGGCGGGCAGGGCACTCCTGTCGAATGGGTCGAGGAGGAGAGCTATTTCTTCCGCCTGAAATCCTTCCAGGAGCGGCTGCTGAAGCTCTACGAGGACGTGCCGGATTTCATCTCGCCGGCGACGCGCAGGAACGAGATCGTCAGCTTCGTGAAGGGCGGTCTCGAGGATCTTTCGATCAGCCGTACCACCTTCGACTGGGGCCTGCCTGTCCCAGGTGACCCGAAGCATGTGATGTATGTCTGGGTCGACGCGCTCAATAATTACGTCACCGGCTGCGGTTTCCCCGACGAGACCAATCCGCGCTGGCACTATTGGCCCGCCGATGTGCATATCATCGGCAAGGACATCGTGCGCTTTCATACGGTTTACTGGCCGGCTTTCCTGATGTCGGCCGGGCTGCCGCTGCCGAAGCGCGTCTTCGGCCATGGCTTCCTGCTCTCCAAGGGCGAGAAGATGTCGAAGTCGCTCGGCAATGTCGTCGATCCATTCGGCCTCGCCGAGATGTATGGCGTCGACCAGCTGCGCTATTTCTTCCTGCGCGAGGTCTCTTTCGGCCAGGACGGCAACTACAGCCACGAGGCCATCATCGGGCGCATCAATGCCGACCTTGCCAATGATCTCGGCAATCTGGCGCAGCGTTCGCTCTCGATGATCGCCAAGAACTGCGACGGCAAGGTGCCGGTGCAAGGCGCCTTGAACGAGGGCGACGAGGCCATGCTCGCTCTTGCCGATGGCGCGCTCGCCAAGGCACGGGCAGCGATGCAGGATTTTGCCCTGCACGTCGTGCTCGCGGAAATCTGGGCGCTGGTGGCAGAGGCAAACCGCTATTTCGCGGCCAATGAACCGTGGCGGCTGAGCAAATCGGATCCCGCCAGGCGCGACACCGTGCTCTACGTCACGGCGGAAGTGCTGCGTCAGGTCGCGATTCTGACGCAACCGGTGATCCCGAGCGCAGCCGGCAAGCTGCTCGACCTGCTTGCGGTCGGCGCAGATGCCCGCAGCTTCGCAAGCCTGGGCGAAGCCGGGCGTCTCGCCAGCGGCACCGCTCTGCCTGCACCGAGCGCGATCTTCCCGCGCTATGTCGAGCCCGATGCCGGGCAGGTGGCTTGATGTTGATCGATACCCATTGCCATCTCGACTTTCCGGATTTTGCCGAGGATCTCGCGGCCTATGTCGCGCGGGCCGAGGCGGCAGGGGTCTCGCGGATGGTGACGATCTCGACACGGGTTTCGCGCTTCGGGAGCTATGCCGGGATCGCCGAGCGCTTCGCATCGGTGTGGTGCACCGTTGGAACGCATCCGCACGGCGCGCATGAAGAGCTCGATGTCACGGCCGACCAGCTTGCCAGGCTGGCGGAGCACCCGCGCTGCGTTGCAATTGGCGAGGCCGGGCTCGACTATCACTACGACAAGAGCCCGCGCGATGCGCAGGCTCAGGGGCTGCGCACCCATATCGCCGCAGCGCGCATGACCAGGCTGCCGCTGGTCATCCATGCTCG
Source organism: Bosea sp. BIWAKO-01 (assembly GCF_001748145.1). NCBI lineage: Bacteria > Pseudomonadati > Pseudomonadota > Alphaproteobacteria > Hyphomicrobiales > Alloboseaceae > Allobosea > Allobosea sp. BIWAKO-01. Next base: position 5,102,087 of record NZ_BCQA01000001.1, read on the forward strand.
TCAGGCCGACGAGGACATGATCGCGATCCTGCGCGAAGAGACGGAGAAGGGCGCTTTCCCCGCCATCCTGCACTGCTTCACGGCAGGCCCGGAACTGGCGCGGGTCGGCGTCGAGCTCGGGCTCTACGTGTCCTTCTCGGGGATCCTGACCTTCAAGACCTCGGAGGACCTGCGCCAGATTGCGCGCGCTATCCCCATCGATCGGCTTCTGGTCGAGACCGATGCGCCCTATCTCGCCCCGGTCCCGTTCAGGGGAAAGCGCAACGAACCGTCTTACGTCGTTGAAACGGCGAAGAGTCTCGCCGACGTGAAGGGAGTCTCCTTCGACGAAATCTCGCGCGTCACGACGGAAAATGCGCGGCGCTGCTACTGGAAGATGGACCACGCGGCGCCTGTGGCGCGGGTCGCCTGAGCAGCACGCCCCCGATGGCCCTGACGATCACGATCCTCGGCTGCGGTTCTTCTGGAGGCGTACCCCGGCCGGGCTCGGGCTGGGGGGCCTGCGATCCGAAGAACCCGAAGAACCGGCGTCGGCGCTGCTCGATCCTGGTCGAACGCAATGGCGGCAACGGGACGACCAGCCTGATCGTCGATACCACACCGGATCTGCGCGAGCAGTTGATCGATGCCGAGGTCAAGCATCTCGATGCGGTGCTCTTCACTCACGACCATGCCGACCACACCCATGGTATCGACGATATGCGGGCGCTGGTGCTGCATATGCGCAAGCGGATTCCCGTCTATGCGGACCCCGTAACGGCTGCGACCTTGCGGACGCGCTTCGGCTACATCTTCGAGACGCCGCCCGGCAGCCTCTATCCGCCGATCCTCGAGATGCAGTCGATGCTGGCGGGCGAACCGCTGACGATCGAGGGGGCAGGGGGCGGTATCTGCGCGCGCCCCATCGCGCTGGAGCACGGGCCGGGTTACGAGGCTCTCGGTTTCCGCTTTGCCGATCTCGGCTATGTACCTGATGTCAGCCTGATGCCGCCCGAGGCTAGGCTCGCCCTGGCCGGCCTCGATGTGCTGATCCTCGACTGCTTGCGAGAGACGCCGCACCCGAGCCATTTCAGCCTGTCGCAGGCGCTGGAGGCAATCGCCGAACTCGCCCCCAGACGCGCGGTGCTGACCAATCTCCATATCGACCTTGACTATGAGAACCTGTCCAAGCGCTTGCCTGCGGGCATCGATGTCGCCTTCGACGGCATGAGCCTGACGGTCGACGGCTGAGGCGAGAAGAGGGCGCCCCGTCTCCGGTCTGGCCTCAAGAAGCGTTCTGGTGGTGCCATTCGTCCAGATAGGCCAGCACGGTCTTCAGGTCCGACACATCGACATAGCGGCGGCCGAGATCGCGCAGATTGTCCCTGTGTGGCTGCTCCTCGATATCCCCGACGCAGTCCTCTGGCACGATGGTGCGGTAGCGGTAGCTGAAGGAATCGACCGAGGTCGCGCGAATGCAGCCGCTGGTGTTGCAGCCGGTGACAATCACGGTATCAACGCGTTCCTTGGTGAAATAATCGCTGACACCGGTATTGAAGAAGATCGACGGACCCTTCTTGCACACGGTCAGATCATAGGACGCATTATAGATGCGCGGATCATGGGCGACGCTCGGATGGTCGTGCAGGAAGGTCTCGCGTACGGCCGTGATCTTCCAATAGGGCATTTCCCGCTCGTTCATATAGGCGGTGTTGCAGTTGGCGACCGGCACATTGTACCGGCGCGCGACCTCGAGCAGTGTCGCGGTGTTCTCGAGGGCACGCATGACCAGCGGCGCACCGCCCAGCGGATACTGCGGATCGGTAAATCCCTTCTGGAAATCGACCACGACAATGCCAGGCTTCCTGCCGAACCCGACCGGGATCTCGCCATAGCTGCGGTTCTGGTAATCGTCGCTCATCACGGCTCTCCCTGCTTGCTGGCATGTCGTCGAGGCCATCCTTGATTGCATTAAAAAAACAAGCAAGATTGTTTTTATAATGCTGTATCGCCGAACGCCGGCGAGGCGAGGACGGCGGCCATGTCGAGCCGGATGGAGGAGAAGGTGAGCAAGGCAGAGCGGCAGCAGCAGATGCGCAGCATCATGACGCGCGAGCGGCTGATCCAGTCGACGCTCGATGAGATCTTCGAGGTCGGCTATCACGCCGCCACCACGCAGGAGATCGCCGCCCGTGCCAATGTCTCGCGCGGCGCTTTGCTGCATCATTTCCCAGCGCGGGCCGACATCGTGCTCGCCGCCATGGAGGAACTGCTCGAGGACGGCACCCGGCAGATCAGGGCCGTGGCCGACGAGGTCCAGAGCGGCAAGATCTCGCTCGACGGTTTCGTCGAGTTCCTGTGGCAGCTCTTCTCGGGCCGGTTCTTCTATCTCTCGCTGGAGATGATCACCGAGGCACGCAACGATCCGGAGCTGTGCGAACGGATGATTCCGGTGGTGAAGCGCTTCCATCAGGCGCTCGACGGGATTTGGTCGGAGTTCTGCGCCCCCCAGAAGCGCCCACCGCAGCAGGCGCGCATCATCCTCAATCTGACGCTTTGCCTGGTTCGCGGCATGGGCGTCCAGACGGTTCTGCGTCCCGATTCGGGCTATTACCGTGAACTCATCGAGGCTTGGAAGGCATTGCTGCCGCAGCTCATCGACGGCCCGACCGGGGACCTCATCTTCGCGGGAGGGAGCGGTTCGAGGTGACCAGCGAAAGGATCAGCGCCGCAATGACGCTAATCCTGGAGGTGCTTTTGCGCGATCAACGCGGCCTCGACCCGGCTCTTGAGGCCGAGCTTTGCGAGAATATTCGAGACGTGAAACTTGGTGGTCTGGATTTGCACCCCCGTCGCCTCGGCGATCTCGCGATTGCTGAAGCCGCGCCCGAGCAGGCGCAGCGTGCGGTTTTCCTTCGCTGAAAGCGCTCCGATCTTGGCGATGACGGGGTCGACCTCCTGGTGCCCACGCATCGCGCTCAGCAGGCGCACGGCCATGTTGGGAGGGACATAGGATTCGCCTCCTGTGATCGCCCTGACGATCGCGATCAGATCCACGGCCGGTACGCCCTTCAAGGCATAGCCCGACGCGCCGGCGTCGAGCGCCTGCAGCACGACGTCCTCTTCCTCCGAGACCGTCAGCATGACCACTTTCACCTGCGGCCATGTCTGGTGAATCCGGCGCGCCGCGGCAATTCCGCCGCCAGGCATCGACACATCGAGCAAGGTGACCTGCGGGGAGAGCCTTCCCACAAGCTCGAAGGCTTCGTCGGCCGACGCACCTTCGCCGACCACCTCCAGGTCATCGCTTGCCGAGAAGATCTGCACCAGGCCCGCGCGGAAGATCGCGTGATCGTCCACGACAACGATGGATTTTCGTTCACGCAATGAGCAGCCCTCCACTGAGGTCCAGGGTCATCTTGAGCAAATTACCGCTGTCACCGAGGCGGCGGTTCGTCAATCTCCCGCCGAGGCTCTCGACCCGTTCCTGCAGGCCGTAGAGGCCAATGCCCGCGTCGGGAAGGTCTTTCTCCGCAGGCGAAGAGTCGCCCCCGCTGTCGGCCACCGAGACATTCAGGAGCGTTCCGTCCATCCAGCTCCGCACGTCCTGACCTGTTGCCCCGCCATGGCGATAGGCATTGTTGAGCCCTTCCTGGACGAAACGGAAGACGCAGATCCTGACGGCGTGCGACACGGGCTGAGGCAGCTCGGAGGTGGCGAGCGCTACAGATGTTCGCGTGCGCGCTTCGTGTGCCCGCACTGCCCGCTCGATGACCATGTGGAGCGGCAGGTCGGCGATCTCGGGAAGGACAAGCCCCTTGGAGATGCTCCTGATCTCGCGCATCGCCTCGTCGAGCGCCGACTGCATGGTCAGCAGGGAGCGGTCGCGCGGGGCCTTGCTTCTGGCGTTGCGCACGTCCTCGATCTTCAGGATCGAGAAGCTGATCAATTGGGCGGGGCCATCATGGAGATCCGCGCCGATCCCGCGGATGAACTGCTCGTTCAGCTCCGCGACCCGGGCCGAGGCGCGTTGCAGCCGGTCGGACAACTGCCGGTTCTCGAGCAGCAGCTGTTCGGTCTCTTCGACGCGCCGCTCCAGGGCCTTCCTTTGTGTCTCGATGGTCCGGCTCCCGCGATGGACGATGCCGAACAGGGCGAGCATGATCGCCGCCGTAACCGCGGCAACGACGAGCCAGCTGCTCCGTCTGAGCGCTGCAAGCTCCTCCCGGAAAGGCTCGGCCTGCTCGTGGATTTCGGCAACGGCAATGATGCGGGAAGAGCCTTCCTGCCGGATCGGGCTGTAGATTTCGAGATAGCGGGTCCTGATGCCCCGGATCACATGCTCGCCTGCACGAGGGTCGGCATGGTCGGCCGTGACCTCGCCTGTCAGCGCCCGCAACAGGCCGTTGGGGCGCTCGAACTGATGGCCGATGATCTGGGGGGTGTTGGAGTAGGCCACGACCCCGTCCGGCGTCCAGACTTCGAAATAGGGAAAGCGGCGCTTCACGGCCTCGTCGGCGAACAACTGGTCGAGCCGTGCGATCGTCCCTGCCGACAAGCTCTGGGAGGTGGCAAGCTCCTGAACGGCCGGGGCGACCAGACTCTGCATGATCAAAGCGGTCGAGGCTGCCTTGCTTCTGACCGCCTCACGCGAAACCAGCTCGGTGATCAGATAGCCGGCCACGAACATGGCGATCTGCATGACGAGTCCGCCCGCGATCAGGAACTGCACCGACAGCGTAGCGCGTCGTGGCATAGCCTTCCCGGCAGGCGAGTGCTGCAACGGCACGCCGGTGATCACGTCACTGCTCTCGAAGTCCTGAACCTGCTTCAGCATTTCGCCCGTCGACGTCTCCACGCAGAGATTAGCTCAAACTGATGACTGTGAGATCACCATCTGGCAGCGCGATCCATCAGTATTGCAAGCGAAACCGGCCAAGCGGCCCGGATCATCACCGCAGTGAGCGAAAACTGGTCGAAGGTCTAGTAAGCCAGCTCGCCCCCAGATGCGTCAGCGTCGGTTCAAAGGTCGTCGCGGTGCCACGCCCGTAAGTCGCCGAATATTGGCCGACCTTATCTTCTTCAAATCGACCCGACACCCAGCAATCCTTTTGCTTAACGAAGCGTAATCGGGCGGTTCGTCGGACATGCCGCATGCAAGGGCGCTCACAGTCCTTCATGCGACTCAACGACAGACGCTCGGTGCAGCAGACGCAATTCTTGGGTCTTAACGCAGCACCGTGGGCGGAGCGAGGGTATCATGAAGCTCAATACGCACGACCTTGAGTTCATCCTGAAGCAGATCAAGATCGCCGAGGCCCATACGGCCGGGACGCCCTTGACCGAGTTGGTCGATAATCCGCTGGTGCCCTACGGGCTGCGCACGGTCGACGGCACCTACAACAACATCATCCCCGGCAGGGAATGGGTCGGATCGTCCGACCAGACCATGCCGCGCCTGCTCGATCCGGTCTTTCGCCCGGCAGAGAATGGGCCAGGCGGGGCATCGACGAGCTACCAGCAGACGTCAGGGAACGTCTACGATTCCCAGCCTCGCGTGATCTCGAACCTGATTTCGGATCAGACGATCGGCAATCCCGCCACGATCATTTCCGCACTGACCAATCTTGGGCACGAGGACCCCTATCTGTTCCTGCAGGCACATGCGGGAGTCTATGAGGCTGCCGTGCTGGCCTATGAGGAATGGGAGGCGGCAGACCGCGGCCTCGCGCAAGCGAATGCCAATCTTGCAGTTGCGCAACGCGCAGTCGGACCGGCGCAAGGTCAGGTCGCTGCGGCGCAGGCCGCCCTGGACCTGGCGGTCGCGCAGGGAGCCGATACCGGACCGGCCGTGGCGGCACTCGCCGACGCCCATGCAAGTCTCGCCGTGGCTGTGGGCAATGTCACCGCAGCCGCTGCTGCCGTCGGCCTTGCTACGGGGACCCTGCAGGCCGAAGTGCAGCAGAAACAGGTCGCCTACGACGCGATGACGGATGCGCTGGACGTTACGATGGAGGGCGACACCGTCCTTATCCCGAACGTCGCGCCCGATCTGGGCGACACCGCTCCCTTCAACGGGTTCTTCACGCTGTTCGGCCAGTTCTTCGATCACGGGCTCGATCTGGTCAGCAAGGGCGGCAGCGGCACGGTCTATATCCCGCTCCAGCCCGACGATCCGCTCTACGTTGCCGGCAGCCCGACCAATTTCATGGTGCTGACGCGTGCTCAGAACCAGCCGGGCCCCGATGGTGAGCTGGGCACTGACGACGACGTGCGTGAGCACAACAACGAGACGACGCCGTGGATCGACCTGAACCAGGTCTACACATCGAATCCGTCCCACCAGATCTTCCTGCGGGAATACGCGATGCTGGATGGCAAGCCGGTCGCGACCGGGCGCATGCTGGAGGGGGCGAATGGCGGCCCTCCGACCTGGGCCGACGTCAAGGAGCAGGCGGCCGTCAAGCTCGGCATCCTGCTGACCGATGCCGACGTCCTGCGCGTTCCGGCGGTTCTGACCGACCTCTATGGCGAGTTCATTCGGGGGGGCACCGGCTTCCCGCAGTTGGTCACCGGTACCGGCACGGGCTCCGTCGAGGGAAATCCGAGCGCGCTGGCCGCGGCGTCGGGCGCCCTGCCGGCCGGCCGTGCCTTCCTCAATGATATCGCCCACAGCGCGGTGCCGGGCGGGCTGGTCGATCATGACCGCAACCCGGCAACCGCGCCCATTCTCGTCCTTGCCGATAATGATACCGTTGCCGGAAATCAGATCGCTCTCAACCAGTTCGGGATTGCGACGACCTATGACGACGAACTGCTCGATGCTCACTACATCGTCGGCGATGGTCGCGGGAACGAGAATATTGGCCTGACCTCGGTCCACCATACCTTCCACCATGAGCACAATCAGCGCATCGAGCAGATCAAGACGCAGTTGCTGACAGGCGAGGGGGCTGGCGTCGCCTTCCTGAATGAGTGGCTGCTGACCGATGTCACGGCGATGCCGACAACGCAGGCCGAGATCGATGCGCTGGTCTGGGATGGCGAGCGTCTGTTCCAGGCCGGCCGGTTCTCGACGGAGATGGTCTATCAGCATCTCGTCTTCGAGGAGTTCGCGCGTGCCATCGCCCCCGATGTCGATCCCTTCGTGTTCTCCAACACCACGATGATCGATGCCGGGATCGTCGCCGAATTCGCCCATGTCGTCTATCGCTTCGGGCATTCGATGCTCACCGACACGATCGACATATTCAAGCTCGATGCGAACGGCAATCCCGTCGCGTCGGACATTGCGCTGTTCGACGCCTTCCTGAACCCGATTGCCTTCAATGCGGCCGGTACGACGGCCGAGGCTGCGGCTGCGGCGATCCTGACCGGCATGACCCGCCAGGTCGGCAACGAGATCGACGAGCACATCACCGATGCGCTGCGCAACAATCTTGTCGGCTTGCCGCTCGACCTCGGCGCACTCAACATAGCCCGGGCTCGCGATACCGGCATTCCCTCGCTTAATGAGGCGCGCCGCCAGTTCTACGAAGACACGCATGACAGCCGCGTGAAGCCTTACGAGAGCTGGTACGATTTCGCGCTGTCGATGAAGAACCCTGCCTCGCTGATCAATTTCATCGCGGCCTATGGGACGCATTCCTCATTGCTCGGCAATCTGACGCTCGAACAGAAGCGGGATGCCGCAACCCTGCTGGTCATGGGCGGCGCCAATGCGCCGGCCGACCGCATCGCGTTCCTGAACGGGACTGGCGCCTGGGCGAATGCCGCCAGCGGCGCCACCATCACGGGCCTCGATGCCGTCGATTTCTGGATCGGCGGGCTCGCCGAGAAGAAGATGGCCTTCGGCGCGATGCTGGGGTCGAGCTTCACCTATGTCTTCGAATACCAGATGGAGCAACTGCAGGCCGGCGACCGGTTCTACTACCTCAGCCGCACCCAGGGACTGAACCTTCTGAACGAGCTGGAAGCGGATTCCTTTGCGCAACTCCTGATGCGCAATACGGATGCCGGTGCCAATGGCGCACCGCATATCAATGGCGCGGCCTTCCAGACGGCCACCTACATCCTCGAGATGGATCCGTCGAAGCAGATCACGGGCCTGGGCCTCAACGGCAAGGCGGATCCGACGCATACCAACCCGGTGCTGCAGGCCATCAGTCCGATGGTCATCCGCGACAATCCCGCGACGCCCGGGGCCGACAACAACTATCTTCGCTACACGGGCGTCGACCACGTCGTCCTCGGTGGCACGAGCGGAAACGACATCCTGATCGGTGGTGAGGGTGACGACACGCTCTGGGGCGGGGCGGGTGATGACCGTCTCGAGGGTGGTTACGGCGTCGACCATCTGCACGGCGGAGCCGGCAACGACATCATCACCGACAGCGGCACGGATATCGGCGCGGCCGACGTCATCCATGGCGACGCTGGCGATGACGTCATCACACCCGGTAACGGCCTCGACCTGATCTTCGGCGGGGATGGCAGCGACTTCATCTATGGCGGTACCGAGGGCAAGACCGTCTCGGGCGGCCAGGGCAATGACTTCATCCGCGGCGGAACGGGAGGCAGCTTCCTGGCCGGCAACGAGGGCGATGACTGGATCGAGGGTGGCGACAGCTTCGACACCCTGGCGGGCGAGAACTCCGAGCTGTTCTTCAACTCGACCATTATCGGCCATGACGTGCTCAACGGCCGCGGCAACGACAATGATTACGACGCCGAGTCAGGCGACGACATCATGATCCAGGGCGAGGGTGTCGAGCGCAACAACGGCATGGCCGGGTTCGACTGGGCCATCCATAAGGGCCATAATCAGGCTGCCGTCTCCGACATGGGCATGACCATCTTTCAGAACCAGCAGGACAATATCCTGCGCGACCGGTTCGATCTGGTGGAGGGCCTGTCGGGCTGGAAATACAACGACAAACTCACCGGCCGCGAAGTCGTCATGGGAGCCTTCGACGAAAACGGCAATGCGACGCAGGTCGATCCCGGTGCGCCTCTCGACTCCTACTCGAGCGCCCTGCTCGAGAAGAACCTTTCGCTGATCGCGGGACTGGAGCGGCTGGTCGCGCATCTCGACCGGACGACCGTGACGGTTGCCGGCAAGACCGAAACCATCGTCATGGACACCTCCGACGCGTCCGACATCCTGCTGGGTGGCGGCGGCAGCGACGTGATCGAAGGCAAGGCCGGCAACGACATCATCGACGGCGACTCCTGGCTGAACGTGCGGATCAGCATTCGCGATGACCAGGGCAACGAACTCGCGACGGTCGACACGCTGTCCGACACGATTATCAATGCGCACCCATCGGTTGCGCATTGGAACGGGCGGACACTGCCGGAACTGATGCTGGCGCGGGAGATCATTCCAAACCAGCTCAATATCGTTCGTGAAATCCTCGACGGGAACCAGGCCAACGACGTCGATACGGCGGTCTACTGGGACGTTGCGGCCAATTACCTGATCAGCCGCAATGAGGATGGCAGTGTCACTGTCACGCATGTCACGCAATCCGCGGCGGTGATCGACCTGACCACGGGACGGGCGCGCCTGTCCGACGGAACCGATCGGCTCTTTAATATCGAGGCGCTGAAGTTCGCGGACCAGACCGTAAGCCTCAACCGGCTGGTGACAGGGGCCCTGACCATCACGGGCACCGAGAACCTGCTGACCGCGGACACCTCGGGCCTCAGCGACGCCGATGGCCTTGGCACCTTCAGCTTCGGTTGGCAGTCCTCGACGGATGGCGGCGCCACCTGGAACACGATCTCAGGCGCAGTCTCCGCCAGCCTGACCGTCACGGCCGCTCTGACGGGCCAGCTGATCCGAAGCATTGTGAGCTATGTCGATGGACGCGGCTTCTCCGAGTTCGCGGTATCCGATGTGACTGCGAAGGTCGGCAGCAACACCAATGGCACGGCGGTCGAGCTCATCAACGGAACTGCCGAAGCCAACCTGCTCAATGGCCGGGGCGGCAATGACACGATCAACGGGCTCGCCGGCAACGACATCATCAATGCCGGCGGTGGGGCCGATATCGTCGACGGCGGGGACGGCAACGACACGATCGACGGTGGCGCGGGCAATGACGTGCTTTCCGGCGGAGCCGGGAATGACACGATCATCGGTGCCGCCGGAAACGACACCCTGACGGGAGGCGCCGGCAACGACACGCTCGACGGGGGCGACGGCACGGCCGATGTCGCGGTCTATGCCGGTCCGATCACCGATTACGACATTGCGCTGGATGCGCCCGGCCGGATCGTGGTGACGGGCGCGGCCGAGGGCACCGACACGATTACCGGTGTCGAGCGCTTCTTGTTTGGCGAGACGACCTATACCCAGGTCGTTACTGGCACGAACGGCGCCGACGGGGCCCTTCTCGGCGGGGCGGGCGCTCAGCTCCTGCTCGGCTTTGCCGGCAATGACACGATCATCGGTGGCGCCGGAAACGACGCCATCCATGCCGGGGCGGGCGACGATATCATCGCCTGGGCTGTGGGCGATGGCCGCGATATCGTCAATGGCGGGACGGAAGGTCCCGCCGGCGACACGTTCTCGATCACCGGAGCAATCGGCGCCGAGACATTCCGCATTTATACCCGCGCCGCGGCGGCCGGCTTGGGCGGGATCGGTTATACCGGGACCGCGGAGATCGTGATCACCCGAAGCACCGGGGCGGGCACAGGAACCATCATCGCTGAACTGACCGAAATCGAGGAGATCGTGATCAACGGTGCGCCCGCATCGCCTCCGGGCGGTCCGGTCAACACCACGATCGCCGGCGATACGATCCAGGTCTTCGGCGATTTCACCCAGACCAGCCTCAACCTGAACACCATCACAATCGACGGCACGAGCGGCAACGACACGGTCGACATCTCGGCGCTGAGCTCGGCGCATCGCATCGTCTTCAGGTCGAACGGCGGCAATGACACTATCATTGGCTCGCTCCGGACTCAGGACGTCATCGAGCTGCCGGGTGGCGCGACGCTGGCAGACTACGAGGCGACCGACAATGGCGACGGCACGACGACCCTGTCGAATGGCAGCCACTCGATCACCTTCACCGGGGAGATGCCGGTCATCGACGATGGCGACGACGACGATGATGATGACGACGATGACGGCGCCGGCCATGGCGACGATGACGACGACGATGATTGTGGCTGTGATGATGACGACGATGATGATGACGGGGCCGGCACGGGGACGCCGGCTCCGGGTCCGGGCACCAGCCCTGGGACGCATGTCGGGACGGGGCTGAGCGATGTCCTGATCGGGGCGGCGGGAGCCGACAACCTGATCGGCCAGGGTGGCGACGATACCCTGATCGGTGCGGGCGGCGACGACACGATCTCGGCGGGAGACGGCAACGACTTCGTCGATGCCGGGGAGGGCCGCGACGTGGTCTTCGGCGGCGCCGGCGACGACGTGCTGCTCGGTGGGGCCGGCAACGACCTGATCGAGGGCGAAGCCGGCAACGACCGGATCTTCGGTGGCACGGGCGACGACCGGATCACGGCCGGGGCCGGCGACGATACCGTGGTGGCGGGTGCGGGCAACGACGTGATCGTGGGCTCGATCGGCGACGGCAACGACGTCTATTTCGGCGATGACAGCGACGGCGGCTCGGGCATCGACACGCTCGATCTCTCGGCGATCACGGCGAACCTGACGGTCGATCTCGGCAACGGCCTGCTCGGACGCGGCAGCGCGGTCAGCACGCAAAGCGGCAGCGATACGCTCTGGAGCATCGAGAACGTCGCGACCGGCTCGGGCAACGACACGATCACGGCCAGTGCGGCGGTGAACGTGATGGAGGGCGGGGCGGGCAACGACACCTTCCGCTTCCTGAGCAAGGAGGCGGCGGATGGCGACACCATCCTCGACTTCGAGCCCGGCGATAAGCTCGACCTCTCCGGCATCGACGCCAATGGCGCGCTTGCCGGCAACCAGAGCTTCACCTTGACCAGCGGCCCAGCCTTCACCGCCACCGCCCAGCTGGTGGTCTCCTACGAGACCCGAGCCGACGGCGACTACACCGTGGTCAAGGGCAATGTCGACGCTGACGGCGATGCCGACTTCCAGATCAACCTGAAGGGCAGCCACACCCTGACCGGCAGCAACTTCAACTTCTAGAAGCCGCATCTTCCGGCCGGCGGACCCTGTGTCCGCCGGCCGTCACCACCTTCCCGCACCGCCTTCCTGCCGACTGCTTCTCCATTTGACGGTTTGCGATCATGGCACCTTCCAAGGCACAGACCTCCGCCCGCCGCCGCGATGCCGCGAGGCTGACGCAGGGCTTCCGCTCGGCCTTCCTCTTCCTGTTCGTGATCTCGGGGCTGATCAATGTGCTGGCGCTGACCGGCTCATTCTACATGCTGCAGGTCTATGACCGGGCGCTGACCTCGGGCAGCGTCCAGACGCTGGCGGCGCTCTCGGCCCTGGCGATCGGGCTCTACCTGTTCCAGGGCGCCTTCGACGTGATCCGCTCGCAGGTGCTGGTCCGGGTCGGGGCCAGGCTCGATAAGGATATCGCGCCGCTGGCGCACCGGGTGGCGATCGACATGCCGCGCTTCGGCTTCTCCAGCACCGAGGCGCTGGAGCGCGGGCGCGATGTCGACACGGTGCGCGGCTTCCTCGGCAGCCAGGGGCCGGGCGCGCTGTTCGACCTGCCCTGGATCCCGCTCTATCTCGCCTTCGCCTATTTCCTGCACCCCTGGCTCGGCGCGCTGACGCTGGCAGGCGCGGTGGTGCTGACCCTGCTGACGGTGGCCAGCGAGATCCTGACCCGCCGGCTCAACGGCACGACGCGCCAGGCGGCGATCACCCGCGGCGCGATCGCCGATTCCAATGCCCGCAATGCCGAGGTGCTGAAGGCGATGGGCTTTGCCGACCGGGCGGTCGATCGCTTCAACCTCGCCAACCGCGAGCATCTGGCGCTGCAGACCCGGGCCAATGACCTCGGCGGCAGCCTGGGCGCAGTCTCGCGCGTGCTGCGCATGATCCTGCAATCGGCGATCCTCGGGATGGGCGCCTATCTGACGATCAAGGGCGAGCTCTCGGCCGGTGCGATCATCGCCTCCTCGGTCGCCTCGTCGCGGGCGCTGGCGCCGGTCGATCTCGCGATCGCCAACTGGAAGTCCTTCGTCGCGGCCCGCGCCGCCTTCCAGCGCCTGCGCGAGACGGTGGTGGCGCTGAGCCAGGCGGTGGTGCCGATGCAGCTGCCGGCGCCGGTGGGCGCGCTCAAGGTCGACAAGATCACGGTCGCCGCCCCGGTCTCGGGCCAGGTCCTGCTCAGCGAGGTCGGCTTCGACCTGAAGGCGGGCACGGCGCTCGGCCTGATCGGGCCGAGCGGCGGCGGCAAGACGACGCTGGTGCGGGCCCTGACCGGGATCTGGCCGTGCCTGCGCGGCTCGGTCCGGCTCGACGGGGCCGAGCTGGCGCAATGGCCGGAAGCCGCGCTCGGCCGCTTCATCGGCTATCTCCCGCAGGAGGTCAGCCTGCTCGATGCCAGCGTCGAGGAGAACATCTCGCGGCTCTCGGCCGAGAGCGATGCGGCCGGGGTGGTGGCGGCGGCGAAGGCGGCGGGCATCCACGAGATGATCGTGCGGCTGGCCGATGGCTACCAGACCCAGCTCGGGCCGCAGGGGGCGGCGCTCTCGGCCGGCCAGCGCCAGCGCATCGGCCTGGCGCGGGCGCTCTACGGCAACCCCTTCCTGGTCGTCATGGACGAGCCGAACTCGAATCTCGACGGCGAGGGCGAGAGCGCGCTCAAGGTGGCGATCGAGACGGTCAAGGAGCGCGGCGGCATCGCGATCATCGTGGCGCACCGGCCGAGCGCGCTCGCCGCCGTCGACTTCGTCGGCGTCATCCAGAACGGCAAGCTCGCCGCCTTCGGGCCGAGGAACGAGATCCTGACCCCGGCTTCGACGCAGGTTGCCCCCGCCAGCACGCCGGCAGCACCGCTGCGGATGCCGCCGGCCAGTCCCATCGCAGCTCCCTTCAAGCCTGCGCATGAACGGGTGTCGGCATGATCGCGATCAAGACCCTCAAGGCCCGCGCGCCGGGCGCGCCCACCGCGGAGCAGAGCTACCGCAAGATCACCGACGAGGATGCGGCGCCGTCGCGCTGGCCGGCGCTGGTCGTGCTCGCGCTGACGGCGGTCGCGATCTACGTCAAGAGCCTCTTCCCCAGCCACGCCAAGTCCGATCTCGGTCCGCCCACTGAGACCCCGGGCGAGGATGCGGCTGGGGGAGGCCCCTCGAGGCAGGCGCAGGCCGAGGCCGAGGAGGCGGACAAGGAGGCCGAGGACGAGACCGGGGCGATCAGGAAGGAGGCCGAGGACGACCAGGCGCTCGGCTCCGGCGGCCAGGCTGTGGGCACGGCCGGGCTTGCCGCCTTCCTCGGCATCGATTCCCCGCCGATCGACTATGAGCAGCTGCCGCTGCGCCGGTTCTCGCCGGCCAGGCTCGAGGATGTCTTCGGCAGCGATCCGGCCAGCAACGACAACCTGACGCTCAGCCATGGCGGCGGCCTCTCCGGCAGTGCCGGCGCCAGTGGCCACGATTTCGAGGGGATCGGCTCTGGCGGCGGCGGCGCGGGCGGCCACCATCCCGGCCCGGGCAGCCATCCCGGCCCCGGCGGCGAGAACCCCGGCGGTCCCGAGGGGCCAGGCCTCAACCGGGCCCCGCAGCTGGCCGGCGTCGTCAGCCTGCGCAGCATCGGGCGCTGCGAGACATTGCTGATCACCACAATCGGCCTGCTCGCGGGAGCACGTGACCCCGATGGCGATGCGCTCGCAATCCGCAATCTCACCACCTCCAGCGGCACGCTGACCGCGGTCGAGGGCGGCTGGGAGTTCACCCCGGCGCCCGGCTATTTTGGCCCGGTGACGCTGAGCTACGAGGTCAGCGACGCGACCGTCGCGGTCGCCCAGACCGCGCTCTTCAGCGTCGTCGAGTTCATCGAGATCAACGGCACCTCCGGCGATGACGGCCTGACCGGGACCGAATGCGCCGACCTGATCGACGGGCGCGACGGCAACGACGTGATCGATGGCCGCGGCGGCTCCGACATCCTGCATGGCGGCGCCGGCAACGACTTCATCCGCGGCGGCGCCGGTCATGACCTGATCTATGCCGGCCGCGGCAACGACATCGTCTATGGCGGCACCGGCAACGACACGATCTATGGCGGCGACGGCGACGACCGGCTCTACGGCGAGGATGGCGACGACATCATCTATGGCGAGGCCGGCAATGACACCATCGTTGGCGGCAAGGGCAATGACCAGCTCTCCGGCGGCGACGGCAACGACGTGATCCAGGGCGGCGAGGGCGACGATACGCTGGATGGCGGAGAGGGCGATGATACGCTCGAAGGCGGCGAGGGGAACGACGCGCTTGAAGGCGGCACGGGCGACGACTGGCTCGATGGCGGCGACGGCGATGACCAGCTCTCCGGCGGCGCCGGGAACGACACGATCTATGGCGGTGGCGGCGACGACATCCTCGATGGCGGGGCCGGCAACGACTGGATCGATGCCGGCGACGGCGACAACACCGTCTTCACCGGCGACGGCAACAACAGCGTCCGCACCGGCAACGGCAGCAATGTCGTCATCGGAGGCGCCCATGTCGATATCGTCCAGTTCGGCGCCGGCCAGGACACCGCCCGCCTCGGCGGCGGCGATGACGTTGCGGCCGGCGGCGGCGGCAACGACCGGCTCTTCGGCGAAGCCGGCAACGATACGCTCTCCGGCGATGACGGCGACGATGTGCTCGACGGCGGTTCCGGCGACGATCATCTCGCCGGCGGCAGTGGCAACGACCGCATCTTTGGCGGCACCGGCAACGACATCATCGACGCAGGCGAGGGGGATGACGAGGTCGAGGGCGGCGAAGGCGACGACATCGTCTTTGCCGGCGCCGGCGACGATCGGGTCAAGGGCAATGCCGGCAATGACCGGCTCTTCGGCGAGGCAGGCGACGATCGGATCGAAGGCCATGACGGCAACGACGTCATTGATGGCGGCACCGGCAATGACTGTCTGCTCGGCGGGGCCGGCAATGACGTGATCCAGGGCGGGGCCGGCAATGACCGGATCGAAGGCGGCAGCGGCGCCGATACGCTCGATGGCGGCGCGGGCGCGGACCGGGTCGAAGCCGGGTCAGGCAATGACGTGATCATCGGCACGCTCGATGCTGCGGCCGATTGCTATGATGGCGGCGAAGGCTGCGACACTCTGGATTATTCCCGGGCGACGCAGAGCATCGACATCAACCTGGTCGAGGGCAAGGCGGTCAGCGTCGAGATCGGCGAGGACGGGTTCTCCAGTATCGAGGCGGTGATCGGCGGCAGTGGCAATGACCACTTCACCATCGGGGCCGACGCGGTGACGCTGTCGGGCGGGGCGGGCGACGACACCTTCTCGTTCGACGTGCCTTATGACGAGGACGATCGCGACCTGATCCACCAGATCCTCGATCTCGAAGCCGGCGACCGCATCCGCATCAAGCAGTACCAGATCCGCAAGCACGACGATGATGATGATGATGATGACGACGGCGGAAGCGGTTCCGACGACGATGCCTTCGATCGCACCTATGGCGACGATGGCGACGATTCCGGCCGGCCCTTCCGCTTCCGCATCGAGAAGATCGGTGACAACGACCGCACCTATGTCGATGTCTATCTCGAGCAGAACGACGAGAAGGACTACTCGATCGAGATCCAGGGCAGTCACAGGCTTTATTACTATTGACCTCGGTGCGAGGCCGCAGGGCCTCGCATTCCGGGCCGGCCGACGGGAGAGACGACCATGACCAGGCGCACTATCGCATCGCAGGCCGGCGGGGATGCCGGGCAGGAGCGCGAGCCGAACTTCGGCCTTGGCCGGCATATGCTCGCCGGCACGGCGCTCGCCCTGCTGCTGGTCGTCGGCTGCGGCGGCTGGGCCGTGAGCGCCAACCTCAACGGCGCCGTGATCGCGCAGGGCTCGGTCAAGGTCGACCAGAACCTCAAGGAGGTGCAGCACCGCGACGGCGGCATCGTCCAGGCGATCGCGGTGCGCCAGGGCGACCGGGTCGAGGCAGGCCAGACCCTGTTCTGGCTCGACGATGTCCAGACCAAGGCCGAACTCTCGATCATCCGCTCGCAGCTCGGCGAGAATCTCGGCCGCAAGGCCCGCCTGATCGCCGAGCGCGACAGTCTCGCCGCGATCACCTTCTCGGCCGAACTCGCCAAGGTCTCCGACGAGGCTGATCAGATCATCCAGGGCGAGACCCGGCTGTTCGACGGCAACCGCACCAACCGCGAAAGCCGCAAGGAACAGCTCGAGATCAGCATCGTCCAGTCCGGCGAGGAGGTGAAAGGCCTCGAGGCCCGCAAGGTCGCCAAGGTCGAGGAGCTGCGCCTGGTCGAGCTCGAGCGCAACAAATATCTCGGCCTGTTCGAGAAGGGCTTCATCGACGGCACCAAGGTCTACAACATCAACCGCGAATGGGCCCGCCTGCTCGGCGAGCGCGGCGAGATCGAGGCCTCGATGGCCCGCGCCCGGCTGCGCATCAGCGAGGCCCGCATCCAGATCATCGCCGTCGACGAGACCGCCCGCACCGAGGCCCAGCGCGAGCTGCGCCAGGTCGAGGCCAAGGTCTCCGAGCTCAGCGACCGGCGCCTGGCCAGCGAGGACCGGCTCTCGCGCTCCGAGATCCGCGCCCCGATCGCCGGCCTCGTCAACGAGTTGACCGTCTTCACCGTCGGCGGCGTCATCACCCCGGCCGCGCGCCTCGCCACCATCGTGCCCGGCGAGGCCAGGCTCACCGTCGAGGTCAGGATCGCGCCGACCGATATCGACCAGGTCAGGATCGGCCAGCCCGCCCGCCTGCGCTTCTCCGCCTTCGCCAAGAACGCGACCCCGGAACTGCCGGGCAGCGTCAGCCATCTCTCCCCGGCAACCACCCGCGACCCCACCACCGGCGCCAACTTCTACACCGGCGAGATCCAGATCGACGGCGATCTCGTCGCCGCCCTCGGCGATCGCAAGCTCCAGCCCGGAATGCCGGTCGAGGTCTTCATCACCACCGAGGAACGCACCGCGCTCTCGTTCCTGACAAAACCCTTCGCAGACCACGCCAACAGGATCTTCAAGGAACGCTGAAACAGGGCCGATACGAGGGGCTGAGGGCGCCGTTGACCGGGCGGCGCCCCTAAGCTCGTCGCGTCAGTTCGCCCGAGTCCATTTCACCGAGCGGCAGATGATACCGCCGAGCACACAGCCCGAGGTGGTCAGCGCATCGCCGGACAAGGACATCGTGCCGGAATAGGTCTTGCCATCCTCCGGATTGAAGGCGCTGCCGCTCCATTTCCCGGCGCCGCTCGGCTTCATGTCGTAGAAGATGCGCTGCCCGACCTTGGCGAGGCCGTTCGTGTCCTTCAGCCAGGCCAGTGTGCCGCACATCGCCTCGCCGCATTTGACAAAGCGTACCCGCGAGGCGCCGGTATCGCGCAGCCATGTGCCGCTGACATCCTGTGCCAGCGCGGAGCCGGTGCCGGCGAGCGCCAGGGTCGCGAAGCCGAGCAGAACGGCCTTGGCCGAGATCTTGTGAAAGCGCATGTGATCCTCCCGTTTCGGCCAGCTATGGCCGTATGGTTCAGATATGAACTATATCCAAGCCGGCTTTCACTTCAAGCAGGGGACACATTGGGCCTGATGGACGGCTCCCGCCGGACCGACACAGAGCGGGACAGGCAAACGAAGCCGGCCGGGCAGCCTTGTAGGGCGGGGAGGCGGCAGCTATAAGCCGCCGCATTCTCCAGATTGTCCCTAAGGAACCAACGATGGCTGTCCAGCGTACCTTTTCCATTCTCAAGCCCGACGCGACACGGCGCAACCTGACCGGCGCGGTCAATGCGGTGATCGAGAAGGCTGGCCTGCGCATCGTCGCGCAGAAGCGCATTCAGATGACCAAGGGCCAGGCCGAGACCTTCTATGCCGTCCACAAGGAGCGGCCCTTCTTCGGCGAGCTGGTCGAGTTCATGACCTCCGGCCCGGTCGTCGTTCAGGTCCTGGAAGGCGAGAACGCCATCGCCACCTATCGCGACGTGATGGGCGCCACCAACCCGGCGAATGCCGCCGAGGGCACGATCCGCAAGCTCTTCGCCCAGTCGGTTGGCGAGAACACGGCTCACGGTTCGGATGCGCCGGAGACCGCCGCGATCGAGATCGCGCAGTTCTTCGCCGGTAACGAGATCGTCGGCTGACGCAGCGCGACTGCTGATCGTCTTCGAACGGCGGAGCCAGCGGCTCCGCCGTTTTCGTTCGTGGAACTATTTGAAGCCGAGATCGAAGGCGTAGCTGGCGGAGATGCCGACCGTAAGCGAATCGCGCGAGCCGTACGGCTTGACGATCGGCGACCTGGTCGCATCGCCGACAAGGTGCTTGTACTCGAGATAGGCGGTCGTCTGCAGTTTCTCGGACCAGTTATAGGTCACCTGCGCAATCGCGCCGACCGAGTGCACCCCGGCATTGTAACGCTGCAGCAGGCCGCCTGTGCCTGCGTAGTTGCCGCCGAAATAGGTCCGGACATAGTCGGCCCCGACAACGCTCATGCGCGGGCCGGCGCCGATCGTCCAGGCCCCGATCTTCTGGAAGGCATCGATCTTGAAGTCGGCGACGAGCGCGTCATGCGTGATCACGCCACGGCGCAGGTCGACGCGGCCGCGCAGCCAGGAGGTCGGATAGAACTCGATGAAGCCGCCGAGCTCGGCGCCGAACTTGACGTCCGGCATGCCGATCAGCGCACGGTTGGTGCTGGCCTTGCGCTCCCAGAGCAGGTTGCCGGAGAAGCCGGCGCGCCAGGCCTTGCCCGAGAAGAAGCCGATGCTGATCGCATCGTCTTCGGATGACCACCAGGTGCTCTTGGTGCCACGCGCCAGGTTCACGATCGCCCGCGGCCGGAAGACGTAGTCGTTCGAGCCGGAATAGTCCGGCGTGTAGCGCAGGCCGCCTCCCAGGGTCAGGTGCCAGTTCTGGACGGATTCGGGGGAGGTGAGGGTGGTGTAGTCACTGGACTGGGCTTGAGCTGAGCCGGCAGGCGACAGGCAGAGACTGGCCGCCAGGCCGGTCAGAAACGCAACGCAACGCATTATCGAACTCCGGCGCGACGGCGCCTTGGCAAGCGGAAGTTCCGACAATCTGAAGCGTTATCGTTAATCCCGGGTTGACGCCGCCGGCATTGACCGCAAAAGCGCGGCGCGTCACCAGTAGCGGGCCGAAGGATCATCCATGACCGAACTGCCCCACATCACGCATCTTCCGTCAGTCTGCCCGCATGACTGCCCTTCGGCCTGTTCGCTCGAGGTCGAAGTGATCGACGGGCGCAGCATCGGGCGGGTGCGTGGCAGCAAGCGCCAGAGCTACACCGACGGCGTGATCTGCGCGAAGGTGGCGCGGTATTCCGAGCGCATCCATCATCCGGACCGGCTGCTGCACCCCTTGCGTCGCACCGGACCGAAGGGCTCCGGGCATTTCGAGCGCATCTCCTGGGACGAGGCGCTGGACGAAACCGCACGCCGCCTCCTCGCGATCGAGGCCGAGCACGGCGCCGACGCCGTCTGGCCCTATTACTATGCCGGCACGATGGGGCTGGTGATGCGTGACGGCATCAACCGGCTGCGCAACGTCAAGCGCTACTCCGGCCAGTATTCGACGATCTGCACCACGATGGCCTGGACCGGGTTCATCGCCGGCACGGGCCGGCTCGCCGGTCCCGATCCGCGCGAGATGGCGAAATCGGACTGCGTGGTGATCTGGGGCACGAACGCCGTGCACACCCAGGTCAATGTCATGCATCACGCGATCAAGGCGCGGAAGGAGCGCGGCGCCAAGATCGTCGCCATCGACATCTATCACAACCCGACGCTGGCCCAGGCCGATCTCGCATTGGTTCTGCGCCCGGGTACCGATGGCGCGCTCGCCTGCGCCGTCATGCATGTCCTCTTCCGCGACGGCCATGCCGACCGCGACTATCTCGCGCGTTACACCGATGCGCCCGCCGAACTCGAGGAGCATCTCGCCAGCCGCACGCCGGAATGGGCGGCTGCGATCACCGGGCTCGAGGTCGGTGCGATCGAGGAATTCGCGACGCTGGTCGGCACCCGCAAACGCAGCTTCTTCCGCCTCGGCTATGGCTTCGCACGCCAGCGCAACGGTGCGGTGAACATGCATGCGGCGCTCTGCGTCCCGACGGTGACTGGCGCCTGGCAATATGAAGGCGGCGGCGCCTTTCACTCGAACAGCGGCATCTATCAGTGGCGCAAGAGCCTGATCGAGGGCCTGGATGTCCGGGATCCCCGCATCCGCCAGCTCGACCAGTCGCAGATCGGCAGGATTCTGACCGGCGATGCCGAGGCCTTGCACCAGGGCGGGCCCGTGAAGGCGCTCTTCATCCAGAACACCAATCCCGTCTCGGTTGCGCCCGAGCAGGAACTGGTCAAGAAAGGCTTTGCCCGCGACGACCTGTTCACGGTCGTGCACGAGCAGTTCATGACCGAAACCGCAGCCATGGCCGACATCGTGCTGCCGGCGACGCAGTTCATGGAACATGATGATCTCTACCAGGGCGGCGGGCATCAGCACATCATGTGGGGCGGCAAGCTCGTCGAGCCGCCCGGCGAGTGCCGCTCGAACCACGAGGTGATCTGTGCGCTTGCAGAGCGCCTGGGTGCCGAACATCGCGGGTTCGCGATGACGCCGCGCGAGATCGTCGACTGGACGCTGCGCGAGACCGGCCGCGGCACGCTGGACGAGCTGATCGCGGCGGATTTCCATGACATCCAGCCGGGGTTCGATCGCGCCCACTATGTCGACGGCTTCGGCTATCGCGACGGCAAGTTCCGCTTCAAGCCGGACTGGCCCAAGGTGCCCAATGCCAATGCCGGCCCGGTCGGCCCCTATGGCCAGATGCCGGGCTTTCCCGATCATTGGGGCGTGATCGAAAACACGGACGAGGCGCATCCCTTCCGCCTCGCGACCAGCCCCGCCCGCAGCTTCCTCAACTCGACCTTCACCGAGACGCCGAGCTCGCAGAAGAAAGAGGGGGGACCGACCTTGATGATGCATCCGCAGGATGCGGAGGGGCTCGGCATTTTCGATGGCGGCGAAGTCGTCATCGGCAACCGGCGCGGCAGCGTGCATCTGACGGCTAAATTCTTCTCCGGCGTGGTGCGCGGCGTCGTCATTGCCGAATCGATCTGGCCGAACGCAGCGCACAAGCATGGGCGCGGCATCAACACCATCACCGGCGCCGATGCGGTCGCTCCCTTCGGCGGCGCCGCCTTCCACGCAACAAAGTGTGGATCAAGAAGGCGTGACTGATCGGCCACTTGACCTTTACGGAGGGCTGTGACCATTCCGCCGCGCGCGGGCGAGGCATGGATGATGCTTGCCCCGGCATGGGCATGTCTCAAAGGAACTGCGGAATCATGAAGATGCGGCGGATAGGTGCGGTCGTTCTGGCCGGTGGGCTCCTGATGATGGCTGCGGTTTCGGCCCAGGCCGCGAGCGGCACGAGCGCCTTGCCGCCGCCCGATCCGACCGCCAAGAACCTGACGCCCTACATGATCCAGCTTCG
This sequence comes from Bosea sp. BIWAKO-01, assembly GCF_001748145.1. Lineage (NCBI taxonomy): Bacteria > Pseudomonadati > Pseudomonadota > Alphaproteobacteria > Hyphomicrobiales > Alloboseaceae > Allobosea > Allobosea sp. BIWAKO-01. The sequence continues at coordinate 5,124,722 of NZ_BCQA01000001.1, forward strand.
GGCCTTCGATGCCTGCCTGGTCACCCAGTCGCAGCTGATGGGCACGACACGCGAAGCCGTCCACACACCTTGCAGCTGCTATGCCAAGGGCACGGTCAACGCGATGACCAAGGACGAGATCCAGGCCTTCCGCGAAACCGGCTATTTCAACGACAGCGCCCGCGCCAAGGGCTACGATTTCATCGATCGCTGCAAGCTCAGGCGGCCGAGCTGATCAGCTCCCGGTCGGCGAAATAGCGCGCCCTGATCCGCGCCGCATAGGCGACGAGATTGGGGTGGCTCTCGATCAGGCCGCGGATCGGCGACTCGAAGAGCGTGCACAGCCCCGAGGCCAGGAAGGCGCCGAGCGTGGCGTCCGCGCCGCAAGGCTCGCTGCCCATCAGATAAGGCCGCTCGCCCAGAATCGCGGCGGCGGCTCCCAGCGCATGCCGGGCAAGTTCCGCCTGTTCAACCGGGCTGTGGCGCCCGGTGCCCTGGCCCTTCAGCGTGCGCTGAACCTGACGTTTGACCATCGCGGCAACGAGCGGCCGCAACGGCGCCGGCACGACTCTGAAGAACTGGAGCGGGCCGCGGTTGAAATTGCCGTCATTGGCCCAGCGCTCGCTGACCACGAACCAGTAGAGATGATCCTCGAGCATCTTCTCGAGGGCCCAGGCGATGCCGCGCTGTTCCGGCGTCAGGCCCTTGTCGAAGTCGATGCCGTATTTCCGCTCCAGATGCAGTCTGATGAAGGTGCTGTCGGCGATGATCTCGCCGTCATCGAGGATCAGCGGCAGCTTGCCCTTGGGCGCACGCCTCAGATTGCCGGCCTTGCGCTCATGCGGGAGGCCCGACATCTGCAGGAGGATGTCCGCCTTCATGCAGAACGGGCTCGGGTCGGGCAGGCCGAACCCGGGGCCGAAGACCTGTAGCGTGATCATGCGAAATCCCCCATTGGCACAGGCAAGGCGTCGGTTTTCTGCTGACAGACTGCTGACAACTCTTGTCAGCAGAGCTAGAGCATTCTCCTGCCCAACTTGATGCTTGGGAATTCCTCGTCATGCAACGTGCCGAACGTCTGCTCGATCTGATCCAGGGGCTGCGCCGACGTCGCAGGCCGGTGACGGCCGATACCCTCGCCGCCGAGCTCGATGTCTCGGTGCGGACGATCTACCGCGATATCGGCGCATTGATGCGCCAGGGCGTGCCGGTGCGCGGCGAGGCCGGCATCGGCTATGTGCTCGACGCTGGCTTCGATCTGCCGCCGCTGATGCTCTCGCCGGATGAGATCGAGGCAGTACTCGTCGGCATGCGTTGGCTTGGTGAACGTGCCGACCCGGTGCTGGCACGCGCGGCGGAAGACGTCGTCAGCAAGGTCGCAGCCGTCCTGCCGCCGCATCTGCGGCCGATCCTGCTCGATGGCGCCCTGTTCGCGCCGGCCTATCGCTGCGACCAACCGGTCGATCAGGTCGATGCGGCCAGCATCCGGGCTGCGATCCGCCAGGGCCGCAAGCTCGCGATCCGGTACCGCGACGAGGCCGGGCAGGAGACCGACCGGATGATCTGGCCGATCGGGATGACATTCTACGAGCGGGTGCGGATCGTCATCGCCTGGTGCGAGCTGCGGCAGGCCTTCCGGCATTTTCGTACGGACCGCATCACCGATCTCGTCCCGCGCGAAGAGCGCTATCCGGCAAGACGGGCAGATCTGTTCCGTCGTTGGGAGAAGGAAGAGGAAGAGGCGGCACGGGCCCGATCCTGCCCGATCGATCAGCCGCGCACGACCTCGCCCCCGGCCAGCGTTGCCCTGCCGGAGGCAACCTCCGCCAGCGCCCGCTGATAGAGCGCGTGTTCGACGCCGAGTACGCGCTGCGCCAGGGCATCCTCGTCGTCGCCGGCAAGCACGGGAACCCGGGTCTGTGCGATCACCGGCCCGGCATCGAGCTCCGGCACGACGAAATGCACGCTGCAGCCATGCTCCTTGACCCCGGCTTCGAGAGCCTGGCGATGGGTATGCGTGCCCTTGAACAGGGGCAGCAGCGAGGGGTGGATATTGAGCAGCCGTCCTTCCCAGCGCCTGACGAACCAGGGCGTCAGGATGCGCATGAAACCGGCGAGCGCGATGAGCTCGATCTGGTTGACGCGCAGGATATCGTCCATGGCGCGTTCGAAAGCCTCACGATCCCGACCGAAAGAGCGGTGATCGACGGTTGCGACGGGCACCCCGGCTGCCGCAGCCCGGGCCAGGCCACCGGCCTCGGGCACGTTCGAGAGCACAAGAGCGATCTCGGCCGGATAGTCGCCGGCCTGCGCCGCCTCGATCAGCGCGGCCATGTTGGAACCGCGTCCCGAGATCAGGATCGCGGTGCGACGACGCGCCGGCTGGATCACAGGCTGAGCGTCCCGCGATAACTCACCGGCTCTTCGCCGGCGGCGACCGGAACGATTTCGCCAAGCCGCACCGGTGCTTCGCCGGCGTCCCTCAGGGCGGCCTCGACCTCGCCGGCCTTGCCGGCTTCAGCGGTGACGATCATGCCGATGCCGCAATTGAAGGTGCGAAGCATCTCGCGCTCGGCAACACCGCCGACCTTGGCAAGCCAGCCGAAGACCGGCGGAACCGGAATGGCCGCGAGATCGAGCGCAACGCCGAGCCCTTCGGGCAGCACGCGCGGAATATTGTCGGGGAAGCCGCCCCCCGTGATGTGGGCAAGGGCCTTGATACCCGCCGTCGCCTTCAGCGCGGCCAGCAGCGGCTTCACATAAATCCGCGTCGGCACGAGCAGCGCCTCGGCGAGGCTGGTCTCAGGTGCGAAGGGGGCGGGAGCCTCCCAGCTCAGTCCCGACAGCGCGACAATGCGCCGGACCAGCGAGTAGCCGTTGGAATGGACGCCGGAGGAGAGCAGGCCGAAGACCACGTCGCCGGGCACAAGATCCGCACGCGGCAGCAGCGCCCCGCGCTCGGCGGCGCCGACTGCGAAGCCCGCGAGGTCATAATCCTTCTCGGCATACATGCCGGGCATCTCGGCCGTTTCGCCGCCGATCAGCGCGCAGCCGGCCTGTCGGCAGCCATCGGCGATGCCGCGCACGATCTCGACGCCGACCTGCGGATCGAGCTTGCCGGTCGCATAATAGTCGAGGAACAGCAGCGGCTCGGCACCCTGCACGATCAGGTCGTTGACGCACATCGCGACGAGGTCGATGCCGATCGTCGAATGCCGCCCGCTTTCGATCGCGATCTTGACCTTGGTGCCGACGCCGTCATTGGCGGCGACCAGGATCGGGTCGTTGAAGCCCGCAGCCTTCAGATCGAACAGGCCGCCAAAGCCTCCGATCTCCGCATCGGCGCCGGGGCGGCGCGTGGCCCGCACCAGCGGCTTGATGGCATCGACCATCGCGTTGCCGGCATCGATGTCGACGCCCGCCTGCGCATAGGTCAGTCCGTTCGCTCCTGGCTTGCTCATGGTCCTCGGCTTCCATTCCGTTCGCGCGAGCGATAGGCAAGCCAGCCGCGCGTTGCAAGCCGCTATGACGGATTCGGCCTTGCCGGTGCACCGTTTCGGGCTCTAGCGTCGCACAGGACAGCGCTGCGAATCCGGAAGAGCATGACCCTTCCCAACCTCATTACCATCGGCCGGCTGTTTCTGGTGCCGCTCGTCGTGGTGATGATCACCAATGGACGCTGGGAGACGGCCTTCATTCTCTTCGTGGCGGCCGGCATCTCGGACGCGGTCGATGGTTTCATTGCCAAGCGCTTCGGCATGACCAGCGAGCTCGGCGCCTATCTCGACCCCGTCGCGGACAAGGCGCTGATCGTCTCGATCTACATCACGCTTGCGCTGGTCGGGGCTATCCCGGTCTGGCTGGTCGTCCTGGTGGTCTCGCGCGACCTGATGATCGTCTCCGCCGTGATCCTGTCCTGGGTGATGGAAAAACCCGTCGAGATCGCTCCTTTCGTGGTCAGCAAGCTCAACACGGCCGCACAGCTCAGTTTCGCCGCGCTGATGCTCGGGAGCAAAGCCTTCGGGGTCGATCCCGGGCCGGCGATCGATGTCGGCCAGCTCCTGGTCGCCGTATTGACGCTGGGATCGATGGCAGCCTATCTCGCGTTCTGGCTGCGCCATATGGCGGCCTGACCTGCGGCGAGGGGGCGCGATTGCGTCCGTTTCAGTGCTGCGGCTTGGAACTTGCTCCGTGTTCACCCATCTTCGTGGACGCGGTCGATGATCTCGCATCGCGGAATCCGCCGGGGACTGCCTGTTCATGTCTTTGCAACGCCAAATCGGTTTCTGGCTGATCTCGCTCGCAGTCTTCGTGCTGTGCCTGGTGTTGTTGCGCGATGTGCTGCTGCCATTCATCGCGGCGCTGGCGCTGGCCTATCTGCTCGACCCCCTTGCGGATCGGCTCGAGCGGCTTGGAATGAGCCGTCTGGCCGCGACGATTGTCATCCTGATCGTCTTCCTCCTGATCTTCGTGTTGTCGCTCGTGCTGCTCATGCCCTTGCTCGGCCAACAGCTCGCAGGCTTCGTCGCGCGGATGCCCGAGGTCGCAGCCAAGCTGCAGACGCTGATCCTGGAGCGGGGGGCGCCGCTCCTCGAGAAGCTGGGCGGTGGCAAGCTTGCTCAGGATGCCCAGAATTCACTCGGGAACCTTGTCGGCGAAGCCACCAAATGGGTCGGCAGCGTGCTGCAATCGCTTTGGTCCGGTGGCACCGCGATCATCGGTGTGTTCTCGCTGCTGGTGCTGACCCCCGTCATCGCCTTTTATCTGCTGGTCGACTGGGATCGCATGTGCTCGACCGTCGACAGCTGGCTTCCGCTCGACCACCGCGACACCATCCGCGGGCTGCTGAGCGAGATGGACAAGGCGATCGCCGGCTTCCTGCGCGGTCAGGCGTTGCTCTGCATTCTGCTCGGGACCTTTTATGCCGTGGGGTTGAGCCTCGTCGGCGTCAATTTCGGCGCACTCATCGGCATTATCAGCGGCTTCCTCTCCTTCATTCCCTATGTCGGCTCGCTGACAGGCCTCGTGCTGTCGGTCGGCGTCGCGATCGTGCAGTTCTGGCCAGAATGGACCTGGCCGCTGGTGACGCTTGGCGTCTTTGCCGCCGGTCAGTTCATCGAAGGCAACATCCTTCAGCCCAAGCTCGTGGGCGACTCGATTGGGGTACATCCGGTCTGGCTGATGTTCGCGCTGCTTGCCTTCGGCTCGCTCTTCGGCTTCGTCGGCCTCCTGCTTGCGGTTCCCCTGGCGGCGGTCATCGGGGTCTTGAGCCGCTTCGCACTGCGCCAGTATCTGGCGAGCAACATCTATCATGGCGGCGATGTTTCGAAGTCCGCCGAAGCCCGCAAGCGTCTCGGGGCCGATGTCTGACCATACAAGCCGCCCGCGTCAGCTCGCCTTCGACCTGCCTGTCGATAGCCGCCACGGCGTCGAGGATTTCCTGATCGGCCCGTCCAACGAAGCCGCCTATGGGATGATCGAGGCCTGGCCGCACTGGCCCGAGGCCTGGCTGCGCCTGGTTGGTCCGGAAGGGGCGGGAAAGACGCATCTCGCAGCGATCTGGGCCAAGGCGGCCCATGCCTGGATCGTGCCCGTCTCCGAAGTGACCGAGGAGAACGTACCGCACCTGATCTCCGGAGGGGCACTCGTCGTCGAGGATTGCGACAGAGGGCCTCGCGACGAAGCCGCCCTGTTCCATCTCCTGAACGCGATCAAGGCCAAGCGCGGCTCGCTGCTGCTGACCGCACGCTCGGCCCCCGATCAATGGGGCGTACGTATTCCCGACCTGTTGTCGCGCCTGCGGCTGGCGCCGCATGCGACGATCGCGCCGCCGGACGATGCGCTGCTGCGGGCACTGCTGGTCAAGCTCTTCATCGACCGGCAGCTCATCGTCGATGCCGGCATCATCGAAGCGCTGACGCTGCGGATGGAGCGCTCGTTTGCCGCGGCGCGTGCCCTGGTCGACGCGCTCGACAGGCTTTCGCTGGAACGCGGGCGGCGCGTCACGCGCGCGCTGGCCGGCGAGGTCCTGGCGGACCTCTTTCCGGATGATGCGAACTGAACAGGCGACGCAGCAAGCTAGATTGCCAGCCAGGCAGGTTGGGGGGAGAGCGGCATGGCCGAGAGGCGCGAGATCCGGCTGTTTTCGTACGGCACATTGCGCCAGAGGAACGTCCAGCTCGCCACATTCGGCCGAAAGCTCGAAGGCAGTGACGACGCCCTTGTCGGCTTCGCCCGCACTATGGTCGAGATCACCGATCCGGAGGTGATCGCCACCAGCGGCGAGACGCATCATCCGATCGTGACCCGGTCCGGCAATCCTGCCGACGAAGTGGCCGGAACCGTCTTCAGCATCACGGCCGCGGAGCTCGCCGCGGCCGATTCCTACGAGGTCTCGGATTATCGCCGGATTGCGGTGCGGCTTAGATCCGGGACCGAGGCGTTCGTCTATGTCCGGGCTGCGGACGCGTCCTGAACCGAACGATCAGGCCGCGCCTTCCGAAGCCGACTTGACCGGCGGCCCAACGAGGCGTGCATGCATGGCCTCGATCAGAAGTTCATGTGCACGGGCTGCGATCGCGTCGAGCGAGGGGGTCCGCACGAACATCGCGGCCGCCTTCTCGCTGAGCTCCTCGCGGCTCGGCAGGACCGGCAGATGCCATTGCGCCACGGCGTCCTGGGCCTGCTGCTGCATTTCGGCCAGCCGGTCACCCGCACGCTGCTGCAGTTCGGCGAGCGCATCGCGCAAATCGGCGAGCGTCATCGTCGGCAGGTGCAGCTCCGACAGGGCAGGGCTCGCCGCATAGGCTTCCCGGAAGGCGCTGACGACGCGGTCCAGCGGCACCGAAGCCGCAAGCCGCTCGGCCGAGCGTTCGATGACGCGTGGCGGCAGGGCCTGCGAACGATCGACGACGGCCTGCGGCGGCGCCTTCAGGTCCCAGACCGCGCCGATCTTCGAGAGACCGAGGATCACGTAATAGGTCGGGTCCCACTGCCACCAGCGAAAGCCCTGACGCACGCTGTACTGATAGGCGTGGTGGTTGTTGTGCCAGCCTTCGCCCATGGTGATGATCGCCAGCCACCAGTTGTTGCGGCTTTCGTCGCCGGTCAAATAGTCCTTGTCGCCATGCACATGCGCGAGCGAGTTGATGCAGAATGTCGCGTGATAGACCGCAACCGTCGACCAGAAGAAGCCAACGATCAGGCCGGCCCAGCCGTCGATCGCGAAGCAGAGGCCGGCGAGCAGGATCGCGGGCGCCAGCTCGAAACGGTGCAGCAGGCGCAATTCGGGGAACTTCGTCAGGTCCTGAATCGTTGAATCGTCGAAGGTGCTGTGATCCCGGCTGAAGATCCAGCCGACATGCGAATAGGCGAAGGATGTCATGACCGGCGAATGCACGTCATGCTCGGTATCGGCATAGCGATGATGGTGACGGTGCTTGGAGGCCCACCAGAGCACGCTCTTCTGCGCCGTCGATTGGGCCAGCAGCGCGAGCAGGAACTGCCCGAAGCGGCTGGTCTTGTAGGAGCGGTGTGAGAAATACCGGTGATAGCCACCGGTGACCGCGAACATCCGCAACCAGTACAGCCCGATCGCGAGCCAGACCGAGGTCCAGGTCACACCGCTCCAGAGCGCTCCGAAACAGGCGAGATGCGCCAGCACGAAGGGAACGGCGGATGGGTAGACGATGTCGCCATCATCGTGAGGGGCAGTGCTGTCGCTCAAGAATGCTCTCTGTGGAGTTCGCGCGGATCCGCCGCTTCGGTGCAGCATGGGCCGCATGTCCGGCGGCACCAAACAGGACGAGCGGGCGCCGCGCAAGTAGGCCACTCGCCGCAGCATGGCAAAGGAAGCAGCATGGGAAGGCAATTGGTTTGAGGCAACGCAGGAATAGCACTCGCCCGTCATCGAAGCGTCACGCTAGGATGGCTTCAGGTTTGACAGGCGGGCGATCTCGGCCCGGCTTGCGTTCGAGATGAGGGCGAAACTTATGAATATCGAACCGACAAACGTGAAGGCTGCGGACATCGCGCCTGCGGTCAGTCCCGTCGGTCTGCGCCATTCGCCGGCCCGCTTCGTCAATCGCGAGCTGTCCTGGCTGAAGTTCAACCGTCGGGTCATGGAGGAGGCGTCGAACCGCAACCATCCTCTGCTGGAGCAGCTCCGCTTCCTCTCGATCTCGGCCAATAATCTCGACGAGTTCTTCATGGTCCGCGTCTCCGGCCTGCGCGAGCAGCTCAAGGCGGGTGTCGTCACGCCCAGCCAGGATGGGCTGACCCCGGCCGAGCAGCTGATCGAGATCGCCAAGGCGACGGCCGATCTTACCGCCGACCAGCAGGCGCGCTGGGTCGAGCTCAAGCGCGAGCTGGACGATAACCGCATCGTGCTGCTGGGTCCGAAGGACATCGGTGCGCAGCACCGCACCTGGCTCGAGGACCATTTCCTCCATCTCGTCTTCCCCGTGCTGACGCCATTGGCGATCGACCCGGCGCATCCCTTCCCCTTCATCCCCAATCTCGGATTCACGCTGGCATTGGCGCTGGAGCGGATCAGCGACGGCCGGCAGCTCGACGCGCTGATCCGGGTTCCCGGGAAGATCGACCGCTTCATCGAGCTGCCCGATCTCGCACGCGACGGCGTGCACCGCTTCATCACGCTGGAAGACACGGTCTCGCTCTTCATCGGCAAGCTCTTCCCCGGCTACGACGTCAAGGGAACCGGCTCGTTTCGCGTCATTCGCGACTCCGACCTCGACATCGAGGAGGAGGCCGAGGATCTGGTGCGCGTCTTCGAGACGATGCTGAAGCAGCGCCGTCGTGGCGTCGTCATCCGTCTCGAGGTCAGCGACGGCATGCCGCCGCATCTGCACCGGCTGATCGTGCGCGAGCTGAAGGTCGATCCCGACGAGATCGTCCAGGTCGATGGTATGATCGGGCTGAACGAGCTGTCCCAGCTGGTTGGCGTCGACCGGCCGGACCTCAAGTTCAAGCCGTACAACGCCCGCTTCCCCGAGCGCATTCGCGAGCATGGCGGCGATTGCTTCGCCGCGATCCGCCAGAAGGACCTGATCGTCCACCACCCCTATGAGAGCTTCGACGTCGTCGTGCAGTTCCTGCAGCAGGCGGCGCATGACCCCAACGTGGTCGCCATCAAGCAGACGCTCTATCGCACCTCATCGAACTCGCCGATCGTCAGGGCGCTGGCCGAGGCGGCCGAAGCGGGCAAGTCGGTGACGGCCCTGGTCGAGCTCAAGGCGCGCTTCGACGAGGAGGCGAATATTCGCTGGGCCAAGGATCTGGAGCGCGCGGGCGTGCAGGTCGTCTATGGCTTCATCGAGCTGAAGACCCACGCCAAGCTCTCGATGGTGGTGCGGCGCGAGGCCGGCCAACTCGTCAGCTACTGCCATATCGCGACCGGCAATTATCACCCGATCACGGCGCGCATCTACACCGACGTCTCCTTCTTCACCGCCGATCCGGTGATGGGGCAGGACGTCGCGCGCGTCTTCAACTTCATCACCGGCTATGCCGAGCCGGCCGAGCTCGAAAAGATGTCCGTCTCGCCGGTGGGGCTGAAACAGCGCCTGCTGTCCGACATTGCCGAGGAGATTGCGCATGTGAAGGCAGGCCGCAAGGGCGCGATCTGGGGCAAGTGCAACTCGCTGGTCGACCCCGAGATCATCGACGCGCTCTATGATGCGAGCCAGGCCGGTGTGGAGATCGACTTCGTCGTGCGCGGCATCTGCTGCCTGAGACCCGGAATTCCCGGGCTGTCGGAGAACATCCGGGTCAAGTCGATTGTCGGACGCTTCCTCGAGCACACCCGGATCTATGCCTTCGGCGCCGGCTTCGGCCTGCCCTCAGCCAAGGCAAAGCTCTATATTTCCTCGGCCGACCTGATGCCGCGGAATCTCGATCGGCGCGTCGAGGCGTTAACCCCGATCCAGAATCCGACGGTGCACCAGCAATTGCTGGAGCAGATCATGCTGGCGAATTTCCTCGACAACGAGCAAAGCTGGACCATCTTGCCCGATGGTGGCTCAAGACGCATTGTCCCGCCGCCGAGCGACGAGTCGTTCAACGCCCACAAATATTTCATGACCAATCCGAGTTTGTCCGGACGTGGAAAATCGCTCTCCAATTCAAGCCCCCGCAGCCTTGCGCGCCGGACCGGCAGAAAGGCTTGACCCGGCGTTGATCCCGGGGCGGCTGAGCCTCGGCGAGACGCTCGCCATCGTCGATATCGGCTCGAACTCGGTGCGTCTCGTCGTCTACGAGATGCTGTCGCGTTCGCCGGCGCAGGTCTTCAATGAGAAGGAGATGGCCGGTCTCGGCCGTCAGGTCGCGACCACCGGCCGGCTCGCCGATGACGCCATCGAGAAGGCGCTGGGCGCGCTCGTGCGCTTCCGCATTCTCTGTGACGCGATGCATGTCCGCGATATCCGTGTCATCGCGACCGCTGCGGCACGCGACGCGGCCAATGGACCTGCGTTCATCGCGCTCGCTGAACGGGCGATCGGCCAGCCGATCGAGCTGATCTCCGGGGGGCGCGAAGCCTATTTGTCGGCTCTCGGCGTGATCTCAGGCTTCGACGCACCGCGTGGCGTCGTCGGCGACCTTGGCGGCGGCTCGCTCGAGCTTGCCGCCGTCGACAACGACCGAGTGGGCGAGGGGGCCAGCCTGCCGATCGGCGTGCTGGCGCTGCTCGACCGCTCGAAAGGGTCGGTCAAGCTCGCCGAGAAGATCGTCCGCGAAGCGCTCGACAACCTGCCGCAACTCGCCGCGATGCGCGGACGCGATTTCTACGCGGTCGGTGGCACCTGGCGTGCCCTCGCGACGTTGCATCAGCGCCAGTCGGTCTATCCGCTCAGCGTGATGCACGCCTACACCGTGCCGGCGCGGGACGTGACCGAATTCGCCAAGCTGGTCGAGCGGGCCGATAGCGCGGTGCTGGAATCGATCGAAGCAGTGTCCTCGGCGCGCCGGCCGCTCCTGGCCTATGGCGCATTGGTACTCGACCAGTTGATCAAACGTGGCCGCCCGCGTTCGGTGGTGATTTCGGCCAATGGCGTCCGTGAGGGATTGCTGCACGAGCAGCTTCCCGAGGAGGAGCGCATGATCGACCCGCTGCTGCAGGGCGCGCAGGACTACAACCAGCTCCGGGCTCGCGATCCGCGTCACGCGGCCGACCTGATTGCCTGGGTCGCAAAGCTCTTCGTCAGCGCTGGCCTGCACGAGGACGCGGCGAGCCGGCGTTTGCAGGACGTCGCCTGCCTGCTTTCGGATATCGGCTGGCGCGCCCATCCGGACTACCGGGGCGAGCAGAGTCTCAACGTCATTGCCCATGCCGCCTTCAATGGCGTGGATCACCCCGGCCGCGCCTTCCTGGCGCTCGCCGTGTTCCATCGCTACGCCGGAGCCAAGAGCGATACGCCGGTGGCATCCGACCTGCGACGTCTCCTGACACCCCGGCAGCTCGAACGCGCGCTGCTGCTCGCGGCGACGTTCCGCGTGGCCTATCTGCTTTCCGCGGGCATGCCCGATATCCTGACCCGCATTTCGCTGACCTGCGTCGACCGCCGGCTCGTGCTGCGCTTCCCGGCAGACCTCAAGGCCCTGTCGAGCGAACGGGTCACGGGGCGGCTGAAGCAGCTCGCCCGCCTGCTCGGCCGCGAGCACGAGGTCGCAGCGGGCTAAGGCGATATCCGGTCTGGGGACCTAGCGCCTGCTGACATCGATCTCGGTCGCCGAGCGTACATCGATATCGACAATCGCGAGGTCGGGTCGATCGATGGCCGGATAGGCGCGCGTCTCGCCTGGCCGTTGCACGAAGACCAGGCTGGCGAGAGCAGGGTGGCTCGCCAGTTTCGAACGCGCCAAGGCTGGCTCCATGGCGCCGGGAAGCACCAGATGCGCCTTTCGGCCACCTTCGAGGCAGGCATGCAGGTCGCCGAGGCTGAACAGGCCGAGCGGCAGCAACTCGACTCCTGTCAGGATCGCCATGCCTGGCCCCGAGGCCAGCGCGGCAAGGTCCCCGCCGACCAGCGCGGTGATGATCCGCGACGAGGCCAGCGGTTTCAGCAGGCGCGAAATCTCGAGCGCCTTGCTCAGCAATGCGCGTTCCGAGATGGCCCGCGGTCCCGCAAAGCTCTTGCTGTCGACGACCTGGAGGGCCGGGCGTTCCGTCGATTCCGGCAGGGGGTGGCGCACGCCATTCGCGATCAGAGCATCGAGTGGAGCGACGCCATCGGGAATGTCACGGCCGAAACCGCCGACGAAGCGCGTTCCGAAGGCGCGCATGGCAAGTGTCCGCAGCATCAGCAATGGGCGAACGTGCCCGATGCGGCCGGCGCCCAGCGCCATCACGGCTCCCGATGCCTCGATCAATCGCAGCAGGTCCAGTTCATTGGCGTGCAGCGGCAACATCAGCGGCGAGAGGCCGGAGCGCAAGGCGGCCAGAATGGAAACCAGTGCCTCGGGCCCGAGCGGCGCAAGGATCGCGACGCTCGCGCCGGGCTGGGCATGATTGGTGCTCAGAAGCCCGGCAAGGCGTGAAACCCGGTCGTCCAGCTCCACGAAACTGAGTGAGCGCGGCTGCTCGTCGCTCCAGCTGCGGCGTCCCGGGGGATCGCGCAGCGCCGCCTCGTAGCCGCGGCTGCGCACCAGGGCTTTCAGCAAGGTATCGAGATCGAGGCCGTCTAGCAGGGCAGCAGCATCGTCGTAGTCAGCCCGCATCGACGATCCTTCAATTCGCCGGAGCCGGCGGCGCCGGGACGCGGGCCAGAACTTCGTTGGACAGGAAATAAGCGGGCCGGCGGGCCGGCAGCACGACATCGCGTGAGCGGGCGAGCCAGGTTTCGGGCAAATAATAGAGCGGCACGACATAGAAGCCGGAGATCAGCAGCCGGTCGAGCGTACGCACCGAGGCCACGAAATCGGCGCGCTCGCGGGCAGAGAGCAGCGTCTTCAACACCGCGTCGACAGCCGGCGATTTCACGCCGGCATAGTTCAACGAGCCCCTGCGCTCGGCATTGCTCGAATCCCAGCGCCCGACCTGCTCGTTTCCGGGCGAGGCCGAGGCCGGCCATGTCCACTGGATCATGTCGAAATCGAAAGCCGACAGGCGGCGCCAGTATTGCACGTCGTCGATCAACCTGACCGTGACGGCGATGCCGAGCCTGGTCAGCGACTTCGCATAGTTCAGCGCAAGCCGCTCCTGCGGCCGGCTGGTGACGGTGATCTCGAAGCTCAGCGCCTCGCCGCTCTTGCTCTGGCGCAGCACGCCGTCCTGAAGTGCGTAACCGGCGCTCTGCAACAGATCGAGCGCCTTGCGCGCCTGATCGCGGTCACGGCCGGAACCGTCGGTCGCCGAGGGCGTCCAGGTTCCGGCGAGAACGTCCTCCCGGACGGCCCCGGGGAAGCCTGCTAGCAGTGCCTTCTCGCGCGCATCCGCCGCCACTCCGAGCGCGGAGAGTTCCGAATCCGCGAAGAAGCTGCCGGCCCGCCGATAGACACCATGGAACAGGTTGCGGTTGGCCCATTCGAAGTCGAACAGAATGCCGAGCGCCTCGCGCACTCTGACATCGGCGAAGACCGTGCGGCGCGTATTGAAGACGAAGCCCGTCATGCCCTTCGGCGCCTCGAAGCGCAGCGCTTCCCGGACGATGCGGCCATCGCGCACGGCCGGAACATCGTAGCCTGTCATCCAGCGTGTCGGGTCGCCTTCGAGACGGATATCGTAGAGCCCGGCCTTGAACGCTTCGAAGAGCGTATTGGCGTCTCGATAGAAATCGTAGCGGATCTCGTCGGCATTGAAGAGACCGCGGGTCAGCGGATGATCCTCGGCCCAGAAGCCGCTGCGGCGCTTCAAGGTCAGAGCCTCGCCCGGCTTCACGTCACTGACGAGATAGGGGCCGGAGCCGAGAGCGGGCTTGAAGCTGGTCTCGGCGAAAGTTTCCGCATTGGTCGCGTGCTTGGCGAAGATCGGCATGGCGCCAAGCACCAGCGGCAATTCGCGGTTGGAGCCGTCGCCGAGCTCGAACTCGATCCGGCGCAGCGTGGGCACTGCGACCTTGGTCACGCGCCCGAGACTGGAGCGGTGGAACGGCTTGCCCTTGGTCTTCAGCATCTCGAAGGTGTAGCGCACATCTTCGGCGGTGACTGGCTGGCCATCCGAAAAGGTCGCTCGCGGGTCGATCTCGAAGGCGAGCCGCGTGCGGTCGTCATTGAGCTCGATCTTGCTCGCCAGCAGGCCATAGGCCGTGAATGGCTCGTCAGCCGAGCGGAAGAGCAAGCTCTGCTGCACATAGCGGGGCACGGCGTCCGGGGCGACGCCGAGCACGACGAGCGGATTCAGGCTGTCGAAGGTGCCCTGCAGGCCAAAAATGATTCGCCCGCCCTTGGGAGCGGCCGGATCGGCATAGGGCAAATGCGCAAAGCCCTTCGCCAGGGCGGGCTCGCCATGCATGGCGATGGCATGATCGACCGATGGCGATTCGGCGCGCGCAACCGCGCCCGCCGCCAGAACGACGGCAAGAACTGCGAAGATATGCCGTACCGCAACGCCAATCGCTGCAGCCGGCGGAAGATATGAACCCATTGCCTGACCTGATTCCCAGCAGCAAGAATAACACGGCTTGCCGGCCGTCGCGTAAGCTGTTCGGACTGGAAACCTGCAGCAGAACTCGCTAAACGCTGCGCGAGGTGTCATTCAAACGCCGCAATCGCAACCGATGTGCACGACCTTCCAGGGGCTGGCGCGCGTGTGCGATTGAGCCCGTCGACAATGATGCGCGCGGCTTGCGAAGTCGTGTTTCGAGATTCGCCTGGTAAGGAAAACCATATGACCGCTTCGTTCAGCCCGTCTCAGCGCCTGTCCGCCCGAGCGTTCGGCCTGGCCATGAGCGCCGTGATAGGCCTCAGCCCGGTCGCCGCCTTCGCCCAGCAGCAGCAGCGTCCTGCCCAGCGCCCGGCCCAGCCGCCGGCTCAGCAGCAGCCCGCGCAGCAGCCGGCCGGCCAGGCTCAGCAGCAGGGCGGTCCGACTGTCGTTCAGGTCAAGCCGGAGCCATCCCAGACCAGCTGGACCAAGGTTTGCGGCAAGGATCAGGCCAACAACAAGGAAATCTGCTACACGACGCGCGATTTCGTCTCGGACCAGGGTCAGCCTGTGCTCGCGGTTGCGGTCTATGACGTCAAGGGCGACCCGACCCGGATCGTGCGCTTCCTGATGCCGCTCGGCCTGCTGCTGCAGCCGGGTGTCCGCTTCGGCGTCGACACGGCGCAGCCCGTGCCCGGCCGTTACGCCATCTGCTTCCCGAACGGCTGCTTCGCCGAGGCGCAGGTGAAGGACGATGTCATCAACTCGATGCGGAAGGGCAACACGCTCAACATCAGCGTGCAGAACCAGACGGGCCGCGAGGTGACCTTCTCGATTCCGCTCGCCGATTTCGGCAAGGGCTTCGATGGCGCCCCGATCGACCCGAAGGTGCTCGAGGAACAGCAGAAGCAGCTGCAGGACGAGCTGTCCAAGCGTCAGGAAGAGCTGCGCCAGCGCCTCGGCGGCGGCGGTGCCAATGCTGCTCCGGGCGCTCCGGCGCTTCCGGGTGCGGCTCCCGCTCCGGCTGCTCCCAAGCCCTGATCGGGTTGCAGCTCGCACAAATAGAAAAGGCCGGCCCTTCGGGGCCGGCCTTTTTCATGAGCCTTCTGCGCTTGCATCAGCTTTCCCGAGAGCCGGAACTCACTTTTCGGGCCGACACTCCAATGGCGCCGGGCGGCGGGATCAGTTCAGGTCGGCCTTGTCGATGAGATAGCGGCCCTTCCGGTCGCGCCTGAAGAACTCCTTGGCCTGCGGATGGCGGATCGGCCGGCCGGATTCGTCGATCACGAGATTTTGCTCGGAAACATAGGCGACATATTCCGTCTCCTCGTTCTCCGCGAATAGATGGTAGAACGGTTGGTCCTTTGACGGGCGCAGGTTCTCCGGGATCGCCAGCCACCATTCCTCCGTATTGGAGAAGGTGGGGTCGACGTCGAAAATCACCCCTCGGAACGGATAGACACGGTGTTTCACCACCTGCCCGATCCGGAATTTCGCTGAACGCGCTTCCATGTCTCGCCTTGATCCGTCCTCAAGCCGGCAGGCTCTCACACTGCCGGCTACCGTCGCCATCTCGCGCATGCGGTAGGATTGCGTCGCAAATAGGTCAAGATCAACGGCTGAAAGTCGCTAGTTCGGTGGCAGTCCATAGCGCTCGGCGAGAGCCGGATCGCGAGCGGCAACCTGGTGGGCCAGATCGACGATGACCTTGGCTTGTTTCCAGGTGGCGTCGTCCTGCATCTTGCCGTCGATCATGACCGCACCCGAGCCGTCGGGCATGGCCTCCAGGATGCGTCGGGCAAACGCGACCTCTCCGGGATCCGGACTGAAGACGCGCTTGGCGATCTCGATCTGCGAGGGATGCAAGGTCCAGGCGCCGGCGCAACCGAGCAGGAAGGCGTTGCGGAACTGGGCTTCGCAGGCGGCCGCATCCGAGAAGTCGCCGAAGGGCCCGTAAAAGGGCTTCAACCCGGCCGAAGCGCAGGCGTCGACCATCTTCGCGAGCGTATAATGCCAGAGGTCCTGCTGAGCGACGGCGCGAGCGCCTCCTTCGGGGAGGGGTCGGCGATCACCTTGTACTCGGGGTGCCCGCCGCCGACGCGCGTCGTCTTCATGGCGCGCGAAGCGGCCAGATCGGCCGGGCCAAGGCTCATGCCATGCATGCGCGGCGAGGCCGTGGCGATGGCCTCGACATTCTTCACGCCTTCGGCTGTTTCAAGAATGGCATGGATCAGGATCGGCTTGCGGAGCTGATGCCGCGCCTCGAACTGGGCGAGCAGTTGATCGACATAATGGATGTCCCAGGGGCCCTCGACCTTCGGCACCATCACGACATCGAGCTTGCCGCCGATCTCGGACAGGATCGTGCTGATATCGTCGAGAAACCAGGGCGAGTTCAGGGCATTGACCCGCGTCCACAGGCCGGTCGCGCCGAAGTCGACGGACTTGGCCATCATGATGAAGCCGTCGCGCGCAGCCGTCTTGGCGTCGACCGGGATCGCATCCTCGAGATTGCCGAGCACGATATCGACCTGACTGGCGAGTTCCCCGACCTTGGCGCGGACCTTTTCAAGATGTGGCGGCACGAAATGGATCATGCGCTCCAGTTTCAGCGGCAGCTCCCGCAAGGGCTCCGGCGCGCCGATGGCGAGCGGGCGGAAGAACTGGCGCGGCGTCTTGGTTGGCATGGTGGGCTCCATGGTGCGTTGCAGCGAATGTGCCGGACCATGCGGCGCCCGTCCATTGGGCTTTCGCAGCGCGCCGGGCGTCGAACTGAGAATGATAGCCTAGGATGAAATTCCAGCGCGGGCGCCAGACAATATTCCTAGGCATTCATGCCTGTTGCGATGCATTGCCGGGCTGCGAGCGATGCGCTGCGCGGCTTTGCCGTTGGCCTTCGACCCGCTACACCGCCGCGATGCGCCTGCCTGTTGCCCGGGAGGTGCGCCCGCCCGAGGTTCCAGCGCGTATGGCCGAACTTGCCAGCCTGTTCAATCTGGTCGCGCCGTTCTTCGGCCTGATCGTCCTTGGCTTCGCTGTCGGGCGCTACAAGCGGCTCCCGGAAGAGGGGCTGGCCTGGATGCAGTACTTCCTGATCTACATTGCGCTGCCGGCGCTGTTCTACCGCCTGATTGCCGACAAGCCGCTGAGCGAGCTCTCGAACTGGGGCTTTGTCGGCGCCACGACGCTCGCCACCTTCTGTGTCTTCTCGCTCTCCTTTCTCATCGGTTTGAAATCCACGCACGGGCATATGCCCCAGGCCGTGATGCAGGCGGTCGCCGGTTCCTACTCGAATATCGGCTATATGGGCCCACCGCTGATCCTGGCCGCGCTCGGGCCGGTCGCAAGCGCGCCGGTGGCGCTGATCTTTGTCTTCGACAATATTCTGCTGTTCTCGCTGGTGCCCTTCCTGATGGCCCTGGCCGGTGTCGAGAAGAAGGGCTTTCTCGCGACGTCCGGCGAGGTGCTCTGGAAGGTCGTGACGCACCCCTTCAATCTCGCGACCCTGGCCGGTGTGATCGCGAGCTACACCAAGCTCGAACTGCCGACTGCGCTCGACAAGATGACGCTCTGGCTGTCGCAGGCGGCGGCGCCCTGCGCGCTGTTCCTGCTGGGCGTCACGGTTGCGCTGCGGCCGATGAAGTCGATGCCCGCGGAAGTGCCGGCCCTGGTCGCGGTCAAGCTCATCCTCCACCCGCTGCTGGTCTGGGTCCTGCTCTCGGCGCTCGGAAATTTCACCGACCCTTGGGTCTATGCGGCGGTGATCATGGCGGCGCTGCCGCCGGCCCTGAACATCTTCGTGATCTCGACGCAGTACAAGGTCGGCGTCGAGCGCGCCTCGGCCTGCATCCTCGTCGGCACCATCGTTTCGATGGTGACGCTCACGGGCTTCCTGTGGCTGGTGAAGACGGGCAGGATGGCGGCAGACCTGTTTCCCTGACGGCTGCCCTGCGCCCGTCCAATCCCCGGGATCGCGATGCTGCCGCTCGACGACCTTCTGGTTCTGGATTTCTCGACATTGCTGCCGGGCCCACTCGCGAGCCTGTTTCTGGCCGAAGCGGGTGCCGAGATCATTCGGATCGAGCGGCCGGGCGGCGAGGACCTTCGCCGCTTCCCCCCGCGCTTCGGCGAGACCTCGGCTCCCTTCGCTGCGCTCAACCGCGGCAAGAAGAGCATCGAGATGGATCTGAAATCGTCCGATTCCGCCGAATTGCTGCGCCCTCTGGTCGAGCGCGCAGACATCCTGATCGAGCAATTCCGCCCTGGCGTGATGGAGCGGCTTGGTCTCGGTTTCGAAGCCCTCCACATGATCAATCCCCGGCTGGTCTATTGCTCGATCAGCGGATACGGCCAGACCGGGCCGCGCTCCCAGGATGCCGGGCATGATATCAATTACCAGGCGATCGGCGGGCTGCTCGGCCAATCGCTGAAGCGTGGCGAGCCGCCGCCGCTGCCGCCCACGCTCGTTGCCGATATCGCAGGCGGAGCGATGCCGGCGGCGCTCAACATTCTGCTGGCGCTGCGCCAGCGCGAGCGCACCGGTCGAGGCTGCCATCTCGACATCGCGATGAGCGACGCGATGCCGACCTTCACCTGGTACAGCCTTGCCCAGGGGCAGGTAACGGGAAACTGGCCGGAAGGCGGCGAGGGGCTCCTGACCGGGGGAAGCCCGCGCTACGGGCTCTATGCCACCGGCGATGGCTGGTTTCTCGCGGTTGGAGCCCTGGAGCAGAAATTCTGGGAGGTCTTTTGCGAGGCGATCTCGCTCGATCCCGCCTTGCGCGATGATCGCATGAATCCGGAGGCGACGCGCTCCGCGATCGTCTCCATCATCGCATCGGAACCGGCTTCGTACTGGCGGAGCTATCTTGAGCCGCGCGATTGCTGCTGCACGGTCGTGCGCAGCCTCGAGGAGGCGCTGGCCGACCCGCACCTGACTGCGCGCGGCCAGCTCGACAACCAGGCGGAGGAGCCTGGAGGCAGGCGCCTTGTCTCGACACCGTTGCCACTGGCCCCGGTTTTCCGGGAGCACGCGCCTGCGCTGCTGCGCGTGCC
This sequence comes from Bosea sp. BIWAKO-01, assembly GCF_001748145.1. Taxonomy (NCBI): domain Bacteria; kingdom Pseudomonadati; phylum Pseudomonadota; class Alphaproteobacteria; order Hyphomicrobiales; family Alloboseaceae; genus Allobosea; species Allobosea sp. BIWAKO-01. The sequence continues at coordinate 5,144,352 of NZ_BCQA01000001.1, forward strand.
GTCAAGCGGTGGTGATCAGGAGTTGCTGCAGACAGAACCCGACAGGGGCGACTGACCGCAGGCCGCTCAGTTGGCCATGCCGCCGGCCAGGCCCTGGCGCATGACGATCCGGCGCAACGGCCCGATCTGCGAGAGCGCGAGCAGGCCGGCGCCACGCATCAGGTCGGCCGGAAGCAGGTCGGTCAGCAAGGTCCGGTTCAGGGCATCGACCGCACCGGTGCGCAGCCGTACATCCGTCTGCCGCGCCGAATCATAGGCGGCAATCACCGCGTCGCTGCCCGGGTCTTCAGCACCCTGCAGAACGCGGCGCAGGGCTGCGACGTCGCGCAAGCCGAGATTGAGCCCCTGAGCGCCGATCGGCGGGAAGACATGCGCCGCTTCCCCGATCAATGCCATTCGGCTCGCCCCGAAACGTGCCACCGAGAGGCCGCCCATGGGAACGCGCCCACGGGCGCCCTCGACGGTCATCGCGCCGAGCAGCGAATGCGTCTGCGTCTCGACGCTGCGGGCGAACATGGCATCGTCCAACGCGGCGATACGCTCGGCCTCTTTCGGCTCGAGCATCCAGACCAGCGAGGAGCGGCGGCCGGGCAGGGGGACGAGCGTGCAGGGGCCGCTGCGCGTGTGGAATTCCGTCGAGGTCTCGCGATGGTCGCGGCGATGGCCGAGGATCGCCGTCAAAGCGATCTGCGGATAACGCCAGTCCCTTATGGAGATACCGGCGGCCTCCCGCACGCGGGATTGGCGGCCATCGGCGCCGATCACCAGCCTGGCGCGGACGGGCTCGAACTCGGCGCCGGAGATCCTGACCACATCATCGACGGCTTCGATCGCCGAAACCATATGCGGCACGGTCCGGATGTTCGGGTTGGCCTGGACATGCTCGGCCAACACCGCAACGAGGTCGGCATTCTCGACATTCCAGCCGAAAGCATCGAGCCCGAGTTCGGACGCGTAGAACTCGACCGGTGGCTGCCGGAACAGGCTGCCGGTGTCATCGACAAGGCGCATCACCGCAAGCGGAGCAGCCTTGCCGTCGAGGGCCGGGAGCAGGCCGAGTTCGGCGAGCATGCGCCAGGAGCCGTCGAGCAGCGCCACGGTGCGGCCGTCTCGCGGGGCGACCGGGCGGCCGAATACGGTGACCTGCCAGCCATCTGCCGCACAAGCGAGCGCGGCAGCCAGCCCAACGGCGCCGGCGCCGATGATGGCGATCTCGGCCTGATCAGGATGCGGGAGCGTAGCACGCGAAGTCATGGCACTTGGCTAGCCGACCCGAAGGCGTCTGGCCAGTCCGCGCTGCGTCGCAGGTTCGCACAGAGACTGCGTGAAATGTGTCCGGATGAAGGACGGAAGCGTTCACGTCGCGCCCCGATCCCGCACCAGCATCTACCGGCCCGGCGTTCGGCGCCGACCCGCCCAGCAGCACGGCCGTTGCGCTGATGCGATGCAAGTCCCTATGGTCCGGGCTTCACGTGATGGAGCAATGTCAATGGTCAAGGCGATACGCGTTCACCAGACCGGCGGACCGGAGGTTCTGAAATACGAGGACGTTGCGTTGCCGGCGCCCGGGCCAGGTGAGCTTCTGGTGAAGAACCGCGCGATCGGCCTCAACTTCATCGATACCTATTTTCGATCGGGCCTTTACGCGGCCCCCAAGCTGCCCTTCGTGCTGGGCAATGAGTCGGCCGGCGAAGTCCTTGCCGTCGGCCCCGACGTCACCGAGTTCAAGCCGGGCGACCGCGTCGCCTGCGTTGCGACGCTCGGAGCCTATGCCGAGGAGCGCATCGTGGCGGCGGCATCGACGGTGGCTCTGCCTGCTGCGATCTCCTTTGAGGCTGCGGCCAGCATGATGCTGAAGGGCTTGACCGCCGAATATCTGCTGCACCGGACCTACAAGGTGAAGCCGGGCGACACGATCCTTGTGCATGCAGCTGCTGGCGGCACCGGCCTGATCCTGTGCCAATGGGGCAAGGCCCTCGGCGCGACCGTGATCGGCACCGCAGGCTCCAAGGACAAGGCCGAGCTCGCCAAGGCGCATGGTGCCGACGTGGTCATTCTCTACCGTGACGAGAATGTCGCGGCACGGGTCAAGGACATCACCGGCGGAAAGCTCTGCGACGTGGTCTATGACGGCGTCGGCAAGGACACGTTCATGGCCTCGCTCGACTCGCTCAAGCCGTTCGGCGTGCTTGCGAGCTTCGGCAATGCGTCGGGCGCGGTCGAAGCGTTCAATCTCGGCATCCTGGCTGCGAAGGGCTCGCTCTACGTCACCCGTCCGACACTGAACTCCCACACCGCAAAGCGCGAGACGATGGTCGAGATGGCGAAGAACCTGTTCGGCGCCGTCACCTCGGGCAAGGTCACGATACCGGTGAACGCGACCTTCCCGATGAAGGATGCAGCCGAGGCACATCGCACGCTGGAGAGCCGCGGCACGACGGGCTCGACGGTCCTGATTCCGTAGAGTTCGCCGCCTCGTCGCAGCAATCTCGCCCAGATTGTTGCCTAGATCTCCTGCCGCCGCGGGCGGCAGGATGGGTGGCTGGGCAAGATGAAGAGGGCAATTCGGGCGCTATGCGTCGTGCCGGCGCTGATCGGCGCGGGCGTATCGGTGCTGCCGCGCGGATGGAATGGCGTGCAATTGCAGGTGGCGGCCAATGATCCCGTAGCCCTGTCGGACCTGCGCCTGCAGGGCGCGCTTGCGCCCGGGCGCATCGCAGACGAGATCGATGCCGCGATTGCCGCTGGCGACAGCGACCTTGCCGGCAGCTTTGTCGAGCTGGCCGCCGAGCATCGCCTCATTGTCACTGAGGACCAGCGCGAACGCCTCGCCCGGTTGAAGGATGAGGCGATGACACGCGCGCTCAAGGATTTCGGCTCCGGTTTCCTGTCGGGCGAACGCGCGAGCAATGCCGGCTTCGCCGGTGCGGTGGTCAGCGATGTTGTCGGCGTCGGCGACCTGCGGGACCTCGCTGGCGAAGGCCAGAAGCTGCTCCGCGGCGAGGCAACGGACCATGTTGTCCTGGTGCTGGCTGCCGGCGGGCTCGCGCTGAGCGTTGCGACATGGGCGAGCCTCGGCAGCGGCCTACCTGCACGCGGTGGTCTCAGTGTCGTCAAGGCAACGGCGAAGGCCGGCATGCTTTCGCCAAAGCTGACGGCCAATCTCACCCGCATGGCCGCGGGAGCCGTCGGTCGTCCGGCTCTGACCGCCAGTCTCGGCGCAGCGGCGCGCTTCGACCTGGCAGCAGCCCGCGCATCCTCGACTGCGATCGTGCGGCCGGCTGCGATGACGCGCCTGGCAACGCTTGGGCAGGATGCCGGCGCAGTCTATGCCCGAACGGGCCAGGCCGGTCTGCGCCAGGTTCTCGCGGTTGCAGACGAGGCCGGCGATATTGGGCGCGCGGCACGGCTGAGCGCCGCCAAGGGGTCCACCACCCGAGCGGTCCTGAAAGTGCTCGGGCGTTCGGCGCTCGTGCTGGGCGCGCTCAGTCTCACGACCATGAGCTGGATCTTCGCCCTGATCGGCTATGCGGTGGCGCTGGCCATGCTCGCCCAGAGATTTGGCTGGTGGCTCGGGCGCCTCGGTTCCGTCCGGCGAAGGCAGATTAGATCATCAGCCTCCGCGATCCCCCCCATCCGGCCGTTGCCCGCTCTGAAAGCAGGGCCGATCATCGTCCCGAATCCTGTGAGCCCGTTCCGAAGATGACGGGAAATGAGGGCCAGCAGATGCTGATCCTCATCCAGGCCCGATCAGACGGCCATTCCGTGCAGATCGTAAGCGTCGGCCCGCTCGATCTTCACGGTCACGACCTCGCCGGCCCTCAGCGGCCGGCGACTCGCAACATAGACATTGCCGTCGATCTCCGGCGCATCCCATTTGGAGCGGCCCTTGGCGACCGTCGGGCCCGCCTCGTCGATGATCACCTGAATGCGCTTGCCGACCCGGCTTTTGACGATCCGGGTGCTGATTTCGGCCTGCGCCTTCATGAAACGATGCCAGCGCGCTTCCTTCTCGTCCTCCGGGATCAGCGGCAAGCCGAGATCATTGGCAGGCGCCCCCTTGACCGGTTCGTATTTGAAGCAGCCGACGCGCTCGAGCTTTGCTTCCTTCAGCCAGTCGAGCAGGAACTGGACATCCTCCTCTGTCTCGCCGGGGAAGCCGACGATGAAGGTCGAGCGGATCGCGAGATCGGGACAGATCTCGCGCCATTTGCGCAGGCGGTCGAGCGTGCGGTCCTGATGAGCCGGGCGCTTCATCGCCTTGAGAACGCTGGGAGATGCGTGCTGAAACGGAATATCGAGATAGGGCAGAATGAGCCCTTCCTGCATCAGTGGGATAACCTCGTCGACATGCGGATAGGGATAGACATAGTGCATCCGCACCCAGACCCCCATCTGGCCGAGTTCCCGCGCCAGCTCGAAGAAGCGCGTGCGGACCTCGCGATCCTTCCAGAGCGAGGGGGCGTATTTGACATCGAGGCCATAGGCGCTGGTGTCCTGGGAGATGACCAGCAGTTCCTTGACGCCAGCCTTGACCAGCTTCTCGGCCTCCCGCAGCACATCGCCGATCGGCCGCGAGACCAGGTCTCCGCGCAGTTTCGGGATAATGCAGAAGCTGCACCGATTGTTGCAACCCTCTGAAATCTTGAGATAGGCGTAGTGCCTCGGCGTGAGCTTGACACCCTGGTCCGGCACCAAGTCGACAAAGGGATCGTGCCTGGGCGGCACCGCCTGATGCACTGCCGAGACGACGCTCTCATAGGCCTGGGGGCCGGTGATCGCCAGCACGTTCGGGAAGGCGTCGCGGATCTGCTCGGGCTCGGCGCCCATGCAGCCGGTGACGATGACCTTGCCGTTCTCGGCCATGGCTGAGCCGATCGCCTCCAGCGACTCCGCCTTGGCGCTGTCGAGGAAGCCGCAGGTATTGACGATGACGAGGTCAGCGCCCGCATGGCTCTTGCTGAGCTCATAGCCTTCCGAGCGCAGCGAGGTGATGATGCGTTCGGAATCGACGAGGGCCTTGGGGCAGCCAAGGGAGACGAAAGAAATCTTCGGCGCGACGGCGTTCATCGGCGACAAGCTCGGACACTGGATCAGGAAGGGGCGCGGCTGGGCCGGCGCATATGGCGTTTCCTTTGACGTGTTTTTAGAGGTTTTGCAAATTGCGGCCGGGATCGCAGGCAGGACCGCCTGATTCCTTATCCCTTGCAATGTTCATTCAATCGAGCCCCGGGACGATGCCGGCGGGCGAGGGCAGCTGTTGCATCGTCGCGGACGGAGATCAGGATGAACAGGGCCCGCACCAACACCGGCAGGGGCGTCGCGACCATGTTGGCGCTTTCCGCTGCCGTCGTTTCGGCACAGGCGCATCCCCAAGCCGGCTCGATGCTGCCATGGCCTGCGAGTGCTCCGCTCGTGCGACTGGTCGAGGACGAACGAGAGCCTTATTCGCCCTGTGGGGATGGGCGCTTCAGCGTCGGCCGACGGATCGATTGCGAGGCGGAACTGCGACGCTGGCGAGAAGGCCGCGCGCCCTACGATCCCTGTACGGACGGGCGCTACAGTTCAGGAGAGGCGTATGAGTGCCATGCGGAATTCCAGCCCTGGAGGTGGCGGGAGCGGACGAAGGATAACGGCTTCTGGAAATAGCTGCGTGCTCAGGCGGCCAGGCCTGGCTGGGGGAAGACCATCCTGAGACAGGCACCGCCCGATGCCGAATCAAGCGCGAGCACCTCGCCTCCGTGACGATGCATGATCTCGCGAACGAGATTGAGGCCGAGGCCCGAGCCTCGGCTTTGCGCATGAAGCCTCTGAAAGGGCTCGAAGACACGCTCGCGTTGCTCGCGTGGAATGCCGCATCCCTCGTCCTGGATATCGATGATCGCGGAGTGACCGACGCGAACGGCAATCGTTCCAGCCCGGCCGCCATGCTCGATCGCGTTCTGAACCAGATTGGTCAGGGCCCGCTCGACCGATAGCGGATCTCCAATGACCGTGACTGGATCTCCCTCAGGCTTGAACTCCATCTGATAGCCTGCAGCGAAAGCCAGGGGGGCGAGGTCGACCACGACCCGCTTCGCAATCGCGTTGAGGTCCATGGGCGCGAACGTATCGGTCTGCTGATCAAGCCGCTCGAGGTCCAGAAGCTGTTCCATCATGGTCGCCAGGCGCGCAACATCCTGGAGGAGGCGCGTCTTCTCTTCTCCCGCCGGCAGGGATGCCAGCCTCGTATTGAGAATGGCGACGGGTGTCCGCAGTTCATGCGCGGCTGCGGCGAGGAAGCGCTTGTGTTGCTCGTAGCCCCTGTCGAGACGAACAAGGGCGGCATTCACCGCCGTGACCAGCGGCGCGATCTCGACCGGCACGTCATCAAGGGGCAAGCGAACGCCCCGTCGGTCGATCTCGATGCGTCCGGCCTGTTCTGCTGCCCTGCCCAATCCAGCCAAGGCGCCTCGGACCACCAGCGGAGTGACGAGGAGGGCAGCGACCGCCATGACGGCGAGAACGGGCAGAACCTCCTTGAGGAACACGAGGCTCATGCCCAGGGCCACAAGATAGAACGACGCCCGGGTCTCCGTGCCCGTCACGACCTGAACCTCGCCAGCTGCGCTGCTGACCCATCTGATGCGTGCCGTGGCGCGGGGAGGATCGCCGATATTCCAGCCGAGGCGGGCCTGGCCGATGTGATCGAGGCTGTCGCCGAGCTGGCTGAAATCCGCGGGGACGGCTCCCTCGGACACGCGGTGGCCCGTACGGTCGCGTATGACGAACCAGAGATTTGGATTCGAGGCCCGCATCCGGGTCAATTGGCGCGTGGGCCGCAGCACCAACTTGCCGGTCGGTCCGCGCGCCACCGCGCCTCGCAGGGTTTCGATGGTGCTCTCGACCGATGAGAAATCGAACAACGCCCCTGTGGCGAACAAGCCAGCGACGATCAGCATGATGGCGGCAGCCTGGAACGCCATGAGCCGCCCGATCAGCCGGCGTTTGAGGGAATGCCCGCCATCCATCGTCAGGCGGCTTCGCGGATGAGGTAGCCTACTCCGCGAATCCCATCGATCGTCGCGCCGGCATCGGCTTCCGCCAGCTTGCGGCGCAGGCGAGAGACATGGGTGTCGAGCGCGTTGGACTGGATCTCGTCATCCAGACCGAACACGGCCTCCATCAGGAAGGTTCGCAAGACCATTCGCCCCATCCGGCGCATCAGGGCTTCGAGCACCAGCAATTCGCGCCGCGGCATAGCGAGCATCTGGCCTACCACGCGGGTCTCGCGGTGGACGAAATCGAAGGAAAGGCGACCGATCCGCACTGTATCGGAACGCATGCCGGAGGGCCGGCGCAGGAGTGCGCGCAGGCGCGCCAGAAGTTCCTCGAAGGCGAAGGGCTTGCCGAGATAGTCATCGGCTCCATGGTCGAGACCCGCGACCCGGTCGTTCAGGTCCCCGCGCGCCGTCAGCATGAGGACCGGCACCGTATCGCCCTTTGCCCGCAGCTTTCGCACCAGATCCAGGCCGTCGCCATCGGGCAACTGGCGGTCGAGCAGCACTGCATCATAGATGCCGCAGCTTTCGCTCAGCATTGCTTCTGCATCCGCTCTGGTCGGCAAATGGTCGACGACCATGTCCTGACGGGTCAGCGCAGTGCGCAGGGCTGAAGCCATTGCCGGCTCATCCTCGACCAACAAGATGCGCAAGGCGGAATCTCCCGCTCCTCAGGGGGAACCGCCTATCGACTGCGGATTGCGCCAACCTTGCATGGCAGGCCGGTCCCGGCCGCAGCCGGGAGAGCTCGCCGCGGCTTCGTCGAGCCTGGCGGTCCTTAACGGGGCCGCATGACAGGCAGGCTCAACCCAGTCGTGGGATCGGTCCCGACGGCGCCGCGAAACGGAGCGGTGCACTCACCGAAGCTCCGGGCCCGCTCAACCGTTGCGGTGGCCGCCACTGGGATGGACTGCACATGTCATCGAGATTGCCGCCCAGCGCCGGGCGAAGCCTCCGCGTTGCGCATGAAGACGCCTCCGGACAGAGAGCCGGTATGCTGGCCTCCGACAACTGGTCCTTTCTCCGCGCCTGGATCGGTGCGCCGCTGCGTGTCGCTTCGGTGACGCCGTCGGGCACGGCCCTGGCGGATCTGATCACACAGGAAATCACGCCGGAAACCGGGCCTGTCATCGAGCTTGGATCGGGAACCGGCGCATTTACCCAGGCACTCATCAGGCGGGGTGTGCCCGAGCACGACCTGATCCTCGTCGAGTTCGGATCGGATTTTGCACGGTTGCTCGAAATGCGCTTTCCCGAGGCCCGTGTGCGCTGGATGGACGCTTCACGCATTCGCGAAGCGGCTCTCTACGAAGCAGGAGGAGCTGGCGCCGTGATCAGCGGCCTTCCCGTGCTCTCGATGCCGCCGCGCAAGGTCATCGCCATTCTGAGGGGCGCGTTTGGCTATTTGCGGCCGGGCGGCGCCTTCTATCAGTTCACCTATACGACGCGCTGCCCCATCCCGAAGCCAATCCTGGATCGCCTCGGCCTTCGTGCAACACGGATCGGCTCGACATTGCGCAACATCCCGCCGGCAGCCGTGTATCGGATTGCCCGGCATAGGCCCTCGCGGTCGAGGCACGTCTGAAAGGCTCGAACGACCACTGGCTTCAGGCAGGGGACGAGCGAGCGGAGGCGCGCATCAAGGCGCGCCTCCGCTCGGCGTCATCAGGCCGCCTGATTATCCCTCGTTGCAACCGGGCGCTCGAGATCCTGCGTCCAATCCGTCATCGAGCCATCATAGAGCGAAACCTCGTCGTTCCCCAGAAGCTCGGAGAGCACGAACCAGTTCAGCGCTGCGGTGTGGCCGGTGTTGCAATAGGAAATTGCCGGTCCGTTCGGCACGCCGGAGAACAGGGAGGACAGATCGCCTGCAGGTTTCAGGCGACCGGTCGAGAGATCGAAGGCCTCTGCGTAGTCACGCGAAATGGCGCCTGGAATATGCCCCGCGCGCGTCGCTTCCGCAGCCTTCTCGCGGCCCTCGAAATAGCTCGCCGACCGGGCGTCGACCAGTGTCGCGAGCCTGCTCTTCGAGGCGACCAGGGCGGCATCGGCGGTGCTGCGCAGCCGCTGCTGCACTACGACTGGATAAGGCCCGGCCGGCTTTGGCGCAGATGGACCGGGCTCGATCGGTCGCGACGGGTCGGCGCTCCACGCGCGGAAGCCGCCGTCGAGAATGGCCTGCTGGCCATGGCCGATCAGCTTCAAGGTCCAGTAGACCCGCGCGGCTGCGGCGAAATCGGTCGCGCTGACGCCCGCCGGTACGATGACGACATCATCATGCGGCTTGATGCCGAGGCTGCCGACCAGCCCTGCCAGATGATCGAGCGGCGGCAGCATGCCTGGTGCATTGCCGACCTTGGCGCGCCAGCCGTCGGCGACGTAGTTGGTATGCACGGCGTCTGGGACGTGTCCCGCCTCATAGGCCGCCCTTCCGCCGCCATCGACCGATGAGCGGATGTCGAGAACGACGAGGTTGCCGTCGGCCAGGCGCGGGGCCAGGGCCTCGGGCGTGATCAGTCCGGAGAAGGTTTCGCTCATTCCGCCGCCACCTGCTGCAGTTCATCGACAACTTCGAGCGCGTAGCTCATCTCGGCCGTCGCCCCGAGCATGATCGAGGCGGAGCAGTATTTTTCCTTCGACAAGGTGACGGCGCGCTCGACCTTGGCCTGCGCCAGCCCGCGGCCGGTCACGCGATAGGAGAGATGGATCTTCGTGAAGACCTTCGGGTCTTCCGTCGCGCGTTCGGCCTCGACTTCGACCTCGCAACCCGTGACAGCTTCGCGGCCCTTCTTGAGGATCGAGACGACATCGAAGCCTGTGCAGCCTGCCAATCCGATAAGCAGCATCTCCATCGGCCGGATGCCGATATTGCGCCCGCCATATTCCGGAGCGCCGTCCATGACGACGGCGTGGCCGCTGCCGGCCTCACCCATGAAGGCCATGCCCTCGACCCAGCTTGCCCGTGCTTTCATCGTCGTGTCCTCTCAAAGCCTGACTCGGCGAAAGACTTAAACGGTCGGTGGCGATGAGGCGAGGGTGGCGTCACGCCGCGGCGAACAGGCTGCCATGGGTGATCCGCAAGCGCACCCGTTCGCCGATGGCCGGTGCGACCTGGCTTGCGAGATCGACATCGATCCGCCTGATCAGGCCTTCAACGGCGATTTCGGCGCGCCGAAGCGGCCCGTTGCGGCGCAAATCCTCGACCACGCCGGGCAGCGCGAGCGGCGTATCGTCAACGATGCGCATATGCTGCGGCCGGACATAGAGCGAGGCCGCCCCGCCCTGGTTCTGCTGCAAGCCGCCGAGGACTGGGCGGTTGCCGAAGAAGGCCTGCCCGCCGACGACCTCGACAGGGAGCTTGTTGGCTTCCCCCAGGAATTCGCAGACGAAGGGCGTCGCTGGATGGTCATAGACGTCGTCGGGCGAACCGACCTGCTCCAGCCGCCCGTCGTGCAGGATCGCGACGCGGTCGGCCAGCTCAAGCGCTTCTTCCTGGTCATGGGTGACGAAGAGGGTGGTGTGGCCGGTGCGCCTGTGAAGGTCGCGCAGCCAGCTGCGCAAATCCTTGCGGACCTTGGCATCGAGCGCACCAAAGGGTTCGTCGAGCAGCAGCACGCGCGGCTCGATGGCGAGCGCGCGGGCAAGTGCGACGCGCTGGCGCTGGCCACCTGACAGCTGTGTCGGGAATCGCCGCTCGAGGCCGCCGAGCTGGACAAGTTCGAGCAGTTCGCTGACGCGCCTGGAGATTTCGCTCGCGCTTGGCCGCTCGCTCCGCGGCCGGGCCTTGAGGCCGAAGGCAATGTTGGCCGCGACGTCCATATGCCTGAACAGCGCGTAATGCTGGAAGACGAAGCCGATCCGCCGCTCGCGCAGGCTGAGCCGGCGCGTATCGGTTTCGTCGAACAGTACGCGGCCATCATCGGCCTGTTCGAGCCCTGCGATCAGCCGCAGCAGCGTGGTCTTGCCCGAGCCCGATGGGCCGAGCAGCGCGACGAGTTCGCCGGGCTGCACGTCGAGCGAAACGCCGCGAAGGGCAGGAAAGTTCGAGAAGGTCTTCTGGACGCTCTCGATGGTCACGGCAACGGACATTGGTAGCCTCCGTCAATGGCGCGACTTGGCGGAGATCGCATCCGCGAAGTGCCATTCGAGATAGGTCTTGAGGGCGAGCGTCACCAGTGCCAGCCCTGCCAGCAGCGAGGCGACGGCGAAGGCAGCGACGCTGTTGTATTCATTGTAGAGAATCTCGACATGCAGCGGCATCGTCGTGGTCAGCCCCCTGATCCGGCCGGACACGACCGTGACGGCGCCGAACTCGCCCATGGCGCGGGCGTTACAGAGCAGCACGCCATAGAACAGGCTCCATTTCACGTTCGGCAGCGTGATGGTCAGGAAGGTGCGCCAGGGCGAGGCGCCCAGCGTCAGGGCCGCCTCTTCGTCGCTGGAGCCGAGCGCCTGCATGTGCGGAATCAGCTCGCGCGCAACGAAGGGGAAGGTGACGAAGATCGTCGCCAGCACCAGCCCGGGCAGCGCGAAGATGATCTCGATATCATGGGCCTTGAGCCAGGGGCCGAGAAAGCCCTGCGCGCCGAAGAGCAGAACATAGACCAGGCCCGAGATCACTGGAGAAACCGAGAACGGCAGGTCGATGAAGCTGATCAGCAGGCTCTTTCCCCGGAACTCGAACTTGGCGATGGCCCAGGCGGCGGCGACGCCGACGACCAGATTGAAGGGCACCGCGATGGCGGCGACCAGCAGGGTCAGGCGGACGGCGCTCAGCGCATCGGGCTCCGTGATGCTTTCGAGGAAGAGCCCATATCCCTTCGCGAAGGCTTCGACGAAGACCGCGATCAGCGGCAGGAACAGGAACAGGACCAGAAAGCCCAGCGCCAGGGTCAAAAGCAGAGCGCGGATCCAGAAGCCGTCGCGCAGCGCGCGGTCGGTCCTGTAGACGGCGGCCGGTAGAGGCGCGTCAGACATGCCCCAGTCTCCCGCGGCTCCAGGACTGGATTCCATTGATCGCCAGGATCATTGCGAAGGAGACGATCAGCATGATCGTCGCGACGACGGAAGCACCGGCATAGTCGAACTGCTCCAGCCGGATCACGATCAGCAGCGGGGCGATCTCGGAAAACATCGGCACGTTGCCCGCGATGAAGATCACCGAGCCGTACTCGCCGACGGCACGCGCGAAGGCGAGGACGAAGCCGGTCAGCAACGCCGGCACGATGCCGGGCAGAATGACCCTGAAGATGGTGCGCAACCGGCTGGCGCCCAGCAACGCGGCGGCCTCCTCGATATCCGCATCAGCTTCCTCCAGCACCGGCTGGACGGTCCGCACCACGAAGGGCAGGCCGATGAAGACGAGCGCCACCATGACGCCGAGAGGGGTATAGGCGACCTTGATATTGTAGGCAGCCAGCAGGGCGCCGATCCAGCCGTTCGGCGCGTAGATCGAGGCGAGGGCGATGCCTGCGACAGCGGTCGGCAATGCGAAGGGCAGGTCGACTGCGGCATCGAGCAGCCGCCGGCCGGGGAAGCGATAGCGCACCAGAACCCAGGCGATGATCAGCCCGAAGATGGCGTTGAGGATCGCGGAAAACAGGGCAGCGCCAAAGGACAGCCTCAGGGCGGCCTGGGTGCGGGCCGAGGTGATGATTGCCCAGATATCGGCAGGGCCAGCGCTTGCCGCCTTGAGGAAGAGAGCCGCGAGCGGGATGAGCACGATCAGCGACAGGGCGCTGATCGTGATGCCCAGCGACAACCCGAAACCGGGAAGGATGCTGGGCTGCCGCCAGGAGCTGGCCGTTACCGCCACGCAGTCACCGCGCCGGCTTGTAGAGCTGATCGAAGGTTCCGCCATCGGCGAAATGATCCTTCTGTGCCTTGGTCCAGCCACCGAAAACGGTGTCGATCGTGATCAACTCAAGCTTGGGGAAACGCGCGAGGTCCTCAGGTGCCGCGGCTTCCGTGTTGCGCGGCCGGTAGAAGTTCTTCGCGATGATGGCCTGTGCAGCCGGCGTATAGAGGAATTCGAGATAGGCCTGGGCCGCGGCACGCGTTCCCTTGGCATCGACATTGCCGTCGACGATCGTCACCGGCGGCTCTGCCAGGATCGAGAGCGAGGGCACGACGATATCGAACTTGTCGGCGCCGAATTCCTGCAGCACGAGGAAGGCCTCGTTCTCCCAGGATAGGAAGACGTCACCCTGGCCGCGCTGGGCGAAGGTCGTGGTCGAGCCGCGAGCGCCCGTGTCGAGTACCGGCACGTTCTTCAGCACGGCGGCGATATAGTCACGCACCTTCGCCTCGTCCTTGCCATAGGCCTTCTCGGCCCAGGCCCAGGCCGCGAGATAGTTCCAGCGTGCGCCACCCGACGTCTTGGGGTTCGGGGTGATGACGCTGATGCCGGGCTTGGCGAGGTCACCCCAGTCCTTGACGGCCTTGGGGTTGCCCTTGCGGGTCAGGAACACGATCGTCGAGGTGTAGGGGGAGGAGTTTTGCGGCAAGCGCTTTTGCCAGTCGAGCGGGATCTTCTTCGAGCGCTCGGCAACGGCGTCGATGTCGCCGGCCAGCGCCAATGTCAGCACGTCGGCATTGAGCCCGTCGATCACCGTGCGGGCCTGGGCGCCCGAACCACCATGCGACTGGCGGATCGTCAGCTTCTGCCCCGTCTTCTGCTGCCACTCGGCGGTGAAGGCGGCGTTGATGGCGCGGTAGAGCTCGCGCGTCGGATCATAGGAGACGTTGAGCAACTCGCTCTGGGCGCGAGCGCCGCTGACGATACCGAAGCAGATGGAAAAAGCGCCGACGATCAGGGCTGCGTGAATTATCCGGCGAATGCGCTCTCGCGTCATGTCAGTGCTCCGTCGAGATCAATGCCGTCAGCTCATATGAGCGGGCAACCGTTCTGAATAACAAACAAAGCGTACTGAATTGGCAGTCTTTCCTCAACCTACCGGTGCAGGTGGCCCCTTCCAAACTTTGCCTCGTCAGGAGAAAACGTCTCTCCTTTCAAGGCGTTCCAAGGCAGATGCGGCAATCGCGTCGTTAAGGCGGGGCCGGACCCAAACCCGCATATCGGGCGCCAGCCGATTCGATCGGCCGATCAGGCGCTGCGCAGAGTCTGCAGATCGAGCGCCTCGGCTGCAACACCTTCGAGCGCGCGTCCGATCAGCACAAGCAACGGCCCTTTGGGCGGCAACTCGCCAAGCCGCTCCGGCAGGGTGGCGATCGTTGCGCGCAAACGCGCTTCGCCGGGCTGCGTCGCGGCGACCACTGCGATCGCCGGCGTCTCGGGCGCAAGCCCTGCGGCAATCGCCTGCTCGCGGAAAGCAGCCAGGGTGTTTCGCGCCATATAAATCACGGTCGTGGCATGGGGATCGGCCAGCGCCTGCCAGTCGAGATCCGCCGGCAGCGTCCCCGTACGGGCATGGCCGGTCACGAACTGCAGCCGCCTGGCATGATCGCGGTGGGTCAGTGAGAGGCCGAGCGACGCCGCGGCCCCCTGAGCCGCCGAGATGCCGGGCACCATGACGACGGGAATACCAGCCCGGGCGCAGGCATCGATCTCCTCGCCGGCGCGGCCGAAAATGCCGGGATCTCCGCCCTTCAGCCGCACGACATGCTTGCCGTGGCTCGCGAGCGAAACGATCAGCGTGTTGATGTCGTCCTGCTTGACCGAGGGACCATAGCCGGTCTTGCCGACCAGCATGCGTTTGGCCTCGCGGCGGGCGAATTCCAGCACGCCCGTGGAGACGAGATCGTCATAGAGGATGATGTCGGCGCTCTGCAGCGCGCGGATCGCCTTCAGGGTCAGCAATTCCGGATCGCCGGGACCTGCACCGACGAGCGTGACCCGTCCTGCGCCCTGATGGCTGCTCTCGAGCCGGTCGAGTGCGGTAAAGAGCTCCGCTTCGTCGTGGAGTTGCGGCGCGCGGTCCGGTTCCGCCATGGCGCGGCGGGTGAATTTCTCCCAGAAGGCACGACGCAGCGCGAAGGGCAGGTCGCGGGCCTGAACTGCCGGCCGCCATTCCTTGGCGGCCTGCGCCCAGTCCTTGAGACCGGCCGGAAGCAAGGCTTCGATCTTGGTGCGGATGGTCTGGCCGAAGACGGGCGAGGCGCCGTCGGTCGAGATCGCGACGACCAGCGGGGACCGATTTACGACCGACCCGAAGGCGAAGTCACAGAACTCCGGCTTGTCGACGACATTGACCGGCACGCCGGCCTGCCGTGCGGCGGCCGCAAAGGCGCGTGCCTCCTCGTCCTCGTCGATCTCGCCGATGGCCAGCGCAGCGTCGGCGAAGTCATCTGGCTGCCAGCCGCGGCTGCGCAGGGTGATCTCGGCCGCGGGAGGATCTGCGACGAGGCTGTCGAACAGGTCCGTGTCTTCGCCGGCAAGAATGAGGAGGGCGGCTCCCGACGCGGCGAGCAACTCGGCCTTCCAAAGCGCGCCTTCGCCGGTGCCTGCGAGCACCACCTTGCGCCCGTCCAGCTTGTGGAACAGCGGCAACGTCGCCAGCCGCTCGATGCGGCGCGCAGTCGTCGATTCGGGCGCTCTTTGCGTCATCGCGTGGTTTCTGCCGCCTTCAGGTCAACCGGTCGATCCGGTGCGCCGGCCGGCGGCATCAACAACCAGAATCCGGCAAGCGCAAGGATGATAAGCCGAAAGCAAATATCGAACCAGCGCTCATAGGGGCGAGGCGGAATCGCGCGCAACAGGTCGCCGTCCATGCAGTCCTCCCTCAAATCCTCACCCTCATGGGCGCGCTGGCGGCCTGCCTCGCTCTGCGAGAACCTGGCCATGGATCAACCTGCTGCAGCGCGGGCCGCGCGCCGCTGGTCAAGAATGTTGCGGTTGTCGCCGTAGCCGCGCTGGTAGCCATGGCTGATCCGGTCGGCCGCGGTCAGCCATTGCTCGACCGGTTGCCGCGCTGCACTCGTCTCCGGCAATTCGATCTCGTCGAAGCCGCATGAGAGCGCATAGGCGAACTGGTCGGCGATCAAGGGACCAGTGGCGCGCAAGGTCCCGGTAAAGCCATGGTTGCGAATGAGCTTGGCCAGGCTGAAGCCGCGCCCGTCCGAGAAAGCCGGGAAGGCAACGCTCACCAGCGAGAGCTGCCGCAGGACGAGCTTGAGCTCGGCGATGCGGATATGATTGGGCACGGTCACGCCGATGCGCTGGTCACGGGCTTTCTGCCGCAGCGCCTCCGGCAATGCCTCCCAGTCGACGAGGGCATGCGAGAGGTTGTCGATGGCGGCCCCTTCGCTGCGCGTCCAGACATCCGTCTTGGTGCCGGAGCGATCAAGCAACAGCATGGGCGACCTCCTGGAATGCGGCCTTGAAAGGTCCGAGGCCGAGCCGGCGGACGGCATCGATGAAGCTCTCGTTCCCCTGACGCGCCTCGACATAGACATTGACGATGCGTTCGATCGCATCAGGCACGTCCTCGGCAGCAAGGCCGGGACCAAGAATCTCGCCGATGGCCGCGTTCTCGGTCGCATCGCCACCCAGCGTGATCTGGTAGGATTCGATGCCGCGCTTCTCAAGCCCGAGAATGCCGATATGGCCGACATGGTGATGGCCGCAGGCATTGATGCAGCCGGAAATCTTGATGTTCAGCTCGCCGATCTCGCGCTGACGCTCGGCATCGGCGAAGCGATGCTGGATGGCCTGGGCGATCGGGATCGAGCGGGCTGTCGCCAGCGCGCAATAGTCGAGGCCGGGGCAGGAGATGATGTCTGTGATCATCCCGACATTGGCGGAGGCCAGGCCCGCTTCGCCGAGCTTCTGCCAGATTGCAAAGAGATCGCGTTGGCGCACATGCGGCAGGACGAGGTTCTGCGCATGGGTAACGCGCAACTCGTCATGCGAATACTGCTCGGCCAGGTCGGCGACGAGCCGCATCTGCTCCGAGGTCGCATCGCCAGGCGCCTGGCCTATCGGCTTCAGCGAAATGGTCAGCGCCGCATAGCCAGGAGCCTTGTGCGGCACTGTGTTGACCTCGACCCAGCGCGCGAAGGTCGGGTTTGTGGCCTTGGTCGCCTCCAGCACGCGGCTGACGGCGGGCAGGACCTCGTAGGTCGGGGGAGTGAAATAGGTGGCGATGCGCGCGACCTCCGCGGGGTCGGCGTTGACGGAGGGACCGTCGAGCCGGGCGAACTCCTCCTCGACGCGCCGCGTGAATTCCTCGACGCCAATCTCGTGGACCAGGATCTTGACGCGGGCCTTGTACTTGTTGTCGCGGCGGCCTTCGAGATTATAGACCCGCATGATCGCCTCGAGATAGGCGAGGAGATCGGCCTTGGGCAGATAATCGCGCACCACCTTGCCGATCATCGGCGTGCGGCCGAGGCCGCCACCGACACTGACTTCATAGGAGACGGCATTGGTGTCCGGGTGCCGCCGCAGGCGCAGGCCGATGTCATGCGCCTTGATCACGGCCCGGTCATGCTCGGCCCCTGTCACCGCGATCTTGAACTTGCGCGGCAGGTAGCTGAACTCGGGATGCAGGCTCGACCATTGCCGGATCAGTTCGGCGGTCGGGCGCGGGTCCTCGATCTCGTCCTGAGCAACGCCGGCGAAATGATCGGCGGTGACATTGCGGATGCAATTGCCCGAGGTCTGGATGCAATGCATCTCGACATCGGCAAGGAGATCCAGGATCTCCGGGATGTCACGCAGTTTCGGCCAGTTGAACTGCAGGTTCTGGCGCGTCGTGAAATGGCCGTAGCCGCGGTCATAGCGTTCGCCGATCAGGGCAAGCTGGCGCAATTGGCGCGACGACAGCGTTCCGTATGGCACTGCAATGCGCAGCATATAGGCGTGGAGCTGCAGGTAGACACCATTCTTCAACCGCAGCGGCTTGAACTCGTCCTCGGTCAGCGAACCATTGAGCCGGCGGCCGACCTGGTCCCGGAACTGGGCGACCCGCTCGCGGACGAAGCGCGCATCGAATTCATCGTAGCGATACATGTCTCAGGCCCTCCGCTCGGCTGCGATACCGTCCCCGGCCTGCTTGCCGAGATCGGGACGGTTGCTCGGTCCGAGCGTCTTCATGCGTTCGCGATAATGCCGTGGCACCGGCCCGCCGGCCTCGATCGAGACATCGACGAGGTAGGCATCGACGACATGCTGGGCTGCGAATTCGCTGACGGCATACGCCTCCAACCGCGCTGCGGCCGCGTCATCGGCTGCGAGCAGCGCCAGTGTGGGATCGCGCGTCCAGGCGAGCGCACCGGCGGCGGTAACCGAAGCGAAGACGACGTCGCCATCAAGCAGATCATTGGCGAGAAGGATTGCCGGAAGGGGCGGGCGCTTGGGAGCAGCAGCCATCACGCAGCCTCCGCCAGGGTCAGCGTCAGGCCGTCGAGATCATCGGACCAGATGATCTGGCAGGACAGCCGGGAGGTCTGTTCGATCAGCGGCAGCGTGTCGAGCGCGTCGATCTCATCCTCCCGCGGCTCGGGCAGGCGTGCTGCCCATTCCGGCGCGACGATGACATGGCAGGTGGCGCAATCGCAGGAACCACCGCAGACACCTTCGATCCCGACGCGATAGTCGCGCAGGATTTCCATAACCCGCCAGCCTTCGACGGCCTCGAGTTCATGGGGCTGACCCTGCCGGTCGATGACGTTGAGAATGGCCACCTTCACCGCTCACCCTGTTCGCTATTCCGAACATCTCAAATACGGCAGCGCGGCAGCTGGTTCAATTCACGTCTGGTAGCGTGTTTTTTCTTATTCCCATTGAAAAGGAGGATTTTTGTCTTCGCCGCACCTGCAGAAGGGGCGGGGGCGAAATAATCCTCTCAAGGCTGCCATGCGCTAGCTGTGACGCTAGACCAGCCCGCCGAGCCGGTAACCGACGCCGGGCTCGGTCTCGATCAGTTTTGGGCTCGTGGGGTCTTCCTCGAGCTTCTGGCGGAGCTGGCCGACGAAGACGCGAAGATACTGCACATCGTGCTCATGCGCCGGGCCCCAGACCGCAGTGAGGATCTGGCGATGGGTCAGCACCCGGCCATTGCCGCCGGCGAGCGAGGCAAGCAGGTCGTATTCCTTTGGCGACAGCTTCACATGCGTTCCGTTGCGGCTGACGCGTCGATTGACGAGGTCGATCTCGACGGCGCCCGAGCGAATCACCGCGTCGGCGCCCTGACGCTCGATGCGGTGGCGCAGCGCCACGCGCAGCCGCGCCAGCAATTCGCCGACACCGAAGGGCTTCTCGACATAGTCATCGGCGCCGGCATCGAGCGCATCGATCTTCTCGGTCTCGCGATCCCGCGCCGAGAGGATGATCACCGGGCCGTCATAGAAGGCCCGCGCCTTGGCCAGCGCTTCCTTGCCGTCCATGTCGGGCAGACCGAGGTCGAGCACCACCGCATCCGGCGGCTTTCGTGCAAGCTCGCGCAGGCCGGCTGCGGCATCATCGGCGCGAACCGGCTCATAGCCGGCGGCATCAAGCGCGGGAGCCAGGAAGCGATGGATCTGCGGTTCATCGTCGATGACGAGGATACGCGGGCGAAAGGCTGTCATGTCGTTGCTCCGGGCGCGCTGTCCTTGCGCAGGCTGATCAGGATGCGGGTGCCGCCCGGAGTTCCGTCCGGACGGTCCTGGATCGGGCTCGCGGCTGCGATCCGACCGCCCATCGCCTCGACGAAGCCCTTGGAGATGGCGAGGCCGAGGCCTGCGCCCTTGCCGCGCTCCCCGCCACGGTCGGTCGATTCCTCGAGCCTGCGGAACTTCTCGAAGACGCGTTCCAGCTCGGCGGTGGGGATACCGCGCCCCTCATCCTCGATCGAGATCACGACATTGCCTCTGTCCTCATAGGCCGCCGTCTCAATCAGCGAGCCGTCCTCGCTATAGGTGATGGCATTTTCCAGGATGTTGACCAGAGCCTGCTCGAGCAGGCCGGGGTCGGCCCGTACGGCCGAAAGCGCAGCGGGAAAATCGCGCTGGACGCGGCGGTGCCCGAGGCGACGCGAGACGCGCTCGATCGCTGCGGCGATCACGTCGCGCACATCCGTCCAGTCACGGCGCGTCACCAGCGCTCCGCCTTCCAGTCGCGACATATCGAGCAGGTCGCCAACATAGCGATTAAGCCTTTCGGCCTCCTCGCGGATCGAGAGCATCAGGTCGTCGCGCACCGCGGGCTCGACCGTCTTGCCGAAGTCGATCAGCGTCGTTGCCGATCCCAGCACCGTCGCCAGCGGCGTGCGCAGATCATGGCTGACGGAGTTGAGCAGCGCCGAGCGCAGCCGATCACTGCGGCGGAGCGCCTCCGCGTCGACGGCCGCGGCGGCCAGCTCGGCCCGCTCCAGCGCGATCGCCCCCTGATCGAGCAGCGCCAGCGCGAAGCGTTCGTTCTCGGCGTCGAGCAGCGCCTGGGGTTCGAACCCGACGACGCCCGAGCGCGAACGCACGCCCTGCAACGCGCGGAACGTCCAGGCAGCATTGGGCAAGGTGCCGGTGCCGGCACCGGCCGGCTCGCCGCGCGTCCAGGTCCAGCGTGCCGCGGTCATGTCTGCTGTGCTGAGCGCTTCGAGCGCAGGCGCTCCGGCCGCCGCAGCGATTTCCTCGCCATGGGGCAGGAAGACGACGACTTTACCGGACGTCGCGGCCGAAAGCTGCTCGGCCAGGATCGTGGCAGCATCCTCCTTGCGCGCGGCTCCCGACAGCCGCCGGCTCGCGGCGAGCAATGCGGAGATTGCCGAGGCTCGTCGTGCGGTGGCCCTGGCCTGATCCCGGACCCGCCCTGTAAGGCCCCCCGTCGTCATCGCCACCGCGAAGAAGACGAGGAATGTTAGGACATCCGCGGGATGGCCGATCCAGAAGCTCAGCAGCGGCTCGAGGAAGAAGAAATTATAGGCGACCGCGGCGAAGGCTGCCGCCGTGACGGCTGGCCAGAGACCAAATGCGAGCCCCGATATCAGCACGCTGACCATGAACAGCATGGCGAGATTGGCATTCTCGACACGGTTCTGGATCATCTCCCCGATCAGGATCGTGCCGCCAACCAGCGCTGCGGAGGCCAGGTGGCCGCCCCACTGCAGCGCGCGCTTCGGAACGGGTGATGATGGGACGGCAGGCCCGGACGCGCTCTCGGTGATGATGTGCAGCGCCGCGCCGTTCTGTGCCTCGAGCAGGGCTGGCGCCAGCGACCGGTGGAACCAGGCGCGCCAGCCCCGGCGGTGCGACTTGCCGACGACGATCTGGGTGACGTTGTTGCGCCTGGCATAGTCCAGCACGGTGGCGACGAGATCGTCGCCGGTCAGCACGACATTGGCTGCGCCGAGCTGTTCGGCGAGCTTGAGCGCTTCCGACAGGCTGCGGCCACGAGCGGAATCCGGCTCGACGCGGTTCGGCCGCTCGACATGTGCCACCGTCCAGGGCGCGTCCATCATCATGTCGGAGAGGCGCCGACCCGCGCGCACCAGCGAACTCGCCATGGCGTCCGGCCCGATCAGGACCAGGATGCGCTCGCCGGCCGCCCAGGGGCCTTCGACGCCGGCACGCTTCATCGCCTGGCTGAGCTGGTCGTCGACGGTCTGGGCGGCGCGGCGCAAGGCCAGTTCGCGCAGCGCCGTCAGGTTCTCAGGCTTGAAGAAATTGTCGGCGGCGAGCCGCGCCGTCTCGGGCAGATAGACCTTGCCCTCGGCCATGCGCTGGCGCAGTTCGGTCGGAGTGATGTCGATCAGCTCGATCTCGTCCGCCCGGCTGAGGACGCTGTCCGGCACCGTTTCACGCTGGCGTACGCCGGTGATCTTCCAGACCACGTCGACGAGGCTCTCCAGATGCTGGACGTTCAGCGTTGTCCAGATGTCGATACCGGATTCGAGCAGTTCCTCGACATCCTGCCAGCGTTTCGGGTGGCGGCTGCCGGGAGCGTTGGAATGAGCATATTCGTCGACGAGCAGGAGGCGCGGTTTGACGGCCAGCGCCGCGTCGAGGTCGAATTCCAGCAAGGTCCGGCCGCGATGCTCGATCGGCCGGCGCGCCATGACCTCGAGCCCATCGAGCAGGGCCTCGGTCTCGCGCCTGCCATGGGTCTCGACCACGCCGACAAGGACCTCGCCATGCTCGGCCTGGGCGCGGCGGCCCTGGGACAGCATCTCGTAGGTCTTGCCGACGCCTGGAGCCATGCCCAGAAAAATCTTGAGCCGGCCGCGTTTGCGGCCGGCCTGCGCCAGAAGGGCATCGGGATCGGGGCGTCCCTGCTCCCGGAATCTGGTCTCGTCTGCAGTCATAATGCTGGGCTCATGGCGCCTTAGCTTGCGGCTTCGGGTAACGCGCGTCGAGGGCGAGATTCGCGGTCAGCACGTTTACACGCGAGCGACCGAGAAAGCCGAAGGTCGGCTCCTGCGTGTTCGCTGCGATGATCGCCGCAACCTGGTCCGGGGCGATGCCGCGGGTTTTGGCGATGCGAGCGACCTGGCGGGCCGCGTTCTCCGGCGAGATATGGGGATCCAGACCCGAAGCGGAAGCGGTAACCGCATCGGCCGGCAGGGAACCCTTCCCGTCGGCCTCCCGCAGCGCGTCGGCATCGGCCTTGATCCGCGCAGCGAGGTCCTCGTTCAAGGGCCCCAGATTCGAGCCCGAGGAGCCGGCGGCATCATAACCGTCCTTGCCGGCGGCGGAGGGGCGGGGACGCAGATAGGCGTCGCCCTTGAAGTTCTGGCCGATCAACTGCGAACCGACGATCTCGCCTTGCGTATTGCGTATCAGAGAACCGCCGGCCTGGGACGGGAAGGCCGCGCCGGCGATACCGGTGACGCCGAGCGGGTAGGCAAGGCCGAGGAGAAGGGTGAAGAACACCATCGAAACGATGGCGGGGCGAAGATGGGACAGCATGGGTTGCTCCTTGTCCGCGGCGTCAGGCGAGCTTCAGGGCTGCGACGATCATGTCGATCAGCTTGATGCCGACGAAGGGCGCGATCAGCCCGCCGATGCCATAGAGGGTGAGGTTGCGCGAGAGCAGCTTGGCGGCGCCGATGGCGCGATAGCGCACGCCGCGCAGGGCGAGCGGGATCAGCGCGACGATGACCAGCGCGTTGAAGATCACGGCAGAGAGGATGGCGCTGTGCGGGCTTGTGAGCCCCATGACGTTGAGGGCGCCCAAGGCCGGCAGCGCCGCCACGAACAGGGCCGGGATGATCGCGAAATACTTGGCGACGTCGTTGGCGATCGAGAAGGTGGTCAGTGCTCCGCGCGTGATCAGGAGCTGCTTGCCGACCTCGACGATCTCCAGGACCTTGGTCGGATCGCTGTCGAGATCGACCATGTTGCCGGCCTCGCGGGCCGCTTGCGCGCCGGTCTGCATGGCCACGCCGACATCGGCTTGCGCCAGCGCCGGAGCGTCATTGGCGCCGTCGCCGCACATTGCGACGAGACGGCCCTTGGCCTGCTCGGTGCGGATCATGCGCAGCTTGTCCTCCGGCGTCGCCTCGGCGAGAAAATCGTCGACGCCGGCTTCGGAAGCGATGGCCGCAGCGGTGACGGGATTGTCGCCGGTGATCATCACGGTGCGCACACCCATGCGGCGAAGATCGGCGAAGCGATCCTTGACGCCAGGCTTCACCACATCCTTGAGGTGGATGACGCCGACCAGCGCACCGTTCTCGCTGACCGCGAGCGGCGTGCCGCCCGAGCGGGCGATGCGGTCGACCGCGTGGCGCATCTCGGTCGGGACCTGGCCGTCGCGCAGATCGAGCATGGTCAGCACGGCATCGACTGCGCCCTTGCGCCAGGACTGCCCGTTATCGTCGAGGCCCGACTGACGCGTCGTCGCGCTGAACGCGATCGCGGTCGCATGGTCAGGAATGCTGGCGGTAATGCCTTGCTCCCGCGCCAGTTCGACGATCGAGCGGCCCTCGGGGGTCTCGTCGGCGAGAGAGGCCATGAGCGCGGCGCGCAGCGCATTGTCCGGGCGAACGCCCGGCGCCGGGATGACCTCGACCGCCATGCGGTTGCCGAAGGTGATCGTGCCGGTCTTGTCGAGCAGCAGCGTGTCGATGTCGCCCGCCGCTTCGACCGCGCGCCCGGAGGTCGCGAGCACGTTGACCTTGAGCAGCCGGTCCATGCCCGCGATGCCGACCGCACTGAGCAATCCGCCGATCGTGGTCGGGATCAGCGTGACGAAGAGCGCACCGAGCACCATGGGATCGAGCGCGATGCCGGAGAAGGCACCCAGGCCGGTCAGCGTGACGACTGCGACCAGGAAGACCAGCGTCAGGCCGGCGAGCAGCACGGCAAGAGCGAGCTCGTTGGGTGTCTTGCGTCGGTCGGCGCCTTCCACCATCGCGATCATGCGATCGAGGAAGGAGGAGCCCGGCTGCGACGTGACCCTCATCTTGATCCAGTCGGAGACCACCGTGGTGCCGCCGGTGACGGCCGAGCGGTCGCCGCCGCTCTCCCGGATCACCGGAGCGGACTCGCCGGTGATCGCGGCCTCGTTGACCGAGGCGACACCCTCGATAATCTCGCCATCGGCCGGGATCACGTCGCCGGCCTCGACCAGCACGAGATCGCCCGGAACGAGCTTGTGGGCCGGGGTCGGGATCATCGCATTCCGCTCAGGGTCGATGATCAGCTTGGCCTTGGTGGTGACGCGGGCGGCACGAAGCGAATCCGCCGCGGCCTTGCCACGCCCCTCGGCGATGCTCTCGGCAAAATTGGCGAAGAGCACGGTCAGCCAGAGCCAGGCCGCGATCTGGATCGGAAATCCGGCAGGTGCGCCGGCGGAAAGGGCAACCGCGGCGGAAACCGTCGCGAGCGCCGCGACGACCTCCGTGGCCAGGATCACCGGGTTTCCGGTGAGCTTGCGCGGGTCGAGCTTGACGAAGGCGCTCTTCAGCGCCGTCAGCACGACGCCTTGGTCGAAGCTGGAGGATTTGACGAAGGACATACTCATGGAAGCTTTCCCTTGTCGGCTCAACGAGCCGCCGCAAGCACCTGGAAGTGCTCGACGATTGGTCCGAGCGCGAGCGCCGGGAAGAATTGCAGGCCACCCAGGATCAGGATGATGCCGATCAGCAGGCCGACGAAGAGCGGGCTGTCAGAAGGCAGAGTGCCGGCGGTGGGCTGGAGTTTCGGCTTGGCTGCGATGGCGCCCGCGATGGCGAGCACCGGAATGGCATAGGCGAAGCGGCCAAGCAGCATCGCGATGCCGAGCGTGGTGTTCCACCAGGGCGCATTGGCGGTCAGGCCGGCATAGGCCGAGCCGTTGTTTCCCGTCGCCGAGGAGTAGGCGTAGAGGATTTCGGTCAGACCGCGCGGCCCCTTGTTGAGCAGTCCCTCGAGCGCGACCGGCAGCACCGCAGCGATCGCGGAGAAGCCGAGGATCGAGAGAGGCAGGATGAGCACCGCCAGCATCGCGAACTTGATCTCACGTGCCTCCACCTTCTTGCCGAGATATTCCGGTGTGCGCCCGACCATCAGGCCGGCGACGAAGACCGCGAGCAGCGCCATCACCACCATGCCGTAGAGGCCGGAACCGACGCCGCCGGGCAGAATCTCGCCGAGCTGCATCAGGAACATCGCAACGCCGCCTCCGAGCGGCATGTAGCTGCCATGCATGGAATTGACCGAGCCGTTCGAGGCACCGGTGGTCTGGGCGGCCCACATGGCCGACGTGGGGGCGCCGAAGCGGACTTCCTTGCCTTCCATGTTGGCGGAGGCATCGGGGATGCCGGCGGCGATCATCGCCGGCTGCGGCGTCAGCGTCTCGGACGCGTAGATGGCCGAGGCCGCGACGCCGACGAGGATCGCCATGACCGCGATCAGCGCGCGCGCCTCGCGGCGTGCGCCGGCGACACGGCCGAAGGCGATGACCGTGCCGAAGGCGAGCGCGTTCAGTGAAACCACCTCGATCAGGTTGGTCAGCGGCGTCGGATTCTCGAGCGGGTGCGCCGAGTTTACGTTGAAGATGCCGCCGCCATTGGTGCCCCATTGCTTGATGGCTTCCTGGCTCGCGGTCGGGAACAGCGAGATCACCTGCTTCGCGCCTTCGACAGTCGAAGCCTCGACATTGGCGAGCAGTGTCTGCGGCACACCGGCCGCAACCAGCGCGAGGGCCGTGACGATGGACAGCGGGAGCAGGACGTAGAGGACTGAACGGGTCAGATCGACCCAGAAATTGCCGAGGCCCTCGCCGCGATCCGCAGCGAAGGCGCGCGACAATGCAGCGGCGACCGCGAGGCCAGCGCCGGCCGAGACGAAGTTCTGCACGGTGAGCCCAGCCATCTGGCTGAGATTGCTCATCGTTGTCTCGCCGCCATAGGACTGCCAGTTCGTGTTGGTGACGAAGCTGACGGCGGTGTTGAAGGCCAGGTGCGGCGACAGCCCGTCAAAGCCTTGCGGATTGAGCGGGAGCACGCCCTGCAGGCGCAGCATCCCGTAGAGCAGCGCAAACCCGGCGGCGCTGAAGGCAATCAGCGCGCCAGTGTAAGCAAACCAGCTCTGCTGCCTATGGCGATCGACGCCAAAGGCCGCATAGGCCAGGGCTTCGACCGGTCTCAGCACTGGATCGAGCCAGGTTCGTTCGCCCGCCCAGACGCGAGCCATGAAGATTCCAAGTGGCCAACCCACGGCCACAGTCAGCGCGATCGTGAAAACGATCTCGGCCCAGCCCCGCCAGTCCATGCGAGGTCTCCTTTATGAAAGCTGTGTCAGAAGCGGTCGGGGCGCAGCAGCGCAGCGACCATGTAGACCGCGAGCCCAAGCGCCGCGGCCCCGTAAAGCCAGGTGAGCGCCATGGTCGTCAGACCTTGCGCAACTGCGCAGCATAGGCCGCGAAGAGCCCGAAGGCTCCGAGCCCGAGCGCAATGAAGACGATGTCGGCCATGGCCAATCTCCAGTCAGGTTAGACCGGAGATGTGGTGCCTGGGGCAGTAAGGGGTCGAGGGGAAAGGCAGGGGGGAGACATAAGGGTTCCATAAAGATCGCCTGCAGCAACGATCTTTTGCTGGTCACCGGCCTTGCGCCTTGCAGGGGCCCCGCGGAGCGATGGTCATGACCATCAGGAAATGCCGGGATCTAAAGGCCTACGGCCTGCTCGCGGGGCCACTGTCTCGCGAATACCGCGTTGCCGATCTGAGCATGATCGAGCGCGACAACCTCCTTCTCGAAACGGTGCGGATCTGGGTTGGCCCGGAACAGAAAGAGCGCCGCACGCTGCATCATCGCGGCAACCGTACCCCTGCTATCGACTGCAAGATCATCGACCTGCATGAGCGCATGGTTCTGTGAAGCAGTTCCAGGACTAAGCCCCACGCGCCGCGCCAGGGCGTGACGGCTCGAGGCAGTACTCACCAGTACCAGGGGCGTCCTCCATAGGGATAATAGCCCCAACCGGGCCCCCCTGCGTTTTCGAAGCGATAGAGGCGCGCCGCCGCGCGAGCCAGATCGACGTCGAGCAGGCATTTCGCAAAAGCGTCTGTGCCTGGCCGGAAGCCATAGGATCGGCAGCGGACCTCGTCGGCGCTACGCTGTTCTGCCGCTGTGATGGTCTGGCAGGCAGCGAGACCGCCGGAGATCAGCACCATGGCGAGTAACGTGGCTCTCTTCATGATGCGGATCCTGCGCAGGCGACAGCTTGTTAGATTTTGCCGCATTAATGGCCAAGATATGGCCAAATGGGCCGCCGATCCAATGCAAGCAGCCCATTTATCGCCGCAGAATCTCTCAATGCGCGGATTGGCCAGGTTCTGGAATCGCGTAGCCGTCAGAGGCATAGGCGCCGAGCTTATTGCGAAGCGTCCTGATCGATATGCAAAGCATGGCGGCCGCATGGGTGCGATTGCCGCCGGTTTCCTTCAGGGTGGCGAGGATCAGATCGCGCTCGACATCTGCGACAGGTCGTCCGACGAGATGTTCGGCACCGTTCTCAGGGTCGAAAGCCTGCATGTCATCTTCCCTTTTTGAGCCCCCAGCTCCAGCTCAGAAGACGATCCAAAAAGGGGAGAAAAGAGTTAACGGGAGGTAAATGCTAATCCTGAGTATGCGACCTTCCGCTACGGCAACTGGCGTGCACAGGTCGCCTATCCAACGAACCTCGTCAGGCCGGGCCGACCCGGCTGCGATGAGCTGGAGGCCTCATGTTCCGATAGCGAAAATTATCGCATCATTATGGGAATATTGAGCAATATGGCGGCGGCCTGGGCCGCCGCCAGAGCGTGTCAGCTCTTCAGCTTGGCGTTGCACTGGCTCCAGTAGCCGCCGCCCTTCTCGATCCATTTCAATGTGCCGTTGGCGTTGGCGGTCTTGTTGGCATTGTACTGATCGGCGCAGGTCTTCAGCCGGGCTTTGCCCGGCGACTCATCCGTGTATTTCTGCGCGACCGTCTTGGGGAACACTGCCGGCTTGGCCCGCGCAGGAGCGGCGGCAGGCTTGGCTCCGGGCGTTGCCGGTGCGGCAGCTGGAGCCGGAGCTACGGGAGCATCCTGGACAGCTGCGGCCGCGTCGCTCTCTGCGGCATCGTCATCACCGCACTGGGCCTTGCGGAAATCGTTCCACTTCTGGCCCTTCAGAGTATTCGCCTTCTTGGCGTCCTGATACTTCGTACTACATTCCTTCATCGTCAGTGCCTGGGACGGTGAGGAAAAGACGGTCGCGAGCACGAATGCCGACGCGGCTGCCAGGATCACTTGTCTAGCCATGGTCTGGTCTCCCAATGCCCGGCCACCGCCGGCTCGGAGATGGCACTCCATTTTCGCGGTTCAGGCAAGCGTCGAGGGCAAGATCGTGCGACCGCGCAGTCGCAGGCCGTTTGTCCGGCGCAAGGTCGAGACCGTATCCGCCGAACAACCCGCAGTGCGGTGCCACCTATCCGAGTTCCAGGGTGGTCACCCCGAACAACTCGGGCGCCAGAGGAAACGGTCTGCCGAGATACATTCGCGTCGTCTCGAAACCAGGCCGAAGGCCAGCACCGACCAACATGTCGATGAACCGCTGCCGCGCGGCTGGAACGTCGATATAGACGTCGCCCTCCACAGCAGAGCCCAGATGCTGAACGAGCGTCGCAGCCGTCGCGTGGTCGATTGCGGATAGCGCGCCGATTTTCCAGCCTGAACGGCACTTGCGCATCACCCCGTACCCGGTGACCGCGCCATCCGAGGTTGCGACGCACGCTCGATGCGGCGGCATGAGCCAGTGCCTCAGGAAGGTGTCCCGCGATTCCGGAAAAACCCTTCGGTCAAAGGCCATGACGTGGAGCAGAAGATCCGGGCTGACGTTGTTCACCATCCGGCTATCAACCGGGAGCCGCGAAAAGGCACCTCCGAAACGGATAGTTCGGTAGGCAGGCGCAAAGCCCTTTCGACGGTAATTCTCGAATTGTTCGTCAACTCCGTCGAGCCCGATCGTGCGCCCAGCAAGCCGCGCCATGCCGGCCTCCCAGACGGCCTTGCCGTGACCGCAGCCGCGCATGTCGTGGCGGCAGATATAGAGGCCGATGAAGCCGTAGCTCGTACCATAGGCAACCGCCGAGATGCCGGCGACCATCTCGCCGTCGACGAAGGCACCGATGAAGCCCTCAGGGTCGGTCGCGCGGAACGCCGCAGCGTCATTGAGGCCGGGATTCCAGCCCTCGTCCGCCGCCCAGTCCATGAGTTGCGCGACTTCAGGCATTTCGAGCTTGCGAATGAGATGCTCGCTCATTCAGCTATGGGCCTATCCCGTATGACGATTTGCATGGAGCCAGTTTAGCGCCATGCGCTCGATATTGCATAGGCAGCGGACCAGAGGCGTAGGCCGCGCCGGCACGCAGTCGGCTGCATGATCCCCTGTGCGACAGCTTGCCGTTCTTCAGGCCGGGGCGTGAGCCTGCAGATGGCGGGCGTAGCGGGTGAGCGGCAGGCAGATGACAAAATAGATCAATGCAACCAGGCCATAGACGGTGAGAGGCTCAAAGGTCGCATTCGAGATGGCGTTGGAGGTTCGCATCAACTCGTCGAAGCCGATGATCGAGGTCAGCGCCGTGCTTTTGACGAGTTGCACGAGGTAGCCGACCACAGGCGCTCGTGTGATCGCAAAGGCCTGAGGCAGGATCACGAGCCGCATCTGGTTGGGATAGTGCAGGCCAAGGCTTTTGGCGGCATCCCATTGGCCCTTTGGCAGGGCCTCGACCCCGCCGCGCCAGATCTCCGCGAGATAGGCGCTGGCGCAGAGGGTCAGGGCGACGACAGCAGCGGACCAGGGTTCGATGCGGAAACCGATCAGCGGAAGCCCGAAGAAGACCAGGAACAGCTGCATCAGCAGGGGCGTGCCCTGGAAGAGCCCGATATAGAGCTCGGCGACATGACGCAGCCAGTGACGGGATGAGACCCGTGCCAGCAGGATCGCCATTCCCACCACGCCACCGCCGATGAAGGCGACAATCGAGAGCAGGACCGTCCAGCGTGTCGCGAGCAGCAGGTTGCGCAGGATGTCCCAGAAGGTGAAGTCCATCAGGACGCCCCCCCGATCAGGAATTTCCGTCCGGTCAGGCCCAAGATGCGGCGCAACCCAATGCTCAGCGTCAGATAGACCATGGTGACGACGAAATAGGTCTCGAAGGCGCGGAAGCTGCGCGCCTGCAGCATGTCCGCCTCATAGGTCAGTTCGCGCACCGAGATCTGCGACACCGCCGCGGATTCCAGCATCATGATGATGACCTGGCTCTGCAGTGCCGGGAAAATCACCTTCAGCGCCTGCGGCAGGACAATCTTGACGAAGACCAGCGCGGGTCGCAGCCCAAGTGCGCGGCCGGCCTCCCTCTGACCAATGGGTACGGCATCCAGCCCCGCAGCGACGATCTCGGTGCCATAGGCCGAGAGGTTGATCGTCATCGCGAGGATCGCTGCGACTGCAGGATCAAGCCGCAGGCCAAGGCTGGGCAAGCCGAAGAAGATGAAGAAGAGCTGGACCAGAAACGGCGTGTTCCGGATCAGCTCGACATAGCTGCCGACCATGCCGCGCAGCCAGGGAGAGCGGCTGCGCACCGCCGCTGCCCCCAACACACTGCAGACCGTTCCAAGCACGGTCGTGACGGCGATCAACCCCACCGTCGCCATCGCGCCGCGCGCGATGGGTTCGGAGGCCTGGCTCAGCCAGTCGAAGTTGAGGCTGTAGGCCAAGCTTCAGAGATCCTTGGGATCAAGCGGCTTGCCGAGCCACTTGAGCGAGGCTTTGTTCAGCGTGCCATCGGCAAGCAGCCTGGCGACAATCTCGTTGAGTGCCTGCTTGAGACGCGGCTCGTCCTTGTTCAGCGCGATATGGTCCGGCGACGTCATCAGCTGGAATTTTTGCTCGGGCTTCAATGTCGTCTGGCGCGAGAGCACCTGGGCGCCGACATCGTTGCCGACGACCATCAGCTGCGCCTGGCCGGAAATGAAGGCCTGGATGACGGAGTTGTAGCTGTCGAAGCGCTTGATGTCGGCGGAGGGCGGCGCAGCCTCGGTGAGCGACGTGTCTTCCAGCGTGCCGCGGCTCACCGCGATCGACTTGCCCGCGAGGTCCGCCTTGCCTTCGACCTTTAAGGCCTGCGGGCCGATGACGGCGATGTAGTAGGGGGCGTAGGCGGCCGTGAAATCGATGACCTTCTCGCGCTCGGCGCTGTGGCCGACGCTGAGCAGGATGTCGACCCGACGCTCGGTCAGATACGGGATGCGGTTCTGGCCGGTTACGTTGACCAGGTTGAGCTTCACCTTCAGCGCGTTGGCTATGGTCTCGGCGATGTCGATGTCATAGCCCTTGAGGCTCATATCGGCGCTGGCCGATGAGAAGGGCGGAAAATCCGCGAAGACACCGACCTTCAGGGTGCCTGCCTTCGTGATGTCGTCGAGAGCGTCGGCACGAACCGGGGCCGTCGCAAGGCCGATGCCGGCCAGCAGGCTGAGTGCCAGCAGCGATGTCTTGATCGAGGAGGTCGTGGTCATATCGTTCATCCTTCCCTGAGAACGCTAGAGTGAGGCGGCAAGTCCGGTCGCGTTGCCGGACGGCATGGTGATGCAGGCATCGACCGGAAAGCCGATCGTCACGGCCTGACCTGGGCCAAGACCGTCGCCGACACGGTTGGCCTGCATCACGAGAATCTGCTCGCCGCCGGCCATCTCGACCAGGATCTGGCGGGTGGAGCCGAGCAGGGCGACATTGAGGATCCTGCCCTTCGCACTGTTGGCCATTCCAGCCGGATCAGCATCGGCGGCGGTGGACAGGATGATGTTCTCGGGGCGGACACAGATGTCGATTGCGTCCGATGGGCAGTCCGGCACGGTGAGCGACAGGCCCGATCGGCTCAGAGCCCGGGCGAGGCCGGTTTCGCGCCGCGTCACCTGGGCTTCGATCCAGTTGGTGCGCCCCATGAAGTCGGCGGCGAAGCGCGAGCCGGGGCGACCATAGACGTCCGACGGGGCGCCGACCTGGACGATACGGCCCGCCTGCATCAGGAAGACGCGTTCACCAAGGCTCATCGCCTCTTCCTGGTCATGGGTGACGACCATCGCCGTCGAATTGACGGCGGCCAGAACCTGCTTGAGTTCGGCGCGCAGATCCTGACGCAGCTTGGCGTCAAGCGCGGAAAGCGGTTCGTCGAGCAGGATGAGGCCTGGCCGCGTGGCCAGGGCGCGGGCGAGGGCGACGCGCTGCTGCTGGCCTCCGCTGAGTTGATGCGGCCGGCGGCTGCCGAACCCCTGCAACCTTACGAGCGCCAGCATCGCCTCGACACGATCGGGAATCTCGCGCCTGTCAGTGCCGCGGTGGCGCAGTCCGTAGGCAATGTTCTCCGCAACGGTCATGTGCGGGAACAGGGCATAGTGCTGGAACAGCAGCCCGACATTGCGCTCATAGGGCTTGAGTGCAGTGACGTCGCGGCCTCCGATGCTGACCGTGCCGTGGTCGGGCCGTTCGAAGCCGGCAATGACCCGCAGGATGCTGGTCTTGCCGCAGCCGCTCGGCCCGAGCAGAGCAACGGTTTCGCCGGCGGCGATCGAGAAGGAAACGTCATCGACGGCTGTAACGGCACCGAAGCGACGGCTGACTCTGTGAAATTCGACGGCGTTGCTCACGGCGTGACCCCTATGAACGAAACAGCCCCTGGCCCAACAGGCGGTCGAAACCGACGAAGCGCTCCAGAACGATGATGAGGACGGCGCTGACCGCCATCAGGAGAACGGCAGCGGCTGCGATCGTGAGATCGAAGGACGCGCGCATGTTGCTGACGAGGGCGACCGGCAAGGTGTAGGTCGACGGGTCCGTCAGGAACATGCTGACTGCAACGTCGTCCAACGATACGGCGAAGGCGAAGACTGCGCCTGTGATCATGCCGCTCCGGATCAGGGGCAGCGTGATGTTCCAGAAGGCCTGGCGTTCCGTCGCGCCAAGGACCAGTGCCGCTTCTGTCAGGCGCCTGTCCCGACCGGTCAGGCTGGCGAGCACGGTGCGCACGACATAGGGCAGGGTGATCACGATATGGCCGCAGAGCAGTCTGGTGAAGCCGTCGACGATGCCGATGCGCGACAGAAACAGCAGCAACGCAAAGCCGATCACCACCGCCGGCACGATGAGCGGCGAAAGGAACGCGGCCATCAGCAGCGAGCGACCGGGAAAATTACTGCGATCGAGCGCGACCGCGGCGGCCGTGCCGACCAGCACATCGACGGCGGTCGTGAGGACGGCGATCTTGAGGCTGGTCGCCAGGCCGGTGGTGACGTAGTCGAGCGAAACCAGCTTCTCGAACCAGCGCATGGACAGCGCCGGCGGCGGTAACGGGCCAAGAAAGCTGCGGGCGTCGAAGGCGAGCAGGCAGGTGACCAGAAGCGGCGTCACCAGGAAGGCGAGCACCAGAACCAGCATGGCAATCATCGCGCCACCCAGGAGCCGGTCGCCAAGGCGCTTTGCGCTACCGGTCATGAGCGCGAGCCCCTATGACGCTGCACCAGCGAAACCAGAGACAGCACGAGCAGCGAGATGGCGAGCATCACGATCGAGACCGCGGCGCCGCTGGGATAGTTCGCGACGTCGCTGAAGCGTGTGTAGATCGTATTCGAAAGGAACAGAACGCGCCCCTTGCCGAGCACCATCGGAATGACGAAGGCGCTGATCGAAAAGGTCATGGCGATCAGGAATGCCGAGACCAGCCCGGGCAGGGCCAGCGGAACCGTGATGCCGAGATGGGCCTTCCAGGCCGGGGCGCCCAGCGACTGGGCCGCATCGCAGAAGCGAGGATCGATATTCTGGATCGTTCCCAGAAGGGTCAGCGTGCACATCGGCACGATCGCATGCAGCAAGCCGGCTGCGACCAGGGTCTCTGTGTACCAGCGACTTGTCGGAGAAATCCCGAGCGCCAGAAGCAATGGACGAGCAACCCCGACCGAGCCGAAGGCCAGTTCGAGCGCGTAGGTGCGCACCAGCATGCTGAGCAGTATCAGCATCACCAGAAGGCCGATGCAGGCGGCGCGCTGGCGCGGCGAAAACCGCCGCACGATGCAATAGGCCAGTGGAAACGCCGCCAGCAGTCCAGCAAGGGATGCCGCTGTGCTCAACTTGAAGGTTTCGTAGAGCACGCCCGCGAAGGAGGGCGTCGCGAGCTCGCGATAATTCTCCAACGTCAGAGGGGCATTGGCGGCCGAGCCGACCCGGCCCGGCACATATTGCTTGAGGCTTTCCAGCACGAGCCCGAACAGGGGCAGGGCAAAGATGGCGAACAGCAGCAGCAAGCCTGGCGCGAGCAGGAAGAATGTCGCGCGGGGCGGCGCAGGGATCGCGACCGGCGCGTCTTGGACTGGGATGGCGGTCATGGCACTCACAGCAGTGGCGCGATGTCGGACTCCCAGCGTTTGGCCCAGGCATCCTGCTGGCCCAGCACGACCTTGTAGTCCGGCACATGCACGAAACTCTCGAACTCCTTTGGCGTGAAGGAGAGGTGAGCCAGCTCTGGCGGTATGGCAGCCTTGCTGTTCAATGGCGCTTCGCCAGCCACCTTCGCGTAGAGCGTGCTCATTTCGGGGCTGATCGCAAAGTTGATGAAATCGCAGGTCGCCTTGCGGTTCGGCCGGTTCTTCATGACGGCAAAGCCGCTTTGGTAGAGGAAGGTCGCCATGCCTGCCTGTTTGGTCAGGCGGGTGATCTTGAAATTCTTGGCGACCGCAGCCCAGCTCGGCTCGGCAAAGAAGCCGACGGAGGTCTCGCCGGACGTGAATGAGTTGGTGAAATCGACGTCGGTCACGGCAATTCGGCCGATATTGCCGGACTTCGCCAGGTCCTTCATCAGCTTCCAGCCCGGCTCCATATTGGATTCGTTGCCGCCGCCCTGCAGCGCCAGCGCGACGATCTGCAGCATCATGCTCTGGGTCGGCCCGGGCCAGCAGATCGCACCTTTGAGGCGCTTGTCGAAGAGGTCGTCGATCTTGCTGATGGCGAAGGGGGCGGTGTCGGTCCGGTAGCCGAAATACATGCCCCCGATCGCGCGGGGCACTGCTTTCACATTGCCCTTGGCATCCCGCATCATGATCTTTTCCGGGATATCGGCCAGATTGGGGATATCGGCCGCCGTGATGGTCTCGACCCAATCCTCGGCGATCATGCTGTTGAAGGAACCCTCCCAGCCGGCGATGTAGTCATAGTCGACCTTGGGCCAGGCCGCTTTGATCTTGGGCAGGATCGCTCCGGCTCCGCCCTGGTGCAGGACCCAGTTGAATTGCGCAGCAGTTTGCTTGGTGGCGACCTGCTTCATCGCCTCCACGACGTCGCCGCCCCACTCGACAGCGGTGAGGCCGCTCGCGGTCTGAGCCCTGGCCACATGCGGCCAGGCGAGCCCTGCGGCGCCGGTCGCGCCCATCAGGGACAGAAGATGTCGGCGTGTCATCGTCATGGTGTCAGGTCCTTCGCGCCAGAGGGTCGAGGGGCCACAGGCTGTGCCGATCGTGCGGGACGATCAGGCTCCCGAGCCGTTCAGAGACACGATTGCACTCACAAGCAGGGCGCGGCGGTAGGGCGAAAATGCTTGTCCGGCTATAAGCGGGCGTGAATGCCGGGACCGGTTCAGGGGCGGCGCAGGTCGCTCTGCTGCGCGATGAAATCCGAGAGGTAACGCGCTTCGCCCGGCGCGCCGGTCCGGGAATAAAGCCCGATGCTGACCTCCACCGGTTCAGGCAGTCCGGCGGCATGGTCGAGCACCCGGCAATCCTCCGGGATCGTCGCCGCGATCATCGGGCCGATGCCGATGCCGACGCGCACGGCAGTCGCCATGGCAACCAGCGTCGAGGCTTCGCAAACGATCTTCCACTGCAGGTCATGACCCGACAAAGCGGTGAGCGCCGGCGTGCGCCAGGGGCAGGATTCCTCGAACATGATGATCGGCAATGGCGAACTCGTAGAGATCACCATGTCCGAGCGCACAACCCAGAGCAGCCGGTCGGACCAGACCAGGGTTGGCTTGCGGTTGAGCCGTGTCGTGTCGCAGACCACGATGTCGAGCTTCTCGTTCTCGAACATCGCGGCAAGGCGCTTGTTCGGCTCGACGATGATATCGATGTCGACCTTGGGGTTCTGGTCTCGAAAGGACTTCAGGATTTCGATGAGACGCGTCGCGGCGAAATCCTCGACGACGCCGAGCCGAACCCGCCCTTCGATCATCTTGCCGTTGAGGCGTTTTCCGATCTCGCTGTTGAGTCTCAGGATTTCGCGGGCATAGGGCGTGAGCAGAACGCCGTTATTGGTCAACTCAAGGCCCTTCGAAGAACGCTCGAACAGGTCGCTCCCGAGCAGTTCCTCGAGCTTGCGAATCTGCATGCTGACCGCCGCCTGTGTGCGGTTCAGCGACAAGGCGGCGCCATTGACCGTTCCGACTTCAGCAACGGTCAGGAAGGCGCGCAGCAGATAGGGGTCGAGTTCCAGCATGCGGCCCGCACCATATCATCGAAGATGGTTCTACGCAGCCATACCGGCAGGTTTGCAGCCACCCGCCCGAGCGTCGTCAGACCGCCGCCGGGAGGAGGCAAAAGAGGGGCCTGTTCAGTTTCGTTTATAGGGCCGCGTGCGTTTTCGCCGTTCCGGCCGCACGGCTCTGGTGCCAGCCTTCCGGGCTTCCGCATCATTCCCCGCAGGTTGCCATGCCCTTCGACAATGCCGCCCTTGACCGCTTGCGCCAGCGCTACGCTTCGGCCGGCGGTGGCGAGATGCACGATCCACATTTCAAGGCCGTCGCGGACACCATCTTTCAGGGTTCGGACCGGCGCAAATGGCCGTTCGCCGATCCCGCGACCTTCCTCGACGCTCCCTTTCTCGCGGACGGGCTCTCGGCCGAAAAACTCGCCGGGCTCGACGTCGCATTAATCGGCGTGCCGATGGATCTGGGCGTGACCAACCGTGCCGGCGCCCGGCTTGGGCCCCGCGCTGTCCGCGCCGTCGAGCGCATCGGACCATACGAGCATGTCCTGCGCGTCGCCCCGCTCGGCCCATTACGTGTCGCCGATGTCGGAGATATCGCGCTCAGCAGTCGCTACAGCCTGGCTGATTGCCATGCAGATATCGAAGCCTGCTACCGCATGATCGGCGAAACAGCGACGATTCCGCTCTCGGTTGGAGGCGACCATTCGATCACCGGCTCAATTCTGAAGGGGCTGGGCGCCAGGCGCCCGGTCGGCATGATCCATATCGACGCGCATTGCGATACCGCCGGGCCCTACGAAGGCTCGAAATTCCATCACGGTGGCCCGTTCCGGGAGGCGGTCCTGGCCGGCGTGCTCGATCCCACGCGGACGGTCCAGATCGGCATTCGGGGTGGCGGTGAATATCTCTGGGAGTTCTCCTTCGATTCCGGAATGACCGTGATCCATGCCGAAGAGGTTGGCGCCATGGGGCTTGCCGCGGTGATCGAGAAGGCGAAGGCCGTGGTCGGTTCCGGACCAGTCTATGTCTCCTTCGACGTCGATAGCATCGACCCGGGCTTCGCCCCTGGTACCGGCACTCCCGAGGTCGGAGGGCTCTTGCCGCGCGAAGTGCTGGAGATCCTGCGTGGGGTCGCAGGCGTCGACATCATCGGCGGCGATGTCGTCGAGGTTGCTCCACAATACGACCCGACGACCAATACCGCGCAAGTGGCGGCGCAGATCCTGTTCCAGTTGCTCTGCCTCGTGGCCTTCAAGAAGTGACCCTGCCCTAGGCTGATCGCAGCGCAGATCAATTCTCTGGCTGTCGCCTTCCGCCTTTCAGCGATCCCGGGCCCCTGGTTCAGCGTGCCTGATCTGTACAGGACCGGTGTCCGGGCGCCCGGTGGGGAGGCGGTGGTTTCACGGGCGACTGGTGTCTCCTACACGGAAAAGGGCGGCGGCGATTGCCGCTGTACCCTGCTGGCTGCCGACACCAGCAACTGGACGATCATGAAGGGCTGTCGGGTCGGTGGTAGCGCCCGCAACGCCTGGACGTTCAGCGACGATTGAGACAGGTCGAGCAATATTGCATTTATGGTCGTTAATATGCATTATGAGGCATGATTCCAAACCCATCCTCGACTTCCAGGACAAGCCGCCTTGCCGGCCGTGACTATGTGGTTGCGGACTTGCAGGCGACGCTCGGGACCGACCTCCTTCGCCTGCCGCATGTCCTGCGCATTCTCGCCGAAAACGTCATTCGGCAGCCTATGGGAGCTGACGAGCGCAAAGCGGCGTTGCAGGGCTTTCGCGGCTGGCTCGCGAGCGGGCGTTCGGATGTCGAGATCGCCTTTTTGCCAGGTCGTGTCCTCATGCATGACACGACCTGCACTCCCGCGCTGGTCGATGTCGCAGCCATGCGCGACGCGATCGCCGAAACCGGCGGTGATCCCAGGCAGCTCAGCCCGATCCTTCCGGTCGACGTCTCGGTCGACCATTCGCTGGGCGTCGATCTCTCCGCGTCGCCGGACGCGATGCGCGTCAATCTCGAACGGGAATACAAGCGAAACGGCGAGCGCTACCGCTTTCTCAAATGGTCGACGCTGGCCCTTGACGGCGTCCGGGTGCACCCGCCCGGCACCGGCATCATGCACACGATCAATCTGGAGCAACTCGCGACAGTCGTCGCGCCCCACACCGTCGACGGCCGGCTTTGGGCGGCTCCCGACACGCTGATCGGCACCGACAGCCACACCCCGATGATTAATGGCATCGGTGTGCTCGGCTGGGGCGTTGGCGGGCTCGAGGCCGAGAGCGTGATGTTCGGCATGCCGGTGATGATGCGCATTCCCGAGGTGATCGGCGTGCGCCTGATCAACCGCCTGCGTGAAGGCGTCAGCGCGACGGATCTCGCGCTGACGGTGACGCAACGGCTGCGTGCCCAGGGCGTTGCCGGCGCATTCGTCGAGTTCTTTGGGCCAGGGGCTGCGACACTGTCGGGCGGTGAGCGCGCTGTCATCGCCAATATGGCGCCGGAGTTCGGCGCCTCGACCGGATATTTTCCGATCGATGACGCGACGCTGGCCTATCTCGCTCAAACGGGTCGCAAGCCGGAGCATATCGCGTTCGTCTCTGATTACGCTCGGTCTCAAGCCCTCTGGTTCGACCCGCAGGCGCAGCCACGCTTTACCGAGATCGTCGAGATCGATCTGGCGGCGGTCTCGATCAGCCTCGCCGGCCCGCGCCGACCGCAGGATCTGGTCGCGCCGGATGAGGTGGTTCCCGCGCTCGAGTCGATGCCGCAGGCGCAGGCGCCCGGGATCGGATTGCCACGCTTTCCCGTCGCGATTGCCGCGATCACAAGCTGCACCAATACGTCCGATCCGCGGCTGCTGGTGGCCGCAGGCCTGGTGGCACGCAAGGCACGCCAGCTCGGCCTCAAGCCCCCCGCCTGGGTCAAGACATCACTCGCACCTGGTTCACCCGCGGCCGAGCGCTATCTTCGGCGTGCCGGCCTGCTCGAGGAACTCGAGGCGCTCGGCTTCGGAATCGTTGGTTATGGCTGCACCACCTGCATCGGAAATTCCGGCCCACTTCATCCTGTAATGGATGAAGCCGCCCGCGCGGGCACGGTCCTTCCTGTCGCGGTCCTGTCCGGCAACCGCAACTTTCCCGGCCGCGTCCATGGCCAGATCGATGCCGGCTTCCTGGCCTCTCCGGCGCTGGTCGTCGCCTATGCCCTCGCGGGTGATGCCGATCGCGACATCACCAAGGGCACTCTCGCAACCACGGCCGCAGGAACCTCTGTCGACCTGGCGATGCTCTGGCCGAGCGGAGCCGAGATCGATGCCGCGCTTGTGCAAGCGCTTGAGCCCGTCGACTTCGCGCAGGCGTTCGCACAGGCCTCTGCGAGCAGGAACTGGACGGAGCTCGATGCGCCGGCGAGCCCAGGGTTCCCCTGGGATCCGACATCGACCTATCTGCGTCCGCCGCCCTTTGCCCGAGCAGATCACCCGGCCCGGCTCGGCCATTACAGCGCCCACCCACTGATCGTGCTCGGTGACGACATCACGACGGATCACATTTCCCCAGCAGGCCAGATCCCGTCCGAGAGCGAGGCCGCGCAATGGCTGATCGCACAGGGCCAGGATGCCCGAGACCTCAACGTCTATGCCTCGCGGCGAGGCAACTGGGAGGTCATGCTGCGCGGCCTCTTCACCAATCGCACGGTCGTCAACCGTCTCGCGCCAGGCATCGCACCCGGCTCGACCGTCCATGTTCCGAGCGGCGAGACCCTGCCGCTCTGGCGAGTGGCCGAGCGCTATCGCCAGTCGGGGGAGGCGACGGTCGTCGTCGCGGGTGAGCGATACGGCACCGGTTCGTCGCGCGACTGGGCGGCCAAGGTTCTCGGCCTGCTCGGTGTCGCAGCGGTTCTGGCTGAGAGTTTCGAGCGCATCCACCGGTCCAACCTGATCGGGATGGGCATTCTGCCGCTGTCGCTCTCGGCCGGGGAGGGCGTCGAAGCGCTGGCGCTTGCGCCAGGCGACATGATCGAGATCGAAGCCCTGCCGCACGCCATCCTTCCGCGCTGCGAGGTGCCGGCAAGGCTTCATCGCAAGACCGGGCGTAACCAACCGCTTTTCCTGCGCGCCGCAGTCGAGACCGCGCTCGAATGCGCGACGCTGCGCGCCGGCGGCATCATTCCATTGATCCTCGGGCGCCACCTGACGGCACCCGCCACGTCCTTCACCGTCAGCGGCGAAGAGTTGCCCGGCCAAGCGCGGGCGTAACCGGCGCAATCGCGCCCAATCCAACACGATCGGGGAGGATCGAGATGACCATCGGCAGAATTTTCGCAGCGGGCCTGCTTGCCGCGATGGCGATGACGCCAGAACTGGCGACGGCCCAGACGCCGCCGCAGGAACTCAAGATCATTGCTCCCGCGGGGCCAGGCGGTGGTTGGGACGGCGCCGCCCGCTCGATCCAGCAGGTGTTGACCGAGACGAAGGCCGTTCGCGGCGTACAGGTCACGAATGTCACCGGTGCCGGCGGCACGATCGGGCTTGCCCAGTTCATCAACGGAGCCAAGGGTGATTCGAGCCAGCTCCTGGTCAACGGGATCACCATGGTCGGGGCGATCCTGACCAACAAGTCGCCGGTCACGCTGGACCAGGTGACGCCGCTTGCGCGTCTCACCGGCGATCCGCTGGTCATCGTCGTTCCCGAGACGTCGCCGCACAAGACGATGAAGGACTTCCTCGCCGCGATCACGGCCGACGTCGCTCGGGTGACCTGGGCCGGCGGATCGGCGGGAGGCGCCGATCAT
Organism: Bosea sp. BIWAKO-01; assembly: GCF_001748145.1. NCBI lineage: Bacteria > Pseudomonadati > Pseudomonadota > Alphaproteobacteria > Hyphomicrobiales > Alloboseaceae > Allobosea > Allobosea sp. BIWAKO-01. The sequence continues at coordinate 5,186,057 of NZ_BCQA01000001.1, forward strand.
ATTCTTGCAGCGCTCGTGACGAAGGTGGCCGGCGCTGATGCCGGCAAGGTGAACTATGTCGCATTCTCCGGTGGCGGGGAGGCGCTCGCGGCCATGCTCGGAGGCCGTGTCACGGCCGGCGTTTCCGGCTATGGCGAATTCGAGGGCCAGATCAAGGCCGGCAAGCTGCGCGCGCTGGCCATTTCCTCGGGCAAGCGGCTGGATAGCGTCGATGTACCGACGCTGAAGGAGCTCGGCTACGATGTCGAGGTGGTCAACTGGCGGGCGGTCATGGCCGCGCCGGGCATCAGCGCCGAACAGAAGGCTCAGTTGACCAAGCTCTTCGATACGATGGTTGCGAGCGGCGAGTGGAAAGCGCTGCTGAAGGCGCGCGGCTGGGACGATTACTATCTTGCCGGGGAGCCCTTCGCAGCCTTCCTCAGGGAAGAGCAGGTTCGGGTCGGCGACATCCTGCGCACGATCGGGCTGGTGAAATAGGCACCTTGCCTGCGAGCCATGTCATCACCTAGAGCCACAGTCGGGCGCGCTGGCGCCGGCAGGGCTGGGACGATGGCAGGCAGTGGGAGACGAGACCTGGCGACCCCGCTCGCTGCTCGGATTCTCGATCAGATCCGAGAGGGGCATCTGGGCACCGGGACACATTTGCGCTCACAGGATATCGCGACGCGTTTCGGCGTGTCGCGCTTTCCCGTCGGTCAGGCCTTGCAGCTGCTTGCCGAGAAGGGCGTCCTGAGCCACGAGCACAATCGCGGCTATTTCGTCGCCGAGGGAACGCCTCCCTCCGGCGAAGCCCTTGGCCTTGCCGAACCCGACAGTGTGACGAAGGCCTATTTCCGCATCGCCGACGACCATCTGTGCGGCCGGTTGTCCGAGCAGGTCACCGAGTCCGATCTCAGGGACAGCTACGAGCTGACCCGCGCCGAACTCAATGCTGTCCTGACGCGGATCAGCCAGGAGGGCTGGGCCGAGCGCCGCCCGGGCTATGGCTGGAGCTTCACGCCGGTTCTCACCACCCCGGAGAGCCTCGAGCAGACCTACCGTCTGCGGCTGGCGCTGGAGCCTGCAGCATTGCTCGAACCCGGCTATCATCTTGCGCCCGAGAGCATCGCGGCTTGCAGGGCTGCCGAGCGCAGGCTCCTCGACGGGGCGATCGAGACAGACAGCGCGGACGCACTCCACGAACGCGGTGTCCGCTTCCACGAGACGATCGTCGCCGGCTCCGGAAATCCGTTCTTCCTCGAGACGATCCGGCGGATCAACCGCATCCGCCGGCTGCTCTCCTATCGTTCGATGCTCGACCGCAAACGCTATCGGAAGCAATGCGAGGAGCATCTCGCCATTCTCGACAGCCTGGCCGCGGGCCGCCAGGAGGAGGCGGCCGAGAGGCTGCGGCAGCATCTCGGCCATACCATCGAGAACCTATCCAGCATCCGGCCGCTCCTCGCCCCCTAGCAGGCCCGCAGGCGCAGACGCGCAGCGTCCCGAAGGGGCGCGCAAGCAGACTCAGCGCTCGACGACGACCTGTTCGAGCAGCGCCATGGCGGCAGCTCCATCGGCCGCGTTCGGTGCCATGGTCGGCTCGCCGCGCGCAGCACGGACGAAGTCGCCGAGAAGCGCGTGATAGCCCTTGTGGTCCTCGTTTGCCGCAGCTGTCAGATTTGGCTCCCAGACCAGGGTGTCTTCGCCGTCGATCAGGCTGGCCTCGGCCCGTGAGACCTTGAAGGGGGGCGCCCTGAAATAGCGAACCTCATGAACATTGCGGACCTCGACGCGGGCGTGGTCGCCCATCACTTGCCACCATTCCATCGGCGTGCCGCGCGACTGATGCGTACCCATGACCAGGGTGCCGATGCCGCCATTGGCAAAGCGGAAATCGACATGGAGCAGCAGCTTGCCGGGTGCCAACTCGTGCCGCCTCGCGCTCACGCTCGTGACCTCGCCCATAAGGTGCGGCACGAGATCGAAATAGTGCACGCAATGATGCAGGTAGAAGCCGGAATAATCGGGATCTCCCGCGAAATAGGTCGGCGCCGTCATGTACTCGCCGAGGAAGCTCGCGGTTGCGCCGAATTCCTTCGTGCCAATGACGTTGGCGGCAATGCGGTTGGCCGTCGAATAGCGCTTCATGAAGCCGAGCACGACCGGCACCTTGCGGCTCGCAGCCGCTTCCGCGAGTTCGGCCGCTTGTCGCGCCGTCGGCGCCGGCGGCTTCTCGATGAAGAGCGGCAAGCCGCGTGCGATCGCTGCCAATCCGATCTCGTGATGCAGGGCAGGACCGACCGCGAGGCCGACCGCGTCGAGATCGCCACGGGACAGCAGGCTGCGCCAATCGCGCAGGCGAGCGGCCTCGGGAACGCCGTAGCGCCGGCCGGTCGTATTCAACCGCGCCTCATCCGTGTCGCAGAGCGCGGTGATCTCGACATCATGCCGCGTCAGCTGCGGCAGCAGCATCTCGTTGGCATGGAGGCCGCAGCCGATCCAGCCGACCCGAAGCGCGCCTGTCCTTGAACCGGTCATGCCGTCCTCCCGGCGAATGCGAGTGCAGCCTTCAGGAAGGCGATGCTGGCCGCCAGCGGTTCGTCTTCGTTCTCGGTGGGCGCACGCCACTGGGCCAGGGGGGTGCCCGCTCGCTCATCGCGGCGTCGGAACGGCTCGAGCACGATCGGCCCGCGATAGGCGACGTCGCGCAATGCACGGGCGATCGTCGGCCAGTCGATATGGCCGGAGCCGACGAAGCCGCGATTGTTCTCATTGGCCTGGAAATGCAGGAGTTTCGATCCTGCTTGCCGGATGGCATCGGTGAGATCGAACTCCTCCATGTTCATGTGGAAGGTATCGAGCATCACGCCGACGGCGGGATTGCTCACGCGCTCGACGATTTCGAGCGCGTGACGGGTCGTGTTGCAGATATCGGTCTCGAAGCGGTTGAGCGGCTCGACGCCGAACTGGACGCCGGACTCGGCCGCGCGCTTCCCGGCCTGCGAGAGGCCGGCGACGATCGCATCGATGCGGCGCTTGCGCTCATCGTCGTCGACGGGGGCGGGAGCTCGGCCTGCGAAGACGAGAGGGGCGCCATAGAGCGGCCCCCCGACAATGGCTGCGCCGAGGGCTGCGGCCACATCGACGCATGTTTCGAGATAGGTGACGCCCGCGTGGTGGGCGCCGGCATCGGCGCTGGCGAGGTCGCGGTTGAGGTTGACCCGGGCTGCGAGCACGCAGGAGAGCCCGGCATCGGCGATGGCCGCGCGGGTCTCGCCCAGATCGAGTTCACCCGGCTCCGGTACCAGCAGCTCGACGACATCGGCTCCGGCCCGTTTCATCCGCTGGAAGCAGCCGAAATGCTCGCGCGTGAACGGCCGCGCGTAGAACATCGAGATGACCCCGATCGGATTTGTCGTCATGATTTCACCGCACCGGCTGTGAGCCCGCCCACGAGCCGCCTTTGCACCAGAAGGAAGAGGAAGGTGACCGGTAGCGCGATCAGCGTGCCGCCGGCCGTGAGAAGGCCCCACTGGATGGTGAACTCGCCGATGAAGAGCTGGAGCGCGACCGTGACGGTGCGCACCGCCTGGCCCGAGAGCATCATCGCGAAGAGGTATTCGTTCCAGGAGGTGATGAATATGTAGATGCCGGCCGTGACGACGCCGGGCATCAGCAAGGGCAGGATGATGAGGCGGATGGTCTGCAGGCGGCTGGCGCCGTCGATCATCGCCGCTTCGTCGAGATCCTTGGGGATCGCATTGAAATAGCTGGTCAGCATCCAGATCGCGAAGGGGATCGAGAAGGTCGAATGACCGAGAATGACGCCGAGATAGGTGTCGATCAGCCCGAGCCGGCGCATCATCAGGAAGAGCGGGATGATGAGCAGCACGACAGGGAACATGTTGATGACGAGGAAGCCGGTCAGGAGGCCCCTGCGTCCGGAGAAGCGGAAGCGCGAGAAGGCATAGGCCGCGGGGATGCTGACCCCGAGGCCGAGCACGCTGGCGCCGACCGCAATGATCAGGCTGTTGCCCAGGCTGCCGGCGAAGCTCGTGCGGGCAATCAGATCGCGGTAATGCTCGAGTGTCGCCTCGCGTGGCCAATAGTGGAGCGGCCAGGCGGAAAGCTCCGCCTGCGGCTTCAACGAGGTCAGGATCATCCAGGCATAGGGGCCGAGCGCGAAGAGAACGATGAGGAGGACGGGAAGCTCCACCTCCAGAATCCGCCGGCTTCGGGTGCGTCGTTCGATCATGTCTCGATGCCCCGGGCCGCCCGCCTGACATAGAGATAGACGACACCCAACAGCATAGCCGTGAGGATCAGCGCCAGCGCGGCGCCATAGCCGAACTCCATGCTGCTCGATGCGCGCAGGAAGGCGTAGAGCGGCAGGGTATGGGTGGCGTAGCCCGGTCCGCCGCCGGTCATGACCAGGATGACGTCGAGCGAGTTCGCAACCCAGATCGTGCGCAGCAACAGCGCGGTTGCGATGACATCGGCGATCGAGGGCAGGGTGACGTAGAAGAGCTGCTGTCGGGCGGTGGCGCCGTCGATCTCGGCTGCCTCATAGAGCTCGGCGGGAACCGTCTGCAGGCCGGCCAGAATGGTGACGGCGAAGAAGGGGAAACCCTGCCAGATCAGCGCCAGCATGATGGCGTAGAGTGCGGTATCGGGCCGCGCCAGCCAGGCGATAGGTGCGGCGATCAGGCCCAGGCGCATCGCGATGTCGTTGATGACGCCGAGATTGAAGTCGTACATCCAGGTCCACATCAACCCGATGATGACGCTCGGCAGCGCCCAGGGAATGATGACGAGCGAGCGCGCCAGTCCACGCCACCAGAAGCTCTGGTTGAGCAGCAGGGCTGCGGCGAGCCCAAGCAGGAACTGCAGGCCGACAACTCCAATGATCCAGATGAAGGATTGGCCCAGCGAGATCCAGAAAACCTCGTCTCGCGCGATCCTGGCGAAATTGCCCAGTCCGACGAAGCGGGCGTTGTCGGGATCGTAGAGCAGGTAGTCCTGCAGACTGAGCCAGGCGGTCTGCGCTACGGGAATCAGGACGACGCCCGCCGTGACCAGGATCGCTGGCAGCAGGAACCAGAAGGGCGTCAGGCTGCGGCCGAGGGGCTGCCTGTGCGCGAGGGGGAGCGAAGCCACGATTCAAACCTGTCGAAACGAGGGCTGGAGGCGGCAGACGGAGCCCGGCTGCCGCCAATCTCGTCAGCCGTGAAAATGCTGCTCGATGGCACGCATCATCTCGTCAGGCTGGATCTGCCCGAGCAGCGCCCTTTGCATGTTGGCCGGCCAGACCCGGGCGATGAAATCCGGCGTCTTGGGCGAATCCGGCAGCGAGGCCGCGAATGGCAGCGAGGCCGCGCTCGCATCGACGAAGCGCTTGGGGTGCAGCGTCCAGTCCTTCGCCGCCGAGGTCGCGATCGGCAACTGCCCGGTGAACTTGTTCAGAACCACGTTGTTCTCCGCCGTGGAGAGGAAGGCGCACCATTTGAAGGCGGCCTCCCTGGCCTTGCTGGCGGCGAAGACGGCGTTGGACTCGTCGCCGAAATAGGTCCAGCCCTTGCCATCCGGGCCTCGCGGGACCGGCACGGCCGAAACCTTGTCGCCGAGCACACCGACGATCTCGTTGGCCGAGCCGACATGGTGGATGGTCATGGCAGTCCGGCCGGCCTTGAAGGTATCGACGATCTGCCGGAAGCTGTCGGTCGGAGCCGAGGCCGGCACCACCTTGTCCTTGACGCTGAGATCCACGAACCAGCGGTTGGCTGCGAGCGCCTTGTCGCTGACCATTCCGCCCTTCTCGAAATTGGCGCCGCCGCCGAGAACGAACGGGCCCCAGTGGTCGAAGCCGCCTGCGCCGCCACGCAGGCCGAAGCCCGAGACATCGCCCTTCGTGAGCGCTTTGGCCGCCGCACGGAATTCATCGAAGGTTGCCGGCGGTTTCAGCCCCGCCTGCTCGAACAGGTCCTGCCGATAATAGAGATAGAGCACGACATATTGCAGAGGCAGGTAATATTGCTTGCCGTCGGCGCCCCTGTTGATCTTCCAGATGTTGTCCGCAATGTCGCTGCGCCCGGCCCAGCCGGCGATCAGGTCATCGATCGGGGAAAGCGCCTTCATCTGCTGGAAGCGGGCAGCCCAGGACAACCGCACCATCGCGCAGTCGGGTCCGTTGCCGGCGACGAGGGCGGCGAAGAGCCGGGTCTGGTAGTCGTTACCTCCGCCCCAGGGGATGCTCTCGGCCTGGACCTTGATGCCGGGGTTCGCTGCCTCGAACTTGGCGACGAGTTCGGCCGGCGAATGCTGCGGATTGTCGAAGTGATACCACCAGCGCACCGTCGTGGTGCCTTGGGCGATGGCGGGGCGGGCTAGAGGGCTGGCGAGAGCGCTGGCGCCCGCTAACTTGATGAAAGTCCTGCGTTCCATGGTTGGTTTCCTCCGGTTTTTTTATCGTTGAGGTGGTTGGCAATGTGGCGGCCACCAGCGGTGATCATGTCGGCCGCGGCAGTGAGTTCCCTGCTCATGCGCAGGCAGCCATGCACGACGCCGGGAACATGATCGAAACGGTAGGGCACGCCGGCTTCGCCCAAGCGCTGGGCCAGCCGGATGGTGTCGTCGCGTAGCGGATCGAGCCCTGCGGCGGAGAGATAGAGCGGCGGCAAGCCGGCGAGGGCAGCCCGGCCAGGCGCGGCCAGACTCAGCGTCTCGTCCGGCTCGTCGCCGAGGAAATTGTTCCAGTACCAGCGCATATTCGCGCTGGTGAGCAGGTAGTCGCCGCCACCGAAGGCCGCATGGCTCGCCGTCGAGAAGTCGGGCTCGTAGCAGCCGTAGAACAGCGCGGCGGCGGATAACGGCGGCAAGCCCTCATCGCGCCGGCGCAGCAGCGCTGCCAGCGCTAGATTGGCGCCTGCGGAATCGCCAGCGATCGCGATCCGTTCCGCCGGAACGGGCGTGCCCAGCCCACCACGTTCGACTAAGGCGATGGCGGCCAGAACATCGTCGAGCGGGGCCGGGAACGGGTGTTCGGGAGCAAGCCTGTAATCGACGCCCAGCACGGCGCAGCCCGCTGCCACCGCGAGATTGCGCATCGTGCCGTCATGGGTCTCGATTGAGCCGAAGGTCCAGCCGCCGCCATGCGCATAGACGATGACGGACGCTGCCTGCGCGCCTTCAGGCCGGTAAAGCCGCGCACGCATCGCGCCGGCATCCGTGGGAATGACCATATCGCTTGCCGGGATCGCCGGAGCGCCCTCGCTCCACGGCAAGGTTGCGGCATCGACGGTTGCGCGCGCCTCGCCTATCGGAGCGGAGCGGAAATCGAAAGCCGGACCGGCGCGCAGCCGCTCCAGAAGCACCTGCATCTGCGGATCGATCCAGGTCGTCATTCGGCGGCTCCGTCACGCAGGACGATCGTGTCGATATGCTCCGCCATCGCCTGCGACAGGCCTTCGCCATCGCGGGCCTCGAGCAATGCGAGCAGTATCCCATGGCGCGCAGCGGTTTCTGCGAGCGGGCGGCGATGACCGGGTGCCCAGAGCTTCGAACGGTGCGAGTGCAGGGTGCAGCGGGTCAGGATCTGTTCGAGCGCATCCAGTCCCGACAGGCGGAAGATCGTCAGGTGGAAAGCCATATCGAGGATGATCAGGGCATATTCGTCGCCGGCTGCGGCGACGGCATCCATGTCGGCCTGTATCGCGTATAGCCGCTCCAGGCTGTCCCGCTCGACATGCTGCACCGCCCGCAAGGCGCCGCGAATCTCGATACGGCGGCGCAGGGCCAGAATTTCCTCCGCCTCCTCCGGATCAAGCCTGGTGACCATCGTGCCGCGATGGCCGGAGCGGGTGACGAGCCCGTCCTCCTGCAAGCGCAGGAGCGCCTCGCGGATCGTGCCCTGGCTGCAACCATGCTCGCGCGCCATGCCGAGCTCGGTGAGCGCGCTCTCGGGGCGCAGCTCGTTCAGCATGATCTGGCGCTTCAGTGACTCGTAGACGACGTCACGGGGCCTTCGAATCTGGTTTGGAATGAGCGCGTTCATCAATATCGATAATGATATTGATACAGACGGTGTCAAGTGAGCTTTCATGGAATGCGTCCGAGCCCTTGACCATGTGAGGTGAGGCAGCTGCGACCACCGGGGAGGCGTCTCGAAGAAGTCTTTGCAGGTCAGGGCGTTATCGTCGGGAGGCGACGCAATCGTCACCGACGAGGAAGGATTCGCTTCATCGCTGCCTGCAGCCATGAGGCAGCGATGAAGCGGCGGCCTCCGTGTCTGAAGTGTTCGCCGGAGGGAGCCAAACAATGAGCGCGCGCATCTTCGGCCGGAGCGCACCCAAGCGCTCATTCTTGAAATTCATGATTGATAGAAGCGCCTGAAGGGCCGCGGACCGGGCGGTTGCAGCGCATTCCTGCAGGCTCAGGTGGCGAAAAATGTCCATCCGAGTCGGATCGCGTCTGGAAGAGCAATCCTTTCCCAGCGGATCAACTGGCTTCCCAATTTTGCCGCGGGGAAGCGTCAAGCCTCTGAAGTTCAGCGCAAACCACTGATCTTGCTGGTGAGCGGGGAGGGGATCGAACCCTCGACCACATGATTAAAAGTCACGTGCTCTACCACTGAGCTACCCGCCCTCACAGGCCGCTGACATACGGACGCCCCGCGCGCCGGTCAACATCGTTCGCACACTCCGGTCATTGTTCGATGGCTTTGAGATATGGCAGAAGCGCTCCGGAGGATCCGCATGACCGATTTGCCCACCCTGTCCGAGATCAAGGCCGCCAAGGCTCTTGTGGACACTGTCTTCCCGGGAACGCCGCAATATGCCTGGCCGCTGCTGAAGCAGCGCCATGGCTTCGAAATCGTGGTGAAGCACGAAAATCACACGCCGATCGGGGCTTTCAAGCTGCGCGGCGGCATCGTCTATCTCGACCGGCTGAAGCGCGAGCGCCCGCATGTGAAGGGCGTCGTCTCGGCGACACGTGGCAATCACGGCCAGAGCATCGCGATGGCTGCAAGCGGAGTCGGGCTGCCTTCGGTCATTGTCGTGCCGCTCGGCAATGCTGTGGAAAAGAACGCTGCGATGAGGGCGCTCGGAGCCGAACTGATCGAAACCGGCCGGGATTTCGACGAGGCTAGGGCTGCAGCTCAGCAAATCGCCCGCGAGCGCAGCTATGAGATGGTGCCATCCTTCCATCGCGATCTCGTCTGCGGTGTCGCAACCTATGCGCTCGAGCTCTTCACGGCGCGGCCGAATCTGGCGCGCGTCTATGTCGGGATCGGACTTGGCTCGGGAATCTGCGGGTTGATCGCGGCCCGTGATGCGCTCGGCATCAAGACCGAGATCATCGGCGTCGTCTCGGACATCGCCGATTCCTACGCCCGCTCGGTCGAGGCGAAACAGGTCGTCCCGGTCGAGGATGCGCCGAGCTTTGCCGACGGGATTGCTGTTCGGATGCCCGATGCCGGAGCTCTCGCGATCATCCTCAAGGGTGCGGCGCGGATCGTGCGCGTCAGCGAGGATGCGATCGCCGAGGCGATCCGGAACTATTATCTCGACACCCATAATCTCGCGGAAGGCGCGGGGGCTGCGCCGCTGGCGGCAGCAGCAGCCGAATCCGAACTCAACCAGGGCGCCTCGGTTGGCGTCGTCCTTGGGGGCGGCAATATCGACATGCCGGTCTTCCGCAAGGTTCTTGCCGGGGAAACCCCTCGCATTGGCTAGTTTGAAGGACGCTGGCGCAGCGGGCTGGAAGCGTTGGTCGTTGGCGTTTCTCGGCACGGCGCTCGCGCTGGTCCTGCTTATCTTCGGCTTCATCGCGGTGATGGATCCGTTCGGTTCACGCCTTGCCGCCGGGCAGGCGGCGCGCCCGCTGATGGATATCAACCAACGCTACATGTACCCGCAGCTCGTACGCTCGGGCGCTTTCGATGCTGCCATCTTCGGGACATCGACGATGCGGCTGCTCGACCCCGCGGTCCTGTCGAAGGGCCTCGATGTCCGCATGGCCAATCTTGCCATGAACGCTGCCACGCCGTGGGAGCAGGTCCAGATAGCGGAGCTGTTCGCGCGCAAGTCGGCAACACCCAAGGCGGTGATCTGGGGCATCGACACGACCTGGTGCGAGCCCGACGCGACCGAACCGGCCAAACGCCTGACTCCACGCCCGTTCCCGCCCTGGCTCTATGACGAGGCGCGCTGGAACGATTGGCCGAAGCTGATCAACCTGACGACGCTGGAAATCGCGGGCCGCCTCCTGGCTTACAAGCTCGGTTATCTGCCCGAGCGGATCCGCCGCGACGGCTACGAAGTGTTCACGCCCCCCGAAGAGACATACGATCTCGCGCGGGCTCGCTTTCATTTGTTCCAGAACTATGGCGGCACTGCTCCAGACCTGACACCGATCGCACCCGCGACGGAGGTGGCTGCGAAGGAACGGGATGGCTGGCGCTTTCCAGCGCTGGATTGGCTCGACACCGCCCTGGCGGCCTTGCCGCGGGAGACGAGCAAGCTGATCGTCCTTCCGCCCGCCCATCTCACGGCGCTGCCGCGCGAGGGCTCGGCAGGCTGGCAGCACTATGCAGCCTGCAAGGAAGCGCTCCGATCCCTGGCGGCGCGGCGCGGTGCCGTCATCGCCGATTTCGCCCATCGCTCGGCCGTCACGCAACAGGATGCGAATTACTGGGATCCGCTGCATTTCCGACTGCCGATCGCGCAGCGTGTCGAGGCTGACCTCATCGCGATCGCGCGCGGCGCTCCGGTGAGTTCGGATGGGTTCGTTCAGGTTTCTCGCCCCTGATCGTTAACGCGGCATAAACCACGCAAGGATAGCCTGCCGGCATGGTCGTTCGCCGTGGTCTCAGATCCTTTTTCATCACGCTCGCGCTCTATCTCGTATCGAGTGGAGCGATCGGCTACTTCATGTTCCATGCCCAGCATGGCTCGCGTGGGCTCGAGGCCCGCGGCGGCCTGCAGGAATCGCTGCGGGTCATGGAGGATGAGCTCAAGGAGCTCACCACGGAGCGCAAGAGCTGGGAGCAGCGCCTTGCCCTGATGCGTGACGAAGCTGTCGATCGCGATCTGCTGGAAGAGCGCGCGCGCGCGTCGCTCGGCCGGATCCATCGGAACGATGTCATCATCATGGGGCGCTGAGCAGCGGGAAAAGCCGCAGAATAGTTCCGGTTACATCGATTAACTGGATTCAAGTTAATACACGAAAGCGTAGAAATATCAGCGATGTAACTCATGTTGCATTGCGAGATACCTCCCTCGCCAAGGGGTATGTGATCCTCTACAACCAAGGTCGAATGATCTTGGAGGATCGCCGATGGCCGTTGCCGCGCGCAAGACGAAAGCTCCCGCTCAAGCCAAAACCGCGGCCAAGGGCGCGGCAAAGGCCAGTTCAGCCAAGACAACCGCGGAGAAGGGGGCGGCCAAGGCGCTGAGCAACATGCCCGCCTTCACAAGGGAAGAAGACCTTCACGCCTATTACGAGATGCTGCTGATCCGCCGCTTCGAGGAGAAGGCGGGGCAGATGTACGGCATGGGCCTGATCGGTGGCTTCTGCCACCTCTATATCGGCCAGGAAGCCGTCGTCATCGGCATGCAGATGGCCTCGAAGGATGGCGATCAGGTCATCACCGGCTATCGCGATCACGGTCACATGCTTGCGACCGGAATGGAATCACGCGGCGTGATGGCCGAGCTGACCGGGCGCCGCGGAGGCTACTCCAAGGGCAAGGGCGGCTCGATGCACATGTTCTCCCGCGAGAAGAACTTCTACGGCGGGCACGGCATCGTCGGCGCGCAGGTATCGCTCGGTGCGGGCCTCGGTTTCGCCAACTGGTACCGGGAGGACGGCCGGGTCTCGATGACCTATTTCGGCGACGGCGCGGCCAATCAGGGCCAGGTCTATGAGAGCTTCAACATGGCCCAGCTCTGGAAGCTGCCGGTCGTGTTCGTGATCGAGAACAACCGCTACGCCATGGGCACCTCGGTCAACCGCGCTTCGGCGCAGACCGATTTCTCCAAGCGCGGCCTGTCCTTCTCCATCCCCGGCGAGCAGGTCGACGGCATGGATGTCCGCGCCGTGCGCGCTGCCGGCGAGCGCGCGATCGCGCATGCCCGCTCGGGCAAGGGTCCCTACATTCTCGAGATGCAGACCTATCGCTATCGCGGTCACTCGATGTCTGATCCGGCAAAGTACCGCTCCAAGGACGAAGTCCAGCGGATGCGCGAAGAGCATGATCCGATCGAGCAGGTGAGGGGGCGCCTCACCCGCGATTTCAAGATTGCCGAGGACGAGCTCAAGGCGATCGACGCCAAGATCCGCGAGATCGTCAACGACGCGGCCGAATTCGCAACGCATGATCCGGAGCCCGATGTCTCGGAGCTCTTCACCGATATTACGCTGGAGCACGCCCGGGCCTGAGGCCCGGACCGCGCCTAAGTCTCTGCCGGCCTTGCCGGCATCTCCTGATCCCGCGTCCTTTCAAATTCCGGGTGTGTTCATGCCGATTGATATCCTTATGCCCGCGCTTTCGCCCACCATGGAGGAGGGCAAGCTCGCCAAATGGCTCAAGGCCGAGGGGGATGCCATCAAGGCAGGCGACATCCTGGCCGAGATCGAGACCGACAAGGCGACCATGGAAGTCGAAGCGGTCGACGAAGGCATCCTTGCCAAGATCCTGGTTGCCGACGGCACCGAGAACGTCGCGGTCAATACGCCGATCGGCGTGATCGCGGCCGATGGTGAGGATGTGAAGGCGGCTGCCTCAGGCGGCGCCAAGCCGGCGGCGGTTGCCGAGAAGCCGGCCGAGCCCGAGGCCAAGGCGGAGAAGGCCTCGGCCGAAGCTCCTGCGGCCACCACCGCACCGAGCGTACCTGCTCAGGCGAAGTCCTATGACGCGTCGAGCGAGTTCCCCGCGGGTGCGGAGGTCGTCACCATGACGGTCCGCGAGGCGCTGCGCGATGCCATGGCGGAGGAGATGCGCCGGGATGGCGATGTCTTCGTCATGGGCGAAGAGGTCGCCGAGTATCAGGGCGCCTACAAGGTCACGCAGGGCCTGCTCCAGGAATTCGGCCCCAAGCGCGTCATTGACACACCGATCACCGAGCACGGCTTCGCCGGTATCGGCGTCGGTGCAGCGCTGACCGGCCTGAGGCCGATCGTCGAGTTCATGACCTTCAATTTCGCCATGCAGGCGATCGACCAGATCATCAACTCGGCGGCCAAGACGCTCTACATGTCCGGCGGCCAGATGGGCTGCCCGATCGTGTTCCGCGGACCCAACGGTGCTGCCGCCCGCGTCGCCGCCCAGCACAGCCATGACTACGCCGCCTGGTACTCGAATGTGCCCGGCCTCAAGGTGGTGATGCCCTACAGCGCCTCGGACGCGAAGGGCCTCCTGAAGAGCGCGATCCGCGATCCGAACCCGATCATCTTCCTCGAGAACGAAATTCTCTACGGGCGCACCTTCGAGGTTCCGAAGGGCGACGATTTCCTGATCCCGATCGGCAAGGCCAAGGTCGTGCGTCCGGGCACGGATGTCACCATCGTCTCCTTCGGCATCGGCATGACCTATGCACTCGGCGCCGCCGAAGCCCTGGCCAAGGAAGGCATCGAGGCCGAAGTCATCGACCTGCGCACCATCCGGCCGATGGATATCGAGACGGTCATTGCCTCCGTGCAGAAGACCAACCGCTGCGTCGCGGTCGAGGAAGGCTTCCCGCAGTCCGGCGTCACCGCCGAAATCGGCATGCGCATCATGGAAGCGGCCTTCGACTATCTCGACGCGCCGGTCGCCCGCGTCACCGGCAAGGATGTGCCGATGCCGTATGCGCATAATCTCGAGAAGCTCGCCCTGCCGAATGTCGGCGAGGTCATCGCGGCGGCGAAGGCCGTCTGCTACAGGGCCTGATGCCGTGGCGCTGACCGTCCCTGCCATGATCGCAGCGGTCGGCCTCGCAGCTGCCGGGGCCTCTGGAGCGGTCGCGTATTTCAAACCTCGGGAGCGGCTTCGGCTGCGCCCGCTGGCTCCGCCGCATCTGGCTGGCGCCCGGCTGCGCCTGCACCGCCTCGATCTCTGCGCCTACCTGCTGGCGGCGGGCGGTGTGCTGATGCTGATCCCGGAGGCAGTCCAGACCTTCGCTCCCGAGCTGATGTTCGGGAGGACGCTGGCCGGCACCGCCCTGGAACATCTCGACTATATCGCCTTCGTTTTCGTGTCCCTCAGCTTCGGCATGGGCCTGACACGCCGCCTGCTGCTCATCCAATTGGAAAAAGCGAGCCTCCAGCCATGCCCGTAAACATCCTGATGCCCGCGCTCTCGCCGACCATGGAGAAGGGCAATCTCGCCAAGTGGCTCAAGAAGGAAGGGGACGCCATCAAGTCCGGCGACATCCTTGCCGAGATCGAGACCGACAAGGCGACGATGGAGGTCGAGGCCGTCGATGAGGGCATCCTGGCCAAGATCGTGGTGCCGGAAGGCACGGCCGATGTCGCGGTCAACGAGATCATCGGCGTGATCGCCGGCGAGGGCGAGGACGCCAAGAGCGTAGCGGCCCCCAGCGCCGCGCCCGCCAAGAGCGAGGCTGCGCCAAAGGTCGAGGCCAAGGCAGCCGCGGCAGCTCCCGCTGCTGCCCCGGTCGTGGCTGGGCAGCCCGCTGCGCATGCTGCCGACGGCAGCCGCCCCTTCGCCTCGCCGCTGGCGCGCCGCCTCGCCAGGGATGCCGGGCTTGATCTTGCAAAGGTCCAGGGCTCGGGCCCGCACGGACGGATCGTCGAGCGCGATATCGAGACGGCGAAGGCCGGCGGCACCGCCAAGGCCGCGCCGGCAGCCGCTCCTGCGGCAGCAGCGCCCAAGACGGTGGCCGCGCCGCTCGCGACCGGCCCCTCCGACGAAGCGGTCAAGAAGCTGTTCGAGCCGGGCTCCTACGAGGAGATTCCGCATGACGGCATGCGCAAGACTATCGCGCGCCGTCTGACCGAAGCGAAGCAGACGATCCCGCATTTCTACGTCACCGTCGATTGCGAACTCGACGCGCTGCTGAAGCTGCGCGCAGAACTCAACGCTGCGGCACCCGAGAAGGACGGCAAGCCGGCTTACAAGCTTTCGGTCAACGACATGGTGATCAAGGCTCTCGCTCTGGCGCTGCGCGCCGTGCCGGATGCCAATGTCAGCTGGACCGACGGCGCCATGCTCAAGCACAAGCATGCCGATGTGGGCGTCGCGGTCTCGATCCCGGGCGGCCTGATCACGCCGATCATCCGCGACGCCTGCCACAAGCCGCTGAGCCAGATCTCGAACGAGATGAAGGACATGGCGGCGCGTGCCAAGACCCGCAAGCTCAAGCCCGAGGAATACCAGGGCGGCACGTCGGCGGTCTCCAATCTCGGCATGTTCGGGGTCAAGGATTTCGCCGCGGTGATCAATCCGCCGCATGCGACGATCCTGGCGGTCGGCGCCGGCGAGCAGCGCGCCGTGGTCAAGAACGGTGCGCTGGCGATTGCGACCATCATGTCGGTGACGCTCTCGACCGACCACCGCGCGGTCGATGGCGCACTCGGTGCGGAACTCCTGCAGGCCTTCAAGGGCTATGTGGAGAAGCCGATGGCGATGCTGGTGTGAGACCCATGCCATGGCGGGCGGAGACAGCGGTTCCTCTGGAAGCAATCGCCTCGCCATGGTTTCGGTCGTCGTCGCGCTGATGTCGCTAGGGGCTTCGATTCTGCAGAACGTGAATTATGCCCGCAGCATCGACAGCGTTCAGCGGAATGTCTTGCGCGCCGAAAGCCTGCGCAGTTGCAAGGATATCATCGCCGTCTTCTTCGAGTTCCGTCTGAAAGCCGAAGCGGCAAATATGAGCGGAGAGGGCGGCATGACCAGCATCGAACTCAAGGGCCTCGCCTACAGGTTCGGCGCGCTGGGTACCTTCCTCGCCAATTTCCAGGAGCAGCCGTCGCGAGACAGGTACTCCGCACTGGCCTGGCATCTCAACCGGATCGCAGGCGAGGGCGCCAAGCTGCCCAAAGCCGAGTTCGATGCGCTTTTCAACGAGGCCGACAAGCAGTTCGGCGCAATCAACGACGATTGCGTCAAGGCTGCAACGGGCCATCTTCTCTGACTTCACGCAGACCGGGAGCGTCACCCCATGTCCGATTACGACGTCATCATCATCGGCTCCGGCCCCGGCGGTTACATCGCAGCGATCCGCTCGGCGCAGCTCGGCTTCAAGACGGCGATCGTCGAGCGTGAGCATCTTGCCGGCATCTGCTCGAACTGGGGCTGCATCCCGACCAAGGCGCTGCTCCGCTCGGCCGAGATCCTGCATTACGGCCAGCACGCCAAGGACTATGGGCTGACGCTCGAGGGCTCCTTCAAGGCCGATCTTGCCGCCATCGTTCAACGCTCGCGTGGCATCGCCGCCCGCATGAACAATGGCGTCCAATTCCTGATGAAGAAGAACAAGGTCGACGTGATTTGGGGCGAGGCCAAACTGACCAAGCCCGGCACGATCGTGGTCGGCAAGACGGCAAAGCCTGCCATGCAGCCGCAGGTTCCACCGCCGAAGAATGCCAAGGGCGAGGGCAGCTACACCGCCGACCACATCATTGTCGCGACGGGCGCTCGCCCGCGTGCCCTTCCCGGCCTCGAGCCGGATGGCAAGCTGATCTGGACCTATTTCGAGGCCATGGTCCCGCAGAAGATGCCGAAATCGCTGCTGGTGATGGGCTCGGGCGCGATCGGCATCGAGTTCGCTTCATTCTACCGCACCATGGGCGTCGAGGTGACGGTGGTCGAGGTCCTGCCGCAGGTCGTGCCGGTCGAGGATGCCGAGATTGGCGCCTTCGCCCGCAAGGCCTTCGAGAAGCAGGGCATGAAGATCATCACCAGCGCCAAGGTGACCAAGGTCGAGAAATCGGCGGATTCGATCACCGCCCATATCGAGGACGAGAAGGGCGGCAAGCAGACGATTCAAGCCGACCGCATGATCTCCGCCGTCGGCGTCGTGGCCAATGTCGAGAATCTTGGCCTGGAGACGCTCGGCGTGAAGACCGATCGCGGCTTCATCGCCATCGACGAATTCTGCAGGACCAATGTGAAGGGCGTCTACGCGATCGGCGACGTCGCGGGGCCGCCGATGCTGGCGCACAAGGCCGAGCACGAGGCAGTGATCTGCGTCGAGGCGATCAAGGGCCTGCATCCGCACCCGATGGACAAGAACATGATCCCGGGCTGCACCTATTGTCACCCGCAGATCGCTAGCGTCGGCCTGACCGAGGCCAAGGCCAAGGCGGCAGGGCACGAGCTCAAGGTTGGCCGGTTCAACTTCGTTGCCAACGGCAAGGCGGTCGCGCTCGGCGAAGACAGCGGCCTGGTCAAGACGATCTTCGATGCCAAGACCGGCAAGCTGCTGGGCGCGCATATGGTCGGGGCGGAAGTGACGGAGTTGATCCAGGGCTTCGTCGTCGCCATGAACCTCGAGACGACCGAGGAGGAGCTGATGCACACCATCTTCCCGCATCCGACGCTGTCGGAGACGATGAAGGAAAGCGTGCTCGACGCCTATGGGAAGGTGCTGAACGCTTAGAGATGCTGAGCCGGCGCTCTCGGCGCCGGGTTCGGTGATGGCAGCCTGACACACGAGAGCTGGAGACCAACATGGATCTGCGTTCGATTATCGTCGCCATCATCATCGGTCTCGTCGCCGGCTGGCTCGCCAGTATCGTCGTCGGTGGTGGTGGGCTTGTCCGCTACATCATCACCGGCCTGATCGGCGCTTTCGTCGGCAGCTTTCTGCTCTCGGCGCTCGGCGTGAATCTCGGAATCGGCAACCCGCTGGTCTCGCAGATCATCACAGCGACGATCGGCGCCATCGTCGTGGTGCTGTTGGCGCGGGTGATCGCCTGACGGTCTGGAAACTCGCACCGCGCGAGGGCATATCCCGGCGATGACGACACGCCCGCGCACGCGCAAATCCCGTGGTCCCGACCGCGTCATCCCAGATGACAAGGTCGAGATCCTGCCTCCTGGTCGCGGCTTGCCACTGGATTGGCGGGCGCTCGCGCCGACGATCCTGCTCGGGACCGTAACAGGCTTCGTCGCCAGCCTCGTGGTGGGCGGTGGCGGGCTGGTCCGTCACGCCGTTGTCGGTGTGCTCGGCATGCTGGTCGGGCAGGGGCTGGTGCGGATCACCGGTTGGCGGGTGCGGACCGGACACGCCTTTCTCGACGAGGCGGCAATGGCGGTGCTCGGCGCGATCCTCGTGGTGCTGCTGGCCAGGTTCATCGCATGACGACCGGTGCAGGCCGTTCCCGGCCTGTCCGGCAGTTTCATGCTGCAGGCTGACGAAAGGGACGACAGATCATGGATAGCCCCATCTACGCCGCACTCGGCACGCCCGGTTACGGCTTCTTCGCGACACTGCTGATCGGCCTGCTCGCCGGCTGGATCGCGGAGCGCATCACGTCGTCCGATCACGGCCTCTTCACCAACATGCTGGTGGGAGTGGCAGGCTCCTTCGTCGGCAGCCGCCTGGCCGAGCTGCTCGACATCCCGATCCACGGCTTCCCTCGCACCCTGGTCGCGGCTATCGCAGGCGCCTGCGTGGTGATCGTGATCTGGAACGCCTTGCGGAAACCTGCAGCCTGACGCGACCTCCGGTCAGGTTGCCGCCGGGCCTGATGCAGATTAGCTAGAGCAAATTGGCGCCTCTTGCAGGCGCCGGGTGACTGGAAACGACATGGCTCTCGTTCTCGATCTTCTGAACCGCGACCCGCGGCCCAATGTCGGCAATCCCAAGGCGGATGCCAAACCTGCGGCCGAGTTGCGCCATCCCGAGAAACAGAAGCGCCCGGAGAACCCCGTCCTTCGCAAGCCGGACTGGATCAGGGTGAAAGCTCCCGGCTCACCGAAATGGGCCGAAACGCAGAAGATCGTGAAGGAGAACAAGCTCGTCACGGTCTGCGAGGAAGCGGGTTGCCCGAATATCGGCGAGTGCTGGGAGAAGAAGCACGCCACCTTCATGATCATGGGCGACACCTGCACGCGGGCCTGCGCCTTCTGCAACGTCAAGACGGGCGTGCCCCAGCCGCTTGACCTCGAGGAGCCACGCAAGGTCGCCGAAGCCGTCGCCAAGCTCGGCCTCGAGCATGTCGTCATCACCTCGGTCGACCGCGATGATCTCGATGACGGCGGTGCGGAGCATTTCGCCCGCGTGATCCGCGCGATCCGCGAGGCTTCGCCTGGCACGACGATCGAAATCCTGACGCCGGATTTCCTGCGCAAGCCCGGCGCGCTCGAAGTGGTCGTGGCGGCCAAGCCGGACGTGTTCAACCACAATCTCGAAACGGTGCCCGGCAAGTATCTGAAGGTGCGCCCCGGTGCGCGCTACTTCCATTCGCTGCGCCTGCTACAGCGTGTGAAGGAGCTCGACCCCACCATCTTCACCAAGTCAGGCATCATGGTCGGCCTCGGCGAGGAGCGGAACGAGATCCTGCAGCTGATGGACGACCTGCGCTCGGCCGACGTCGATTTCATGACCATCGGCCAGTACCTCGCGCCCTCCCGCAAACATCATGCGGTGATCCGCTTCGTCACGCCCGACGAGTTCAAGGGATTCGAGGCGATCGCCTATGTGAAGGGCTTCCTGATGGTGTCCTCGACGCCGCTGACGCGGTCCTCGCATCATGCGGGTGAGGATTTCGCGCGGTTGAGGGACGCCCGCGCAGCCAAGTTCGGCGGTTGAGCGCGTAGCGTCTCATGCCGATGTTCAACAGCACCCGCCGGGTGAAGCACTCGCCGGAGCGCATGTTCGCGCTCGTGGCGGATGTCGAGAAATACCCCGAGTTCCTGCCGCTCTGCGAAGGCTTGGTGGTGCGACGCCGGACGCCGCGCGAAGGTGGCGGCGAGGTGCTGATGGCCGACATGACGGTCGGCTACAAGGCGATCCGCGAGACCTTCACCAGTCGCGTCACGCTTGATCCTGCCAACCTGAAGATTCTTGTCGAGTATGTCGACGGCCCGTTCCGGCATCTCGAGAACCGCTGGAGCTTCAAGGCGATGGAAGGAGGCTGCGAGATCGCCTTCTTCATTTCCTACGAGTTCGCCAGCCGCATGCTTGGCCTGCTGATGGGGACGATGTTCGACAAGGCCTTTCGCAAGTTCGCCGAGGCTTTCGAGAGGCGGGCCGACCTTGTCTATGGCCGTGCCCGGACCGCGGTCACCGATGGCTCAGCGCCGCCTGCTTGAGCATCTCGAGCGCCTCGATGACGGAGAGGCGGCGGATTTCGTCTCTCCCCTGATCGCCGAAGCGCCTTTCCCGGTGCGTGGTCATGGCAGTTGATGCGCAGCCGAAATGGACGAGCCCGACGGGCTTGGCGGCACTGCCCCCGCCTGGCCCGGCAACGCCGGTGATCGCGACGGAAAGATCGGCCTTGAGCATCGCGCGGCCGCCCTCCGCCATGGCGCGGGCAACCGGCTCGCTGACCGCGCCGTAGCTGTCGATCAGCGTCGCTTGCACGCCTGCCAGCGCAGTCTTGGCGGCGTTCGAATAGGTCACCAACCCACCATTGACGACGTCGGACGAGCCCGGGATTGCGGTAAGCGCGCCCGAGACGAGCCCGCCGGTGCAGGACTCGACCGTCGCGACGCTCAGGCCACGATCGCGGCAGATCGTCAGAACTTCGATGGCGAGGGTGGTGATCTCGGAATCGAACATGGTCGTTGCCCTACTCCTCGTTCGGCAGGCGCAGCGTGGCCGTTGCCAAGGCCGCCAGCCCTTCGCCGCGACCTGTAAAGCCCATGCGCTCCGATGTCGTCGCCTTGAGTCCGACCTGGTCGAGCCGCACCCCTGTGACCTCGGCGATCCGCGCCCGGATCTGCTCGCGATACGGGCCGACCTTCGGTGCCTCGCAAACGATGCTGAGATCGAGATGGTCGATCACGCCGCCGCGCCCGCTGACGCGCTCGGCGGCAAATGCGAGAAAGCGGTCGGATGAGGCCCCGCGCCATTGCGGATCACTCGGCGGAAAATGCGTGCCGATATCGCCATCCGCCAGCGCCCCGAGAATGGCATCGGTCAAGGCGTGCAGCGCGACGTCACCGTCGGAATGGGCTCGTACACCGCGCGCGTGCGGAATGCGGACACCGCCGAGCCAGACATGATCGCCTTCGGTGAAGGCGTGGACATCATAGCCGGTGCCGACCCGGGTGGTCAGCTGCCTGCGTAGCTTCTCCTCCGCCAGGACAAAATCCTCGGGATGCGTCAGCTTCACGTTCATGGCCTCTCCAGGGAAGGTCGTGACCGCATGGCCCGCCCATTCGATCAGGGCGGCATCGTCGGTGAGACCGGTGACAGCCGCGGCGGCTGCCGCCTCATGGGCTGCCAGCAGCGAGCGGAAGGCAAAGGCCTGGGGCGTCTGTACGCTGACGAGCTGGTCGCGCGGCGGCGTCTCGATGATATGTCCCTTGCCGTCCACACGCTTGATCGTGTCGGTGACCGGCAGGGCAGGGATAGAGGCCGAACCGTCCTGCGCGGCTTCGATTGCGCGCTCGATCAAGGTTCGGGACGCGAACGGTCTGGCCGCATCATGGACCAGCACGGTTCCCTCGAATCCCGATGCTGCCAATGCCTGCAGGCCAAGTCGCACTGAGTCCTGCCTGGTCGCGCCCCCCGTGACGGGGCCGAGCAGCTTCCCGGACGAGAAGCCCGCGACAGCGTCGGCATAGCAGGCCTCATCACCTGCCCCGATGACGACCACGACATGGCATATTGCCCGCTCTGCCAGCAATGGAAGCAGGGTTCGCCGCAGGACTGGCAGGCCGGCGAGAAGGCGATATTGCTTTGGCAAGTCTCCGCCGGCACGCAGGCCGCGCCCCGCCGCAACGACGAGGGCCGCCACCGACGGAAGACATGTCACTGTTTCGGACGACACGGCGAGGCTCCAGCTAGAGCCCGGTTGATAGTCGCCGGTCATGCAATCGCCAAGTGCGGCGCGAGGCGCTGCGACCATCCGCTCCGGGCTGCGGCGATATTGCATTGCAGCATTGGTTCGAAATCCCTTGCGCTGATGCAGCAATGTCCAATAAATAGCCATAATGGATATTGCCTCAAAATCGGGCGACGAACTCTCCGGCATTGCCGGGGTTGCGATCGCCTCCCGAGCCTTTCTTGCGCCGATGTCGGGCGTCACCGACGTCGTGATGCGTCGCATCGCTGCACGATTCGGTGCGGGGCTCGTCGTCTCCGAAATGGTCGCATCCGACGAATTCGTGCGCGGCAGCGAAGAGGCCCGCTTGCGCGCCGAGGGGGCAGGGGTCTTCCCGCATGTCGTCCAGCTTGCCGGCTGCGATCCGCACTGGCTAGGAGAGGCTGCCCGGCTGGCCGAAGCCACCGGGGCGCAGATCGTCGATATCAATATGGGCTGCCCCGCCAAGCGCGTGACGGGCGGCTGGGCTGGCTCGGCACTGATGCGCGATCTCGACCATGCGCTTTCGCTTGTCGAGGCGGCGGTCAGTTCCGTGACCATTCCGGTGACGGTGAAGATGCGGCTCGGCTGGGATGACGCATCCCGCAACGCGCCCGAACTGGCGCACCGCGCCGTATCCGCCGGCGCAGCGATGATCACGGTCCATGGCCGCACCCGGCAGCAGTTCTACAAGGGCGTCGCCGACTGGGCCGCGATTCAGGCCGTGCGCGAAACCGGTGATTTCCCGCTCGTTGCCAATGGCGACATTCACAGCGTCGCGGATGCCGAGGCATGCCTTGAGCGCTCGGGCGCGAATTTCGTCATGGTTGGACGCGCGGCTCTGGGGCGGCCCTGGCTTGTCGGCGCGGTGGGTGACGCACTCGCCGGACGCCCGGTGACGGAGTTGAGCCCAGCACAGAAGCATGCGGTTGCGCAGGAGCATTACGAGGGCCTGCTGTCCCTGCTCGGCCGCGAGCAGGGCGTGCGTCATGCCCGGAAGCATCTGGCCGCCTATGCCGATGAGGCGGTCGCGACCGGCTGTGCCCCTGACCCCGAACAACGTCGCGCGCTTCTGACCACGGATGATCCTCATCAGGCCCTGCGCGCGCTGGCTGCCCTGTTTTCCACTGAATGCAGCCGCGAGGCAGCCTGAGCGAGGAACGATTGCGTATGGCGATGGCATTTGCCGACGAGGTTGGCGATGAGCGGGATTTGACCTTGCTCGATATGGTGGAAATGCAGGCGCTGAATGTCCTGCCCATGCCGGTGCTCGTCATCGGCGAAGGGCACGGCATTCTTTACGCCAACACGGCAGCGGAGGACTTCTTCCAGTCGAGCGTGGTCGTGCTCAAGCGCCAGCGCCTGGATGATGTGATCGCCTTTGGCTCCCCCGTACTGTCCCTGGTGGAGGATGTGCAGCGGCGCGGCGCCAGCGTGACCGAGTACCGACTGGATCTGGGCTCGCCCCGGATCGGCATCGAACGCATCGTCGATGTTTTTGCCTCACCCTTGCCCAATCAGAGCGAAGCCGTCGTCCTGATGCTGCAAGAACGAACAATTGCCGAAAAAATGGACAGACAGCTGACGCATCGAGGAGCAGCCCGCTCCATCACTGCGCTCGGCGCGATGCTCGCACACGAGATCAAGAACCCGCTCTCCGGCATTCGCGGTGCGGCGCAGCTTCTTGAAGCCTCGGTGCCCGACAGCGATCGGATGTTGACCCAGCTGATCTGCGACGAGGCCGATCGGATCGTGAAGCTGGTCGAGCGTGTCGAGCTGTTTGGCGATGAACGTCCGAGCGAGCGCGGTCCAGTCAATGTCCATGACGTGCTGGATCATGTGAAACGGCTGGCCCAATCGGGCTTCGCCCGGCACATCCGCTTCAACGAGGTTTACGATCCTTCATTGCCGCCGGTCGCCGGCAACCGCGATCAGTTGGTCCAGGTTCTTCTGAACCTGATGAAGAATGCGGCGGAAGCCATTGGCGAACATGCGATTGATGGTGAGATCACACTGACCACGGCCTATCGCCCCGGGATCCGCATGCAGCATGCCGGCTCAGCAAGTCGGATTGCGCTGCCGCTGGAGATCGGCATCCGCGACAATGGCCCCGGCGTGCCTCACGACCTGCTGCCGCATCTGTTCGATCCCTTCGTCACCACCAAGGCGCAGGGCAGTGGCCTTGGACTTGCACTCGTAGCGAAGGTGATCGGCGACCACGGCGGAATCGTCGAATGCGAGTCTGTGCCGCGGCGCACGACATTCCGGATTCTTCTGCCCCTGCATGAAGCGCGTCCCACACGGAGCGCTTGAGGTTCACAGGATAATTGAATGCCCACGGGTAACATTCTCATCG
Source organism: Bosea sp. BIWAKO-01 (assembly GCF_001748145.1). Classification (NCBI taxonomy): domain Bacteria; kingdom Pseudomonadati; phylum Pseudomonadota; class Alphaproteobacteria; order Hyphomicrobiales; family Alloboseaceae; genus Allobosea; species Allobosea sp. BIWAKO-01. Next base: position 5,210,370 of record NZ_BCQA01000001.1, read on the forward strand.
CCGACGACGACGCCGCGATCCGCACGGTGCTCAACCAGGCCCTCGCGCGGGCCGGGTACGAGGTCCGGACGACAGGACAGGCGGCGACACTCTGGACCTGGGCAGCGCAAGGGCTGGGCGATCTCATCATCACCGATGTGGTGATGCCCGACGGGAACGCCTTCGATCTGCTGCCGCGCATCAAGCGGGTAAGGCCTGACCTGCCGATCATCGTGATGAGCGCGCAGAACACCTTCATGACCGCGATCAAGGCGTCCGAGCGCGGCGCATATGAATATCTGCCGAAGCCCTTCGATCTGAAGGAACTCGTCGCGATCGTCGGGAGAGCCCTTTCCCGGCCGCGCGGCGATGGCGGGCGTGCCAATGCCGTGGCCGAGCCCGATGACATTCCGCTGATCGGCCGCTCGCCGGCCATGCAGGACGTCTACCGGGCGCTTGCGAGGCTGATGCCGATCGATCTCACCGTGATGATCAACGGTGAGTCCGGCACAGGCAAGGAGTTGGTTGCCCGCGCGCTCCACGATTACGGCAAGCGCCGCAACGGTCCCTTCGTCGCCATCAACATGGCCGCCATTCCGAAGGACCTGATCGAATCCGAACTGTTCGGCCATGAGAAGGGCGCCTTCACCGGCGCACTCACCCGCTCCTCCGGTCGCTTCGAGCAAGCCGAGGGCGGCACGCTCTTCCTCGACGAAATCGGCGACATGCCGATGGAGGCCCAGACGCGGCTCCTGCGCGTGCTGCAGCAGGGCGAATACACGACGGTCGGAGGGCGTACGCCGATCAGGACGAATGTCCGCATCGTGGCGGCGACCAACAAGGATCTGCGTATCTCGATCGCGCAGGGACTATTCCGCGAGGATCTGTTCTTCCGCCTCAACGTCGTGCCGATCAGGCTGCCGCCGCTGCGCGAGCGGGTCGAAGACATTCCGGATCTCGCCCGGCACTTCTTCTCGCTGGTTGAGAAGGAAGGGCTGCCGCGCAAGCAGATCGATTCGGAAGCGATGGACGTGATGCGGCGTTATCGCTGGCCGGGCAATGTCCGGGAACTGGAGAATCTCGTCCGGCGCCTCGCTGCGCTCTATCCACAGGAGACGATCACCGCACCGATCGTCGAGGCCGAACTGCAGCCGGCCTCCGCAAACTCGAGCTTCGCCCATAGCTCGGGGCCGGAGCGGGCGGAGACCTTGTCGGGTTCGGTCGAGCGCCATCTCGGTCAATATTTCGGCGGTTTCGGCGACAATATCCCGCCACCTGGACTCTATCACCGCATTTTGCGCGAGGTCGAACCGCCATTGATCGCCGCTGCGCTTGCCGCAACTCGCGGCAATCAGATCCGCGCGGCCGAGCTGCTCGGGCTCAATCGCAACACCTTGCGCAAGAAGATTCGGGAACTCGACATGCAGGTGGTCCGCTCGCCACGCTGAGCCTTTGTAAGGCGGGGCAAGGGTTTCCTGCCTTTCATATGTCATATTTTGACAACACCGTTGCGGCGGCGCATCAGTGCGCCGAGCCGGGTACCCTTGCGTCCGGCATTTGCGGAGTTGTTGAGACAGAGTGACCGCCTCCATCAGCGATATCAGGATCACGCCGCGTGGCGAGGATACGCCGCGACGCGTCTCGGGCTGGCTCGGGGCCCTCGTCGTCGTATTCGCGCTCGTCTCGGCACTGGTGACTTTCCTTGTCCTGTCCGGCGCGACTCCCATCGTGCCAGTGCACGAGGTCGTCATCGGCGTCTTCGTGCTCAACGGCTTCCTGATCCTGCTGCTGCTGATCATCGTCGCGTTCGAGACGGCTGTGCTGATCCGGGCGAGGCGTGCCGGGGCTGCGGCCGCGGGGTTGCATGTCCGCATCGTCGGCCTGTTCAGCATCATTGCCGCCTTGCCGGCGGTGCTCGTGGCGGTGATCGCGACCGTCACCATCGAGCGCGGCCTCGAGCCCTGGTTCTCGGATCGGATGCGCGATGCCATCTTCAAATCGGTCGAGGTCGCTGACGCCTATGCGGCGGGCCAGTGCCAGTCGCTCGGCCGCGAAATCCGTGTGCTGGCGGACGATCTGACGCGGGCGAAACCTGCCTTCGATGCCGACCGCAAATGGTTCGAGAACTTCCTGACAGCCCGTGCCACGGCGCTCGGAGTCCCGGTCGCGACGATCATGCGGCCGCCGGCGACGGTCCTCGTAAGGGCGAATATCGATGTGCTGCGCGATGCACCGAAACCCGATGAAGCCGCGTTCGAGGATGCTCAATCCTCGCCCGAGCCGATCTGTGTACTGCCCTCGACCGGGCGCATCTTCGGCGCGCTGGTCAAGTTGCCGACCTATGACAACGCTTTCCTCTATGTCGCCCGTGAGGTGAACCCGCTCGCGGTCGAGTTTCCGGCCGTCGCCCGTGGCGCTGCCGTCGAGTATCTCTCGATCGATGCACGCCGGAAGGGCGTGCAGATCGCCTTTGCCTCGATGTATGCCCTGATCGCCGTCATCCTGCTGCTCTCGGCGATCTGGATCGGGCTCAGTTTCGCCAACGGGCTCGTGGCACCGATACGGCGGATGATCCACGCGACCGACCAGGTCTCCAGCGGCAATTTCTATGTCCAGGTCCCGATACGACGATCGGAGGGCGACCTCGCTCATCTCGGTGAGACCTTCAACAAGATGACGGCGGAGCTGCGTCGGCAGCGCGACGGGCTGGTCACGGCCAGCGAAGTCATCGATCGACGACGGCGCTTCACCGAAACGGTCCTGTCGGGTGTGTCGTCCGGCGTGCTGGGCCTCGATGCCGACGGCCACATCACCATCATGAACCGCTCGGCTGAAATCCTGCTTGGCGCCGGCGGGCGTCTGCTGGGCGAGCCGATCGGTCAGGTCGCTCCCGAAATCGCAGGTTTCGTTGCCGAGGCGCTGCATAATCGGCAGAGGCAAAGCTCCGGCCAGATTGCGATCACGCGTGCTGGCCACGACCGAATGGTCAATGTCCGCGCCGTTCGCGAAGGCGAAGGGGCCGGCGCAGGCCTCGTCGTGACGCTGGATGACATCACCGATCTGGTCTCGGCACAGCGCACAGCGGCCTGGGCCGACGTCGCACGGCGCATTGCGCACGAAATCAAGAATCCGCTGACGCCGATCCAGCTTTCGGCCGAGCGTATCCGGCGTAAATTCGGCCGCGTGATCGTCGACGACAAGGAAATCTTCGAGCAGTGCACGGCGACGATCGTGCGCCAGGTCGAAGATATCCGGCGCATGGTCGATGAGTTCTCGTCCTTCGCGCGCATGCCAAAGCCCTCACTGGAGCGCGAGGACATCGTCGAGACGGTGCGCCAAATCGTCTTCCTGATGCGCGTCGGCAATCCGGAGCTGACCTTGTCGGAGGACCTGCCTGCGGAGCCGGTTCTGGCGCAGTTCGACCGCCGGCTGATGTCCCAGGCGCTCACGAATGTCATCAAGAACGCCACCGAAGCGATCGAAGCCTTGCCGATGGACCAACGCGGCCCCGGCAGGATCGATGTCTCCTTCCAGCGCCGCGAGGATGGCACGATCATCATCGACGTCATCGATAACGGCAAAGGCCTGCCCATCGATCAGCGCCAGAAACTGCTAGAACCCTATATGACGACACGCGAGGGCGGCACCGGCCTCGGTCTCGCGATTGTCGGCAAGATCCTCGAGGACCATGGCGGCGGCATCGAACTGCTCGACCGACCGGACGTCCATGAAGGCGGACGCGGCGCGCGCGTCAGGCTCTGGTTCCCCGAAGCCGGGCCGGAGCAGCAACCCGATGATGCCGAATCCGGTGGCAAGCCCGCCGATATCGCCATGAACAAGCAGAACGGAACTCAGGAATGAGCGCTGACATTCTGGTCGTAGACGACGAAGTCGACATCAGGGAACTGGTTTCCGGCCTGCTCGAGGACGAGGGCTACCGCACGCGCAAGGCGGGATCGGCGGACGAGGCTCTGGCGGCGATCGCGGCCCGCCGGCCGAACCTGGTCTTTCTCGACATCTGGCTGCAGGGCAGCCGGCTCGACGGCTTGCAGGTGCTCGACCTGATCAAGGAGAGCCATCCGGACCTTGCGGTGGTGATGATCTCCGGTCACGGCAACATCGAGACTGCGGTGTCCGCCATCAAGAGCGGTGCCTATGACTTCATCGAGAAGCCGTTCAAGGCCGACCGGCTGATCCTGGTCGCGGAGCGCGCGCTCGAGGCGTCGCGGCTGCGGCGCGAAGTGCGCGAACTGAAGACGCGCTCGGTGCAGGCAAGCAGGATCGTCGGCAAGTCGACCGTCGTCAACCAGTTGCGCCAGACCATCGACCGCGTCGCGCCCACCAATGCGCGTGTGCTGATCACCGGCGAGCCGGGATGCGGCAAGGAACTGGCCGCCCGGACCCTGCACGAGGCCTCCAGCCGGTCAACCGGCCCCTTCATCGTCATCAACGCAGCGACGATCACGCCGGAAACGATGGAGGAGGAGCTCTTTGGCGTCGAGGGCGGGGAGGGCCGTTCCCGCCGGGTCGGAGCGCTCGAGGAAGCCCATGGCGGTTCGCTCTATATCGACGAAATCGGCGACATGCCGCGAGAGACGCAGAACCGCATCCTGCGCGTTCTCGTCGATCAGAATTTTCAGCGCGTCGGCGGCGCGACGCGCGTCCATGTCGACGTCCGCATCATTTCTTCGACCAGCCGCGATCTCGCCCAGTTGATCACCGACGGACGCTTCCGCGAGGATCTCTATCATCGGCTGAGCGTAGTGCCGGTGCGCGTACCGTCACTCTCCGAGCGGCGCGAGGACGTGCCAGAACTGATCGAGTTCTTCATGGACCAGATCTCGGTCGCGACCGGCCTGCCGAAGCGCAGAATCGGCGGCGACGCGATGGCGGTTCTGCAGTCGCATGAATGGCCAGGCAACGTCCGCGAGCTGCGCAACAATGTCGAACGGCTGATGATTCTGACCAAGGGGGACCCGAGCGCCGACATCACCATCGAGATGCTGCCCGCCGAGGTCGGTGCCATGGTGCCGACGACGCCGTCGGGGTCAGGCGGCGAACGCTTGATGAGCCTGCCACTGCGCGATGCGCGCGAGATTTTCGAGCGTGAGTATCTGATCGCACAGATCGCCCGCTTCTCCGGAAATATCTCACGCACGGCCGAATTTATCGGCATGGAGCGCTCGGCCCTGCACCGCAAGCTGAAGTCGCTCGGGGTCGGTTGACGGAGAGGCAGGCGCGATCTGCATGTGCGCCTGCGTCGAACGCAGGACTTTCTGCTGCGCATGCCTTTCGAACCACTTGCATTGCAGCATATGCACGCGGTCTAATGACCTATCGGTGTTCCGAAATGCCCCGGCGCTCGGCCGGACGCTGAACGGAACGAATTGGATCGCCAACGCAACCCGAAGCGCGATCCCAACAACAGGGGCTGAACATGGCCGCAGAGCGGGCTCAAAACCTTCAGGACACCTTCCTCAATCACGTCCGCAAGCAGAAAATTCCGCTGACGATTTTCCTCGTCAACGGCGTGAAGCTGCAGGGCGTCGTCACCTGGTTCGACAATTTCTGCGTGCTGCTCCGTCGCGACGGACATTCGCAGCTCGTTTACAAGCATGCCATCTCGACGATTATGCCCGGCCATCCGGTCCAGCTCTTCGAGCCTGAGGAAACGGACAAGGCCTGAGGCCGTGGCAGGGCGCTCGGGCACGGACGACGTACCGGCCGGGGTGAAGCCGCTCGACGAGATCGAGCGCGACATCGCGGCCAATACCCGTGCCTTCGTCATCGGCCCTTACCTGCAGCGCCGTGGCGCGGCGGCGGATGCGAATCAACGCTCCTTCGCCGCGCGGCTGGACGAGGCGGTGGGGCTTGCGGCTGCGATCGATCTTTCCGTGGTCGAGCCCATCTCTGCGCTGCTGACGGCGCTGAGACCGGCGACCTATCTCGGCAAGGGCAAGGTCGAGGAGATCGCCGAGCGCATCACCAACGAGGAGATCGGCCTCGTCGTGATGGATTGCGCGCTGTCGCCGGTGCAACAGCGCAATCTTGAAAAGGCCTGGGGCTGCAAGGTCATCGACCGAACCGGCCTGATCCTTGAGATCTTCGGCCGGCGCGCCCGCACCAAGGAGGGCGCGCTGCAGGTCGAACTCGCCCACCTCAATTACCAGAAGAGCCGCCTGGTGCGGTCCTGGACCCACCTGGAACGTCAGCGTGGCGGCTTCGGCTTCCTTGGCGGTCCTGGCGAGACGCAGATCGAGGCCGACCGGCGCGTCATCCAGGAGCGGATGACCAAGATCGAACGCGATCTCGATACGGTGAAACGTACTCGTTCGCTGCATCGTGCCAGTCGGAAACGCGTGCCTTATCCGGTTGTTGCGCTGGTTGGCTACACCAACGCTGGAAAGTCGACGCTGTTCAATCGACTGACCTCTGCCGATGTCCTGGCCCAGGACATGCTGTTTGCGACGCTCGACCCGACCGCGCGCGCAATCAAGCTGCCGCATGGCGCCCGCATCATGCTCTCCGACACCGTCGGATTCATTTCGGACCTGCCGACCCAGCTCATCGCCGCCTTCCGGGCCACGCTCGAGGATGCGATCGAAGCCGACGTGCTGCTACATGTGCGCGACCTCGCTCATGACGATACGCAGGCCCAGGCGGCCGATGTGCAGGCCATTCTGAGGGATCTCGGCATCGATCCGGACGACGGGCAGCGCGTCGTCGAGGTCTGGAACAAAGCCGACCTGCTTGTTGGAGAAGAGCACGACCGGCAGCTTGCGCTGGCAGAGCTCAGGCCGGTTACCTCACGTCCCGTCCTGGTTTCAGCTTTGACGGGAGAAGGGGTTGATCGTCTGACCGACGCGATCGAAACCCGCATCGCGCGCAGCCGGCCGGTCTACCGCCTCACGCTCGAGCCCGGCGACGGCAAGTCGCTTGCCTGGCTGCACAGCAATGGCGAGGTCCTCAGCCGCGAGGATGCCGAGGACGGCGCTCTCGCCTTGACCGTGCGGCTCCCGCCGGAGCGGGAAGGGGCGTTTGGGGCGCGTTTTCCCCAGGCAGAGCGCCAAGGTTAGATCATCGGGCCAGATATCACATCGGATCCGATGTGATGGCCCGATGTGTTTGCATCGGCTTTCCCGAGAACCGCAAGCCACCTTTCGGGCCGACCCTCTAGCCAGAGCCGGCCTTCGCCTTTTCCGTCCGCTTTACCGCCTGCCAGAGCGCTTCCAGCTCGTCGAGCGTCGCATCCTTCGCGTCCCGACCCTCGGCGGCAAGTGCGTCTTCGATTCCCCGGAACCGGCGTTCGAACTTGGTGTTGGCCGCGTTGAGGCACCCTTCAGGGTCGGCATCGACATGACGCGCCAGGTTGGCGACGACGAAGAGCAGGTCTCCGATCTCCTCCCGGATGGCGTCTTTGCTGCCGCCCGCAAGCGCCTCCTCGATCTCCGCCGTTTCCTCGCGGATCTTGTCCAGAACGAGCCTGGCATCGTTCCAATCGAACCCGACGGTCGAGGCCTTGGCCTGGAGTTTCCAGGCGCGGGTGAGAGCAGGCAAGGTATGGGGCACGCCCGCGAGAACACCCCTGTCCTCGCTGGTCTCGGGCAACCCGGCAGCGCGGTGCGCGGCGGCCTTGTCAGCCTTCTCCTGTGCCTTGATGCGGTGCCAGAGCGCCTTGACCTCCGCCGGTGAGAGGTCCCGTGCATCGCCGAAGACGTGTGGGTGGCGGCGGATCAGCTTGCTGGTGATCGCCTCGACCACATCGGCAAAGGCGAAGGCACCTTCTTCCTCGGCCATGCGCGCATGGAAAACCACCTGAAGCAGCAGGTCGCCGAGTTCGTCCTGGAGATCGATCTTGTCACCGCGCGCGATCGCGTCTGCGACCTCATAGGCCTCCTCGACCGTGTAGGGCGCAATCGAAGCAAAGTCCTGCTCCAAATCCCAGGGGCAGCCGGTGCCGGGGGTCCGTAGCGCCGCCATGATCTCGATCAGCCGGGCAATATCGCGAGAGGGCTTCAACGCTGCAATTCTCCAGAGGTTGAGCTACCGTCCTCCCATGATTCAAGTCACCCCGTCCATTACCCTCGACGAGAGCGAGCTCGAGGAAAGCTTCGTGCGCTCCTCCGGGCCAGGAGGGCAGCATGTCAACAAGGTGTCGAGCGCGGTCCAGTTGAAGTTCGATGCGCGCCGATCTCCGTCCCTGCCGAATGATGTGGCGATCCGGCTGATGAAGATCGCGGGCAGCAGGCTGACGCAGGACGGTGTCATCGTCATCGTCGCCCAGGCGCAGAGGAGCCAGAAGCGCAATCGCGAGGAGGCACTGGAGCGCCTGCTGGACATGATCCGCGAGGCTGCGGTCCGCCCCGAAACACGCCGGCCGACCAAGCCGACGAAAGCATCCAAGGAGCGCCGCCTGCAAAGCAAGGACCGGCGCTCATCGGTCAAGTCGGCACGATCGAAACCTGGTCTGGACTAGAATGAGCGGTGCCAATGGGGGCGGGGTTCCGCACAGCGCCGGTCCGCGCAAACCGCCACGGCGGATCAGTGCCGATTATCTGCAGCGAGCGGCGATGCATTATCTTGAGCGCTACTCGGCCCCTGCCGGGCAGTTGCAGCGCGTCCTCCAGCGCAAGGTGATGATGAGTTGCCGTCACCATGGCGACGAACCCCAATCCTTCGCCGCACTTATCGATGAAACGGTGGCGCGCTGCGTTGCGGCAGGGCTGGTCGATGACAGGCGCTTTGCGGAAGGGCGGGCGGCAACCTTGCGCCGAAAGGGGCAGTCCGCCCGCGCCGTTGCCGCGCGACTTGCGGCCAAGGGTGTCGGGCGCGAGCTGGTCGCGGAGGCGAGCCGCACCACCGAGGATGAGGAACTGGCTGCGGCGCGGATCGCCGCCCGACGCAAGCGACTTGGGCCCTGGAGCCGCAGGGACCGTGCCGAGAACCGCCAGAAGGACCTCGCGGCGCTCGCCCGGGCTGGCTTTACGATGACAGTCGCCCGCGCCGTGATCGACGGCGCGGGCGACGAAAGCTGATCGCCATGTCCGGGAAGGGCGCTTCAGTCGAGCTTGATCTTGGCGTCGCCGACGACCTTGCCCCAACGAGCCACTTCAGCTGTGACGAACTTGCCGAAATCGGCGCCGTAGATCGCAGGAATCGTGGAGCCGTTCTTCTTCCAGGCTTCGGTGATCATCGGAGCCTTCAGCGCTTTCTCGATCTCGCCGCGCATGCGCGTCACGATCTCGTCCGGCGTGTTCTTCGGCGCCCAGATGGCGTACCAGGTCGCGACCTCGTAGCCGTCAAGGCCGGCCTCCTTGGCGGTCGGTACGTCCGGAATGGCATCCGACCGCGCCGGGGCGGCGACCGCCAGGGCACGCAGCGCACCGCTTTGCACCTGTGCGGCCGAGGAGCCAAGCCCGTCGAACATCACATCGACCTGGCCAGCGACCAGATCCTGCATCGCTGGTCCGGCACCGCGGTAGGGAACATGGGTCAGGTTGGTCTTGGTGACGAGCTTGAAGAGTTCACCTGCAAGATGGTGCGTCGTGCCGTTTCCCGCTGATGCGTAGTTGAGTTTGTCGGGATTTTTCCTGGCGTAGTCGATCAGCTCGGCCAGCGTCTTGGCCTGGACCTTGCCCGGATGGACGACGACAACCTGGGGCGGCTGGGCGATGACTCCAACCGGAACAAAATCGGTCTGGATATTGTAGTCGAGCTTCGGATAGAGCGCAGGCGCAATCGCATGATGCGCGGCCCCAACGAAGAAGGTGTAGCCGTCCGGAGCCATCCGCGCCGCTGCCGAAGCGCCCACCGTCCCGCCGGCACCACCACGATTGTCGATGATGATGCGCTGCCCGAGCTGCTGCTCGAGCTGGGCGGCGATCGGCCGGGCAAAGGCATCGGTGCCGCCGCCGGCCGGGAAGGGCACGATGAAGGTGATGGGTTTCTGCGGCCAGGCCTGGGCCTGCGCCGGAGCAGCGGCCGCCACGCCGAAACCCGCGGATACCGCCAGCGCAATGAGCCAGCTAGACTTGATCATGAATGCTCGTCCTCCCTGAAACGAAACCAGGCTCTTGATGGCCATTGACGCGATGCCATTGCGGCATTCTGTATGCATCTAAATGGATTAGGGCATCGGCCGCAGCAAATGACAAGCAAGCCATTTGGCCGATGCTACGCCCGCAATTGCGATTGCGCCGATGCCGGAGACAGACGCTTTTCATGAGCCGCCTCGACAGTTTTATCCGCCGCCTCGAAGCCCAGCGCCGCATCCTCGACTGGGCGGCAAAGTCCGTCACCAACAGCAATGGGCTCGTGCTCGAGCTTGGCCTCGGCAATGGCCGCACATACGATCATCTGCGCGAAATCCTGCCGAAGCGGGAGATTTATGCCTTCGACCGTGAGGCCAGGGCCAATCCGCGTTCGATGCCTCCGGAGAGCGCGCTGGTGCTCGGCGACATGGCAAAGACGCTACCGGACTTCGTGGAGCGCCATGGCCGCAGTGCCGCGTTGATCCATGTCGACGCCACAACAGGTGTGCCGGAACGCGACCGAATCCATCTGGCCTGGTTGCCGGAGCATGTTGCCGCACTCGCGCAGGACGATGCACTCATCATCAGCGGCTCCAATCTTGAACACCCTGCGCTGGTTGCCGTTTCACTCCCCGATGGTATCCCGGAAGGGCGTTACTTCGCCTATCGCCGCGCGGCTCCGTAAAGTGCGCACTCGCAAGCCTGAGCCGATGGCCAGCCGAGGCCTGTCTGAGGAGACGACATGACCGGAGGCATCCACCACCTCACTCTGATCACCCGTGATGCGCAGGCCAATGTCGATTTCTACGTCGGCTTCCTCGGCCTGCGCCTCGTCAAGCAGACCGGCGGCTACGAGGATGCGGAGCAACTCCACCTGTTCTACGGCGACCGCCTGGGTTCGCCTGGCTCGCTCGTCACCTTTCTCGTCTGGCAGGACGGCTCGCCAGGTCGGGTCGGACATGGGCAGGTGAGCGAGATCGCGCTGGCCGTGCCACCGGCGAGCATCGGCTTTTGGCTGACGCGGGCACTGACGCAGCGTGTGCCCACTGAGGGACCGAAGCAGGAATTCGGCGAGCCCGTCTTGCGTTTGCGCGACCCCGACGGGGTGATCGTGAAGCTCGTGGGTACGGATATGGCGGCCGCGGCGCCATGGCAGGCTCCCGGGATCGCTCCCGAGGATGCGATCCGCCGGGTCCGCGGCGCAACCATCCTGTCCGAAACGCGGGAGGAAACGACCGCCTTCGTCGCACGCTTCGGCTACCGGCCAGCCGCGGCCACGTCGGCTGTTCAGCGCATGGTGTCCGACAGTGGCGACGTCATCGATATCCGCGATGCCGGCGGGTTCTGGCCCGGTGCTCCAGGCACGGGCATCGCAGACCATGTCGCCTTCCGGGCGAGGGATGAGGCTGCAGTGAAGGCCATCGAAAGTTCTCTGGCACGCCTCAATTCCTCGGTCACCACGCTTCACGACAGGAAATACTTCACCTCTCTCTATGTTCGCGAACCCGGCGGAACCCTGATTGAACTGGCGAGCGACGGCCCGGGATTTACGGTCGACGAGCCCGAGGACAGGCTTGGAACCAGCCTGATGGTTCCTCCATCTGATGCCAGCCGGGCCTCCGAGATCCGTGTCGTGCTGCCGCAATTCTCCCTGCCGGGGGAACCTCGCATGACCTATCGCGATCTGCCCTTCGTGCACCGTTTCCATGTGCCCGCAACGACGGACGGCACCACTCTCGTGCTGCTCCACGGCACCGGCGGCAACGAGGCGGATCTGATGCCGCTGGCGCACCGGATCGCGCCGGAAGCGACCTTGCTCGGCGTGCGTGGACGCAGCACCGAGGAGGGGACGGCACGCTGGTTTCGCCGATCGTCGCCGACCGAATTCGATCAGGCCGATATTCGTGCCGAGGCCGCCGCCTTCGCGGCCTTTGTCGAGAGTGCGACAAAGGATTACGGGCTGGACCCGGCACGCACGACTTATCTCGGCTATTCCAACGGCGCGAACTTCCTTGCCGCGATGATGCAGATCCATCCTGGCCCGATCCGCAGGGCCATCCTGCTGCGCGCGATGAACGTGCTCGAACCGCCGCAGGAGACCGACCTTGCAGGGGCGGATATCCTGATCCTGGCCGGGGCTTCCGATCCCTTTGGTGTGCAGGCAGCGGAGCTGGAAACGCGGCTGAGGCAAGCCGGCGCCCAGGTCGATGCGCAAGTGATCGCAGCGGGACATGAGCTGTCGGAGGCCGATGCGGCCGCTGCCAAGGTCTGGCTGGCGGCACGCTGAAGATCCTCAGGAAGAGCTGAATGAATTGCAGGCAAACCCTTCCGTGGGCGCGGCCCATGGCTTAAAGGCGCGGGACCTCCCTGGAATTTGGTCCCGTAGAAGCATGATTCGTCTCGAGAACATCGGCAAGCAGAACGGCAAGCAGATTGTCTTCATCGAGGCATCCGCGGCGCTCCAGAAAGGAGAGAAGGTCGGCCTTGTCGGCCCCAATGGCGCCGGCAAGACAACGCTCTTCCGCATGATCACGGGGCAGGAGGCGCCCGACGAGGGCCTCGTGGCTGTCGATCGTGGCGTGACGATCGGCTATTTCAGCCAGGACGTGGGCGATATGTCCGGCCGCAGCGCCGTCTCCGAGGTCATGGACGGCGCGGGCCCGGTCAGTGCCGTCGCGACCGAGCTCAAGGAGCTCGAGACTGCCATGGCCGATCCCGACCGCGCAGACGAGATGGACGAGATCATTACGCGCTATGGCGAGGTCCAGGGACGGTTCGAGGAGCTCGACGGCTACGCCATGGATGGGCGGGCGCGCGAGGTGCTCGCCGGCCTCGGTTTCAGCCAGGAGATGATGGACGGCGATGTCGGTGCTCTCTCCGGCGGCTGGAAGATGCGCGTCGCGCTGGCCAGGATCCTGCTCATGCGCCCAGACGCCATGCTGCTCGACGAGCCGAGCAACCATCTCGACCTGGAGAGCCTGATCTGGCTCGAGGACTTCCTGAAGGGCTATGACGGCGCGCTGCTCATGACTTCGCATGACCGCGAATTCATGAACCGGATCGTCGACAAGATCGTCGAGATCGACGGTGGGGCGCTGACGACCTATTCGGGCGATTACGAGTTCTACCAGCAGCAGCGCGCGCTCAGCGAGAAGCAGCAGCAGGCCCAGTTCGAGCGCCAGCAGGCGATGCTCGCCAAGGAGATCAACTTCATCGAGCGCTTCAAGGCGCGCGCCTCGCATGCCGCGCAGGTGCAAAGCCGTGTGAAGAAGCTAGAGAAGATCGACCGCGTCGAGCCGCCCAAGCGCCGCCAGACTGTCCAGTTCGAATTCCTGCCAGCACCGCGTTCCGGCGAGGACGTGGTCACCCTGAAGAACGTGCACAAGCGCTATGGCAGCCGCAGCATCTATGACGGGCTTGATTTCCAGGTGCGCCGCAAGGAGCGCTGGTGCGTGATGGGCATCAACGGCGCCGGCAAATCGACGCTGTTGAAGCTGGTGACGGGAGCCACCGAGCCGGACGACGGCACGGTCGCGCTGGGTGGCACCATCAAGCTGGGTTACTTCGCCCAGCACGCCATGGAGGTGCTGGACGGTGACGCCACCGTGTTCCAGTCGCTTGAAGACTCGTTTCCCCAGGCGGGGCAGGGCTCCCTGCGTGCACTGGCCGGCTGTTTCGGCTTTTCCGGCGACGATGTCGAGAAGCGGTGCAGGGTCCTGTCCGGTGGCGAGAAGGCCCGGCTGGTGATGGCGAAGATGCTCTACGATCCGCCGAACTTCCTGGTGCTGGACGAGCCCACCAATCACCTGGATATCGCGACGAAGGAGATGCTCATCACGGCCTTGGCGCAATATGAGGGGACCATGCTGTTCGTCTCGCACGACCGCCATTTCCTTGCCGCACTGTCCAACCGGGTTCTCGAACTGACCCCCGAGGGCGTTCACACCTATGGCGGCGGCTATACGGAATACGTAGCGCGCACGGGCCAGGAGGCTCCCGGCCTGCGGAGCTGAGCTGGCAGCGGAGCTCCCTGGCCACGGCTCGCTGAGCATTCGGCGTGGCTCTCGTCAGGCTCACGGCGGGACGCGATCGGGCCTACAATTCCAGGCTGCCATCGGAGCGAGGCATTGCCGCGATCCGCGAAGCCGCTTCGAGCGCAGCCTCTGCACTCCAATCAGAAACCACGCCGCCGATGCCGCCTGCAATCGACACCATGCTCACGACGCGGCGCCCCTTCGTGCTGCTGGAGGACCGGCTCGCGGCGGCCGCATCGGCCCAACTCTATTGTGATCCGGTCGAGGTCGTTCGATGCGACCATATCGAGGAGATCTCGTCTGCGCTCGGTAGAATCGAAGACGGCCTGTCCCGGGGGCTGCATGCCGCCGGCTTCCTGAGCTACGAGCTGGGATACGCCTTCGAGCCACGCCTCGTCGCGTCGATCCCGCAGGCGAGGGCGCTTCCCCTGCTGTGGTTCGGGCTGTTTCGGGCGCCGTTGCAGCTTCCTGCAGCGCAGTTGGACCAGGCGTTTGGAGCACTGGGGCCTCCGCCTCCACTCGGCGCTGTTCGTCCGCAGCTCGATGCGCCAGCGCACGCGGCCAAGATCCAGCGTGTGCTGGACTATCTTCACGCCGGCGACGCCTACCAGGTCAACCTGACCTTTCCGATCGACTTTCGCTACGAGGGCGATCCCCTCGCGCTCTATGCAGCCTTGCGGTCGAGCCAGCCCGTGGCGCATGGCGGCATCGTCGCCATCGACGATGCGACGATCCTGTCGGTTTCGCCGGAGCTCTTTCTCGAGGTCGAGTCGGGGCGGGCGACGACGCGCCCGATGAAGGGAACAGCACCGCGACGCGACGGACCGGAGGCGGAGCGCGCCGCCATGGAACAGTTGCAGGCCGACCCCAAGCAACGCGCCGAGAACCTGATGATCGTTGACCTGCTACGCAACGATCTCGGACGGGTCAGCGCCATGGGGTCGGTCGAAGTGCCAAGCCTCTTCCGGGTCGAGACCTATCCGACATTTCACACGCTGACGTCGACGGTGACATCCAGGTTGCGTCCTGGCCTCTCGCTCGAAGACCTGCTGCGGGCTGTCTTCCCCTGCGGCTCGATCACCGGCGCGCCCAAGCTGCGGGCGATGGAGATCATCCGCGAACTCGAGGACGGGGCGCGCGATCTCTATACCGGTTCAATTGGGCAGATCTCGCCCAATGGCGATCTTCGCTTCAATGTCGCAATCCGCACGGCTACGATCTTTCCAGGGGGTGCCGGCCGCTATGGCGTTGGCGGCGGCATCGTCACGGATTCGCGTGCTGCGGACGAGTATTTCGAATGCCTGTTGAAGGCCCGTGTCCTGACCGACCTCGCCGATGATTACGGGCTGATCGAAACGCTGGGCTGGTCGCACGAGACCGGTTTTGCACGGCTGCCCCTGCATCTCGGCCGCCTGGACCGTTCGGCAAAGGCGCTCGGCTTCCGCTTCGACCGCGATGAGGCGGAAACGCGTCTCGCTGCGCTGGTCGAGACCTTTGCGCCGCAAGGGCTGCGCCGTATCCGCCTCGAACTCCATCGCAACGGCATGCTCGATGTCGCCGCACCAGTGCTCGCTGCCGAGCCAGACCGGCCTCTCGAGGTCGTCCTCGCCGCCGCAAGGGCCGACGAGGGCGACCCATTCCTGCGATACAAGACAACGCGCCGTCGTACCTACGAGACTGCATTTGCGGCAGCCGTCGAGCGCGGCGCCGATGAAGCCGTCTTCCAAAACCGCGCGGGCTTTGTCACCGAAGCAACGCGCAGCAACATCTTCGTCGAGCGGGACGGGCTCCTGCTCACACCGCCCCTGTCCGATGGTCTCTTGCCGGGCGTGCTGCGCCAGACCCTGATCGAGAGCGGACGGGCCCTGGAGCAGCAACTGCGGCCCGGCGATCTCGCTCAAGCCGAGCACTGGTTCCTGGGCAATAGCCTGCGCGGCTTGAGGCCCGCTCGACTGACGCGCTGAAGCCTTCGAGGCTAGCCAGCGAGTGAGCGCGCGGTCAGGACGAAGACGGGAACATTTCCCGGATAGGGGGAAGCGGGGAACAGGTGCTGCCAGCGTCTGAACCCGGTGAAACCCGCTCGCGTGAGCAGGTCCTGCGCTGCGGCTTCCGTCAAGCCATCATGCAGGGGTAGCCGTGCGGCAAGCTCCTCTGGATAGGTGGAACGATATTGAGGAGCCACCGACCATAATCCGTCGGATACGAGCACGAGACCGCCCGGTCGCAGAATACGATGGGCCTGCAGCAACGCTTCAATGGGGCGCTCGAGCGTCCAGAGGACATTGCGGAGCGTGACGATATCGGCGGACGCATCAGCGATCTCGGCCGCTTCGATCGTGCTGTCCTGAAACGCAATGGCGAGGCCGGCTTGCCGAGCCACCGCACGAGCGACCTCAAGCATGTTCGCAGACCCGTCGCAGGCGCGGACGCGATGCCCCAGCGACGCAGCAAGGAGGGCGCAAGCGCCCGTCCCGGTCCCGAGATCGACAACGTCCTTGGGGCCATCCGCCTGGAAGGCCGCCTCAAGCACGGCCTGCCAGAGCTCGCGCTGGGCAACATGGGAGGCAGCACCATCAAATTTAGGGGCACGGGCGTTCCAGTAGTCGGTGACGCCGGCCCCAACGCTTCGCTGCATCGTCATCTCTTTCCACCTCAAAAGGGTTCGATCAGGTATTCGATGCGCCTCCGGCCCGATGCGGCGCGGCGGATGGAAACCGCGACACCAAAGACATGCTGGATCAGCGCTTCGGTCATCACGGTTTCCGGCGTCCCGGCATCGACCAGCTTGCCCGCATGCAGCACGGCGATCTCGTCGCAGAAAAGCGATGCCAGGTTGAGATCGTGCAAGGCCATGATGCAGGTGATACCCAGGCGCCTGATCAGGGTCAGAATCGATAGCTGGTGCTGGATATCGAGATGGTTGGTCGGCTCGTCGAGGATGAGTTCACTCGGCATTTGCGCCAATGCGCGCGCGATATGGACGCGCTGGCGCTCGCCGCCCGATAGCGTGTGCCAGAACTGGTCATGTCGATCGGCCATATCGACGCGTGCCAGCGCGGCCTCGACCGCGTCTTCGTCGGCCGCTGTCCAGGACGCGAGTGCGCCGCGATGCGGGGTCCGTCCGAGCCTGACGACGTCGCATACGGAGAGCTGGATTTCGGTCGTCGCCTGCTGCTCGACAAAGGCCAGGCGCCGGGCGAGGTCGTGCCGCGACAAGGTGCCGATCTCGCGGTCATCCAGCGTCACCACGCCGCTTGCAACCTTGCGCAGGCGACACAGCAGCCTCAACAGGCTCGACTTTCCCGAACCGTTGGGGCCGATGAGACCGAGGATCTTTCCGGGTTCGGCGTGCAGCGTCACGCCGTCCACGATCATGCGCCCTCCGGCGCTCCAACGGACGTCGCGCGCGGCCAGTGTCATGCCGGTCGCCTTGCGCGATAGAGTATGAAGGCGAAAGCCGGGGCGCCAAACAGCGCCGTCACGACGCCGATCGGCAGAATCTGCTGCGGCACCAGCGTCCGCGACAGGATGTCGGCCAGGATCATGAAGATCGCACCGATGATCAGGCATGCCGGGAGCAGCCGGGCATGGGCCGGGCCCGTCAGGAAGCGCGCCGCGTGGGGTATGACGAGACCGACGAACCCGATCGTGCCGACGATGCTGACCATGGTCGCGGTCATGACGGCTGTCGTCACGAACAGCACGATGCGCACACGGGTCACCGCCACGCCCAATGCGGCAGCGGCATCCGCCCCGAAGGCGAACGCATCGAGCGCCTTTGTATGGAAGATACAGACGGCGAAGCCCGCGAAGGCCACTGGCGTGGCGAGCCAGACATCGGGCCAGCGCACGCCCCCGAAATTGCCGAGGAGCCAGAACATCACGCCGCGGGCCTGTTCGGCACTGGCCAGCGTGGTGACGATCGTCGCGGTCGCCGCATTGAAAAGCTGCGATCCGGCGACGCCTGCGAGAATCACACGGTCGGTCGCGCCGCCGGCCCCTGCGGCGAGCAAGGCGACGATGACGAGCGCGGCAATGGCGCCGAGGAAGGCACCGCCGGATATGCTGAGCGCAGCGCCGCCGAAGCCCAGGATCATCACCGCGACCGCACCCGTCGAGGCTCCGGCCGAGATCCCGAGGATATAAGGTTCTGCGAGAGGATTGCGCAGAAGCGCCTGCAGGATCGCGCCCGAAAGCGCGAGCGCACCGCCGCAGAGGGCCGCCACCACAGCCCGGCTCAACCGGTAGTCGAAGATGACGCCCTGCTGGATCGCGCTTACGGGGTAATCGAGATCGAACAACCCGTTGCCGACGGCCTTGAAGACCGTGGCAAGCGGGATCGACATTTCGCCGATCGTCACGGCGAGCGCGATCGCGAGTATCAGCAGGGCGAAGGCGAGGATCGCTACTGCGCCCCTCGCCAACCAGTTGGGCCGAGCCACTCCATGGCTCACTTGGTGAGGCCGAAGCTCTTGATGCCGTTGGCCAGCGCCTCGATACCGTCGATCGTATCAAGCCCGGCCCTGGTCGCGCCGACATCCATGATCACGATCCGCTGCTGCCGGCTGGCGTCGAGCTTGCTCGCAACCGCGTCGGTCTTGAGGAAGTCGAGCTTGAGATTGATGTCGTCTGCCGGGAAACGCCGGCGATCCATCTTGACCACGACGATGACGGCAGGGTTGGCGGAAGCGACCGTCTCCCAACCGACCAGCGGCCATTCCTCATTGGTGGTGATGACGTTCCGGGCGCCGAGCTTCGACAGGATATAGGCAGGCACGCCATTCTTGCCGGCCAGGAAGGCGTCCCCCTTGATGTCCTTGCTGGAGAACCAGACGACGACAGGAACATCCTGCGGCTTGATCCCGGCAACTGAAGCGACCGCCTTGTCCTCGCGCGCCTTCAATTCGGCGACCAGAGCTTCGGCGCGATCGGAGACATCGAAGATCTGCCCGAACTCGCGAATATTGCGGTAGACGAGTTCCATCGTGAACATCTGCGTGCGAACGCCGTCGCCAGGCCCGGAATTGTCCTTGCCGACGCAGTCGGTGGGCGAGACGTAGGTCGGCACCTTCAGCTTCGCAAACTGGTCGCGCTTGCCGACGATGCCGTTGGGACCGATGTGCCATTCGAACATCGCAGTCACGAGGTCGGGTTCCTGGGCGACGACCGCCTCGAAACTCGGATCGTTGTCGGCAAGCCGCTTCACCTTGGCGTTGACCGCCTCATAGGGCTTCGCAACAGGGCTGAACCACACGGCTGTGCCCACGACCTTGTCGCCGAGCCCGAGTGCGTAGAGGATTACGGTCTGCGTCTGTCCGACCGCCACGACGCGCTTTGGCGCCTGGTTGAACGTTATCGTCTCCCGGCAATTCTCCAGCGTCAGCGGATACTGCGTCGGCGCGGCCAAGGCCGCTCCGGACATCGACATGCCGATGGCTGCGACGAACGAAAGGCAAGAAAGGCGTGCGGCGCTGCGCATTGAAGTCTCCGATAGCGTCGAGCGGCGGCATGCCTCGCGAGGCGCGGGGCCCTCGCATGGCTGACCCTGTAATGTAACAGTATTACAATTTTGATAGACTGCTCGATACGTCTGCGTCAAGCGCTCTGCCGCGGCTGCGACGGCGTGGTTCAGCATCATGGACATGGAATTCATCGCTCCCCGAGATGACGAGCCGGGAGCTTGAGCGGATAGGTTCGGGGGTGTCGGTCCACGACCTGCCGCCGACGCAAATCCCCCCGGACACCCCGCCCGAAAGACGCTTCTGCGATCAGGGCAGGTCTCCTGGCTCGCGGGTCAGCGCTGGCTTCGCCCGGCCTTCCCGGCGCGAGAGCGCCAGTGGACGATGGGAGAAGAGCTCGCCGCTTACAGTTGCGGGGGCAGCCTCGGATTCGGCGCAGGGCGCCTCACCGAATTCCCTCTTAGCTTCGGGCCTGGACCCGAGGAACCTTGATCGCGGCCGACCATAGAGGGGCCCAAGGCGGCGTCAAGCTGCAGGCCAGTCCGTTGGAGGCTCTGATTGCGCATGACGACGCGATTATCGAGATTGAGCCGCCTGCTGACGGAGTCCTGTAGCGCGGTGGCCCATCTTTCTCGGCCTACTCCCAGCTCAGGGCGCCGCCGTTCTGGTATTCGATGACGCGGGTCTCGAAGAAATTCTTCTCCTTCTTCAGGTCCATCGCCTCGCTCATCCAGGGGAACGGGTTTTCCGTTTCCGCGAAGACCGGCGCGAGGCCGAGCTGCGCGCAACGGCGGTTGGCAATGAAATGCATGTACTGCTCGCAGAGCGCAGCATTCAGGCCGAGGAAACCGCGCGGCATGGTGTCCCGGCCATAGGCGGCCTCGAGTTCGGCAGCGTCGCGGATCATGCCGCGCAGTTCATCCTGGAAGGCCTTGGTCCAGAGATGCGGGTTCTCGATCTTGATCTGGTTGATCACGTCGATGCCGAAATTCAGATGAATGCTCTCGTCGCGCAGGATGTACTGGTACTGCTCGGCGATGCCGACCATCTTGTTGCGCCGGCCGAGCGACAGGATCTGGGCGAAGCCGGTGTAGAACCACATGCCCTCGAAGATCACGTAGAAGGCGACGAGGTCGCGCAGGAAGGCCTGATCGGCCTCGGGCGTGCCGGTCTCGAAATCGGGATCGTCGAGATGCTGGGTATGCTTCAGGGCCCAGGCCGCCTTGTCGGTGATCGAGGGCACCTCGCGATACATGTTGAAGAGCTCGCCCTCGTCGAGGCCGAGGCTCTCGACGATGTACTGGAAGGTGTGGGTGTGCACCGCCTCCTCGAAAGCCTGGCGCAGCAGGTACTGCCGGCATTCCGGATTGGTGAGATGGCGGTAGATCGCCAGCACGATGTTGTTGGCGACGAGGCTTTCCGAGGCCGCGAAGAAGCCGAGATTGCGCTTGATCGCACGGCGCTCGTCGTCGGTCAGCCCGTCCTTCGACTTCCACAGAGCGATATCGGCCTGCATCGAGACCTCTGTCGGCATCCAGTGGTTGTTGCAGCCGGCGAGGTATTTCTCCCAGGCCCATTTGTACTTGAGCGGCAGGAGCTGGTTCACATCGGCGCGGCAGTTGATCATCCGCTTCTCGTCGACGCTGACGCGGCCGCCGGAGCGATCGATCTCGCCGAGGCCGGTGGCATCGGCATGGGTTCCGCCGGCCGCGGCCGGATTGAGATCGAGGGCGGCGGCAGGCTTGCTGTCTGACCAGTCGAGCATGATGAATATCCAATCGGGTCTGAATGTCATGGCCGGGTCTGCCCCGGCCGTCCGTATCGTTCGCTATCGGGCAGGGTCGGGCATCCATGCGCGCCGCGAAGGCGAGCGTGGACGCCGCGGCTGCCTCACTGGCAGGCTTCGCAGGTCGGATCGTCGATCGAGCAGGCGTTCGGCACGGCCATGCCATTGTCGAGCGGGATGTCGACGAGGATCGGCTTGGCCGCGACGGGGACCGTCGCCGACACCGCATTGAGCTTGCCGTCAGTGCCCTTCAGCGTCGACTTCTCGACATGGGTCGCCGAGAGCGCGCGCAGGTAATAGGTCGTCTTCAGACCGAGCCGCCAGGCGAGGCGATAGGCCTCGTCGAGCTTCCTGCCGGAAGGCTGCGCCATGTAGAGATTGAGCGACTGGCCCTGGTCGATCCATTTCTGACGGCGTGCGGCGGCGCGGATCAGCCAGCTCGTCTCGATCTCGAAGGAGGTGGCGTAGAGCGCCTTGAGATCGTCGGGGACGCGGTCGATCTGACTGACCTTTCCGTCATAGTATTTCAGGTCCGAGACCATGACCTCGTCCCAAAGATCGCGCGCCTTGAGATCGCGGACGAGGTCGGCATTCACGACCGTGAAGTCGCCCGACATGTTCGCCTTGACGTAGAGCTGGCTGTAGGACGGCTCGATCGACTGCGAGACACCGACGATGTTGGAGATCGTTGCAGTCGGGGCAATCGCCATGCAGTTCGAGTTGCGCATGCCGGTGGTCTTCACCCGCTCGCGCAGGCTGTCCCAGTCCAAAGTCGTCGAACGATCGAGCTCGACATCGCCGTCGCGGGCGTCGGAGAGAATGTCGAGCGAGTCGATCGGCAGGATACCCTTCGACCAGAGCGAGCCCTCGAAGCTCGGATAGCGACCGCGCTCGGCGGCAAGATCGACCGAGGCCGAGATCGCAAACCAGCTGACCGCCTCCATCGAGCTATCGGCGAAGGCGACGGCGCCCTCGGACGCGGCGGGCAGGCGCAGGATCTGCAGCGCATCCTGGAAGCCCATGATGCCGAGGCCGACCGGGCGATGACGCAGGTTCGAGCGGCGCGCCTCGGGGATCGTGTAGAAATTGATGTCGATGACATTGTCGAGCATTCGCATCGCGGTCGCGACCGTCTTGCCGAGCCTGGCCCGGTCGAGCCCGTCGGCCGTCACATGGGCTGCCAGGTTGATCGAGCCCAGATTGCAGACGGCGACCTCGTCGGCCGAGGTGTTCAGCGTGATCTCGGTGCACAGGTTCGAGGAATGCACGACGCCGGCATGCTGCTGCGGCGAGCGCAGGTTGCAGGCATCCTTGAAGGTGATCCAGGGATGGCCGGTTTCGAACAGCATGGTCAGCATCTTGCGCCAAAGATCGAGCGCGTTCAGGCGCTTGAACACCTTGATCTCGCCGCGCTCTGCCTTGGCTTCGTAGGCCTCATAGGCCGCCTTGAACGGCTTACCGTAGAGATCGTGGAGGTCGGGCGTCTCGTCGGGCGAGAACAGCGTCCACTGACCTCCGGCCGCGACCCGCTGCATGAACAGGTCGGGGATCCAGTTCGCGGTGTTCATGTCATGGGTACGGCGTCGGTCGTCGCCGGTGTTCTTGCGCAGGTCGAGGAACTCCTCGATGTCGACATGCCAGGTTTCGAGATAGGCGCAGACGGCGCCCTTGCGCTTGCCACCCTGGTTGACGGCGATCGCGGTGTCGTTGGCGACCTTGAGGAAGGGAACGATGCCCTGGCTCTCGCCATTGGTGCCCTTGATATGGGCGCCAAGGCCACGCACCGGCGTCCAGTCATTGCCGAGCCCACCGGAATATTTGGCCAGCAGGGCGTTGTCCTTCACCGCCTTGAAGATGCCGTCGAGATCGTCCGGCACCGTGGTCAGGAAGCAGGAGGAGAGCTGCGGCCTGAGGGTTCCTGCGTTGAACAGGGTCGGCGTCGAGGCCATGAAGTCGAAGGAGGAGAGCAGGTCGTAGAAGGCGATCGCCCGGGCCTCGCGGTCGATCTCGCGGATCGCCAGACCCATCGCGACACGCATGAAGAAGGCCTGCGGCAGCTCGAAGCGATTGCCTCGGACATGCAGGAAATAGCGGTCATAGAGCGTCTGGAAGCCGAGATAGTCGAACTGGAGGTCGCGTTCCGGTTTGAGCGCCGCGGCAAGCCGGGCAAGATCGAAGCGTCCAAGCTCGGGATCGAGCAGCTCGTTGGCGATGCCGGTCTTCACATAGGCGTGGAGATAGTCGCCATAACGTCCTGACATTTCTGACTGTGTCGCCTGTTCCGGCCGGCCGGAGACGAAGCTCAGCGCCTCGCGGCGGAGCTTATCGAGCAGCAGGCGTGCCGAGACCTTGGAATAGTTCGGCTCGGTCTCGACGAGGGTGCGCGCCGCCAGGATCGGCGCCTGCGCCAGCTCATACTGGCTGATGCCGTCATAGAGGTTACGCTGCGCTTCGCTCAGCACGGCTTCGGCCGAGACGCCGTCGAGCCCGGCGCAGGCTTCGCGAATGACCGTGGCGAGGCGCGCCGCGTCGAGCGGCACGAGCGCGCCGTCGGCTGCCTCCATGCGCAGCACCGGTGCGGTGGCGACCGCAGGCTTCGCTTCCGCCTTGGCGCGGGCCCGCTCCTGGGCTCGCTCCTCGCGGTAGAGCACATAGGCGCGGGCGACCTTGTGGTGTTCGCTGCGCATCAACGCGAGTTCGACCTGATCCTGCACATCCTCGATATGGAAGGTGCGGCCGGCATCGGCGCGCCGCGTCAGCCCGGCGACGATCTGCTGGGTCAGCTCCGCGACGATGTCGTGGATCCGGCGCGAGGCAGCGGCGCTGCTGCCCTCGACCGCCAGAAACGCCTTGGTCAGCGCGACGCTGATCTTGGAGGCATCGAAGGGGGTGACACTGCCATTGCGGCGGATCACCTGGTAGCCCGGTTCCGCGGTCGATCGCGCATCGCTGCCTTGCGACGCGATCGGGCTGAACGTCTCAGGGCGGATGGTATCGGTCGCGAGGGACATCGGCTTTCAAACCCCAATCTGTAGGGGCAAGGGCCAGGCGGAGTCGCAACGGAGAATGTCGCGGCGACGAGCGCCCGCAGACATGACCAAGCGATCCACCGGGACACCCCGCCCGAGGACGATTCTGCTGTCGCGGCAGGTCTCCTGGCTCGCGGGTCATCGCTCTTGTCCCGTCTTCCCAAGGCCTGGCGGCCTCAGTGACTGGTATTCTGGACAAGTACTCGCCGCTGACAGTTGCGGGGGCAGCGCCGGTTTCGCACCGGCTTCCCTCTTAGCTCTCGATCTTGCGACTCGAGAGACCGTGACCACCATATGTAGTGGCCATCGGGACGATTCTGTCAACAGCTTGCCGCAGCCTATGCGTTAGCCCTTAAAGAACGGGAATGGTCGAGCCGGCCGCTTCTGCGTCCTGTCTCCGCCATCGCGCGATGAGCCCGGGATCACCACCATCGATGCAAGCTTCCGCCGAATTGCATGCGGCGATCGGCCCTGGGGGCGTCATGGCGCAGCTGCTCGCGCTGCCGTCCCACATGCTATGGCAGCTGAACGATGGGCATCTGAGCCCGGACATGGAGGCCGAATGCGCAAGATCCTGATCATCGGAATTGGTGCCGGCAATCCCGACTATGTCACGGTCCAGGCGATCAACGCCCTCAACCAGGCCGACGTCTTCTTCATTCCCGACAAGGGGACAGACAAGGCGGAGCTCGGACGGCTGCGGAAAGACATCTGCGAGCGCTTCATCGAAGGCTCGGATTATCGCCTGGTTTCGGTTCCGATCCCCGAGCGTTCCGCCGCTGGAACGAATTACCGGGGAAGCGTCGACGAATGGCATGCGCGTATTGCCCATGACTACGAGGTCCTGTTCACGGACGAACTCGAGGACGGCGAATGCGGAGCCTTCCTCGTCTGGGGCGATCCGACGCTCTATGACAGTACGCTGCGGATCATCGAGCATATTCGCGCCAGGGGCTTCGCTCTCGAATACGATGTGATCCCGGGCATCAGCAGCGTGCAGGCCCTTGCGGCGCAACACCGGGTCACCCTCAACCGGATTGGC
Source organism: Bosea sp. BIWAKO-01 (assembly GCF_001748145.1). Taxonomy (NCBI): domain Bacteria; kingdom Pseudomonadati; phylum Pseudomonadota; class Alphaproteobacteria; order Hyphomicrobiales; family Alloboseaceae; genus Allobosea; species Allobosea sp. BIWAKO-01. Next base: position 5,235,730 of record NZ_BCQA01000001.1, read on the forward strand.
GAGCCGGTGCTGATCACCACTGGACGCAAACTCGCGGAAGGCTTTCCCAATGACCTCGATAGTGTGGTCGTCATGCTCGACGGGGACCAGGCCTTCAGGCGCGTCGCCGGTGAAGATCTCGATATCTATTGGGGCGCCTATCTCGGCACCGAGGACGAAATCCTGATCGCCGGAAAGCTCTCGGAGGTGATGGGCGATATCGAGCGCAGCCGGCGCGAAGCGCGAGAGGAAAAGGGCTGGATCATGGATACCTATCTGCTTCGGAGACGCGACGAGGACTGAACGGCGCAATACGCCATCGATCGCAGGTCGCTGCCGGACGATATGGCCAGGTCCACGGGGGCAGGGCGGATGGCATCATGGCCGCGTTGGCCACTTGATCAGCCTGGTCCTGGCTCAGACCCGATGAACCGCTTCGCGGGTCTGGTGCCTTGCAATTCGCGAAGCCGCTTTGTAGGCGTTCACCATCGCCAGAGACCGGCACTCCGCGGAGCCGTTCTCTTTGGAATCACTCTGAAATACGGCGCCTATGACCGCCGATCTGCGCCCTTTCCGCCCGGAATGGAAAGGTCGCCAATGCGGCGGACATGGACGGGATGCACTCTGGCGACAGGCTGATATCGGATCGAACGAGGCTGCTTGCGCTGCCCGTTCTGCTCTGCCTCGGCGCCTGTTCGGTCGGCCCTGACTATGTCGCGCCGGCGCAAGATTTGCCGGCGCACTGGAACGGCGCCACGTCACCTGCGCGACCGCCCGTTTCGTCGGAATGGTGGCGGCAATTCAAGGACCCTGTCCTGGATGGGCTCGTCACCGAAGCGGTTGCAGGCAATCTCGATGTCGCCCAGGCCAAGGCGCGAATTCGCGAAGCGCGCGCGAGCCGGGTCCAGGCGATCGCCCCACTGTTTCCTCAGGTCAATGGCTCAGCATCGGCAACGCGCTCGCGCTACGCCACAAGCTCCGATTCAGGGGGCGGCAACGGCATGGGCAACAGCTTTCGCGCGGGCTTCGACACCTCCTGGGAGCTCGATATCTTCGGCGGACGCGACCGTGCCATCGAAGCCGCAACCTATGGGACCGAGGCAGCCGAGGACGACCTTGACGGTGTGCTGCTGACGCTCGTCGGCGATGTTGCTGCGGCGGTCATCGAGGCGCGCGGCTACCAGGCGCGCATCGTGCTGGCGCGGCGGACGGTCGAAACCCAAAGGGTGACCGAGGCGCTGACGCGGGTCCGTTTCCAGGCCGGCGATGTCTCGGCCGTCGATACGGCGAGGTCGGTGGCGCAGGTCGCGAGCACCGAGGCGCAGATTCCGGCGCTCGAAACCGCGCTGGCGCAGACCCTGCACCGCATTGCGGTGCTGGTTGGCCGCCCGCCATCCGCCATGGGCTCGCGCTTGAGCGGCGCAGCGAAGGTGCCGGCCACGCCCGCGCCACCGCAAGCCGGCGTCCCGGCGGATGTGCTGCGCAATCGGCCGGATGTCCGGCGGGCCGAGCGCAGTCTCGCCCAGGCGACGGCACGGATCGGCCAGGCCGAGGCGGTTCGCTACCCTTCCGTGAGCCTGACCGGCAATATCTCGACCTCGGCGCTGAAGCTCGGCGACCTCGCGAAGAACAGTGCGATCGGTTGGTCGATCGGTCCATCGCTTAGCGTGCCGATCTTCAATGGCGGGGAACTCGCGGCGGCGGTCGACGTGGCGCGCGCCCGGCGCGACCAGTCGGATGCAGCGCTTCGGCTTGCCGTGCTGAGCGCCCTGCAGGATGTCGAGGACGCACTGGTTGGATTGCGGCAGGAGCGTCTGCGCCTGGGCAGCCTGTCGACGGCGGCTGCGACTTCCGGTCAGGCGGCGCAGCTGTCCCAGGCGCTCTACCAGTCGGGCGGCGCCAGCTTCCTCGATGTGCTCGATGCGCAGCGCTCGCAATATAGCTCCGAGGATTCGCGGATTCAGAGTCAGATCGCGCTGGCGACCCGGTTCATCGCTCTCAACAAGGCGCTTGGCGGCGGCTGGCTCCGGCCGGTCGAGGTCTCGCGCCCGCGCGTCGAGGACCCGCCGCAAGGGCCCCGCCTGCGTGCCGTCTCCGTGGAGGTCCCGAGCCCATGACGTCACGCCGTTCCTTCATGCTGCTGCTTGTCCTGGGCATGCTGGGGGCGGGCGGCTATGCGCTGTGCTCGCAGCAGGCGCCGCAGCCTGCCGCGATCCAACTGCCGACGGTCGCCGCCACGATGGGCGATGTCGAAGAGGTGGTGCTGGCCAGCGGCGCGCTGGAGCCGATCCGGCAGGTGAGCGTCGGCGCGCAGGTCTCCGGCCGGCTGATCTCGCTCAAGGTGACCCTGGGCCAGAACGTGAGCGAGGGCGACCTGATCGCCGAGATCGACGGCGTCACCCAGCAGAATGAACTGCGCTCGGCCGAGGCCGAGCTCGCCGTGCTGCAGGCGCAGCGGGAGGAGCGCCTGGCCAGTCTCGCCTATGCCGAATCCGTGCTTGCCCGTCAGAAGCAGATGCTCGGCCAGAACGCGGTCTCCCGCGATAATTACGAATCGGCCGAGATGACGGTGCGCACGACGCGCGCCCAGATCGCGGCGCTCGACGCCCAGATCATTTCCGGTGGCGTCAAGGTCGAGACCGCTCGCGCCAAGCTCGGCTATACCCGCATCACGGCTCCGGCGGCGGGCACTGTATTGGCCATCGTGACGCAGGAGGGCCAGACGGTGAACGCGGCTCAGTCCGCGCCGACCATCATCGTGCTTGGCGATGTTTCGACCATGACGGTCAAGGCCAAGATCTCGGAAGCAGATGTGCTGAGGGTCAAGGCCGGCCAGGAGGCCCTGTTCAGTGTTCTCGGCGCGCCCGATCGGCGCTTCCCTGGCAGGATCGCCTTTGTCGAACCGGCGCCGGACACGCTGAAGACCCAGAATACGAGCAGCGCCTCGGCCTCTTCGGGCACCAACTCCTCCTCGACCTCCTCGGCGATCTATTACAACGCGCTGTTCGAGGTGCCCAATTCCGACGGAAGGCTGCTGACCTCGATGACGGTCCAGGTAACGGTGGTCGTCGGGCGGGTGCGGGGTGTCGTCACCGTGCCGTCCACGGCAATCAGGCGTCGAGGCGGAGAGCTCTTGCTCGATGTCGTCGGAGACGATGGCAAGCCAGCGCCGCGCAAGGTTACGGTTGGGCTCGACAACAAGATCGTCGCGGAAATCTCTTCCGGGCTGAAGGCAGGCGAGCGTGTCGTCGTCGCGCACGCGGGCTCCCCCGCAGCGGCCCGCCGCATGCGTGGCCCGCTCGGGTTCTGACCGCATGGGCGTGCCGCTGATCAGGCTGAGCGGGGTCCGGCGCGATTTCGGCGCAGGCGAAGCGGCGATTGCGGCGCTCGACGGGGCCGAGTTGACCATCGAGGCCGGCGAGATGGTTGCGATCGTCGGACCGTCGGGCTCGGGCAAGTCCACCTTGATGAACATCATCGGCTGCCTCGACCGGCCGACCGGCGGTGTCTACGAGATCGACGGTCGCCCGACGCGCGATCTCGGGCCGGACGAATTGGCACGGCTGCGGCGCGAGTATTTCGGCTTCGTCTTCCAGCGCTATCATCTGCTGTCGGAACTGACCGCACTCGCCAATGTCGAGGTGCCGGCGATTTATGCAGGCGTTGCCGCCGAGCCCCGGCGCAATCGTGCGGCCGCCTTGCTCGACAGGCTTGGCCTCGGTGCCCGCAAGACCCACCGCCCTGCCGAGATGTCCGGCGGCCAGCAGCAGCGGGTTTCGATCGCGCGGGCCCTGATGAACGGAGCCCGGGTCATCCTTGCCGACGAGCCGACCGGCGCACTCGACCGCAAGAGCGGCGAGGAGATGCTGAGCCTGCTCGAGGAACTCGGCCGCGAGGGCCACACGATCATTCTCGTCACCCATGACATGAACGTCGCGGCCCGGGCCGACCGCATCATCGAGCTTAGCGACGGCCGGATCATCTCCGATCGGAGGACCCGCCCAGCGCTCAGTTCCAAGGCGAACCCGGTGCTGGACGTGCCGCGGGGTGGCTCGTGGCGGGCCGCGCTCGGCCGGCTGCGCGAGGCCTTCGGCATGGCCCTCCTGTCGATGCGCGCCCATAAGCTGCGCTCCGCGCTGACCATGCTCGGCATCGTCATCGGCATCGCCTCTGTCGTCAGCGTGGTGGCGCTGGGGGAGGGCTCGCGCCAGCAGGTTCTCGCCAATATCGCCGGGCTCGGCACCAATACGCTCGAGATCTACCCCGGAGCCACCATCGGAGATCGCCGCTCGGGCCAGATCAAGACCCTGACAGTCGCCGACGCCCATATCCTCGCGAGTCAGCCCTATGCCGAAGGCGTCACGCCGACCGTGTCGACGAATGCCACGCTGCGTTTCGGTTCCGCCGAGGCATCGGGTCTCGTCATGGGCGTCGGCGAGCAGTATTTCGCGGTCACGGGCGGCGTCCTGGCCCAGGGCCGGTTCTTCGACGCGGACGACGTCCGGCGCCTCTCGCAGGATGTGGTCATCGACGAGAACACGGTCAGTGCCCTGTTCGCGCGGACCGGCCAGGACCCGATCGGCAGCGTCATCCTGGTCGGCTCGGTCCCGGCCCGCGTTATCGGGGTGATGCGGCCCCAGCAGAGCGGCTTCGGCGCCAGCCTGAACCCGCAGGTCTCCCTGCCTTACACCACCGTCCAGGGCCGTTTCCTCGGGGATCTCTCGTTGCGCAGCGTCATCCTGCGCGTCAATGACGACACACCGATGGAGTCGGCGCAGAGCGCCGTCACCGAGCTGTTGACGCATCGCCACCGCGCCGAGGATTTCTTTATCCGGAACAATGACGCAATCCGTCAGGCGATCACCAGCAACAACGCGACCTTCGCGCTGCTGATCGCCTCGATCGCCGTGATCTCCCTGCTCGTCGGGGGCATCGGCGTGATGAACATCATGCTGGTCTCGGTGATCGAGCGCACCGGCGAGATCGGGCTGCGCATGGCCGTGGGCGCGCGACGCGGCGACATCCTCCAGCAATTCCTGATCGAGGCCTCTCTGGTCTGCTTCATCGGGGGCGTGCTCGGCATCGCTCTGGCGCTCTCCATCGGCTGGGGATTCGCGCTCTCCGGCTCGCCGGTGCGCTTCATCTACTCGGCCGAGGCGTTCGCGGCAGCGATTGCCTGCTCGACGCTGATCGGTGTCGGCTTCGGATTCCTGCCGGCGCGCAATGCCGCGGGCCTGGACCCGGTCGAGGCCCTGGCCCGAGGCGCCTGAGGCCTTACTGGAAGCCTGCGGCCTGCAACGCGAACAGCTCGGCGTAGCGCCCGTGCAGCGCGATGAGCTCCTCATGGCTGCCGCTTTCGAGGATGGCGCCATTCTCCAGCACCAGGATGCGGTCGGCCATCCGGACGGTCGCGAAGCGATGCGAGATCAGCAATGCGGTCTTCGCCTCGCTCAGATTGCGGAAGCGTTCGAAGATCTCCGCTTCAGCGCGGGCATCCAGCGCTGCGGTCGGCTCGTCGAGAATCAGGATGGCTGCGTCGCGGAAATAGGCTCTGGCAATCGCGATCTTCTGCCATTCGCCGCCCGAGAGATCGAGCCCACGCGCAAAGACGCGGCCCAGCATCTGCTCGTAGCCCTCCGGCAGGGTCTCGATCAGCGGATGGGCGAGGCTCTTTTGCGCCGCCTCGATGACACGCGGCCGATCGCTGAGGCAGCCGACCCGCCCAATGCCGATATTCTCTGCGGCGGTCATGTGATAGCGCACGAAATCCTGGAAAATGGCGCCGACCTGGTGCTGCAGCTCGGCGATGTCGATATCGCGGATGTCGATGCCGTCGACGAGGATGCGGCCCTCGTCCGGCTCGTAGAGCCTGGTCAGCAGCTTGACGATCGTGGTTTTGCCGGCGCCGTTTTCACCAACGAGGGCGAGTGTCTCGCCGACGGGAATGGAGAAGCTGAGATCGCGCAGCGCCCAGGCACCCTTGCCGGGATACCGGAATCCGACCTTGTCGAAGACGATACCCTGCCGCATCGGCACCGGGAATGGTCGTGGGTTCGACGGAGCGACCATCGTCGAACGGAGATCCATGAACGAGAAGAAGTCGTCGAGATACTGGGTCTGCGACGTGATCTGGGTCAGGCCGAGGATAAGCCGCTCGAACAGGCCGTTCAGCCGCAGCAACGAGCCGGCGAGAAAGGTGAGATCGCCGATGCCGAGTTCACCCTTCAGGGCACGCCAGGCGATGACGGCATAGGCCGCGTAATAGGCCAGGGAGGCGATTGCCCCAAACAGACTGCCCCAGAGCGTGCGCCGAGCCGCGAGATCGCGATTGCCCCGATGCACCTTGTCGGCGAGTTCGGCAAAGCGACCCGCCAGGTAGGCGCCGAGCCCGAACAGCTTCATCTCCTTGGCGGATTCGGCCACTGAACCGACGATCTGGATGTAATCCATTTGCCGGCGCTCGGGCGTGACCGAGACGTTCAGCCCATAACCCTTTGCATTGAAATGCGCTTCACCGGCGAGCGTTGGCAGGAGTGCGAGCAACAGCAGAACGATCAGCAGGGGCGCATAGGAGAGCAGGCCGATGACAAACAGGATGAGCGAGACGAAATCCTGAGCCTGGCTCAGCAGGGAGGTCAGCAGCTGGTTACCCATGAAGCGCTGGGTGCGGGCCCGCTGCAGCCTGTCCTGCGCAGAGCTGGCCTCGATGTCGCGCAGATCCAGACTCGCCACCTGCTGGATGAGCGCCACGCCGAGCGCATTATCATGGCGCTCGGTCAGGACCCTTTCCACGAAGGCTCCGATGCGCGCGAGCGCATTTGCGGTGGCGACGAGCAGGAACTCGAGCAGGAGCCAGCCAGCGACCGCGCTCAGGCGCCCGCTTTCCACCCAGTCCGCCAGCGTCGGTCCAGGAGCTGGTGAGGCGGTCTGGAGGATGATCTCGTCGACGATCAGCTTGCCGATGAACAGCACGAGCGGCGGTTGAGCGGCGCGCAGCAGGCGCAAGACGATGATCGCGGCCGACAGCGCGGGACTCGTCTGCCAGAACGAGTGCAGCAGCCGGGGCAGCAGGGCCAAGGTCCGAAAACGCTGGCGTAGCGCTGACCTCAACCCAGCGGTGAACGAAGCGGCGGTCATCTGACGATCTCTGATGGAGCCGCAACGATCGGAGCGCAGCAGCAAGGATGGCAGCTTCGGGACATGCTAAGCCCCTGCAAACTCGCCGCGGCGCTCGTCAGAGGCTCCGGCGCAAGAGCCATCGCCATCGCGTCTCGACAGGTGGATTGCGCGATAGTCGTCCAGGCCCAAGGGCGGCCGGTGCGCGATCAGGATGAAAGTCGCCAGCGGCAAGTCCTGGCGCAAGGTCGCGAGCAGATCGCGTTCGGCCGCCGGGTCGAGCGCACTGGTCGCCTCGTCGAGTACGATCCAGTCCGGCTTCTGGAGATGGATGCGGGCGAGCGCCAGCCGCTGACGCTCGCCGCCGGACAGGCCGCGGCGCGCGTCGTTCCAGGCCGGCTCGTCGATCTCCCACAACTGGGTCATGCCGACGGCCCCCAGGGCTCGCTCATAGTCCTCTGCCCGATGGGTCTCAGGAGAGGCGGGATAGGCCAATGCTCCCCGCAACCCGCCGAGGGGCAGGTAGGGCTGCTGCGGCAGGAAGACCATTTTGGCATCCGGCCGTTCGATTTGCCCCGAGCCATGCCGCCACAGTCCGGCAAGGGCCTTCACCAGGGCACTCTTGCCATGCCCGGAGGGCGCTGAAATCCAATAGGTCCCGCCTGCTTCAAGCCTGATCTCGGGGAGGGGCTCGAGGGCGCGGCCGTCAGGGACGCGGAGGGCGACATCCTGCAGCAGGATCCGGTTCTCCTGTCCCGTGACGAGCGCTGGCCGCGGCGTATCCACGTTGTCCTCGGCCGCCCCAAGGAAATGACTCAGACGGCTGGCCGATGCCGCGAGCTCGGCAAGATCGCGATAGGAGAAGATGAACCAGGACAGCGTGGTCACGACATTCTGGAAGGCCGAGCCGATCTGCATCAAACCGCCGAAGGTGACGCGCCCCGCCAGGAAGGCCGGCAACGCAAGGAAGAGCGGGATGCGCAGGACCGTCTGCATATAGGGCCTGGTGAAGCAGCCGAGGATCAACTCGCGATTGGCGAGGCCGCGCCAGTTCTGGATGATCGCGCCGAAGCGGTCCGCGAGCAGGCGCCGTTCAGCGGCCTCGCCATTCGCGAGAGCGACGGCCTCGACATGCTCGCGCAGCCGCGTCAGTGCGAAGCGGAAATCGGCCTCGCGGCGCTGCTGCTCGAAGGCGAGGGATTTCAAAGGCTTGCCGAGCCAATGCGTCAGGCCGCTCGAGATCGCGACGTAGAGCGGCGCAGCCCAGACCATGTAGCGCGGGATCTCGACCGCGACGCCTCCAACCGTGAAGGCGAGGGGAAAGGTCGAGAGCGACCACAGGATCGCGAAGAAGGAGACCAGCGCGACGGTGTTGGTGATGAGCTCGATCGCCTCGCCGGTCAGCTTGTCGACAAAGATGCGGCAGTCTTCGGCGATGCGCTGGTCCGGGTTGTCGAGGCCGTTATCCGTGCGGTCTCGCAGATGCCAATAGGCCTTGTTGGAGAGCCAGCGGTCGAGCGCAGCTTCGGTCAGCGAGCGGCGCCAGCGGATCTGCAGCATCTTGCGCAGGTAGCTGCCACTCAGGAACAGGCTCACGCTGATCGCGACCAGCCCGAAGAACACCGCGATCTGGTGCAGTGTCGCCTCGACATCGAGCTTCTGCAGCGCATTGTAGAAATCCGCCGTCCAGGCGATCAGGCGGACCGAAACCTGGACACCGGCCAAGCCGAGCCCGAGCACGAGCGCGAAGTAGACCAATCCGGCCCGCCCACCCGGCCCGCTGATGCAGAGCCGGGTCAACAGCGTGATCTGCGAGATGATCTTGGTCACGAAGAGGCCCTGGGCGAACCGCGTCGCGGCGAGGGCGGCTCCGGCGTGTCGAGCCTGAAGATCGCGTCGCCAATGCCCTTCAGGCTTTCCTGGTCATGGCTGGCACGGTCGGTCGGCAGCAGGACAGCCAGATCATCGATGCCGAGGTCGCGGAGCTGATAGGGCGTGCCATGGCCGTATTCGAGATGGCCGCGCCCGATGATGCCGACGACGAGCGGGTTGTCTTGAGCCCTTGCCAGATGATCGGCGATGCCGCAGGCGAAGGCGCGATCCCAGGTCTGCTGGGCTCGAATGAAGCGATCGAAGCGATCCGGTTCCATGGCGCGCGGGCGATCTGGCCCGGAAAAACCGCTCATGATTCCGGCGAGGTAGCGCCGGTACCCCTCCGTCGCGGGGGCAGCCGGCGTCACGCCATCGCGCTCATCGACGGGGATTGCATCCCAACCGACCTGGCCGACACGCGTGACCAGCGGCCGATGGCAGTTGAGCGCGAGCATCGGCACGCGCTGCTGTCGGCAGAAATGGAAGAGCGGCAGGTAGAGCTCGGGATCGAAACCCCAGACCTGTGCCCATTCCGACCGCTCCAGGAAGGTCGCGGTGTCCATCTCGCCCTCGACCCAGCCGTCTAGCACCGGCTGGAGCCGGCGCGGGAACATCTCGAAGCCGACCGCCATCTGCGGCCGCAGCGCGTGCAGGAACGCCGTGACATGGAGCTGCCAGCGATGGATCTCGGCGATGTCATGGCTCTCGCCGAGCAGCACGACGCGCTTCTGCGCCATCGTCCGCAGCAGATCGTGCTGGGCAATAGCCTCGCCGGTCTCCAGCAAGAGCCAGGTCGCGCGCGGATGAGCCAGAGACACCGATCCGGCGGTGAGGGAGGGCTCAGCCATGGGCGTTGCCGAGCGGAACGCCATCGAAGGCCGCGGCCGGGCCGCGCAGCACGAGGCCGAACGGCTGGCCGTCGGAATCATGCGCCGCAAGCTCGACCTCTGAGCCGACGACCTGCCGCAGCCAGCCTGCGACCGCACCCGCGCGCAAGTGAAGGTGGAAGTCGCCCTGCATGATGTTGACGAAGCCCATGGCCGGCTTCGGCTCCGGCAGCGCACCTCCCCAATGCTGGGCCAGACCTGGTTTCGTGAAATCGATCGAGACCGGCACGGCATTGCGCAGGATCGCGGCGAAGGTCGCGGCACCGAGATCATCCTGCGGCACATCAGGCGATCCGCCGCCGGCAGCGCTCTCGCGCTCGACCGGCTCCAGGGCCTCGCCGGGGCCGAATAGGGCAAGCGCCTTGTCGAAGAGCTCCAACCCGTCGAGCCCGATCAGGCTGAACAGCACCTCGCCGGCAGCGTCCTGGCACTCGAGCCGGGGCAGCACCCGGTCGCGCATCTTGCTGGTGCGGTCGGCGACCAGTCGGGTTACGACCGAAAGATCGAGCGTGCTGTCGTGGAATTCTCCTTCAAGGCGCGCCTTGGTCCCGTCGATCGTGACGGTGCCGACTACGCCCATGCGCTCATGCGTCGCGCCGCCGGAGCGTGCGCTCAGCATGACGCGGCCCATGGCGGGCAGGCTTGCCAGGATTTCGGCCGAGGGTTGCTTCAGCAGTTCGCGGGGATGTGTGGTGTTTGTCATAGGGGACTCCAAGGAAAGGATGCGACGCTCCGGGGTCTCGCTCGGAGCGTCGCGTGACTGACCGCAGCCGTTGCAGCCGCGGTCGCGAATTGGGTGGCGCTAAGTCGTTGCGTCTCAGAACTCGACTGAGGCTGCGAGCTTGAAGGTACGGCCAGCCGCGGTCTGCAGTTCGAGCGGATTGGTCGCGGCGACTGCGGCCGAAGCAGGAACCTTGTCGAAATTATAGACGTTCGAGAAATAGCGGCGATCGAAGATGTTCTGCACGCCGCCGCGGACGGTGATGTGCGAGGTCGGCTTCCAGTTCAGGAAGGCATCGAACACGGTGTACCCTGCCGGCTTGAAGATAGTCGGCGCGCTGGCGCGCGTGACGCCGGCTCCGAAGGTTCCGATGACCTCCGCCTCCAGCCCATATTCCGGCATCAGGTATTTCAGCCCGGCCACGGCGGTCAGGGGAGTGGTGGCATTGTAGGGCGTGGTCAAAGCGCCAGCGTCGGTCTTCTGCGTGCCGTACTGGTAGCTCAGCGCGACATTGGCGAGCCAGCGCTCGTGGAATTTCCACTCGGCTGATGCCTCGATACCGGAAATCTTCACGCTCGAGAGGTTGCGATAAGTCAGATCGGTCGAACCGGGGATCGGCGCGAAGTTCTGAATGAAGTCCTTGTAATCGGCATGGAAGACGCCGACCGAGAACCAGCCATTGTCGAAGCGACCTCGGAAGCCGGCCTCGTAGGACGTGACGCTCTCGGGCTTGAGATCGGGATTCGGGATCAGGTTCTGGGTGCCCATCGGCAGCGACGTATAGAGCTGCTGCGCGGTCGGCATCTTGAAGCCCTGGGCGTAGCGGGCATAGAGCGAATAGGTCTCGTCGAGCTTGAAGATCGTGCCGACCTGCGGGATCAGCTTATGCGAGTCGATCTCGCGCGGAGCCTTGCCGGGCACGATGACGTAACCTGGCCCAATGCTCGGGTCGATCTTGTAATTGGCGTAACGGACACCCGGCGTGATCGTCCAGCGACCATTCATCAGCTCGATTTCGTCCTGCAGATAGAAATCGTAGCGCGTCGTCGTCGCGTTGGCGAAGTTGAAACCGCCTGCAATCGTCGTGGTGGTGACGCCGGTCGACATGTTCCGGACGTCGTCGCGACGCTCGTAATCGGTTTTGGTGACGTCGCCCTGGAACCCGTAGGTCAGCCTGTGGAAGCTCGAGCCGAGTGCGAAGCTCGACTTGGCCTGGATGTCGAGCTGCGAGAATTGCTCGGAATAGTCGAGGAAGCCGCGCGTGAAGCGCTCCTGGTTATTGGCCTGCGTCTGGAACCGGTTATTGGTGACTTCACGCTTCTGCGGCGAGAAGGATGCCTGCCAGCGGATCGAGTCAAGGAAGCTCGAGCCGACATCCCATTGATGCTCGAAGGCGATGCGTTGGCGCGACTTCACCTCGTCTCGGATGTAGGGTCCGTTGCGAATGCCGGACGAGACGACGTTGTAGTCCCAGAGCTGGTTGACCTTTGAACTGTTGTCGAAATACTCGCCGGTCAGCTTGAACGTATGGTCAGTCGTCGGCGAGAAGACGATCTTGCCGAAGGCGTTCCAGACCGTGCTGTCGAGCGGGTTCAGCGTGTCGCAGCCGAGATAGCGCAGGCTCGGCACAGGGCAGCCCCAGCGGCCGCCATCGGCCCGGGCACGGCCAAGTTTGGCCTCCTCCGCTGTCTTCTGGCTCAGGCCGACAATGGCCTCGAGGGCAGGGGTGAGCCTGAAGGCTGCGATGCCGGTCTTGGTGAAGGAGCGGTCGAAACTGTCGTAACCGGCATCGAGACGCACGGCATAGGGCTTGTCCTTGCCCTTCAGCAGGTCCTGCGGATCGAGCGTACGATAGGCGACGATGCCGCCCAGCGCATCGGCGCCCCAGAGCACCGAGCCTGGCCCACGCACGATCTCGACACTCTTCAGGAAGGGCATGTCGACGAAGTTGCGGTTGCCGTCGGTGATGCGTTCGATCACGCGCGATCCATCGATCTGCATCTGGACGCGGTTGCCGCCGACCCCGCGGATCGTGAAGCCATCGAGGTTGCCGAACGGGTCGGTGCCGCTGGTGAGGCGGTTGACGCTGACGCCCGGCTGATAGCGCACGAGGTCCTGCATGTCGCGCGTCATGCGCTCGTCGAGTTCCTGCCGTGAAATGACGTTCACGACGCCGGGAACATCGAGAGCCTGCTTCTCACCACGCGTCGCCGTGACCGTAATCTGGTCGAGCGTGAACGCCGGTGACGCACTGCCGCCATCCGCGATAGCTTGAGAGTAACAAATCGTGCTTTGAAGAATTGTAAAAAGGAAAGCGGCTGAAAAATATAGTTTTGATTTGTTCTTCATTGGAAGACCCCAGTCCATTTGCGGGTGGATGTAGTCCTCCGTTGATAGGATTCGCAATTGTAAATTTAACACAGTGTTTTCTGATGCGACTTCATCTCGCAAAGTACATCTGCAATTTATAGTAGATGTAGATTCTAATTATTCTACTTTAGCAATCTCAAGGGAACTGCTTGCCCCGCATCGTCAGCGCGCAACCAGGGAACGTCCCGCAGTCGGGGGTAGCGTCAGTCGACGTAGAAAATGATATGGAGACATAAAGATGTCTTTATATTTCCATTGACCGCAGCGGCCATTTGGACCTAGGTTGGGCTGTCGTGGTTCTCCGGGTCTGTTTGCCCGGAGCTAAGAGGGAAGCCGGTGCGTCGGGGTCGCTATTGACCTGGGCAAGGCCGGCGCTGCCCCCGCAACTGTAAGCGGTGAGCCGCTGTCCAAGATGTGTCACTGAGGCCGGCAAGGTCTCGGGAAGGCCGGACAGCAGCGATGACCCGTGAGCCAGGAGACCTGCCTCGACGAATTGAACGTCCTCGGGCGGGGTGTCCCGGTGGAGCGCTTTGCGATTGCGCAGGCTCTTCGCCGGCGGAATCCTGGACGCGTCCGCTTTGGCCTTTGCCCCCAACTTTTGGGGTAAGCCTATGTCATCTTCACTTCCTGTCGCGACCCTTGGCACGCCGCGCATTGGTCCGCGCCGCGAACTCAAGTCCGCTCTCGAAAGCTATTGGTCGGGCAAGTCGACCGAAAAGGACCTGCTCGACACCGCCGCGGCATTGCGCGCCGCCAACTGGGCCCGCCAGAAGGCGCGCGGCGTCACTGTCATCCCGTCGAACGACTTCTCGTTCTACGATCAGGTGCTGGACACCAGCGCGATGGTCGGCGCGATTCCCGACATCTATGGCTGGAAGGGCGGTCCGGTCGGGCTGGCGACCTATTTCGCCATGGCGCGAGGTGCGCAAGGCGAGACCGAGCCGCACACCTCCTGCGGCCATGCCCACCACGACCACGAACATTCCCACGGCGCCCCGGCGCAGGAAATGACCAAGTGGTTCGACACCAACTACCACTACATGGTGCCGGAATTCGCGACCGGACAGCGCTTCGCGCTCTCCTCTCTCAAGGCGGTCGACGAGTACCGTGAGGCCAGGTCACTCGGCTACGACACTCGCCCGGTCCTGCTTGGACCGGTCACCTATCTGAAGCTCGGCAAGAGCAAGTATGCCAGCCTCGATCCGCTCTCGCTGCTCGGCGAGCTGCTGCCGGTCTATATCGATGTGCTGCGCCGCCTTTCTGCCAATGGCGCCGAATGGGTCCAGATCGACGAGCCTTGTCTCGTGCTCGATCTCGAAGAGGCCGCCTGTGACGCCCTGCGCCGGACCTACGCCACCATCGCCCATGCCTTGCCGCAGCTGAAGGTGATGCTGACGACCTATTTCGGTGCTCTCGGCGACAATCTCGACACAGCGGTCACGCTGCCTGTCGCCGGCCTTCATCTCGACCTCGTGCGCGCTCCCGCGCAGCTCAAGGAGGTGCTGGCCAAGGCGCCGCGTGGGCTCGTGCTGAAGCTCGGCATGATCGATGGCCGCAACATCTGGCGGGCCAACCTGCCGGCGCTGCTCGACCGCGTCGAGCCGGTTGTCGCCAGGCGCGGTACCGACCATGTCCAGATCGCGTCGTCCTGCTCGCTGCTGCACACGCCGATCGATCTCGATCTCGAAACCGATCTCGATTCCGACCTGAAGAGCTGGCTCGCCTTCTCCGTGCAGAAGATGGGCGAACTCTCGGTGCTGGGCAAAGCCCTCGCGGGCGGCCGCGACAGCGTCAGGGATGCGCTGGACGCCTCGGCGGCCGCAGCGGCGGCCCGAAAGGCCTCGCCGAAAGTCCACGACGCCGCAGTGGCTGCGCGTGTCGCGGCGGTGACGCCCAGCATGACGGACCGCGGGAGCCCCTTCGCCGCCCGCGCAAGATTGCAGCGCGAGCGCTTCAACCTACCGGCCTTCCCGACGACGACGATCGGCTCCTTCCCGCAGACAGCCGAGGTCCGCAAGGCCCGCTCGGCTCATGCCAAGGGCCTGATCACCGATGCCGACTATGAGCAATTCCTGCGTGAGGAGACCGAGCGCACGGTGCGCTGGCAGGAGGAGATCGGCCTCGACGTGCTCGTCCATGGCGAGTTCGAGCGCAACGACATGGTGCAGTATTTCGGCGAACAGCTCGCCGGCTTCGCCTTCACCAAACACGGCTGGGTCCAGAGCTACGGCTCGCGCTGTGTGCGGCCGCCGATCCTGTTCGGCGACGTCTCGCGGCCGAAGCCGATGACAGTCGGCTGGTGGACCTATTCGCAGTCGCTGACGACGAGGCCGATGAAGGGCATGCTGACTGGGCCTGTGACGATCCTGAACTGGTCCTTCGTCCGCGACGACATCCCGCGCAGTGCCTCCTGCCGCCAGATCGCGCTGGCGATCCGGGACGAGGTCATCGATTTGGAGAAGGCCGGAGCCGCGATGATCCAGATCGACGAGGCAGCGCTGCGCGAGGGGCTGCCGCTGCGCAAGAGCGAGTGGAAGGGCTATCTGGACTGGGCAGTCGGCAGCTTCAGGCTCTGTGCTTCGGGCGTCACCGACGCAACCCAGGTGCACACCCATATGTGCTACTCAGAGTTCAACGACATCATCGACGCGATCGCAGCGATGGACGCCGATGTGATCTCGATCGAGACTTCGCGCTCGAAGATGGAACTGCTCGACGCCTTCAAGACCTATCGCTACCCCAACGAGATCGGTCCCGGCGTCTATGACATCCATTCGCCGCGGGTGCCCGAGGTGGGCGAGATGACAAGCCTGATGAAACTCGCTCGCCTCCAGCTCGCAGACGAACAGCTCTGGATCAACCCCGATTGCGGCCTGAAGACTCGCAAATGGGAGGAGGTCAGGCCCGGCCTCGTCAACATGGTCGAAGCCGCTCGGTACGTCCGGGCCGCCGCTCGCTGAGCACCCGAGGCTCGTCGCGGCGGCGCAGGATGCCGCCGCGACGTCGCCGTCAAGCCGGCATCGCCTCTCCAGCTTCTCGGCAGGTCGGGGATCTCTGCGCGGTGGGCGAGGGGGACCGCGCATACAGCTCCATGCCGTGCTGCCTCACGTGAGGTGCCCGACGCTTGTTTGCGCCTCAGCAATTGACGCAGCCAACAGCAGTGCTATCCAAACGTCAGGAGGGCAGCCCTTGTCCGTGTGGCGCCAGAGAGTAGGTTCGAGCCGTTGGGTTGCGGTCGCCGTGGCCTATCTGCTCGTGCTCCAGGCGGTTCTGACGGGGCTCGCGTCCGGTGCCAATGCTGCGAGCATTGCTCTTGATCGCACGTTGGCCATAACGCTTTGCTCGCCGAGCGCCTCTTCACCGGTTGGCACGACCGAGCGTGGCACTGCGCAGCATGATCTGATGAGCGGCTGCGCGCTCGGCTGCGCTCATTCGGCTCAAGCGGATGCGCCGTCAGCAATTGGCTATCTGCCAGTTGTCTACCGGATCGCCGACCGGAACGCCTTCATCAGGCATTTTGACGCGCCCCAAGGCTTTGTCGCCGGCCGATCGCCTGCCAATCCTCGCGCACCGCCCGTCTGAGACCTGAGCAGGCCGCCATGCGTTCGCGCATGCGGGGCCGCTCTGTTGCGCGATCTCGGCTTCAAGGCCGACTTGCCCGCCATCCCCTGCAGATGTGCACCAGCTTCGCGGATCCGAGCATTCGGCGCGATGTCTGCCCTGTAAGCGAATGAAGCACGGGGCTCGCGCCTGCCATGCCTCGGATCCCCATGCCAGCGGTTCCTTTGCTGATCGCAATCTGTCCGAGGCCGTCGTGCCGGGATCGCCATCATCGGGCGGCACTCGCAGTCCGATGACCACACTCAAAGGCATCGAGCGTCACGGACGCTCTCACCAATCCGTCGCAGAGCCACTCTCACAGACCAAGGATTACGCCATGAAGACCCATCTCCTCGCAGCGATGCTCGTCACTCTGGGAACAACCGGTGCTCTCGCTCATATCACCCTCGAAACGCAGCAGGCTCCGGTCGGCTCGACCTACAAGGCCGTGCTGCGCGTGCCCCATGGTTGCCAGGGCGCCGCAACAACGAAAGTCCGCGTCCGGATTCCCGAGGGCGTGATCGCGATCAAGCCGATGCCCAAGCCCGGCTGGACACTGGAAACGGTGAAGGGCCCCTATGGCAAAGCTTTCGACTACTACGGCACACCGACTTCGGAAGGCGTGAAGGAAGTGGTCTGGAGCGGCGGCAGGCTGCTTGACGAGCACTATGACGAGTTCGTGCTGCGCGGGTATCTGACCTCCGACCTGAAGGCCGACACCGTCCTCTACGTACCGGTCGTCCAGGAGTGCGAGGGCGGCGCAGTCGAACGCTGGATCGAGATCCCGACTGAGGGCAAGAGCGCGGACGACTACAAGTATCCGGCTCCCGGTCTGAAGCTCACCCCGAAGAAGTAAACCGAGCAAGGCAGCAGGGCTTCGCGCCCGGCTGCTGGGAGTTGCCATGCGCTGGCCCCTTCGCCTCGTCTTCGCCCTGACCTGCGCCTTGGCCGTCGCCACGGCAATGACCGGACGCGCCTTCGCTCATGCCGCGCTGATCGCCGCCTCGCCGGCGGACGGCGCGGTGGTGACCAATGCCCCTGCGGTGTTGACACTGAGCTTCAGTGAACCGGTGTCGCCGCTCGTCCTGAAGCTGATCGGACCAGACAGCGCGTCCCGCACGCTCGATCGGTTCGTGCTGAAGGACAGGACGCTGATGATCGAAGCGCCCGCCGACCTGTCAACCGGCACGCATGTTCTGAGCTGGCGCGTCATTTCCGAGGATGGGCACCCGGTTGGCGGCGCAGTGGTCTTCTCAATCGGTGCACCAAGCGGCCAGTCGCCAACTCCTGAGACGCGGACTGATCCTGCTGTGCGGGCTACCCTATGGCTGGGAAAGCTGGGCCTCTATCTGGGCTTGCTCATGGGGCTCGGCGGGGCAGCCTATGCGGCCTGGATTGGTCCCTTGCCTCGCAATGCCCGGCGACCGGTCGCATCGTTCATCCTGCTCGGATCTGCCGCCTTGCCGCTCGCACTCGCCGCGCAAGGGCTCGATGTCCTGGATCGTTCCCTCGGTAGCCTGGGCGAGGCAGACGTCTGGAGCGCCGCGGCCGCCAGCAGCTTTGGCCGCACGGCGCTGACTGCAGCAGTCGCATTCCTGCTCGGATTGGCCTCCCTGGCGGCACGCGGCCGCATGGGGCAGGTCTTCGGCGGAGCAGCCCTCCTGAGTGTAGGGGTGGCACTCGCCGCGAGCGGCCATGCCAGCGCGGCCAGCCCGCAATGGCTGATGCGGACCGCAGTCTTTGTTCACGCCGTCAGCGTCTCCGCCTGGGCAGGAGCCCTGTTGCCTCTGTTCTTTGCCCTGCGGGAGCCCGACGCAGTTGCCGTGCTGCGCCAGTTCTCGCGCTGGATCCCTGTCGTTGTTGGCTTGACCCTGCTCAGCGGCGGAATTCTGGCGGCAGTTCAGCTCGAACAGCCAGGCGCACTGATTTCGACCGGCTATGGCTGGGTTCTGCTGATCAAGCTCGCGTGGGTTGCAATCCTGCTGGGCCTGGCTGCCGTCAATCGCTACCGCCTCACGCCCCTTGTCCTGTCTCGAACGGGCATCGCCGCCAAGACGATGCGGCGCGTGATCGCGGCCGAAACCTTGCTGGTGTTCCTTGTCCTTGGCACCGTTGCGACCTGGCGCTTCACGCCGCCGCCGCGGGCACTTGTCAATGCGGCCACGCCGCCTGCATCGGTCCACATTCACACGGCCAAGGCGATGGCGGACATCCGTGTCTCGCCTGGACGTGCGGGGCCGACCTCCGTTTCGATTTCACTGCTGGACGGGGAGTTTGGACCGCTCACGGTCAAGGAGGTTCGCTGCGTGATGTCGAACCCGTCGGCCGGTGTCGAGCCGATCGAGCGTCAGGCCGTCCGGTCGAGCGACGGCACCTGGCATGTCGACAGCCTCGTCATTCCCATCGGGGGTCGGTGGACCATCGAACTCGAAATCCTGGTCTCCGATTTCGAGATGATCCGCCTCGGTGAGACCGTGGAGATCAAGCCATGACGAATGACATGACGCGCCGGAACCTGACGGCACTGGCAGCGACAGGGGCGCTCTCGGGATTGTTCGGACATGTGCGGGCGGCCGAGGCACAACCTGCGGAAACGGGCTCGGCACCGATACGTGTCGCGATGCTTGTCCACCCGGATATGGTTCTGCTCGATCTCGTCGGTCCGCTAACGGTGTTCTCGCTGCTGCAAGCTGAAATTCATCTGGTCTGGAAGAGCAGAGCGGCCGTCACCAGCGACGTGAAAATCCCGGTTGCGCCAACGGCGACATTCTCCGAATGCCCACGCGATCTCGACGTCCTGTTCCTCCCCGGCGGGTTGAAGGGCAGTGTCGCCCTGATGGGGGATAGCGAGGTGCTGGGCTTCCTCGCCGAACGAGGCGCGCAAGCTCGTTATGTCACGAGCGTCTGCACCGGCTCTCTGCTGCTCGGAGCAGCAGGACTGTTGAAGGGCTATCGGGCAACCTCGCACTGGTATGTCCGGGATCTGCTGCCTGTGATGGGCGCAGAGCTTCAGACTGATCGCGTCGTGATCGATCGCAACCGGATGACCGGCGGAGGTGTGACGGCCGGACTGGATTTCGGATTGACGCTCGCTGCCACGCTCAAGGGTGAGGAGACCGCACGCCGCATCCAGCTCGTCCTTGAATACGACCCGCAACCGCCCTTCGATTCAGGCGCTCCCGAGCGTGCGGACAAGACGAATGTCCAAGATGTCCTCGCGCGCCGGTCACCGCTGATTGCGATGGCGAAGGCGCAGGCCGAGCAGGCGAGGTCACGCCTCTCGCTCTGAAGCAGCGGCGCGAATTCCATGATCGGGACGAACCGCTTGCGGAACGTCTCCGGCAACAAGCGCACCACATCATCGGACCGGACATCGGGTCCGCTCCCATGATCCAAACAGGCCCCCGGGTGCGCGCTCATCATGGGTCGCGGCGAAAGTCGAAATTGACCTTGCTGGAGCATCTGGGACAAGATGTGGCGTGGTTACGGTCACGGCTCCCGAGTTTCGGGGCGCTCATCGACTGAATGCCGGACAAGGGCGCTCCTGGCGGGTGCTGTTGATCGCCTCGTCGCTGGTGCTCGCCAGCACGTCGGGCCCGGCCGAAGTGCTCAAGCCTTGGTTTGCTGAACCCACCCCAACACTCGTTCTCGACCGCCTCGACGGCGCTCGTATCGATCTGGCGGATCTGCGCGGCGGCCCCGTGATCGTCCATTTCTTCGCGACATGGTGCGCACCCTGCATCGAGGAAATGGCCTCGCTGAACGCACTCGCGGCTCAGCAGTCGGTCCAGGTCACGATCCTGGCCGTCGATGTCGGCGAGGTCGATGCCCGTGTCAGGACCTTCTTCCGCGAGCGCCCGGTTTCATTCCCCATCCTGCTGGACCGCGACCGCAGTGCGATGAAGGCCTGGCATGTTGAGGGATTGCCGACGAGCTTCGTGCTCGGTCACGACCTGAGCCCGGCCTTGAAGGCCGAAGAGCCGCTCGATTGGACGGGCCCAGCCGTCATCCGCGTGCTGACGCGACTGTCGCAGCGCAAGGACGGGACGCTGGCCGGAGAGACGACCGATGGAAACCAGAGCAGGGAGGAGATCCGATGATCACGCGTCGTGACATGCTGAAATCCGGTGCCGTGGTCGCAGCCGCGGGGTTTGTAGCTCCGCAGCGCGTCCTTGCCCAGGACGCCGTCTTTGCGCCTACGCCCGGTGCCTGGCGCGGCTTCGAGGTGCTGACCCATCTCGAGTTGCCGGCGAGGGGCAGGGCACAGGCCTGGATTCCGCTGCCGTCAGTGCAGGAGGGCGAATGGATCAGGTTGGGCAAGAACACCTGGCAGGGCAACGCTGCCTCGGCGGAGGTCGTCAGTGATCCCAAATATGGCGCGCAGTTTCTGCATGTTGTCTTCAAGGACGGTGAGCCAGCGCCGACTATCGAGGTTCGCAGCAGTTTTTCGCTGCGCGACCGGGCCGAAGATCTCGGTGCAAGCTCCCAGGTGCCAATGCTGAGCGCGGCCGAGCGCAGGCTCTATCTCGAGGCGACCGAGCTGATGCCCACCGACGGCATCGTCCAGGAGACTGCCGAGAAGGCGATTGCCGGCAAGGCAAGCGACCTCGACAAGGCGCGGGCGATCTACGAATGGGTTGTCGTGAACACGTTCCGTGACGCCAAGACGCGCGGTTGCGGTACCGGCGACGTCGCCTCGATGCTGCGCACCGGCAATCTCGGCGGCAAATGCGCCGATCTGAACGCGCTCTACGTCGCGCTGGTACGTGCCGCTGGAATCCCGGCCCGCGACATCTACGGTATTCGCGTCGCGCCGTCGAAGTTCGGCTATGCCAGCCTCGGCGCCGGATCCGCGACCATTACCAAGGCGCAGCATTGCCGAGCCGAGGTCTGGCTCGATGGCTATGGTTGGGTCGCAACCGATCCCGCCGATGTGCGCAAGGTCGTGCTGGAGGAGCCGCCAGGGAACAATGCAATCGACACGCCGAAGGTGGTGGCGGCGCGAAGGACGCTGTTCGGCGCCTGGGAGGGCAACTGGCTCGGCTACAACATGGCTCATGACCTGGAATTGCCGGGCTCGCGCCACAAGGTGGCATTCCTGATGTATCCGCAGGCCGAAATCGCTGGCGCGTTGCTAGACTGTCTCGATGCCGACACGTTCAAGTACACGATCAAGTCGGCCGAAATCACGGCCTAGTCGGCGAGGCGGACGGGGCGCTGCTCTTCTGGAGACTTGACCATGGGCGACACGATCGAACTCGAAACTCCCGCTCCCCCCCGCCTGACCAGCCTGGCGCATGGCGGCGGCTGCGGCTGCAAGCTGGCGCCGTCGGTCCTGCAGCAACTGCTTGCGGACCACCCTGCGGCGGGGCCTTACCGTCAGCTTCTCGTCGGCACGGAGACCGGCGACGATGCGGCGGTCTGGCAGATCGACGATGAGACCTGCGTCGTCGCGACGACGGATTTCTTCATGCCGATGGTCGACGATCCGCATGATTTCGGCCGGATAGCGGCGACCAATGCGATCTCGGATGTCTATGCGATGGGCGGCAAGCCGATCATGGCCTTGGCGATCCTCGGCATGCCGCTCGACAAGCTGCCGATCGAGACGACGCGCGAGATCCTGAAGGGTGGCGCCTCGATCTGCGCCGAGGCCGGTATTCCAGTCGCGGGCGGGCACTCCATCGATGCTCCCGAGCCGATCTACGGACTTGCAGTGGTCGGCCTGTTGAAGCTGCCGAACCTGCGCAGGAACAGCGGTGCGCGGCCAGGCGATGTGCTGATCCTGACGAAGGCATTGGGCGTGGGGATCTATTCGGCGGCCTTCAAGAAGGAGCAGCTGCCAAAGGCCGCCTATGACGAGATGATCGCCTCGACCACCCTGCTCAACCGCGTCGGCGCCGAACTGGCAGGAGATGCCGACGTCCATGCGATCACCGACGTCACCGGCTTCGGCATTCTCGGGCATGGACTGGAGATGGCACGTGGCTCGGGGGCAACCCTGCGGCTGCGTTTGGCTGAATTGCCCTTCCTCTCGCTGGCCGAGCAACTGGCGCGCGACGGGCGCGTGACCGGCGCTTCGCACCGCAACTGGGCGAGCTATGGCGAGGGCGTCGCGCTACCGGCCGGACTGCCGGACTGGCAGCGCCATTTGCTCACCGATCCGCAGACCTCGGGCGGCCTCCTGGTCTCCTGTGCGGCGGGGAGGGCAGACGCGTTTCTGTCCATGGTGAAGGCGGCTGGATATCCCTCGGCCCGCATCGTCGGAACAGTCGAGGCCGGCCCTGCGCGGGTGATCGTCAGCTACATCATCGGTCCGGATCCGATATCCGCTCCGATGATCTGACCTTCTGCGTTTGCATCGGCCTTCCCGAAAACCGCAATCTGCCACTCGGGCCGATTCCTCAGGTTTCGTCGACCCGCATCCGGCGCCCCCAGACGTCGAAGAGCTCGCCGTGGTTCAGGACCAGCCGGTCGCGCTCCAATCCGTCTTCCAGCGAGCGCAGACGCGTGCGGGCGAGCGCGTCGTCGAGCGGGCCGCCCTTCTCTGCGCGGGTCGGAAAGAACGCGACGGCGTCCCAGCTCACGCCGGCACTGCGAAACATCAGGATGATGTCGCCCCAGTCGATCTCGTCGCCGATGACATGGACATAGGTGGAGCGCAGCGGCTCGATCTTCGGCTCGGCAATGCGGACCAGCACGATTAGCGCCGTGAACGGGCCCTTTCGGAATGCCTTGGCGAGCCAGGCGTCGAAATCGGTCCCCAACCCCTTAGAAGTCGACACGCGGGGTCTCCGGCATATAGCGCTCGAACAGAGCGTAGAACTCCGTACCGGTCTCCCCCTGGTACCAGTCCTCGAAGGCGAGCAGGGCGGCTTGCGAACCCGGACCGGGCGGACCCTCGCTTGCGCCCATCTCCGCCTGTATCGCCTCGAAGACCGGCATCAGCCTGTCGAGGACGAGCGCCTGCCGCGGACCGATCTCGTCCCAGCCGAGCGCACTGGCGACTATGAACCTGGCGCGCGCAGTCGCCTTGTCGGGGTCCTCTGCCTCGGCGATGGCCTTGGTCGCGCTGCGCATCAGGTTGAGCCTGCGGAAGGCGTTGGCGCGCTCCCGGGCGAGCACCTCGATCCGCATGGCCGCCTCGCGACGATACGCGTCCTCGGCCCGCCGGGCCGCTTCAGCCGCTTGCTCGAAGACCGCGATCAGGTTGAGGCCCAGCGCTTCTGTGTCTTCGGTCATGGCGCCTCAGTGAGCTGGCGGAAGAGAATGACCGCCAACCTCCTTAAAATACGGAGATTTTTGCGGTTTTCGCATCGATTATTGCTCTATTAGCCCCATTTGCCGTATTGTAGTTATGATAATTGTTAGGCTTTAAAGGTTCGGCGGAAGGTCGGATATGGCGCTCAATAAGCTATCGGAGCACAAGATCCGCGGGCACGCAAAGCCCGGAATGTTGGGGGACGGCGGTGGCCTATTCCTGCGCATTCAGAAACCGCGCGGTGACCGGCCACCGTCCAAAAACTGGGTGTTCATTTACCGACGGGGCGACAAGCGCATTGAGATAGGTTTAGGCGGCTACGGTTCAGGCACTGCGCCGGTATCACTCGCCTTGGCCCGTCAGAAAGCGCTGGTCATCCGCGACCGCCTCGCGAACGGTGAAGACCCGCGCGGCGATAAGCCAGCCCCGAAGATAACGACAAAGCCGAAGACGTTTTACGACTGCATGGAGGCGCTGCTGGAGAGCAAGGCTGAGGGCTGGCGTAACTCAAAGCATAAACATCAATGGGAAATGACGCTCCGCGATTACGCAAAGCCGCTTCACGACATGCCGATAGCGGACATAGCGCTTGGCGACGTCAAGGAGTGCCTGCTGCCACACTGGCATGAACGGCCGGAGACCGCAGATCGGCTGCGCATGCGCATTCGAGCCGTAATTGATTACGGCATTGCCCACGAGTGGCGGAAGGCAGGCAACCCTGCTCTCTGGCGCGGCCTCTTGGATAAGGTCATGCCTGCCCGTAAGCGGCGCGACAAGGAGCACCACGCCGCGCTCAATCATGAACAGGCTGCACAGACAGTCGCGAAGCTCCGTCAGTCGTCGGGCACGGCGGCGCGCGCTGTCGAATTTCTAGCCCTGACCGTCGGACGTGCCGGTGAGGTGAGGGGAGCCCGATTCGACGAGATCGATATCGAGGCGAAAACGTGGACCGTTCCCGGCAACCGGATGAAGGCAGGCCTTCAGCATGTCGTCCCCCTAACAGACAGAGCGCTCCAGATTGTTGAGGCAAGGCGCCAACAATCAACTTGCGCCCTCATATTCGAGGGCGGTCGAGAGGACGCGCCTGTGTCGGACACCGCGATGACGAAGGCGCTTCGCCTGGCGTCGCCAGACAAGGCTGCGACGCTCCACGGCTGGCGGTCTACTTTCAGAGATTGGGCGGGCGACGAAACGGAACATCCGCGTGAGATTATTGAATCAGCGCTCGCGCACTCTGTCGGAAACGAGACCGAACGAGCCTATCGGCGCTTAGATGCGCTGCAGAAACGGCGGAAATTGATGGAAGATTGGGACGCGTACTGCGCAGGCGCCAATTAGCCCAATTGGCGCCATTGACTTTCGACGTCAAACATCACTATAAACGTGGTTGCGCCGAGGGCAAGCGCCCGCGTTCATCTTATCGATGCATTTGCGGTATTTCGCCTGTTTGACGTCGCCCGTCAAGAATTCCTTTGGGAGTGCGACAATTGACCGCAGATAATGATAATCGACCTCTGCTGATGTCGCCGAAGGAAGCGGCTCAGCAGACTAGCCTGTCCCGGCAACTTCTGGGGCTGATGGCAAGGGCAGGGCAGTTCCCTGCGCCTGTCCAACTTGGCGAGCGCAGGACAGCATATGTGCGCGCCGAGGTCGTGACTTGGATTTCCGACCGCATCGCCGCCCGCTCCGTGAGGGCAGCGTGATGGACGTTCGTCGGATCATCGCACGCGATCGTAGAATGGCGGCAGTGCACGAGGCCGGGCACGCAGTTGTCGCCATGCACTTAGGCTTCGAAGTTGTGGGCGCGTTCATCCGACCAAACCCCACCGACGACATCTACAGCGAGAAATCGTATTTAGGGCAGGCGACGTATGAACCACCTTCGGACTTGAGCCAGCGTCGCCTGATCGCCGTCGCCGGCGTGGTGGCGGAAGAAGTCTGGAAAGCGCGCGGGCCGGCATATGGATATTGGCCGGACTTCGTGGCCGATCCGGCATGCATGTCGCCCACTGACTGGGCCGGCACAGAGTGCGAGCCTGGCGAGCCCGACGACAATCTGATTACGGCGGTAGGTGAGGTTGAAGATCTGCTGGCAGGTGAACTGTGGCCGAAGCTAACCGCACTGTCCCGTAAGCTGATCGATGCCGATAGCCGCCGGACGCCTGATGCCATCCTGAACGTTATGGAGATGCTCGGCCACAGAGTGGTTAGGACCGCCTCATCCTCAAAGCCCTGGCTCCTCACGCCCGCAGCCTAACCAATCCCGCGCCCACACCGGGTGCGGATCAATAGCACCCACATCCCACCACCCACCCGCCAGCATCCGCCGGCGGCAACGCGCCCGCATGGGCGTTACACAGAGGAGTCTGCTGAATGCGGATTGTCGATTTCGTATCGTTCCCCGATCCGGGCGGCGATACGGCCAGGACGGTTGCGCGCTTTGCAATCGCAACGCCTGACATGAGGCTTAGCGGCTTTCGGCTGCGCCTTCGTCCAAATGGCAGCTTCATCGTGGCCGCACCATTTGCAGGCGGCGTTCGCCTCGCGAACTTCAGCCCCACCATGTTCCGTCAAATCAATGAAGCCGCCGAGGCGGCTTATCGGGGGCTCTATGCCATTGACCGCCACGCAGCCTGAATTCGCGCCAGACGACGAAGGCGACTACCCGCCGACCGGGCTTGAGCATTTCAAGGGGCCCATTGCTGAGCCTCCGGGATGGGACCCCGAAACCGACGAAACGCCAGACGCAACGCCCGAATCCGACGAGTTCTACACTCGCCGCCAGCTTGGCTTGGAGGCATACGACGCCGCTAGGTTCGAGCGATTCCATGAGGAGCGGTGCGCAGATCGCACAGCGCGCCAGGCGGAAATCAAGGCCGCACTCCAGGCTTTCAGAACGGGCGGCGTTACGCCCGCCAACGACAACCTGCCCGCTATGGCACGCGCTCACCCAATTGGGCAGGACGCGAAATTCGCGCTGAGTGTTGGTCGGGGCAAGGGGCCGCGGGATATAGCCACAGCGCGAGACTACATCTCCGGCTATATCGAAGACGCCTACAAAGCACTGCTGGCCGGTGATCTGAATGGCGCCTGTGAAAATCTCGCCAAACGCTACTCCATGGCCCGGTGGATACAGCAGCATGGTGGCGGCAGCAGCGAAGGCCCCAAGCCAGTCTCTGCCACCCCGTTCGTTTGGATCGACCCCAAGACCATCCCCCGGCGCGAATGGCTCTACGGCTCGCACTACGCCCGCAAGTACCTATCGGCAACGTTCGGCGCTGGCGGCGGCGGAAAGACTGCGCACAGCTACACCGAGGCCCTGGCGATGGCTTCAGGCAAGCCGCTGCTTGGCGAGATACCCCGCGAGCGCAGGCGCGTCTGGACGATCAATCTCGAGGATCCAATCGAGGAGATAGATCGTCGCGTGATGGCAGCGGCGCTGCACTACAGCCTTCGGCCTGATGACATTGAAGGTTACCTCTGGACGGACTCGGGACGCGAGCAACAGTTCGTGGTCGTTCGTACTGAGGGGCGCGATATCAAGGTCGTCGAGCCGGTGGTTGCGGCCCTGATTGCCGAGATCAAGGAACGTCAGATTGACGTCCTGATCGTCGACCCGTTCGTGTCCACACACTCCGTGCCGGAGAACGACAACGGCGCCATCCAGGCGGTTGCTGCGGCATGGGTACGAGTCGCTCATGAGGCCAACTGCAGCGTTGAGCTTGTGCACCACGTCCGCAAGTCCAATGGCCAGGAAGCAACCGCGGACGATGGCCGCGGCGCCGGCGCCCTAAAGGACAAAGCCCGCTCTGTCCGCGTCGTTAATGGCATGACCAAGGAGGAAGCCGAAAAGGCTGGCATTCCGGCCGACCAGGCTCGCCGGTACTTCCGTGTCGATTTCGGCAAGGTGAACATGGTGGCTTCGTCGTCCTCGGCGTGGCGTCGGTTCGCTTCAGTTAGCCTCGGCAATGGTGCAGGCATGTTGGACCCGGCTGACCAGATCGGCGTGGTCGAAAGCTGGCGTTGGCCGTCCGCTCAAGACATTGCCGGCGACGTACCAGAACACCTTGTTGCCGCGGTCGTCTCTCGCCTCGGCTCACGGGAGGCGCGCGAGCACGACCAAGCCAACGGCTGGGCTGGCTACATCGTCGCCGAAGTCCTCGGGCTGGACGCTGACCACAAGTCTGATCGCGCGCGGATCAAGACGCTCCTTGCAGCGTGGCTGAAGCAAGGTCTGCTCAAGATCGAAACGCGCCCAGACCACCAGCGTCGGGATCGAAAATACATCGTCCCCGCTGCTCCACCACCCCATTGGATAGGTGGAGCAGAGGTGGAGCAAGGTGGAGCAACTTCACCATCCGAACCCTGCTCCACCACCCCCCGCCCCCGTAAGGGGGTGGGGGTGGAGCAAGGGGAGAAGGAAGAAATCACAGGTGGAGCAGGAGGTGGAGCAAACCCACCCGACGAAGACGCCGACTTCACCCCGCCAGCCTTCATACAAAAGAGCGCCCCAAGCGCCATCCATTCCAACGGAGCGCCCCGATGATCCCCGTTAACGACAACACCCCTGCCGACGCATCCATGCGCGAACTGCTGGCCCACCGGCCCGCGCCACGCGCACCTCAGCCGGAACCGGACGGACATGGACGCATGCCGCTCGCCGAAGAGTTCATCGCGGGCCGGTTCACCCGCGACCAGGGTATCGGTCTGGATTGGTGGATCCGGACACATAGCGCGACGGAAGTTGGTAACTCGATCGGCAGCATGCGTATCGGCGGGGTTTCGACACCTTTCATATGCCGCCCACGTGACGCACTCTTTGCTCAGGAACTAGCGGCCGAGCGCAGCCTGGTACTCGGTCGAATCTACCGCCTGCTCGGCTCGTTGGCCGTGGTCCTAGAAGCTGCCCTTGAGGGCGCGGAGATGCGTGAGTTGGCTCCGCCGGCCATGTCATTCCCGATGGAGAAGCGCGCAGCGGCGGGGCGTATCCGGGTGGGTGCTGCGATGCAGATCGTGGAGAGGTTCGCCGGTGAGAACGGCTGCACTGCTCGAGAGGCGTTGGAAATCAAAACCGCAGCGGCCGAAGCGTGCTGGGCACTGGTCGCCAAACGCAGACTGCGCGCCAGCAACGACAACCATAAGCAGGCGCTTGCGGCCTAAATCGGAGGGGGTCGGCCCGAATCGCTACAATGAAATTATGGGTGAGGCGGTCGCTCCGTTTGCTTCATCTGACTGGCCCGCTTCGGCGGGCCTTTTTCTATTCAGGGCCGACGCCGCGCTGCTGACGCGCAAGGCCTACCCCCCCCGGTCGTCGGGGCCGCTCTACAGCCCTCACGAGTAGCGGACGCAAGACCCCCGCCAATGCGTAGGTGAAATTCTAAAATTGGTGTCCGCACTGTCCCCAGCCCAGCTAAGTTATTGATATTTCTGTCTCTAGGTGTCCGCACTGGGTGTCCCCAGGTGTCCCCAGCGCGGACAGTCCCGGCCCCATAACCTTCGCGCCCTCGGGCGCACCTAAGTTCGGGCGTCGAGCGCTCAGCGCTCCGTCTGAAACGCCGGCCTCGCTTGCCTCTCCTCGGG
The DNA here is from genome assembly GCF_001748145.1 of Bosea sp. BIWAKO-01. Lineage (NCBI taxonomy): Bacteria > Pseudomonadati > Pseudomonadota > Alphaproteobacteria > Hyphomicrobiales > Alloboseaceae > Allobosea > Allobosea sp. BIWAKO-01. The sequence continues at coordinate 5,265,116 of NZ_BCQA01000001.1, forward strand.
CGAGTCCGACGTAGACCGGCGACGCGGTGCCGGGCGGTACGCGTCGCCGGTCTTCCTCCTCAACTCGGGTTTGGCCCGCTCAACCTTTCCGCAATTCAGAAGAACAGGAACCATTTGATGAACGCGCGCCCACGCTGGCGAACGGTCGACGCCGCACGCGCGGCCGACGCCCCATACCGGCACTTTTCGACGCTGATCGACCGCGGAATTTTCCACCTGGCCGAGAATGACGTCGCCACTACCGGCCCCGGCATCAGCCGGGAACTGACCCGCGAGTCTATCTACCGGCTCGCCGTCACAGCGGCCCTTGCAAGAGCGGGCATCAATTACCGGCTCGCCGCCTCCATCGTCGACGACTTCGCCGCGACCGGGGCTGACGACGCATTCCCCGTCCACCTTCTAGCCGATCTCGCCGAGGGCGGCAGGCTGATTTCCGTCGGTGAGCCCGCGGGAATCGCCATCGCGGCGAATCTCGGCCCGCTGTTGGCAGCCGTCGAATCCAGGCTTTCACAAATGGACCCAATCCCATGATCCGAAAATTTACGATCGACCCCGCGCGGGTCGAAAAGCTCACTTCCCGTCGGGCTGCCCTGTTTGAGGTCGCTCGAAACGACGAAGCTGACCGGAACGAAAAAATTGCCGCGCTGGGCCGGCTCGAGGCCGAGCACGCCCGGTCGCGCCAGGCCATCCGTCGTTGGGTCGCACCGCCATCCGAGGTCGAAAAGATTGCGAAGCTCAAGGCCGAGATTGCGGACGGGAAACGTCGCTTCGAAGCGTCCATCGCCGGGGCTCAGCAGTACGCGAAGCTCGCCGACGCCGTCACGACTTACGCACTCCCTCGCCCCGCAACGTTCGGCGGCGCCATCGTCAAGGGCTTCAGCAATGGCCGGTAAATCCCCCATCAGCGGCCTCGCCGCCTCGATCGCCGCCGCGGGCGCCGCAATCGACTCCAAGCGCGAGCGCATCGCCGCGCTGCAGTTAGACCTGGCCGGCATCGAGACGGCCAGCGCGGACGCGGACGAGATCGCTCGCCGTATCGATAAAGCCATCGCCGAGGCCTCCGCGCTCGGCAATCTGCGATTTTCCGATCTGTCGGAACCAGTCGAGGGGCATTGGCAGGCAGCGTTCCAAACCCGTGCGGCAGCGAATCCGTTCGCGTTCTTTGCGGCGCTGGCCCCTGACGCGCTTCGCAAGGCATTGATCGATGGTGCCCCGGCTCACGGGATTTCTGCTGCAGCACGCGCAGCAAAGGTCGCTGAAATCGAGGCCGAGCTTTTGGTACTCGAGTGCGCGGAAGAATTGCTGTGCCGCGGGTTTGAGATCTTCTCGGGCGGTAGGCAGTCTGAGTTCCCCAGGCGGCCCGACGCGCGGCCTGAGATTCTGTGCGCGCCGGATTCGGAACTTGAGGCCGTCTGATGCGGCTCGTTGAGGGTAACGAGATCCGGCTCTACGGCCCCGTCGGCTACATGGACTCGGACGGCCAGGGGTTCACATCGAGCGACGTCATCGACGCGCTCGCAGAGGTTGGCGCAGATGCGGACATCTCGGTCAGGATCAACTCCGGTGGCGGTTTCGCGCATGAAGGCGTCGCCATCCATACAGCGTTAGCGCGTCATGGCGGGCATGTGGTCGTCAGCGTCGACGGTGTGGCCGCCTCTGCAGCCTCGCTGATCGCGATGGCGGGAAACACGATCGTCATGGCAACCGGCTCGCTCATGATGGTCCACGATCCGTCGTTGATCACGATTGGCACGGCCGCTGAACATGGTCGCGGCATCCAGCAACTCGAGGCGACCGCTGCGGCCATGGCGACCGTCTACGCCCAGCGTACCGGTAAGGCGCTCGCCAATGTCCGTGCCGAGATGGCGGCTGAAACGTGGATGACCGCTGATGAAGCGGTGGCAGCTGGCTATGCCGACAGGACCGGCACGACCAAGGCCAGGGCCGCGGCACACTTCGATTACAGCGTTTATGCAAACGTGCCCCTAACCGCGCTAGCGGCGATGGAGGCGAAGGCACGAGCCGAGAGCCCCGAAGGCAAAGCCGGCGCAGCTAGCTGGGCCAGAGTCCTGGCGAAGGCGAATGCTGGGCTAACCGCGCCAGCCACCGCCCCCCCCGCTGAGGAGCGCGCTGCTGCCATCCGCACTGAAGCGGAAGCCCGCCGCGCCGTCGCTTTTGGCGAGGAGCTAGTCGCGGGCGATCTGCCGGTAAAGGACGCGCTCGCCAAACTGTACCGCCTGCCGCGCCAGGTTGTGCTGACGGGCGCGATTGCGGGCGTTCCCAGTTTGGCGGAGTTGCTGCGGCGTTGAGCGAGCTAATTGGGCGAGCCGGTCCGGCGGGCGATGGCCGGCCCGGCTCTGACCGCCGGCGAGCCGAATCGGGGCTCGCCTCGGCTGTCTAATCAGAGCGCTAAAAGATTAATAGTTTCAACGCCGTCTTTTGGGCGCATCCATCAACCGAACGGATGATCCCGCCGAGGCGCCGAACCAATTTCCCATCCCAATTTTGCGCTGGCCCTGGCCGCGCGACTTTCCCCACCTTTCAGGAGACACGCATGCTTTATCAACCCCCCACCGGCGGCGCTGCCAATGACCCGTATGTCGGCGCCAACCCAGGCGCGGGCATTGTGGGCTCCAAGGTGCCCCCGAAGGCCATCGAGCACCATCAGCGCGAACTTATCGCGCTGATCACCAAATCCAATCGTACACCATCCGAATCCGTGCTGACGCAGGTTGCGGACTCGGTTCGTTCCTGCTGGATGAATTGGCGCACGGCAGGCGGCACGGCGAACGCGCTTACTGTCACGCTCGACCCTGCTCCGGCCGCCTGGTCCGACTTGGTCGGAATGCCACTTAACATCCTGCTTACCGCCACGAACACGGGCGCGGCAACGTTGGCCGTCGCCGGCGTGACGGGAACAAAGTCAATTCTTCGCCCTGGTGGCGCGGCCCTTCTCGCGGGCGATCTCGGCGTCGGCGGGATTCTGCGCGGCATCTATGACGGCACCGCGATCCAAATGGCTGGCCTGACGCAAAATGCTGCTCGCACGACGCTGGTCTACTCTACGCCCGGCACCACTGCTTGGGTTTGCCCGGCGGGCGTCTTCCGCGTGCGCGCCCAAGTATGGGCGGGCGGCGGTGGTGGCGGCGGCGCGGCCTCGGCGGCCAATTCGGTGGCCTCTGCCGCCGGTGGCGGTGAGTATCGCGAAGGCGATTTCCCAGTCACGCCTGGCACCTCTTACAATGTCGTCGTCGGCGCAGGCGGAGCCTCCGGCCTTGGTGTTGGCCCAACTAACGGCGGCTCCGGCGGCACATCATCTTTCGGTTCGCTCATCTCGGCGCTCGGGGGAGTTGGCGGCACCGCAGCCAACGGAGCGATCCAAGCTGGTTCCGGCGCTGGCGGGGTGGGCGGCAGTGGCGGCACAATCAATCGCCCCGGGATGGGCGGCGGTATCGCCTACTCCATCGGTGCAGGCTTGTTCGTTTTGGCGCAGGGCGGGCCTTCCTACACTGGCAATTTCACCAACACAGTCACCACCGGGGTGGCCGTTCAGGGGCCGAATGGCAGCTTCCCGGGCGGCGGCGCGTCAGGCGGCGCGCTCTTCGCCAATGGCGGCGTTGGCTCCGGCGGCCAGGTTATTTTGGAGTTTTGAGGTCCATCATGGAGCGCGCAATGCGCATCGAAAACATGTGGCCGCGGAACGACCCGGCAAATCCCGGCTTCATCGCGACGTTCGACGTCGTCACCCCAGATCGGCGGATGCGCGACCTGAAGCTGAAGCGAAACGCGGCTGGTCACTTCACTATTTGGTCGCCCAAGACCGAACGCCGGCCCGTCTATTTCATCCCGCACGTTGAGGCGATCGAGATCACGGCAGCCGTCACCGCCGCATTTTTCGGAGATCGCTCCAATGGCTGACATGAAGGCGCGGGCCATTATCGAGGCCGTCGACAAGACGGGGAAAACGTTCAGCGATATCGCAGGCAAGATGAAGGCTGTCGACAAGGCCGCCGCTGCACTTGGCAAGGCCAAGGGCATGAAGGGAATGGCGCAGCAGGTTGACGCTGTCGCGAAGTCGCTGTCCAAGGTCAGCGCGATCGATGCATTCCGCGGGTCGCAGGCTTCTTTCGCAGCGGCGCGTACGACATTCCGTGAGGCGCAGGCCAATGTATCGCGCCTGGCCGCAGAGATGGCTCGTGCCAAGGCGCCGACCGCGGCCCTGTCGCGTGAGTTTGCCAAGGCACAGCGCGAAGTGCGCGCCGCCTCGACGGCGTTCGAAGCGCAAAAGTCCGCCCTGATCGGCAACAAGCGCGCGCTCGAGCAGACCGGCGTTTCGCTGTCCAAACTGGCGGCACAGGAGAGGGGCCTCCGCGCCGCGACGATGCAGACGACCGCCGCGCTCGAGCGGCGCCAGGCTGCGCTGCTGCGCTCTCAAGGTCGCCGCGATGCCGCGGGTAATCTGCTCGCGATGGGCGGCCTGGCGGTAGGCGCGGGTGCTAAGAGCGTCGGCAAAAAGTCTGTCGTGTCCGTCGCCGAGTTCGACATCGCCTCGCGCAAGCAGCGCGAATTCACCGACATCAGTGAGGCCGCGCAGCGCAAGGGGCTGTTGCCGCAGGCTAAGAGGATCGGCCAGGACACGCAGTTTAGCAACCTTGACATCGTCAAGGCGCAGACCAAGGCAATGCAGGGCCTGCCGTCTAATATTACGGGTGACATCAAAGCCGAGGTCGGCGAAGGCATCATCGAGAACGTCAAGAATTACGCTCTCGTCATGGAAGCCGACATGGAGCAGGCGGCGGAGGCTATCCGCAGTTACTTGCAATCGACCGGCAAGGACATCAGCACGAAGGAAAAGGCGCTTTTCGAGGCCAACAAGGCGACCAACCAGTTGGTCAAAATGGCCAAACTCGGCGGCATGTCCGACGAGGACGTGCAGCAGTATATCAAATATGCTGCCGCGTCCGGCACGGCTGCCGGGCTCACGCCCGAAAGCATGATGTCGATTGCGGCCGTGGCGCGGCGTGCTGGTCTCCGCGGCGACGAGGCTGGCACGTTCATGCGGTCGACGGCCTCAAAGCTCGTCGCCCCGACCAAGGACGGGCTCGCCGCGCTGAACGCTGCCGGCATCGATCACAACAAGTTCGTTCGCATGCCGAGCGCGCTGGACGTCAACGGGCTGCAGGGCCAGTTCCGAAACGGGATGGGCCTGAACTTTACGCCGGAGACGCGAGCCAATCTCGAAAAGGTCTTGGCGGACAAGAGCCTAATCGGCGACCGCGGCAAGTTCACGACCGCCGTTACCGAGGCGATCGAAGGGCAGATGCCCAAGACCAAGAAAGGGACGATGAAGCCCGCCGACCGCGTCAATGTCGCGAAGGCCGCCGGCAAATTTCATCAGATGTCCGCGGAGTCGGTCGACGCCGAAGGGCTTCTCGACGCGGTCATGAATTCCAAAATGACGCTGGCTCAGCTAAACGCCTTCCTGACCAACAAGCACGGCGGCAAGGGCGCGATCACCGCGGCCCAGCGCGAGGAATACGTCGCCAGTCGGAAAGAGCTAAACAGGACCGGCGACGACCCGAACTTCGCCAAAAACAAAGCCGACTCGATCATGGCCGGCGTCGGTGGCTCCTACGAACAGGCGAAGGGCGCAATAGACAACTTCGTTCTGTCTATTGGTGAGGCCAACAAAGGCTTGATCAAGTTCGGCCTGGACGGGTTTTCGACCGTCCTCGATTCGTTTGGGAAGCTTTCAACCGAAGGCCAGCAAGCGGCTACCGCTGTGGCCGCGGCTGGAGCGGCCTACGGCGCTGGTGTCGGAGCCCTTAAGCTGTCTGGCCTCCTTACCGGCGGCGCTGCCCTCTCGGGCTCAGCGGCGGCCCTAGACGCTTCTGCTGCGGCCTTGACGGCCGCTGCTGCAAAGTTGTCCGGCGGCTCCGTAGTTCCGGAAGCCGTCAAAAAATCAGTCCCCGCTGTGGCCGCCGGCGTTACCGCGGCTGGCGTTGCGAGCGTCGCGGCTATTGCTGCCGGCGCCGCGATCATCGTGAACGACTACAAACCTGCCGCGCCTGGCGTAACCAAGGAAAACGCGGCCCCGGGCCAGGCGCACGACGACGTGCGTTCGCGCCGCCGGGCCTTTCACGAAAAGCTGCGCGCCGAGACGCAGGCGGTCAAGGCCACAGTCGAAGGCCCGGTAACGGCCACGCTGGAAGGGCAGGCCAACGTCAATGTCAGCGTCAAGGTCGACGGCGGCACGGTAACGGGCATGTCCTCGACATCGTCTGGCAACGTCAAAGCGTCCGTCGGAACTTCGATGGGCCATGTCTACACCCAATAGAGATTGGCGGCCTTCGGGCCGTCATGACCCGCCCGTGCGACCGCGGATGTACCGGCGCACGGGCAGGTGGGGCTGTGGATTAGTCGAATAACCCGGCGCTGCTCTGGCCGGACCTTTACGTATCGAAAAGCGGGTTGGTAGATCGTGGCCGGAAAGGGCTTCGAATGCCGATTCGCGAACATGTAGAAAAGGGCACGCTTCTTACGTGCAACTTTGACGGCTCATTCAAAGAGCCCGAAATGGTTAAGCCTCGGGTCGTTGTGGTTCTAAGCCCGAAGATCGAACATCGTCATCATCTCTGTACGGTCGTGTGTCTGAGCACAACTGCTCCGGAACATGTAATGCCCTACCATTGCCAGATCGACATACGTCCTCGGCTTCCGAGGCCGCTAGAAAGCGACGGCGTCTGGGTGAAGGGTGATATGGTCTATGCTGTGGGTTTTCACAGGCTCGACTTGATCAAGACGGGCAAAGACCACACAGGGAAGCGCATCTATCGGTTTGACGTCTTATCCGACGAGCAACTGAAGTTGGTGAGAAAGTGCGTACTCCGCGGCATGGGGCTCGCGTCCTTGACAAAACACCTCTGAAAACACACATTCCCTTCGTCAGCGGCTCTCTCCGCGAGGAGATCCGCGTCTAAGACCCTACCAAGGGCCGCCGTGCAAATATGGGGCGAAGGCAAGCCTCGCGCGCGGCGCAGTGAAAGCCCGGCGATTTCGCCGGGCTTTTTCACATCAAGGACGTGCCCCGCTACTCGAGCGCGACGAGCATCTGGCCCGGTGGATCGAGTTGGTTGAGGTGCGTGATGCCGATAGCAATATCCTCACAACATGTGAGGATATTAAGCGGAGGCCGGGCAAGCCGAGCGGCGGGATCGAAGCGGCGGCGCGGGAGTTGAGCGTCAACCGGATGGACGACCATCGCGCCGTTAAGGTCGCAAGCCTCGCGCCAGTGGCCCTACGCCTGAACTAGGACCGCCGCTGCCCCAACGATCAGCGCGAAGATCAGCACCCAGACCCAAAAATCGATGGTCCGCCAAGGAATCTGCATGGGCTGTCTCGGCTAGCTGTTGTTGGGCTCGTCGCTTTCAATCCGGGGCGGAACGAACGAAACCGGCCCTTCATATCTTCCCCTCTGGTCTGTCTGGCTTCTGGCCAACCGTTTGGCTTCTCTACGTTCCACATGACGAGCCCGTCGGGCTAGCTCGACTGGGTCCGTAGTCGGCGGGATAATACTGGGGTCATGCGCCCGCTGCGCGACCGGGCTGGCCAGTCGAGCCTCGATCGTGGGCCAGTGCCATCGCACTATCTGCCCGCGGTTGATGGCAGGCGGAGGCACGTAGCCCGCTCGAACCCATGCGTCGAAAGTGTCAGTCGAAATTTCCATGAGAGCGGCAGCGGTCTGTCTGCTGACGAACACGGGGCGGTGGTTCCGCTCAGTCATGGCGTTGGTTTCAGTTTCACGACGCCCTCGCCACGCTCGTCGTTGATGAATTCGATGCCGGCGGCTTCGAAGGTATGACGGATAGCATCAACCGTCCGCTCCTTCAGTTCTTTGCCGCCTTCCAGCCGAGTTACCGTGTCGATCGACACCTTCGCTTTTCCGGCCAGGTCACGAACGCCCCACTCGAGGGCCGCGCGCGCCATTTTGCTCTGAACTGCTTTCATCAGGACGCTGTACCGATTTCGTGTTGACGTCACGATTTTGCATCGCTATCGTTACATAGCACTGAAAACAGGACACAGACAACAAGGAGCAACGCCATGACCGCCCATCCCCTCGAGATGCTTAACAACCTGGCCGAGGCCGCCCGCCATCACACGCAGACCGCACTTGCCGTCGAGCAGCCCATTTTTGATCTCGCCATGCTCTGGGACTTACTCGGCCCGCGCATCGAAGATCTATTCGCCAGCGGCGAGCCCCTGACGCTCAGCGCCGCACAGGTGGAAGCGCTTTACCACCATCTGAGCCGAGTCGGCGGGCTGGTCGCTGAGTTGGTCCAGGCCGAGCGCGTGGGTGCCGCATGAACGAGGCGCCACGCACCCTCACGATCCGAACGGATCTTCTGCTTGCCGCACTCGACGCCCACGAGCCCAGTGCGCTCTTGGACGGGCGCGAGGTTGGACGGCTTTACGTGGTGGCCCGAAAGTTGGTCGAGGCCTCTGGCGGCCGCAGGATTCAAGCGTGCCGAGTGCGAGGCGATCTTCGCGATTGTCCGGGAGATGCGCCGGCCCAACACGAGAATATAGCTGCGTCACGATCGGGCCGCTCACGGGCAGCGCTTGACATTCGACGTCAAACACTCGGCTAAATAGCATTGTTCTTCGGAACGCTCGCGCCCCTCGGGGTAGCCCAGCCCTTAAGTGGGTTTCGCCGCTCCCAAGCGGCCTTTCATCGCAACGAACACGCCCCTCGGGGCGAACGGAACCGTTTGTCCAATTTGGGCAATTTGAAAGCGCGCCATTTGGCGGCGAAAGGGTATGGCTATGACAACGCGCAAGAAGGCAATGACCCAGAAAACGAAAGAGGTCGTGATAGAGGCGATCCTTCGCTCGGCGCTATGTGACCGGGAGTCAATTATTGAAGTTTCGCAAATGCCGATGCAGACTATTTGCGATACGATAGAGCAATGCAGCATTGATCCAAGAACTCTTGCAATTGCATGCTTCAGAGAAATTGGCGGTTACTGTAGCATTCGGCATGCGTTTCTGTGCGAAATTGACAATTCCGTCAGTCAGTCTTTCGGGGATGATTACGGAATGCAATTCCTCGAATGCTTGGCGGGGATGAACTCTCGATATTTGAAACTCCGACAACCCGCTACGAGCTGAGACTCGGATGCTAGGTCGACGACCTGGCGCTCGGCCACCGGCCGCTCTTTCGTGGCCTTAGAGCGCCAGCAAAGGAGATGGACGCCGGGCCTGCTGGGGGGCTGGGGGCAGCTTTGATGCTGACCCGGCGTCCGCCGCCGCATCGCTGTGACGGTCGCGCAAGGTGCGAAGGCGTCGTGTCGGAATTTGGGCAGCGTGCGAGCCGTATTGGCAGCCTTGGCGGTTAGGCTCGGCGTTATGATGACCCCAAAACAGTCATAAAAAACTCAATGATTTCAAAGAGTATGGCGGAAGAGAATGGGAGTCGAACCCACCAGAGACCGTCTGACGGCCCCTCCCGGATTTGAAGTCCGGACGCCCCACCGGGGACGCTTCTCCTCCATTCGACGCATCGCCCGCCAGCGGACCGAACAGGTCGAGCCGCTGGCGGTTGATGCGCCTGAGATCTCCGCGGCGGATGGTGACACCATGGCGATCGAAGAATTCAAGGATCTGGATCGCGACCTTACGGCCGTTATCAAGCCTGTCGCGAAACTGCGCGGCGTTGAACCCGGCCGGGTCGCGCGCCGCGAGGTCTGCCGCGACGCCGACCATTTCAGAGACCGTATCGCGCAGGAAGAAGTGGTCAAGCGCGAGCTCATGGACGTCGCCGCGACGCCCGACAAGGCGGAACAGGCGTCGGATATCCTCCTCGCGGCAACTGAGCATCTGGGCGACGTCTCGTACGCGGGGCGGGCGGAAGCGCTCGCCGCGGCCGATCAACGGCGCGACGCGTGCCCAGAGCGCCTCGTCCTGCGGCGTGAGCCTGACCTCGTGCTCGGGCCGCCTGATCCAGGAACCGATGACGGCGAGTTCACCAGCATGCGCCAGCCGGGTGAGGGCCGCGCGGAAGATGGCAGCAGGCAAGCGCGGCGTCACGGCCAATCGCAGCCTTTCCAGCCCCATTCCCGGCTGGTCGGGGTGGTCGGCGTGATAGGCTTTCAGTATCTCGACCACCGAGCCGGAGAGGTTCTTCCAGTTCTGCGGGAGCATGACCGAAGCACCGATCGGCACGAGGCCGAGCCTGACCGAGAGTGCCTCGGACTGCCCGGGCCCCAGGGCGCGGTCACGCGCGAAGGCCTCCAGCTCGGCATGATAGGGCGGCTCGTCGAGCAGCCTTGCCAGAGCTTCCCCATCGTCGGTCTCGGCAAGGGCGAACAGCTGGGCCTGCCTCTCCGGGCTTCGGCGCCGACGCTCCGGCGCACGCAAGTCGAGGAAGCGGCCGCCGCCGATCGTCCGTGACGCACTGGTGTCGCGCAACACGAAGCGATCAAGCGTGGCCGCCGCGATCGGGCTGTCTAACACGAGCTGTACCAGCGCCGTCGCGCCGGGCGCGATCTCGCCGCCAAGCAAGACGATGCGGGCGCCCACCTCGGTCGCCGCATGGTGCAGCCGCACCGGTTGCCACATCGCCAGCGCCTTCTTTTCGGATGCGACAACGGTGAGCTCGGCGTCGATCCGCGTGGCCGGAGCATGCAGATGCGGAACGACAATCATGTCGCCACGATGGATCGCGGCCTTTGAGATCTCCGACCCGGCGAGGTTGAGAGCACAGCGATCGCCAGCCGTACCTCGCTCAGCGGGGAGGTTCTGCGCGTGGATCGAGCGCACGCGTGCCGGGATGCCCGAAGGGGAGACAATGATGCTGTCGCCGACCGCAACGGCTCCGGAGAGGACCGTACCGGTGACGACTGTGCCGGCGCCGGAGAGTGTGAAACAGCGATCTACGGCCAGGCGGAAGGCGCCATCGCCACGGCGCATATGCGAGGATTGGGCTCGCTCGCTCAACAGCGCGGCAAGCTCGGCGATACCCGACCCGGTCACGGTCGAGACCGGCAGGACCGGTGCGTCATGGAATGGCGTATCGGCAAGCAGCATGCCGATCTCGCTGCGCAGCTCGGCGAGGCGCCCCGTTTCGGCGAGGTCGGATTTGGTGATCGCGACGACGGCTTGGCCGATGCCGAGCAAGCGGGCGATGTCGACATGCTCGCGCGTCTGCGGCATCACCCCGTCATCGGCCGCCACGACGAGCAGCAGCAGATCGATGCCGGAGGCGCCGGCCAGCATCGTGTGTACGAATTTCTCGTGACCAGGCACATCGATGAACCCGACGATCCGGCCATCCCGCTGCGGCCAAAAGGCGAAGCCGAGCGTGATGGTGATGCCGCGCTCCTTCTCCTCTTTGAGACGATCGGTATCGACGCCGGTGAGGCGTTTCACCAGCGAGGTCTTGCCATGATCGATATGGCCCGCCGTGCCGATGATCATGGCGCGGCCTCTTCGGGCGCGACGGCCGCGCGCGCTGCCTTGATGAAAGGCGCGGCGAGCAGGCTGCCGCCGCGCTCGGCGTCCAGCAAAAGGCCGAGAGCGCGGGCAGCATCTTTCGCGACGCCTTGGCCAAGCAGTGTCGCGGCGCCGAGCATGGCCTTAGCGTCGGCGTCGCCGGCTTCGGCGCCGCGCTGCCACCACTGCGCCGCCAGCACCGGATTCCGATCTACTCCGAGCGCCTCGTGATGCATCATGCCGAGCCGGGTCATGCTGGCAGCGATCCCGGCCCCGGCCGCGGCTTCCGCCCAGCGCAGGGCGTCGGGCAGGTCGGCCGCACCGCCGCTCTCCAGCAGCATCCAGGAAAGCATGTCCTGCGCCGGCGCATCACCCTGCTCGGCCGCGAGCCGGTAGAGCCGGGCCGCCTCGGCGTCGCTTTGCGCGACGCCATCGCCCTTGAAATGCAGAGCGGCGAGATTGCGCTGGCCGACCGGATCGCCGCTTTCGGCCGAGAGCGAGAGCCAGCGCAGCGCGAGCGCCGGATCGGGCTCGACGCCCAGTCCCTCGGCGAAGCAGGCGCCGATATTGTTCTGGGCGCGCGCCATGCCGGCATGAGCGAGCGGACCCCAGATGGCCAGAGCCGCACTGTAATCTCTACGCTCGACCGCCGCGGAGGCGGCGGTCATCGCTGCCGCGGTGTCGGCCGGCGGAGACCGGTCGCGACGGAGGAGGCGGTCAAGCAAGGACATCACCGGCCTCGGGCTTCAACAAGCGCAATTGGCCTATGAATGCGCCCTCGTCCTCCAGACAGCGCAGGTCGAAGACCAGCGCGCCTTGAGCGATGCGCCCGATCACGGGCAGGGGCAGGGCGCGAAAGGCGGCGGCAAGTTTGTCCAGTGCGGCGCCGGAGGCCTTGCCGGATGGCTTCATCGTGATGCCGGCACTCGGCAGCGTTTCAAGCGGCAGAGCGCCTGAGCCGATCTGGCTGGAGCAATCGGCGATTTCGACGATCCAGCCGGAGCCCAGGACGTCGGCGACGTGCGGCTGCACGCGCTCGGCCAGGCTGCGCAGTGCGGCTACAGGGCGCGTGAACAGGCGCAGCGTCGGCAGCCTGGCGGCCAGCCGGTCGGGGTTGCGGTAAAGCTTCAACGTTGCTTCGAGCGCGGCAAGGCGCAGCTTGTCGAGGCGCAGGGCGCGCTTGAGCGGGTTCTTCGCGAGCTGGGCCACCAGTTCCTTGCGGCCAGCGATGAAGCCGGCCTGCGGCCCACCGAGCAGCTTGTCGCCCGAGAAGGTGACGAGATCCGCGCCGCCCTTCAGCGCATCCTGCACGGTCTTCTCATGGCGCAGCCCCCAGCGCGCGAGGTCGATCAGCGTGCCGGAGCCGAGATCATCGACGAAGGGGAGGTCATGCTGATGGGCCAGCGCCGCGAGTTCTGCGGGCTCGACGGCTGCAGTGAAGCCCTGCACCATGTAATTCGATGTATGGACCTTCATGATCAGCCCCGTTGCGGAGCCGATTGCCTCGGCATAATCGCGCAGATGGGTCCGGTTCGTCGTGCCGACTTCGCGCAGGATCGCGCCGGCACGCGCCATGATGTCGGGCATCCGGAAGGCGCCACCGATCTCGATCAGCTCGCCGCGCGAGACAATGGCCTCGCGTTCCCGGGCGAAGGTATTGAGCACGAGCAGCACGGCCGAGGCATTGTTGTTGACGAGCAGCGCGTCCTCGGCCCCCGTCAGTTCGCGGACGAGGTCCCGGATATGCGCGTCGCGCTCGCCACGCTTGCCGGCCTCGATGTCGTATTCGAGGTTAGTCGGCGAGCGCATCGCCGCGATGACGGCGTCGATCGCCTCCTCCGCCAGCAGGGCGCGGCCGAGATTGGTGTGCAGCACCGTGCCGGTGAGGTTGATGACCGGTCGTTGCGACGGCCGCTCCCGATCCTCCAGGCAAGCCAGCGCGCGCTCGGCGATCGCCTTGACGGGGGCAGGGTGGGGCGGTTCGGCCTGCCGCATCCGCTCCAGCACCTGACGGACAGCCTGTGTGGTCGCGGGCCGGCCGTGGCGCGCAAGGGCGAGCTCGCAATGCGGGCTGCGCAGCACCTCATCCACCGATGGCGGTCGGAAGCGTTCAGGTCGGTTCATCAGGCTCCCTCCGGGAGACGCATGATCAGTAGCCGAGCAGGAAAGGGTTCACGCCGGCACGGCGCCATCCTGCTTCCGAGACGAGAAGGTCGAGGCCGAGGCTCGCGACATCGTCGGCCACTGGCTCCAACTCCGCATCCTTCCGTTGGTTCAGGATCTTCAGGTAAGTCCGGCACTCGTCGCAGGTCTCCGCCTTGATCGTGTCAGCGATCCCTTCGATGGCCTGATAGGCGATGCCCTTGGTCGAGCCGCAGGAGACGCATTTTACCCGGACATGGTTCCACTGCGTTGCGCAAAGCGAGCACTGGACATAGCGAACACCTTCGATATTCGCCGTGGCCGTGACAGCGCTCGCGACAGGCGGGCCGCCGCAGCACGGGCAGACGCCATCGGCGACGGGCTGGGGCAGGGGGGCGTCGAGCAGTGCAGCGCGCTGGGCCGCAACGACTTGCAGGGCCGCAGCCGCGAAGATGTGTTCGGCGGCAGTCTCTGCAGGCACGGCGTCGTCGAGCACGGCTGCGAACATGGTACCGCGGGCGGCGCTGTCCGCTTCCTTCGCCCGGTTCAACGCGGCGCGCGCAAGCTCCGGCATGATGACGCCTTCGAGCAGAACGAGAAGCCCGGCGAAACATGCAGACGTCGCCTCGTCCAAGGCCAGTTCCGTACGCGGCAGCAGAGGCATCGCGTTTGCCGCGCGGCTCCGTTGTTCGGCGAGGGAGGGCATCGACGGCGGAGCGATCACGCCCGCCAGCTGCTCCTGGGCGGTTGAGAGCGCCGCAAGGAAGGTCAGATAGGGCTGGAGCTGGTGCCCTGGCGCCAGGGCTGCGAAGCGCATGGCGCGCAGCCCGAATATCAAACGTGGTTCTGGAAGCCGGACGAAGGGGGGCTTGTCGCGTTCGGCGATGCCGACATCTTCAAAGGTCGCAAAATCCTGGCTGTCACTCATCAAGCATCAACCTCACGAACCGCACGGGCCACGTCGAGGCGGAGCAGCCGAAGCTGCCCCGCGAAATCCTATTCCGCCGGACCTACGCCATGGCGGCGTGGGGGCACCTGCCGCTCGTCGATGACGCCCTTGCGAGCTTCGCGCCGGAGCCAGAGCCGATGATGCCGGAAAGCCCAGCCACCCGTCACCTTGCCCTCCGTCATCGCGTTGATCGTGCCGCGCACGTAGAAACCCGCATAGATATGGACGATGACGACCAGCAGCATCGCGATTGCCGCGAGCGCGTGCACGATATGGGCGAAGCGCTGCTGTTCGATGGTGAAGCTCGTGCCGAAATACTCGTACCAGATCATCAGACCTGTTCCGAACATGACGAGGATCATCAGCGTCATCAGCCAGAAGACGAGCTTTTGTGCCCCGTTATACTTGCCGATTTCGGGGAGGTTCTCCTCGCGACCGGCCATCGCGTCGCCGATATGGCGCATCCATTCCGTATCGACACGGGTCCAGAAATTGTAGCGGACCATCTGGACGAACAGAATGGCAAAGCTCAGCAGCAGCACCACGCCGATCCACGGATGCAGCATCCGTGTATTCGAGCCCCCGCCGAAAAAGCTCGACAGGAAGAACAGCGACGGGTGAAACAGAGCGGCCCCGCTGAGCGCAAGCAGGATCAGCGAGATCGCAGTCACCCAGTGATTGACGCGCACGCGGCCGGGGTAGCGGTCGACGGTCGTGCGCTCCTCCTCACGCCTCACGGCCACGGGCTGCCTCCTCGTCGATCAGATGCTCGGCCTCGCGATCCTCCGCACGGCTGACCTCGTTGCGTCTTGCGACGGTCGCATGGACGAAGGCGAACATGGCGGCGAAACCCACGACAGCCATGCCGGTATATTTGGTCAGCCCCTTCCAGAGCTCGACGACTTGGCTGATCCTGGGGTTCTGCGGAAGGTTGGCATAGAGCTGCGGCCTGTCGGCATGGTGCAGCACGTACATCACATGCGTGCCGCCGACGCCCGGCGGATCGTAGATGCCGGCATTCTTAAAGCCGCGCGACTTCAGGTCGGTGATCCGGCCTTCGGCATAGTTCAGCATCGCCGCCTTGGTGCCGAAGACGATCGCGCCGGTCGGGCAGGCCTTGGCGCAGGCTGGGGCCTGGCCAACCGAGACCCGGTCGGAACATAGCGTGCACTTATAGGCCTTGTGATCGGTCTGGCTGATGCGCGGGATGTTGAAGGGGCAACCCTTCACGCAATAGCCGCAGCCAATGCAGTTCTCCGAGACGAAGTCGACGATACCGTTATTGTACTGGACGATGGCGCCGGGGGCGGGGCAGGCCTTGAGGCAGCCCGGATCGGCGCAATGCATGCAACCATCCTTGCGGATCAGCCATTCCAGATTGCCGCTCTCCGCATTCTCCCATTCGGTGAAACGCATCAGCGTCCAGGTATTCGGCGTCAGATCGTGCGGGTTGTCATAGACGCCGATGTTGAAGCCGACCTCCTCGCGCAGGTTGTTCCATTCAAGGCATGCCGCCTGGCATGCCTTGCAGCCGATGCATTTCGAGACATCGATAAGCTTCGCGACCTCGAAATCATGCCGAACATCGGGCGGCCTGAAGGTCGTGGCCGAGATGCGGGCGAAGTCCTGACTCTGCAATCCTGCCATCGCCGCCTCCTCAGCTCGTGACCGGCCCGTTGCTCGGCTCGACATTCACCAGGAACGCCTTGAATTCGGGCGTCTCAATGTTGGCGTCGCCGACAAACGGAGTGAGGCTGTTGGGGCCGAAACCCTTCCTTGCCGCACCGGTGAAGCCCCAATGGAGCGGGATGCCGACGATATGGACCGTCTTGCCGTCGCAGATCATCGGCTTGATGCGCTTGGTCACCACGGCTTTCGCATGCACGGAACCACGGTTCGACGAGACCTTCACCCAGCTACCGGGCTGGATGTTCTTCTCCGCGGCCAGTTGTTCGCTGATCTCGACGAAGAACTCCGGCTGCAGCACCGCATTGACCCAGACATGCTTGGTCCAGAAGTGGAAGTGCTCGGTCAGGCGGTAGGATGTCGCCGCATAGGGGAACTTGTCCGAAGTGCCGAGCGCCGCCAGATCGTCCTTGAAGATGCGGGCGGCGGGATTGCCGCGGATCTTGGGCGCCATGACATTGGTGACCGGGCTTTCAAACGGCTCGTAATGGGCCGGGAAGGGGCCGTCTTTCATCATGCCCCGCGAGAACAGCCGCGCGGTGCCCTCGGGGTTCATGATGAAGGGGCCTACATCCCGCGGCTTGGCGGCCGGCGCGATGTCCGGCACGTCGAACCCGGTCCAGTTGCTGCCATTCCACTCGATCAGCTTGCGCTTGGGATCCCACGGCTTTCCGTCGATATCAGCGGAGGCGCGGTTGTAGAGGATGCGCCTGTTGGCCGGCCAGGCGAACGCCCAGTTGGCATAGGCGCCGGTATTGCCGGGGTCGCTCGTATCGCGGCGGGCCATCATGTTGCCCCGTTCGGTCCAGGAGCCCGAGTAGATCCAGCAGCCGCAGGCCGTCGAACCGTCATCGCGCAACTGCCCGAACGTATCGACCAACTTGCCCTTCTCCAGCACGATCTTGCTCGGATCGACCGGGTCGGTGACGGTCGAGACGACGTAGCCGTTCATCTCCTTCGCCAGCTCGTCCGGCATCGGATCGTCCGATATCCGATAGGGCCAGTGCAGGTTGAGGATCGGATCAGGGAAGGCGCCGCCTTCCTTCTGATAGAGAGCCCGCAGGCGCAGATGGAGCTGTGCCATGATCCAGGCGTCGCTCTTGGCTTCGCCGGGAGGTTCGGCTCCCGGCCAGTGCCATTGCAGCCAGCGGCCGGAATTGACGAGCGAGCCCTCGTCCTCTGCGAAGCAGGTCGTCGGCAACTCGAACACTTCGGTCTGGATGGCCTCGGGCTTGACGTCGTTGAAGACGCCCTCGTCCTTCCAGAAACGCGATGTCTCCGTCTGCAACGGGTCCATCACGACCAGGAACTTCAACTTGGAGAGCGAGGCCGTGACCTTGCCCCGGTTGGGGAAGGACAGCAGCGGGTTGAAGCCCTGGCAGAAATAGCCGTTCACCTTCCCCTGGTTCATCAGTTCGAAGGTGCGCAACACGTCGTAGCCCGGCACGTCGAGCTTCGGCAGCCATTGATAGGCGAAATCGTTCTCCGGCGTCGCCGCATTGCCCCACATCGACTTCAGGAAGCTCACCATGAACTTCTTGTAGTTCTGCCAGTAACTCATCTGGTTGGGGCGCAGCGGCTTGAAGCCGCGCGTGCTCATATAGGTCGTGAAATCGACCTCCTTGTCCGTTGGCAGGGTCAAATAGCCGGGGAGCAGGTTCGACATCAGGCCGATATCGGTCAGGCCCTGGATGTTGGAGTGGCCGCGCAGCGCATTCATACCGCCGCCACGCATGCCGATATTGCCGAGCAGCAGCTGCAGCATCGCCATCGAGCGGATGTTCTGCGAGCCCTTGGAGTGCTGGGTCCAGCCGAGCGCATACATCGACGTCATGACCTTGTCGCGCGCCGACGTCTCCGAGATCATCTTGCAGATCGTCAGGAACTTGTCCTTCGGCGTTCCGCAGATGCGTTCAACCATCTCCGGCGTGTAGGCCGCGATGTGGGTCTTCAGGAGCTGGTAGACGCTTCGCGGATGCTGCAGCGTCTCGTCGATCTGGACGTAACCGTCCGGACCGAGCTCGTATTCCCAGCTTGAGCGGTCGTAATCGCGCTTGGCTTCGTCGTAACCGGTGAACAGACCTTCCTGATAGCCGAAGCCTTCCTTCACGAGATACGGCGCGTTGGTGAAGGCGCGCACGTAGTCGTGCTGGATCTTGTCGTTATCGATGCAGTACTTCATCACCCCCAGGAGGAAGGCGATATCAGTGCCCTGCCGGATCGGCGCATAGAAATCGGCGACGGACGCCGAGCGCGTGAAACGCGGATCGACGACGATCAGCTTCGCGCCCCGCTGGGCTTTCGCTTCAGTGACCCATTTGAAGCCGCAAGGATGCGCCTCGGCGGCGTTGCCGCCCATGATGACGACGAGATCGGTGTTCTTGATATCCGTCCAGGAGTTCGTCATCGCACCGCGACCGAATGTTGGGGCCAGACTGGCCACCGTCGGTCCGTGTCAAACGCGCGCCTGGTTGTCGAAGGCCAACATCCCGGTGCTTCGCACCACCTTGTAGGTCATGAAGGCGGTTTCGTTGGTCGTCGCCGAGGCCGCCAGGAACCCGGTGGACAGCCAGCGATTGACCGTCACACCATCCTGGTTGGTGGCGATGAAATTCTTGTCGCGGTCGTCTTTCATCAGCCGCGCGATGCGGTCGAGCGCGTCCGCCCAGCTGATGCGCTTGAAGTCACGTTGGCCGGGGCCGCGATATTGCGGGAATTTCGTGCGCGTCTCGGCATGGACGAAATCGAGCAGTGCCGAGCCCTTGGGGCAGAGGGTACCGCGATTCGTTGGATGATCCGGATCGCCCTCGATATGGATGATCGCCGAATGGGCGTTTTTCGATTTGTCGCCCAGGCCGTACATGATGACGCCGCAGGCGACAGAGCAATAGGGACAGGTATTTCGCGTCTCGGTGGTTTGCGCCAGCTTGAAGGGGCGCACGGCCTGAGCCAGCGCCTGCTCCGACTCTCCGAACCCTAGCGCAGCTATGGCTGTTCCAGCCAGTCCCGTTCCTGCGCCGCTCAAAAACTGGCGGCGCGATAGCTCTTGAAGCATCCGGACCTCCCAGATGGCGACATATTCGCCCTTATTCTCTTTGGAATAGTGAAACTCTGGATCGGCCGCGTCAAGATGACTTTACGGAAATGGGCGACCTGATGCGCGCGCGCTCACAGTGGCACTTGGCGTTATTTCAGCGTATATCCATCGATGATTTGGTATGGCGATTAACCACCGGGCATTATGCCAATCTAACGACACCTCTGATCTGCGACTGTATTGATCTGATAAAAAATAACGTTACGTATGGCTGCGAACGATTGCGGAAAATCTCAATCGAGTAGTGCGCCGGGAGCGTAATTCTGCTCAAGAATTGGTCATTCTGCCCGATTATCGTCGGTTTTCTATAAATACCTGCCGGGCCTCCGGGCGGGCAGGGGAGCGCCTGCGTCAATCTGCCGGTCTTCGGGAATCACGCCCGCCCGCTTGGCGCCGATCATTGAACGGCCCCCCTATGAGAGGCGAGATGCCGGAGATCGCGCCGTGGCGAGGCGATTTCTACGCGTGGAAGCATGGTCATGGCGCTTGGCGCTTCGTTGCGGCGCTCCAGCCCGCGCGAGCCTTGCCATCGCCCTGGGATATTGTGGCGCGCTCGGGCTACCCGCAAGGCGCCCTGCCTTCAGCTTGGAGATAGGGCTTCAATTCATCCGGGGCGGCACTGAACAGGCCGGCGAAGTCCTTCTGGGTGACGAACCCGGCTCGCGACAAGATGCGGATCTGTTCGGCAAGCGCCTGCGGAACGAAGGCCGAATGCTGATAGCCCGAGGTCACGTCAGCGCCGCGCCCCCTGTTTGCGCCGTCGACGGCAACGATCATTTGACCCATGTTGCTTTCACGGATGCTCTTTACGAATGATATATGTTCCCGCCGAGCGCGAACGAATTCGCTTAGCCGTGCGACCAAACGCTTGCGATATCGGTCATCGCAGAAGCGGTTCGTGTAGATCCGCATCGAGCAGGCGAGAAATTCCGCTCCCTTCTCGGGCACCAGGAATGTCTGGCCGCGCTTCTCCGCATAGTCTGCCGCGTCTCTGCTCGTAGGCTTCATGCACCGCTCATGCAGTTCGCTGTCGATCGCATCGAACCCTTCGGGAGTTTGCTGCATCGCAAGCGTCATCATCCATGACTGCCCGACGATGAACGGAATCGCTCCCTGCTTGTTATAGGACCGTGCAACCGGAGCCGGCTCGGAACCAATGCTCGCAACAACGGCCGGAGCTGTCGGGGGCAGGGGGCCGGAGCTTCGCCCCAGAAAGAAGTAGGCGCCAGAAAAGCTTGCGAGAACGGCGACGACACCGATTGCAATGTCCGCCACGCCTATGCCTGATCCGCCGCTGCCACCCGGGGCTCCGCGGGAGCTTGCCTGCGTGTCCGCGCTGTAGCGTTGCGGCTCTGTGGTCGGAGGCTTCCTCTTACCGAACGACATGGTCTCGATCTCGCTGCGTTCGCGCTGTCATTTCGGTGTCCTATCGTGGGCAGATGCCGGCTGCGCCGTACCCGTCCGGATCGACGCGTGTGTCTGCCCTGACGTTTCGTGGGCCGATCTCGATCCGACGCGTGTTCGTGGTCGACCAGATGCGCAAATTCTCCCTGGAGATCCCGAAATAGCGCTGCCATCTGTCCAACGCCTTGCAGACCAGTCGCTGCCTGGCCTTGTCCGTTTGGAAGCGGGCATAGTCTCCCGGGCTTGCCACATCCCCGGCCCCGAAGGCGCCGACGCGAAACCCTGCGAGCAGTCCATCCCTGGCTCCGGCGAGATCAAACGCAAACGGTCCTTCGACGCCAATCTTCGCCCGCTGGCTCGGGAGTGCCCCGCTGATCTGCCACAGAGCTGGCCTGTCGGCGATGAGGACGACGGCAGACGCGCCAATGTTGGATAGATCCAGGGCAATGGCCTGCGGGTCCGATCGGCCCGGGTGTCTGGCCTGCGCCTCAGAGGTCAGCGCGGTCGTCTCGGCCGCGCTGACGGCGAGGAAGACGACATGCACCATGTCGGTATTCCTGGCCTCGGCAGATTGCGCCGTCATGCCCTCGAGGCGCTGGAAGAGCCGTTTCATCGCTTCGGCGTCGTCGCCGGAGACGACGCCGCTCGCCCGCTGCGCGGATTCGATCTTTGTCAGCAGTGGATCGAATGACGGCGTCGAGCGCCAGAGATGAAAATTCACGGATACGAAGATGCTCGCCGCCGTCACGATCGGCAGTACCAGGACAAGAATGAGCAGGGCATTGGCGACGCGCCCAGCCCGCGTCGCAACCGCGCGGCCTGTCTCCGGCACATCGGTGCCTTGTTGCTGCTTCCTTCCGAACGACATCGTTCGCCGCCTCAGCCGTCCAATCGAGCGGCAGGATATTGCCTCGCGGGTCCTTACGTAGGGTTAAGCGGTACACGATAGAATAGGAAATCGACCGGCGAACTGCGGAGGAGGGGGCGCAGCGTAACCTCAGGATACAGCCTGGTGCGGTCCTCACTCCGCCGCAGCGGCCTGTTCCACCGGCTTGTCCTCGAGCGCAGCCGTCATCGCGTCATCGACCTTTTCCAGCCAGATGAATTCGAGCCTCTTGCGGGCGTCGTCCGGGATATCCTCGAAATCCCGGCGGTTGCGGGCTGGCAGCATAACGCGGGTGAGCCCGGCGGCTGCAGCCGCGACGACCTTCTCCTTGATGCCGCCAACCGGCAGAACCAGCCCGCGCAGGCTGATCTCCCCCGTCATGGCGGTATCGCTTCGCACAGTCCGACGGGTCAGGAGCGAAACCAGCGCGGTGAACATGGCGACGCCTGCGCTCGGTCCATCCTTGGGCGTGGCGCCGGCGGGGACGTGAATATGGATATCGCTATCCGCGAACACCCCAGGGTCGATGCCCAGTGATGAAGCACGGTTCTTGACCACACTGAGGGCGGCCTGCGCGCTTTCGCGCATCACGTCGCCGAGTTGGCCGGTCAGGATCAGGTTGCCCCTGCCGGGAATGCGGGTCGCTTCAATGAAGAGGATGTCGCCTCCGACCGGCGTCCAGGCCAGCCCGGTGGCAACCCCGGGCACGCTTGTGCGCATGGCGACCTCATTCTCGAAACGGGGCGGACCGAGGATCGTCGCCAGATCGTCGGCCCCGATACGGATATGCGTGGCACTGCCTTCGGCAACCTGTACTGCCGCGTGGCGCAGCGCGCGGCCGATCTCGCGTTCGAGGCCGCGCACTCCGGCTTCGCGGGTGTAGTCATGGATGATCCGCCGCAGCGACACGTCGTCGATCTCGACCTGCTCAGGCGCGAGACCGTTGGCCTCGAACTGCCGCCGCAGAAGATAACGCCGTGCGATCTGAAGCTTCTCGCTTTCGGTGTATCCGGAGAGGCTGATGATCTCCATGCGATCGAGCAGCGGCCCGGGGATTGTGTCGAGCATGTTGGCGGTGGTGAGGAACACGACGCGGGAGAGATCGAACGGGACGCCGAGATAGTTATCACGGAAGGTCGCGTTCTGCTCCGGGTCCAGCACTTCCAGCATGGCGGCGGAGGGATCGCCCTGGATACCCCGGCCCATCTTGTCGATCTCGTCGAGCATCATCACGCAATTGCGCGCCTTGGCCTTGCGGATCGCCTGGATGATGTTGCCGGGCAGGGCGCCGATATAGGTTCGGCGATGGCCCCTGATCTCGGCCTCGTCATGGACGCCGCCCAGGCTCACGCGCGAAAAGGGACGCCCCATGGCCCGTGCGATCGACTGACCGAGCGAGGTCTTGCCGACACCGGGCGGGCCGACGAAACACAGGATCGGCGCTTTGCCTCCCGGCGCGAGCTTCCGCACGGCGAGGTATTCGATGATGCGACGCTTGATCTTGTCGAGCCCGAAATGATCCTCGTCGAGAATCTGGCGGGCGGCAGCGAGATCGATCGGTTTCTCCTCGGGGAGGGCCCAGGGCAGCTCGATCAGCCAGTCGAGATAGGTGCGAACCATGCCCGACTCGGCCGCGGCCTCCGGCATGCGCTCGTAGCGGCGCAATTCCTTGCGCGCGACCTCTTCCGCTTCCGGCGTCATCCCGGCCCTGGCGATCGCTTCGGTGAGTTCGGCGACCTCCGGCCCTCTGCCGTCCGTCTCACCCAGCTGGCGCTGGATCGCTACCATCTGCTCGCGCAGGATCGCTTCGCGTTGGCGCGCATCGAGCGATTCCTTGGTCTGGCGGCCGATTTCCTGGGTCAGCCGCAAAACCTCGATCCGCCGGGCCAGGAAGTGCGAGATCCTGTCCATGCGCTTGGTGATGTCGATGGTCTCAAGGAGCTCCTGCTTCTCGTCGACGGTGATATCCAGATAGGCGGCGACGAGATCGGCCAGGGCCGTGGACGAAGCGGCCGATTGAACGGCCGCAAGCAGTTCCTGCGGCACCTGCGGCAGGAGCTGCAGCGCCTCGAGCGCCTGTTGACGCAGATGGAGTGTATGAGCCTCGATCTCCGGCGTCAGGAGATCGGGCTGCTCGATCCGCAACACGCGCGCCGCGAAGAAGGGGGTCTCGACGACGAACTCGACCAGGCTGAAGCGTTGTTCCCCTTGCAGGACCAGGTGATGGCTGCCGTCCGGCGTGTTGATATAGCGAAGGATATTGGCGACCGTCCCCACCCGGTGCAGGTCGGCAGGCGCCGGATTCTCGATCTCGGAGTCGCGCTGCATCAGAATGCCGACCGGTCGCTCTTCGCGAAGCGCCTGCTGGGCGGCAAGGACCGAGCGTTCTCGTCCGATCGTGATCGGGAATACCGTGCCCGGGAACAGAACCATATCGCGGACAGGGACGATGATCAGGGCGTCGGAAGGCACGGTCGAAGGCGCCGTGGGATGAGCGGCCGATGCCGCCGGCTGCTCGGTTTCCCGCTCTCGATCCTCGCTCGGCATGAATCCCTCCCAGGTGCCTGTTCGCGAACGGCTCTCGATCTCAAATCGATTTCTGCAGGCTGAGCACCAGGCAGCCATTGGCGTCGCTGCGGGTCACCGCCGCGTAGCGTCCTGGGGGCAGGCGGACGCGGCGCTCGAAATGGCCTTGGGGAATCTCAAGCCGATGGATGGTCGCGGTGCGGAGCTCCGAAGGCAGGGTGCGGCGCCCCGCAACAATGAGTTCGCCGTCCTCGATGGCGATTTCGACCTGATCGGTGCACACCCCCGGCAAGGCGACCAGGATCAGGACCTCCGTCTCGAGCTCGAGCACGTCGACCGGTGGGACCCAGGACACCTGTTGGGCCGCCTGGCGTGGCTGGAAGAACTGTCGGTGCAGATGCTCGGCCCGCGTCAGCATCGCGATCGCTTCCGACCACATCCAACTCTGATGATCGTCACGCCTCATGTCCGCAGCTCCACTTAAGGTGCTTCCAGCATTCGAGAGCCTAGCCACGCATCATGGCCAGATTGGGCATGAGCTTGCGTCCTGAACGACAGATAGGGCGCGGCAGAACAGGGCGCCACGGTGTAACGGAACATAGCGCGCAGGTTGAACCTGGCGGCCTCAGGAGCGATCCTCGCTGCAAGAATCGATCGGCCACTCGTATGAAGTCGAATGAGCGTTCGCCCAAGCTCACTCAGCACAACCGAGCGGCCCATCACTAAAGGAAAAAGAAAACAAGATCAGCTCTTTACGGGCGTTTTCTTGCCGCTGACTTTCAAGTCGTGAATGGCTGCAATTCGCGCAGTCACGGCATCGCAGTCCTGCCTTCGAACCCACGACAAACCGCAGCCCGCGCGCAATGAGTTGGTCCGCATGTCGAAGTTCCAGGTGTTTCTCGAGGAGCTGAAAACCTGGAAAATCCCTCCGAGGTGCGGCCTTCGCTGAAGCAGCTCGCAATGATGGTTCAGGGAGGCCGATCGGGCTTTCGGCTTCCAGAGCATTTGTGCGCATGAGGCGGATGGTGGCCGGATCCGTCAATCGTTCCTGCACCACAGTGGTGCTGTCAGGACCGGCCGGGCCACGAGTACATCTCTCGGCAGCAGCATCTCGCGGCAGCGCACCCCGCTTGCAGCGGCCAATTGTCCATCCATGCCAGCAGCAGGGAAGTCTACACCGCGATGTGACGTCTCAAGCGTTGCCGCCGTCCGGCATGAGTTCCGTCAGTCTCGCATCCGAATGAGGGCCCAATCGGTGTCCCGATGGGCGCTACGTTTTTGTTGCAACACCTTTGAAATGTCTCAGGTTTTGGCAATTTAGAAATGTCACAGCCGCGCTCTCGACGGAGCCTCTGTTGGGGCTGCGGAGACCTCACATATCGCAGCAGCCCCAACAGAGGCGTGGGGAAGGGCGCCTTTGGCGGCGATGTGCAGATCGACGAAAGAAGGGCGACCTCGCCTTCGTCCCTTGGGACGAGCCACATAGCCACCGGCTTCGCTAGTGGTCTTCACCGGTGCCGGCCTGATCTCATCCTGGCGGGCCTTCACCCAGGCCAGAACTTCCGACAAGCGCTTGTTCTCGACGATCGCGGCATGGGTCACACGCTGCTTCTTGTCGAAGGTCCGGTAGGCCAGGCAAACGCCCTTCCAGCGGATCTCGAGCCGGCCATCGGGAAACTCGTAGGTCTCAACATATTTGCCCACCAGGCCAGCGGTCACAGGCGTCTCGTCCAGAATGACGCGCTTGCCGTCATAAGAGAGGGCCAACTGCTGCGTGACATAGCGCTGTTCGCGCCACGCCAGGATCGTGTCGAGCCGATCCGACGTGCTCTCGAGAGGACGATGCAGGTCCTCCGGACGGGAAGGCGGCGTCGCGAAGCGCGCATTGAAACGCTCGACAAAGCCCGGAAGGTACGTGTTCGCCGCCTCGATCGACGAGATCCCGGCCAGCCGCAGCTCCTTCACCAGCCGGTCCTGCAAGGTGCGGTTCACCCGCTCAACCCGGCCCTTGGCCTGGCTCGAATGAGCGCACAGGATCTCAATGCTCAGCTCGGACAGCGCCCGCCCGAACTGCGTCATGCCTTGGCCTCCGAGAGCCTGGGGCTTCGACACCCGGAAGATCGAGTGCTTGTCGGAATAGAAGGCAAGGGGCCGACCATGGCTCGTCAGATAGCCCTTCAGCGTCTCAAAATACGCAAAGGCGCTCTCCGACGCCACAAAACGAAGCGCCACCAGGCGGCTCGTCGCGTCGTCGATAAACACGATCAGCGTGCAGCGCCCGCCGCGATCCTCGAACCAGGCGTGTTCGCTGCCATCAATCTGAACCAGTTCGCCAAAATGATCGCGGCGGATGCGCGGCTGGTGAAACCGGCGTCGCTGCGTGCGCGACAGCCAGAGCCCGTCCTCGCTCATCCATTTGCGTAGCGTCTCCCGGGAGACGCTCAGTCCATGCCGCTCCAGCAGCATCTGGCTCGCAAAGGTCGGCCCGAAATCCCGGTAGTGCTCCGCCACATATGCCAGGGCCAGATTGCGCACATGCGGCCCCAGCAAACGGTTCGACGGACGTCCGCGCGCGCGATGGCGCAGGCCCGCCGCGCCGCCATCTGCAAACAGAAGCGCAAGACGATGCGCCTGGCGCCGAGACACGCCCATCAAACCGGCCGCCGCCGTCATCGTCAGCCGGCCAGACAAAACCGACCCCAGCACTTCAGCACGCCGAAGCTCTCGTTCGCTCATCTCCACCCAGCCCATGCCACCCCCCCCAAACCCATCAGCCCGGGGAGTGTGACATTCCTAGTTTGCCACGGTGGGACATTTTAGCTTTGCGCCTACATACGTTTGTTGCAACACCTTTGAAATGTCTCAGGTTTTGGCAATTTAGAAATGTCACAGCCGCGCTCTCGACGGAGCCTCTGTTGGGGCTGCGGAGACCTCACATATCGCAGCAGCCCCAACAGAGGCGTGGGGAAGGGCGCCTTTGGCGGCGATGTGCAGATCGACGAAAGAAGGGCGACCTCGCCTTCGTCCCTTGGGACGAGCCACATAGCCACCGGCTTCGCTAGTGGTCTTCACCGGTGCCGGCCTGATCTCATCCTGGCGGGCCTTCACCCAGGCCAGAACTTCCGACAAGCGCTTGTTCTCGACGATCGCGGCATGGGTCACACGCTGCTTCTTGTCGAAGGTCCGGTAGGCCAGGCAAACGCCCTTCCAGCGGATCTCGAGCCGGCCATCGGGAAACTCGTAGGTCTCAACATATTTGCCCACCAGGCCAGCGGTCACAGGCGTCTCGTCCAGAATGACGCGCTTGCCGTCATAAGAGAGGGCCAACTGCTGCGTGACATAGCGCTGTTCGCGCCACGCCAGGATCGTGTCGAGCCGATCCGACGTGCTCTCGAGAGGACGATGCAGGTCCTCCGGACGGGAAGGCGGCGTCGCGAAGCGCGCATTGAAACGCTCGACAAAGCCCGGAAGGTACGTGTTCGCCGCCTCGATCGACGAGATCCCGGCCAGCCGCAGCTCCTTCACCAGCCGGTCCTGCAAGGTGCGGTTCACCCGCTCAACCCGGCCCTTGGCCTGGCTCGAATGAGCGCACAGGATCTCAATGCTCAGCTCGGACAGCGCCCGCCCGAACTGCGTCATGCCTTGGCCTCCGAGAGCCTGGGGCTTCGACACCCGGAAGATCGAGTGCTTGTCGGAATAGAAGGCAAGGGGCCGACCATGGCTCGTCAGATAGCCCTTCAGCGTCTCAAAATACGCAAAGGCGCTCTCCGACGCCACAAAACGAAGCGCCACCAGGCGGCTCGTCGCGTCGTCGATAAACACGATCAGCGTGCAGCGCCCGCCGCGATCCTCGAACCAGGCGTGTTCGCTGCCATCAATCTGAACCAGTTCGCCAAAATGATCGCGGCGGATGCGCGGCTGGTGAAACCGGCGTCGCTGCGTGCGCGACAGCCAGAGCCCGTCCTCGCTCATCCATTTGCGTAGCGTCTCCCGGGAGACGCTCAGTCCATGCCGCTCCAGCAGCATCTGGCTCGCAAAGGTCGGCCCGAAATCCCGGTAGTGCTCCGCCACATATGCCAGGGCCAGATTGCGCACATGCGGCCCCAGCAAACGGTTCGACGGACGTCCGCGCGCGCGATGGCGCAGGCCCGCCGCGCCGCCATCTGCAAACAGAAGCGCAAGACGATGCGCCTGGCGCCGAGACACGCCCATCAAACCGGCCGCCGCCGTCATCGTCAGCCGGCCAGACAAAACCGACCCCAGCACTTCAGCACGCCGAAGCTCTCGTTCGCTCATCTCCACCCAGCCCATGCCACCCCCCCCCAAACCCATCAGCCCGGGAGTGTGACATTCCTAGTTTGCCACGGTGGGACATTTTAGCTTTGCGCCTACATACGTTGATTCGCATAAGACATATTATGGAACCAATACCTATGATCCTGGACCCCCTGATCCAGGCCGGTCCTTGCTTGCCGAATAGCCCTCCGATCGGGAAATCACGCGATCGATGAATCAAATAGGCCATTCACGACAGCCTCTTATGGCAATGTGCCAAAGTAGATTGGCGGCCTCTCCGCTTGCCACTGTTCCAGCCGTTCCGGGCACGGGCTCATCGTCTTGGAGCCGGTTCGATCGATGCGGGACCGCGCCTCAAATGCATGGCCGGGCTATCGGTCGCCAGGAATGGATTTCGACCGCCAGCCCGGATACAGGCTGACATGATGGCTGTTTCGGAGAATCGATGACCATGCGCACGCTGCAGGATTGTGCCGAAGCTCTGGCCGGTGGAACGATCACCGCCCGTGCGCTGGTGGAGGAATGCCTCGAACGGATTTCAGATCCGGCGGGCGAAGGTCGACGTGCCTTCATCTCGGTCTCGGCAGACAGCGCCCGGGCGTCGGCTGATGCTCATGACGGCTTGCGGCGTGTCGGCCGTGCGGCCGGCCCATTCGCCGGCATTCCCTTCGCCGTGAAGGACCTCTTCGACGTTGCCGGCGAACGGAGCATGGCTGGCTCACGTGCACTGGCCGATTGCGCGCCGGCGAAGGCTCATGCGCCAACGATCGCACGCATGATTGCGGCCGGGTTCATCCCGATCGGCCGGACCAACATGACCGAATTCGCCTATTCGGGAATCGGTGCCAATCCACATTATGGAACGCCGCTCAGTCCTTGGGATCGCGCCTCACGCCGCATTCCGGGTGGCAGCTCGTCGGGCTCCGGCGTGGCGGTTGCCGATGGCATGGCACCGGTTGCACTCGGCAGTGACACGGGCGGGTCATGCCGGATTCCGGCCGCGCTTTGCGGTATTGTCGGCTACAAGCCGACAGCGCGACGGGTGCCGCTCGAGGGTGTCGTCCCGTTGTCGAGCAGCCTTGATTCATTGGGGCCGCTCGGAGCCAGTGTGGCCTGCTGCGCCATTGTTGACGGCATCCTGGCCGCCGATTCTTTTGCGCCGCCGCTGCCACGCCCGATTGCGGGTCTGCGCCTTGCCATCCCGACCCAGATCGTCAGGGACGGTATGGATGCAACCGTGTCCGCCGCTTTCGACAGCGCAGTCAGCCGCCTGAGCGCGCTTGGCGCGCTGATCTCGGATGTTGATTTCGCGCCGCTCGCGGCAATCGGCAAGGCCAACAGCAAGTTCGGCTTCGCGGCGCCCGAGGCTTTCGCCTGGCACCGCGCGCTGCTCGAAACGAAGGGCGAGCTTTACGACCCGCGCGTCAGCAGCCGGATCGCGACCGGCGCACAGGCGCTGGCCGCCGATTATCTCGATCTCGTCCTGTCCCGGCGCGAGATCATCGCGGCGATGGACGCGCTCACTGCAGGCTACGACGCGCTGCTGATGCCGACCTGCCCGATCATGGCGCCTCGCCTGGACGATTTGAAGGAGGATTCCGAGTATTTCCGGCTGAATGGGCTGCTGTTGCGCAACCCGAGCCTCGGCAACTTCCTTGACCGCTGCGCAATCAGCCTGCCCTGCCATAGGCTTGGCGAGGCCCCGGTCGGATTGATGCTGACCGGCGAGACCGGCGGCGATCGCACCCTGTTTGCCATTGCGGCCGGGATCGAGGCGGCCTTGCGGCAATAGGCCGAGAATCGGGGGGGAACCGCCCCTCCCCTGGCGATCCGCGCCGCCAGCCCGGCAGGCGCCGAGCATGACGGGAGGGCGATGGTCAACGCAAGGCCGACCATCGCCGATGGATCTGCTCAGCGAGCCCGCTGCCCGAACAGAATGGCCTTCTCTTCCGGCGTGCTGATGCCGGCTGGATTGCGCAGTTCGGCGCCGATCGCGAGGCCGCGCTGCACGGCCGGGCGGGCCTGCATCGTTTCCAGCCAGCGCCCGACATTCGGGAACTGCCTGATGTCCTGGCCCTGCTTCTCCCAACCCTTGGCCCAGCCGATGCAGGCCATGTCGGCAATCGAGTAGGCGCCGCAGATATAGTCGCGGCCCTCAAGACGGCGATTGAGCACGCCGTAGAGCCGATTGGCCTCGTTAGTGTAGCGATCGATGGCGTAAGGCAGCTTCTCGGGCGCGTAGATGCGGAAATGGTGGGTCTGGCCGAGCATCGGTCCAAAGCCACCCATCTGCCAGAACAGCCATTCATCGACCGCGACGCGGCCACGCTCATCGGCAGGATAGTATTGTCCGGTCTTGCGGCCGAGATATTGCAGGATCGCACCGGACTCGAAGATCGAGATCGGCTCTCCGCCGGGCCCGTCATGATCGACGATCGCCGGCATGCGATTATTCGGCGAGATCTCCAGGAAGTCGGGCTTGAACTGATCGCCCTTGCCGATGTTCACCGGAATGAGGTTGTAGGGGAGCCCGCACTCCTCGAGCATGATGGTGATTTTCCAGCCATTGGGCGTCGGCCAGTAATAGAGATCGATCGGCTTTGACGAACGTGCGAGCATAACAGCTTTCCTGTCGCGATTGGGCCGGGGTCTGATGTAGGCCGCCCGGCAGGCCGTCGGTAGGGTTGCCGACCTGCTTGGCAAGCAGGTTGGTCATGTCCGGGCATGATAAGCCGCCCGCGATCGGCCTGGACGGCTCTGCGGCCTTCAGACCAGCTTCTTGAAGCCTTCGTGGCTCTGGTCGAAGCCGAGATTGCGATAGAAGCGATGGGCGTCGGTGCGAGCCTTATGGGAGGTCAGCTCGACCAGCCCCGCTCCCTTCTCCTTTGCGAAGGCGAGCCCGAGGGTCATCATCACTGCGCCGATCCCCATTCCCCGCGTTTCCGGCGCAACGTGGACACTCTCGAATTTCGCGCGCTTGCGCCCTCGTGCGGCGAAACCCGGAATGAGCGTGACCTGAAAGGTGCCGACGACCTCTCCGGCGCGCTCGGCGACGAAGAGTGTGGTGTCGGGGCTCGCCAGAACCTCGTCGAAGGCCCGCTCATAGTCCGGGTGCGCGGCTTCAGCCGCAGCGTCCTGTTCCGTCACTGTCTGTGTTGCGGAGCCAAGCATGACCAGGCTGGCGACACGCTGGACATCTTCGCGCCGGGCCTGGCGAATGGAGATCTCGGACGGATCGATCTTGCTTTTGCTCATGGTCAGGCCTCCGGACCGCTGGACAGCCCCGCGGTTGGCGCGGTGTTAGCAAAGCCCCTTCTGAAACGGAACTCGGCACGCCGGCCCATGTGGCCCGCTCAGGCTCCGCCGGCTGCCGTCACTCGGCAAACAGGCGCTTTGCCATCAGCAAGGTGTTTGGCGTGTCGTCGCGGCCATCGAACCGGGCCGAGCGCTGCAGGAAGAAGCCCATCCGCTCGTAGAACGCGATCGCGGGCTCGTTCTGCAGCTCGACTTCCAGCCGTGCGACCGGCGCCAGGGGGAAATGGGCGAGCGTGACGTGCAGCAGGGTTCGGCCGATCCCGACGCCCTGATAGGTCGGCAGAACATAGAGCCGCGTCAGCAGCGCCGCCCGGTCGCGCTCGCGGCGGGCGGACGAGGTCGCAACGATCTGGTCGTCGACCAGAGCGACGAGAAAGGCCTCGCCGTCGCGATCGAGCTGGGCGCTCAGATTCTCCAGCGAATGCCAGGCATTGGTGATCTCGGCGACACGCTGCCAGCCATAGATGCCGTCATAGGTGGCATGCCAGGTCTCGACCAACAGCGAGCGGACGGCCGGGAGATCGGCCGCAACCGCGTCGCGGATGATGAGCCTGTCTGGCGTCACTCGATACCCAGCTTCTTCTTCAGTATCTCGTTCAGCGCCTGCGGATTGGCCTTTCCGCCCGACGCCTTCATGGCCTGGCCGACGAACCAGCCGAGCATGGTCGGCTTCAGCTTGACCTGCTCGACCTTGTCGGGATTGCCGGCGATGATCTCGTCGACCGCCTTCTCGATCGCACCGGTATCGGTCACCTGCTTCATGCCGCGCGTCTCGACGATCTCGCGCGGATCGCCCCCCTCGGACCAGAGGATCTCGAACAGATCCTTGGCGATCTTGCCCGAAATGACGCTCTCGCCAAGCAGATCCACGAGGCCGCCGAGCTGGGCGGCAGAGACCGGCGAGGCGGTCACATCCTTGCCTTCCTTGTTCAGGCGGCCGAACAACTCGTTGATGACCCAGTTGGCGGCGGCCTTGCCGTCGCGGCCCTTGGCGACAGCCTCGAAGTAATCCGCCTGCTCGCGCTCGGCGACGAGCACGGAGGCATCATAGGGCGTCAGGCCGTATTCGGCGATGAAGCGCGCCTTCTTGGCGTCGGGCAGTTCCGGCAGCGCTGCCTTCAGGTCCTGGACGAAGGCGTCGTCGAATTCGAGCGGCAGCAGGTCCGGGTCCGGGAAATAGCGATAATCATGCGCCTCCTCCTTGGAGCGCATCGAACGGGTCTCGCCCTTGCCGGGATCATAGAGCCGCGTTTCCTGGTCGATCTTGCCGCCATCCTCAAGGATGCCGACCTGGCGACGCGCCTCGACATCGACCGCCTGGCCGATGAAGCGGATCGAGTTGACGTTCTTGATCTCGCAGCGCGTGCCGAGGGGCTCGCCGGGGCGGCGCACCGAGACGTTGACGTCAGCGCGCAGGTTGCCCTTCTCCATGTCGCCATCGCAGGTGCCGAGATAGCGCAGGATGGTGCGCAGCTTGGTGACAAAGGCCTTGGCCTCGTCGGCCGAGCGCAGGTCGGGGCGCGAGACGATCTCCATCAGCGCGACGCCGGAGCGGTTGAGATCGACGAAGCTCATCGTCGGATGCTGGTCATGGATCGACTTGCCGGCATCCTGCTCCAGATGGAGCCGCTCGATGCCGACGCTGATCTGCTCGGTCGGCGAGAGATCGACGACGATCTCACCTTCGCCGACGATCGGGCTCTTGTACTGGCTGATCTGGTAGCCCTGCGGCAGGTCGGGATAAAAATAGTTCTTGCGATCGAACACGGACCGGTTGTTGATGCGCGCGTTCAACCCTAGGCCGGTACGAACTGCCTGACGCACGCATTCGGCATTGATCACCGGCAGCATGCCGGGCATCGCCGCGTCGACCAGGCTGACATGCTCGTTCGGCTCGCCCCCGAAGGCGGTGGAGGCGCCTGAGAAGAGTTTCGCGTTGGAGGTGACCTGGGCATGGATTTCCATGCCGATGATGATCTCCCAATCGCCAGTTGCACCCTTGATCAGCTTCTTCGGGTCGGCAGGGCGGGCATGCGCGTTCATATCGGTCTTCCAACTCTGGTCAGGTCGCGTCTTCGGTAGAACCTTGGCGCGCGGGCGGCAAGCGTCTGTTGCCATCCTGTCACCCCCTGACCGGAATGTTGCTAATCTGTCGTCATTCGGCGCTGCTGTCGAGTGACGGAACTTGACAATCGTCAGCATGCAACCTTTCTTGCGCGCGGCCCGGAAACCGAGAGTGGTTGCGCCGGCCCCGCTATCCGGAGTTTTTCCATGCGAATCCGCCGCTCAACGGGTCGGACTCTTGCTACCTTTGCGGTGCTGCTCGCGACGTCCGCCGCCACGGCCCTCGCCCAGGGCGCCCCACCGGCTCCGTCGGTCCAGACTGCAGCGCCGCTCGCCAAGCGCGTGACCAACTGGGATGAGTACACAGGTCGCTTCGAAGCACGCGAGCAGGTCGAGATCAGGGCTCGCGTCTCCGGCTTCCTCGACAGCATACATTTCCGCGACGGCGATCGGGTCAACAAGGGCGATCTGCTCTTCACCATCGACCAGCGCCCGTATCAGCTTGCCGTCGATGCGGCACGCGCCGAAGTCGCGCGCGCCAAGGCCCAGGTCGAGCTCGCCCAGAACGAGGTCGAGCGCGCCGAGGCCCTGACGCAGAACCGGACGATCACGGTTC
The DNA here is from genome assembly GCF_001748145.1 of Bosea sp. BIWAKO-01. Taxonomy (NCBI): domain Bacteria; kingdom Pseudomonadati; phylum Pseudomonadota; class Alphaproteobacteria; order Hyphomicrobiales; family Alloboseaceae; genus Allobosea; species Allobosea sp. BIWAKO-01. The sequence goes on from NZ_BCQA01000001.1 coordinate 5,299,590, forward strand.
GCGACATCGACCAGCGCCGCGCCAACTTGAATGGTGCCGTCGCGTCCCACCAGGCGGCCGAGGCCAATCTCAAGACGGCCGAGCTCAATCTGGAATGGACGCAGGTTCGCGCGCCCCTGTCCGGCCGGATCTCGAACAAGCGCGTCGATGCGGGCAACCTCGTCGCGGGCGGCCAGTCGGGTGCGACACTGCTGACGACGATCGTCGCCACCGATCCGATCAATTTCGTGTTCGATACGTCGGAAGCCGACTACCTCCGCTATTCCAGGCTTGCCGGCGAACAGCGTGGGCTGACGAACCGTGAGAGCGCGCCGACCGCACAGGTCAGGCTCGCCGACGAAACGACCTGGAAGCGCCAGGGCAAGATCGACTTCGTCGACAACGCCTTCAATGCCCGCTCAGGCACGATTCGCAGCCGCGCCGTATTCGAGAACAAGGACCAGTTCCTGACGCCCGGCACCTTCGGGCGCGTGCGCATCTATGCCGGCCAGGTCGACGCATTGCTCGTTCCCGACGCCGTCATCGTCTCGGACCAGGCCAGCAAGATCGTGCTGACGGTCGGCGCCGACAACAAGGTCGTGCCCAAGCCGGTGGTGCTCGGTCAGATCGCGGACGGGTTGCGCGTGATCACCAAGGGTCTGGAGAAGGACGACAAGGTCATCGTCAACGGGCTCGCCAGCCCGATGGTGCGGCCGGGCGCGACCGTCACACCGCAGGCCGGCGAGATCAAGGTCGCCGCAACCAACTGACGGCTCACGCCGCCATCACCGGAAGCGGACGGCATCGGCCGCCCGCCCTGCCCTCCCGGCCAGGACCCCAGCATGTTCCGCTTTGCGCATTTCTTCATCGACCGGCCGATCTTCGCGACCGTTCTCTCGATCCTGCTGACGATCGCCGGCGCCATTGCGCAGCGCAGCCTGCCGATCGCGGAATATCCCGAGATCGCGCCGCCCACCGTCACGATCACCGCGACCTATCCGGGCGCATCGGCCGAGGTCGTCGCCTCGACCGTCGCAGCGCCGATCGAGCAGGAGGTCAACGGCGTCGACGATATGCTCTATATCTCGTCGCAATCGACCGGTGACGGGCGTGTCACGATCAGCGTCGTCTTCAAGGCGGGCACCGATGTCGACCAGGCACAGGTGCTGGTGCAGAACCGGGTCTCGGCTGCCGAACCGCGCCTGCCGCAAGACGTTCGTACGCTCGGCCTGCAGGTCCGCAAGGCCTCGCCCGACTTCCTGATGGTCATCCACATGCTGTCGCCCGACGGCTCGCGCGACCAGCAATACGTCTCGAATTACACGACGCTGAACGTGAAGGACGTGCTGACCCGCGTCGAAGGCGTCGGCGACGTGCAGGTCTTCGGCGCGCGCGACTACTCGATGCGTGTCTGGCTCGATCCCGCCAAGGTCGCGGCGCGCAATCTGACGGCCGGGGATGTCATCGCCGCGATCCGCGCCGCCAACATTCAGGTCGCCGCCGGAGCGATCAACCAGCCGCCGGCGAAGTCGGATGGCGCCTTCCAGCTTTCGGTCAATACGCAGGGACGCCTGACCAGCATCGACGAGTTCTACAACATCGTCGTTCGCTCAGACGCAGATGGCGGCACGATCCGCGTTCGCGACGTCGCCCGCGTCGAACTTGGCGCGCAGGACTATCTCTCGAACTCCTATCTCGACAACAAGGAAGCCGTCGCGATCGGCGTGTTCCAGCGTCCGGGCTCGAATGCGTTGTCGGCGTCCGAAGCTCTTATCAAGACGATGGACGGGCTGTCGAAAAACTTCCCGGCCGGGGTCGAGTACAAGATCGTCTACAACCCGACGGAGTTCATCGCTGAATCCGTCTCCGCCGTGGTGACGACGCTGCTCGAGGCGATCGTGCTCGTCGTCTTCGTCGTGATCCTGTTCCTGCAGACCTGGCGTGCGGCGATCATCCCTATCATCGCGATCCCGGTTTCGCTGGTCGGCACCTTCCTGGTGATGAGCGCGGTCGGCATCTCCTTCAACACGATTTCGCTGCTGGCGCTGGTGCTGGCCATCGGTATCGTGGTCGACGACGCGATCGTCGTCGTTGAGAATGTCGAGCGCTATCTGGCGCAAGGCATGAGCGCCAAGGAAGCAGCGCACAAGACCATGGACGAGGTCGGCGGCGCCCTGCTCGCGATCGCGCTCGTGCTGTGCGCCGTGTTCATTCCGACCGCCTTCATCACCGGTCTGCAGGGCACGTTCTACCAGCAGTTCGCAGTTACGATCGCAGCTTCGACGGCGATCTCGTGCTTCGTTTCGCTGACGCTGTCGCCGGCGCTGTCGGCGATCCTGCTGAAGCCACACAGCCATGAGGAGCCGAAGGGTTTCTTCGCGGCGATCAGCGCGCCGCTGCGTTGGTTCTTCAAATATTTCAACATGGCCTTCGACTGGCTCTCGCGCGGCTATGGCGCGGTGACCTCGCGTCTGATCCGGGTCGGCGTCCTGATGCTGCTGGTCTATGCCGCCCTGATCGCGGTCGCCGGCCAGCGCCTGGCGGCGATTCCGACCGGCCTCGTCCCGCAGCTCGACCGCGGCTACTTCATCGCCGTCGTGCAGCTGCCTCCGGGCTCGTCGCTGCCGCGAACCGACGAGGTCATCCGCAAGGCGACCGACATGCTGCTGTCGCGGCCTGGCGTCGCCCATATCGTCGCCTTCGCCGGCCTTGACGGCGCAACCTTCACCCTGGCGCCCAACGCCGGCGTCGCCTTCGTCACCCTCACCGACTTCAGGGAAAGGGCCAAGGCTGGCCTGACGACCCAGGGCATCCTCAACGATCTGCGCAGCCAGCTGGGCCAGATCGGCGAGGCCTTCGCCCTGGTGATCGAGCCTCCCGCCGTTCCCGGAATCGGCAACGGTGGTGGTCTCAAGGGCTATGTCCAGGATCGCGGCGGGCGCGGCCTGCCGGCGCTCGAGGGCGCGACCTGGGCTGTGGCGGGAACCGCGGGCCAGGCTCCGGGAATCCAGCAGCCGTTCACGCTGTTCTCGACCAGGACGCCGCAGATCTACGCCGATATCGACCGGACCAAGGCTGAAATGCTCGGTGTGCCCGTAACCCGGGTGTTCGAGACCCTGTCGGTCTATATGGGGTCGGCCTATGTCAACGATTTCAATATCCTGGGCCGCACCTTCCGGGTGACAGCGCAGGCCGACAACCCCTACCGGCTCGACATCCGCGACGTCGCGGCGTTGAAGACGCGCAATGTCGACGGCGAGATGGTGCCGATCGGCTCGGTCGCGACCTTCTCCGACACGACCGGCGCCTATCGCGTGCCGCGCTACAACCTCTATCCGGCGGCCGAGGTCCAGCTTTCGATGGCGCGTGGCTACTCGACCGGCCAGGGCATCGCGGAGGTGGAGAAGATCGCGCAGCAGGTTCTGCCGGCCGGGTTCGGTTTCGAATGGACCGAGATCGCATTGCAGGAGAAGCTCGCCGGCAACACTGCGATCATCGCCTTCGGCCTCGCCGTCGTCTTCGTCTTCCTGCTGCTGGCGGCACTGTACGAGAGCTGGACCTTGCCACTCGCGGTTATCCTGATCGTGCCGATGTGTATTCTCGCGGCGATGGTCGGCGTGGGTTACAAGGACTTCGATCGCAACGTGCTCGTCGATATCGGTCTCGTCGTGCTCGTCGGCCTTGCTGCGAAGAACGCGATCCTGATCGTCGAATTCGCCAAGCAGGCCGAGGACGAGGGCATGAGCCGGCGCGAGGCTGCGATCGCAGCGGCCAGGACCCGGTTGCGACCGATCTTGATGACGTCGCTCGCCTTCATCCTTGGCGTGCTGCCCCTGACGATCTCCGTCGGAGCCGGTGCCGAAATGCGCCAGGTTCTCGGCGTCGCGGTGTTCTCCGGCATGATAGGCGTGACGCTGTTCGGTCTGCTGTTCACGCCGGTGTTCTATGTGGTGGTGCGCTGGCTCGCGAGTCTGTTCGAGAGGAAGAAGAAGGGCGAACCTGCCGCCGGCAAGGATGCGCATCCGGCAACGCATTGACGAAGCCTCCCGGACCAGCGCGATGTCGATTTCCATTATCCTCGTCGCGCTGGCCCTCTCGTCCTTTGCAGCCCTGGGCTGCGCCAGCATGCTCCTTGAGCGCGCAAGGCTGAAACGCACCAGGTATATTCACGACTACGCTTGGCCACCGGGCTTGCTGGACAAGCTGACGAAGCATCATCCAAGCCTGTGTCCTGACGATGTTGAGATGGTCTCGCAGGGCCTGCGCCAGTTCTTTAGGGCCTATCTCGGATCAGGCTCTCGCTACGTGGCCATGCCATCGCAGGTCGCAGACGATCTCTGGCACGAGTTCATCCTGTATACGCGCGATTATCAGGCCTTCTGTCGGCGCGCCTTTGGTGGATTCCTGCATCACACCCCTGCGGCTGGGCTCAGCGAGCAGCACACGCGCAGCAATGAAGGCTTACGCAGGGTCTGGCGGCATTGCTGCCGTGAGGAGGAAATCAACACGATGCGGCCGGATCGGCTGCCGCTGCTCTTTGCGCTCGACATCAAGCTGAGCATACCGAACGGCTTCTACTATCACCCGGATTGCACGGAGCTTCGCTGCCGCGGCGAGGCTGGGGTTCAATGCGGCGGCGATTTCGCCACCGCCCGGGACACTCCTGGAGGTTCCGGCTGCGGCGGCGGTGGTTGTGGTGGTGACAGCGGCTGTGGTGGTGGCGGTGGCGACTAGGTCAGGCGCTTACGCCCACCACTTCTCGCCGACCGTGAAGCGGCCGGCCGCGTCCTCGATGACCTGGCCCAGCGAGAACAGCGTCTCCTCGTCGAAGGGGCGGCCGATCAGCTGCAGGCCAAGCGGCAGGCCCTGCGCATCCTGTCCGGCGGGCACCGCGATGCCCGGCAGGCCGGCCATGTTCACCGTGACCGTGAAGACGTCGTTGAGATACATCTCGACCGGGTCGGACGAGCCCTTCTCGCCGATGCCGAAGGCCGCCGAGGGCGTCGCCGGCGTCAGAACGGCGTCGATTCCGTCGGCATAGGCCAACTCGAAATCGCGCTTGATCAGCGTGCGGACCTTCTGGGCCTTGAGATAATAGGCGTCGTAATAGCCGGCCGAGAGCACATAGGTGCCGATCATGATGCGGCGCTTGACCTCGGCGCCAAAGCCTTCGGCGCGGGTCTTCTCATACATCTCGACGATGTCGCGCCCCGGCACGCGCAGGCCGTAGCGCACGCCGTCATAGCGGGCGAGGTTGGAGGAGGCTTCCGCCGGCGCGACGATGTAATAGGCCGGCAGAGCGTATTTCGTGTGGGGCAGCGAGATGTTGACGATCTCGGCACCGGCCGCCTTCAGCCAGGCGATGCCCTGCTGCCAGAGAGCCTCGATCTCAGGCGACATGCCGTCGAGCCGGTATTCCTTGGGAATGCCGATCTTCATGCCCTTCACCGAGCGGCCGACCGCGGCCTCGTAGTCGGGCACGGCGAGGTTCGCGGAGGTCGTGTCCTTGGCATCGTAGCCGGCCATCGAGCGCAGCATCACGGCGCTGTCGCGCACCGTCTTGCCGATCGGACCGGCCTGGTCGAGCGAAGAAGCGAAAGCGACCGTGCCCCAGCGTGAGCAGCGGCCATAGGTCGGCTTGATGCCGACTGTCCCGGTGAAGGCCGCCGGCTGGCGGATCGAGCCGCCGGTATCGGTTGCGGTGGCGGCCAGGCAGAGGTCGGCGGCGACGGCGGCGGCCGAGCCGCCCGACGAGCCCCCCGGAACCAGATGGTTGCCCTCGATTGCGCCGGAGCCCCCTGCTCCGACATTCGAGCCGCTGCGGCGCCAGGGATTGACGACATTGCCGAAGGCGCTGGTCTCGTTCGACGAGCCCATGGCGAACTCGTCATTGTTGAGCTTGCCAAGCATCACCGCGCCGTCGCGCCAGAGCTGGCTCGTCACGGTGGATTCATAGGCCGGCACGAACTCGCCAAGGATCTTGGAGCAGGCGGTGGTGCGCACGCCCTCGGTGGCGAAGAGGTCCTTGATGCCGAGCGGCAGACCTTCGAGCGGGCCGCCCTCGCCCTTCGCCAGCCTGGCATCGGACGCCTCAGCCTGCTTCAGCGCGTGTTCCGGCGTCTCCAGCACGAAGGCGTTGAGCGCGCGGGCCTTCTCGATGGCGGCGATATGCGCCTTGGCGAGGTCGGTCGCGGAGAAGGTCTTTGCCTTGAGGCCGTCGCGGGCCTCGGTCAGCGTCAGGCGGGTCAGGTCGGTCACGTCAGTGGTTTCCGGCAAATTGAACTGGGAGGAGCCCGCGGAGCGCGCCTGGCGCTTCCGGGGAGATGGAACGGGCGGATCAGCGCCTATTCGACCACCTTCGGCACCATGAAGAAATTGTCCTCGGAGACCGGCGCATTGGCGACGATCCGATCGGCGATCTCGCCATCGGTGACGACATCCTGGCGCTGCGTCATCGCCATCGGCGTGACCGAGGTCATCGGCTCGACGCCGCTGACATCGACCTCGTCCAACTGCTCGACGAAGCCGAGAATGGCGTTGAGCTCGGCTTGCAGCTTGGGCAGATCGGCCTCGGGCACGGCAATGCGCGCCAGATGCGCGACGCGCTTCACGGTGGCGAGATCGACCGACATGGCAGGCTCCTGAAACTGTGGCTGAACAAGCCGAAACTGATTTGCCCGCGCTATAGCGCGTCGGCGGCAAAAGGATAAGTCAATACTGACGGATCGTCGGGATCCCGGCCAAATACCGGGATCCATCGTCAGGGACCGGAGCTGGATGGAGACGGGAATAACGGGCTTCGTCGGCTATCCCCGGATGACACGGCCTTGCGTCAGATCTCGACCGCCTCGCCCTTCCCGGGCACGAGGGCCCGCACATCGCTGCCCTTCAGCGCCGCGACGAACTCGTCGGCATTCTCCGCGATGATCGGGAAGGAGCCGTAATGGCAGGGGATCGCGACCTTCGGCTTGACGAAGCGGGTCATGGCCAGTGCGGCGGTCTTCGCGCCCATGGTGAAGCGGTCGCCGATCGGGCAGATGCAGATGTCGACGGCATTCAGTTCGCTGATTAGCGCCATGCCCGGGAAGATGTCGGTGTCGCCCATATGCCAGAGCGTCTTCTCGCCCGGGGCCTTGATGACCGCGCCATTGGCGCTGCCGAGCGGATATCCGACACCGGCCTCGACCAGGCCGGCTGAGTGGTCTGCCCGGACCAGCGTCGTCTGGAAGGCGCCGAGATCGACCGTGCCGCCGGTATTCATCGGCTCGAACTTCTTCAGGCCCTTCGAGGCAAGGTACATGCACAGGTCGAAATTGGTGACGACGGTCGCGTGATTGGCCTCGGCGATGGCAAGCGTGTCGCCGATATGGTCGCCATGGCCATGGGTGATCACGATATGGCTGACGCCCTTCGATGCCTCGGCGGCATTACCCTCGAAGGCCGGATTGCCGGTGAAGAACGGATCGATCAACAGCGAAGCGCCGGGGAGATCGAGGCGGAAGGCCGAATGGCCGAACCAGGTGAGCTTCATGGCGGAACCTCTTAGGCTGATGGGCAAGACAGCCTATCTAGGCCGGCAACGCGTGCCGTCCAAGTCGACTTTGCATCGGGCGACGTGCACGCTGCCACGCCTGGACCAAATGGAACCCTCGCCATGACCGACGCCGCAACCCTTTCCCGCCGCATTGCCCAGGGCCGTGGCGACGAGCCGGCCGATCTCGTCATTCGCGGCGCCAGGCTGCTCGATCTCGTCACCGGCGCACTGGTCGAGACCGATATCGCTCTCTGCGGCGGAACGATCGTCGGCACCCATGGCCGCTATGAGGGCATCGAGAGCTTCGATGCCCGGGGGCTGATCGCGGTGCCGGGCTTCATCGACACGCATCTTCATGTCGAATCATCGCTGGTGACGCCGTTCGAGTTCGAGCGTTGCGTGCTGCCGCACGGGGTCACGACCGCGATCTGCGACCCCCATGAGATCGCCAATGTCCTTGGCATCGAGGGTATCAGTTATTTCCTGCGCTGCGCCGAGGCGATGCGCATGGATTTGCGCGTACAACTCTCGAGTTGTGTACCGGCGACCCATCTGGAAACGGCGGGGGCCCGGCTGGAGGCCGGCGACCTGACGCCGCTGATGAACCATCCCAAGGTGATCGGGCTCGCCGAATTCATGAATTTTCCGGGCGTGCTTCACCGCGATCCCGGCTGCCTTGCCAAGCTCGAAGCCTTCTCTCACCGGCATATCGACGGGCACGCTCCGCTGGTCCGTGGAATGGACCTGAACGGCTACCTCTCGGCCGGCATCCGCACCGATCATGAAACGACCACGGCCGAGGAGGCGCGCGAAAAACTCGCCAAGGGCATGGCGATCCTGATCCGGGAGGGCTCGGTGTCGAAGGACCTGCACGCCCTGATCCCACTGATCACCCGCGACGCCTCGCCCTTCCTCGCGTTCTGCACCGACGATCGCAACCCGCTCGATATCGCCGAGGAAGGCCATCTCGATTACATGATCCGCACTGCGATCGCCGCCGGGGCGGATATGCTCGCGACCTATCGCGTCGCGACGCTCTCGGCTGCACGGAATTTCGGCCTGTTCGATCGTGGCTTCATCGCCCCCGGCAAGCGCGCCGACATCGTGCTCGTGGATGACCTGGCGAGCTGCCGGGTAAAGTCCGTCTTTGCGGGAGGCCGGCTCGTCGAGGGCGCCCTCTTCGCGGATCGCAAGCCCATTCCACCGGTCGGCCTCGGCAGCGTCAGGAGCCGCAGACTGGAGCCGGGAGATTTCAAGGTCGCGGCCCGGTCCAGCGACACCCCCGTCATCGGCGTCGTGCCGGGGCGCATCATCACCGAGCGGCTGGCGATGTCCCTGCCCGCCCAGGATGGAGAGGCCCTGCCCGACCTCGCGCAGGACGCGGTCAAGGTCACGGTGATCGAACGGCACGGCAAGACGAACGGCATCGCGACCGGCTTCGTCCACGGCTTTGGCCTGAAACACGGCGCCATCGCCTCCTCCGTCGGCCATGACAGCCATAATCTCTGCGTCGTCGGCGTCGACGAAGCCTCGATGGCGGCTGCCGCCAACCGGCTGATCGAGATCGGCGGCGGGTTCGCCGTCGCAGATGGTGGCGCGGTCAAGGCGGAGCTGGCGCTGCCGGTCGCCGGCCTGATGAGCGACCAGCCTTTCGAGGTCGTGCGGCATGGCCTGGAAGGCTTGCGAACGGAAGCGAAGGCGCTCGGCGTCGTGCTGGCCGAGCCATTCCTGCAGGTCGCTTTCCTGACCCTGCCGGTGATCCCGCATCTGAAGATCACCGACAAGGGGCTGGTCGATGTCGATCGGTTCGACTTCGTCTGAGATCCGACTTCACGGCATCGGCCCGAAGAATGGATTGCGGAGTTCAGGCCGATGCCAACACAGAAAACTGGACCCTCGGGCCGGATGTGAAATCCGGTCCGATGGTCTAGGCGGAAAGGATTTCCTCTGGGATCAAAATCCCTTCGGCGCGGGCCTTCGCACGCAGATTCAAGCGCCTCGTCCCCGGCAGGCGCGTGCCTGGCTGGTCCTCGATCGCGTGGGCCAACAGCTTCATGCGTTCGGCGAACCAATTGCCGCCCATACTGGCCGGATCGATCACGAGGATGAGTTGGCCGGTATCGGGTGGACCGCCCTTGTCGTCGATGAAGGAGGAGGCCTGGAAGGCGAAATGCGTGCCGACCAGCGCCGCGGCGAGGATCTCTACCATCATCGCCAAGGTCGCGCCCTTGGCGTCGCCGAGTGGCACCATGGTGCCGGCAATCGCGGCGGCCGGGTCGGTCGTCGACTTGCCATGCGCATCGAGCGCCCAGCCTTCAGGGATGGGCTCGCCCTTCTGCCTGGCGGCGACGATCGGCCCGCGCGCGACCTTGCTCAGCGCCATATCGATGACGACCGGCTCGCGCCCGGCGAGCGGTGCAGCAAAGGCAATGGGATTGGTGCCGAAGACCGGCTTCGAGCCGCCCCAGGGAGCCATCGCGCCCGGCGTATTGGCAAAGAGCAACGCGACGAGCCCCTGCTCGGCGAGGCGCTCGACATGCAGTCCCGCAGCACCGCAATGGTTTGAGCGCCTGATCGGCGCCGCGACGACGCCCTGGGCGCGTGCGAGTTCGGGCAGTTCGCTGACCGCAAGATCGATCGCGGGATAGGCAAAGCCATGGGCGGCATCGATGGCGAGCACGCCGGGCTTCGGTCGCCGCGCGATCGGCACGGCCTGGCCATCGATCTTTCCCGATTTCAGCATGGCGAGATAAGTCGGCACGCGCGAAAGGCCGTGGCCCTTCAAGCCGTCGGCCTCGGCCATCACCAACGCCCAGGCAACGGAGGCGGCATTGGCCGCCGAAGTCCCCGCTGCGGCGAACAGCGCCGCAATTCTGGCTTCGGCCTCCTCCAGAGAAAGCCGGGTCATGTCCGCCCCTCCAGCGCGGCGATGACCCGCTCCGCGACGAGGCCGGAAACGCGTCCGTTCGATTCGACGGTATTGCCGGCGATATGCGGCGTCAGGATCAGGTTCGGCGTGCCGGCGAAGAGCTTGGCACCGCCGCGCAGCGGCTCCTCCTCGAAGACGTCGAGCGCCGCACCGGCGAGCCTGCCGCTCTTCAGGGCCTCGACCAGCGCGGCCTCGTCCATGACTCCGCCGCGCGAGGCGTTGATCAGAATCGCGTCCGGCTTCATGCGCGCGAAGGATGCGCTTCCGATCAACCCCTTGGTCTCCGATGTCAGCGGCAGATGCAGGCTGATCACATCCGATGTCTCAAGCAGGGCATCGAGTTCCAGCCGCTCGACATTGCTCCAGACCGGATCATCGGCTGGAACATAGGGGTCGTAGGCCGCGATGCTCATCCCGAGCAAGCGGGCATGCGCCGCGGCATCGCGCGCGATGGCGCCGAAGCCGACGAGCCCCATGCGCTTGCCGGCGATCTCGCGGCCGATCAGCTTTGTCTTCGGAAATTCGCCAGCCAGCATGGCTGCATTGGCGAAATAGGCGCCGCGCAACAGGGTCATCGCCGTGCCGATGACATATTCGACGACAGAGAGACTGTTCGCCCCGGTCGCCGGGAAAACCTTGATGCCGCGGCCGGCGCAGGCTTCCATGTCGATATTGTCGAGGCCGACGCCAAGCCGGCCGATGACCTTCAGATTCTTCGCGCCTGCCAGCAACGCCCCTCTCACTTGCGTCTGGTTGCGGACGATGAGGGCCGGGATGTCGGCGACCAGCCGGGCGAGTTCGTCCGGCTTGCCGAAGAGTTCAGGGTCGTGATGGACCGCGTAGCGGGCGCTGAGGCTTGCGACCGCCGCCTCATCCATGAATTCGGTGATGACGATATCGGTCATGACTCTCCCGCCTTGTGTGGCTGCTCAACCCAATGCTGTCAGGCCGCCGAGGACGAGCCCGAGAATGACGAGACTGGTCCCGGTGACGACGACAAGATGCCGCCAGCCCAGCCGCACCATCGAGCCGATCGAGGTGCCGAGCCCGAGCGCGGCGATGGCGATCAGAAGCCCCCAGCGCGAGGCTTCCAGCAAGGCCGCGCGCACCGGCTCATAGAACCCGGCCAGCGCCGGCTGCGTCGCAAACGCGCTGTTCACCAGGCATAGCGCCAGGAAGACGAAGGCGAAAACCGGGACCGGCACCTTGGCATCGCTGGGATGGCCGCCTTCGCGCGCCATCCACCAACCGACGAGCAGCACAGCCGGCAGCAGCAGGAAGACGCGGAACAGCTTGACGATGACGGCAGCATTGGCCGCATCGTCGGAAACAGACTGGCCGGCGCCGACGACCTGCGCGACGTCGTGGATCGAGGCTCCCAGCATGACGCCGGTCTGGGTCGGGCTCAGGCCGAGCCAGACGCAGATCAGCGGGTAGGCCAGCATCGCGATCGTCGCGAGCGCATTCATGGCGATGACCGTGAAGGCGACATCGGCGGCCTTGCCGCGATAATCCGGAAGCACGCTCGCCGTCGCCAGCGCCGCAGAGGCGCCGCAAACCGCTGTCGCAACCCCGGCCAGCGCGCCAAAACCGTGTTCGCGCCCGAGCAGGCGCGCCAGCCAGAAGCCCGAGATGACCGTCACGATCATCGAGAACACGACCAGCAAGGCGGTCGACAGGCCGAGCGCAATGATGTCGCCAAGCGCGATGCGCAGGCCAAGCAGCGCGATGGCCCAGCGCAGCATCTTCTTGACGCAGAACACCATGCCGGCCTGGAACCGGACGGTATTCGCCAGCGGATGCAAGGCCATGCCGATCAGCAGGGCGATGACAACGGCGGGGATGCCGATCTTGCCGCCAAGCCAGCTCTTCAGGACCGGCTCAGCCAGGACCGACGCAATGGCGACTGCGGTCGAAAGCACGATCCCGTCGAGAAGCGGGCGCCAGGCACTCAGCGGGGAGGATGAGGCGACGGACAAGAACTCTGCTCCGGCTGGCTCTGCCGGTCTTCGGCAGGTGGAGGGCGGGCGGCATGGCGCCCGCCCGCCGGTTTAGTGTCCGGTCAGGCCGAGCGATAGAGCTTGGTCATCGAAAACTCGCGATGCCCCAAGGCTTCGGCCGCCGTCATACGCCCATTGGCGGTGCGCACGATATTCTGGATGAGCGCATCGCCGGCCTGCGAAATCGTCAGATCGCGGCGCAGAATGCCGGAGACGTCGACATCGATATGCTCCGGCATGGTGCGCATTGTCTTGGGATTGCCGGTGATCTTGATGACCGGGACGATCGGATTGCCAATGACGTTGCCCTGCCCTGTCGGGAACGTGTGCACGACATAGCCGCCGGCCGCCATCAGGGTCACGCATTCGGCGGCAGCCGAGGAAGTGTCCATGTAGTAGAGGCCGGGGCCCTTGGTCGGCGCTTCCGCCGGCTCGAGGATGTCGATGAACTTGCACTCCCGGCCGATCTTCTCGAGATTGCCGAGCGCCTTTTCCTCGATCGTGGTCAGGCCGCCGGCGATATTGCCCTTGGTCGGCTGGCTGTCCGAGAGGTCGTCGGTCTTGTGGGCCTCGATCACGTCGTCCTGATAGGCCTTCCACATCTTGTACCAGCGCTCGCCGACCTCCGGCGTCGCGGCGCGGGCCTTGCAGAGATGCTCCGCACCGGTGATCTCGGAGGTCTCGCCGAAGACGCCATAGACGCCGCGCGGGATCCATTTGTCGTACATGTTGCCGACGGTCGGGCAGGAGGAGAGCCCGGTCGTGGTGTCGGATTCACCGCATTTGGTCGAGACCCAGAGCTCCTCGATGCCGCATTTCTCGCGCTGCAGTTCGGTCGCCCATTGCATGAATTCCTTGGCGACATAGGACGCCTTGGCGATCGTGGCGATGTCGCCATGGCCCTCGATGCCGAAGCCGACGACCGGCTTGCCCGTCTTGGCGATGCCGTCGACGACGCGCTTGGTCCAGCCATCCTCGATGCCAATGACGATGACGGCGGCGACATTGGGATTGGAGCCCGTGCCGATCAGGGTGCGGAAATGGATCTCGAGATCCTCGCCGAACTGCAGGCGGCCATAGGCATGCGGGATCGCGAGCGTGCCCTTGATATTGTTGGCGACAGCCTCGCAGGCGGCATTGGAGAGGTCGTCGAGCGGCAGCAGCAGGACGTGGTTGCGGACGCCGACGCGGCCATTCTCCCGGCGCCAGCCATGGAACGAATCGAGGCTGCGGCCGGTCGGGCGCTTCACCATCGGCACCTTGAACTCGGGCGCCTCGATCTTGCGGCCCTTGATGCGTCCGAGCTTGCCCTTCACGAGATCGAAATTGGCGACGATCGACATGGCGTTTCCTTCGTTTTCTTGACGGGCTCGACCCTGGCGGGAGCCCCGGAACAGGTCAGGCGGCGAACGTGCCGATCACCAGCGCTTGGTCTTGGCGTTGTGCACGTGGAGATGTTCTCCCTTGCCGATATCGGCGACGGCCTTGCCGATGTCCTGGCCGTATTTCCAGATCGTGTCGCCCTTCTTGATGTCCTTGAGCGCGACCTTGTGGCCGATCGGGATGTCCATCTTCGCGGCCAGGCGAAAATCCGAATTGTCGTGGGTGACGACGCAGAGCATGTCCGTCCCGGCCTTCAGGCCCTCGACGACGACGACACCGACGGTGTCCTTCTGCTCATGCACCAGGAGATGGGGCTTGCTCATGTAACGCCTCCTTCAAGCTTGCGAAGGTTCGCTCTGGCCCGTGCGAAAATCGGGCTCGACCTGCGCTTGGCTAAGTCTTATATAAGACACATGAGTGTGCACAAGCTCGAAAATGCAGAGCGGCGCGGCGCGGTCGACACGGCTGAGCCGCTGGGCTTCCGGCCGCTCTATCGCCAGGTGAAGGCGATCCTCGTTCGCCGGCTCGTCGATGGCGTCTGGGCGCCGGGCGAAGGTCTGCCGAGCGAAGGGCAACTCGCTGCCGAGATCGGCGTCAGCCAGGGCACGGTGCGCAAGGCGCTGGACGAACTCGCTGCCGAAAATCTCGTCGTTCGCCGGCAGGGGCGCGGCACCTTCGTGGCCGAACACGACGAGCGACGCATCCTGTTCCAGTTCTTCAAGCTGGTGCCCGACCATGGCGAGCGGCGCTTTCCCGACAGTGCCGTGCTGAGCATCGCAACCGGACCGGCAGACGCAGCCGAGCAAGCTGCGCTGGAACTCGACGACAAGGCCGCGGTCATTCGCATCCGCCGGATGCGCTCGCTCGACGCGGCGCCGCTGATCGTCGAGACGCTGACCCTGCCGCAACATCTGTTCCCGGGGCTGGAACACGGCCCGGTCCCGAACAATCTCTACAGCCTGTTTGCGGCGCGCTACGGCGTGACGATCGCGAATGCGCGGGAGAAGCTGAAGGCCGTCGCCCTGTCCCCGGGGGATGCAGCTGCGCTCGGTGTCGAAGCCGGCCGGCCCGCTTTGCAGATCGACCGCGTGGCTCTGGCGCTCGACGGCATGCCCGTCGAACGACGCCTCAGCCTCTGTCTGACCGAGGAGGCTCATTACCTTTCCGACCTGCGCTGAGGCGCGGGCGGCATACCCGTTCCATACCAAGCCGCCGGAGAGCGGTTCGTCACGACCGGAGGAAATGAATGATTGCCAAGACGACGAGACGCCTCGCACTCGCGGGGTTGCTGGCGCTAGGACTTGCCTCGCCCGCGGCGGCGCAGGGATTTCCAACCAAGCCACTGACATTGATCGTGCCCTTCGCGGCAGGCGGGCCGAGCGACGTGATCGCGCGGTTGCTTGCCGACCATATGGGCCGCACGCTCGGCCAGCAGGTGGTGGTCGAGAACATCGCCGGTGCCGGCGGCACGGCCGGCGCCAAGCGCCTCGCCGCATCCGATGCCGACGGCCACACCCTGCTGATCCACCATCTCGCGCTCGCGGCTGCGCCTTCGCTCTACAACAATCTCGGATACGACACGCAGACCGCCTTCGCTCCCGTCGGGCTGGTGAATACCGGGCCCATGGTGGTGGCCGGCAAGCTCGCATTGCCGCCGGTGGACGCCAAGGCGTTTTTCCCCTTCGCCAAGCTGCAGGCCGACAAGCTGACCATCGCCCATGCCGGGATCGGCTCGAACGCCCATCTCTGCGCGGTCCTGCTCTCGCAGGCGCTCGGCGCGAAGTTCACACAGGTTGCCTATCGCGGCACGGGCCCCGCGATGAACGATCTCGTCGCCGGGCAGGTCGACGTGCTCTGCGACCAGTCGACCACCGCGGTGCCGCAGGTCCAGGGCGACAAGGTCCGCGCCTATGCGGTGACCTCGACCGAGCGCCTCGGCGTGCTGCCGAACACGCCGACCGCACGCGAGGCCGGCACCGATCTGGAGATGACGATCTGGCACGGGCTCTACGCGCCGAAGGCAACACCAGTAGCGGCGCTGGACAAGCTGAACGGCGCGCTGAAGGCCGCTCTCAAGGACCCCGTCGTCCTGGAGCGCTTCAAATCGGTCGGCACCAGCGCCTTTCCGGAAGCTGAATGGAGCCGCGACGCCCATGCCAAGCGCTTTGGCAGCGAAATCAGCAAATGGGCGGCCTCGCTCAAGGCCGCCGGCGTGACCCCGCAGAACGTCAACTAGCCCGCCATCCCCCACGCGCCGCTCGCCAGTGCGGACGGTGCGTGCTACCCGGCCCTGATGTCAGCCAATCTGGTTCCGCTTGAAACCTTCCTGAACCTGCCCGATCACGCGCGGCTGCTCGGCCTCGACCTCGGCACCAAGACGATCGGCCTCGCGCTGTCCGATGTGGAGCGCCAGATCGCCACGCCGCTGGAGACGATCAAGCGGGTCAAGTTCGGGCTCGACGCAGCTGCCCTCCTGAAGGTCGCCGCGAAGTTCGAAGTCGGAGGCCTGATCATCGGCCTGCCGCTCAACATGGATGGCACGGAAGGACCGCGCGTCCAGTCGACACGGGCCTTCGTCCGCAATCTCGCCCCCCTCACCGCCTTGCCGATCGCATTCTGGGACGAGCGCATGTCGACGCTGGCCGTGACCCGGACCTTGCTCTCGGCGGACGCCTCCAGAGCCAAGCGCGCCGAGGTCGTCGACAAGATGGCTGCGGCCTACATCCTGCAGGGCGCCCTCGATCGCCTGATGCGCATGGAGCCCCCGGACACCGAAGAAGCCTGACATGCGAACGCCGCCACGGTTTCCCGCGGCGGCGGCTTCATCGCGACATTGCCGGGCGGCCGGTTACGGAATGACGTAACCGCGCTTGATCGCCTTCTTCTGCGCCTCTCGGTGGTTCTTAATGGCGCGCTTCTGATCCTCGAGGCTCATGCCTGCCATGGGATTGTTGTTGCGCTGGCCGCGATCATAGCCGCCGCCATCATAGGAGCCGCGGCGGTCGTCGTAGCGTGGGCCGCGCCGGTCGTCATAGCGTGGGCCGCGATCGTAGCCGCGGTCATACCCGCGATCAGGGCCACGCCCGTAACGCGGGCCGGGCTCATAATACGGATCGCGGTTACCGCCGCCATAGTACTGCGCCGAGGCGGGAGCCCCCCAAAGCACTGCCGAAGCTGCAAGTCCAAGGCCGACCAGCAGGGCCTTGCCGTAAACGCTCATTTCGTCCTCCATGACCGTGCGCAGGGCCGGTCCGCCTCGAAATTCAGATCGCGATGCGGCGATCAGTTGCCACCGCGTGCCGGATCGGTGGTTCCGTTACGGGAACCACCATAGGGGCCACGCCCTGAATAATAGTTACCGGGACCGTAATACCCGCCATGGTAGCGCGGGCGCTGATAGACAACCACTGGCTCTTCGTAGACATAGGCGGGCTGGTAGCCGTATCCGACGTAGGCGTAGCCATCATCGTAATAGTAGGTCCCGGAATAGGCCGGCCGGTTGGCTGCGATGGCAGCCGCGCCGAGAAGACCAACGCCAACGGCGCCTGCGATCGCAGCGTTACGATTGCAGCAGCCCCAGCCCCGACCACGATAGTAGCTGTATCCGGCGCCGGCCTTCTCGAGGCGGCTTGCGTCGACGCCGACACGGGGCTCGCTGGCCGCCGCCGGCAGGACGAATCCAGCCGCCGAGACTGAGCCGGCGGCCAAAGCCACGATGGCGGATTTCCTGAGAGAAGACACTGTCATATCTCCTGCGATTCACTCGCCTGAACCTGGATCTCATGATCAGGCATCATGATTGAATGCGGCCTGAACCAATCACGGCGGGATTGCGGCGGATGCAACTCGGACTGCGCGGGACGCGCGCTTGTTCGGGGCCGGCTGTCGTGAGAGGGGTTACGAAACGCCTCCGATGACAGTTCCCCCTCCATCAACGTCAGCTTTGGCAGATTGTTCCGGCGCTCGGATTCGCGCGGCCGGTGCCAAAGATCGTCGCAGCCAGGTCCCGATATGAATCCGATCATCAACAGCCTGGTGGCGATCTTCCTGGTGCTCGCGACCGGCTGGGCCCTGAAGGCTCGCGGTTTCGTCTCCCCCAACCACTGGGCCGGGGTCGAACGGCTGACCTATCAGGTGCTGTTCCCGGCCGTCGTCATTCACACCCTGGCCGTCGCGGATCTGAGCCAGTTGCCGGTGCTGGCGATGGGGCTGACCCTGGTCACTGCGATCCTCGGCGTATCGACCGTCCTCCTGATCGTTCGCCCCCTGCTTTCTCGTGTCGGGATCAACGGCCCGGCCTTCACTTCGGTCCTGCAGGGTTCGGTGCGCTGGAACACCTTCGTCGCGCTGGCCCTGGCGGCCGGGCTGCACGGCCGCGAGGGCGCAACGCTGATGGCGATCGCGGTGGCTTCGATGATCCCGCTGCTCAACGTCCTCTGCGTCCTCGTATTGGCGCGCTTTGCCGTTGGGCGCCCGATGAGCGCGGCGGAGACGGCGCGCTCGATCGCGGTGAATCCCTTCATCTGGTCGTCTGCCGTCGGACTTCTGCTCAATCAGATGCAATGGATGCTGCCCGCGGCCCTCACGACCTATGTCGATATCCTTGGCCGGGCGGCGCTGGGTGTCGGGTTGCTCGTCGTCGGCGCCGGACTCGAGATTCATCGCTTGAGGCAGCCGCGATTCGCACATGGCCTTGCCATCGGCCTCAAGCTCGTCGTGATGCCGCTCGTCGCCTGGA
This sequence comes from Bosea sp. BIWAKO-01, assembly GCF_001748145.1. NCBI lineage: Bacteria > Pseudomonadati > Pseudomonadota > Alphaproteobacteria > Hyphomicrobiales > Alloboseaceae > Allobosea > Allobosea sp. BIWAKO-01. Next base: position 5,318,153 of record NZ_BCQA01000001.1, read on the forward strand.
TGCTGGCGCGACAGTTCGGCGTCACCGGCACCGCATTGACGATCACGGTGGTCGCGGCTGCGGTGCCGACGGCTACCGCGGCCTATTTCCTCGCGCGTGACATGGGTGGCGACGCCCCGTTGATGGCTGAGATCACCACGATGCAGACCCTTCTGGCGCTCGTGACATTGCCGGTGGCGGTCCTGCTGCTGGGCTGATTCCAGGCGTGTGGCAGGCCTAAATGCGTATGCACGCAGAAATTGAAATCGTCATTCCCTTAGGTCATTCTGCGGCCTGAGATCGCGTCGCTGCACGACCGCAGCGCCGCATCGATCAAGGGCAAGCCACCATGACTGCGCGAGGGCTGAAGCCAAGCCGCAAGACCAGAAATCCTCCCCCTACCCCGTTCGAGGCAGCTTCGTTCTGGACCACTCCCTTCAACCAGGAGAGCTTCGCCGCGCAGCAACTCGGGGTTGCCGAGTACATCGAGAGCATCTGTGTGGAATTGCGCATGTTGGCCCGGGCGGCCAAGCTCGAAACACTGGTCTACTTCCTCGACATGGCCCGGATCGAGGCGACGATCCAGATCGAGAATCACGGGACGCTCGGCAAGCCATCCGACTGAGGATGTTCTCCGACCGAGGAAGCCCTCCGACTGACGGCCGATTCCGCGAGATTTGATGACCGGGCGGGCCGTCCCGAGGCACTCAGGGCATGACGCGCGAAAGCGCGCCGCCGGGATGGCGCAGAATCGCACCGTCGAGTTCCAGCTCGATCAGCAGCCGGCCGACATCGCGGGCGGACTGGCCGCTGGCCCGGATCAGGTCGTCCAAGGAAACGGGAGCCGCTCCGAGCAGGGCCAGGACGCGCGCGCGGATCTCTTCGCTTCCCCCTTCTCCTTCCGCTTCGCCTGCCGCTTCCGGCGGTAGTACGAGATCGGAGCCGGCGACGGCAGGGGGCGGAACGGTCCTCGGCGCCGGGGAGATTTCCGGCAGATCGAGTTCGTCCCAGAGATACTCTGATTCCGGGTCATAGCCCTCGCGTGCCTGTGCGAGACCTGTCGGCAGGGCGCCGCCATGGCCCAGCAACGGCGCGAGCGCCTCGATGACATGCGCAGCCTCCGCGCATAGGGTCGCGCCTTCACGGATCAGGTGATTGCCACCCTCGGCGCGCGGATCAAGCGGCGAGCCCGGTACGGCAAAGACCTGGCGTCCCTGTTCATTGGCGAAGCGGGCGGTGATCAACGACCCAGATTTGCGCGCTGCCTCGACTACGACAGTGCCGAGCGCGAGCCCGGAAACAAGGCGGTTGCGCCGCGGAAAGTCGCGTCCACGCGGGGCCCACCCCATCGGCATTTCGCTGATCGCCGCTCCCGACATGATCAGTCGCTCGAACAATTGAGCGTTCTGGGGCGGATAGATCTCGTCGAGCCCGCCTGCGAGCACGGCGACGGTACCGGTGCCCAGGCTCGCGCCGTGGGCGGCGGTATCGATGCCGCGCGCCAACCCCGACACCACCACGAAACCGGCCTCTCCGAGATCCTGCGCCAGCCTGGCGGTGAATTTCAGGCCGGCCGCCGAGGCGTTGCGCGAGCCCACCAGCGCGACGCAGGGGCGCAGAAGCACCTCGCCGCGACCAAGCACGAGCAGGAGCGGCGGCGCGGAATCGATCGCCTGCAGTGGCCGCGGATAGTCAGGCTCTCCCAGGGCGATCAACCGGCCGCCGCGTCGGCGCAGCGCCTCGATCTCGCGCTCCGCTTCGGCAGTCGAGCAGATCTTGATGCTGCGACCGGTGCTCCGCGCCAGTTCCGGCAAGGCATCGAGCGCGGCTGCGGCACCGCCATACCGATTCATCAGGGCGCGAAAGGTGCGTGGGCCGATACTCTCGCTGCGGATCAGCCGGAGCCAGTCGAGACGCTGGCGATCGGTGAGTGCGATGCCAGCCACCTGATCAGCCCTTCTGGCCGATCTTGCCCTCGCTGCGGTCCAGCAGCCTTGCAATGTTCTCGCGATGCATGAACCAGAGCAGCACCGTCAGGACGGCCATCAGGACGGCCATGCGCGGCTCGTTCGCCCAGAACCAGAGCAGCAGTGGGGTCAGCAGGCTGGCGAGCAGCGCAGCAAGCGACGAATAGCGGCTGAGATAGGCGACGCTGAGCCAAATCGCCGCGAAGGTCACCGCGATCGGCCATTTCAACCCGATCAGAATGCCGAGATAGGTGGCGACGCCCTTGCCGCCCTTGAAGCGCAGCCAGACGGGGAAGAGATGCCCGAGGAAGGCACCGAGCCCGGCGAGGAGCGCGGCATCCTGGCCGCCGATCAGATAGAGCCCGACGAGCACGGCCGCCGTGCCCTTGAGCATGTCTCCCATCAGGGTCAGTGCCGCCAGCTTCTTGTTGCCGGTGCGCAAGACATTGGTGGCGCCGATATTGCCCGAGCCGATGCTGCGAAGATCAGGTCCGCCGCTGAGGCGTGTCAACACGACGCCGAAAGGGATCGAGCCCAGCAGATAACCGATGGCCACGGCAGCCAGAGCCGCCGAGCCGGACAGGCCCAAACTCATCATCTCAGGCATTGCGCCCCCGCTTCCCCAGGCCATCGCCGCAAGAGCTTAGACTGCGTCAGCCTCGTAGACCACTCGTCCGGCAACGAAGGTTGTGCGTACCAACCCGTCGAGCCGAGCCTCGTCGAAGGGCGAATTCTTGGCCCGCGATTTCAGCTTGCGCTTGTCGACGACATAGGGCGCGTCGGGATCGAGCAGGATCAGATCGGCCGGAGCCCCGACGGAGAGGCGCCCGCACGACAATCCAAGCAGAGCGGCCGGGCGCGTCGAAAGCGCCGCCAGCAGCGTCGGCAGATCGGTCTGCCCGGCATGGACCATGCGCAGCGCCGCCGACAGCATGGTTTCGATGCCGAGCGCGCCATTGGCGGCCTCGGCAAAGGGCTGGCGCTTGGTCTCGACATCCTGCGGGTCATGGTCGGAGACGACGACATCGATCACGCCCTCGGCCAGCGCGGCCACCATGGCGAGCCGCTCGTCCTCATGGCGTAGTGGTGGCGAGACCTTGCAGAAGGTGCGGTAGTCGCCGACATCGTTCTCGTTCAGCGTCAGATTGTTGATCGAGATGCCGCACGTGATCCGCACGCCGTCGGCCTTGGCCCGGCGCACGAGTTCGACGGATTCTGCACAGGAGATCATCGCGGCGTGGTAGCGTGCTCCGGTCGCCCGAGCGAGGCGGATGTCCCGCTCCAGCATGACGGTCTCGGCCTCGTTCGGAATGCCCGGCAGGCCCTTGCGGCTGGCGAACTCACCCTCGTTCATCACGCCGGCGCCACGCAGGTCCGGATCCTCGAGATGGTTCATCAGCAGCGCGTCGAAATCGCGGCCGTAGATCATGGCGCGGCGCATGACCTGCGGATTGCGCACGGCCCGGGAGCCATCGGTGAAGGCGACTGCGCCGGCTTCGAGAAGCAGGCCGAATTCCGTGATCTCCCTGCCTTCGATCCCCTTGGTCAGGGCGGCAGCCGGCAGCACGTTGACGACCGCCTTGTCGCGGGCACGGCGCTTGATGAAATCGATAATGGCGGGATCGTCGATCGGCGGATCGGTATCCGGCCTGCAGACGACCGTGGTGACCCCTCCGGCTGCAGCAGCCTGCGAGCCCGTGCCAAGCGTTTCGCGAAACTCCGCTCCCGGCTCACCGAGAAAGGCGCGCAGATCGACCAGCCCCGGCGCGACGATCAGACCGCCGGCATCGACCCGCTGCACGCCCTCGCCCGTTGCCGGAGCGGCGCCCCAGGCGATCTCCGCAATCGCACCATCGCGCAGCAGAAGCGCACCCGGCCCCTGCCGGCCCGATGCAGGATCGACCAGTTGGGCGTTGACGATCGCAAGCTCGCGCATTTCGGACATGATCTCGCTCGGTCTCGCCTTCAGTGTTGTGTTCCAGCCGGCCGGGGAATGGCTCGGCCGCGCTCAGCCATTGGGCAGATGCTGGGCCAGCGCATCCAGAACCGCCATCCGGACGGCGACCCCCATCTCGACCTGCTCGCGAATCAAGGACTGAGCGCCGTCAGCGACTTCCGAGGAAATCTCGACGCCGCGATTCATCGGGCCGGGATGCATCACGAGCGCGTCAGGGCTGGCCAGCGCGAGCTTGTCGCGGTCAAGGCCGAAATAGCGGAAATACTCCTTCGGCGACGGCACGAAGGCGCCGTGCATGCGCTCGAGCTGGAGGCGCAGCATCATCACGATATCAGCCCCTTCCAGTCCCTTCTTCATGTCGGTGAAGACGGAGACGCCCATACGCTCGATGCCAACCGGAAGCAGGGTCGAGGGGGCGATCAGGCGGACCTTTGCGCCAAGCGCATTGAGCAGGATGATGTTGGAGCGCGCGACCCGCGAATGCACGATGTCGCCGCAGATCGCGACGGTCAGCCCGGCGATCCGGCCCTTGTTGCGGCGGATCGTCAGCGCATCGAGCAGGGCCTGGGTCGGGTGCTCATGCGCGCCGTCGCCGGCATTGACTACTGAGCAGTCGACCTTGCGGGCGAGCAGGTTGACCGCACCGGCTGCGTGATGGCGCACCACCAGAATATCGGGCCGCATCGCGTTCAGCGTTGCGGCCGTGTCGATCAGCGTCTCGCCCTTCTTCACCGAAGAGGATGCTACCGACATGTTCATCACGTCGGCGCCGAGGCGCTTGCCGGCAAGCTCGAAGGAAGCCTGCGTGCGTGTCGAGGGCTCGAAGAAGAGATTGATCTGGGTGCGGCCGCGCAGGGTCGCCGTCTTCTTCTCGACCTGTCGCGAAAGCGCGACATAGTCTTCGGCGCGATCGAGGAGAGCCTCGATATCCAGATGCGACAGGCCCTCGATGCCGAGGAGGTGGCGGTGCGGATAGGTCGGGGCTGGCGATGTCATTTGAAGGTGGTTGTTTAGGCACAGACTCAAGACGGCGCAAGCGGCGAGATGGCCATTGTCCAGCGCTTCGTCCAAGGTCGGGCCGGAGCGCCCGCGCGGGGACCGGCCGGAAAGCTACAGTTGATCGCCGCACCACTGTTGCATTCGCGCAGCAATCCCTATTTGACAGCGCTGTCGTGCTGAACCACTTTCGCGCGCAATTCCGAACCTGACCCCGGGCGCCCAGCGCCAAGCCAGGCCGGACCGGCACGATGCGTGCTGGCCCTGCCCCTTTGTCATGAGACTTTAGCTGCCATGAAGCTCCTCGTCGTCGAGTCGCCGGCCAAGGCCAAGACGATCAACAAGTACCTGGGCTCCGATTACGAGGTCATCGCCTCGTTCGGGCATATTCGCGACTTGCCCGCGAAGGACGGCTCGGTTGATCCCGAAGACGACTTCAAGATGCTCTGGGAAATCGAGGGGCGCGGCGCCAAGCAGGTCGCGGAGATCGCCAAGGCGGCCAAGGGTGCCGAGAAGATCATTCTCGCAACCGACCCGGATCGCGAGGGCGAGGCGATTTCCTGGCACGTGCTGGAGGCGCTGAACCAGAAGCGCGCCATCAAGGGGATTCCGGTCGAGCGCGTCACCTTCAACGCCGTGACCAAGGATGCGGTGCAGAAGGCCCTCGCCAACCCGCGCCAGATCGATCAGGCCTTGGTCGACGCCTATCTGGCGCGTCGCGCGCTGGATTATCTCGTCGGCTTCACCCTGTCTCCGGTGCTCTGGCGCAAGCTGCCCGGTGCCCGCTCGGCCGGGCGCGTCCAGTCGGTGGCCCTGCGCCTCGTCTGCGAGCGCGAACGCGAAATCGAAGCCTTCAGGGCCCGGGAGTACTGGTCGCTGGTCGCGACGCTCGCGACCGATACCGGCGCGACCTTCGACGCCCGCCTGGTCGGCGCCGACGGCAAGAAGATCACCCGGCTCGACATCGGCACCGGGGCGGAAGCCGAAGCTTTCAAGGCGGCGCTGGAGACTGCCCTCTTCAACGTGGCGCAGGTCGAGGCCAAGCCGGTCAAGCGCCACCCCTACCCGCCTTTCCAGACCTCGACGCTGCAGCAGGAAGCCTCGCGTAAGCTCGGCATGGCACCTGCCCGCACCATGCAGGTGGCGCAGCGGCTCTATGAAGGCGTCGACATCGGGGGCGAGACCGTCGGTCTCATCACCTATATGCGAACTGATGGCGTCGACATGGACGGCAGCGCCATCACGGCCGCCCGTAGCGTCATCGGCAAGGAGTTCGGTGCGGCCTATGTGCCGAGCGCGCCCCGCAAATACACGGTCAAGGCGAAGAACGCGCAGGAAGCCCACGAGGCCATCCGCCCGACCGATCTCGCCCGGCTGCCGGCGATGGTCGTGCGCCATCTCGAACCCGAACAGGCAAAGCTCTACGAGCTGATCTGGAAGCGCACCATCGCGAGCCAGATGGAATCGGCCTCGCTGGAGCGCACGACGGTGGACGTCGCCGCCAAGGTCGGCTCGCGCCATCTGGAACTGCGTGCCACCGGCCAGGTCGTGCTCTTCGACGGCTTCCTGACGCTCTATCAGGAGAGCCGCGACGACGAAGAGGATGAGGACAGCAAGAAGCTGCCGCCGATGAAGGCAGGTGACGGGCTGGAAAAGCGCGCCATCGCCGCCGATCAGCACTTCACCGAGCCGCCGCCGCGCTTCTCCGAGGCGAGCCTGGTCAAGCGGATGGAAGAGCTCGGCATCGGCCGACCCTCGACCTATGCCGCGACGCTGGCCACGCTGCGCGACCGCGAATATGTCCGCATCGAGAAGAAGCGGCTGGTGCCCGAGGACAAGGGCATGCTGGTCACGGCTTTTCTCGAGAGCTTCTTCGGACGCTATGTCGAGTTCGATTTCACGGCGAGTCTGGAAGAGAAGCTCGACCGTGTCTCCAATGCCGAGATCGACTGGAAGGCGCTGCTGCGCGAGTTCTGGGAGGAGTTTACCCAGGCCATCGCCGGCACCAAGGACCTGCGCGTCACCGAGGTGCTGGAAGCGCTGAACGGCGTGCTGGGAGAGCACATCTTCCCGGCGCGCGGCGATGGCGGCGATCCGCGTACCTGCCCGACCTGCGGCACCGGCCAGCTCTCGCTGAAGCTTGGCAAGTTCGGCGCGTTCGTCGGCTGCTCGAACTACCCGGAATGCCGCTATACCCGGCCGCTGACCGTTCCGGCCAATGACGGCGAGGCCACGGCCGAGGGTGGCCAGGGCGCGCCTGGCGTGCGGGTCCTTGGCAAGGATCCGGTCACGGAACAGGACGTGACGCTGCGCGACGGTCGGTTCGGCCCCTATGTCCAGCTCGGCGAGGGCGAGAAGCCGAAGCGCCAGAGCCTGCCCAAGGGCATGAGCGCGGCTGCCGTCGATCTCGACAAGGCGCTGGCACTGCTGGCACTGCCCAAAGAGGTCGCGAAGCATCCGGAAAGCGGCGAGCCGATCCTGGTCGGCATCGGTCGCTACGGCCCCTATGTCCAGCACGGCAAGACCTACGCCAATATCGACAAGGACGACGATGTCCTCGCGCTCGGTGGCAACCGCGCCATCGACCTTATCGTCGCCAAGGAAAGCGGTGCGGGTGGAGGACGGTTCGGCCGTGGAGCGGCGGTGCCCGGACGTGAACTCGGCGAGCATCCTGCTGGCGGCAAGCTCGTCGTGCGCGCCGGCAAATACGGCCCCTATGTCAACTGGGGCAAGGTCAACGCGACACTGCCCAAGGCGATGACGCAGGAGAGCCTTACGCTCGAACAGGCGGTCGAGCTCGTCAACGCCAAGGCCGAAGCCGGCGGCGCGAAGGGCGGAGCCAAGGCAGCCGCCAAGACGAAGCGTCCAAGCGCAGCGAAGGCGCCCGCCAAAGCGCCAGCAAAGAAGGCTGCTGGCAAGACGGCGGCGAAGGCTGCGCCGAAGTCGAAGGCCAAGACCAAGGCCGACGCCGAGGGCTGACCCTCGGCGTTCCCTGGCAAAGCAGCTCTCCGCTTCAACCTCCTGGAGAGAGGCTGGACAAGCTCATCGCGGCGAGGCTTCGGCGCGGCTCAATCATCGCGCCCTATGGGCATGCTGCCATAGGGCCAGGGCTGTTCCTTGATGCCGATAGGCTTCCTCTGCCCCAGGTGAAGCGGCCAGCCTGGGGCGGCACAATGCGGGGGCCGATTGCAATCGTTGCACAGTGGGGGAAACGCGGCCCTCGGACGCGGGCCGCGAAGGCCTGCCTACATGCTGGCTACGACGACCAGGCGTTTGACCTCACCCCTGAGATAGGCCTGCAGGAACTTGTCATAGTCCCTGAACGAGACGCATCCGTTCGAATCGCCCCTTGGTCCGAGGAGGTAGGTATGCGCCAACAGGCCGGCGCGGCCGTGGATGGCGCCGCTGCCACCGACCGGGTGGAGCCGGATGGCCCGCACGCCGTGGAAAAGAGCCTCGCGCTCCTTCAGGTCGTAGACATGCGGCGGCGTGACACCCTGCATCCTCACATGCGCGAAGCGTGGGTCGTCCAACTTGTCGCCGAGGCCGGAATGCGCCTCGAGCCGGTCGCCATTCGGCATGTACACCATGCGCGCCGAGATATCGTAGATGGCCGTCGCCTGGGCCGAGACGCCCGACGAACTCGGCAAGGTCGGGCTTAGTCTTCTGCCACGGCTCCTGTCGACGACGTCGTCCTCCGGCGCCGCATAGGCGAGAGCCGGCCCGGACGAGCGCTGCACCCCAAAGATCTTCTCGAAGAACGAGCGGTTATCCGCTGCCGTCGGTGCGGGCGGGACGGCTGCTGTCCGTGTCCGCCGGGTGGTCTGGCGCTCGGCTACGCGCGGTGCCTCCGGATCGGCGGGAAGGCGAAGCTCGGACGGGCGCGGCACCGGGAGCGGCGTCATCTGAACGAGCTTGGGCGCGTCCTGCGGCTGCGGCACCGGCGCAACGATCTCCGGTTCGATGGCCGGAGCCGGCGGCTCGACGGGGTCGGCAGGGGGCGCCGCAGCGGATAGGAAGCCGGCGGCCAGGGGAGAGTGCTCGCCAAGGGGGAGAGGAGCCGGCCCCAGCGAATAGCCGGGATCAAGGAGCGGATCGTAGCGTCCGCTGGAAGCGACCATGACCGGTTCCAGCATGGGGGCAAGCTCACGCACGGCAGAGACGATCGGCTGACCGCCCTTTTGTGCCCAGAAGCCCGCTGCGGCGCTCAGACCCAGGGTCGCGACGACGAAGGCAATTCGGGAGAAACGGATCCTGTGCCGGCGATTGCGCGCACGAGGGGCGAGGCCAGCAGTCGGACCGGACGAAAAACTCATGCGTCGTACTCTCGGGATACTCTGGTACTCTTCCCGCCTCCGACGCGCGCCAACACCCATCCCACTCACGCAGACTCATCACGATGAGCCGCAAGCGGGCCGGCTTGCTGTCCCGATCTTCAGTGCTGGGAAACCCTAACTGTGTTCGATCTGATTAAGCTCGCGCTTGGTTAATCATGAATGAAGCTGAATGATGTTTTCCAAAGTGCGACCCTTTGGCGCGTCCGACACTCCGTCCCCTCGGCAAGCACTGCGGCAGGCCCCGTATCTAACGACGGTGAGGGAAGCTGTGGCGTTGCGCGACCCGCTCCGCTCAAGCTGAGTTTCACGAGGCGTTAACCCTGCCCCGATACCCATTCAGCAGCACCGTCCCTTCCAAAATAGTAGCCGTAACTGTCGATGCGTAAGTTGAAACTCTATCCGCAACGTGTCGACGGAAACGACGATCATTGCTCGACATCCATGCCCGGCAGCTCCGATGAGAGGGCCGCAAGGCCCATCCCTCACGGTCTGCGCGCTCAGCTGCCCGTTTCTCCGGTCATCACTCCCGTGCACCGGGCGCCAGACCCTGACGCGGCGCCCAGTCGTGTCCGCTACACAAGGACGCCGGACCATCTCCTGCGGAAGGTGTGGGGTGGGCTGGAGGCTACGACGACACCCATGGTGGACGTCGATGCGGTCGTTGAGGCCAAGGTCGAGATCGATCCATGCGATGCGATCCCGCCTGCGGGCGAAGACCGTGTGAGTTTCGAAGAAGCCGCGCCGGAAGAAGACGCGGCGGAAGTAGCCACGCCGGGCGTCATGGAAATCGTTCCCGCTGAGGGCGAGGCGGATGGCGCACTCCAGCTCTACACGAATATCTCGGACCACGCGTTCTGGGATCTTGGCTCTATCTCTACCGAAGGCATGTCCAGCCCCGCGCCTGAGGCGCCGTGGGAGGAGCCAGCGACGCCTCGGCTCCGGGACTATGCCGAAGACGCTCCATCCTCCGTCGAGAGCGGGGACACTGAAGCAGTCCTTGCTCTTCCGGGTAGCGATCTGCCACTGAACGTCATTCCCAGTTCCGTTCCGGCCCTGAGCTGGTCGCAAACTTACACGGTCAACCTCCAGCTCGGAGGTGCAGCATGGTCCAAGGCCGACATCGCGCCCGGTGTGCCGGCGTCCGGCGAAGGCCGCTCGCATGCCGAGCCCCCCGTGGCGCAAGCCGCTCTGCCTGCTGCGAAGCTGGAAAACGAGCCTGAGCCAACCCGGAATGGCGGGGCCGACGAACCTGTCGCTGTCGATCGCCAGGCAAGGCGACGCAAGGTGCTGCCTGCGCCCGCTCCCATCATGCAGACGGGTGTCTTCGAGCTGCCGCCGCTGAGCTATCTTGCCGAGCCGAAGACCCAGCCCGAGGCGGCGGTCTCGACCGAGACCCTGCAACAGAATGCGGGATTGCTCGAAGGGGTGCTCGAGGATTTCAACATACGCGGCGAGATCGTCCAGGCCTGTCCCGGCCCGGTCGTGACGCTCTACGAGCTCGAGCCGGCACCGGGCATCAAGTCGTCGCGGGTGATCTCGCTGGCCGACGACATCGCCCGCTCGATGAGCGCGATCTCGGCGCGCGTCGCCGTCGTCCAGGGCAAGAACGCGATCGGCATCGAGCTGCCCAATGCCAAGCGCGAGACCGTCTTCCTGCGCGAGCTGCTCGCCAGCCAGGATTTCGAATCGACCAAGCACAAGCTGGCGCTCTGCCTCGGCAAGACCATCGGCGGCGAGCCGGTGATCGCCGATCTCGCCCGCATGCCGCATCTGCTCGTCGCCGGCACCACCGGTTCGGGCAAGTCGGTCGCGATCAACACCATGATCCTGTCGATCCTCTACCGGCTCAAGCCCGAGCAGTGCCGGCTGATCATGGTCGACCCCAAGATGCTCGAACTCTCCGTCTATGACGGCATCCCGCATCTGCTCACCCCCGTCGTCACCGATCCGAAGAAGGCGGTGGTCGCGCTGAAATGGGCGGTGCGCGAGATGGAGGAGCGCTACAGGAAGATGTCGAGGCTCGGCGTGCGCAACATCGACGGCTTCAATGTCCGGGTCGGCGAGGCGCTGGCTGCCGGCGAGATCATCACCCGCACCGTGCAGACCGGCTTCGACAAGCATTCCGGCGAGGCGATCTACGAAGAAGAGGTGATGGATCTGGGCCCCCTGCCCTATATCGTCGTCATCGTCGACGAGATGGCCGACCTGATGATGGTCGCCGGCAAGGAGATCGAGGGCACGATCCAGCGCTTGGCGCAGATGGCGCGCGCCGCCGGCATCCATGTCGTGCTGGCGACCCAGCGGCCCTCGGTCGACGTCATCACCGGCACGATCAAGGCCAATTTCCCGACCCGCATCTCGTTCCAGGTCACCTCGAAGATCGACAGCCGCACCATACTCGGCGAGATGGGCGCCGAGCAACTGCTCGGCCAGGGCGACATGCTCTACATGGCCGGCGGCGGCCGCATCACCCGCGTGCACGGGCCGTTCGTCTCGGATGCCGAGGTCGAGAAGGTCGTCGCGCATCTGAAGACGCAAGGCCGGCCGGACTATCTCGACGCGGTCACCGCCGAGGAGGAGGCCGGCAGCGATGACGAGGATGGCGGCGCCGTCTTCGACAAGAGCGGCATGGGCCAGGCCGAGAGCGAGGATCCCTACGACCAGGCGGTTGCGGTCGTGCTGCGCGACAAGAAGGCCTCGACCTCCTATATCCAGCGCCGCCTGCAGATCGGCTACAATCGCGCCGCCTCGATCATGGAGCGCATGGAGAACGAGGGCATCGTCGGCCCCGCCAATCACGCCGGCAAGAGAGAGATCCTCGTCGAGGCCAGCGCCTCGCCTTGATCCTCCTCGCCAGTGGGCGGAGACGGCGCTGTCGCTCTGGCAGCGTCGTGCGGTAGCAGTGGCGAGTTCGGCAGGACCTGAAGGGGGACCTGGCGGGATGCCGGACGGGTTGCGGATCACCTTCGCCTGCGCAGCGCGCATAGGAAGACCGGTTCGGTTACTATGTCGCCGTAGCTTCGCTCGCACCGGAGGCGACAATGAACCGAATTGTTCTGTCATTGATGCTGTTGTTGGCTGCGGACCTTGCCGTGGCGCAATCGCGCCCCTCCACCGTCAACAGGCCCTGCAGCGCCAGCCGGCACGATGTCATTGCCAACGGCGCAATCGTGCTCGGCACCGGTGGCTACACCTATGACCGCTTCGTGCGCGACCGCAGCTTCTGCGAGCTCGACGAGTATACCGATCCTGCCTGGGTCCCGAGCCGCGACACGGCGAGCTGCTTCGTCGGCTATCGCTGCAAGAGCGGTATGTATGACTAGGCAGAGCCTGCGCACGGGAATGGCGCGAGTGCCTTGACCGGTCCGGTCCTTGCTTGGAACACCGTGCGCGAGCGAGCATTCATCTCGGCCTGGCAACCCTCAATCCTAAGACAGTCAAGCTGACATTACGCTGACAAGTCATGTCAGGTTTGCGAGCCGAATTGTCGGATAACTTGCACTTGAGGTTCCCCTGAACAGGGGAGCAAACTGAACTTCTAAGCGCAGACCTTTCTGAAGACGGACACGCGACGGACACCACTCCAGCGATCGAATCCGGAGGCCTTCGTCACGCGGCCGCACATCTTGTTGGGCGGAACTTTGGTGGAGGGAGGAGCGCGTCATGGGATATGCAATCGATCCTTACGGACCGGCGCGGAATATTGCGCTGCTCGCGAGCATCACCGCATTGGAGGCGGCCGTGATCGTGATCCTCGGTCAGGTGGCGCTCATGGGAGCCGATTCTGCGGAGGAGGCCCATGTCGTCCTTGCGGAACTCCGGGCCCATTGCGAGCAAGTGAGGGAGACCTTGCTATCGATGTCCGTGCCACGCAGCGAGGCGGACACGGTTATCTTCAGCACGAGCTTCTCCAGAGAGCTCGACCATATCTTCGGGGCCATTCGCTTCGCCACGACGACACCACAATAGTTACCGGGTGGGCACCGTCGCGTGCAGCATCCCAAGCGGAGGAGAGCCCTTTCTCGCTCCGAAGGGGCGAGGCCGACTGTCACGGCGCCCTCGCCCCTCGCTGAAGCTCACTCCGGTTGAGCCAGACGCGGTCTCATCGCTTCATTGATCCAGTGCCATTCGGAGCCGACGGGGCTTCCGGTGTCGTTGCCGCGCAAGATGGCGAGCAACTGCTGATAGCGGATCGAACGGGCGTGGTGCTTCCGATACTGATCGAGATGCCAATCCAGGAAAGCCCGATCGGGAGCGCGCTTCATTGCGCGGGCTAATCCTTCAAGCCATTCCTGCGCGATCGCGGCACCGCTTGCGGAATCCGGTTCTGCGCCGTCGTCCATCGCGGCGCGAACCTTGGCGAGGGTCCGGTTCGCGGCTTCGGCATAGGCGGCGGGGTCGAACTCAGCGGTCCACATGGCCCCAGCATTCGCCCGCATCTCGGCCACGTAGCTTTCATCGGTGATGATCGCTGTAAGCTCGGCCCAGGCATCGATCTGCGCGGACGTCGGATCGTCCGGGAGCTCGGGTGTGCTGGCCTCGATCATCTGGCGCTTCCAGGCATCGTCCATCTGCGCGCCTCCGGCGACCTCGTCGTAGAAGCGCTCGACCAGCAGCCGGAACTGGGCATTGGAAAGGGTCGTCACGGTCCATAATCTCCTGAGATCGGTTTCGGTGGGGTCCGGCGACTTCAAGGTCGCGCGCAGGACGGCGGCGACACGGCGCTGCGAGGCGATCTCCGCCTCCAGTGCGCGAAGGCGCATGGTCAGAACGTCCGTCAGCGAAAGCCGCCTCGACAGGATCTTTCGGATGACTGCGAGGCCGAGCCCGATATCGCGCAGCGCCCGGATCAGATCGAGACGCGCGACATCCTCCGCGGAATACACACGGTAGTTGCTGAAGGTTCGCGTCGCCGGCGGCAGCAATCCGCTGTCGGAATAGAACCGAATCCGCCTGACCGAGACGCCGCTGAGCTTTGCAAGCTCGCCAATCGTGTGCCGTTCTTCCTTCATGGCGTCGTCCTAGGGTCTCCACCAGATGGAGGGTCAAGCGCTGCCGGAACTGGCGGCCGATCAATTCAGGGTCTCCGCACATTGCAGCGCCTCGCGGCGCTGCTCTACCGTACGGCTCATGCCGCGCTGCGGCAGAAACGGGAGCGCCCGCGATGGTCGGCGAACGCAGTGACATATTTGGGTTTGCGCCCGCCCATGATGCGCCGGTCCCCTATCTTCAGCGTGTCAGCTCCTACTATCAGGCGCTGGGATATGGTCAGCCCTACGCATGGGCGCATTACGCAGCGGTGCCGTTTCAGGCTTTGGCGAAGCCGCTTTCAGAGTGCCGGTGACGATCATCACGACGGCTGCCCCGTACCAACCGGAGAAGGGCGATCAGGGACCGGGAGCGCCCTACAACGCTGCAGCCAAGTTCTATTCCGTCTATTCCGCCGATACCGGCGACGAGCACGACCTGCGCATTGCCCATGTCGCGATCGACCGCACGCATACGACCGCCGAAGATCTCGGGAGCTATTTCCCGCTGGCCGCACTGCGCCGAGCGGCGATTTCAGGGCGGCTCGGCTCGATTGCGCCGCGCTTCCATGGCTTGCCGACCAATCGCAGCCACCGCGTGACGCTCGAGATCGATTGCCCGGAGATCGTCGCCCGCTGCACGGCGGATGCGGTCGATGCAGCGATTCTGGTTCCGAATTGCCCCGTCTGCCATCAGAGCGTCAGTCTCGCCGCCCGGGCGCTGGAGGAGAATGGCATCGCGACCGTTGTCATGGGCTGCGCCAAGGACATCGTCGAATATGTCGGCGTGCCGCGCTTCCTGTTTTCGGATTTTCCGCTCGGCAATTCCGCCGGACGACCGAATGACCGCAGCTCCCAGGACGTCACGCTCGATCTGGCTCTGGCCACGCTGGAGCGGGCACCGGCGCCAAGGACCACGGTTCAGTCCCCCTTGCTCTGGGGGGCTACCCCGGACTGGAAGCTGGACTATTGCAATATCGAACGTCTCTCGCCCGATGAGATCCGGCAGCGACGAGCCGCCTTCGACATACAGAAGGAGACCGCCAGGGCAATCCGTGAACAGGCGCCGGGTTGAGCCCTCCGCTCTCGTGTGAAGCAGCGGCAACGCCGCAGAGCGCCGTTCGTAATTGACGCTGGGGCCGGATCTGCCGCAGGCTTTCACCGGAAATCGCCGCCCCGCCCCTGGCCGGATCAGAGCGATACCCTGGAGGAGCGCGGCTGATGACGGTTGGCAAGGATTTGGCAGATGCCGCGAAAGTGCCCGGGAGCGACGCGTGCGTGCTGCGCTACATGCTCGAGCGCCAGGCCAGGACAATTCCGGATCGGCGCTTCGTCCAGTTCTGGCCGGGCGCGACCTGGAGCTACGGCGAAGCGCTGCGACAGGTGCGCTTGCGCGCTGCCGCCCTCGCCGCGGCCGGCGTGAAGCAGGGCGACCATGTTCTGTGCTGGATGGGCAATGGCCCCGATCTGCTGGCGACCTGGTTCGCGATCAACTATCTCGGCGCCGTCTATGTCCCGCTGAACACCGCCGCGCGCGGCCGCCCGCTCGAATATGTGCTCGACGATGCCGACGCCGCGCTGATGATCGGACATCGGGCGCTGGTGCCGAGGCTGGCGGAGGTCAATCCCGGCAAGCTGCGGCAGGTTCTGCTGGTCGGCGAGAGCGAGCACCCGGAGCCGCAGATCCCAGGCATCACCATCGCGCCGTTCGCGCTCCCCGCGGTGGTTGGCGACGATGCCCTGGCGCTGGAGCGCGCGATCGAGCCCTGGGACACCCAGGCGATCATGTACACGTCGGGCACGACCGGAAATGCGAAGGGCGTGGTGTCGTCCTATGTGCAGCTCTACACGATGGGGCCTGACGCATTCGACTGCATCGGCCCCGAGGATTGCTGCCTGGTCTGCGGGCCGATCTTCCATTGCGGCTCGACGCTCTATGTCTATGCGATGCTGGCCTGCGGCGGGTCGATCGGCATGGTCCGCGAGTTCCGCACGTCGGATTTCTGGGATGCCGTTCGCGGCACGGGCAGCACGCTGGTTTTGCTGCTCGGCGTCATGGCGACATTCCTGCTGAAGCAGCCGGCCAGCGAGCGAGACCGGGATCACCCGCTGAAGAAGGCGTTCATTGTGCCCTTCGGCGAGGACGCCGTGCCCTTCCGCGATCGCTTCGCCGTCGATCTGCACACCGTCTACAACATGACGGAGATCGCCAGTCCGCTCAGCGCCGGTCCCGGCATTGCAGAGCAAGGGCTGGCAGGATTGCCGCGCCCCTGGTTCGAGTTGCGGGTCGCGGATGTCCACGATCGGGAGGTGCCAAGGGGCGAGGTCGGCGAATTGCTGGTTCGTTCGCACCGGCCCTGGGCGCTGCTGAAAGGCTATTACGGGAATGCCGAGGCGACGGTCGCGGCGATGCGCAATGGCTGGTTCCATACTGGCGACGCCTTTCGCCAGATGCCGGACGGCCGCTTCTTCTTCGTCGACCGGCTCAAGGACGTGATCCGCCGGCGCGGCGAGAACATTTCCTCCTTTGAACTGGAGAGCGAGATCCTGGCCCATCCCGGGGTTCGTGAGGCGGTTGCCGTCGCGGTGCCGAGCGAGCATGGCGAGGATGAGGTGCTGGCCGTCGTCACCCCGGTTGCAAGCGGCGCACTCGACCAGACCGAGCTTGTGAGCTTCCTGGCGGGGCGCATCGCGCATTACATGGTGCCACGCTTCATCCGCGTCGTAGACGAACTTCCGAAGACGGCGAGTGGCAAGCTGCAGAAGCATGTTCTGCGCAGCGAAGGCGTCACGGCCGATACATTCGACCGTGACGCCGCCGGGATCCGCATCAGAGCCGAGCGGCTCGGCTGAGCCGCCCGGCGGGTTTGATCATCGGACCGGATACGAGATCCGATCCGCTGATCTCGCCTTCTCTTTGCGCATCGGCTCTCGCGAAAGCCGCAATCCATTTTTCGGGCCGACGCTTTCAGAGCGGCTTCAGATTGGCCTCGATCTGCCGGCGCTTCGGCTCCAGGAAGGGCGGCAGCGAGAGCTTTTCGCCCATCGTTTCCGCCGGTTCATCGGTCGCGAAGCCGGGACCATCGCTGGCGATCTCGATCAGGATTCCATTCGGCTCGCGCAGATAGAGCGAGCGGAAGTAGAAGCGATCGACCGGACCGCTATTGGGATAGCCGGTTGCGCGCAGGCGCTCCGCCCATTCATCGTACTCACCGAAGGTCGGCGTCCGCAGTGCGAGATGGTGGACACCGCCCGCCCCTTCGCGTGCCTGTGGCAGGTCGGGCTCGACCGCGACATGCAGCTCCGCCGCCGGCCCGCCATCGCCGATCTTGAAGACGTGGATGTCGCCGGTCGCATGAGCCGCGTCGCGATAGTCTGCGATGCGCTCAAGGCCGAGCAGCTTGCCCAGCACGAGCTCGGTCCGCTCCAGCTTCGGCACGGAAATCGTCACCGGGCCAAGGCCGCGGATCTGATGTTCGGCGGGCACGGAACTCCTGTCCCAAGCCACGAAGGGAATCGCACCGCCATCGGCGATCAGCGTCAGGCGCTGGCCTTCCGGATCCTCGAAATCGATCGCGGCGCGGCCATTGATGGCGCGGATATCCGAAACCGCGACGCCAGCCGCCGTCAGCCGCTCGCGCCACCAGTCCAGCGACGTCTCGTCAGCGACGCGCAGGGAGGTGCGGGTAATCGAATGGGTGCCGCGCTTGGCCGGAGGAGCCGGCCAGTCGAAAAAGGTCAGGTCGGTGCCGGGCGAGCCGGCGCCGTCGGCGTAGAACAGATGATAGGCCGAGGTGTCGTCCTGATTGACCGTCTTCTTGACCATGCGCATGCCGAGCGTCTCGACATAGAAGCGCCGGTTCTGCGGCGCGTTGGCCGAGATTGCGGTGACGTGATGGATGCCCGTGAGATTCATAGGTGACCTCCTGATCGCTTCCTTGGCCCGTTGGCCAGTGTTCGCAGCAGAGATAACCGCTTTCGAATGCAACAACAGATCACCCGTTGCCACGATGACATTGCGAAAATGCAATAAACTGGACTCTGCCTGTACCCGCGAGTGGGTCAGGCGGGTTGCCCCGTCCTTCCCATGATACAGGTCCGGAGCGAGCCAGGACCATTGGTTCCCGAACAAACGGTGGCCGGCGAGGTTCCGGGTTGCGACCGGCTCAGCCCGTCGTCAGGATTCGCCGGTCGGTGCCTTCGAGCACCACGCAGGTCAGTTGCCCCGTTTCATAGGCGCGCGTGTCGATACCGATGCGGTTCGGGCGGATGACCGGAGCAGCCGTGGGCGTATGCCCGTGAACCACGACGAAACCGAAATCCTCTTCGCTGTCGAGAAATTCGTGCCGGATCCAGAGCATGTCCTGCTCGGATTGCTCGCCGAGCGGAATGCCCGGGCGGATGCCGGCATGCACGAAGAGATAGTCACCGCAGCGCCAGTTCAGGGGCGCCTGCGCGATGAATGTGGCGTGGTCGGCCGGTTGCGCTGCGAAGAAGCGCTGCACGATCTGGCGGCACGCCAGATCTTCCTCGACCTCGTCGAACTCGGCCACGTCGATGCCGTAGGATGCCAGCGTCTCGACGCCGCCAAACCGGCACCAGCGCAGCACGAGATCGGGCGCATGGCGAATGCCGAGCGTGTAGTCCTCATGATTGCCGCGCAGCGTGACGAGTTCGCGTTCGCGCCGCTTGTCGATGAGATGAGCGATCACGCCAGAGGAGTCGGGGCCGCGGTCGATATAGTCGCCAAGCATGACCTGGATGACGCGTTTGCCTGAGGCTGAACGGGCATCCGCTTCGATCTGGGCCTCGATCTCGCGCAGCAGATCGAGGCGGCCGTGGACGTCGCCCACCGCATAGATGCGCAGGCCGTCAGGTATTGCCGGCTGGCGGCCGGCGAGCGGCGGGTTGGCGGCATCCATGGGCTCGGCTCCGGCGATATCTGATCGCCGGGCGTTGTCGCCCGTCGTTTCGCGCGCGGCAAGGGCGAATGGCTAATGTGCGTCCGCGTGCCGCCCCGGCTTGGCCTTGAGCTTGAGCTCGGTCAGGTCCTCGCGCTCGCGCGGCGTGTTGCGCATGAGCTGGTCCTTGCCGGGCTGGTACTGGACCGGTTGGGCTGTATCGACGCCGTACCAGGCCGCGGCGCGCAGGACGAAGGACGGGTCGGCCAGGTGCGGTCGGCCAAGCGCGACGAGATCGGCGCGGCCGGAGGCAATGATCGTGTTCACCTGATCGGCGGTCGTGATATTGCCGACGCACATGGTGGCGATGCGCGCCTCGTTGCGGATGCGGTCCGAATACGGCGTCTGGAACATGCGGCCATAGATCGGCCGGCTGTCATTCACGGTCTGCCCCGTGGAAACATCGACGAGGTCGCAGCCTTCCCCGGCAAAGGCGGCCGCAATGGCGACTGAATCCTCAGGCGACAGGCCGCCTTCCTTCCAGTCCGTCGCCGAAATGCGGACGGACATCGGCTTCTCCCGCGGCCAGGCCTCGCGCAGCGCCCGAAACACCTCGAGCGGGTAGCGCAGGCGGTTCTCGAGCGAGCCGCCATAGGCGTCCGTCCTGTGGTTCGTCAGCGGCGAGAGGAAGCTCGCCAGCAGATAGCCATGGGCGCAGTGCAGTTCCAGCATATCGAAGCCTGCCCGCTCGCCGCGCTTGGCCGCGGCGACGAACTCCGAGCGCACGCGGTCCATGTCGGCGCGCGTCATCTCGCGCGGCACCTGGCTCTCGGGATTATAGGGCAAAGGCGAGGCCGAGATGATGGGCCAGGCCCCTGCGGGTAGCGGCCGGTCCATCCCTTCCCACATCAGCCTGGTCGCGCCCTTGCGGCCGGCATGCCCGAGCTGCAGGCAGAACTTCGCGGCCGAGTTCGCGTGAACGAAGTCGACGATGCGCGTCCAGGCCGCCTCCTGCTCGTCGCTGTAGAGGCCGGTGCAGCCGGGCGTGATGCGGGCGTCGGGGGCGACGCAGGTCATCTCACTGACGACCAAGCCCGGCCCGCCGATGGCCCGCGAGCCGTAATGCATCAGGTGCCAGTCCGTCGGCAGGCCCTCTACCGCCGAATACTGGCACATGGGCGAGAGCACCATGCGGTTCTCGACCTGCATCTCGCGGAGCCGGAACGGCTGGAAGGCGGGTGCCACGGGGGAACCGTCGCGCTTGCGCCGCGCCGTGGGGCCGACCTCGTCTGCCACCAGCGTGTCGATGGCAGCGACGAAGCCGGGCGCGCGCAGAGCGAGATTGTCATAGGTGATCGCCTTCGAGCGCGTCATCAGACCGAAAGCAAAACGCAACGGATCGAAATCCCAGAAGCGACGCAGCTGCTCGAACCAGACCAGCGAGACATCCGCCGCGTGCTGGGTCTTCTCGACCTCTTCGCGCCGGGTCCGTTCGTAGAGCGAAAGGGCGGCGGAGACGTCGAGCTTCGCTTCGCCGAAGGCACGATGGAGCGCGATCGCGTCCTCCATGGCCAGCTTGGTGCCCGATCCGATCGAGAAATGCGCAGTCGCCTTGGCGTCTCCGATCAGCACGACATTGTCCGAGACCCAGTTTTCGCAGCGGATCATCGGGAAATTGCGCCAGAGCGAGCGATTGGTGATCAGCCGGTGTCCCTGCAGCTCCTCCGCGAAGACGCCTTCAAGGAAGGTGGCCGAGGCGGCTTCGTCCATGCCCTCCAGGCCAGCCTTCGCAAAAGTCTCGGGGTCCGTCTCCAGCACCCATGTCGAGCGCCCGGCCTCGTACTGGTAGCAATGGGCAATGAAGAGCCCGTGCTCGGTTTCCTTGAAGAAGAAGGTGAAGGCGTCGAAGGGGCGGGTCGAGCCCATCCAGGTGAACTTGTTCGGCCGGAGATCGACCTGTGGTCTGAAGCGTTCCCGCCAGCCTTCGCGGATGCGGCTGTTGATGCCGTCGGCCGCGACCACGAGATCGAAATTGCGCTTCAGCGCTTCGATGTCATCGGCTTCCGTTCCGAATTTCAGCGTGACGCCGAGTTGCCGGCAGCGCTCCTGCACCAGCATCAGCAGCGAGCGGCGCGAGCAGCCGCAAAAGCCATTGCCGGAGACACGATGGAGCGTGTCCTTGAAGCGGATCTCGATATCGTCCCAGTAGGCGAAATTGTCGACGATCGCGCCGTAGCTCTCAGGGTCGGCCGCCTTGAAGGTATCGAGCGTCTGGTCGGAAAAGACGACGCCGAACCCGAACGTGTCGTCAGGCTGGTTGCGCTCGAAGACCGTGACGTCCAGCGCCGGCCAGTCACGTTTCATCAGCAGCGCGAAATAGAGTCCGGCAGGACCGCCCCCGACGACCGCAATGCGCATCACCCATCCTCCCCGGCTGTGACGGATATTATTTTAAGCCTGAAATATTTTTTCCTCAAGGGGGATCGCCACGGCTTCGGCACGGCGGGCGGTCACACCGCCAATGCTATACGTATTCCGCCATTGCCGTGCGCAATTCACGATCATGGGCTCGTTTCAAGCCTCGCTTGCAAATTGCTTCAGACCTAAAATATATTGTTCGGCATGAGGAGGCTCGGCGTCATGGACCTGGCGGGACGACATGCTCTGGTGACGGGCGGCGGGCGTGGCATCGGGCGGGCTGTTGCCGGCGCGCTCAAGGCGGCCGGCGCCCATGTCTCGATCATCGGCCGCAGCGCGGCGACCCTGCAGAGCGCCATTGCCGAGGGCGATGCCGACAGCTTTGCCCTTGCCGATGTCACCAATGAGGCAGCCGTTGCGGCGGCGGTCAGCGCTCTCTCCCGTGAACGGCCGCTGGATATCGTCGTCGCCAATGCGGGCGGAGTCGAGACCGGCCCATTCCTGAAGAGCGACGCCGAGCGCTTCCGGCGGATGCTGGAGCTGAACCTGATTGGCACGGTCAATGCCTTCCGGGCCACCCTGCCCGGTATGACCGAGCGCCGCGAGGGCCGGCTGATCGCGATCGCCTCCACCGCCGGACATCGCGGCTATCCCTATGTTTCGGCCTATGTCGCGGCCAAGCACGCGGTGATCGGGCTGACGCGCTCGCTCGCGCTCGAGACGGCCAGGTCCGGCGTCACGGTGAATGCGATCTGCCCCGGCTACACCGATACTGCCATGGTGGCGGACAGCATCGAGGCGATCACCGCCAAGACGGGAAAGCCGGGCGAACAGGCGCTGGCGGAGCTGGTCAAGGGTAACCCCCAGGGCAGGCTGATCGCTCCGGAAGAGGTGGCGGCAGCCGTGCTCTACCTCTGCGGTCCCTCCAGCGCCGGGATCACTGGCCAGTCGATCCTGATCAATGGCGGGGAGTTCTAGAGCGATGGAAACACCCTCCCCCGGCCTCATCCTCGACCGTGAGACCAAGGCAAGCGAGCGTCCCGGCGATCACAAGGACGAACTCAGGCTCTGGCTCAGGATGCTGACCTGCTCGACCCTGATCGAGACCGAGATCCGCAATCGCCTGCGCGAGGAATTCAAGACGACGCTGCCGCGCTTCGACCTGATGGCGCAGCTCGACAAATCGACGACGGGCATGACGGTCGGCGAGGTCTCGCAGCGGCTGATGGTGTCGAACGGCAATGTCACCGCCGTCGTTGCCGGCCTGCTGGCCGACGGGCTGGTCGACAAGCGCCCGGCCGCGCAGGACCGGCGCGTCCAGGTGCTGACGCTGACGGCGCTGGGCCGCAAGAGCTTTCGCGCCATGGCGGAGCGGCATGAAGGCTGGATCGCCGAGCTCTTCGCCGGCCTTGACCAGCCCGAGATCGTCCAGCTCTTCCGCCTGCTCGGACAGACCAAGGCCTCTCTGCACCAGGCCATCAAGCGCCGCGCCGATGAAGCGGCGGGCCGGGGAGAGAACGCATGAGCATCGCCAACGCCACCACCTTGCCGCTCGCGGGGTTCCAACCGGCGCATTTCGGCCTGTCGGTTGCCGGCAAGGTTGCAACGGTGACGCTGAACCGGCCAGAGAAGAAGAACCCGCTCACCTTCGAGAGCTACCGCGAGCTCACCGATTTCTTCCTCGCTGCGCAGAAGGAGGAAGAGGTCAAGGCGATCGTGATCACGGGAGCCGGCGGCAATTTCTCCTCTGGCGGCGACGTCTTCGAGATCATCGGGCCGCTGGTCGCGATGGACACCAAGGATCTGCTGAAATTCACCCGCATGACCGGAGATCTGGTCAAGGCGATACGCGGCTGTCCGCAGCCGGTGATCGCGGCGATCGACGGCATCTGTGCCGGTGCGGGCGCGATCATGGCGATGGCCTCTGATATTCGCTACGGCACGGCCGAGACCAAGATCGCCTTCCTGTTCAACCGCGTCGGCCTTGCCGGCTGCGACATGGGCGCCTGTGCGATGCTGCCGCGCATCATCGGCCAGGGCCGGGCGGCCGAGCTGCTCTATACCGGCCGCGTGCTCAAGGGTGAGGAAGCCGAACGCTGGGGCTTCCTCAACCGGCTCGTCGGCAAGGAAGCGGTGCTCGGCGAGGCGCAGGCACTGGCGGGCGAACTGGCGGACGGGCCGACCTTCGCCAACGCGATGACCAAGCGCATGCTCGAGATGGAGTGGGCGATGTCGGTCGAGGCCGCCATCGAGGCCGAAGCCGTGGCGCAGGCGCTCTGCATGCAGACCGAGGATTTCGCCCGCGCCTATCACGCCTTTGCGGCCAAGCAGAAGCCGGCCTTCGAGGGGAACTGAGATGATCGGGACCGGCATTCTTGGCGATACGCTCGACTGGCCGTTCTTCGAGGACCGTCATCGCGCCTTTGCCAGGGATCTCTCAGATTGGGCCGACGCCACTCTGCCCGGCCTGCCGCATGGCGATGTCGATGCCGCCTGCCGGGCGCGGGTGAAGGCGCTTGGCGAGGCCGGATTCCTGAGAGCCGTCGTGCCGGCGGCGCATGGCGGGCTCGGCGAGGCCCTGGACGTTCGCACACTCTGCCTCGCCCGCGAAATTCTGGCGGCGCGCGACGGGCTCGCGGATTTCGCCTTCGCCATGCAGGGGCTTGGCACGGGTTCGATCTCCCTTGCCGGTTCGGAGGCCATGCAGGCCCGCATCCTGCCAGGCATCCGCGACGGCAGGCGCATCGCGGCCTTTGCCCTCTCCGAGAAGGAAGCAGGCTCGGATGTCGCCGCCATGGCGACGACGGCCACGCCTGACGGCAACAGCCATGTCCGCATCGACGGCGAGAAGACCTGGATCTCGAATGGCGGCATCGCGGACCACTATGTCGTCTTCGTACGGACGGGCGAGGCGCCCGGCGCGCGCGGCCTCTCTGCCTTCCTGGTCGAGGCCGACACGCCCGGCCTGAGCATTGCGGAGCGCATCGATGTGATTGCGCCGCACCCGCTTGCCACGCTCCGCTTCGACGCCTGCCGGGTCCCGGTCGGCAACCGGATCGGCGGTCCTGGCGACGGATTCAAGGTCGCCATGGCCACCCTCGACATTTTCCGCTCGACGGTCGGTGCCGCGGCGCTCGGATTCGCCCGGCGCGCGCTGCACGAGACCGTGTCGCACGCCAATCGCAGAAAGCTCTTTGGCGGAACGCTCGGCGATCTCCAGCTCTCGCAGGCCGCGATCGCGGACAGCGCGGCCGAGGTCGATGCCGCTGCCCTGCTGGTCTATCGGGCGGCCTGGACCAAGGACAAGGGAGCGCCGCGCGTCACGCGCGAAGCTGCGCTCGCCAAGCTCGTCGCTACCGAGAACGCCCAGCGCGTCATCGACCGCGCCGTCCAGATCCATGGCGGGCTCGGCGTGACCAGAGGCGTCAAGGTCGAGGAGCTCTATCGCGAGATCAGGGCGCTCAGAATCTACGAGGGCGCCAGCGAGGTTCAGAAGGTCGTCATCGCGCGCGATCTCCTGAAGGCGCATGCCATGAGCGGAGGCTGAGATGGCGCAGGCGGAGTTCGTGCGGTCAGGACATCTGGACAGTTTCGCGCGGGACAATCTGCCACCGCGCGAGAGCTGGCCCGACCTCAAGGTCACAGATGCTGGCCTCGCCTATCCCGAGCGGCTCAATGTCGCGACCGAACTGCTCGATCGTCACGTCAGCGAAGGCCATGGCGAACGCATCGCCATCATCTCGGACCGCGAGGTCTGGACCTATGCCGAGCTCGCCCAGCGCGTGAACCGCATCGCCAACGTGCTGACCCGCGATCTCGGGATGCGGCCGGGCAACCGCGTGCTGCTGCGGGCCGCCAATACGCCGATGATGGTCGCAGCCTATCTCGCCGTGCTGAAGGCGGGCGGCGTCGCGGTCGCGACCATGCCCATGCTGCGCGCCGGCGAACTCGCCTACCCCATCCGCAAGGCGAAGATCACATTGGCCCTGTGCGATCACCGCCTGATCGATGATCTCCGGACCGCCCAGACACGGACACCAGAGCTCCCGCGCATCGTGACCTGGGGCGGAGGCACGCCGACCGATCTCGAAGCGCTGATGGCGCGCGCGGGCTACGAGAACGCCTCCGCCGCCGATACTGCCCGCGATGATGTCTGCCTGATCGGCTTCACATCGGGCACCACCGGCGAGCCGAAGGGCACCATGCACTTCCATCAGGATCTGCTCGCCATTTGCGACACCTATGGCGCGCGCGTGCTGAAGGCCGCACCGGAAGACCGCTTCGTCGGCTCGCCGCCGCTCGCCTTCACCTTCGGGCTCGGCGGGCTCGTGCTGTTCCCGATGCGGATCGGTGCCGCGATGGTGCTGCCCGACAAGGCCGCCCCCGCCGATCTCGTCACAGCGATCGAGCGCCACAAGGCGAGCGTCTGCTTCACGGCGCCGACGGCCTATCGCGCCATGCTCGACAAGCTCGACGGCCGCGATATCTCTTCCCTGCGCATCTGCGTCTCTGCCGGGGAAGCCCTGCCCAGGGTGACCTTCGAGGCCTGGCTGAAGCAGACGGGGTTGCCGCTGATGGACGGCATCGGCGCGACCGAGATGCTGCATATCTTCATTTCCGCGCCGCGCGAGGCGATAAGGCCGGGCGCCACCGGCCTGCCTGTGCCGGGCTACGAGGCGCGGATCGTCGACGAGGCCGGCGATCCCCTGCCCGATGGCACGCCCGGACGCCTCGCCGTGCGCGGACCGACCGGCTGCCGCTATCTCGCCGATCCCAGGCAGGCGAAATATGCGCAGGGCGGCTGGAACATCACCGGCGATACCTATCTGCGCGATGCGGACGGCTATTTCTGGTACCAGGCCCGTTCGGACGACATGATCATCTCTGCCGGCTACAACATTGCCGGGCCGGAGGTCGAAGCCTGCCTGCTCACCCATCCCGATGTCGCCGAGTGTGGCGTGGTGGGCGCGCCCTGTCCGGACCGTGGCCAGATCGTCAAGGCCTATGTCGTGCTGCGCGAGGGCATCCGCGGCGACACGGCCCTGGCCAAGGCATTGCAGGAGCATGTGAAGGCGGGTATCGCGCCCTATAAATACCCGCGCGCCATTGCGTTCGTTCCGGCTCTGCCGAAGACGCCGACCGGCAAGCTCCAGCGTTTCGCACTGCGTCAGTTGGCGCTCACCGAGACCTGATTCCCGCAAGAACAGGCCGAAACGGCCGAAGACCGAGGCTCCGCCATGTCGAACCTTCCAGCATCACGCGCGATCCTGCCCCAGGGCTGGCCGGTGCCGCGCGGCTATGCCAACGGCATGGTCGCCGAAGGCCGTGTGATCGTGACAGGTGGCCTCGTCGGCTGGAACGCGCACGGTGTCTTCGCCGAGGGGTTTCTGCCGCAACTCCGTCAGACCCTCGCCAATATCAAGGCTGTGGTCGAGGCCGGCGGCGGGCGCATCGAGGATATCGTGCGGCTGACCTGGTATGTCACGGACATCGAGGCCTATCGCGCCAGCCTGAAGGATATGGGGCCGATCTATCGCGAGACCCTCGGGCGGCATTTTCCGGCGATGGCGGTCGTTCAGGTCGTCGCGCTGGTCGAGCCGCAGGCGCTGATCGAGATCGAGGCGACGGCGGTGGTCGCGGCCTGACGGCGCAGCGATCCACCCTATCGTGCATTCGGCGAAACGATCTCGATCGATCAGATGCCGGCGCCGTCCTGAAGCGCGGCTGATGGGTGCTTCTGCCACAGCCGGGCATGAAGGCCGCGCAAGGTCGGGCGCAGGGCGAGATCGCCGAGCGCGAGGACGCCCGACACGCCGGGCCGGCCGGTCAGTACAAGGGCTGCTCCGAACAGGCCTGCCGTGCTGAGCAGGCGCCAACTCACCGCGCTCCACCAGAGCCGCCGATCCGGCGTGCCGGGAGCTCCGATCAGGCGGTTGCGCGCCTGTCGCAGACGGTCGGCCGTACCGAGCGCCTCCGCCGGGTTCAGGCTTCGCCCGGCGCCCGGCTCGGCGGCCACGAAACCAAAGGCGACCGTCTCATTGCTGATCCGGTCGATCAGGATGAAGCCGCCGAGATCCCGGCTCTCCTGATAGGGCAAGGTGGCCAGCGGCCGGTCGAGCCGCAGAGTCACCAGGCCGATCCCGTTCATGCGCAGGACCTGCGCCGGCACCGGCTTGAAGCCCTCGATGTCGATGCTGTGATCCAGCGCACCGATCGTGGCGTTCACGGCCTGGGTCGCGAGTTTCAGCACGAACTGACCGCCCTCCAGCATGGCGCGCTCGCCGGTCCAGAGCAGCCGCGCCCGGAGTTCGCGCCGGACGGGAACCGGGCTCTCCGCGGAAGCGATGACGTCGCCGCGAGAAATGTCGATCTCGTCAGCCAGTGTCAGGGTGACGGCCTGCCCCGCTGCCGCGTTGCTGGCTTCGCCTGACGGGGTGATCAACCGCGCGATCGTGCTGCTGCGCCCGGACGGCAGCACCGTGACGGCATTACCGACGCGGGCACGGCCGCGGGCCGCTGTCCCGGCATAGCCACGGAAGTCCAGATCGGGCCGGTTCACCCATTGCACGGGCAGAACGAAGCCGGCCTCGTCGCGCGTCTCCTGTTCGACGACGATCGCCTCCAGCAGAGGCAGCAGCGCCGGCCCCTTATGCCAGGGCATCGCGGCTGAGGGGCGCATCACATTCTCGCCGTCCCGCGCCGAAACCGGGATGATGTCGATCGACCTGAAGCCGAGGCTCTTCACCGCCGTGCGATAATCCGCAGCGATCCGGTCGAAGACCGCCTCGTCGTATCCGACGAGGTCCATCTTGTTGATCGCAACCACGACGTGGCGGACGCCGACCAGCGAGACGATGAAGGAGTGGCGGCGCGTCTGCGGCAGCAGGCCCTTGCGGGCGTCGATCAGGATGATGGCGAGATCGGCGGTCGAGGCCCCTGTCGCCATGTTGCGGGTATATTGCTCGTGGCCCGGCGTATCGGCGACGATGAAACTGCGCTTCTCCGTCGCGAAATAGCGATAGGCGACATCGATGGTGATGCCCTGCTCGCGCTCGGCCGAAAGCCCGTCGACCAGCAGCGCGAAATCAGGCTCCGCGCCCTGCGTGCCGAATTTGCGGGAATCGGCGTCGAGGGCGCTGAGCTGATCGTCGAAGACCGCACCGGCCTCATAGAGCACGCGTCCGATCAGCGTCGACTTGCCGTCATCGACCGAACCGCAGGTGATGAAGCGCAGCAGCGAATGCTGGGCGGTTTCGCTGAGCCCGGAGGAATCATTCGCGGGGAGCGGAGCCGTGGCGCCCGGGCGCTTCTTCTCGGCGGCGACAGCCATCAGAAGTACCCTTCCTGCTTCTTCTGTTCCATAGAGCCGGCGCCGTCATGGTCGATGACACGGCCCTGGCGCTCGGAGGCGCGCGATGAGCGCATCTCGGCGATAATGTCGGTGAGGCTTGCGGCTTCGCTCTCGACCGCGCCGGTCAGCGGGTAGCAGCCGAGCGTCCGGAAGCGGACCATGCGGGTCTCGACGACCTCGCCGGGCCCAAGCTCCATGCGCTCGTCGTCGCGCATGATCCAGGCTCCGTCGCGGTGCACGACCGGACGCGGGGCAGCGAAGTAGAGCGGTACGACCGGAATGTTCTCGAGTGCGATGTAGTCCCAGACATCGCGCTCGGTCCAATTGGAGAGCGGGAAGACGCGAAAACTCTCGCCCTTGTGCTTACGGGTGTTGAAGAGCTGCCAGGGCTCCGGGCGCTGGTTCTTGGGGTCCCAGCGATGCTCGGCGCTGCGCAGCGAGAAGATCCTCTCCTTGGCGCGGCTCTTCTCCTCGTCGCGCCGCGCGCCGCCAAAGGCGACATCGAATTTGTGCAGGTCGAGCGCCTGCTTCAGCCCTTGCGTCTTCATCACGTCGGTATGAACGCGCGAGCCCGAGGCGAAGGGCCCGATGCCGGCCCTGACCCCGTCCTGGTTGACATGGACGATCAGGTCGAGCCCGAGCCGCTCCGCCGTCTCGTTCCGGAAGGCGATCATCTCACGGAATTTCCAGGTCGTATCGACATGGAGCAACGGGAATGGCGGCTTCGCCGGATAGAACGCCTTCAGGGCAAGATGCAGCAGAACGGCGGAATCCTTGCCGATCGAATAAAGCAGCACCGGCTTGTCGCAGGTCGCCACAACCTCGCGAATGATGAAGATCGCCTCGGCTTCGAGCTTCTGCAGATGGCTGAGCTGGATCATGGTCGCGCCTCCGCCGCAGTGGCAGCCTTGGCCCGGACCAGATTCCCGTCCGGCCCGACATGCAGCCCGCATTCCTTGGCCGCGTCGTCTTCCCACCACCAGCGCCCGGCCCGCTCCGGCTCGCCCGGCGCGATCGCACGGGTGCAGGGCTGGCAGCCGATCGAGATAAAGCCTTTTTCGTGCAAAGGATTGAGCGGTATTCCTTCAGTCTTGGAGAAACTCAGCGCGGCCTCACGCGACCAGTCTAGCAAGGGGTTGAACTTGATCAGGCCGCGCTCCGTTTCGGCCTCCGCGAGCGCCACGCCGCCGCGCGCTGCCGACTGGTCGGACCGCAGGCCGGTGATCCAGATCTCCGCCCCGTCCAGGGCCCGGCCAAGTGGCTCGACCTTGCGGATGTCGCAGCAGGATTTGCGGGCGTCGCGGGAAGCATAGAAGCCGTTGATGCCGTTCTGACGGACATAGAGTTCTATCGCCTCATGGCGCGGATAGAAGGGTCGGATCACTACGCCATAGCGGCGCTCGGTTTGCTCCCAGAGGCTGTAGACCTCCGGGAAGAGCCTGCCGGTGTCGAGGGTGACGATCTCGATGGGAAGCCCGGCACGAGCGATCAGATGGATGAGGACCTGATCCTCAAGGCCGAAGCTGGTGGTGAAGACGATCCGTCCCGAAACCGCCTGGCGCAGTCCGATGAGACGGTCGCGCGCATCCGACTTGCCGAACGCGCGAACGAGGTCAGCGGCGCGGTCGCGCAAGTCAATTGCCTCGGCGGGTGCGCCCTGTTGGGCGGATAGGCGCGGATCGATGTGGTCTCTGGCCATGGTCTTGGCCGCCTGTATTGTTCTGTAAATCGAACAATTCAGCTATACCCGAACGCCCGCCGAGGCAATTCACATGAGGTAGTGTGGTTTTTCCTATTTCACGAATTGAAGAGAAGAACCTTTTGCGGAGGCAGGCACGCCGGGAGCGACTGCCGTCCCGACGCGGGGAGAGTGAGGCCCTCAGCCGCAATGCGGCTGGGCGCCGGCGCTCCAGAATGGCGCATCCTCGCCGGCGCGCGGAATGCTGCGGCGCTCAGTGGCCCGCAGTTCGGCCGGCAGTGGCACGACGCTCTGCCACCAGCCATGGGCGCATTCGGAGCGGAACGCCATCTGGTCGCTCAGGCTCGTGCCGATGGCCCGGAAGCCCGCTTCCAGCGCGGCAACGGCATTGCGGATCGCAGCCTGCGTCTGCTCCGTGCTTTCGCGCGCATCGGCGCAGAAGGCGGCGGTGAAAGCGGTGACGTCATGGGCCAGCTCGGGATAGGCGCCGGCATCGAGGCTCCAGGCCTTCATCCACTCATGCGAGACGAGCGCGACCGCCTCATCGAGCGGGCGCGCGACGACCTTGCCGGCCGTGGTCCGCATATGGCGCATCAAC